>NZ_JACSJJ010000003.1:0-1203852 GCF_014349165.1 Hymenobacter sp. BT491 | reverse complement strand
CCCTCTTAGAACAGCGCTTTGGCTCGGAACTGGCGCTGCTCTGCTCCATTCCCGGTAGTGGGCGAAAGACCGCGGGCATGTTGCTCTTGTTTGCCAGCGGCTTTGTGCATCTCGATAACTACCGCCAGCTCATCGCGATGGCCGGCTTGTCGCCCCGCGAGCACACCTCCGGTACCAGCATCCGGGGCAAGGTCCGGATTACGAAGATGGGCGGGGGCTTGATTCGGGGTAAATTATTCATGTGCAGCTTCGCCGCCAAGAAAACCAATGCGGCCTGCCAAGCGCTTTTTGACCGCCTCGTGGCCAGAGGCAAGAACAAGAAGCTGGCGCTGATTGCCGTCTGCAACAAGCTGCTCAAGCAAGCCTTTGCCATTGTCAAATCCGGCGTGCCGTATCAAGCAGACTTTACCTCGAAACTTGCCCTCAACCCTTGACTTTTAACACAGTTCATGTAAAGTAACGAAAGTGCTACTGCATGACAGCTTCTTGAACCGCTGCGTCAATCAAAGCTATTGGCTCAGCGCATTAATGTAAGGGCGCCCAAAATGAAAAGAGCCTGATAGGTATATCAGGCTCTCTATCAAGTATATACAAAGTGAGTGTTACAGTGCCTTCTTCCGGCTTTGCTGGAATTTCTTGAGCTGCGGATCAATCACTTTTTTGTCGCCCACGGCGATGATGGTCAGCTAGATAACGTGGGGTTTTGCCCCGCGTCCTCAAAAGCTGCTTTCTGGATGATGGAACCAATATAATCAGGTAAGCGTAATTACATTGTACGTACATTTGCTTCATGAACACGCGCATAATACGAGTAGGCAATTCGCAAGGAATTGTGCTGCCCAAGAAGCTACTGCAACAGTATCACCTCGTCGGCGAGGTCGACTTACAGCCCACGGTTGAGGGCCTGCTCATCAAGCCAGTGGCAAAGCCCCGCCGCGAAGGGTGGGACGAGCGCTTTCAACACGCGATTGCCCAGGGCCAGACCCCAGAGGGCGAACTGCTGGAGGGCTTTTCTGATGACGCCTTTGAGGAAACCGAATGGCAGTGGTAGCGGTGCAACGCTTCGAGGTGTGGCTCGTCAACCTCGACCCGACCCAAGGCAGCGAAATCAACAAGACCCGTCCGTGCGTAGTGCTTTCGCCCGACGAGATGAACCGCTACTTGCGCACGGTCACTATTGCGGCGCTAACCAGCACCCGGCGCGATTATCCCTCCCGCATCGATTGCACCTTCCAGGGCAAGGAAGGGCAGGTGGCCCTAGATCATATCCGGTCAGTTGATAAAACCCGCTTGGTGCGTCGTTTGGGCATGCTGCCCAAAGCCACTGCGCAAGAGATATGCGACCGGTTGCAAGAGATCTTTCAATATTAACGGCCGCTCCTAGCGCACCTCAGATCGTGCAGGGATTTGCCCTATGTACCGCCATCAAGTCACGGTATGCGGTCCCAGACTTGACCGTAGTAGAGCTTGCGGAGCGTCGCCTTCGTTCTGAGGCCGTAGGTAGGACACGCTCCACCCGTAACCGGCGTGGCTAAGACCACCACATGCGGGTATACCTGCCCGCCGACGGTCAGCGCCTGCCCCGGCGACATTGCTACATCGACCGGCAAGTTGAGCGTATAGCATATGGCCCCGCCTTGGGACGCCGGCGGACCCAAGTATTCGTTCCACATGCCCGCGACCACAAACGCGCCGCCGACGGTAGTACCGCTACCCGCCTGCGGGGTCGTGCGCCGAAACGAAAAGTAGCCGGCTTCATAGACCGAATCGACGCGATCCACGATGACTACCCTGCACCCTACGCGGTCACTTTCAACCAGAAGCGTTGAACGTTCTTCGGTTGGCTCGGTATTGCGCGAAGTGTTTCAGTGTAGCTGATTGAGCCAGTCTTGAAACCACTCTTTGGGCAACCTGACTTGATTCAAGTCTATGGCCTGTAGTTCTTCAATTTTATATGTACTCACCAAGTACAAATCCCATTGCGCATCCACATCCTTTAACACTTCATAAGTGGCCTCGTCGATTCCGGCCGCTTCTAATTCCAAGTCATTTACCACGATATACCCGAAGTGTTTGCTGCACCAATTCGCGAAGTCTTGATGACTGTAGGTTGCGTTGCCCTCTACCAGATTCGCTAACAGACTTATGAGATTCTCTTTCGAAAGCGGCAAGGAAATATCTTTTGCCCCCGTTTCTTCTAGAGCACCTCCTTTCTTGAACCGGTATGGCATGGGAGTTCTTTGTGTAGGGTAAAGTTTGTGCTGACGGCCAGCACGCACACTTTGTATATGCTTGACAAAGAGCCTGGTACAACAATCAGGCTCTTTGTTAAGCATATACAAAGTGAGTGTTACAGTGCCTTCTTCCGGCTTTGCTGGAATTTCTTGAGCTGCGGATCGATCACTTTTTTGTCGCCCACGGCAATGATGGTCATTTCTTCGGGACGGATGTATTTCTTCGTCGTTTCGGTGACTTGCTGCGGCGTGATCTGGTAGATGTTCTTTACCTGGTTGGTGAGGTAGCTGTCGGGTAGGCCGTGGAGGTCGAGCTGGTAGAGCTGCCCGATGATGCCTTCCGGCGTCGAGTTGCGCAGCACAAACAGGCCCGCTTCGTAATTCTGAATGCCTTTCAGCTCATCAGCCGACGGTGGCTCTTGGCGCAGGCGGTCTACTTCGTTCATGATCTCCTTCAGCGAATTGCCTGTCTCACTGGTGGTTACGTCGGCGGTTTCGGCCCAATCGGCGGCGCGGTAATGGGTGCTTACAGAGCTATACGGCGAATACGTGTAGCCCTTATCCTCGCGGATGTTGCGGGTGATGCGCGAGCCAAAGGAGCCGCCCAGCAGCGAGTTGGCAATGCGTAAGCGCAGGAAGTCGGGGTTGGACGGATCGACTACGGGCAGGCCAATGACCAGCGTCGATTGCGGCGCGCCGGGGCGGTCCTGCACCATCAGGTCGCCTTTGGTAGTGGGCTTGGCGATGTCGATGTGGCGCTCCGGGCCTTTGGTCCAGTCGCTGAGCGAAGCGGTAATGGCCTTTTGCAGGGCCGCCGCGTCGAACTTGCCGGCCGCGTACAGGTTGGTGCGCTGGGCGCCGTATTGCTTCTGGTAAAACGCATTGACCTGCTCCAGCGTGAAGCCGTCGATCAGGGCATCGCTGGGCAAGCCGCGGCCGTAGGGGTGGCCCTTGTAGAGCGCCGACGAAAACTTGATGCGCGCCTGGGTACCGGGCCGCGAACGGGACAGGTTCATTTCGCGCTTGAAGTCGTTTTTGATGCGCGTCAGCTCCGAAGCCGGGAACGACGGGTGCTGCACCAAATCGGCCATTAGGGCCACGAGGTCGGGGCCGTATTCCGAAAGCACCGAGCCCGAAATTATGGTCTGGTCGGCGCCCACCGACACGTCGATCGAGCCGCCCATGCGCGCGACTTTCTCCGATATCTGGTTGGCCGACAGCGTGGTGGTGCCTTCGCGCATCAGCCGGCCCACGATGTCGGCGAGGCCGTTTTCGTTTTCCGCTTCGTGCACGTTGCCGGCCTGCACAATCAAGCTCACCGATACTTTCGGGATTTCGCCGAAGGGCACCAGCGTCGCCTGCAAGCCGTTGGGCAACGTAAATTCTTGCTTAGCGGGCAACGAAAAGTCGCGGGGCGTACCGCCGGGCGGGGGTGTTTGTTTTTGGGCCAACACGGCCGAAGAGCTAAAAGCCAGCGCCGCGCTGCACAAGCCGAGGAAGAGGAGGTTTTTCATGCGTCGGTTTAGCTTTTAGCCAATGGGTTGATAATCAATACGGTACGATTGGTGGGCCGCAGATACTCTTTGATGGTTTTTTGCATCACGGCTGGCGTTACCTTCCGAAATTCCTTTTCGAGGTTGTTGATGCGGCCGGGGTCGTTGTCGAACAGGGCAAACGTGGCCAGCAAATCGGCCTTGCCGAAGCCGTAGAGGCTGCTGAGTTGGTCGTAGAGGCTGGAGCGCATCTTTACCATCGCCAAATCGAGCGTGGCCTGGTCGACGCCGTTTTTGTCGAGCTTCTCGATTTCCTGGGTGAGCACCGCCACCACCGAGTCGGCCGATACGGTGGGGTCGTAGGTCAGGCTGCCGCCCCAGTGCATCGGGCCGTTGTAGTCGAACATGTTGCCCAAATCGTTGATGCCGCCGCTGACCGAGCCCGCGTAGCCGCGCTTCTGCACCAGCGCCTGGTAGAGCCGGCTGTCGTTTCCCTGCAACAAAATCTGGTCGAGCAGGCCCATGGCGTAGTATTCGGGCGTGTTCTTGTCAGGCATGTGGTAGGCAAACGCCAGCGCCTGTCAGGCATGTGGTAGGCAAACGCCAGCGCCGGCTTGGTGGCCAGCTTGTCGTCTTTGGTGAAGCGCTGCTCCTTTTCCTGCCGGGGCTCCGTGAGGTCCACCTTAGGGGGCTGCGGCGCCGACGGAATGCCACCAAAATATTGCTGCACCCACTTTTTGGCCTCCGCCGGATCGAAATCCCCGACTACTACCAGCGAGGCATTGTTGGGCGCGTAGTACGTCTTGAAAAACGACTGCACATCCGTCAGGTTCGCCGCGTCAAGGTCTTTCAGATCGCCGTAGAAGTTGTGGGCGTTGTGCCAGTTCTTGTTGGCGTACTGCGGCATGTCGAGCCACGGAAACCCGCCGTAGGGCTGGTTGAGCACGTTCACGCGCACTTCGTTTTTCACCACGCCTTGCTGGTTGGTGAGGTTGCTCTGGTTGATGGCTAAGCCGCGCATGCGGTCGGCTTCGGCCCACAGCATAGTTTCGAGCTTGTGCGCCGGCACTATCTCGAAGTAGTTGGTGAAATCAAAGCGCGTGGAGCCGTTCAGAATGCCCCCGTTTTTCTGGATCAGCGAGATAAATTCGGCCTTGCCCAAGTTCTGCGAGCCCTGAAACATCATGTGCTCAAACAAGTGCGCAAAACCGGTGCGGTCGCGCGGCTCGATGCGGAAGCCGATGTTGTAATAAACGGCAATGGTGGTAATGGGCGCCGTTTTGTCGGGCGAGAGCACCACCTTCAGGCCGTTGTCGAGGGTGAAATACTCCACGGGCACCTGGTACGACGCAACGGCGGCTTCTTCAGCCTTCGGGGCGGGGGCGGTGGTGGTCACGCCCGTACTTGTTTTCTGACTACACGAACCCAAGAGCAGCAGTCCGCTCAGGCCCAGAGTCAGGAGTGGAAATCCGATTTTGTCCAAACGCTTCATGTGCATACAAGGCTTAAAACATGGTTTTATCGGCAAAATACTTAAATAAACCATGATACATAGGCGAAATGATATCTAATTATTTTCGCCCAAAATCAGGGAGTCCGAACCGGCTTTTTGTGTGCGCCGTTTCTTGGTTTGTGCTCGAAAGACAGCACGTAAAACCGCAAGGATGCACCTTGTATGTTATTATCTGGCAGTAGTTTATGGAGTACAAAAAAAGCGGGTGTCGCTCTGCGTTTCTCGCAGAGCGACACCCGTTGCAGGTTGCCGACACCATGCTGTTGCTGGCAGCCTAAATCTCTACTTTGAGGGTAGCCGGCTGCTTGGTCACTTCAAACAGCTCGCCGTGGGGCACGATGGTAATCTGGCCGTATTCCTGCAACAGCATGCGATACGCTTCGGCCACGGGGCGGGGCTTGCGGTCGAGGTCGTAGAGGCCGCAGGGGTTGACCTTACCAACTTTCTGGGCCAGCGCAATGTCCCAATCGATCTGATCGATAAGCGAATACCACGTAAAGCCGAGCACCGGCACGCCTTCCTTGCGCATGCGCAGAATATTGACCCACTGCTTCCAGAGCCACGTCGGGGCTTCGTGGGCGTCGAACACGTTGGTTTCGGTGTGCATCACGGGCTTGAGGTAGCGCTGGTAGTACTCGTGGGTGATGTTATACCATCCCAGCACGTCCATGCTGGTGCAGATCTCGCCGTTGGGCAGCACAATGCGTTCGTTGCGGCCGTAGTAGTCGTTGCCCATGATCTGGTAGCCGGGCGGCTCGCCGGCCATAAACCAGTCGTATTCCTTGCGCGTCAGGCCGTTGTCGAGCAAATAGGTAAGTACTTCAGCATCAGGATGATGTGCGTACAATAAATCCAGCGACAAAAACCGCAGTTTGTTCTCGATCTGGATGGAAGGTGTGCGTACCGCGCGCAGCTCGTGGGTAAATTCCGCCGATTCGCTTTGCACGATGATGCAGTCGGGGCGCACTTTGGCAATCTGCTGGGTGGCCATAATGCTGGCGGCCGTCAGGTGTTTCAGGGCCGTAATAAAGCCTTTGTCGGTGCGGAGCTGCTCGTTCCAGACGCCATCTTTGGCGCTGATGCGGGCCGACACATAAATCTCGTTGACGGGCGTGTAGTACCGCACCCACGGATAGCGCCGGGCCACGGCCGCGGCGTATTCGGCAAAATGCACCGGCAGCTCAGGGTTCTGGAAATTGCCGATCCAGTCGGGCACGCCGAAGTGCAGCAAATCCAGAATCGGCGTGATGTCCAGGCGCTGCATCTCGGCCATCACCTGGTCGGCAAACTCCCAGTCGTAATGGCCCGGTGCGCGATGAATATTGTAGTACGGTAGTCCGTAGCGTAACACCTTCAACCCCAGATCTTTCACCAGTTGCAAGTCTTCCTGCCAACGGTCGTAGTGCCCGCACTCCGCCAGCAAATCGCGGCGCGTGCGGCCGTGGTCGATGGTGGGGTAGGAGCACTCGATGCCCGTCGCAAACATGAAGTTGCCCGCCGCACCCGACGGCAGTCCGCTGCCATCGCGCCCACCCGCGCCGCCAAATTCGTCGCCCTCGTAGTGGCCATCGCCGAATTTCTCTTTTATGTGGGTCAGAAAGCCTTTGGGCATGAGCGTTGGAAATGAATAGGTTAGAATTTATAGAGCTAGAAAATCAGCTCCCCTGCTTGCAAAAGGAGGGGAGCTGATTTTCTAGCTCTAGTTCAGGCGTCGCGCCGTCTTTCTTTTTCCAGAAATTTATCGGCGGTGCGCAGGCTCAGGGCCATAATGGTAAGAGCCGGATTGACACTCAAAGCACTGGGAAATACCGAGTTATCACAGATATACAAGTTCGGAACGTCGAAGGCGCGGCCGTTGGCGTCCACCACGGCATCGTCGCCGCTGAGGCCCATGCGGGCCGTGCCAATGACGTGCGCATTGCGCGGAAAGGCCCACACGTCGCGGGCCCCAGCGGCCTCCCAAATGCGGCGCATCACTTGCTCGGCGTGGCGCGTCATGCGGGTTTCGTTTTCCTGGTTAGTGAAGTGGATTCGGGGCTTGGCGATGCCGCGGGCGTCTTTTTCGTCGGCTAGTTCCAGATAGTTATCGGCGTGCGGCAGGCAATCGCCCAGGATGTTGATGCCAGCGATGTGGTTGTATTGCTGCAAGTAGTTGCGAAGCGCCGGACCCCATAGCTTGCGCGCCCGCACCACTTGGCCTGCAAACGTAACGGGCATAACGCCAATGCTTTGCAATAAATAGCCGCCCGCAAAGTCGGCGTCCTGGGGGCGGTGGGTATCTTCAGAAATCAGCGAGCCGGGAATGCCTTTATAGGGCCGAATATCCTCGTCGAAGGTGCCCCACACCTGTATGCCGGTATGGGCCATGAAGTTGCGGCCTACTTGCCCGCTGGTGAGTGCCAACTCGTTGAGCAGCAAGATTCTTGGTGTTTCGATGGCCCCCGCACACAGAAACACGTTGCGACACGCCTGCCGGTGTGGCTGGCCGTTTTGGAGGTACACTACAGCGGTAATGTGGCCTTTTGTATCGCGCTCAATTTCAGTTACATAGCTATTGGGGCGAATGTCGGCGCCGTGGGCTACGGCCAGCGGAATAAACGTGACGTCCATGCTGGCTTTGGCGCCGGTGCTACAACCGGCCTGGCAGAAGCCGCGGTTGGTGCAGGCCTCGCGCCAGCCCACGCCCTCTTGGTAGTAGCGCGCCGATAGCGCCGCGTTGGCGGCCGGCGAAGTCCGTAAGCCCAGTTGTTCGCAGCCGCGCTGCATAAGCTGCGCAGCCCCGTTGAGCGGCAACGGCGCCAACGGATACCCTCGCTTGCGGGCTGGTCCCCACGGGTAGGGCGTCGGCCCCGAAATACCCAGAAAGTGCTCAAGCTCATCGTAATACGGTGCAAGCTCGTCGTAGCCGAAAGGCCAGTCGACGCCCACGCCGAAATCGCGGTTTAGGTGCAGGTCGTCGGGCTGGGCGCGGGGCGTGTAGGCGGTGTAGTGCAGCGTAGAGCCGCCCACGCCGGTGCCGGAGTTGTTCTTGCCAAAAGCCACAGGGTCTTGGCCCGCCGACAGCCGCTCGTCGTTCCAAAACAGGAAATTCTGAGCGTGCTCGTCGGTGGCAAAATCGCGCTGGGGGTTGTGCCACGGCCCGGCTTCGAGCGCCACCACTTTCAAGCCCGCCATAGCCAGTCGAGCCAGTAGGGGCGCGCCGCCCGCTCCGGTGCCAATCACCACACAATCAACCTCTTCTGTGGGAAGCTTCAGCGCAAGTGGTTCGGGCGCGGGCTCCAAAACGGTTTCTTCCTGCATCAGCTGTTTCAGCAACGGATCCTGAATTTCGGGCTGCACAGGGTTCAGCACGCCTTCTTCGGCTACTTCTTCGTCGGGCATAAAGAAAAGGTAAGAATATAATAAGTTATGTAAGTATTTGATTGTCAAATACTTACATGATATTTAAGTTGGCTCTATCGGTTGATTTCGGCATTCTTTTCCGGCTCGCGGGGCTCCAGCTCGCCAAGCTCGATGCGCGACCAGCCGGGCACATCGGCCATGCCGACGTAGCCAATTTCTTCCTGGGCCAGCGGATGCGCGTAGTAGAGTTCGGTCATTTCGGCCAGCATTTCCTCGAAGAACCTTTCGGCTGGCAGCGTCTCCCAAATGGCGCCCGGCGCCCGCGCCTCCTGTATTGCCTGGATTACAGCATCTTTCTGCTGATCAGAGAGTCCCGTGAAGTCCTGCTGATACATTGCCTGGGCGCTTTCCTGAATGCCACCCAGCCCGAGGCGGTACGTCTCGCGGTCGGGCGGCAGAGCGTCGTAGCGCCAACCGTCGCTGCGGCCTTCCAGCAGGCGTTTGTCAATGGCAATGGCCAGCTCGATGGGTTCCTCGCGGTCGGGCTGCGGGAAGATGCGGGCGCACACGGTCCGCAGCAGCTCGTAGGTAGCGGCATCGAAATACGCTGGCTCGTGCACCACCGGCTCCAGGCGGGCAAGTAAGGCCGCACGGGTAGCCTCGGTCACGAGTTCCGTGGCCAGCAGGGCACGCACAGTGCCTTCGGGATAGGGAGAAGCAGACATAAACAGGCAGGTTCAGGCAGCGGCGGTGGGCCACTGTCGAGGTGTAAACTGCTTACGGACAAAATCTTCCCGCGGCGAACCGATAAATTTTTAGAGCCTGCCTGCTTTGGTCACGCTTTACTTGAGCCGCATGATCGCCGCCATGGTTTCGAGGCCGTCCCAGAGGTTGCCGAGGCGCAGGTTCTCGTTCTCGGCGTGTTGATTATTGTCGTAATTAGCCACGGGCACCGTGATGGTGGTCGCGTTGAGCTGTTCTTTAAACGCGTACAACGGCAAGCTGCCGCCGGAAGTCGGCAGCGCCACAACCGACTGATTCGTAGTGGATTGTACGGCCGCCACAATGCTGCGCGCAATGGGCAGATCCATGGGGGTGCGCTGGGCGTTGTAGCCGGCTTTGGGCACCACGCGCACGATGTGCGGGTAGCGCAGGCGTTCGGCGTCGGTGGGCTCGTTGGTAGTCACAAAGAAACCCTGCCGCTGCATGTGGCGCACCACTTTCTGAATTTGCTTTTGGTACTCATTGCCCAGCACGAGGCGCAGATCCAGCACCGCCGTGGCGGTGGTCGGGATGACGTTCGCGGCCTGCGCGCCCACGTTGGCGCTCTGCAACCCGTTGATATTCAGCGAGGGCTGGTTGATTAGCTCGTTCAATGTCTGGCCGCCCCCGTCGGGCCGGACGAAGCCCAGCTCTTCCCGAATGGTCGCGTCGAGGTTGGGCACGTTGCGCACGGCCTGCTGCTCGGCGGCCGTTAGCGGCACCACGTCGTCGTAGAAACCCGCTACGGTGACGCGGCCGGTGCTGTCTTTCATGGAGGCCAGCAGCTGCGCGAGCGTCATGGCGGGATTGGGTGCCCAGTTGCCGTAGTGGCCGCTGTGCAACGGGCGTTTGGGGCCGTACACGGTCAGCTCCACGTTCACGTCGCCGCGGGCCCCAAACACCACCTGCTTGCGGCCCGACTGGTGCACCGGCCCGTCGCAAATCACCCACAGATCGGACTGAAGCAGGCTTTTATTGTTGCCCAGAATTTCGCTCAGGTGCGGCGAACCGGCTTCTTCTTCGCCCTCGAAAAAGAACTTAAGGTTGACCGTAGGCTTGAGCTTACTGGCTTGCAAGGCCTGATACGCCGACAAAATCGACATCACGCCGGCTTTGTCGTCGGAGCTGCCGCGGGCGTAGAGGCGCCACTCGGGGTTGAGGGCGGTGGCGGGCTGGGGCGCGGGCAACAGCTGACCGCCTTTGGCAAGCGAGCCGCTGGCCAGCGTCGGCTGAAAAGGACTCAGACCCGCGGCCCACTGTTTGGGATTGACGGGCTGGCCGTCGTAGTGGGCATAGAAAATCAGGGTGCGCTTGGCGCCGGGCGTGCGCACTTCACCATACACAGCGGGCGCAACGCCCGCAGTAGGCGCGCGCAACAACTGCACGCCGCTAATGCCGCGCCGGCGCATCATGTCGGCGATGAAGTTGGCGGTTTGGCGCAGATTGGCTGTGTCCGCCGCAACGTTCGGGATGGCCAGCAGCTGCATGTACTCGGCAAGTAGCTGATTTTCATGCGATTGCCGAAACTGCCGCACTTTCTGCAAAGCAGAATCAGGCGTGGCAAAACCAGCCAAGAGCAATAGGCCGCCGAGCAGCCCCACACCGTATGCTTTTCTCATGCGGTGAAGTAAAGGCTTCACCCTCAGAAAGCAAGCCGCCGATGCACTTCCGTTACTGGTCGCTGCTGAGTTTGCCGCCCGTTACGTGCACCAGGCTTCCCGTCATAAACGAGCCGTCCTGTGAGGCCAGCAGCACGTAAGCCGGGGCCAATTCTTCGGGTTGGCCGGGCCGCTTGAGCGCCACCTCGTACCCAAACTTGGCGATTTCTTCGGCCGGCATTGTACCCGGAATGTTGGGCGTCCAGACGGGGCCGGGTACTACGCAATTCACGCGTATGTTCTTCTCTCCCAAGTAGGTAGCCAGCGATTTGGTCAGGGCATGAATCGCCGATTTGGTGCAGGTGTAATCAATCAGTATAGGGTTGCCGGTGAGACCTACAATGCTGCCCGTATTGATGATGCAGTCGCCGGCCTGCAAGTGCGGAATGGCCGCCTGTGCCATCCAGATATAACCCAGAATGTTGGTGTCGAAGGTACGGCGAATCTGCTCTTCGGGGATTTCCTCAAATTTTTCCTGCGCCATCTGAAAAGCGGCGTTGTTGACCAGTATGTTCAGGCCGCCGTACTGGGCCAAGGTCTGGCGCACGGCTTGCTTGCATTGCTCGGGGTCGCGCACGTCGAGCTTGAGCAACAGGCACTTGCGTTTGCGTTTTTCTACCTGGCGCTTGGTTTCGTTGGCATCTACATCGTTTTCGTTGTAGAGCACAGCCACGTCGGCGCCTTCCAGGGCAAAGGCTATGGCCACGGCCCGCCCAATGCCCGAGTCGGCCCCGGTGATGAGCGCAATTTTCCCCTGTAACTTATTGGCTGCCTTGTAATTAGCAAAGTCCGTGTCGGGCTGCTGCTTCATGTCGGCTTGTTTGGCCGGATAGGGCTGCTTTTCGGCCTTCATGTCCTTGGCCATCAGGCGTTTCTCGGGTTTGGCAGGCGCCGCTTTCGGGGCAGTCGGAGTCTTTTTGGCAGCCATTGCTAAGGGAGGGATTGGTGAAGTCCTTAAGCTTACGCAAAATCAAGTTCGGCAGTCGATGTACGCACCGGATTAGACGCTCCGTAGACAATAGCAGCAACGAGTACCAACAAAAAACTCCTGCCCGGCATACGCCGAGCAGGAGTTTTTGACAAAATATAACTAACTGACTATTAGCTAGTTATTGTAGTGGCCGTTGGCTTCCTCCGTTTGGGGCTGCTCTTCCAGCGAAGGATAATCAATGAAGCCCTTGTCGCCGGGCACGTAGAACGTGCTGAAATCAGGCGAGTTGAGGGCGGCCCCAACGCGGAAGCGCTCAGGCAGGTCGGGGTTGGCGATGAAGGGTACACCGAAGGCAATCACATCAGCCTCGTTGTTGGCAATGGCCTGATCTGCAGTTTCTTGCGTGTAGCCCCCGTTCAGGATGAAAGTACCGTTGAAGATCTGGCGCAGGTGCGCGGCTACGGCTGGTACGCCTGCCGCGGCTGCCATCGGATGGCCTGGGCGCGCCTCGATTACGTGCAGGTAAGCGAGGTTAAACTTATTGAGCTGCTCGGTTATGTAGCTAAACGTTTTCACGCGGTCAGAGTCCTGGATGCTGGCGCTGCCTTGGGGTGAGAAACGAATGCCCACGCGATCGACGCCCAACTCATCTGTCACAGCTTCAACCACTTCCAATACAAAGCGCGCCCGGTTTTCGAGGCTGCCGCCGTACTCGTCGGTGCGCTGGTTGGGGCCATCTTGCAGAAACTGGTCGAGCAAATAACCGTTGGCCCCGTGGATTTCGGCGCCGTCGAAACCAGCAAGCTTGGCGTTGCGGGCCGCCAAGCGGAACTGCTCCACTACACCCGGAATTTCGCTGAGTTCGAGTGCACGCGGCGTCGGAACTTCTTCAAATCCTTGGCCCGTAAAGGCTTTCACGCCTTCCGGCTTGATGGCCGACGGAGCTACGGGCAACTCGCCATTGTGGAAAAACGGGTGCGAAACGCGACCCACGTGCCACAGCTGAATAAAAATACGGCCGCCCGCGGCGTGCACAGCGTCCGTAACTTTCTTCCAACCAGCTACTTGCTCATCTGAGTAAATGCCGGGCGTGTTGATGTAGCCCACACCCTGTGGCGAAACCTGCGAACCTTCCGTGATGATCAGGCCGGCCGAAGCGCGCTGCACGTAATATTCGATGATGGAATCGGTGGGGACGTTGCCTGGGTTGGTGGCCCGGCTGCGCGTCATGGGCGCCATTGCCAGGCGATTAGGGAGCGTAAGGGCGCCCACTTGAATGGGCGTAAACAGATTTGGAACTTGGCTCATGATTGTAGAATGAAGGGGAGCAGACGCTCAAAAATTGGTTGTGTTCGATTTGATTTTATGCAACTGATAAGGTGTGCAAAAGGTTTTGGCGAGCCTTCCCCCTAGTTTGCTACCACGGCAATGGCTGGCCTTTGTGAAAAAAGCCGCCCGTAGGACCATCGCTGGGCAGCGTCGCCAACTCCACGGCCGTGCGTGCACCTTCTTCGATGCTGAGTGGCGCGCCTTCGCCGCCAAGCTCCGTCTTTACCCAGCCGGGATGCGCCGAATTCACTTTGACGTTGGTGTCTTTTAACTCTCTGGCTGTAAGCACCGTGAGCATGTTCAGCGCCGCTTTCGACGACATGTAGGCCGGCATCAAAAAAGGGCTGTTGCTCATGGCCGTAAGCGAACCCAGGCGACTGCTGTGGTTGACGATGCGGCCCGCCGGACTTTGCTTAAGCAGCGGAAGCAGTGCCTCCGTCACGGCAAAAACCGCGAACACATTGATCTCGAACGTGCTCCGAAACAGCGCCACCGTAGCGTTGCCAGTAGGGTCTTCCTGCACCCCGGCGTTATTGACAAGAATATCAAGCTGGCCAAAATGCTGCTGAAAGAAAGCGGGCAGCGCGGCCACCTCCTCAGCGTTGGTCACGTCGAGCTGCACGACGTGCGCCTCGAAACCCTCCTGACGCAGTTGGTTGGCGGCTGCGTTGCCACGAGCCTCGTCGCGGGCGCCAATCACCACCGTAATGCCTTGCTGGCCCAGTTGACGGGCTATTTCCAAGCCAATGCCTTTGTTGCCGCCCGTAACTAGGGCTACTCTCTTTGCCGGTTCGCTCATGTGTTGCCGCGCTAATCAGTTGCGGCGTATAGAAGCGCTGGCGTGGGCAAAAAGTTACAACAGCTACTTGCTACTCCGGATAATGATTAAAATTCATATTTAGTAATTGATTGATTATCAATACATTGCATTAAAGCCTGTCGGCAAGCTTCCGGCAGTGCCGCATCATTGTAACTGCCTACTGCACAACCACTTCTACCCGACGGTTGCGCGACCGTTGTTTGGGGTCTTGGTTGTCGGCGACGGGGCGCATGCCGCCGTAGCCGCGGGCCGTAAGCCGCACCGAATCAATGCCTTGCTGCACCAGATACTGCCGCACCACACGGGCGCGCTGCTCCGAAAGCCGCAGATTCAGCGCCGCTTCGCCTACATTGTCGGTGTGGCCGGCTATTTCCAGGCGCAGTGCGGGCTGCTCGCGTAGAGTGCGAGCCAAGGCATTGAGCACAGGGCGCGAAGTCGGCAGCAGGGTGGCAGTGCTTTGGGTAAAATACAGGTTGGGCAGCGTCACGACGTCGCCTTTGCCCAACGCCGACATGTCGGGCAGCGCGGCAACTTCGTCGGCTACAGGTGCGAGTGCAGGCGGCGCCTTGGGCTGTGCTAAGATTGCCCGCGGCCGACGGACTGTTGGTAGCGCCGCTTTTAAAGGCGTAAGTATTGATTTTCTGGGAGTTGTTGTCGGGGCGGCTACTACGACGGGCGTACTGGTTGCTGTCGTTGAGCGGGCTGCAACGGTGGGCTGAGGCCGAGCCGATTTAGGCAGAATAGGTACGGCAGAGGTTGGCATAGCCGAATACAGATTAGCAGTCGGGATGGGCTGGGGCGCTTCGGTGGAGTTGGGTAGCTGCCAGGCCAGCAGCGCCCGCGTATCCTTTTCAACCTGATAATAGTCTACCTGCAGCGAGTAGTACCGGCCTGCCGTTAGCCGTTGGTGGGCCGTATAAACGGCGGCAGCCTGGTTTTGCCAAGAGTTTAAGATTTTCCGGCCGCCTACCCGTACGCGCATGCCGTCATCGGTCGTGATTTGAAAAGTGTAAACTCCTGTTACTGGCGCATATAGGTAGCCCGTCCAGTGCACCGAAAACTGCTCGCCGGGTACGTTCGGCCCGGGCGATATCCACCGGCCTTCCCCTCGGGGGCCAATGGTCCAGTTAAAATCGATTGTTTTGTCGATGCGGGTTAAGACCAGCTTCTCGAAGTTCTTGCCGTCGAAATAATCGCCTTTCAAACCGTCGCCGGCGGCAACCTGCGCCATGCTCACCTGCGCTACACCGAGTAGCATCAACGACAGCAACCGTACCAATACTTTCATGCGCAACCTCTGCTAAGTAAGTGATCCACACCGTTGTCGGGCTAACGCAGCAGCTTTTCTTGTTAGTATATAGAAAATAAAATATTGGCGAATACGCATCTGGCGATTAGATAATCGAGCGGAAAACCAAGCCCGCAGCAAGTCCGTTTATTTTTCGGTGTTTAGGATGTACCTTTGTTGTGATACTTATCCAGAAAGACCGAGGGATTGGGCCCTACGACGTCTTGGCAACCTGACCGCGAAGCAAGGTGCCAACTCCCATTTCGCCCTCTTGGAGGAAACGAAAGAAGATAAGTACGGAACCTGCACCCGCAGTTTTCTCTTTCTGGATAGGTTTTTTGTACCTGCCGTTTTGAAAGAGAATCTATGAAGACGCACTGTTCCGACTCGCCCCTCTACTCCATCCTGCAACAACGCATCCTGGTGCTCGACGGCGCCATGGGCACGATGATTCAGCGCTACACGCTGGACGAGGAGGATTTTCGGGGGCCGCGCTTTGCCAATCATCCCAAGCCTTTGCGCGGCAACAACGACCTGCTCTCGCTCACACGCCCCGATATTATTCGCAACATTCACGCGGAATATTTTGCTGCCGGGGCCGACATGGTGGAGACCAATACCTTCAGCGGTACCTCTATCGCGCAGGCCGACTACGGATTGGAACACGTTGTGTATGAGCTCAATTACGAATCGGCGCGGCTGGCCCGCGAAGTAGCCGATGAGTTTACGGACCAAGACCCCAGCAAGCCGCGCTTCGTGGCCGGCGCCATTGGACCGACCAACCGCACAGCCTCGCTTTCGCCCGACGTAAACCGCCCCGGCTACCGCGCTACCACGTTCGACGAGTTGGCCACGGCTTACCACGAGCAGGTGCGCGGCCTCATCGACGGCGGCTCCGACGCGCTGCTGATCGAAACCATTTTTGACACGCTCAACGCCAAAGCGGCGCTCTATGCCGTGCAGCGCTTCTTCGACGAAGGTGGCAAAGTTGTGCCGATCATGATTTCGGGCACGATCACCGATGCTTCGGGTCGCACGTTGTCGGGGCAGACGGTAGAAGCCTTCTGGAACTCGATTCATCACTTGCCACTCTTGAGCGTGGGCCTGAACTGTGCTCTGGGCGCTAAGCAGCTCAAGCAGTACATCCAGGAACTGAGCCGCATTGCCAACGTGCACATTTCGGCGTACCCGAATGCGGGCTTACCCAACGCGTTCGGCGGCTACGACGAGTCGGCGCAGGAGTTTGCTGAAGTGGTGGAGGATTACCTCCGCGATGGCCTGCTGAACGTGGTCGGTGGCTGCTGCGGCACCACGCCCCAGCACATCGGCGAGCTAGCCAAGTTGGCGCCCCAATTTGCGCCGCGCCCCTTGCCCACGGTACCGCAGGCGACGCGCCTCAGCGGCCTCGAACCCTTTGGTATTTACGAAGATAGCCTCTTTGTCAACGTCGGAGAGCGTTGCAACGTGACGGGTTCGCGGGCGTTTGCGCGCCTCGTTCGGACCGGGGCGTACGAGCAGGCGTTGGCTGTGGCGCGCGAGCAGGTAGAAGGCGGCGCGCAGGTGCTCGACATCAACATGGACGAAGGCATGCTTGACTCGGAGCAGGCCATGACCACGTTTCTCAACCTCATTGCCTCCGAGCCCGACATTGCCCGCCTGCCCATCATGATCGACTCGTCGAAGTGGAGCGTGTTGGAAGCCGGTCTCAAGTGCGTGCAGGGCAAAAGCATCGTCAACTCCATCTCGCTAAAAGAAGGCGAGGAGGTTTTCAAGCAGCGCGCCCGCACCGTGCGCCAGTACGGTGCCGCTGTCATCGTGATGGCCTTCGACGAAGACGGCCAAGCCGACTCGTTGGAGCGCCGCAAAGAGATTTGCCAGCGCTCCTACGACATTCTGGTCAACGAGCTGGATTTCCCGGCCGAGGACATCATCTTCGACCCCAATATCCTGACCGTGGGCACCGGCATGGAGGAGCACCGCAACTACGCCCTCGACTTTATTGAGGCCGTGCGGTGGATCAAGCAGAACCTGCCCGGCGCCCGCACCAGCGGCGGCGTGAGCAACATCTCATTCTCGTACCGCGGCAACGACGTGGTGCGCGAGGCCATGAACTCGGCTTTCCTCTACCACGCCATTCGGGCAGGGTTGGATATGGGCATCGTAAACCCCAGTCAATTAGCGGTTTACGACGAAATTCCGCCGGACTTGCTGGAGATGGTGGAAGACGTGCTGCTCAACCGTCGCCCCGATGCTACCGAGCGCCTCGTCGATTTTGCCGAAACCGTCAAGCAAAAAGACAAGGTGGAAGTGGTGGCCGATGCGTGGCGCAGCCTGCCCGTCGCCGAGCGCCTGCAACACGCCCTGGTGCGCGGCATCACCGATTTCATTGAGCAGGATACCGAGGAAGTGCGGCAGCAAGTCGGGCGGCCGTTGGAAGTGATCGAAGGCCCGCTGATGGCCGGCATGAACGTCGTGGGCGACCTGTTTGGCGCCGGCAAAATGTTCCTGCCGCAAGTGGTGAAATCGGCGCGCGTAATGAAGAAAGCGGTGGCTTATCTGGAGCCCTACCTGCTGGCCGACAAGCGCGGACAGGAGCGCCAAACCGCGGGCAAGATTCTGCTGGCCACGGTGAAGGGCGACGTGCACGACATCGGCAAGAACATCGTGGGCGTGGTGCTGGCCTGCAACAACTTCGACATCGTGGACTTGGGCGTAATGGTGCCGCTAGAGAAGATTTTGGAAGAGGCTGTTAATCAACAAGTTGATATTGTGGGCCTGAGCGGCTTGATTACGCCTTCGCTAGACGAAATGACGTACGTGGCCGCCGAGATGGAAAAGCGCGGCATGAAAATTCCGTTGCTTATCGGCGGGGCTACTACCTCGCGCCTGCACACAGCTGTCAAGATTGCGCCGGCATATTCCGGCCCCGTGGTGCACGTGCACGATGCCTCGCGCTCGGTGGGCGTGGCGGCGGGCCTGCTCGGCTCCAGCGAAGCGGCTTATGCGCAGACGGTTGCCGATGATTACCGCCAGCTACGCGAAGACCACGCCGGCCGGCAGCGCGACAAGCACTACCTGAGCATTGAAGCGGCACGCCAAAATCAGTTTAAAGCCGATTGGCAAACGACACCTATCACCAAGCCTACCTTCCTCGGTACCAAGGTGTTAGAAGATTACCCGCTGGCGGAATTGGCTGAGTACATCGACTGGACGCCGTTCTTTCATACTTGGGAGCTGAAAGGCCGCTACCCGCGCATTCTGGAAGACGAAACGCTGGGGGAAGCCGCTCGTAAGCTGTTTGCCGACGCGCAGACGATGTTGCAGGAACTAATTGATAATAAGTCAATTACGGCTAGTGCAGTGCTGGGCTTCTGGCCTGCCAATACTGTTGGCTACGATACCATCGAAGTGTACGCCGACGACACGCGCGAGCAAGTCACCACGGAGTTTTTCACGTTGCGGCAGCAAGGCGAGAAGGGGCCGAAAATCCCGAACCTGGCTTTCTCCGACTTTGTGGCGCCCAAGGAAACGGGCCGACAGGACTACATCGGTGGTTTTGCTGTGACGGCGGGCATTGGCATCGAAAAGCTGATCGAGAAATACGAAGCCGACCACGACGACTACTCCAGCATCATGGTGAAAGCCCTGGCCGACCGCCTCGCCGAAGCCTTTGCCGAGCGCCTGCACCAGCGCGTGCGCGAAGAATTCTGGGGCTATTCGGCCGACGAGAAGCTGACGAAGGAGGAGTTGATTCAGGAGAAATACCGCGGCGTGCGGCCCGCGCCCGGCTACCCCGGCTGCCCCGACCATACCGAGAAAATTACCCTGTTCAAGCTGCTCGACGCGGAGCAAAAAACAGGCATCACCCTTACCGAAAACCTAGCCATGTACCCGGCCTCGTCGGTGAGCGGCTTGTACTATGCGCACCCTGATTCCCGCTACTTCGGCTTGGGCCGCATCGGCCGCGACCAGGTGGAGGACATCGCCCAGCGCAAAAACATGCCGGTCGAGGAACTGCAACGTTGGCTCGCCCCCAACCTCAACTACGACCCGACCAGCATTCCCGTGACGGCGCTATAACGGCACGATTCCCCTCCTTTTTCAAGGAGGGGTGCCCGAAGGGCGGGGTGGTAAAGTCGTTGCTTGGTTGAACGCAAAACTCCTGTAAACAACGCCCTTTACCACCCCAACTCGCGCCGCTTGATGCGCGGAATTTAAAAAGGAAGCTTAGCTTATCATTACAACGACTCTCCAATTGAAAATTGGAGCTGCCCTATGAAAGTAACCGAACATTTAGAGCGCGCCAACGGCAAAACGCTATTCTCCTTTGAAGTGCTGCCGCCGCGTAAGGGCGAGAATATCAAGAACTTATTCTCGAACATCGAGCCTTTGATGGAATTTAAGCCGCCGTTTATCGACGTCACCTATCACCGTGAAGAATACGCGTATCGCAAGCGGCCCGGTGGGTTGCTGGAGAAGGTGACCGTGCGCAAACGGCCCGGGACGGTCGGCATTTGCGCGGCCATCAAAAACCGTTTCGACGTGGACACCGTGCCGCACCTGATTTGCGGGGGCTTTTCTAAGGAGGAAACCGAGAATGCGCTGATTGACTTGCACTTCCTGGGCATCGACAACGTGCTGGCCCTGCGTGGCGACCCCATCAAAACGGAATCCCATTTCGTGCCCGACCCCAACGGCCATGCTTACGCTTCGGACCTGATTGCGCAGGTAGCCTGCATGAACAAGGGCCACTACCTCGACGAAGAGCAGGAAGACTCGTTTGCGACCGACTTCTGCATCGGCACGGCCGGCTACCCCGAAAAGCACTTCGAGGCGCCCAACTACGGCGCCGACATGCGCTACCTGAAGCAGAAGGTGGAGCGCGGTGCCAATTACATCGTGACGCAGATGTTCTTCGACAACGAGCAGTTTTTTGCCTTCGAGAAGAAGTGTCGGGCGGCGGGCATCAACGTGCCTATTATTCCGGGTCTGAAGCCCATGACCACCAAAAGCCAGCTGACCATGCTGCCGCGCACGTTTTATCTCAACATTCCGGAGGCGTTGGCCGAAGCCGTGCACGACGCCCCCGACAACGCTGCGGCCCGCGACATCGGCATCGAGTGGTGCATCAACCAATCGAAGGAGCTGATGGCGCACGGCGTGCCCTGTCTGCACTATTACTCGATGGGCAAGGCCGAATCCATTCGTCGGGTGGCGGCGGCCTTGTTTTAACTATCATGTTATGAGATACTTATAAAAGTGTCTCTGAAATATATTATCACTGGAAAGACCGCTCGATGTAGCGGTCTTTCTTTATTTGGCGTATATCTGTCCGACGCAAGGGCAAATCGTTTCTTCGCAATCCGCACCCCCATGGACCGTCAGCAGCAACTCGACGACTTATTTGCGCAACTGCGCAACGCTGCCGCGCCCGCTGAGATGGAAGCGTTGCAAAACGGCATCTGGCAGCTGTGGCTCGATACCGGCGATCAGCTCCTGAACAAGAAGCTTGAGACTGGTATGCGGCTGCTGGCAGCCGGCGACTACACCACGGCCATTGCCAGTTTCACAACGCTGATCGAGCAGAAACCCGATTGGGCCGAAGGCTGGAACAAGCGGGC
Source organism: Hymenobacter sp. BT491 (assembly GCF_014349165.1). Lineage (NCBI taxonomy): Bacteria > Pseudomonadati > Bacteroidota > Cytophagia > Cytophagales > Hymenobacteraceae > Hymenobacter > Hymenobacter sp. BT491. Next base: position 1,182,861 of record NZ_JACSJJ010000003.1, on the reverse strand, counting down.
AACGGCGCACTACCTGCGCGGCGAGTACCGGGCCTCTTTACTCGACGTGGCCGAAACGCTGCGGCGCGAACCCCGCCATTTTGGGGCGCTGGCCGGTTGGGCTACCATGTTGCGCATGCTCGGCGACGACCGCGGCGCCCTGCACGTGTTGCAGCGCCTCTCAAAAATATGCCCTCAACTGCCGGGACTACAAGACCAGATTCACGATCTGCGCGACCGTCTCGACGACGCTCATGGTTAGCTAAGCAACTATTGCACAACTAAAAGGATACTTGTATATTTCCGGTGTGAAGGTATTGGGGTTTGGCCCCACCCAGGACTCAATACAGGCTTATAGTTCTCAAAAAGCCACTTCACTGAACCTTTTATTTATTTCCCACCCGCCCGTCGTTTGGCTGTAATAGAACGAAACTAAGAATGAATTAGTCTGGTTAAGCGCCTCTTTGAGGTGGCTGGCAGCGCGTTTCTTCTGGTTTAGCATTTCTACGCACCCTTATGAAAAAACACGTACTCATTTTTTTACTGCTTCTGTTGCCCGCCTTGTGCTGGGCCCAACGCGTCCGCAAAACCGAATGGGAAAGCGGCACCCTTGAAAAAGGCGATAAAGTAGGAGTCTGGGAATACTATGGCTACACCCGCGACGGCAGCCAGGTTATTTTGCAGAAGTACGACCACACCACCAAAAAGCTCCTGTTTTTCCGGCCCATCGAAGACATTTTCTACGACGTAGAATTGCAACCCGGCCAATGGACCAAAAGCCGCGTCGATCAGCCGCCGATGTTCATTGGCAGTGATCCGGCCCTGGCCACTTACACGGCCAAACTTAATTACCCCTTGGCCGCCCAGGACCGGAAGCTGCAAGGCAAAGTCATTGTGTCGTTTGCCATCGACACCCTAGGTCAGATATCGAACCACAAAGTGGTGGCTGGCGTGGGCGGTGGTTGCGACGAAGAGGCTCTGCGCGTGAGCCGCACCATTCCGAACCAATGGATTCCGGCCCGCAAAAACGGGCGTGCAGTACCCGTTGTTTACGAGATGCCGTTTGTGTTCCGGCTCAAGTAGCATCCTGGGGGCGGGCCTTTGCGTATGAAACGCCCATGAACTCCCTCACGCCCCGCTTTTCGCTTTTTGCCACCGGCTTACTAGTCGGAAGTGCCACCTTTTTGCTCACCGCCTGCGACTCAACGCCCCGCGAGCGGCAGGAGGTCGTGCGCAATGAAGCCCGCAAACTGGATACTCTCGCCGACCGCGCAGGCGACAAGCTCAAAACTGCTGGCCGGCGCGCGGCGCGCTACGACTCAGCGGCTCGGGTGCGGGCGCGCCAGCCACTCGACGCGGCAGCTTCGGCTACTTTAACGCAGGAATTGCTGGGCACGTATTCCAATATCGATGGCCTAACCGCCGAAACCATCGATCCGGCCTACACCCAGTTCATGCGCCAAGTTCGGGAGCGCCGCCGCCAATGGACGCAACGTGACTGGGACTATGCTACGGCGGTGTACAGACGCCTGAATGCCCGCCTCCGCGACGTGCGCCTCGATGTGCGCGCCCGCAATGAAGTGCACATCCGCGCCTTGCAAACCGAATTCTTAGGTTTGGAAAATGGGCGCGATGTAAAGGACTTGAGAGAAGCAATGAAAGATAAATAATTGATAATCAGTTATTTATATGAAATAGACTAGAGATAAAGAGCTAGCTCCCCTCCTTTTTTAAGGAGGGGTTGGGGGTGGTAAAAGTCGTTGAACAACAACTAGTTCTAGCTTTCTAATTCTAACCAATCACCCCCAACCCCTCCTTGAAAAAAGGAGGGGAGCTTTAGCTTCTAGACATAGTCATAAAAGTCTGATATAAAGCATTTTAAATCACCGAAATTGCGCCGCTTTCTTCTTTGGTTTGTACTGTTGGCGATAGGCATGGAGGTCCATGCTCAAACCCCGCTGATCGAAAGTGCCGAAACGGTGCCGGCGGCCAGCCAGTGGCTACAGCCTGGCGATCGGTTGCAGGTGCGACTCAAAGGGCAGCCCGGCAGCAAGGTTACGTTTTTGGGTAATCAGCCCATGACGGAGCTGGATGCCGCGCTGACGAAGGGCCAGCGTGGTATTTACCAAGGCACGTACGTAGTGCAACCCGGCGACACGCTGCACAATCGCCTGATTATCTTTCAGTTACTAACGCCTGATAGCCTGCAAGCCACGGCACAGAGTAAGGCGCAAATCCGGTTTCTGAACCCCAACGAGCCGCAACTTGCCGTTACCAAAGGCGCGCTGCCGTACCTGAATTACGGTTTGGGGGAAGACCGACTGGGCGGCGCCAAAATTGGCTACCTCGATTCGTTGGTGCAGCTGCACATCACGGGCCGTGTGGGCAACCTATATCGGGTGCAACTGGCTGAAAACCAAACGGCTTGGGTGCCGCAGGAAGTTGTGCGCCTGCTGCCGCCCGGCGGCTTTGTGCCGACCTCGCTGACCGGATCGTGGAGCGTATACGGCGATTCGCTCTACGACTATGTGCAGGTACCGCTTGAGGCCCGCCTACCGTACCGCTCTCAGCTTCTGACCGAACCCACACGCCTGGTGGTGGATGTATTTGGAGCCACTTCCAACACCAATTGGATTACGCAGCGCGACGGTCTGCAAGAGCTAGGCGACGTTCATTACGAGCAGCCCCAGCCTGATGTGTTCCGCTTGGTGCTTAACCTAAAGCATATCCAGAGTTGGGGCTATTCTATTGGTTATCGCAATAATACCTTGGTAATCAAGGTGAAACGTCCGCCGCAAAAATTGCAACTGCGCGGCCTCACTGTCGCGGTAGATGCCGGGCACGGCGGCACCAACGTGGGCGCTACCGGGGCCAGCGGCGCCCGCGAAAAAGATCTGACTCTAGCCATTGCCCAAAAACTGCGGCACGAGCTGGAACAAGCCGGCGCCCGCGTCATCATGACGCGCGAAGCCGACGTTACCGTCGAAAACGTCGATCGGGTATTGTTGCTGCGCAAGGCCAACCCGGATTTGCTGGTCAGCGTGCACGTCAATTCGGCGGGGGGCGGGGTGAGCCAAGGCACCAGCACCTATTACCGCTACGTGGCGTTCCGGCCGTTGTCGGTGGCGCTCTACGATGAGATGCGCAAAACCGGCCTGCGGGGTGCCGGCAACGTCGGGAGCTTCAACTTTGGCCTCAACGGACCCACTGACTACCCCAATGCGCTGGTGGAAACGGCCTTCGTTTCGAACCCCGAAGATGAGAAGCGCTTGATTGACCCGGCGTTTCAACAGCTGATGGCTGAGCACATGGTGGCAGGGCTAAAAAACTTTCTGCGCAACACGCGGGCAAAAGGGCTGCGGGGCTGGTTGCAACACGAGCCCGCCGAGCAGTAAGCGGGGCTTTTTGGACGTGCTACAACCGGCAACTGCCAGCTATAGTTTTTTAGCAAAAAATATCCATTGCTTCTCGCAGATCGGTTTGGAAAGATTCTACCTTGTTGAAATTCAACACGTATAGTAACCGCCTGCTGGTCGGGCCGAGGAGCTATCGGTATCTATTTTCCCCACCAAATCCCATCATCTCATGGCAACCGCTTCCATTCTGGACCGCAGCCGCACCATTGCGGGCCCAGGCTTCAACCGCTGGCTGATTCCGCCGGCGGCGTTGGCCATTCACCTTGCTATTGGGCAGGCCTATGCCTTCAGCGTGTTCAAAAATCCGCTGGGCTCGCTCATCAGCCACGACGTCGCCAAGCCCGCCCCGGAAGACTGGACGGCCGGCCAGATTGGCTGGATCTTCTCGATCGCTATTGTGCTGCTGGGGCTTTCGGCCGCGGTGTTTGGCAAATGGCTGGAACGCGTCGGGCCCCGCAAAGCCATGCTGGCGTCGGCGCTGTGTTTTGCGGGCGGCTTTTTTATTGGGTCGCTGGGCGTACACCTGCACTCGCTGCCGCTGCTGTATTTCGGCTACGGCTTCGTGGGCGGAATTGGGCTGGGCATCGGTTACATTTCGCCGGTCAGCACCCTGATTAAGTGGTTTCCCGACCGGCCGGGCGTGGCTACAGGCATGGCCATCATGGGTTTTGGCGGCGGCGCCATGATCGCTTCGCCGCTGTCGGTAGCGCTCATGGACCGTTTCAAATCGCCAACCGACAACGGCGTAGCCGCAACCTTTATCGTGCTTGGGCTTATCTATTTGGTATTCATGCAGTTAGGTGTCTGGACAATTCGGGTGCCCGCCGATGACTGGAAGCCCGAAGGTTACGTGCCCAACGCCCAGCACAGCGCCCTCATCACCACCGGCAACGTGCTGGCCGACGAGGCCATCAAAACGCCCCAATTCTGGATGCTGTGGGTTGTGTTGTGCATGAACGTGACGGCCGGCATTGGCATTTTGGAAACCGCCTCGCCGATGATTCAGGAGATTTTTTCTGACAAATTTATGGGCACCGGCAAAGGGGTGACGGCTGCCGCGGCGGCAGGTTTTGTGGGCTTGCTGAGCTTGTTCAACCTGCTCGGTCGCTTCTTCTGGTCGTCGGCCTCCGACAAATTGGGCCGCAAAACCAACTACATGATCTACTTCGGCTTGGGCATTGTGCTGTATGCGCTGCTGCCGACGCTGGGGCGTAATGTTTCGCTAACGTTCTTTGTGATAGCCTGTTGCGTAATTCTGAGTATGTATGGTGGTGGTTTTGCTACGCTCCCCGCGTACCTGAGCGACTTGTTCGGCAAAAAGCAGGTGGGTGCCATCCACGGCCGTGTGCTCACGGCGTGGTCAACGGCAGGCATTTTGGGGCCAACGCTGGTTAACTACCTGCACGACAATGCGAAAGCCAAAGGCCTGACCGGTGCCGCTTCGTTTCAGTCGTTGTTTTACACCATGGCGGGCCTGCTTGTGATTGGCTTTCTGGCCAACTTGGCCATAACGGCCGTCAACGAAAAGTATTTTGTGCACGAAGAAGCCGCCCGCAAAGTTCCTGCTTAATTTTCTTCTCTTTGTAACTGACTGACAATCATATGGAACCGAAAGTAGATCCCGTTGTGTCGGAGGAGCCAACCTCAGGGCTGGCGCTGGCCATTTCGTGGCTGTTTGTGGGCGTGCCGTTGCTGTGGGGCGTGTCGCAAACGTTTATAAAAGCCTTGGCGCTGTTCCAATAGAGCACGAGCTTTTACCTGCAAAAAGCCCTCAATGTAGCATTGAGGGCTTTTTTATGCATTGCAAGTCAGTGATTTAAGCCCGAAAGCGCCACACCGGAAAGACACTGCCCGCAGTGAATAGCTCCGGTTCGGGTGGCAACTCCAAAAATCCATCGCATTGCAGCAAACCGGCCAAATCACCGGAGCCGCCGGCCCGTTGCGGATGAGCCATTAGGCGGCCATCCGGTGCGGCTTCGAGGCGCACATTGAGAAAATGGGTAATGTGCGGCTTGAACGTGAAGTCGGCAGCCAAAACAGCATACGATAAAGCAGTAGGTTGTAAATCAGGGCGTTGGCTACACTGTAGCCACGGCTGCACGTAGCGGTAGTAATTGACGAAGGTTGAAACCGGATTGCCGGGCAAGGCGAATACCACGGCGCCCCCGGCCTGCTGCCCAAACCAGAACGGCTTGCCCGGCCGCTGCTGCACCTCGTGGAAAATCTGTTCGACGCCCAATTCGCGCAGCGTAGCCGGCAGAAAGTCGGCCTGCCCTTTCGAGACGCCGCCGCTCAGAATTACGGCATCAAAACCGCGCAACAGCCCCGGTAGGCCTAGGCGCAGCGCTGCTGGGTCGTCGTTGAAATGAAAAGCCTCAGCCGTGGCACCCGTCGCCGACAAAGCGGCCTGTAGCATGTAGGTGTTCGAGCGCCTAATCTGGTGAGCAAGAGGTATTTCGGTGATGTCCACTAGCTCATCGCCAGTGCTGACCACCGCCAAACGCGGCAGACGCGTAACCGGCAAAGTAGCCGCGCCAACCGTGGCCGCCACCGCTATTTCGGCCGGCCCAAGACGCGTACCCGCGGGCACCAATACATCGCCCTGACGGCGGTCGGCAGCACGGGCATGCACGTTGTGGCCCGCATGCGGCGGGGCCACGACGACGGTGGCAATTCGCTGGCCGTTGGGGGCGGTGGCGATGGTAAGGTCTTCGTATCGGACCACCGTATCGGTGCCGGGCGGCAGCACGGCGCCCGTCATGATCTCGACGGCAGCTTGCGGGCTTTGCAGGGGCTTGGGAGCCTGTCCGGCAAACTGGGTGTGTTCAATTGGAAAATCAAGAACGTTGTTTTGTATTGCGCTGAAATTCAAAGCGATACCATCCATTGCAACGCGGTCGAAGGGCGGGAAATCACGATCGGCGCGCAGGTCGGTGCGCAAGGTGCGGCCCGTGGCCTCGGCAAGCATGACAGTTTCGGCAGGCAAAAGCCGAGCAGTGGCGAGCACGCGGCGGGTGGCTTCTTCGACGGAGAGCATAGAAAGAAATTTAGCGTCAGCTTTGTGGGGGTGGTTGCGTAACGTCTGTACGAAATTGTTGTTTAGGTAAGTAGCGCAACGCCCTGCTGCAAGGCGCCTTCGTACAACGATTGTGCAAGCTCTCAAGCCCACTCAAAGCCCACAAAGCTGACGCTAAATTTCATGTCTGATACTTCTCCTAATTCTAAGCTTACTCACCTCAATGCCGCCGGTCAGCCCAGCATGGTCGATGTCGGTCAGAAAGCCGTAACGCGCCGCGTGGCCAAAGCCCGCAGCCGCGTTGTGCTAGGCGCCGAAATCCTGAAGTTGGTGCAGGCTGGCGACCTGCCTTCGCACAAAGGGCCGGTGTTCCAGACTGCGATTCTGGCCGGCGTGATGGCAGCCAAGAAAACGGCCGACCTCATCCCGTTGTGTCACCCGCTCGGCCTCGACGACTGCCAAGTGCGCATCGAAGTGACTTCCCACGACACCATTACCATCGAATGCACAGCCACGGTAACGGGCAAAACCGGAGTCGAAATGGAAGCCTTGACGGGGGCCTCGGTAGCTGCACTTACCGTATACGATATGTGTAAGGCCTTGTCGCACAATATTTTAATTCAAGAAACCCGCCTCATCGAAAAAACGGGCGGCAAACGCGATTTTCATCATGTCGACGAATAATTCCGGTTCCGCCGGTCATACCAAGCACGCGGCACTGGTGCGTCCAGAAATAGGCGAGTTCAACCGGCACGAACTAGCGATTTTGGGCGCGCCGTGTGGCAAAATCAAGGAGTTGGTGGCGCGTCTGTTGCCGCACCTTACGCCTGCGTTGCAGGTCGCGTACGTGGACGCCGACCACGCTGCGGGCGACGAAGCCGAGCAGGGCGGAGCAGGCGGTGCCAGCGCCGTATTGCAAGCCGGAGCTGCCGCCGAGCTGACCGACAAAATTCATTTTCGGCGCCTCGACGCGCGCCGGGAGCTGGACAAGTTTTCGCAGCAAGAATGGCTGGGCGCGCAGAGCTTTGTTTTGGTCAACGGCAATCACTTCCGGGCCAAGCAACAAATCATCATCATTGACCCCGCCAAGCCCCTCGACCGCAAGCTCGACCGTCTGACCGCTGTGCAACTCGTGCTTCTGAGCGAAGGCGTAACGGAAGTGCCAGCCTATCTGCAAGGGCATCTGGTTGATAATCAGCCTATCATGCAATTGTCTGATACAGAGTCTATTGCAGCTTATATCCGCGAGTGGTGGCAGAAAAGCTTACCGTCTTTGCGCGGTTTGGTATTGGCCGGCGGCAAAAGCCAGCGCATGCAAACCGATAAAGGTCGCCTGCGCTACCACGAGCTAGAGCAGCGCGAATACGCCGCCCAATTGCTTGCGGCCGTGTGCCAAGACGTGCACGTTTCCTGCCGCCCCGATCAGCTTGCTGATCTGCCGCCTGGGCTTACGCCGCTACCGGATCGCTTCCTGGATCTGGGGCCGATGAGTGGGCTACTCAGCGCCATGCAACTCGACCCAAATGCCGCGTGGCTAGTTGTGGCCTGCGACCTGCCTTTCCTCTCCGCAGCGACGTTGCAGCACCTCGTCGAGCACCGCAACGCAGGCAAAGTGGCCACCGCCTTCCAAAGTCCGGACAATGAGTTTCCGGAGCCACTGATCACGATTTGGGAGCCGCGGAGTTACGCCGTATTGCTGCGGTTTTTGGGCTTGGGGTATTCGTGTCCGCGCAAAGTGCTAATCAACAGCGACATAGAATTGCTTGCTGCGCCTGCGCCCCAAGAGTTGCGCAACGTAAACACACCCGAAGAGCGCGAGGCTGCGCAGCAGGAACTGAGTGGTAAGAGCATGTAGCGCGGCGAAGACTGGCGCTTACGGGTGCGCCGCTACCCAAACCTGACCGTCTTCGTAAAACTCTTTCTTCCAGATGGTTACTACCTGCTTAATCGTGTCGATGATGTACTGGCAGGCGGCAAACGACTCGGCACGGTGCGGCGTAGAAACGGCCACGATCACGGCCACGTCGCCGATGTAGAGCGTGCCTTTGCGGTGAATTACGGCTATTTGTTGCAGCATCGGCCAGCGTTCCTGGGCTTGTTCGGCTACTTTGCGCATCTGGTGCACGGCCATGCTGTCGTAGGCTTCGTACTCGAGCCGCACCACAGACCGGCCGGTCGATTGGTTGCGCACCGTGCCGATGAAGGCATTGACGGCGCCCGCGCCATCGGCCTGCACAGCGGCCAAGGCCGCAGCGACATCAATCGGCTGATCGGTTAATTCAATAAGCATACAAACCTTCTTGAGCTCAGAATCTCTACTTGCTTATCTTTGCAAGTAGTTGTTAATTAAATGGTTACGAATAATGCCCTTATCCGCCGCTGACCGGCGGAATCAGCGCAATTTCGTCGCGTTCGTGCAGGCGGTAGTCGGTGGCAGCGTACTCGTTGTTTACGGCCACGGCAAAGCTGGTGAGCTGGCGCAGGCCGGGGTAGGCACTTTGCAGCTGTTGCATGAGTTGCTCCACCGACTGGCCTTCGGGCGCGGTAAGCTCTAGCTGCGATTGGCCCACAATTTCTTTTGTGATGCCGAACAAGGCAATTCGTAAGTTCATTGGTTATACAACAATATTGGGTCACCTTACGTGTGAAAGGGCTGAACCGAAAAGCTGCTCAAACGTTTTTTGTTCGATTGGCGTTTTCATCTCATTGCTTCTACTTGCTTTATGGCTGTTGCCTCGCCTGTGCTATACGATAACCACGGCCGTCCGCTCGAATACGTGCGGCTGGCCGTTACCGACCGCTGCAATCTGCGATGTTTTTATTGCATGCCGGCCGAAGGTATTCAGTATCTGCCAAAACGTGAGTTGCTGACCTACGAAGAAATGGAGCGCGTAGTCGCCATTTTAGCCGGCTTGGGCGTGCGCAAAGTGCGCCTGACCGGCGGCGAACCTTTCGTGCGCCGCGACTTGGTGCCGTTTATCGAGCGTCTCAGTCAGATCGAGGGTATTCACGATATCAGCCTGACTACCAACGGGGTACTCACGGCACCCCACATTCCGGAACTGGTGCGCTTGGGGATTCGCACCGTCAACTTGAGCCTCGATACGCTCGACCGTACCCGCTTCGCGCGCATTACCCGCCGCGACGAGCTGCCCGCCGTGATGGATACGTTTTTCGCACTCTTGTCGGCTGGTATTCGGGTGAAAATCAACGCCGTCGTGATGGATGGCCAAAACACCGAAGACTTGGTGCCATTGGCCGAGCTTACCCGCGAACTTCCTGTGGATGTGCGCTTTATCGAGGAAATGCCCTTCAACGGCGGCAGCCACGACGCCGTACTGCTGCCCTGGAACCATGTGCGCATCCGCGAACACCTGAGCCAGCATTTTCCGGGCTTGCACGCCATCCCAACGGACGCGGGCGCCACAGCCACCGAATATGCCATTCCGGGTCACATGGGTACGGTGGGCATCATTGCGGCGTATTCGCGTACGTTTTGCGGCACCTGCAACCGCATCCGCCTGACGGCCGAAGGTGGCCTGAAAACGTGTCTCTACGACCAAGGCGTGCTCGACGTGCGGGCTTTATTGCGCAATGGCTCAACGGATTCCGAGATTCGAGAGGCGCTGGTTTCTGCGTTCCAGCACCGCGCCGCCAACGGCTTCGAGGCCGAGCAGCGCCGCCCGTTGCACCAGCTCAGCTTCGAGTCCATGTCCACGATCGGGGGATAGTTTTACGACTTAACCATACATTTTTTATTGCCAAAACACCCAGGATAAATTATTGATTATCAATAATTTATCCTGGGTGTTTTGGTGTTCCGCGATCCGAATGCTGCTTGCCTTACTTGTATTGCAGTGGCGTAGCCGACGGTTGAGCCGCAACGCCGAGGGCGGGCTCCGACGCGTCCTGAGGAAGGGCGAGGGTAACAGGTGCGGTGGCCGGCGTGGAGGCTGCCGGGGCCGTCGACGAACGGCCTTTCAGACGCAGGAAGGGCTGCTCAAACAGACGGTAGCTCAACCACGCGACCGCACCACTCACCGGCAGCGACAGGCCCGAATACAGCAACACAAAGCTGACGTTAACGGGCCCGGTCCAGTAGTGCCGTACCACCAGCAGCACGGCCTGAATGCAGATAAAGTGGAGGCAGTAAAAGCCGTAAGTATAAGTACCCCAATAGCTTAGAAAGCGATTATTGCTAATTTTCCAGAGGGATCGGGTGGTGTAGCTCTGCTCCAGAATCACGAATACAAAGAAAAACGCCAACAGCACCCGCTGCACCACGACAAAGGGCGTGATGGTCCATTCCTGCGGAATCACGATCAGCACCAAGCCAATGCCGTAGCCGATGGCCACGCTCTTGCGCGACCAGTTTTGCACCCAGTTGCGGAACCCCTCGTAGTTGAAGCACAACCACGCCGTGGCTCCGCCCATCACCAAGTCCGACATGACGGAGAACGTATGCTGGTAGAGTATCAAGAACTCATGGGCGTGCACGTAGCGAAATGCCATCGACGCCGCAATAAGTAATAGAAAGACAGCCAAGCGGTTGCGCCGAAAGATGAGCAGGAGTAGCGGCCACACCAGATAAAATTGCTCCTCAATGGCCACCGACCACAGCACGTTCAGGTTCACCGCCGATGCTTCTGTATTGTTGAAGATGGCGTCGAAGTTGGCCAGAAACGTGACAAACAGCATAGGATCGGCTGGCTCATGCCAGGGCTGGCCCGAATGCGTTTTGGCCCACCGCATTACCACAAAGCCAAAAAACACGCATGCGTAATACAGCGGCCAGATGCGAAAGATGCGCCGCCGGTAGAACGCCCCGATGGCGTAGCGCCCGTTCTGGCGCTCCTCTTCGAGCAGCAGATACGTGATCAGGAAGCCCGAAAGCACGAAAAAGAAGTTAACGCCTAAGTTGCCGTTTTTAAAGACGTTCAGGCCGTAGCGGTACACCCACGATTCTAAGACGCCCTCTCTGGTAACGGCAAAAAAGCTGTGGCAGCAGAACACTGCTAAGCACGCTATAGTACGCAAACCGTCCAGGTTGGGAAAGTAAGTACGAGTAGACAAAGCGGTACTGGTTAAAATTTGTTCATAAAAATATGCTAATAAGCTGAGAGCCAATCCTTCAGCGAATCAACCGTTTCCAAGAGCGTCATAAATTATGCCCTAATAACGTAAGGTCTTAAAATAAAGTTAAAATTTCACTTTTCTGTGCTATTATAGTGTAATTTACAGTTGAGCTTGCATATGAGTTCTGTTATAAAAACGTCACCAACTCACCTGGACAGTTAAATATTGAGTACAACCAATTGATATACTGATGGTTGCGGGTATTTATTGATTTTCTATAAACTCTTCTAAGCCGTTATCCTTGAAAGAAAATGATTTTGCTAGGTTTGCTATCTGCGGTTTCAGTCCAAGAAATTCCTGATTAAGCTTTTCCTAAGCCAGTGGCACGAATGCCTGTTTATGAAGTTTGCTGAAATGCCTCGTTCGTTGCCTGTGGTGGGCAGCCGTCTGCCGGTATTGTTTGCCGTGGTAAAGTTTGCGACGGGCTTTCTGTCGATCAACCCGGCGTACGAGCTGCACCGCGACGAATACCTGTACCTCAACTACGGCCGCCATCTGGCCTGGGGGTATCTGGAAGTGCCGCCGCTGCTGGCTGCCCAAAGCTGGGTTACGCTCGCGCTGGGCGGTGGCTACTTTTGGGTAAAATTCTGGCCTTTGCTGTGGGGTAGCCTGACGGTGTACGTGGTCGTGCGGCTTGCCCAACGGCTGGGTGGCAATACCTGGGCGCAACTGCTGGCTGGGTGCTGCTTTTTGTTCTCGGCCTTTAGCCGTTTGCACCTGCTGTATCAGCCCAATGCCTTCGAGGTATTTGGCTTTACCTTAAGTACTTACCTGCTCGTGCGTCTGGTGCAGCCCGATGCTCGTCCGCGCCACCTGTACGCGCTGGGCATCACGCTGGGGCTGGCAGTGCTGAACAAATACACTACCTTTTTCTTTGTGGCGGCTTTGCTGCCTGCACTGTTCCTGACGCCGCTGCGCCGCTTGCTCACAACGCGGTCCTTCTGGCTGGCGGCAGGGCTGGGGCTACTGGTTTGCGGTCCCAACCTGTGGTGGCAGGTAAGCCACGGACTGCCGTTTCGGCACCACATGGCGCTGTTGCGCGAAAGCCAGCTGGTGCACGTTTCGCTCGCCGATTTCTGGAAGGACCAGCTCCTGATGTGCTTTCCGGCCCTTATTGTGTGGGTGCCCGGATTGTGGGCGGCGCTGCGGGGCCGGCCGGCGCCGGAAGCGCGCTGTGTAGGCATTCTTTACGTAGCAGGGCTGCTGATCCTGAGTGTGTTACACGGCAAAAGCTATTACGCACTGGGTTACTATCCGGCCTTATTTTCGGTGGGTGCCGTATGGTGGCAGGCCACGTTGGCCCGACGGCCGCGCTTGGGATGGATGCTGCGGCCCGTACTGCTGGCGATCCCTTTTCTGCTGTTGCTGCCGGGGTTTCCGTACTTCTTGCCCGCGTTTTCACCTAGCGAAATGGAGCGGCTCGGGCACGTGCCGTTTTACCAGAAATCGGGGGCAACGCGCTGGGAAGACGGCCAACTGCACCCCCTGCCGCAAGACTACGCCGACATGTTGGGCTGGCAGGAACTAGCCGATAAGGCGTGGCTGGCCTACCAAGCCCTACCCGATTCGACGCGCGCAGCAACTCTAATCAAATGTGATAACTACGGCCAGGCCGGAGCCATTAACTACTACAACCGCCATCGGGCGATGCCAGCGGCCACCAGCTTCAACGGCAGCTACGCTACCTGGTTTCCGGACCCGCCCGCCCGGCCTTACCGGCACTTGTTGCTGGTTGGCGAAGGCTACCCCAATGACTTAATCCCCTATTTTCAGTCCCTTCGGAAAGTAGGCGAAATCACCAATCCGTACGCCCGCGAGAAGGGCACGACCATCTACCTAGGCACGGGTCCTTCGGCGGCCTTGCTGGACCGCGTTCAAAGAGAGCGTCAGCAAGCGTTGGCCGCTTGGCAAGGTGGGTTTGGTAAGTAATTGATAATAAGATAGTTGAAAAGGGTTACTTTCCGATGCCTACCCAGCCGCGGCGCATGGCGTAGTAAATAGTGGTACCCACTACCAAGCCTACCAAGTAGCCATACGGCAAGCCGGCGCACAGTAGGCCCACGAGCAGCGCCACCAGCAAATCGGCGCGGGTGCCGGCGATGTCGCGCAGCAGAGCTGCCAGCGTCAGGGCTTCGAACAACAGCAGTACCCCCAACACCGGCAGCGGAAATATCTGGACGACCTGCGCGAAGCCTTGGCTGAAAAACAGGCCCAGCACCAAAAACAAGCCGCCGTACAGCACCACCGAGCCGCCCGTGCGGGCCCCAAACGCGTAGTGACCCGCCAAGCCTCCCGACCCATGGCACACCGGAAACCCGCCCAAGAAAGGATTCACCAAATTCATGAGGGCGTAGGTGAAGCTGATCTGCCGCACCGTAATGTGGCGCTCCGGAAAGTGGTCGTGCAGTACCTGTTTGGTGGCCAAAATAGAGTTGCCCAACGACAGCGGAATCTGGGGTAAGGCCAGCAGCACGGCCCCCGTCAGGATGTCGGCGCGGGAAGGCGTATGCCAGCTGGGCCCATGAAACGCAAAGGCTTTCTGGGCGGTGGCCAAGTCCAGCTTAAAGATCAGTGCGTAGATAACTCCCAGAGCAATAACAACTAACGCCGCCGGCCAACGCCGATTGCCCAGCAGTGCAACCGTCGCGGTAAAAGCCGCCGCGGCCAGCGCATAGCCTCCTAGTCCGTCGGCGGGCACGTAGTCTTTCAGGGCCAGCGTAGCGAGCTGTAAGGCCAGGCCAAACTGAATCCCACGGATTACCGGCTTTGGTACTAGGCGCGCCAGTGCATCAATAAGACCCGTAGCGGCCAGCACCAACATGCTGACGCCAATGGCCAGGCCACCGCCATAGATGACGCGCCCTGGAATTTTTTGGGCGATTACCAGCGCCGCAAACGCCTTGAGCGGCTGCACCGGCATGGGCAAGCCGTACCACAGCCCCGAAAACACCTGCATCAACCCAAACATGACCAAGACGCTGGCGCTGTCCATGCCCGAGGCTGCGATCACGCCGATAATCAACGGCAAGTCCGTGCCCAGGTCGCCGAAAGCCCCGGCCAGCTCGTTGCGGTCGAAGCGGATGCGGCGGCGTAGTGGGGGGGTGGCGGTAAGCGGCATGCTGTATTAGGTGGGCTTGTAACTGATTAATAGATAGGTAATTATGATTCAGATGTCTCAGGCTTCGCTCAAGCCGAATTTTCTCAATACTGCGGCATCGTTGGGTCTACTTCGGTGGCCCAGGCATGAATACCGCCGGTAAGGTTGGTTAGGTTATTGAAGCCTAACGTACTGTGTAGTAACTGAATAGCTTTGGCGCTGCGGCCGCCGTGATGGCAGTACACGACCACCGGATGATGGCGCGGCAGTCGGGCGGCCATTTCCGCGAGCTTTTGCAAAGGTACCAACGTGGCGCCGGCCAAATGCACCAGCGCATACTCATCGGCCTCGCGCACGTCGAGCAGAAACGGCGGCGTGGCCGAGGCCAGCTGCGCTTGCAGCTCCCGCGCCGAGATGGCAGCAAATACCGGCTGACACAGCTCGGCGTAATCAGCTTGGTCGGCCGTGTCGAGGTTGACGAGCGCGCGCTCGGGGTGGCGCGGAAAACGCAATGCCCGCGTCTGAAAGGTCAGCGCATCGAACACCCAAAGCCTGCCGCTGAGGACTTCGCCCAGGTTTAGGATAACCTTCAGCGTTTCAGTGGCTTGGGCGCAGCCGATGATGCCAGGTAACACGCCCAGCACGCCGGTCGCGTCGCAGTTGGGCGCCTCGGCGGCCGAAGGCGGCTGCGGAAACAGGCATCGGTATGTGGGGCCGCCCTGGTAATTAAATACCGAAACTTGGCCTTCAAACTTATAAATGGCGCCCGAAATCAGCGGCTTGCCCAGACTAACGCAGGCGTCGTTGAGCAGGTAGCGGGTCGGGAAGTTGTCGGTGCCGTCGACTACCACGTCGTACTTGGCTACCAGCTCGCGCACCGTCGCCCGATCGACGCGGTATGGGTAGGCTTCGTGCCGCACCAGCGGGTTGAGGCGATGAACTACTTCGGCTGCCGCTTCGGCTTTGGAGCGGCCCACGTCGGCGGCGCCGTACAGGATCTGGCGCTGTAAGTTGCTGATTTCCACGTGGTCGGCGTCGGCAATGCCGAGTGTGCCCACGCCGGCCGCGGCTAGGTATTGCAGCACCGGGCAGCCCAAGCCGCCCGCGCCCACCACCAGCACCCGCGCGGCTTGCAGGGCCAGCTGCCCGGTCTCCCCGATTTCGGGAAGCTGCAAATGGCGGCGGTAGCGTTGCTGTTCGAGGGAAGTAAGCACCATCAGGCTAATTAAAGGGAGAGAAGTAGGTGGCGTTTATCTGAATATATAAATAATTGATAGTCAAAACCTTGCAAAACCATAGCAAAAAAACGCCGTTGATAGGAAAAAGCAGCTGCAAGGTCGGTTGCTGCTACAAACTTCTAACGCGCCAGAAGGTTAGAGAGGCAGCGGCTTGCAAACGCGCCTCGGCTGCTCCTTCAACGCTTAAAACGTCCTACCCGTGCTGCCTGTTTTCCTGCCTGCCACCAGTTACGAATACGCTACCGTGCAAAAAGTAGCGGGCGATCACTTCGTAACGGAATCGGATGTGGTAGCGGCCGAAGAACCCTTGGAAATCCGGGTGGGCTTTGGGCCGACGGGTGCGCGGGAGCACCGCACGCTGGCCATCACGATGCGCACACCCGGCCACGACTTCGAGCTGACGGCGGGCTTTCTGCTCACCGAAGGCCTCATCCAAAGCCGCCACGATCTGACCGGCGTGATCTATTGCCCGGATGTGGAAAAAGAAGAGGAGCGCCACAACGTGGTGCGCGCCGAGCTCGCGCCGCACGTTGTGGCCGATATGCCGCGCCTCGAACGCCACTTCTACACGTCGTCGAGCTGCGGCGTCTGCGGCAAAACCAGCATCGACGCGGTGCATGCGTCTTCCTGTCCCGTGCTGCCTACGGCGGGTCCGTACGTGGCGGCCCGCGTTATTCATGAATTGCCGGCCCGCCAACGCGAAGCCCAGGCGCTGTTTGAACAAACCGGTGGCCTACACGCAGCGGCGCTGTTTTCGGCTACGGGCGAACTGCTGTTGCTGCGCGAAGACGTAGGCCGGCACAACGCCCTGGATAAGGTGATTGGGGCTGCTTTGCTTAATGAGCAACTGCCTCTGCATGAGCACATTGTGTTGGTGAGTGGGCGGGCCAGCTTTGAGCTGGTGCAGAAAGCAGCCGTGGCGGGCATTCCGGTGCTGGCCGCTGTGGGCGCGCCGAGCAGCCTGGCCGTGCAAGCCGCCGCCGACTTCGGCATGACCTTGTTGGGCTTTGTGCGGCAGCAGCGCTATAACATTTATACCGGTGCGTGGCGTATTCAGGCGGAAACCCCCGCCGATCCTTCCACCCATCACGCCACCCATTCTGCATGAAGCTCCGCATCGAAGACAACTCTGTGCGCCTGCGCCTGTCCGACGACGAGGTGCAGCACTTCGGCCGTACCGGTCGCGTCTCGTCCAGCGTCCGGCTTGGTCCGCACCCCGACGATCAGTTGAAATACTCGCTAGAACGCCTGCCCGAAGGCGACCCCAGCGACACCGTTCGCATACTCTACGCCAGCGGTTCGATGGCCGTGCGCGTGCCCGCCGCCCTGGCCCAGCAATGGGTCGCGGGCTCGGACATTGGCTTTTCGGAGAAGCTGCATGTGACTGAAACCCAGGAATTACGTATTCTAGTTGAGAAGGACCTCGATTGTCGGCACTGATCTGGTTTTCCGGATTTTATAGCTGATTCCACCCCGAAATTACCTCGCAGCCCCCATGGAAAAATCACCCGCCGAAGACCCCAGCAAAGCCGGCAAAACCGAAGAGCAGCACGCCGAAACCAACGTTCCGAAAAGTGGCGAGCGCCCCGACCAAGGCGCTGCCCCTACCAACGATCATTACCGGCTTGACCCTCAGGGAGATCGTGATGAGAGCCGCATTCCGGCCCCGGAAGTAGCATTTGCCAAGTACGTTCATCCGGTGTTGGCGCAGCCCGTGGACAAGCTGACGGGCCTCAAGCTGGAAGCCCGCGCGAAGGTGGCCGCCGGCATTACGGCCGTGGTGAAGTCGATGGAGTTTAGCTGGACGGAAGGCGGCCTGACCCGCGGCACCAAGGGGCTGCTCAACATGAACCAAAAGGACGGCTTCGACTGCTCGAGCTGCGCCTGGCCCGACCCCGACGACCACCGTTCCATCGCTGAGTTTTGCGAAAACGGCGCCAAAGCCACCGCTTCCGACGCCGACGACAAAGCCGCGGGTCCGGAGTTTTTTGCCCGGCACAGCCTAGCTGAGCTTTCGCGCATGAGCGACCGCGACCAAAACAACGCGGGTCGCCTGACGCATCCCATGGTGAAGCGCCCCGGCGACAACCATTACTCGCCTATTGCCTGGTCGGATGCTTTCCAACTCATTGCCGACAACCTGAACGCGCTGGATTCGCCCCACGAGGCCGTGTTTTATACCTCGGGCAAAGTACCCAACGAGCCGGCGTTCCTGTTTCAGTTGTTTGCTAAGATGTTCGGGACCAATAACTTACCCGATTGCTCCAACATGTGCCACGAGAGCAGCGGCGCGGCCCTCAGCCCTACGCTGGGCTTGGGCAAAGGGTCGGTTACGCTCAACGACATTTACGATGCCGAGGTCATTCTCATCATCGGGCAAAACCCCGGCACCAACCATCCGCGCATGCTCACGGCTTTGCAGAAGGCCAAACGCAACGGTGCTAAAATCATCAGCGTCAATCCGTTACTGGAGGCAGGGCTCAACCACTTCCGCAACCCGCAGGATTTCATGAATCCGCTGCGGGCGCTGGGCGCTCTGATGGGCGACGGCACGCCGATCACCGATGTGTTTTTGCAAGTGCGCGTAGACGGCGACATGGCCCTGCTGCGCGGCATCATGAAGCACCTCTTCGAAGCCGAAGACCTGAACCCCGGCCACGTAATCGATCAGGTGTTTATCAAAGAGTTCACTACGGGCTTCGAGTCGTTTGAGCAAAATATCCGCAACACGTCGTGGGAAGACATTGAAGAGCTTAGCGGCATTACGCGGGCGCAGTTGCTGGAAGCTGCTAACCTGATCGCGACCAAGCAAAAGATCATTACCTGCTGGGCCATGGGCGTGACCCAGCAGCGCCAAGGCGTACAGACGATCCAAGAGATTGTGAATCTGCACCTTATGAAGGGCGCCATCGGCAAGCCCGGTGCGGGTACCTGCCCCGTGCGCGGTCACTCCAACGTGCAGGGCGACCGCACGATGGGCGTGTGGGAGCAGCCTACCAAAGAATTTCAGGATGCCTTGGCCAAGGAGTTTCACTTCACGCCGCCCTACGAGCACGGCCTGGATACAGTCGAGGCCATCAAGGCCATGTACAAGGGCAAAACCAAGGTCTTCTTTAGCCTCGGTGGCAACCTGCTGGCCGCCGGCCCCGATACCGAAGTCATTGCCGAAGGCATGCGCAAGCAGAAGCTGACCGTGTTTGTGGGCACCAAGCTTAACCGCGGCCACCTCACCACGGGCGAAACCAGTCTGCTCTTGCCCTGCTTTACGCACGCCGACATCGACATGCAAAAGTCAGGACACCAGATGACGTCCTGCGAGAACTCGATGGGCGTCGTGAGCCAGAACAAAGGCGTGCTGGTGCCGTTGGCCGGCCAGATGATGAGCGAAGTGGCCATCATCAGCGGCGTGGCCATTGCTACGTTGGGCGAACGGACGAATATCGCCGACTGGGTAGCCATGACGGAAAACTACGACGTCATCCGCGACCACATCAGCCGCGTGATTCCGGGCTTCGACAACTTCAACGAGAAGCTGCGCAAGCCCGGCGGCTTCTACCTGCCCAACGGCCCGCGCGAACGCAAGTTCACCACCAAAAACGGCATGGCGAACTTCACCACCACCGAGCTAGAAAAGTACAAGCTTGAGCCCGATCAGCTCGTGCTGATGACCGTCCGCAGCCACGACCAGTTCAATACGACCATTTACGAGTACAACGACCGCTACCGCGGCATCCACGGCGAGCGCCGCGTGCTGTTCATGAATGAGCAGGACATGGCCGCGCGCGGCATCAAGAGCCGGGACCTGATCGACATCACCAGCCACTTCGAAGGCGATCAGCGCACCGTGCTCAAGTTTGTGGCCGTACCCTACGACATCCCGAAGGGCAACGTGGCGGCCTACTTCCCTGAGGCCAACCCGCTCGTGCCCGTGGCCAGCGTAGCCAAAACCAGCAACACGCCCACTTCGAAGTACGTGGTCGTGACGGTGGTGCCTACGCAAGCTGCTACCGCCGAAGCCGAAGCCAAACGCCGAGGCTTGGCCGTTGAAGCATAAGTGCTTGATAATAAATAATTTACGCAAAAGCCCGTCTGTGTACAACAGACGGGCTTTTGCGTGCTTGCGTGTTAAGGAGTGCAGGCTAGATAAGAGGCTTACAGCCAACGCCTTGTGGTGCGCTTGTAGTCCTGGTATTGTTGGCCGAACGCTTGTTCCAAGTAATGCTCCTCGTGTTTGATAACGAACTCCTGCACGATGAGGATTAGGAGGGGCAGCAAAATCAAGTGCCACCAGCCACCGACCAGGCAGGCCAGGCCTGCATACAGCAGCAGCAGGGCGAGGTACATCGGGTTGCGCGTCAGGTGATACACGCCGGTAGTCTGGAGGGAGTTGGCGCGGTGTACGGTTACGACTGTGTTATGGGTTCGCTGGAACTGCGTAACAGCCGAAACGAGCAGCGCAAAGGCAGCAATACAAAAGGCCCCGCCCAGCACCTTCACCGACATGTGCTGCCACAGGGCATCATCGAGCGGCAGCAGCCAGCGCTGGAGCAGAAAGGCCGCCAAGAAGATCAGGACGTACAGGAAGGGCGGCGGCACCACTACTCCCGGACTGTCCTTGTGGATGAAGCTGGATTTCATGGGTGAAGTGTTTAGGAGTGACCGGAAATGTACAGGGTTTGTTGGTGTAATATGTTGATTATAATATAGTTAAATATGGCCTCAGATGCAAGCCTGAGCCGGATTTTGGCGCTGGAATAGTCTGTCTGTCTCAGGATAATGGGGTAAAGCAAAGCTGGTCTGCAAGCGATGGAAGTGGGTTGCTACGGAGTTGAATTTCGTTGGTGAATGGCAACCGGAGCGAAAAGAAGAATTAGGAAGTAGTTTTCTCCGTCATTACCTTACCTATGCGGAAAGTAACGTGCTATCCGCCAGTACTCTACCTAACCCTCCCTTTCCACTGTCTCATGAAAAAAACTCTGCTTTTCCTGCTGACCAGCGCCTTGCTGGCCACTTCGGCTACGGCCCAGAAAAAGCCTATGGTGAAATCCGTTGGCGCTATTGATGCCCGCTCCCAGGCGGCCACCTACAAGCTTCAGCCGCAGCTAAGTACGTTGGGCTGGGTGGGCAAAAAGGTAACCGGTCAGCACACCGGCACCATGCAGTTTAAAGAGGGCAGTGTGCTGGTAAAAGGCAATCAGGTGACGGGCGGCACGTTTGTGGTGGATATGACCACGGTGAAGGACGAAGACCTCACCGACGCCGGCATGAATGCCAAACTGGTGGGCCACCTCAAGTCCGACGACTTTTTCAGCGTGGAAAAGAACCCGACTTCTACGTTCAAAATCACCAGCATCGCCCCGATTGCAGGGGCCGCGGCCGACGCCAACAACATGACCGTGACCGGCGATCTGACCATCAAAGGCATTACCAACAGCATCACGTTTCCGGCGAAGGTGGGCGTGAAAAACGGCATCGCGGCTGCCAGCGGCTCCGCCACCGTCGACCGCACCAAATACGACATCAAGTTCCGCTCCACATCGTTCTTCGAAAGCCTCGGCGACAAGGCCATCGACAATGATTTTACGCTGAATTTCAACGTGATTGCTAAGCAGGACGCAGTAGCCAAGCAATAGCCGATCGGCCCAAAATCAGGATAAGCAAAAGCCCCGGCACTTACCAGTGCCGGGGCTTTTGCTTGGTGGCGCGGGGCGTAGCAGCCTAGAAGGGATACCCGATCGCGATGTTGAGCTTAATGACTTTGTAGCCCGTCTTGTTGGCCGAGTAGATGATCGATGGGTCGCCGGGATTGGTGCCGGGGACTTCCAGAGACTCGTTGCTGTACGGATACACCAGCGGGTAGGCCGCGTCGAGGCGAATGACGAAGAACTGCACGTCGATGCGGATGCCCGCGCCGGCCCCGACGGCCAGCTGTTTCAGGAACGTGTTGAACCGGAACTGGCCATCCTGAAAATCGCGGACGGGCTGGCCGTTTTCGCCTTTCACGTAGGTAGCCCGGCTGGGATCGGCGTTGACCAGCCAGATGTTGCCCGCGTCCACAAACAAGGCGCCCTTCACGTACGGAAACAGGTCTTGGCGGTATTCGGCGTTGGCCTCCAACCGGATGTCGCCTACTTGGTCGTAGAAGCCGTTTTGCTGGCTATCGGGCGTGCGGTAGGTGCCGGGGCCGATACCGCGGGCGTTGAAAGCCCGCACGCTGTTGGGTCCGCCTATGCCGTACTGTTTCAGGTAGGGCAGCACATTGGAGTTCTGGTAGGGCAAGCCCACGCCCACCAGCAGGCGCGTGGCGATCTTGTTGCCGCTGGTTGGGTTGACCGAAGTGCGGTAATAGTTGCGGAACTCCAGATCGAACTTCGTGTACTGCGAGTATTCCTGCCCAAAGAGCGCGTAGGCCCCAGTATCGGTCTTTTTGGCGCCGCCCAGGCTTTGCAAGGCGTGGGCTACGTTGCCCGACAACGACACGCCGCCGCTGAAGTACATCTGGTTGCGGCGCTGCTCCAGCACTTGCTGGTTGTAGGTGTAGGTATAGCTGCTGCCCAGAATGAACTGCTGCCGGAAGCTGTTGGCCAGAAACGGCCGCGCCGCCAACAAATCCTTAAATACCTTTTCCTGGTTGCTTAGTCTAAGGTATTGTAAGTCAATGGGTTGCAATTGCTGCTCATTGGTGAGCTTGGTTTTCCAGCTGTAGCCGTAGCCCAGGTTGAAGATGTCTTCCTGAAAGTATTTGGTACGCAGCACGTACTTGTAGCCTGCATTAAAAAACGTCCGCGGCTGGAAGTCGGAGTTAACCAGCCGGATGTCGAAAGGCGGGGTAATGAGCCGCGGTACAAGCAATTGACCATCAATGCCATATTGCGTCGAGGTAACGCCCGATAGCGCGCCTTTGCCGGTTTCCAGCGAAGCGTTGGCGTTGATCAGCAACTGCTCGGCTCCGCGCAGCGCCGAGCGGTTGCGGTATTGCACCACAAAGGCCGGCCCCGTGAAGATGTTGGACGTATTCATCTGCAACTCGGCCCGCAGCGACTTCTTGGGTACCTGCGTCATGCGCACGGTGGCGTTGAGGTGGCCGTAACCCGCCGAGTCGGGGAGGTTGCGGGCCGGGCGGAAGCGGGTATCTACAAACTTAAACGTGCCCAGGCTCATCAGGCGGCTCAGCGTCTGGTCGGCGCGGCGGCGGCGGTAGAGGCTGTCGGGGTAGATGAAGACGGCGTTGGTAATGGCCCGCGCCCGAAACACCTGCTCGTCAGGCACATAGCGATAGCCCCGGAACATAACCGGACGAGTTGTTTCGGTGGTGTCCGAGAGCGAATATTGCGTGTTGAGCGTCACACGCTTGAGCACGTAGGGCTTCGCTGCCCGCGGCGGAATGGTTTCTTTTACCTTCAGATACACATTGGCTTCGTTGTCGAGCGTGCTATCTACCTGAAACAGAAGGTAATCGGGCGAGAAATAATAATAGCCTTGGTTTTTGAGTACCGCATCAATGCGAACGCGCTCATTTACAAATGTTTGCAAATTATAGGGGTCGCCCACCTTCAGCAACGAGCCCGACTCGGTGGCCTTGATGGCCCGCGCCAGCAAGCCCGTCGAATCCGGAAAATGGATTTCCTTGATGGTGTAGGGCTTGTGTACCGTAGCCGTGTAGTCGACGGAGGCGGTGTTGGCCTTCACTTTCACCTCGCTGCTGACCGTCGGATGGAAGTACCCGCTGTTGTTCAGCCGGTTAGCCATCAAATCCTGAACTTTCGCCGTGTCTACTTTGCTGAGCAACACTGGCGCTTCGCCGTATTTATCGGCCAGCAAGTGGCCCAACCCTTTGGTTTTGCCCTCGCCCATGTGCCAGAAATACAGCTTCGGCCGCATCCCCAAAATCGAGCTGTTGGGCTTGGGCGTAATCACCGCTTCCAGGGTAGCCGTCAGCACCGACTCGTTCGGGATCGAGCTCTGCGACTTGACTTTTACGGCGCCGCCGGTGTAGAGCTTATCGCCTTCCGGAATAAACTTGGTGCCGCTGCAACTTCCTGCTAATAAAGCGATCGTGAGGCCAACTCCGCGAAGCAGCCAAGCGGAGCCATACAACGACTTGCCCCAGAGCATCTCGCTCCTCGGGGCCTCGCGGCGCGGAGCGAGAGGGGTGAGGTCTAGGCGTCGGAATCGTAACATATTAGGTAACTAAATGATTGTCAATTATTTATCTCAGACCTGTGTATTTGCCCTTAGCGCCCCGAAGTGGTGGGGCGGCGTACTACGCGGGTCGAGTCGCGGCGGGGCGCTTCGGTCACGGTTTTGACGGAATCCTGGGCGGCTTGCTTGTCCTGCTTGTCGCGCTGCTTGCCCTCTTTGCGCTCGGTTTTCAGGTTTTTGTCGATGCCCTTAAACAAGTCGGCCAGGTTCTGGTAATCGCGCTGGAAAATGAGCGATGCCCCGTTGCGTACGTATTGCCCGTCGATGTCGCCGTAAGCGTTGTTGCGGTAGGCGCGCAGGCGCAGACGGCCGTTGGCCAGAATGTCGTATTCCACGCTCACGTCGCCGGCAAAGCTGCTGATGCTTTGCTGCCCGCTGGAGGCTTGGTTGCCGCCGGCCAGCGGCACGTCGGTGCCCAGGCGCACGGTGACGCGGTCGTTGAACAGTTGCCGCCGCACGGCCACATTCAGGTCGGTCCGCGTTTTTTCGGAGCCGGAGGAGAAGTCGGCCTGCGAGTTCACGCCCAATTCCACGCCGAGGTTGGAAAGGTAGCTGCCCGTGAGCTTGTTGAGTTGACTGGTAAGCACTTGGCTGGCGCTGCCGCGGAGCTGTTCGTTTACGATGCTGCCGCCGCTCGACTCAAATGGGTTTTCAGCCAGGAAGCGGTTCAGTACCAGCAGCGAAAACACTTGCTTGTTGAGGGCATCGACTTGACTAGGCTCGCGCAGTTGTGCAAGGCGGGCCTCGATCTGGTTGCGTACGTTGGAACGGGCTTCTTCCGGCAACCGGATGTCGAAGCTAATCAGGGGTTTAAGTAGATCGCCGTCCACATTCAGGTACACCTGGAAAGGCAGCGTATTGCGCACCGTGGGGTCGTCGATGGTCGTGCCCTGGCCCGACAGCAGCTCAGCCGGCGCCGCGCGCACCTTGTAAATAGCCGACACGTCGACTTGGGCATTGTAAGGATCGCCGGACCACGTGATGGTGCTGCCCTTGGCAATGTCGAAATCACGCTCAGTCAGGTCGTAGAGCGACATGTGGTAGTGGCCCTGCTCCACGGCAAGGCGGCCGCTGAGCGTAATTGAACCCGCCTGATCGATGCTGGTGCTCAGCGTGCCGTTGGCCTGCACCTTCAGGTTATCGCCCGACGTCTGATCGACGATGATGGTGAACGGCGTCGCGTCCGTGACCGTGATGGTGGCGCTCACGTTATAGCCGCTGGCGGCCTGGGCAGTCAGCTTGGTTTTGCGGGCCAGCATGGTATCCAGCGGCGCGCTCATGTCCACAAACTCCACGATACCAGTGCTTTCCACGCGGCCTGCGTCGTCGTTGGGCACGACTACTGTCAGGTCTGAAGGCTTCACCACGGTCGCCGTCGTGCGGATCACGGGCAAGTTGAGCGTACCTGAAATGCGGGTATCGGAGTCGACCACCAACTTGCCGTAGTACAAGGGGTTATCGCGCGCGGTGCTCTGCACGGCAATGAAATCTTTGGTAATAGCCCGTAGCTGGAAGCGGTAATCGTCGATGTAGTTTTTGGTGTAGACGTAGCCATTTACAATGGCCTTGTTTTGCAGCGAATCCAGAATCGTAAAGTCCCGGAACGCAATGCCTTGCTCGTCAAACGTCAGGCTTTCGTTGGGCAGAGTAAACGGCGCGCCAAGCTGCGTCAGCGTAAATCCCGCGTCGTTGGTTTGTATGCTGCCCCGGATTTGGGGCGCCGCAGTCGTGCCGCGCACCGTAAGCGCACCGCTCAGGTAACCCTTGGTTTGCTGAAGCTGCCCGGCCGAGAAGGGTTCGGCCGTGTTCAGGTTAAAGCGGTTCAGGTTCACGACCATGTCGAGGGCGCCGCTAGCCAAATACGAGCCGGTCGCCCGCACATCGTTGTTGTTGGGGCCGCCGGTCAGGCGTGCATCCACGAGGTAGCGGTCGGCTGTAGGGTTGGTTGCTTTGAGCGCTACATCGCCGATGACCGATTTGTTGTAGGCTAAGTTGCTCAGCATCAGATCGGAAGTAAAGGCCATGCGCGGCTGCCCGATGGCCCGCACTACGGCCTGCCCGTTGAGCGTACCGCCATACAAGGAATCTTGCTGACCCGCGGCGGTGGCCAGCATGTTGAGGTCGAGGTTGCCGAGGCGGGCTTGCAAGGGGTAATCGGCGCCGGGCAAGGTTTGCAGTTCGATAAACTGACTGCCTTGGCTCAAGCGCACGTTCTGCGCCCGAATCGCTCCGGTTGGCAGGGTGTAGGCGATCTGGTTGCCGGGCGCTACCGTCCAGTTCATGTTGTTGACTACCAGCTTCGGATCGAAGCTGAATGCATATGTATTGCCCTGATTCAGAACCTGTAACACGCCCGCTAGGTCAAGCTTCGTAGCGCTGTCCGACTCGGCAATGCGCAGGTGCGTGCCCACGCGGTTGTTCTGAATGTTGCCCGTCAGGCTCGGGTTGGGCAGGCGCAGCGTCGTGTCCTGCGAAGCCTGCCGCAGCCGCACAGCATACTCTAGCTTCTGCGGATCGGAGTCGACGTTGAGGCGCAGCGAATCGAGGCGGTAGCCGGTGTACACAATCAGCGGCACCCGCGATTGGACCGTGAGGTTGGCCGCGCGGCTGTCGAAGCTGCCATTCAGGACGAAAGGCGAAAGCTCCGTGAGGCCCGGAACGAGTTTTGTAATGGTTTGTGTATTAAGTACTTGCGCGTTGAAGGTAAAATTGCGCGCGGGCCCACCCGGTTGGTAGCGCACGCCGGGCAGGTCGAAGTAGCGGTCGATGTGTTGTTGCAGCACGGTGGCCACGTCGCCCAGCGGCGTGTTGCCGGCAAGGTTGGCTTTCACCAGATTGGAGTTGAACACCAGTTCCGTACGGCCCGGTCGCTGCACAATGCTGCCCTGCACCGAGTCGATGGCAATGGGCTGGTTATCACGCACAATCACGAGCTTATTGCCCGAAAAAGTACCGTTGATGGAGTTGGCGTCGGCCCCGCTCAGGTCGGCTACGAGGTTGCCCTGCACCCGCAAGTCGCCGCCGGTGTAGAAGCCCAGCTTGGTTAGGTTAGCGCCCTGCAAATTCACGTTGAACGCGTATGCCGGTACGTTGGCATTGCGCAGATTCACGGTGCCATCGAGGTTGAAGGCTAGGTTCGGGTCGTTCTGGCTGCGCGCTACGATGTCGTATTTGTTGCGGTCGATGTCAACCGTCGCGTTGATATCCTGATAGGTATATCCTTGGTAGCGAGCGCTTTGCACAGTAGCCACCAGGCGCCCCTGCATTGTGGCTGGGTCGAGGCCGCGGGCATTGAGCGTGCCGCTGGTCGTGATGCGGCCGATGGTGGGGTCGCGCAACACCTTGCCCACATCGAAACCCTGCACGTTGAAGCGGGCCGTAACGGGCTCCCGACCGGCCGGACCGGGCTGCATGTTCACCACGGCCGTGGCGTTGCCGAAGCTGGTATTCACCTTCAGGTTGGTGTCAAACACCATCGCCGTTGGCCGGCCGCGGAACGTGCCGGAAGCTGCGATGCGGGGCGGTAGGCTGTAACCCGCCGGAATTGTGCCCTTCGGCACCAAGCTGCGAATGTCGGCTTCGGAAGTCGTGAACTGAGCGATGTTCAGGTCGGTGTATAAGCGGCGATCCACTTCGGGCAAGCCCTGAATGCGACCGCTGGCGCGCAATGTAGTATTGCGAAAGCCCACAAAATCAAGGTTTTGCACTCGGAAGTCGCCCACGCGGCCGTTCACCCGCCCGCTTACCAGCACCGATTGGTTAGGCCCCGTAGTAAAGGGTGGGGTAGAGGCCAAATCGGGTGCTAAGTACAGAATGTCGCGGAAGCCCAGGCGCACGTCGCGTAGGTCGCCTTCGATGCGCAGATTAGGCAGCTTTTTCACGTCGGCCAAGGCATCGAGGCTTTCGTAGCCCATGGCCAGCGTGCGGCGGATGCGCGTGTGCGGCGTAATCAGGTCGAGGTTGTCGAGGCGGGTTTGCACCGAATCGAACACGACATCCGCCTCGGTGTGGTCGATCTGAAAGCCGCTCTGCTCCTTGCCGGCCAACTCGTTGATGCGGCCTGTAGTGCGATTTTCGGAGTAAAATAGATTATCAGTGTTGAGTTTTAAATCACTAAAATTCAAATGATTGTAGTCCATGCCGGGCACGCGGGTGCGCTGCTTGGGCTCGTTGAAGTTGTCGAAAACAACGCCCAGCCCGCTCACGTCGGATTTCTTCAGCGTCACGACCCAGCTCGTGGGCTGGCCCGTAGCTTTTTCCACCGATTCGTTCAGGTTGCGTACCGCTTCGGCCGGGTTGACCACGCGCTGCTCGGTGGGCACGTTCTCGTTTTGGGCGTAGGCAAGGCTGCTGTTGCGCAAACGCAACGTATTCAGGTCAATGCGCGAACGAATCAGGTCGATGTTGTCGGCGGTGGCTTCCGCTTGCCCGATGCGGGCGTTGATGTACTGCGCCGACGGGTTGTTGCGGTAAGTCAGGCTCACGGTATCGAGCGTGACCTTGTTCAGGCCAAACGTGAGCGTGAGCGGCTCCGAGGGCATGTCCGGCGGCACTTTGGTCTGCGTAATATTGAAGCCCGAGCGGCGCAGTAACGCATTGTCTATCTTATAGATAGACTTATCCACGTTCACTTCGTCCATGGTCACGGCCAGCTCACCGACGCGGCTTCGCACGTTCATGCCATCGACTTGGTCATTGTAGGTGAGGAAAATATTGGTCAGGCGCAGATCGCCGATGTCGTATTTGAAACCGCCGGTGGTGTCGGCGGGCGTAGTGGTCGTGGTGTCGCCGGCCGAGAAGGCGTTAATAATGTAATCGAAGTTGTAAACGCTGTCGGGCTCGGTGCGCTTGATGTGCACGGTGCCTTCGTTGAGTTCGAGCGAGCTGACGTTGATCTGCGATTTGGTCAGGGCCCACAGGTCGATGTTGACGCCCAAATGCCCCACCGACAACAACGTATCGCGCTGCTGGTCTTCGATGTAAACGCCATCCAGAGAAATGGCATGCCGGAAGTCGGAACGAAATTTTCCGATGCGAACCTCCGTCCCTATTTTTTTCTGCAAGTATTCTGCTGCTTTGCGAGCGGCAAAATCCTGCGTGGCCGGAAACTGCAAAGCCACTACCACCCCAATGACGAGGAGGAGCACAAAGGCCAGCAAGCCCAGCACGATATAAAGAGTGCGGCGAACGTACGTAGGCAAGGGTATGGGATAAATGGGTTAGCGGGTTCTCTGGAAGCCAACGGAAAAACGCGGCCTGGGGTTGGATTTGCTGGCAGCGTATTGATAATCAGATGCATAGCAAACGCCTTGATACAGGCGGTATTGCGGCCCCGCGGAAAGAGGCGTTAAACTCTACCGAAAGCTGTGCGTAGGGTGCAGAAGATTGTGGTGCGGTTATTCAGGCAGCAGCGGCTTTGCGGGCGCTGCAAAACGGATTGGGCCGTAGCCGGCTGGCCGGGCTTTCTGCTATCTTTCGTCTCCAATCCGATTGCATTCCCATGATTCTTCGTTTTTCCCTTCCCTTCCGCACCACTTGGGGGCAGCGCCTCGTGGTGTGCGGTTCAGCGGCCAGTTTGGGCTCCTGGAATCTCGACCACGCGCTCAGTCTGCACTACGATTCCGACACGGGCGTCTGGAGCCAGGAGATTACCCTGCCCGATGACGCGCCTGGCACCGTGGACTATAAGTACGTGCTGCTCAACGAGCAAACCGGCAACCAAGACTGGGAGTGGGGCCCCAACCGCACCATCGCCTACGACAGCCGACAGTTTTCGCGGCTGCTGACGGAAGACTTCTGGCGTGCCCCGGCCCAACCCGACAACGAACTTCACACCGCCGCTTTCACGCAGGCCCTGATGGCGCGCCCCATCACGGAAACATCCGTCGCGGCCGTTTCCGACCGTCCGGCGGCGCGTCTGGCCGACTCGGTGGTGCGCTTTCAGCTGGTTGCGCCGCGCGTCGATACCAATCACCAGATTTGCGTGCTCGGCTCCGACCCCGCCTTGGGCGCCTGGGATGCTCGCAAAGCCGTTTTGCTATCCGACAAAAACTACCCCACCTGGCAGGCCGACGTGGCGCTGGAGCAGCCCGAGCAATACGTGCAATACAAATACGGCCTCTGGGACCCGCAGGAAAAGCAAATTGTGCAGCTAGAAGGCGGCGACGACCGTTTTATCGTCCCTTCGCAGGAGCCGCACACGCTGCGCATCAAAGCCGACGAAGGCTTCCGCTACACCACCGGCAACTGGCGCGGCGCCGGCGTAGCCTTGCCCGTGTTTTCGCTGCGGAGCCAGCGCGGCTTGGGCGTGGGCGAGTTTCCGGACCTTAAGTTGCTGGTTGACTGGGCCGTAAGCACGGGGCTGAAAATGGTGCAGATTCTGCCCATCAACGACACGACCGCCACGCATACCTGGGTCGATTCGTACCCGTACGCGGCCATTTCGGTGTTTGCGCTGCATCCGCTGTACCTCAACCTCGACGCCGTAGCTCAGCTGGCCGAGCCCACCGATCAGGCGGAACTCGAACGGCTGCGCCAGGAACTCAACGACCGCGACTTCGTGGACTACGAGCCGGTGATGAATGCTAAGTGGTTGTTTATTAAGAAGTTATATAAACAAGAAAAACAAGCATTTCTGGCCGATCCGGAGTTTACGCAGTTCCTCAATGAGCAGGGGCAGTGGCTGGTGCCGTACGCCGCCTTCTCTGCGTTGCGCGACCGCTTCGGGACGGCCGACTTTCAGCAGTGGCCGCTGGAGTTTCGGGCACCGCGCGGCCTGGAGCAGCTCACGGCGCAGGATGGTCCTGATTTTGATGAATTTGGCATCCACTTCTTCACCCAGTTTCACCTCGACAAGCAGCTGCGCGAAGCCGTGGACTACGGCCGGCGCCGGGGCGTGGTGATGAAGGGCGACTTGCCCATCGGCATTTACCGGCACTCCGTCGATGCCTGGACGCAGCCCGAACTTTACCACATGGACCGTCAGGCCGGCGCGCCACCGGATGATTTTTCGACCACCGGCCAAAACTGGCGCTTCCCGACCTACAACTGGGAGCGCATGGCCCAGGACAACTACCAGTGGTGGCGCAACCGCCTGAGCCACTTGGCCCGCTACTTCGACGCCCTGCGCATCGACCACATCCTGGGTTTTTTCCGCATTTGGGAGATCAACGGCGACTCGGTGGAAGGCTTGTTGGCGCACTTCGCGCCCGACCTGCCGCTGCACCGCCACGAGATCGAGCAGCGCATGGGCTGGTTCGACTACAACCGCTTGTGCGAGCCCTACATCCGCTGGCATTTGCTGCACGACATTTTTCAGGGCCAAGCCTCGGCCGTACGCGACGAGTTTCTGGAAGAGCACGACCATGGCGTACTGCGCCTGAAGGATTACGTGCGCTCGCAGCGGCAGATTGAGGAAGTGATAGAACAGAAAATTGCCGCTGATCCCAGCAACGCCGACCATTTCCGGTGGCTGCGGACGGGCTTGTTTAAGCTGGTCAACGAGGTGCTGTTTCTGCCCGCCGGCAACGACTTCTACCATCCGCGCATCACCCTCGACAAGACCTACTCTTTCCGCGAACTCGACGACTCCACGCGGCACCGCCTCCACGAGCTTTACATTGATTTCTTCTACCGCCGCCACGAGGAATTCTGGCGCGAGCAAGGCATGATCAAGCTGCCGGCCATTCGCTACGCCACCAACATGCTCATCTGCGGCGAAGATTTGGGCATGGTGCCCGAATCGGTGCCAGGCGTAATGAAAGCCCTTGGTATTCTGGGGCTTAACATTCAGCGCATGCCCTCCGACCCCAAAGTAGAATTTGGCAACCCGGCCACGGCGCCGTATCTGTCGGTGGTGAGCCCCGGCAGCCACGACATGAGCACGGTGCGCGGCTGGTGGGAAGAAGACCGCGTAAAAACCCAGCGCTACTTCGAGCATCTGCTGGGCCACTGGGGCGAAACCGCACCTTATTACTGCGAGCCGTGGGTGGCCCGCGAAATCACGGCGCAACACCTGTACTCGCCGGCCATGTGGGCCATTTTCCCGCTTCAGGATTTGCTGGCGATGGACGAAACCTTGCGGCGCCCCAACCCGCAGGACGAGCAAATTAACGTGCCGGCCAACCCGCAGCACTTCTGGAAATACCGATTCCACCTGAACCTGGAAGCGCTGATCGGCGAGGCTGGCTTCGGCGGTCAGTTGCGGCAACTCGTCGATAGCAGCGGCCGCAACAAAACGTACTAATTCAACCCTACATAAATGCTTGCGGGATAAGCTCCACCTGGGAGCTTGTTCATACTTAACTCTCAGAAAACGCTTCGGCCCTTTGGTCGGAGCGTTTTTGTTTCTGTGGGTCGGAGAAAGATCGGGGGATGAAATCTGGCCATTACTACCGCAAGGTCATCAAGTCCCGGCGATACGATTGGCAGGCGTATCTGCTTGTTCTTTGAAATGTATACTGAACGCTTTGATAGTCGTTACCTGCCCCGCAAGCGGAGGGCGGACCTTTGTCTTGTCATTAGCTAGCTGGTGGCGACAGCGCCGACGGCTCACCGAGGCCGGCGTTTTAGACAAGCAAGCCCGGACTGGTTTGTGGTTGACGTTTCCGCTTTTCAGTCATTAGGTTACCATTAACTGGTTTTATATAAATAATTTATAATCAAATAGTTGTGAATAAAAACCGAATGTTGGGCAAGTACTTCTTACGCTAACTACCGTATCACTTTCTTATGAGCAACTCCACCAACACTCCCCAAACCCCGGCCGGCACGAAGCGCGCCGCGGCGGAAAACTTCATCGGCACGGCCTGGGTCACGATGCTGGCCGGCGCAAACCCCACCGACTGCACCGTCGGCGACGTGACGTTTGAGCCGGGCGCGCGCAACAACTGGCACTCGCACCCGGCCGGCCAGATTCTGGTCGTGACGGCGGGCGTGGGCTATTACCAGGAAAAAGGCCAGCCCGCCCAGCGGCTGCGGGTCGGCGACGCGGTGACCATCGCGCCCGGCGTGGTGCACTGGCACGGCGCGGCCTCCGACAGCCTCTTTACCCACTTGGCCATCAACCCCAACGTCAGCCAAGGGGTAGCCAACTGGCTGGAACCCGTCACGGACGAAGAATACCAAGCCGCGCACGGCTAACAGACGCTCGCCTCTGCTGCTGGTCATCTTTTGTGCTTACTCACCTTGGCTTTATGAGGCGTACCCTTCTTCGGGCAGTAGCTTTCACCGCCGTCGAGCCGATGCTATAGGGGAATATGGGCATGGGCCTGCACATCGGGCTGACGGAGGCGCAGCTTCGGCAGATCGTGGCGCTGGACGAGGCAGGCGTCGGGAAGAAGGAGGCGGGCGCAGCTCGCGCCGTGCTGGCGAAGGCACTGGATACAAGAGGGAAGTAACCGTAAATATTTGTGTATGAACAACTTATGTTATGATTATTGGCGCTCGCGTATAGGTTTCGATAAGAAGCAAATTGGCCTTGCCACAGTCCGCAGCATCCGCCGTGGCATAGTGCTGCTGATTGGCGTGGTTGTATTAATCCTTCTGGCGGGCGCGCCCGCGGCGGCCCAGACCAACGGCCAAGTTGTGCGGTTGGCAAAACTCGACATCTATCCGGCGCAGCTCGAAAGCTACAAAGCCGCTTTGCGGGAAGGCATTACCACGGCGTTGCGCGTCGAGCCGGGCGTTTTGACACTGTACGCGGTGGTTGAGAAAGACCATCCTACCCGCATCACAATTCTGGAAATATACGCGAGCGAAGAGGCGTACCGAGCGCACGTGCAAACGCCTCACTTTCTCAAGTATAAAACCAGCACCCAGAGCATGATCAAATCCCTGGAGCTCATCGATACCGTTCCCTTGGTGCCGGGCGTGAAGGTAAAGTAGCGCTGCTTCCGCTGTCTGCCCACAATGTACTGTGCCACCAAGCATGCGGTGCACGTCATCTCCAGAGGCCTGCGCCAGCATGAGGGCGTGGACTTCAACGAAATCCTGTGCCGCCCTACCGGTCAGGTCCTGTAAAGCGACCCTTCTACAATTCAGTAAAAGTATTCATGGAGCCTCAACCCAGAACCATATTTGAGCGGGAATTGGCCGGCGAAGTCATTTCACTCGACGACCCGGACTACCCGCAGATTTACGCCATCATCCGCAAGGCCATTCGCATCACTTCGGAGCTGAACGCCATGCGAGTAGACGACAACGAGCAGGTGAACCGCGTGTTCAGCGAGCTGATCAACAAGCCCGTCGACGACACGTTTTTCATGATTCCGCCCTTTTACACCGACTTCGGCCACAACATCCACATCGGCAAGAACGTGTTCGTGAACCACGCCTGCACCTTTATGGATCGGGGTGGTATTGTATTGGAAGACAATGTATTAGTGGGGCCAAAGGTGAACCTCATCACGTCCAACCACCCTACTGAGGCCGGGCAGCGCCGCAGCACCATTTCTAAGCCCATCATCGTGAAGCGGGGCGCGTGGCTGGGGGCCAACGCAACGGTGATGCCCGGCGTCACCATTGGGGAAAATGCCATCGTGGGAGCTGGCGCGGTCGTGACCAAAGACGTACCCGCCAACAGCATTGTGGCGGGCGTACCGGCGCGGGTAGTGAAACACCTATAGTTCTGTGCAAGTCTCCTTGTGTGAGTGTAATTACTTAACCTTCAAGTACTTGACATGACGCGCTTTGCTCTGCTTACCGCTACGCTAGCCGTTGGAGTTGGCTTGGCCAGCTTTGCCCAGACCACTCCGAAAGCATTGCCTGTTGCTAAAACTGCTTCGGCGCCAGGCGCCATCTTTCCGAAGGGTGACCGGGCGCCGTCCCAGAATTTTACCGGCGAGGTGTACGGCTACTTGTTGGTGAAGGATGATCCGGCCTTCAACTGCGTGAGTGGCAACGTGACGTTTGCACCGGGGGCGCGCTCAAACTGGCACACCCACGCCGCCGGCCAGATTCTGATGGTGACGGCGGGCCTGGGCTATTACCAAGAAAAAGGCCAACCCATCCGGCTGCTGCGCAAGGGCGAAGTGGTGAAAGCGTTGCCCGGCGTGGAGCATTGGCACGGTGCCTCGCCCAAGCAAGGCATGACGCACATCTCACTCAACGTCAACACTGAGAAGGGCATTGTGACCTGGGGCCGGCCCGTGACCGACCAAGAATACAACAGCTATAAGTGACTGCCCGACCCCAATAAGCGATCGATGGAAGCAGCGAAACCTTACACAGTCCATTCGCCTTTATGTCTGCAACAAAACTCCGGCTCCCCGCGTCTGTTATAGGCTTACAGCAGCGCCGCCTCTTGGCCAAAGCGCTGAGCAACCCGATGACTAGCTCACGTGCCTTTTCCCAGCCTGTCACGGACTTTCCCGACGGAGACGTCGAAGTGATGACCATGCTGGAAGCCCGGTGCGGTATGGGCAACTTCGACCGCCGCGACCTGTTTAAGGTGGTGCTGGTGGTGGAAGGGGCCAATGAGTTGCACTACACCACCCGCAGCTACGCCGTCAACCAGCCCGCGTTGGTATTCACCAACCGGCTGATTCCTTACGCTTAGGAAGTGGTCGAGGGCTCCGGCGAACAGTAAGGGTACCTGTGCTGCTTTTCCGAGTCGTTTCTGCACTCGGCTATGCGGGGCGTCAGCCTGAAAGATACGGTGCTCTACAAGGTAGAAGGCAACCCCGTGTACTTCCTTGACCCGGAGCAGGTCCGCTACTTCACCGACGCCTTCACCCGGATGCGGCGGGATTTGGAGTCGGATTACGCCCACAAGGACGATTTGCTGCGCAACCAGCTTTCCATTATCATCCACGAAGCCGCCCGCCTGCAGCCGGCTTCGGCCCAACACGCGCCTGCTAACGCGGCCGAGCGCATCACGTCGTTGTTTCTGAACTTGCTGGAGGTGCAGTTTCCCGTCACGGCGCAGCTACGGGAGCCCGTGCTGAAATCGGCGAGTGACTACGCCGACCACATGGCTATCCATGTCAACCACCTGAATGCCATGGTGAAGGAAGTAACCGGCAAGTCTACCACGGCCCACATCAACGAGCGACTGGTGACGGAAGCCAAGTTGCTGCTAGCTCACACCGACTGGAGTGTAGGCGAAGTGGCCTACAGCTTGGGGTTTGAGTATCCCACGTATTTCAACAACTCCTTCAAGAAGCACACCGGCACTACGCCGCTAACCTTCCGCCGCGCGCATGTAGCGGTTGCATAGCGAGTTAGGAGGAAGGTAACGGTGAGCATAACGGCTGCTTAGCAAGCCAGCCAGCAACAGTCGTCGTCATGGTCAAGCCGGTGAGCAGACCAAACCACGCTTGATGGATAATCTCCTTTGCTAAAAGCGCTACTCAAGTGAGTAGCGCTTTCTATTTTAAAGGAAGTTGAACAAAAGCAAGCTTACCAAGGGGGGTTTTATACATCCCATATTATCACTTTGTTAACATAGATTATTCGCATAAACATTATCACTATTGCCGAAAATCTCATTGCATTCAGTGTAGGGAGGACTTTTGCCGTTTGGCAGAAGATGTCGTTCGGCTAGTAATAATTATAGTTTAGATAGAACCTGGAAACCGGGTTTTCTTCGTGCGGTAAGTTTGAAGGATAGTTGAGCTAGGGTATAGTTCAAACTATCCTTTTCAGCACATACTTCACGACACACTTAGTACATGAGAACACGCTTACGATTAGCAAGCTTCTTGCTGGTTTGGTTAGCAGTCGGAACGGCGACTGTGCACGCCGCAACGGCCCCAGCGATTATTACGCCTACTATTACCAACCCCAACCTGCCCGGCAATAACGGCATCACGTTGCTGGTTTCGTCCGTCACGGCTACGCTGTTTAACGATGCCGACGGCAACACAAGCCTATCATCTTATCGTTTTACCACTTTGCCTACGGCAGGGGTATTGTATGCTTACAACATCTCAAGTGGCGAAAAGGTAGCCGTTACGTCTACTGCTCAGACGTTCAGCCCTTTTCAGTATCCTAGCATCGCCTACGACCCAGCGACAGTAGCCGCCACTACTACCTATTCCTTTCAGTATCAGGCAACTGACGAAACGGGGCTGACTTCGGCCACGGGCACGTACAACATTCCGGTAACTACCGCGGCACGCGTCAACCAAGTACCCGCCACCCGCGAGGTGACCAACCAAGTGGTAGCCAAAGGCTTCGGCGCCAGCACTTTGGCGCCGGGTCTGTTTGGCGTGGATACCGACGGCAGCGTTGATAGCTACCTGATCACTGCAGTGCCGAATGCTGCCACCGTCGGCGTGCTTCGCATTGGTGCCACCGGAACG
This sequence comes from Hymenobacter sp. BT491, assembly GCF_014349165.1. NCBI lineage: Bacteria > Pseudomonadati > Bacteroidota > Cytophagia > Cytophagales > Hymenobacteraceae > Hymenobacter > Hymenobacter sp. BT491. The sequence goes on along the minus strand of NZ_JACSJJ010000003.1, from coordinate 1,145,473 downwards.
CAGCTTGCGGCCAACGCAACGGTTACCGCTGCCGAAGCGGCCCAGCTTACTTTCGATCCGGTGGCTTCGTTCTTTGGTACGGCTATCATTCAATACAAAGCAGTCGACAACAACGGGATCGCGGATGCTACTGCGGCTAACTATGCTATTCCGGTATCCAACGTAGGAAGTACCTTCGGCTCCGTGCTGGATTTCACTACCCGGCCGATAATGGAAGACTGGAGCAGTACTTCGCAGTCGCTCGTGGTCAATGGCACCACCGTTTCGATCAGCAACTACACAGGCAGCGGCCCCGAAACTAACCTGCACATCGAAGACAACCCGACTATGCCCGGCCGGGCGCTCACTTGGACCGCTGACTACATCAACGGCAAAGCCGCCGCGGCGCAAACGGCTAGCGTTACTTTTTCTTTCAGCAAAGCCGTCAGTGGGTTCAGCGCCAGTTTCGGCGATATCGACTTGAGCGCCGGCGCCTGGACCGACCAGCTCATCGTGACCGGGAAGCGGGCCGACGGAACAACCGTGGCTCTTACCGCCGCCAACTTCGCCTTGGGTACGGTGGTTACGTTCAGTGGCAACAATACCCTGACCGGCAATGCGGGCTCTTCGACGGCCGATGATAACACTGTGGTTACGTTTCCCGAGCCAATTGTCAGCGTAACCTTTGCATACGCCAACGTTGCGGGAGCGGCCAATCCGGCTCAGCAGCTGATGACTTTTGAGTCATTTGCCTGGTATACGCCAGACGTAGTGACGACGCTTACGGGCCCCGCGCGCGTAAATCCTAACACCGCAGTGACGTACGTTGCCAGCGTCAACAACAACGGTCCTTACACCGCCACCAGCGTCGCCCCGACGGTCCAGCTTATCGCGGGACTGACCAACGTGACCGTCAACGGTGCGGCCGCAGGCACAAGTTATAGCTCGGCCAGTGGCCTCCTGACGCTGCCCGTCTCGGCTAATATTGCCAGTGGTGCCACCGTCACCTACAACGTAGGTTTCACGATCGGCACGAGTACCGTAACCGGTACTGCCCGTAGCACAGCGACCTCCTCGGACGAAGTGCCAAGCAATAACAACGGCACGCAAAGCGACGCGCAAGTAACCACGGTGGTCAATCAAGTGCCCGTAGCGCAGAATGTTACGGCCCCCACGATGAGCAATACCAATAATGCTACTGCTATTCCGGCGCTGGTTGCTTCTGACCCCGACGGCGACAACACGATTGCCAGCTTTCTGCTGACCAACCTGCCCGCGACCACCCAAGGTGTAGTCACCTACACGCGGGCTGGCGCCACCATAACGCTCGCTGCCGGCAACACTTCCTCCGTTACCAACCGGACGCTGACGCCCGCGGAAATGGCGACTCTGCAATTTGACCCGGCTGCCACCGCCGTAGCAGGCAGCACCCCGTCATTCAACTACGCTGCTACGGATGATCTGGGCTTGTCCTCTGCGGCTGCTACCTACAAGCTTCCGATTGCGGCTACGGGCCTTACGGCTACAGATCTGTCTGTTACACAGCAGGTTAACCTAGGTCCCTACCAGGTTGGCGACCAAGTGACCTTCACCGTTACGGCCGGCAACACGGGCGTCGCGGCTACGGGGGTGCAAGTAACTGATGCGTTGCCCGCCGGCCTGACCTTCGTGAGCGCTACCCCGTCCACGGGCACCTACGATAACACCACCGGCATCTGGACGATTGTGTCGGGCGTCAACACCTTTGCTAGCGGCAGCAGTGCTACGCTTAGCATTACGGCCACGATCGCGAAGGAAGGCACGTTCACCAACGTTTCGACCATCACGGCAAGCAACCCCGACTCCAACCCTCTTAACAACGAAGCAAGCCAGAAGGTAAACCCCGGCACGGCTGCTTATGCACAGGACTTTGAAGGCCGCACCGCCACGGATTACTGCGAAATCTATACGGGCATGAGCCTGTCGAATACCAGCGTCCTGAGTGACAATAACTCATTGATCACCAACGCGGTACTTAGCACAACGGCCGCTGGTTACGCCACGCCCCTCCTGCGGATGAGCGGTTCGACTACGGTGACTTTTCTGGCCCGCGTAACTGCTACCACCAACACTGCACGCTACCGCCTCGCGCTGCTGGATGCGGCGGGTACCCGCACGGTACTCACGGCTTTTACCGCTTTTGGCAACACAGCTGCTACGAGCATCATGGCTACCATCAGCCAAGTAGGCGTGTACCGGGTAGAAATTTCTTTTGATGCTCAAACCAACGGCGGAAGCAACGGCACGGCCATTTTAGACGATTTGGCTGTCAGCAATGCTACGGTAGCCACGCAGTCGAAAAACGGCTCGGACTGCACCGCCAACACGTTGCCCGTCGCAAATGATGTGACGTTTCGCATCGCCAACGGCGCCGCTGCCACCACCATTCCTTCCCTTGCCGGCACAGATACTGCCCCCGGCGTAATCGACTCATACGTATTCGAGTCGGTACTGGACCCCAACACGCAAGGCTCGCTGACGCTGAATGGTGTGCTGGTGAAAATTGGCCAGATCGTAACGGTTGCCGAAGCGGCTGCGCTAAAGTTTGATCCGGTAGCTGGCTATGTGGGTTCGGCTGCCTTCCAGTTCAGCGCCCTCGACAACAGCAACGAACAGAGCGCCGCTCCGGCCACCTACACCATTTCGGTGGAAAACAGCACAACCATTGCCGGCCGCGTGTATGACGACGTAAACTATGGCGGCGGCGCAGGCCGTGACTATGCTACCGCCAATGCCGCGGCTACCGGTTCGGGCTTTACGGCCAACGCCATCAGCCGGAGTGGAGCAGTGCTCGAACTCTATGACCTTGACTCGGGTAAGCTCATCAACACCGTGGCTACCGGCACCGACGGGACCTATACTTTCCCACTTGTAGTAAGCGGCAATTACGACGTTCGTGTCGTCAACTCTACGGTAACTTCTGTGCGCAACGCCACTGCTGCTGGAGTAGTGCCGGTGCAGACGTATGTGAACGGCGACGTCAACCGGATTGGCGGGGAAAATCCTTTGCTAATCGATGCAGCCCAGAACACCGGAACGCAACTGCTGCCCGCTCTGACCTTGGGCAATCGCACGCCTCAATCGCTTGCCGGTGTTACCATATCCTCGGCGCTCGTTGCCGCCACCAACGTTGATTTCGGCTTTAACTTCGATGCAGTGGTCAATACCAACGACGCGGGCCAGGGATCTCTGCGACAGTTTATTGTCAACGCTAACGCATTGCCTAACAATAACTTAAACCAAGTGGCTTTCAACGGCACCGCGGCGAGTGGCACCACGGCCATCGACCCGGCCGCGGGCGTAGAAACGGCGATCTTCATGCTAAACGATAACCGCACCACGGGCGTCCCAGCAGGCTTGCGCACCGGCGTCACTGCCGCGGGCTATAGCGCCACCACGAAGCAGTTTACCATCACCCTGGCTTCGGCTTTGCCAACTCTGATCGATGCCAGTACGGCCATTGACGGCAAGGAGCAAACGGTCGTGACCGGCAACAACGTAGCCGCTGGCGCGGAAACTACTACCGGCCCGGAAGTAGTTATTGACTTCAATTCTTTCAAAGGCCTGGAGATCACGGGCGCTTCTACTCGCATTGCGTCGCTGGGTTTGACAAATGCCAAAGGTGACGGCAGCGTCACGCAAGGTGCGGCCGTGTACGTAAACGGCGCAGCCACGTCGGTAATCACCGACGTGACGGCCACGGGCAACGACACCGGAGGCATTCGCCTGAATGCTGCTACCACTGCTTCGGTGACCAACAACGTCATCTTAGGTACCGCCACGCAGAATGCTAGCGCCGACGGTATTCAAGTGTTGGGCGGCACAACTGGGGCCTCTATCACCGGCAATACCCTGAGCAGCAACCGCGGCTACGGCCTCGAATTCATCAGCGGTGCCAACACCAGCAACACGGTGAGCGGCAACATTATCCGGAGCAACGGCGCGGGCATTGCCATCGCAGCAGGCAGCGGTAATACGTTCAGCACCAACACGATAACCGGAAATGCCGGCGACGGCATCGTGGCCCTGAGCGGGACTTTCAACAACGTTTTCTCGCAAAATGCGATCAGCACCAACGGGGACTTGGGTATCGACTTATCCGCCACAACCACCGCAACCGGCGACGGCGTGAGCAAGAATGCCGACAGCAAAACGACGACCAGCGGCGCCAACAGCCTGCTCAACTTCCCGATAGTTACGCAAGCCGTAACGAACGCTACCAATCTGGAAATCGCGGGGTATGCCCCGGCTGGCTCGACCATCGAGCTTTTCGTTGCCTCTGCGGATGCTTCTAACTTTGGGGAAGGCTTCACATTTATTACGTCCCAAATCGAGGGCAGCACCAGCGATGGCGCCAAGAACGCCCGCTCGTACAGCGGCCTGATCAACGGCATCGACCAAGGTTCGGAAACCAACGCCAGCGCGTTCTATTTCGTCATTCCCCTGAGCACTCTCTCGGCAGCCCAGCGCGCCGCCCTGACCACAGGCAGCCCCAAAGTGACGGCCACGGCCACGAAATCCGGCACGGGTACTTCCGAATTCTCGGGGCTGACTACCGTCGGCGTAAACAAGCCTCTGCCCGTGGAACTGGCTCTGTTTGAGGTGAAAGCCGCTCGTTTCGATGCGCAGCTGAAGTGGCAAACGGCCACCGAGAAGAACAACGACCACTTCGAGGTAGAGCGCTCTTTCGACGGCATTACGTTTGAAAAAGTAGCCAACGTACGCGGCAACGGTACCACTTCGGAGGTCAGCACCTACGCCTTCACCGATGCCAACGTGGCCCAGAAGCACTTGGGCACGGTGTACTACCGCCTCAAGCAGGTAGAGGCCAGCGGCAGCGCGCAATACAGCCTCGTGCGTACGACCGCCTTCACGCAGCAGCCAGCAGCTTCGGCCGAATTATACCCTAACCCGGCTACTACCACCTCCACGCTTGACTTGGCCTTTTTGCCTGCCGGTACTTACCAGGTAGTGCTCGTCGACATGACTGGCCGCACCGTTAGCAGCAACTCAACGACTGCGAGCCTGCCTTATACCCTCAACGTGCAGGCGTTGCCCAAAGGCACGTACATGGTTATCATCCGCGGCGGCGCCATCAACCTCACCAAACGTCTGGTTAAAGAATAATACCGGATGCGCTTACTCAAAAAGCCTCTTTCGTCAGAAAGAGGCTTTTTGCGTTTAGTAGCAAACTGCCTTTTTTATAACGCGTTTATAATCAAATGATTGTAAAGTGATGGTCTTTTGATCTATTAAGAGCATGTGCTTGTAGTAAAGCTCACCAGTAACCCATCACGAGCCTAGTTGGGGGCGAGGTCTCCAGATTTAATTCAACCAGCTACGGCTTTTGGCGTTATAGAGAGGCTTACGCTGATTTACTTGCTTGCATGGCTTCTTCTACTTCCCGCCACCGTCCTCAAGACCAACCACTTACCGATTACGATGTGCTGATTGTGGGCGCCGGCAGCGCCGGCCTGAGCGCCGCGCTTACGTTGGGCCGTTGCCTGCGCCGGGTGCTGGTCTGCGACGGCGGCGACCCGCGCAATGCTCCTTCGCCCGCCGTGCACGGCTTCCTGAGCCGCGATGGCATCAAGCCGGCCGAACTGCTGCGCCTCGGCCGCGAGCAATTAGCGCCCTATCCTAGTGTGGAGCTGCGCACGGCGCGCGTGCTGGAAATCAAGCCGTTAGCTTACGGTTTTGAGATAATAGCCGAAACCGAAAACAGCCGCTCCTTTACCATTACTGCCCGTAAAGTGCTGCTGAGCACGGGCGTAGAAGACGAGTTGCCGCCCCTCGATGGCATGCGCGAACTGTGGGGCGTAGGCGTGCTGCATTGCCCGTACTGCCACGGCTGGGAAGTGCGCGACCAGCCGCTGGCCGTGTACGGTCGGGGCAAGGGCGTAACCGGACTGGCCTTGCTCGTCAGTCGGTGGTCGCCGGATGTGGTGGTGTGCACCGACGGCCCCGGTGGCCTCACCGACCACGCCCGGCAACGCTTGGCCCGGCAAAAAATCCAGGTGCGGGAAGAGGTGGTCAAGTGCTTGGAAGGCACCAAAAAGGGGGAGCTTCGGCACGTTGTCTTTGAAACGGGCGAGCCGCTGGCCCGCCACGCCTTGTTTGTGCATCCGCACCAACACCAGCGCACGCAGTTTGCCGAGCATCTGGGCTGCCGCATCACGGGCAAGGGTGCCATCTGGATCGATAAGAAGCAGCAAACCAGCCTGCCCGGTCTGTATGCTGCCGGCGACAATACTTCGGGGCTGCAACAAGCACTTTTGGCCGCCGCCGAAGGCGCCAAAGCCGCCATCAACATCAACGAAACCCTCACCCGCGAGGAGTGCCCTAAGTAGTACCAAGAACATAAAGGGCTACTGCTAGGGAAGTTGAGGGAAGTATAAATCTGGTTTGGATGGGAGTTCGTATTTTGCAGTAAAATTCAACTCCATGAAAAAAATCCTGTTTTTAGTTTCTCTGCTGGCTCTGTTCTGCACCGTTGCGTGCGACAAAATCGACAAGCTGCTAACTTTTTACATCGAGGACAGCCAAAGCATCAAAGTCGGGGCCAACTTCCCGGTCGGGCAGATGCCGGCTTTCCTCATCGACGTGCCCACGCGCTCCGACGAAACCTTCAGCAACAACCACACCCGCGCCGACTTGGTGAAGAACGTGACGCTGAACAAGTTAACGATCGACATCGCCGACCCCAAAGAGGAGAACTTCGATTTTCTCAAGTCCATTGAGATCTACATCAGCACCAACTCCAATGATCAGGTACTGTTGGCGGCCCTCGACAACGTGCCAACCGGCGTCAGCAGCATCGAGCTGAAACCCAGTGGCCAACAGCTGGACAGCTATATCAAAGCGGAAAAATACACGCTCACCACGAAAGCCGTCATCCGCAAAGTCATATCCCGCGACATCACCATGACGGCCAAGTCCCGTTTCAAAGTAACCGCCGACCCTTTGTAGCAACTAATTGACTATTAATTGATTATAAACAAAAAAGCCCGCGTTCGAGACGAACGCGGGCTTTTTTGTTTGTTGCTAATCTACAAATGATGAAAAAAGGCGGTCATGCAGAGCGGAAGCGAAGCATCTCTCCCGCTTCGATGAATTACTAACCAGTAGAGATGCTTCGCTTCCGCTCTGCATGACGGGAAGACACATTTCAGCTATTGCAACATCTCGTGCAGCACTGTTTGCATCGAAAACACGCGGTTGCCGGCTTCCTGCACCACCAACGAGTTAGGCGAATCGAGCACGGCATCTGCTACTTCCACATTGCGACGCACCGGCAGGCAATGGATGAATTTGCCGTTGTTGGTCAGGGCCATGTGCTGCGCATCCACCATCCAGCTAGGGTCTTGCGTGATTACCTGGCCGTAGTCGCGGTAGCTGCTCCAGTTTTTGGCGTACACAAAGTCGGCCCCTTCCAGGGCTTTCTTCTGGTCGTACTCGATGCGGGCGCCTTTGGTAAACCGCTCGGCCAGTTCGTAGCCCTCGGGGTGCGTAATGACAAAATCGACCCAATCGATTTCCGAGAACCAGTCGGCAAAGGAGTTGGGCACGCACTGCGGCAAGGCGCGTACGTGTGGTGCCCACGTCAGCACCACTTTTACGCGCTCGGTTTGCTTGGTCTCGGCCACCGTAATCAGGTCGGCGAAGGACTGCAACGGGTGCAGCGTCGCACTTTCCAGGCTAATAACCGGCACGGTAGCATACTTCAAGATCTTGTTGAATACCACCTCGTTGTAATCCTCATCGCGGTCTTTCAGGCCGGGAAAGGTGCGCACGCCCAGCACGTCGCAGTACTGGCTCATCACGGCAATGGCTTCCTTAATGTGCTCCTGCGTCGAGCCGTTCATCACGGCGCCGTCGTTCATTTCCAGCGTCCACGAGTCAGCACCGGCATTCAGCACCCAGGCCTGTGCGCCGAGGTTGTAGGCCGCCTTAATGGAGCTCAGGCGGGTACGTAGGCTAGGGTTAAAGAAAATCAGCCCGACGGTCTTGTTCTTGCCTAGGTGCTGGTAGCCAAACGGATTGGCTTTAATCTCTAAGGCCTTGTTGAGCAGCGCTTTGTAATCAGGAACGTCGGCGAAAGAGGTGAATTTGTTCATGTTTGGATTCTTCTGAGTTTCAGAACGTCATACCTAGTGAAGCGGGAGAGAGACTTCGACTTCGCTCAGCATGATGTTCTTTCGACCACCAGTTTATTGCGCCTTGTACTCGTTCCAGCTTTTAATCTTCAAGTCCTTCATTTCCAGCGTGCAGAACGCATGAATGTATGCCTTGGCCAGACGCGCGTTCGTGATCAGTGGAATGTTGAAATCGACGGCAGTGCGGCGGATCTTGTAGTCGTTGTCCAGCTCGCCTTTGGTCAGGTTTTTCGGGATGTTGATGACCAAATCGATTTTTTTCTCGCGCAAGTAAGTCAGGGCGTTAGGCTCCTGGTGATCGTCGGGCCAGAAGAGCAGGGAGCTGGGCACGTTGTTTTCGGCGAAGAAACGGTGCGTGCCCTGCGTAGCATAGATGGTGTAGCCCTTCAGTACCAGCTGGCGCGCCGCGTCCAGCAACGTCACTTTGGACGTAATCGGCCCACCCGAAATCAATATCGTTTTTTGTGGTATTCTATAACCAACTGATAATAAAGACTTTAGCAAAGCCTCTTCGGACGTGTCACCCAGACAGCCTACTTCGCCGGTCGAGGTCATATCGACGCGCAGCACGGGGTCGGCACCTTGTAGGCGGGTGAAAGAAAACTGCGAAGCCTTCACGCCCACGAAGGTTGAGTCGTACACCAGTTCGCTTGCATCACGCTCTACGTGCAGGCCAAGCAGCACTTTCGTGGCCTTCTTAATCAGGTTGTGCCCCGATACTTTCGACACAAACGGGAAGCTACGTGAAGCCCGCAGGTTGCACTCGATCACGCGGATTTCGCGGTTCTTTTCCAGAAACTGAATGTTGAACGGCCCGCTGATCTCGAAGCGTTTGGCAATCTTCTCGGCAATCACTTTAAGCTTGCGCACGGTGCCCACGTACACCCTCTGGGGCGGATAGTACATGGTAGCATCGCCGGAGTGCACGCCGGCAAATTCTACGTGCTCGGAAATGGCGTACGACACGATTTCGCCCTTGTCGGCTACCGCATCCAGCTCGATTTCCTTGGCTTCCTGAATAAACTCCGACACTACCACTGGGTATTCGGCGCTCACTTCCGAAGCCAGTTTCAGGTACTCCTCCAGTTCCTCGTGGTTGGAGACCACGTTCATTGCGGCGCCGGAGAGTACATAAGAAGGCCGAATCAAGACCGGAAACCCAACTTCCTGCACAAATTCCAGGATGGCATTCATGGTCGTGAGCTCGTTCCAGCGCGGCTGCGCAATGCCCAGCTCGTCCATGATGCTGGAGAACTTGTGGCGATTTTCGGCCTCGTCGATGCGGGCCGCGGCAGTACCCAAAATGGGCGCCTGGGCCTCGGCCAAACGGGTAGCAAGGTTGTTCGGAATCTGGCCGCCAGTGGACAGGATCACACCATCGGGCTGCTCAAAATCCAGAATGTCCATCACCCGCTCGTACGACAACTCCTCGAAATACAGCCGGTCGCTGACGTCGTAGTCGGTCGAGACGGTTTCGGGGTTGTAGTTGATAATGATGGACTTATAACCTTCTTCGGCCACGGTTTGCACCGCATTCACGCCGCACCAGTCAAACTCAACGGAGCTGCCGATGCGGTACACACCCGAGCCCAGCACCACAATAGATTTGTCGGTTTCGGGGGCCAGGTCGTTTTCGGTGCCGTGGTAAGTGGTGTAGAGGTAGTTGGTTTTGGCCGGAAATTCGGCCGCCAATGTGTCGATCTGCTTCACTACGGGCAGCACACCCAAGGCTTTGCGGCGGGCACGGATGAGTAGCTCATCGGCTTTCACATCGCCTTCGCCCAACAGTTTCACGGCCAGTTGTTGGTCGGAAAAGCCGGCTTTTTTGGCGTCGCGCAGCAGCTCGGTTTCCAGGGCATCTACGCCGGCACCGCGACGCGCGGCGATCTTGTTGCTCAGCTCATAAATGCTGTAGAGGCGCTGCAAAAACCACCGGTCGATCTTGGTTAGGTCGTGCACCCGCTCGATGTCGTAGCCAGACTCGAAGGCTAGGTTGATGGCGAAGATGCGCTCCTCGTTGGGTTCGCTCAGAAGTTTGTCAAGTGTTTGATTATCAAAATGTTCTGGGGTGTTGGCCACGAAGCCGCGCTTGCCGGTATCCAGCATGCGCAAGCCTTTCTGAATGGCTTCCTCGAATGATTTGCCAATGCTCATCACCTCGCCTACGCTCTTCATGGCGCTGCCAATCTGCCGCTGTACGCCCGAAAATTTGCCAAGGTCCCAACGCGGAAGCTTGCACACCACGTAATCCAGGGCCGGCTCAAAGAAGGCCGAAGTCGTCTGCGTTACGCTGTTTTTCAGCTCCGACAGCGAATAGCCCAAGCTCAGCTTGGCCGCCACAAACGCCAGTGGGTAGCCCGTAGCCTTAGAAGCCAGCGCCGAGGAACGCGACAAACGCGCATTCACCTCAATGACGCGGTAGTCCTCCGAAACGGGATCGAGGGCATACTGAATGTTGCACTCGCCCACGATGCCCAAGTGGCGAATAGTTTTGATGCCGATGCTGCGCAGCTTGTGGTACTCGCGGTTGCTCAAAGTCTGCGAAGGCGCTACCACGATGCTCTCCCCGGTGTGGATGCCGATGGGGTCGAAGTTCTCCATGTTGCAGACTGTGATGCAGTTATCGTACTGGTCGCGCACCACTTCGTACTCCACTTCCTTCCAGCCCTTCAGCGACTCCTCCACCAAGATCTGGTCGGAAGTTGTGAAGGCTTTCTGGGCCAGGGCCCGTAGCTCGTCCATGTTGTTGGCGAAACCGCTGCCCAAGCCACCCAGCGCAAACGCTGCCCGCACGATAATCGGGAACCCAATTCTCTCCGCGGCTTTCAGAGCCTCCTCGATGCTGGTCACGGCCTCGCTGCGGGCCGAGAGCACGCCAATCTGGTCGAGCTTCTCCTTGAAAATATCGCGGTCCTCGGTGTCGATAATGGACTGCACCGGCGTTCCCAGCACCTTAACGTTGTACTTCTCGAACACGCCGCCGCGGAACAAAGCCACGGCGCAGTTCAAAGCCGTTTGGCCGCCAAACGCCACCAGAATGCCATCGGGCTGCTCTTTCTTAATGACCTCCTCCACGAAAAAGGGCGTCACGGGCAGGAAATATACGTCGTCGGCAATGTTGTCCGACGTCTGCACGGTGGCAATGTTGGGGTTGATGAGGATGGTGCGGATGCCTTCCTCTTTCAGCGCCTTAAGGGCCTGCGAGCCGGAGTAATCGAACTCACCGGCCTCCCCAATTTTGAGCGCGCCGGAACCAAGGATGAGAACTTTGTTGGGTTTTTCCATTCTAAGGGTTGAGGTAACAGGCCGCTGGTGCGGTCATGTTAAAAGGCAGTCGTACAAAGCTGGCCACAGCCGATTGCTTACGTGGGCAGGGTAGTTTTTTACTTGGAGTAGAGGGTATCGCTTTTCACTATCTGCCATTCGCCCGACGGCCGCCGGGCCATTCGGAGGTGGATAGTTGCGTCAGCACGTTCGCCATCCAAGAAGAATCGAAAAGTGAGAGAATCTTTCTTCGCGTTAAGTCTCTCTACCTTAAAGTTTTTGGCGGATATCCTTCCCGTTCTACGGGTTATTCTGGGAGACACTCTGGCCGAACCCATGGCTTTCGCAATCAGATCGGCCGGTGCACCTAGCACTGCTTTCATGATCGTTCGTTGGCCCATGTTCTTGATGAAATAGAACCCTGCAAAAGCCAGAGCGCCCAACAACACATATCCCCAATTCGGAAAACCTCTACCTTTTTCTTGCATAGGAGTAATGCGTTAATGAGTGATGGATAAGCGAAGAAAGAGACGTCATGCAGAGCTTGCCGAAGAATATCTACTGGTTCATTGGAGATTAATGTTGCCAGTCACTCTAATGTTGTCGCCACTTTGTGTTTCAACAACTACCAAGTTTTCGGAAACTGTGATGGTATTTATTTGCTCACTTGGCCCCCATTCATAATTTCTGGTTACGTGAAGCGCAGTCACGTTGCTTACAATCAGAATGAAGGCAGGATCTAACCAAGTTCGCAGATGGATTTCCACTACCCCAGTTTCCCAAGTGAACTTCACTTGCACCAAAGTGGCGTCATGCAAATATTCAGGTGAGAATGCCATAGGGCCTGTTTCTGGTCTGATAAGCTTATTAGGGCGAAAAAGTGTGACTGCAATTTTACGATGTAGCAACGAAGCAGTAGAGATGCTCCGGCAAGCTGAGCATGACGAGCGGAGCAGCAGCGTTCTAGGCCAGTCTACTTCGCAGCCTTGTGCTCAGCCACAGCCTTCAAAAAGTCATCGAACAGGTACTCCGTATCCTCGGGGCCGCCGGCGGCTTCGGGGTGGAACTGGGTGGAGAAGAACGGCTTGGTCTTGTGCTTGATGCCTTCGCAGGTGCCGTCGTTGAGGTTTTCGAACAACATGGTCCACTCGGCGGGCAGCGTGTCAGTGTCTACCGCGAAGCCGTGGTTTTGGCTGGTGATGTAGCTGCGCTGGGTACCAGTGAGCTTTACCGGCTGGTTGTGACTGCGGTGGCCGTACTTCAGCTTGAACGTGTCGCCGCCCGCGGCCAGGCCCATAAGCTGGCTGCCCAGACAAATGCCGAAAATGGGCTTGTCTTGCTGCAACGCCGTTTGGAGGTGACCAATAGTTGCGGTGCACATCTTTGGGTCGCCGGGGCCGTTGCTCAGGAACAGGCCGTCGTAGTCGAGTGTGGTGAAGTCATAGTCCCAAGGCACCCGGATGAGCTCAACATCGCGCTCCAAGAAGCAGCGGATAATGTTGGTTTTGGTGCCGCAGTCGACGAGCACGATTCTGTGCTGACCCGTGCCGTAGTGCTGCACGCCGGGCTGGCTAACCTGGGCTACCAAGTTGTCCAGGTTAGGGTCGTGGAGGGATACATCTTCTTCGGCCACGATTTTGCCCAGCATGGCGCCTTTTTCCCGCAGCTTTTTGGTCAGCATGCGCGTATCCACGTCGAAGATGCCGGGGATATTGTACTCCGAAAGCCAGTCGCCGAGGCTTTTGGCCGCATTCCAATGGCTGTGTTCCTCGGAATAATAGTTGACCACCAAGCCGGCAATGTGAATCTTGTCCGACTCGAAAATCTGGGAAATCGACTCGTATAGCTCCTCGCCGGGCACACCGTAGTTGCCCACCATCGGGTAGGTGAGCACCAGAATCTGGCCGGCGAAAGAGGGGTCGGTGAGGTTTTCGGGGTAGCCGGTCATGGCCGTGCTAAACACTACTTCGCCCGCAGCAGAAGTAAACGCCCCGAAGGACTTGCCCACGATTTCGGTGCCGTCTTCCAGCACCAGTTTTACTTGCTTCAATTCACTCATTTCTCGACGAGGCTATCCTTCGTGATGGTATAAAGCGCCTGTAAAAACTGATCGACTTCTTCCTGCTTGATGCTCAGGGGCGGCAGCAAGCGCAACACGGTTGGGTCGGAGGCGTTGCCCACAAAAATATGATGTTCCATGAGCAACTGGTCGCGAATGTCTTTGATGGGGAAATCATATTTCACCCCAATCATCAGGCCGCGACCCCGTATTTCCTGCGCGCCAGCGTTGGCCAGCAAAGCAGTCCGGAGGTAATCGCCCATTTGGTGGGCGTGTTCTATAAGTGCTTCCTGCTCAATTACTTCCAAAACGGCCAATGCCGCAGCGCAAGCCAAGTGGTTGCCGCCGAAGGTGGTACCCAGCAACCCATAAGAAGCCTGAAACTCTGGCGAAATCAGGATGCCACCGATGGGAAAACCGTTGCCCATGCCCTTGGCCACCGAAATAACGCCCGGCCGAATGCCGGCGTGCTGGTGGGCGAAAAACTTGCCGCTGCGTCCGTAGCCGCTCTGCACTTCGTCGGCTATCAGCACCACGCCGTGCGCGCGGCACAATTCATCCAACCCTTGCAGAAATTCGTCGGAGGGCATAATGATGCCGCCCACGCCCTGAATCGGTTCGATAATGACCGCGCAAGTCGGTTTTTCCTGCAACACGCGCTCCACTTCCGCCAAATCGTAAGGTAGAAAGGAGATGGAGTGATTAGCGTTGAACGGCGCTACGATCTTCGCATTGTCGGTAGCGGCAACTGCGCCGGACGTGCGGCCGTGAAATGCGCCTTTAAACGCAATGACGTGGCTTTTGCCGGTGTGAAACGACGCCAGCTTCAGCGCGTTTTCGTTGGCTTCGGCACCCGAGTTGCACAGAAACAGCGTGTAGTCGGGATAGCCCGACACGTCGCCTAGCTTTTGCGCCAACTCGCGCTGAATCGGGATGTGCACCGAGTTAGAATAGAAACCAATTTTCTGCACCTGATCCGTGATGCGCTGCACGTAGTGCGGGTGGCTGTGGCCAATGGAAATCACGGCGTGGCCGCCGTAAAAGTCTAGGTATTGCTGGCCGTTTTCGTCCCACAGCTGCGCGCCCAAGGCCCGAACCGGCGTGATGTCGTTGAGCGGATAAACGTTGAAAAGCTCCATTACCAAAGCACAGATTTGAGGTTGAGTCCTTCCTGCTCGGGCCGCCCGAACAGCAGGTTCATGTTTTGGATCGCCTGCCCCGAAGCACCTTTTACCAGGTTATCAATGGCCGATGTGATAAGCAATTGATTATCAAATTTTTGCACGTACAGGAGGCATTTGTTGGTATTCACCACCTGCTTCAAGTGGATTTCTTTGTCCGATACCGTGGTGAACGGCGCGGCGGCGTAGAAATCCTTAAAGAGTTGCCGGGCCTCGTCCTGCGTCAGATCACTTTTGGTGTAGACGCTGGCGAAGATACCGCGGGCAAAATTTCCGCGGTAGGGGATGAAGTTAATGTCGCTGCTGAACCCTGCTTGCAACTGCTTTAAGCTCTCTCCAATTTCGCCTAAGTGCTGGTGTTTGAAGGGCTTGTAGATGGAAAGGTTGCCGGTGCGCCACGTAAAACCGGTTGTTTCCGTCAGCTCGCGGCCCGCGCCGGTCGAGCCGGTAACGGCCGACACGTGCACGTCGTTGGTGAGCCTGCCCGCAGCGGCCAGCGGCAAGAGCGCCAACTGAATGGCGGTGGCAAAACAACCGGGATTGGCCACGTTTTGCGCCTGCTGGATTGCGGCTTTGTTCAGTTCGGGTAGGCCGTACACGAAGGCGCGGCCGTCGAGTTGCTTGTCGGCGGTGAGGCGAAAATCATTGCTTAAGTCAATGATTTTGAACGAAGTAGGCAAATCGGTCTTCTCCAGGAATGCCTTTGAATTGCCGTGGCCCAAACACAGGAATACTACGTCTTCTATGCCGCTCAACGCCATGCTGAACGCCAGATCGGTGTCGCCCACCAAATCATCGTGCACCTGATACACCGGGTTGCCGGCGTTTGAGGAACTGACAACGGACGTGAGTTCGGCGCTCGGATGGTGCAGCAAAATGCGAATCAACTCGCCGGCTGTGTAGCCCGCGCCGCCCACGATGCCGACTTTAATTTTGTCCATCGAAGCTGCTGTGAATCCGAAGCTGATTGCTGAAGATCTTGATGAAGCCCTTGGCATCGCGCGAATCCCAAGCGTTGTTCTCCTCGCCGTACGTTGCGACTTTCGACTGCATCATATCATATTGAGATTCAATGCCTTGCAACTCAAATTGGTAGGGCTTCAGCGTCACGTACACCGTGCCCGACACGCGCTCCTGCGAAGACTTCAGGAAGGCTTCCATGTCGCGCATCACCGGGTCGAGGTACTGGGCTTCGTGCAGCAAGGTGCCGTACCAGTTGGCGATGTAGTCTTTGTGCAGCAGCTGCCAGCGCGAAGACGTGTGCTTCTCGAGCAAGTGATGGCCCTTGATCAGAATCAGCGGCGCAGGCGCTTCGAAACCCACGCGGCCTTTGATGCCCAAAATGGTGTCGCCGACGTGCGTATCGCGGCCGATGGCGTATTTGCCGGCAATCTCGTTGAGCGTCTGAATCAGGAGCACGGGCGCCATTTTCTCGCCGTTTAAGGCCACTGGCTCACCCTTTTCGAAGGTGATAGAAATGTCGCGCGGCTCGGTTTCCTGAAGTTGCGTAGGCCAAGCGGTTTCTGGCAGACCTTGGCGCGAAGTCAGCGTTTCGACGCCGCCTACGCTAGTGCCCCAAATGCCCTTGTTAATCGAGTATTTGGCTTTTTCCCAGCTCATTTCCACGCCGTTCTGCTGGAGGTATTCAATCTCGGCTTGGCGCGAAAGGCTTAGGTCGCGAATGGGCGTAATGATCTCTGTATTAGGGGAAATTACCGAGAAAGCCACGTCAAAACGCACTTGGTCGTTGCCGGCGCCGGTGCTGCCGTGGGCAATGTAGTCGGCTTGGTTTTCGCGCGCATATTCGGCCAGAGCCAGCGACTGAAACATGCGCTCCGCGCTAACGCTCAGCGGGTAAGTGTCGTTCTTCAGAATGTTGCCGGCCAGCAGGTAGCGTAAGCACTCCTGGTAGAATCGCTCCGTCACGTCGATGACTTCGTGGCGCGTGGAGCCCAGCTCGTAGGCGCGCTTTTCGATGGAAGCAAGCTCTTCTGGCGAAAAACCGCCCGAATTGACGATGACCGTATGGACTTCCAGGCCCAGTTCTTTCGTCAGATACACGACGCAGTAGGACGTATCCAAGCCGCCGCTATAGGCGAGAACTACCTTTTTCATTAGTGCTTTTGGGGTTCTTCGATGAAGTTGATGGTTTCTTGGGGATGCTGCTGGCTGTACTGATCGTTGAGCGTGTCGTACACCATGCCGGTGCACAGGCACATCTTGCGCTGATTTTCCATCAGGATGCCATAGTTTTTGCAGCTGCTACAGCCTTTCCAGAAGTCGTCGCTGCTGGTTAACTCCGTGAAGGTCACGGGTTTGTAGCCGAGCTCCGTGTTGATCTTCATGACCGCCAAACTGGTGGTAATGCCGAAGATCTTGGCCTCGGGGTATTTGGTGCGCGACAGCTTAAACACCTCATGCTTGATGGCGCGGCCCAGGCCTTCCTTACGCAGCTCGGTGTTGACGATCAGGCCGGAGTTGACGACAAACTTGTTGTCTTCAAAGGTTTCGATGTAGCAGAAACCGGCCAACTGATCGTCGACGAAAGCGATGATGGAATCGCCCCGTTCCATCTTCTTTTTCAGATAGTTGGGGTCGCGCTTGGCAATGCCGACGCCACGGGTTTTGGCGGATTCGGCGTACCATTGACAAAGGGTTTCCACATACTGCACATCGGCAGCATTGGCGACTCGTAAAATCATGGTCAAAGCTCGGTTGGTTGCCCTGTATACGGCAACAGACTCGGGAAGACGAATGGAAGCAAGAGAATCGTAGTCTGCGAATGAGGCTACGCAAGTACCGGGGTGGGAGCCGGAAGCCGGAAGAAAACCAGGAAGAAAGGCTTTTGCCGGGCAGGTTGCCAAACGTGGGTAGTTCGGCAATAGGTACACTGGGGCTTACACTCGTGTCAGTCAGTTATTCGTAAAATTTCTCTTCAGGCAGGGCTTTTCAGGAAGTCCCTTTGCCGGTTTTCAGTGCGCTAAAAACGCAGGCAGATATTGCAGCCAGCTTTTAAGCTGGCATTGTTCGCAGGGCCGACGCGGGCCGCTGTACAAGTGCAATGGAAGAGAAAAGAATCATGACTACTACCGCCAAGCGGAATGAGGTTTCTGCGGTTTAAATCATTTAGACCGCTAAATCGTTGCAAAACTAGATGTTTTTTTTTGGAAACTTTGACGGCCCGGCCGTAAAAATCCGCCGGGCCCGACTGGCTTCCGGCTGCTGAGCGCCAGGCCAACCACAGATTCCGGCCTTTTCTGAACTAGAGCGCCGCATTTTTACTTCGTACCCGAATGAGCGACGTACTGAAAATTTTTAAGATTGGGGGCGGCATCATCGACGATGCAAGCCAGCTGGGCTTGTTCCTGACCGAGCTGGCTCGTGTGCCGGGCCCAAAAATCTTGGTGCACGGCGGTGGCAAAGGCGCCAGTCAGATGTTGCAGGACTTGGGTATTGAGCCCAACATGGTGCAGGGCCGCCGCATCACCGACGCCGCCACTCTGGACATCGTAACCATGTTTTACGCCGGCAAAACCAACAAGCAGATCGTGGCTTTGCTCCAGCAGCGCGGCATAAACGCGCTGGGCCTGAGCGGCGCCGACGGCAACGTCATCCGGGCCACCAAGCGTCCGGTGAAGGACATTGATTACGGCTTTGTAGGAGATCTTAATGCGGAAAGTGTTAATAGTGAATTAGTTGTGCAATTGCTGCGCGCGAACGTAACGCCTGTGTTTTGCGCCATCACGCACGACGGCCAGGGCCAGTTGCTCAATACCAACGCCGATACCATCGCCAGTGTCTTAGCTTGCGCCTTGACCAGCGCCTACCGCGTAGAACTGCACTTTTGCTTCGAAAAAGACGGAGTTCTTTCAGATATCTCTGATAATCAATCGGTTATAAAAAACATTGTGCCGGAGCAGTATCAGCAGCTGAAAACTGCCGGAGTCATTGCCGCCGGCATGGTGCCCAAGCTCGACAACGCCTTTGCAGCTCTCGCCGCCGGCGTCGATAAAGTGGTGATTGAGAACGCGTTGAAGATCAACGAGCCCGTTAAAACGGTATTATGCCGGAGCTAATCGAACGCCTTACCGCGGCGGCCATTGACTTGCTGATAGCACTGATCAAAACGCCTTCGTTTTCGCGGGAAGAAGACCGTACCGCCACCCTGATTTTTGATTTTCTAGCGGCCCACGGCGCCCAGCCGCAGCGCGCGCAAAACAACGTGTGGGCCGTCGGTCGGCACTACGACGCGCAAAAACCCACCATCCTACTCAACTCGCACCACGATACCGTAAAGGCCGGCAGCACCTGGACGCACGATCCGTTTGGCGCGGTGCTGGAAGGCGATAAGCTCATCGGCTTGGGCAGCAACGACGCAGGCGCTTCGGCGGTGAGTTTGCTGGCAACGTTTCTGTATTTCCACGAATCAGAGCTGCCCTATAACCTCATTTGCGCCATCACAGCCGAGGAGGAAATTTCGGGTGCCAACGGCATACGCAGCATTCTGCCGGAGCTAGGCCGCCTCGACCTCGGCATCGTCGGCGAACCGACTCAGATGGACATGGCCATCGCCGAAAAAGGCCTTGTGGTGCTCGACTGCGTGGCGCACGGCAAAACCGGCCATGCCGCCCGCGACGAAGGCGAAAATGCTCTGTATAAAGCAGTTGCCGATATCCAGTGGTTCCAGAAATACCGCTTCCCCGACGTGTCGCCGCTGCTCGGACCAGTAAAGATGACCGTGACGCAGGTGCAGGCCGGCTCGCAGCACAACGTGGTGCCCGACCGCTGCCATTTTGTGGTGGATGTACGCACCAACGAGCTTTACTCCAACCAAGAAGTGGTACAAGTGGTACAGCAA
The DNA here is from genome assembly GCF_014349165.1 of Hymenobacter sp. BT491. Lineage (NCBI taxonomy): Bacteria > Pseudomonadati > Bacteroidota > Cytophagia > Cytophagales > Hymenobacteraceae > Hymenobacter > Hymenobacter sp. BT491. The sequence goes on along the minus strand of NZ_JACSJJ010000003.1, from coordinate 1,125,937 downwards.
CACGTTGGGGCAGAGGTAACTGCGCGTTCGGTTCACCTCAATTCTTCTCGCATCGAGTTGCAGCATCCTTTTGTGCAGCGGGGGCTGTCGTTGGGGCGCAAAGCGTTCGGCTCCGCTACCCTTTCCGATCAGGCCGTTATGAACTTTAACACGGTAAAAATCGGTCCCGGCGACTCGGCCCGTTCCCACACTCCCGACGAATTCATCTACTTGAGCGAGATTCGGGCCGGCATCAACACTTACATCCAACTTCTAGAAGGCTTTCGCTTTGACTAATATTAGAACTGGAAAGGTAGCTCCCCTCCTTTTTTAAGGAGGGGTTGGGGGTGGTAAAAGCCGTTGAACAACTAGTTCTAGCTTTCTAATTCTAGCCGAACCACCCCGGCCTTTGGCCACCCCTCCTTGAAAAAAGGAGGGGAGCTACCTTTCCAGTTCTAGCAACCATTCGCAACGACGACGACACAACAACATGAAAATCTGGGAGAAAGGCATTGCAGTTGATCAAAAGATCGAACGGTTTACCGTCGGAAAAGATCGGGAACTGGATCTGTATCTGGCTCACTTTGACGTGCTTGCTTCCAAAGCGCAGGCCAACATGCTGGCCAAAGTGGGCCTGCTGACCGAAGCTGAGAATCAGCAATTGCAACAAGGCCTCTCGGAACTAGCGGCCGCCATCGAAGCCGGCGACTTCACCATTGAAGAAGAGTTCGAGGACGTGCACTCCAAGATCGAGTATTACCTCACCAACAAGTTTGGCGATGCCGGCAAGAAAATCCATACGGCTCGCTCGCGCAACGACCAGGTACTCACGTCGATACAGTTATTCCTAAAGGATTATACAGAAAGAGCGGCGGCCAAAACGATGGAACTCGTGCAGGTACTACTGCAAAAAGCTCAGGCCCACCAAGCCGATCTGATGCCGGGCTATACGCATTTTCAGGCGGCCATGCCGAGCAGTTTTGGGCTGTGGTTTTCGGCGTATGCCGAGCATTTGCTGCTCGATTTGGCCTTGTTTGAAGCTGCTCACACCGTTGCCGACCAAAACCCGCTGGGCTCAGGCGCGGGGTTTGGCAGTAGCTTCCCGGTAGATAGGGTGCAGACCACCAACGAGTTAGGTTTTGGCGCGTTGGCTGTTAGTTCGGTAGGAGCCCAAATGCTGCGCGGCAAAACCGAGAAAACGGTGGCTTTCGCCCTGGCCGGCATGGCCGCTACGCTCGCCAAAATGGCCTACGATCTGGTGCTGTACAACAGCCAGGATCTGGCTTTTGTGGAACTCCCGGCGGCCTTCACCACGGGGTCGAGCATTATGCCGCACAAAAAGAACCCCGATGTGTTTGAATTGATCCGCGCGCGCTGCAATGCCCTGCAAGCCTTGCCTAATACAATCATCTTGACCATCAGTAACTTGCCCAGCGGCTACCACCGCGATTTTCAGATATTGAAAGAGCTGCTGTTCGAGCCGATGACGCAGTTTATGGACATCTTGGACATTGTGCTGTTTGCGCTGCCCCAACTGAAAATCAAGCCCAATCTATTGGCCCAAGACAAATACGACGGCGTATTTTCGGTCGAAAACATCAACCAACTCATCCAAACGGGCACGCCGTTTCGCGAGGCCTATCAGCAGGTTGGGCGTGCGGTGAACGAAGGTAACTACGTGCCTCACAAGCAGTTCCAGACTACACATTTAGGCAGCGTGCACAACTTGGGGCTGGAAGAAATAGCGGCAAAAGTGGCACGTATGCAATCTGAAAGCCGGGTGCTGGGCAAGAAGAAGTAGCGCTTCGGCTAGCGGCTGGCCTGGGCGGGTTTGGTAATCGGCACTACCAACCGCACATCCACTGGCTCGCCGTGTTGTATACCGGGTTGAAAATCACCGATTTGCTCAAAAACACGCGTGAGCTTTTGTTCGAAGCTGGCGGGAACGGTTACGCTTTCTGAAAAAAATTCCGGGTTTCGGGCCTTGCCATACTTGTCGACCACAAACGACACTGCCAGCGAAGTGCTGCCCGCTAGCGGCAAATCCTGAAAATTTTTGTTCAGAAAAGCCTGTAAGCCAGCCCTTCCACCGTTTTTGTACACGGGCATTCGCTCCACATACGTATACAGAGCCCGACCGTCGATGGCTTGGCTGAGCGGTTTTTTAGGGCGAGCGGCAGCCTGGTTTTCATCCGTAAGCGCTGCGATTGACTTCTGTGCCTGTACGGGCATAAGGCACAGCGTCAACCCACCGATGAGCATAAGCAGTAGGTAGAGCGGTTTCATAAGTAATGGGTGTATAGCGCTGATTGTTAGATAATTATAAGATAACAAAAAACGGGCTGTTATCCTGCTCATTTGCAAGACAACAGCCCGTTTTCGAGTGTTTGCGTTTTCTACCGGTTGCGGCCGTATTGCTCGTGGCTGCTCACCCAGTCGGAGGAGGAGATGGCCGAGGCCAGGCTGAGTTCGCCGGCCAGCACCACGCCCGCCACGATTTCGGCGAACTTGTTCACGGTACCGCGCCCAACGCAACCCAGCATGCGCAGGCATTCGTTTTGGGTGGCAAGGCCCGTGCCGCCGCCGTGGGTTGCTACAATCAGCGACGGGATGGTCATGCTTAAATACAGATCACGCTCGGCGGTTACTTCCGAATAAATCACGCCCGCCGACGATTCCGACACGTTGGCCACGTCCTGACCAGTGGCAATGAACATGGCCGTGATGCCGTTGGCTGAGTGCGCACCGTTGTTGTTAGCGCCTGACAGAAAGGCACCTACGTTGCTCACCTGTCCATGATAGGCAAGCTGTTCGGGCGTCACGCGCATGCGTTGCTGCAATACGTCGCGCTTAATCACGGCCTCGGCTACCACGCGCTTGCCGCGGGTACGCATCACGTTAATCTGAGAGGCTTTTTTGTCGGTAGCGAAGTTCGATTCAAGGTAGAAATGCCGAACCGGCGCGCCTTTGTAATTCTCTAATATCCAAGAACATGCGGCAAAAGTAGCCCGGCCTACCATGTTCTGGCCCGCCGCGTCGCCGGTGCTGTAGTTGAAGCGCAGATACGCAAATTTATTGGCCAAATACGTGTCGATGTATTGCAGTTTGGCAATGCGCGAAGTGCTCTCGGCCTCTGCCCCAATGGCGGCTTTCTCGGCCTCCACCCACTTGGCAAAATCGCGGGCGCCGCGGGCATCGTCAAACACAAACACAGGTGCCCGTTGCATGGCATCGCCGATTACGGTGCATTTGACGCCGCCACACAGGTTAAGGGCTTGAATTCCACGGTTATAGCTTGCTACTAAAGTGCCTTCGGTAGTCGCCAGCGGGATCAGGAAGTCGCCCTGCGCGTGCTCGCCATTGACGCGCAACGGGCCGGCCAAGCCAATCGGGATTTGGGCCACGCCGGTAAAATGCTCGCAGTTGCCTTGCAGCGTGTGTGCGTCGAAGGAGTATTGCTTTAAGTGCTTGAATTCCTGGCCGGTAAACTGTTCGGCGAAGCGCTGCCGCGCCTGAATAGCAGCCTCGGAATAATCGTCCTGGTCTTGGCGCGGAATCCGGGGCCGGTCGTCGGGCAAGTTGACGATGGAGTCTTCCACTTCCACGCTCAACTCGCCGAAGGGTTCGGCGGCAAACTGCACCTGCACGGCGTGAATGCCCTCGGGCAGGGCTGGGGTCGTGAGGTGAAACATGATGCTGTGGCCCACCGGAAACTCCAGCCCGTCGGGGGCGCTGCCCAGCACTTCCGGCGCCGGCCGCACCTCGCCGTTGCCAAAATCGAGGCCAATGTGCTCAGGCGTAATCCGTTGCTCCCCAATCTGCACAAAGTCGAGGCGCGTAAGTCGCACTGTATCAAGTCGGTTCTTGAGGCTGAAAGCAACGCCGGTGGGCGTATTGTGCAGGCTGCCGCGCGTATAGAGCAGCTTCAGCAGCATGGGGCTGGGCGTGAAGATCATAGTGGGAAGGGCAGGAGCGGTTGAGATTCAGCACTTAATGTGCGAATTTTTCGGCAAGAAGCCCCCTGAGAGGCCGGTCATTCTTAAGGCTGTTTACCAGTGAAAGTGACTGGAACCATAAATTCCATATCCACGGGGTGGCCAGCGTGTTGAGCGGGTAGGAAGTCGCCAAGCAACCGAACTACGCGTAATGCTTCTGCATCACAATGTTCCTCCAAGCTTTGGCGAATACACGGATTCTGCACCTTGCCTACTTTGTCGATGATAAAATAGACAAATACCCGGCCGCTGGGTCTGGACTGGTCCTTGGGCAAAGCAGCCGGCTGACGCACATTTTGACGAACAAACTTTAGCATTCCTTCCATCCCACCGTCTTTGTACTTGGGCATTTGGTCAATATAACCGATGGGGTGCGGACGCGACGGAGGACAATAAATAGGCTTCTGAGCCAACGCCTCCGATTCCGTTAAGCTTAAGCCCCATATCAGCAGCATCAAGGCTTTGCAGTACATACGTGATTTACAGATGCTTACTTAGCACTCTTGTCAAACGCCACAGGCACCGTTAAGGCAACATCAACAGCTCGGCCGTTTTGTCTGCCCGGGGTGAAATCGGCCAGACTGCTTACTACACGGGCGGCTTCGGCATCTAGCAGTGGCTCGAGGCCTTTCTGGATCTTCACATTTCCAACCTTGCCCAAGCTATTGACGACGAAGCTTACATATACTTTCCCCGATTGGGTGGCACCTTCGGGATAATGCGTGTTTTGCTGGAGGTCATTCAGCAACTTGTTCATGCTGCCTTCCTTAGGAACGGGCATGCGCTCAACGTAGGTGTAAATAGGGCTTTGCCTTGTTGGTGAACCGGTTTTGTTCGGCGTTTGAGCCAGCGCCGCTTGCTTTGCCACTCCGAACCCGCACACTACAACCAAGGCTACGAAGAACCGAAGCAGCTGTGAGCGCAACTGCCGTTGCGCAGCGAGCAGCGCTTGGCAGTGGCGGCCTTGCGCCTGAGGCGTCGTTAGCTGCCAGTTTTCCTGGAAAGGTTGTAGGCAAACGTTGAGAACTGGGATGTAGATCATAATTTATTGTATATGAGTTAATTATGAATCGAGGCAAATTCGTTCAGGCGTAAGTATAATTGCTTGAATATAGAAAAATCGCGCTAGTAGACGCGTCACGAGCCGTGGCTTGCGAAAGCTACTGGGCCGGCTGATTAGTCTTCAAAAAACTCCGTGCCGTGGGCGTCGATGTAGCCGACTTTACCGGCCCGCGTTACGACGCGGGCCGCATTGCCGACGAACGGCTCGGCCGCGCGGTATTGCGGCTCAACCAACAGACCGCCTTTCTCGTCGAGGTAGCCAAAGAGGCCGTCGCGCTCCACGACGGGCAGCAGAAAGCCGGTTTTTTCATCGGCCCGGATGGCGTCGAACGTGAGGGGCTGTACCACCTTGCCTTTGCCGTTGATGACGCCCCACTTCGCGCCTTGCCGCACGAAGAGCAGGCCGCTGTAATTTTCTCTGATCTCGTCGTATTCAGCTGGTATAGAGGCCGTTCCGACGGTAAAGCGAAAGCCGACTTTGCCGTTGCGGCGTACCACATCGCCTTGCGACAGGTAATCTTCGTCGGGGGCAGCGGGCGCGGGCTCGGTGAGGCGCACGCCGCTGGTCGAGATGTCGAATGTTTCGCTGTTGAGCGTGACGGTTGCGCGTTCGCCCTGAAAAGTAGAGGCTTGCGTGTACTGCACCGGCGTGAGGGCATGGCCGCTGCCGTCGATGTAGCCGTAGCGGTCGCCTTGACGCACCCAGGCTACCTCGCCTACAAACGGGCCGGCCTCGTCGTATTGGAGCGGCAACACCAAGTGCCGGCTCCGGTCGGCGTATCCCCATTTGTCGCCGCGCCGAAACGGAATCAGCCGCGAGGCTGCGGTTTGGGCATACGATAACTCGCTGATTAGCAGCAATACGCTAAGCAAAAAAGCAGTTACTTGGCCAAACGGAAAGGCGAATCGGAACCCAGGCATTGAGGCCAAGTTACACAACTCTCAAAACACGCGGCACGGTCTGGCGGTTGATTCACGCGATCTTCACCAGGTGGCAGCAAAACTTGCTTTTTGCAAGGCCAATCGGATCGATTTGTGCAGGGATAGTATCCGGTGGGGTAGCTTGCTTATCTTTGCCCGCCGCTTGGATAGGCGTTTACGAGAGTTCTATCATGTCATCACTCCAGCAATATCCGCGCTTTACGTTAGGCAATAGCTTGACTCCCGAGCAATTGGCCTTCTTTAATCAATACGGTTTTCTACACTTCCGGGCTTTTATCTCCCCCGAAACGGTGCAGCAACTGCTGCGCGCCTCCCAGGAAGTGCAACAGCAGTGGCTGGCACAAGGTGTGGTGAAAGTCAACGGCGTGCCCATCAAATACGGAAAAGATGTCGATGGCGCGCGCATCGTACAGCGCTTCGCTTTTGCCTCGCACTACAGCCCCGTGCTGCACGAATTTTTGCAAGATCCGCGCTTCCAATCGTTGTTTCCGCTGCTCGAAGCCCCCGGCGGTCGGGTAGGTGAAAACGAAAAAGACGGCCTCGTCATCAATCACTACGTGAACGTAACGGGCAGCGAGTTTTCACAGATGGGCTGGCACACCGATTCGCTGCGCGACGTGTTTTACGGCAAGCGCATCGGGCCGATGCTCAACGTAGGCGTGCACCTCGACGGCACTCCGGCCACCAACGGCGGCTTGCGCCTGCTGGCCGGCACGCACCACCAAAGCCTGCGCGACCTGCTCTTCCGCAAGAAGTATTACAAAGACGTGGGTTCCGACCCCAACGAAGTTGCCGTCGAAACCGAGCCCGGCGACCTGACCGTGCACGACGGCCGGATGTGGCACCGCGTGGCCCGGTCGCCGCTAGTAGGCGAAGCGTCGCGCCGCCGCGTGATGTACGTGCCCATCATCGCGGGCAAGTACGAGCCCAAAACCCAAGACAGCCCCACGCCTTTTTACCTGCGCTTTCTGCACTTAGTGAAATAAGGTGGCCTAGCTACAATCTTGAATGCTTGATTATCGATTATTTTAAGTAATTGATAATCAAGCATTTGTATTAATGTCTTTTCAAGCATTCAACGTTCAAATCTCGACATGGCATATGCTCTTGTAACCGGTGCTTCTCGCGGAATTGGGCAGGCCATTGCTACCGAGCTGGCGCGGCGCGGCTACAGCCTGTTGCTCACAGCCCGCTCCGAAGATGCCCTGGAGAAAGTAGCGGCCCAGCTGCGCCAACAGCACGGCGTGCAAGCGCACGTACTAGCCCTGGACCTCGCTGCGCCGGACGCTGCTGCGCGCCTTGCCGCTTGGGCTACCTCGCAAGCCCAGGATCTGGCGGTGTTGGTGAACAATGCCGGGTATGGCTTGTGGGGCCGTTTTGAAGAGCTGTCGTTGGAAGAGCAGCAGAACATGCTGCAAATCAACATGATGGTGCCCGTAGCCCTGACGCATGCTTTGTTGCCGAGCCTGCGCCGTCAGCCTAAGGCATATGTCTTGAACGTGGCCAGTACGGCCGCCTACCAAGCCGTGCCCACCCTGACGCTGTACGCGGCCAGCAAGGCATTTCTGTTGTCCTTCACCCGCGGACTGCGCTACGAGCTGCGCGATTCGCCGGTGTCGGTTACGTGCCTGAGCCCCGGCGCTACCACCACCGATTTTGCCAACCGGGCTGGCATGAGCGCTGGCTTGCAGGAAGTCTCAAACAAAGTATCCATGACGCCGGAGCAAGTGGCCAAAGCCGCTGTAACGGCCCTGTTTGCCGGCGAAGCGGAGCTAATACCGGGGGCTTTGAACAAGATATCGGCCACGCTCACCGGCTTCGTCCCGAAAGCCGTTACCGAGAAAATTGCGGCCGGCATTTACGAGAAGCACCTCAAGTAGATGTTCTTGAGTATCAACTGGTAAGCTTTCCGGCCAGCCAAAAGCTGAACCAAGTAAACGGCACCGCCGCCAGCACATCGTAGGTGTAATGCACGTGCTGCACCAACACCAAAAAGCCGACGGCCACTGTGGCTAGCAGCAGCCAGCGTTGCAGCGACCGCTGCCGCACGCCTAGGGTCAGCAGCACTGCGGTGGCCGTGTGGCCCGAGAAAAACAAATCTTTGGTAATCGGCGCGGGCGAGGAATAAAAAAAGTAATCTACCAACGGATCGTGGAGCAGCACCAGGCCTGTAGGTGGGTCGAGGGGAAGCAGCCAGAGCGTGCCGATGCGGATCAGGTGCAGCAGCAGGTAAGCCCACATCACCCGTAGCAAAGCCTGCGGGCGCGTAATCAGATGGGCAAGGCCGGCCGTGATGCTCAAGTAAATCACGGCAAAGGTCACTTCCGATACATCGTGGGCAGGCAGCCGGGCCAGCACCGGATCGGGGAGCACTACGCCCGGCCGTGCTTGGATCAAAGCAAAGAAATAGGGGATGGTAACGGCCAGCACCACCAGCAGCACGGAAACCACAAGGAAACGAACCCGAAAGTCAGGCAGGGCCCAAGCCTGGGTCCAGGCCGCCGAAGAAGAAACCGATTGAGTGGAAGTGGGCATGTAGTGGTAATCCGGGCCGAAAAGTAAGCCGCCCTGCAAAAGTAGGGCGCTAATTTCGGGTTGTGGTCAAGTGCGACCGTCATTGTACCTTGCCCGTTGCCTCAACGCTCTCCAGACCTTATGAAACCATTCTCTATTGCTGTGGCCACCACTTTGCTGGCCAGCACGTTAGCACCCCAGGCGCACGCCCAAAATGCCGCCCTCGACGCCCGTATTGCCAAGCTGGCTACGCAGGAAGAAGCCAAAGTAATCGGGTGGCGCCGCGATATTCACGAGCATCCGGAGCTGGGTAACCAGGAAACCCGTACGGCTGGCATCATTGCGGCCCACCTCAAAAGCCTGGGCTTCGAAGTGCAAACCGGCGTGGCGCGCACGGGGGTGATCGGCATTCTGAAGGGCGGCAAGCCCGGCCCCGTGGTGGCCCTACGCGCCGACATGGACGGCTTGCCGGTCAAGGAAAGCGCCGCGCTGCCGTTCGCCTCCAAGGTGATGACCACCTACAACGGGCAGCAAGTGGGCGTGATGCATGCCTGCGGCCATGACACGCACGTGGCCATGCTCATGGGCGCGGCCGAAGTGCTCAACCAAGTAAAGAAGGATTTGCCGGGCACGGTCAAGTTTATTTTTCAGCCGGCCGAAGAAGGCTCGCTGCCCGGAGTAGAAGGCGGCGCACGCCTGATGACCAAGGAAGGTGCGCTGGACAACCCCAAAGTTGACGCCATTTTTGGGGTGCACATCAACGCTCAGACGGAGGTCGGGACGCTGAAATACCGGTCCGGCGGCGAAATGGCCAGCTCCGACGTCTTTAATATTACGGTGAAAGGCAAATCGGCTCACGGCGCGTATCCGTGGCTGAGCGTGGACCCTGTGGTAACTGCTGCCCAAATCATCATGGGCCTGCAAACCATCGTCAGCCGCCAGACCGAACTTACGCAGGATGCGGCCGTCATCACGGTGGGCATGGTGCACGGCGGTGTGCGCAACAACATCATTCCGGAGCAGGTGGAGCTGACTGGCACCATCCGAACGCTGAGCAAGGATATGCAGCAGAAAATCTGGGCCAACATCCGCCGCACGGCCACCAACATTGCCGAAAGTGCCGGTGCCACGGCCGAAGTCAGCATTGAAAACTACGCCCCCGTTACCTACAACGATCCGCGCCTGATGGAGCGCATGCTGCCTACGCTGCGCACCGTGGCCGGCGCCGAACACGTAGTGGAGCAGAAAGCCGTCACCGGCGCCGAAGATTTTGCCTTCTTTCAGGAGAAAGTACCGGGCTTGTTTGTGTTTGTGGGTGGCATGACCAAAGGAAAAAATCCGGCGGAAACCGCGCCGCACCACACCGCTGGCTTCTTCATCGACGAAAGCGGCCTGACGCTGGGCGTCAAAACGCTGGCAACTATGGCGGCTGATTATTTGGCGCTCAAAAAATAACCCTTATGCAACTATCTGCAAATCTGATGTTTATGAAAAATTTCGATAAGCATCAGATTTGCAAATAGTTAGTCATTGCATTTTCAACTCAGTTGCCAACCGTGAACGTCGCTTTAGTTACCTACGAACCCGTAACGCTTTACACCGCTGCCCACGTCGAGGACGAAGATGCGCTGCTGGCCAATTTTCTGCGGGCCAAAGGCCACGCGGTAACCTTTGAGATCTGGACGGACGCGGCCGTCGACTGGCGCCACTACGACGCGGTGGTGCTCAAGTCGCCGTGGGATTATTTCGATCGGGTGCAGGAATTTTATGCGTGGCTCGATCGGTTGCGGCACTTGGGCGTGCAGTTGCTCAACCCCGTAGAGGTCGTGCGCTGGAATTCCGACAAGAAGTATCTGCTTGATTTAGAGCGCGCTGGCGTCCGCATTGTGCCCACGCGTTGGCTGGAGCGAGGTACTTCCTTCGAGCCCGATACCTTGTTCAATGCCTTCCAAACCGAGCAGTTGATCGTAAAACCTGCCGTGAGCGGCGGCTCCAAAAACACGTTCGCCTTCAACCCCGAAGAAGCCGCCAATCAAGCCGCGCACATCACGGCGCTGCTGGCCGCCGAGGACTTTTTGGCGCAGCCGTTTCTGCCCGAAATTCAGAGCGAAGGCGAATGGTCGTTTATTTATTTGGGAGGCCGGTATAGCCATTGTGTACTCAAAACGCCCAAATCCGGCGATTTTCGAGTGCAGCACTATTTGGGCGGTGGCATTGAGCCGCAGGAGGCGCCGGAATCCTTGCGCCGCGTGGCCGACGACATTGTGGCGCGTTTCGCTCTAGGCTGCCTCTACGCCCGCGTCGATGGCGTACAAGCCGGTGGAGAGTTTTTCCTGATGGAGCTGGAGCTTATCGAACCTTTCCTCTACCTCGATTCTGCCAAAGGTGCCTTGGAGCGATACGAAGCTGGATTATTAGAGCTTGTGAGTTAATTATCTGATAATCAAAGTATTATAAAAAAACCGCTGCGGCATCACTTCTGGTAAAGGAGTAATGCCGCAGCGGTTTTTCTTGCATAGAGGCAGATCAGAACGGGCCGGGGTGAAACCCGTTGACCGTGAAGCCGCCGTCGATGCTCAGGTTTTGGCCGGTGATGTAGCTGGCAGCGGGCAGACACAAAAAAGCCACGGCGGCGGCTACTTCTTCGGGTTCGCCTACGCGGTTGAGCGGGGTACGATCGAGCACGCTTTGTAGAAATTCGGGGTTTTTAAGCACGCTTTCGGCCAGCGGCGTACGGATGTACCAAGGCGCAATCGTGTTGACGCGAATGCCATCCGGAGCCCATTCCACGGCTAGGTTGCGGGTGAGCTGCAACATGGCAGCTTTGGTCATGCCATAAATAGCGCCGGTGCGCACGTGCTGCAACCCAGCCACCGAGGCAATATTGACAATGCTGCTGCTGCCAGCGGCTTTCAGCAACGAATGCGCGTCCTGGCACAGCGTAAAAGCCGATTCCAGGTTAGTGGCCATCAGCATCCGGTATTCGTCGGGGCTGTAATCGGTGGTGCGCTTGCGGACGTTGGTGCCCACGTTGTTGATGAGTATATGCAAGTGCGGCCAGCGGCTGCGCACAAATGCTATCAACTCCCTACGAGCTTCTGCTTGGCTTACGTCGGCTGCAAACGAATGAGCATCAAGGCCTTGTGCTTGCCATTGGGCTACTTGCGTGTTCAAAGCTTCCGGCGTGCGAGCGACGGCTATCACCGTGGCCCCGAAATGCAGTAATTCCTCGGCAACGGCCGCCCCAATGCCCTTAGAAGCGCCAGTTACAAGAGCCACTTGGCCTTGCAAACTCCAGCGTTTGTTCAAAAATTCAGAAAATGCCATGTATGGGACGTTCTAAGTATTGTATAAAATTTTGTCCGTTTTTTACTGCTGTATGTACAGCGTTTATTGAAAGAAACGCAGAATAAGTAGATATATGCGTTGATAATGAGCAATATATAATAACGTATTTTCTATATATAATTTTCGGTATTCACAGTTATCAGGACTTTATATTGAAAAATTTGCAATCGAAAAGCTTTGCGGATTAAAAAATTATTAATTTGGTCACCCCCAGAGCAATCTGGGTTCCGTACCATCCCTTTCCAAAACCAAACCAATCCGTATGACAAAAAAGTACTCTGCCGTAGCTTTATTGATGCTCGGTGGTCTGGCCCAATTTGGGGCACAGGCACAAAACGCCAAACACGCGGCCCAACGCGAGCTGGCCGAGGATGGATCGCTCGTTTTGGTGCAGTATCGCGGCGATACGAATCCTTATAAGCAAAGTGAAGGTAAAAAAGCCCTGACCGACGAGCTGGAACTCTCCGCGGACGACCAGATGCTGCAAGCCAAAACGGAAACCGACGGTCTGGGTTTCGTTCATGAGAAATACAACCAATATTATCGGGGCATCAAAGTCGAACACGCGGCCTACTCGGTACACGCCCGCAAAGGAACTGTAGAAGGGCTGAGCGGCAAGTACGAGCGCATCAAAAAGCTCGACACTACGCCTTCGCTCGATCAGGCCGCGGCGCTCCAACGGGCGCTGAGCTTTGTAGGCGCGAAAAAGTATATGTGGCAGGATGCCGCCGAAGAAGCCGGCCTGAAAGAGCAGGAAAGCAACCCTTCCGCGACCTATAAGCCCCAGGGTGAACTGGTGATTGTGCGCAGCCAAGCCGCCAAAAACGGCAAGGACAAAGGCGATGTAGTGCTGGCCTGGAAATTTAACATCTACGCACAGCAGCCCGTGAGCCGCGCCTACATTTACGTAGATGCGCACACCGGCGAAGTAGTGCTGCAAGATGATATCATCAAGCATACCGCCGCAACCGCCACATTTGCGACGGCTTACAGCGGCACTCGTTCGCTGGCCAACGAAACTACCACCGGGGGCTACCGCTTGCGCGAATACACCCGTGGCCTGGGCGTAGAAACCTACAACTGCAAGAAGGGCAGCAGCTATACTTCCGCAACCGACTTCATCGACGCCGATAACAACTGGACCGAATACAACAACGCCAACTACGACAACGTGGCCGGCGACGCGCACTTTGGTGCCCAAGCGACCTATGATTATTGGAAGGATGTATTTGCCCGCAACAGCTACGACAACGCCGGCGCTAAAATCAAGAGCTATGTGCACTTCGACGACACGCCCGGCGACGGAAAAGGCTACGAAAACGCGTACTGGAACGGCTCGGTAATGACCTACGGCGACGGAGCCGCTACCTTCAAGCCGCTGACAGCATTGGACGTGTGCGGTCACGAAATCGGCCACGCGGTGTGCGAAAAAACAGCTAACCTAACCTATGCCAATGAGTCGGGGGCGCTGAACGAAGGCTTCTCGGATATCTGGGGTGCCTGCGTCGAGCAGTACAATGCCGCTCGCTACGGCCTTACCAAGAGCACTTGGCTCATCGGCGAAGACATCATGAAAGCCGGTGGCGCGTTGCGCTCCATGAGCGATCCGAAGTCGGAAGGACAACCAGCTTACTACAAAGGGCAGTACTGGGCACCGCTGGCGACTACGCCATCCAACGCCAACGACCAAGGGGGCGTGCACACCAACAGCGGCGTACTCAATCACTGGTTCTACATTCTGTCGGTAGGTAAAAGCGGTACCAACGAAGGCGGCGGCACCTACAGCGTAACCGGCCAAGGCATCACCGATGCCGCTAAAATCGCGTTCCGCGCTGAAAGCGTATACCTCACAGCATCAAGCAATTATGCTTCGGCTCGCACGTATACCATTCAGGCCGCTACCGACTTGTTTGGTGCAGGCTCGGCGCAAGTAATCGCTACTACCAATGCCTGGTATGCCGTTGGGGTAGGGGCTGCTTACAGCAGTGGCGGCACCACACCTCCGCCTACTGTTACGTATTGCACCTCGAAAGGCAACAGCACGGCCTACGAATGGATCGACTATGTGAAGCTGGGTACCATTGCCCGCACCTCGGGGGCTGATGCCGGCTACTACAACGGCACGGCCACCAGCACTTCGGTAGCCGCTGGCTCTTCGCAGACCATCAACTTCAGCGCGGGCTTTGCTTCTACGGCCTACACCGAATACTGGAAAGTGTACATCGACTACAACCAAAACGGCCTCTTCACCGACTCGGGTGAACTGGTGGTGTCGGGTTCGTCGTCGAGTAGCGGTACGTTGGCAGCAACTTTCACCGTGCCTACCACGGCCAAAACCGGCAATACCCGCATGCGCATCATCATGAGCGATGCCTCGGCTACTGCGAGCTGCAACGCCTACAGCTACGGCGAAACGGAAGACTACACGCTCGCCATCACGGGCGGTGCAGCCCTTACCGGCAACGTAGCGGCCCTGCGCGTTACGAGCGACGCGCAATTGAGCAACGAAATCGCCAAATCGCTGGAAGTGTATCCGAACCCCGCCACCGACCAACTGTACCTGACGCTGCCCAACAACGGCGCGGCCGTATCGGTGCAGGTAACCGACGTGCGCGGTGCCAAAGCCGCCGGCTTCAGCTACGATGGCAAAGGCAGCCTGAACATCTCGGGTCTGGCAAAAGGATTGTACACGCTCACCGTCAGCGACGGACAGAAGGTGTTCCACCAGCGCTTCGTAAAACAATAGCACCCACCCTTCCTCCCTTCCACCCACGAAAAAGGCCCGTCGTATGACGGGCCTTTTTTATTATAGATAAGTATTTAATAATCAAAAAACTTATGAAAGCAGAGTGCTTTTGCTGCTTAGCTTAATGCCAGGGCGCGTATTCCAGCTTCACCTGCAAGAGGCCATAGCCGTCCTTGTGCTTGGAATAGCCTTCCGTTTTCGAGCTGATGTCGTCGAGGAAGTCCGTTGAGGTAAAGTAGTAAGTGGCTTCTGGCGTGATGTTTATCTTGGGCGAAACCCGGAACGCGATACCAAAGCCCACGGGCACAACCCAGGCCGTGGCCGGATAATCGTTGCGCTCCGGCGAGCGGAAGTTGGTGTTTGCGTCGGCTCGCTTCGGCCCGATGTACGACTTAGGGTCGTAAAAGATGAAGCCGCCGCCGGCCGTTACGTACGGTTTTATGAGGGAAATAGGGGAGCGCGGCGAAGCGTACTCACCCTCGTCGCGGAACAGCTCGTAGCGCAGGAAGCCCACGGCTGAACCGTTCTTGCTTGTAAAAGCCAAGTTGCGCTCCGTTGCTTTATCCTTGGAGCCAAGCTTGAAATAAGAAAATTCGCCGCCTACTGCCAGTTGCGGACGAATTAGGTACAAGCCGCCCAACGAAACGGCCGGGCCGGGGAAGCTATAGCTCGGGCCGCCTAAATCGCCGTTGTACAGCCCCACGCCACCCCCGAGGGTGATGCGGAACGGACCACGGTGGTAGGGCCGGCCAGAGTTGCTGAAATAGCGCTTGCGGCGCTCAGGACTAGTTTGGGCAGAGGCAGAATAAGAAACCAGCAGACTCACAAAGAGCAAAGCCGGAAGGAGATGACGTCTGATCACAGGTAGAAGCATTAGGTGGAAGCCTAAGAATACGCCTGTTAAGGCGCAGCTGTTACCAAACGTTCACTTCGCGATTTTTATTTGAAAGTGCCCTGCGGATCGGGTTGCTTGGCCAGCAACTCCCCGATAAACGCAAAATCGATGCTGCTCATGCTCAGGCTCTGGCCTTTGTGCACGGCTTCCCAAGCCTTGGCATAATCCTCTTGCAAGTAGTAGCCCCGCGCCAGCTGCTGCCAGCTCAGGGCGTTGGATGGGTCGGCAGCCAACGACTTTTGCAGAAACTCCACCCCCGTAGTCAGGTCCTTTTTCTTCTTGGTTTGCTCAAAGCGAATGAGGTAGCTGGCGCCCAAATCGCCGAGCAAGGCCGCATCGTTGGGCGCCAGCGCCAGCCCCTGCGTCAGCAGGGCAATAGACTGGTCGGGCGTGGTGCCACGGCTCGCCACAATGCCCAAGCCGCGGTACGCCGCCGCGTTTTTCTGATCGAGCAGCCACGCGAGGTTAAAACGATACGCCGCCGTATCTATCTTTCCCTCAGCGAGATACTCAAAGCCTTTGTCGGCAAAGAACTTGCTGGCTTCGGGGCGGGAAGCAAAGCTGCGCTCGATGTCGGTCAAGAAAGCCGTCCCGACGAGTTGTTCGGCCTGCGCTACGGTGGCCCCGCCAAACAAGGGTTGCAGGCGGCTGGCCGCGTCCAGGGTGGCGCCCGACTTGACTTTTACTTTGCTTTTGCGTTGGGCGTGAGCCGGAGGTGCCAGCAGCAGTAGGCAAGCCAGAAAGGGGAGCAGCAACAGTTTTTTCATGGAGCAATAAGCGGAAAAGAGACCAATAAAAGAGGGCTGAGCAAACAAGAGAAAGCGTCCTAAGCAAAGATAGGGCGCGCAAGGCAACTCCGGCGAACCCCACCCGTTCTGGGCAAACGTTGTGGCAAGGAGCAACGCAATCCGTTTGCCCATTCTGCCAGTATATCCCGTGCCGTTCGCTTCGGGCGCTGCCTTTTTACACAAGTTGCTAATGTTTTCTTTCCGCTTTTTGGTTCTGTCTGTGGCGTCGTTGCTTGGGGCATTTCTGCTGCTTGCCTCTGGTGAATATGCCACTGCGCGGCCTAGCCGCCGCACCCGCGACATCGCGTACCTCGCCACCACTGCACCCGAGTTCGATGCCGAGCGCCACCGGCTCGATGTGTACGCTCCGCGCAAGTCGGCGGTGCCCCGTCCGGTGATCGTATTTATTCACGGCGGCAGCTGGAACAGCGGCGACAAAAACACGTATTCTTTCATTGGACGACGCTTAGCCAAGCAAGGCGTGGTAGCAGTGATCATCAATTATCGGCTGGCCCCAACTGTTGAAGTGCCGGCCATGGCCACCGACTGCGCCCACGCGGTGCAATGGACGCAGCAGCACATCGGCGAATACGGCGGTGACCCAAGCCGCTTGTTTGTGATGGGCCATTCGGCAGGTGCCGGCTTGGCGGCATTGCTGGCTACTGACAATGAGCTATTTGCCAAGCTGGGGCTGGCAACAAACCCCGTCCGCGGTGCCATTCTCGACGACCCAGCGGGTCTGAACATGTACACGTATCTTCAGAAAATGGAATACCCCGGCGACGCACAATACCTCGTCCCCTTCGGCCACAACCAGCAGGTATGGCGCTCGGTATCACCGTATTATCATCTGACTGCCAGTAGCCCACCGTTTCTGATGTTCGTGGGCGGCGACACGTATCCGTCTATTAAAAACAGCAGCGCCGAGTTCCGCAAACGCCTACAAGAGTTGGGGTTTCAACCGGACTTCACAGTGCTACCCGGTAAAAAACACATTCCGATGGTGTTGCAGTTGTATTGGCAGAACAATGTGATCTATAGGCAATTACTGCCTTTTGTCGGGGCTGCCAGCCAGTAGAGATCAGAACAACTGGCCCTGCATCGGCGGGTTTTCCAAATCGAGCAGCCAGCGCTTGCGCGCCAAGCCACCGGCATACCCCGTAAGCTGGCCGTTGGCGCCTACCACCCGATGGCAAGGCAGGACAATCGTCAGCGGATTCTGGCCGTTGGCCGCCCCCACCGCCCGCACAGCCGCCGAATTGCCCAGCAGTTTGGCCACGTCCAGATAAGATGCCGTGTGCCCATACCCAATGCCTGGCAGCGCAGCCCACACGCGGCGCTGAAAATCAGTGCCTTGCATGAGGTTGTAAGTCAGCTGAAAGTCGCGCAGTTCACGTCCGAAGTAGGCCCGCAACTGGCGGGCCGCCTCCCGCAAGCACGTGGGTAAGTCACGGTCGGGCGTGACAGCAGCATGGCCTTCTTCCCGAAACAGCACCGCCGACAAGCCTGCTTCGGAGCCCCGCAGTTCCAGCAACCCAACCGGCGAAGACAGAAATGCAGTAGCGAGCGAAGTCATAGTGAAGCTATTTAGTAATTCGCTAGGACGTCCTGAGCAACTTTTGAGTTTATGAATCTGGCATACTATAAGTGATTGATAATCAATCACTTATAGTATGCCAGATTCGTTGCTGCCTTCATAATCGGCCATGCTTTCCCACAGGCGGGCAAATTCGCTGGCGTAGCGTTGCACAATGGCAGAGTCGTCGGTGATGAGCAGGTTTTCCTGGTTGACGGCGGCGGCCGAGCGCGTCCAGTTGTAGCTGCCCGTCAGGATGGTGCGGTTGTCGGCTACTGCAAATTTGTGGTGCATGTGGTTGTCGGTCCGGTCAATGCGCACCGTAATCCCGGCCGCCTGTAATTGCTGCACATCGGAGCCGCAGTCGTGCAGCTTATCATTGTCGGTGAGCAGGCGCAGGGCCACACCACGACGGTGTGCGCTGCGCAGCGCGTCGGTGATGCGGTCGTCGGAAATGGTAAACACGCACACATCTAGCCGGTGCGCCGCCTGTCCAATAAACCGTTGAATAGCTTCCACACACGCCGTGCCGGGACTGAAATAGACTTCAGAATGAGCAGGTTGCGGTGGACTCGAAGGCAAAAGCAGCGCACTGGCTGCCTCCAGCCATTCGATCACGGCTTTGTCCTGAAACGTATTGAAGCGGTCGCGGGCCAGCCGAAATACTTGGTGCCGCAGCTCCGCCGGATCGGTGCCTTGCTGGCCGTGCGCCGCCAACCGCTGCCGAAGATCTTGGGCTTCGGCAGCGGTAAGGGTGCTGTCGGCAAAAGCCTGCTGAAACCGACGAAGAAGATCGTCGGCAAGGGAAACGGCCGGAAGCTTGCTCATGCGACCTAAGATACGGAAAGCGGACGCTTCGACGGCCGGTCGCGGCGAGTGGCCGCCTCCAAAGCCGCCGCCATTTGCTGTTGCCCCAGCAGCAAGGCCTCGGCGTAGGGCTGATGCAGCACGCGGTGGGGCGGTCCGTCGGGCCGCAACTCAGCGTCCCACAGGCCCGAACGATGCCAGTTATCCAGAAAATCCCAGTCGGGACGGTCGATGATGGGGTAGAGGCACACGCCTTGCAACGGCACGCCTTGCTGCACCGCCGCCGCGCATTCTTGCACCACGTAATTGAGCCACTTGGGCCGGTCGACGCCGGGGTGGCTGGTTTCCGACAACACAATGGGGCTGCTGTAGCGCTGGTGCGCCATCAAAAGCAATTGGCGCAAGGGCTTCCATTGCGGATGAGCGGGCTGATCGGCCCACCCAATACGCTCGTAGGGGTCGAGCATCCACTGGTTGTCGTAATAGAAGTTAAAGCCCAGAATATCAATGTATTCCAACTTGCCACCAAGCTCAGGGCAAAGCCGTCCGGCCAAGATATCGATCGACTGAAACTGGTGGTCGGTGTACTCGGCCATGCGCTGCCGGGTAGTGCGGCTGGCACCGGGCCGGGCCGCGATGTGGATGAGCGGCTCGGTGGTCATGATGCGAATGCTAGGATCAGTTTCGCGCAACGCGGCCACCCCTTCGATGTAGGCACGCATCAGGCCGTACTTCACTTCCCAGCCTTGGCCCACGCAGTACGGCGAGGTGCCGCGCACGTCGCCCCCGAGCCACGACATAAAGCTGACTTCGTTGATGGGCGTCACAATTAGCACATCGTCAGGCCGTTGCGAGCGGTAAAAATCGACGAAAGCCCGGCACAATGCGCCAAAGCGACGGGCAAACATGGGGTGCAGCGGCGTCAGGTCGTCGGGGTAGCCAAAGTGGCACAGGTCCCAAACTTGCTGAACGCCAAGGGCTTGCCCGGCGTCAAGTAGGGTTTGTACGGTACTCCAGTCGTACTGATACGGCTGCTTTTCTACTTGGCTCCAGCGAATGCCTTCGCGTACCGTACGGATGTGAAACTGGTTGAGGCGCTGGTAGTCTTCGTGTAACAGTTGCAGGTGGCCGGTAAGCGTCAGAAAATCAACGCGATTGCCAAAAGCATTTAGTTGGTCGGTGCATTCAAAACCGGCCATCCAGAACGAATGAAAAGGGCTTTGATGCGTAGTCAGATTTGCCATAGGGAAATAACATTTGGGAGGCCCAACAACTACCCCACGGTTGTAGCTCCGGCGCGCTCCTTTTGTGATAAGGCCTTGGCCTCTATGAAGATACGTTTAAACTCGGGGTAACGGGCCCGGATGGCATCCTGTAAGTCGTCGACGGCTTTTTCCACCTCCTGCGCCGAAAGGTTGCGGCGGAACTGCACATCGAGGGCGAGCACGACGTCTTTCGGGCCCAAATAGGAAGTAAGCGGGGGGCGAACTTGCTCTACAGCGGGCTGCGCATGCGCAATCGCCTGCAGGGCATTGAGCGTTTCTTCGTCCACACCTTCCCCAATCAACAAGGCTTTTGTCTTGTAAATCAGAAAGATAGCTACTGCTACCAACAATACGCCGATGCAGATGGAAGCGCCACCGTCGAAGTAAGGGTTGTTGAGTAAGTGCCCAAAAAACACGCCGGCCAGCGCAATGACCAAGCCCAGGAGAGCGGCCAGATCTTCCATCAGGATAGCAAATACCGAAGGATCTTTGCTGCGGCCCAAGGTTTCCCAGAAGCCCGCGTCGCCGCGGTCTTGGTTGAAGGCCTTGAACGCCAGAAAACACGAAATGCCTTCAAACACCATTGACAGGCCCAGTACTACGTAATTCCAGGTGGGATCGGTGATGGGAGCGGGGTGACGTAAGTGTTCGATGCCTTCGTAAAAGGACATGCCGCCGCCCACCGAAAACACCAGAATGGCCACTATCAACGACCAGAAATACAACTCTTTGCTGCGGCCGAAGGGGTGGCGCGTGTCGGCGGGTTTTTCGCTTTGGTTGACACCCAATAGGATCAGCAAGCCGTTTCCGCTGTCGACCAACGAGTGAATGCCTTCGGAAAGCATTGCCGAACTGCCCGTAATGAACGCTGCCACAAATTTGGAAATTGCGATTGCCACATTGGCTCCGATGGCCCCGTAAATGGCAAGTTTTGATGAGTGTTCTCCAGCCATAACTTCTTTGATCCAACGTTTCCGTACGCAGCCACGCGGCCAGGGGTTGGAACTGCCGAGCTTTTGCCGTCCTTTCGCTGGGTTTCTCGATCGAACAATTGCGGGGCAGGCGCGCTTTAAGCACCTCAGCCCGACTAGGTCGGGAGTTTTGTTCTTTTGCCTTTCTGCTGCGTTACCTTTCCTCGCCTATGACCGACCTCAACGCCTCGTCACACCCAACCTTACGCCGCAACCTGGGCCTGGTGCAGGCCACGGCCCTCAACATGATCGACATGGTGGGCATTGGGCCCTTCGTGACCCTACCGTTGGTGATGGGATTTATGGGGCCTTATTTTCTGCTGGCGTGGCTGGTAGGCGCCGGCCTTTCCATCGTCGACGGCCTGATCTGGTCGGAGTTGGGGGCGGCATATCCCGAAGCCGGTGGCAGCTACCGCTTTCTGAAGCTGGCCTACGGTGAGCATAAATGGGGGCGGCTGATGTCGTTTCTGTATGTGTGGCAAACGCTGGTGCAGGCGCCGCTGGTGGTGGCCTCCGGGGCCATTGGCTTTGCCCAATACTTCGGCTACCTCGTGCCGCTTACCCAATGGTGGCAGCCCAAGCTGGTTTCGGGGGTGGTGGTGCTGTCGCTGATTGCGCTGCTTTACCGCCGCATCGAGGCCATCGGGCGCCTAGGGGTGATGCTGTGGCTGGGGGTGCTGGGCCTGATGGGCTGGCTGATTGTGGGCGGCGTCACCCATGCAACGCAACCGGTGGCGTGGCTGCCGGCGGGCGGCTTTTCGGCGCTACCCGGCGTGTTGCTCTCCGCTGCGATGGGGCAAGCGGCAGTCAAAACCATCTACAGTTATCTGGGCTACTATAATGTGTGTCACTTGGGGGCAGAAGTACGTGATCCTCAAAGGCTTATACCGCGTAGTATTTTGCTGAGCATTCTGGGGATAATGACCTTGTATCTGTTGCTCAATTGGAGCGTGGGCAGCGTCATTCCGTGGCAGGAAGCCATGCACTCAAAGTTTATCGTCAGCACGTTTGTGGAGCGGCTTTATGGCGCTACCGCGGCCAAAGTGGCCACCGGCTTGGTACTGTGGGTAGCGTTTGCCTCTCTGTTTGCGGTGTTGCTGGGGTATTCGCGCATCCCGTATGCCGCGGCCGCCGACGGCGAGTTTCTGCCGATTTTTGCTAAAGTGCACCCCACCAAGCAGTTCCCGCACGTGTCGTTGCTGATCTTGGGCGGCATTGGCTTTGTCTTCAGCCTGCTGTTCAAGCTCTCGGAGGTGATCAGCGCCATCTTAGCTATGCGCATTTTAGTCCAGTTTGTGGGCCAAGCAGTCGGGCTGCTATTGCTGCGGCGCCGACTAGGAGCAGCCCAATTACCCTTCCGAATGCCGCTCTACCCGGCGCCGGTGCTCATTGCCATCACCGTCTGGCTTCTGATTTTCTGGAGTACGGGCTTGCAATTTATGGCATCGGGGCTCGTGGTGATTGCCTTCGGGGTGCTGGCTTTTCTTTTGTGGAGCCGTAGCCGGCGCCAGTGGCCGTTTTAGGGCTCTTGGCAATAATAATTATAAAATTCCAAGTGTTATTTTGTTCTTTTGCCAGACTATGCCGTGGTTTTACCCTGTCCCGCGCACCTGCAATTGTAACGTGAATGATTAACGCTTTTGATCGCGAGATCTTACTCTTTCTTAACCGCTTTGTAGAACCCCTCGGAGAATTTAACAAAACCCTAGACTTTATCATGTACTGCAAACCTCTGAAGGGCGGGGTGCTGATGGTGTTGGTCTGGTGGTTGTGGTTTCGCCGGACTGAAGTGAGCAAGGTGCGGGTGCGTCAGGTATTGTTGGCCACGTTGGTGGGCAGCCTGCTGGCCATGTTCTCTACGCGCGTACTTGTCAATGTAATGCCCGAGCGCCAGCGGCCCATCTACAATACGGAGTTGAATATGAAAATTCATCCGTCTTTATATAATCCTGGTTTTAAAGATGTTACCTCTTTCCCCAGCGATCATGCCACCCTTTTCCTGGCCTTGAGCACTGGGTTTTTCTTCTTATCGCGACGGCTGGGGTTTGCGGTGCTCGCTTACGTACTGATTGTGATTTGCCTGCCGCGCATGTATTTCGGGCTGCACTATCCCAGCGATATTGTAGTAGGCGGGCTCATTGGGGCCTCTGCCGTTACGATTGCAAATCTGGCGTGGGTGCGGCGCCACCTTTTTCAGCCCTTGTTGCAGTGGAGCGAGCCCCGCCCCGAGTTTCTTTACTCAGTTTTATTCCTTCTGACTTACCAGATTACGGATATGTTCGAAAGTACTCGCTCTATCCTGAGCTTCTTGTTTCATCGGCACTGAGCACATCCTGCTGCCCGGCCCTCCTTTTAGCAGCCGATTTTCGCCATTTAAATGGACGAAGATCGGCTGTTTTGCATTGAGCGTCAAGGTTATAGAACTCTGATCAAGAAGTAGTTAGTTTGGAGCGCTGCACATTAGTTTTATGCAAAAGGATAGAGACTTCCGTAACCATATCGAGTATTAAATTAATGTTAATTGCTTGTGTAAAAATGTGAATATAATTGTATAGATTTGGTCTTTTACAATACAACATGCGCTTATCTCCATGGTTAATGCCTTTGACCGCGAAATCATTCTGGGGGTGAACCGGCTGGTAAATCAGTCGAAGCACCTTGATGAATTTATAAATTTCCTTAGCTACTCCGATTTGGTCAAGGGCGGTGTGCTTATGGCCTTGGTGTGGTGGGTATGGTTCCAGTGCAAAGACGCTGCTGCGGGCTGCGCGCCTGCGCAGCGCGTACTATTAGCTACCTTGACGGGGTGCCTGCTGGGTATGGCCGTCACGCGTACCATCACGCACGTAGCGCCCTACCGCGACCGGCCTTTGCACGTGGCCGAACTGCACCTGAAAACGGTACGCGGTGAGATTCCTGCCGACTCCAACGACACCAATTCCTTTCCCAGCGACCACGCCACGCTGTTTTGGGCGCTGGCAACGGGTTTTTTCTTCATTTCCCGTCGCTTGGGCTGGGCAGTCGCGGCCTATGTGCTACTGTTCATTAGCTTTCCTCGCCTGTACCTAGGCGTGCACTTTCCCTCTGATTTGCTGGTGGGCGGCCTAATTGGGGTGGTGGCTGTGTGGATCACCAACCGTCCTTGGCTGCACGAACACGTATTTGCGCGCGTGCTGGTATGGGGCGAGCGTTACCCAAGCCCGTTTTACATGGGTTTGTTCCTGTTTACCTACCAAGTGGGGGCCATGTTTAACGACGTACGCGTGCTGCTACATGCCGTGTTTGGTACCCATTAGTTTTTCTTTTCTGATCCGCGACGCACTTGCCTATGCTACCACTTTTTACGTTTGATAGAGTTATTCTGGAATCGGTTAACACATTGGTTCACAAATCATTAAAGTTTGATTCTTTTGTAGCCTTCCTAAGCGGCAGTCATCTGCTGAAGGGAGGCGTGCTAGCTTTCTTTATGTGGTGGCTATGGTTTCGGCCTCAGCCGGATGTTGCCCGCACCCGCAACGTGATCGTGGCGCTGCTGGTCGGCTGTCTGCTGTCGATGGCCGTTACGAAGGTGTTGATTCGGGTGTTTCCGGGCCGCCCGCGCCCCATGGACAACACCGAGATGCATCTGGTCACCCCCTACACCGTCGACAGAAAAACCACTTCTAACGACGCCAGTTCCTTCCCGAGCGACCACGCGACCATGTTTTTTGCGCTGGTGGCAGGCTTCTGGGCGATTTCGCGGCGCTACGGGCTGCTGGCACTGCTTTATGTGCTGGTAGTGGTGTGCTTGCCGCGCCTGTTTATGTCGCTGCATTACCCTTCCGATATGTTGGCGGGCGGTGTAGTCGGCTTCGGAGTGACCAGCCTGGTAATTTGGCTGACCCTGCACAAGCACCTGCTCGACCCGCTCCTGCGCTGGGGACAACGTTATCCGGGGCCGTTTTACGCCGGTATTTTCCTGCTTACCTACCAGCTCGGCGAAACATTCGATGGAATAAAAAGTATTCTGTCATACGTTCTTCACGGAAATTAAAAATAGGTAATTGCTTGATAATTAGATTGCTACAAAAAAAGCCCCACCTGCTACAGCAACTGTAGCAGATGGGGCTTTTTGTAACCTGTTTCTTAGCCGCGCCGCAATACCTGTGCGGCTTCCTTCGCGAAATAGGTTAGGATGGCGTCGGCGCCGGCGCGCTTGATGCTCATGAGTACCTCCATCATCGTGCGTTCGCCGTCGACCCAACCGTTGAGGGCAGCGGCTTTCACCATTGCATACTCCCCCGATACGTTGTAGGCCGTCACGGGTAAGGTGGTGTTATCGCGCACTTCTCGAATGATATCCAAATAGCTTAGGGCAGGTTTAATCATCACCATATCAGCACCTTCTGCTTCGTCGAGGCGTAGCTCACGCAGGGCTTCGCGGCGGTTGGCGGGGTTCATCTGGTAGGTTTTCTTGTCGCCTTTCTTGGGGGCCGAACCCAGCGCATCGCGGAAAGGACCATAGAATGCCGAGGCGTATTTGGCCGTGTAACTCATGATGCTCACATGCGAAAACGCGTTGCGGTCGAGCACATCACGAATCCAGGCGACGCGGCCGTCCATCATGTCGGATGGCGCAATTACGTCGGCGCCGGCGCGGGCCTGCGCCAGGGCCATTTGGCCCAGCACTTCCAGCGACGCATCGTTCAGAATTTCACCACTTTCTGCATCCACTACGCCGTCGTGGCCGTCGGAGCTATAGGGATCCATGGCCACATCGGTCATGAGCACCACTTCCGGAAAGTGACGCTTGATCTCCGAGACCGTGCGCAAATACAAGCCGTCGGGGTTGGCGCTTTCGCGGGCCAGCCGATCTTTTAATTCGTCGTTGATTTGGGGAAATGGTGCAAAAGACTTGATCCCCAGCTCTACGCAGGCTCCCACTTCGTCAATGATGCGGTCGAGCGAGTAGCGGAAAATGCCCGGCATCGACTTCACTTCTACCAGTTGATTCTGGCCTTCGGTGACAAAAATGGGGTAAATAAAATCGTGCACGGTGAGGTTCGTTTCCTGCACCATGTTGCGAATAACTTCAGACTTACGATTGCGCCGGGGGCGATGGGTTGGAATAATGGACATCAGCTATCTCAAAAATGGACCGGAAAGAACAACGGAGGCAAAGATAAAGTTGCGGCCCTGCCAAGGTTGGATTCCGACCAGCAAGCCGCCGGAATCACGGAGTCAGTGAGGTTAGAGGTTGAAAATTTCCTGAAATATTTCCTGCCACGCGTGCGAACCGCCAAACGCAAGACCCAGAAAGTAATACCCCAGCCCCACAATCAGCACCCCCACGACCAACCCGGCCCAGCCGCCGAGCAACAACCCGAGTACAATTCCGGCGGCCGTCAGTCCCAAACCTAGCAGCAGGTGAAGCTTCTCGTGTTTGGCAGCGCTAGCAGCACTGTGGTGCTCTGTAGCCGCGGAGTATTTGCGGGGAAGACTAGGAGCGGTGATGGAATTAAGCGCGAATCTTTTTTGCGAAACGCGAGTTGGCAAATTTCTGACTATTAATGTTTTATGTCTTGATCTGGTTGCATGGTTTCTGGTAGTAAGGTGAGGCTTAGCGGCCGCCGCCTCTGGCAAGGCCGGCGGCGCACGTTTTAGAGCTATCGGTACGTGGGCCACCGCGCCCGCTTGCGGAAGCGGCTGCCGGAAAAAGAAGGCTGATTTTTCGCTTCGGCAGCCAGTCAGCAGTAGCACCAGTAGTGTTCCGCATAAGCGCCAGTATAGCAAGCTCATAGACTGAAATTCAAAAAAGAAGCGGACCGCCCAATCTTGGGGAATCCGCTTCTTATAAAGCTTAAAAAGAGAGGTTAGAACTCCAAGATGGTTTGCTCGATGATGTCGCACGCCTCGTGCAATTGCTCTTCGGTGATGACCAGCGGCGGGGCAAACCGAATGATGTCGCCGTGGGTGGGCTTGGCCAATACCCCGCGTTCCATCAGGGTCACGCATACGTCCCAAGCCGTCCGCCCATCATCCGAAGGCCTGATAACCACGGCGTTGAGCAAGCCTTTGCCGCGTACTAGGTCTACGGTTTCGGGACATTTTTCCTGCACCCGGCGCATTCGTTCGCGGAATACTTCGCCGAGGATACGGGCATTTTCGGCCAAATGCTCTTCCTGCAACACATCGAGCGCAGCGCGCATTACGGCGCAAGCCAGCGGGTTGCCGCCGAAAGTAGAGCCGTGCTGACCAGGCTGAATGGTCAGCATCACTTCGTCGCGGGCTAGCACTGCCGACACCGGCATCACGCCACCCGACAGCGCTTTGCCCAATACCAAAATATCGGCGTGAACGCCCTCATAACAAGACGCCAGCAGCTGCCCCGTCCGCCCAAGGCCCGTCTGGATTTCATCGACGATGAGCAACACTTTATGCGCCTTGCAAAGTGCCTGTGCTTTAGCTAGATACCCTTCCGAAGGCACCACCACGCCTGCTTCCCCCTGAATGGGCTCGACCAAGAAGGCACAGACGTGCGGGTCGAGCAAGGCTTCTTCCAATGCTTTTAAATCGTCGTAAGGAACTACTTGGTAACCAGGCGAATATGGCCCGAAGCCGCCGGTGCTGTCGGGGTCGGTGCTGAACGAAATAATGCCCGTGGT
Source organism: Hymenobacter sp. BT491 (assembly GCF_014349165.1). NCBI lineage: Bacteria > Pseudomonadati > Bacteroidota > Cytophagia > Cytophagales > Hymenobacteraceae > Hymenobacter > Hymenobacter sp. BT491. The sequence goes on along the minus strand of NZ_JACSJJ010000003.1, from coordinate 1,098,405 downwards.
CCGGCCGTGAAAATTGTGCTCGGCGACCACAATGCGCGCTTGGTTTGGCGCAATCCCTTTCTCCTGATATCCCCATTTGCGGGCCAGCTTAAGCGCTGTTTCCACCGCTTCGGCCCCGGAGTTCATCAGCAGAGCTTTGTCGTAATTGAATAACTCACACAAATATTTTTCGGCCTTTCCCAGTTGGTCATTAAAGAAAGCCCGTGAAGTAAGCGTGAGTCGCTGCGCCTGCTCAGTCATGGCAGCGATTATGCGCGGATGGCAATGCCCCTGATTAACAGCCGAATAGGCCGAGAGAAAATCAAAATAATGCTTGCCTTCCACGTCCCATACGTGTACACCCTCGCCGCGGCTTAGCACCACCGGCAAGGGGTGGTAATTGTGAGCGCCGTAGCGCTCTTCTAGTGCCATCAGCTCTTGGCTGCGGCGGGCGGTGGCAGAGGTAGTTTCCATATGCGGCGGGTGGATTAAGGGGAAAAGACGGAGGGTACGGCCAGATTCAAAACTACGTAAAAAGGCTGGGAAGCAGTTACAAACACACGTTACGAATGAGCGCGCCGAGCACGGAAAATCTTACGGAATAAGTTTTGAATAATTCATTGATTATTAACGCTTTATATTTTTAACTTTCAGCAGTTTCGTTAGTGCAAGAGGGAAAGATCTTATCTTCGCCGCCGATGGAAACCTTGCACCACGAACAAGCACCTAAGGCCGTTGGGCCTTATGCTCAGGCTATTGTCGCCGGCAATCTGGTCTTTTGCTCCGGCCAAACCCCGCTGAATCCGGCAACAATGCAGATTGAAGCCACCACAATCGAAGACCAGACTAGGCAAGTGTTGCATAACCTCGGTATTGTATTGTCTGTCAAAGGTTTATCGCTGCAGAATGTAGTGAAGACTACGGTTTTCCTGAAGAATTTCGCCGATTTCGCCCGGATGAATGCGGTGTATGCTGACGTGTTTGGCACTCATCGCCCTGCCCGGACTACCGTGGAAGTATCGCGGTTGCCACTCGATGCCTTGGTAGAGATTGAATGTATTGCCGCGTTGCAGGGTTGAGGGCAACATGAGTGCTGATACTCCCCAAACACTCCGTCCCGGCGATTATTACTTTACCCCCGAAGGCCTGATGGTGTTCACTGAGCAATACCATCGGCGGCGTGGCTCGTGCTGCAAAAATGCCTGCCGCCATTGCCCGTGGGGTTTCGGTAGTAAGAAGAAAACTGCATCACAAGGCTTGAAAACAAGCTAATGCGCTATTTTTCAAGCGCCCGGTTTGTTACTACCGAACTTATGCCGATATTTGCGTCCCTTTTTCTAGCACTGAAACCCATAAGTCCCTCGATATCATGGCACGAGTTTGTGATCTGACCGGCAAGCGTACCCGCGTAGGCAACAACGTTTCGCACGCCAACAACAAAACCAAGCGTAAATTCTACCCCAACTTGCAGAAGAAGCGCTTCTACATTCCGGAGGAAGATGCTTGGGTAACGCTGAAAGTGGCTGCCTCCACGATCCGCACTATCAATAAGAACGGCATCATGTCGGTGCTGAAGAAAGCCAAAGAGCAAGGCTTCATCGTTTACTAGAGCAACCTGAGTTCAGGAACAGGCGATTGGCAAACGGTTAAGCTTCATTTGTTGCTCGTTGGTTTGCCGGCGCTGTAGTCTAAGTACATTAGGTGGCATCTTGATTCGATGCTAGTGCTTAGCATCTACTTGCAGGTTTCCCTACTTCTGACTTGAATAGCAGAGAGCGCGCCCCATTATCGCAAGAAACGGGGCGCGCTCTCTGCGTGTTGTTTATTGAGTAGAGATCAATTACTGCTTAAAGGGTTGTCGGCACCGAGGTGTCTGTCAATCTCAGTAAGCAACCCGTTGTCAATGCGGTAACTTATTAACCAGCACTGCTCTAAATTGAGGAAGCAGGCAGAATGCCAAGCAACGTTTACAACACTTTCTGCAACTGAGTGTTTGGCATTTTCGAAAACCCTCGTACCTTTGCAGTCCTTAATCCAAAAACCCAAGTCGAGATGGCTAAGAAAGGAAACCGGGTGCAGGTAATCCTCGAGTGCACTGAGCACAAGAACTCGGGTCAGCCGGGCACCTCGCGCTACATTACCACCAAGAATCGCAAAAATACTCCTGAGCGCATTGAGTTGAAAAAATACAACTCTGTTCTCAAGAAAATGACCGTCCACAAGGAAATCAAGTAATTGAGAGATGGCTAAGAAAGTAGTAGCAACCCTGAAAACAACAGGCGGTAAAGACTGGGCTAAGGTCATCCGCGCTGTCAAGTCTGAAAAAACCGGTGCTTATACCTTCCGTGAGGAAATGGTGCCAGTTGACAAAGTGCAAGATTACCTGGCCACCGGCGTCAAGTAATTTCGGCCTTTCGTGGCAACCCAAACGAAGTGAAGAAGTCCCGCCAGCGTGGGACTTTTTTGCGTTGATAGGGCAAGCTTACCGTCCGTCGTTGAACAAGAACTGCTTAGGCTTCTGAATCTGGTTGGCTTCAACGATTACCGTTCAATGGCGGGTGGGAATAAGCCCCACCCCTATATCCTTACCCACCATGGGACTTTTCGATTTCTTCAAGAAGGACAAAGAGAGCAAAGAGCAGCAGGAGTCGTTGGACAAGGGTCTGGAAAAGACCAAAACCAGCTTTTTCGATCAACTCAGCAAAGCGGTAGTCGGTAAGTCAAAGGTCGACGAAGAAGTACTCGACGACTTGGAAAGTCTGCTTGTGCATGCCGATGTGGGCATTGACACGACCGTAAAAGTCATCGACCGCATTGAGAAGCGTGTAGCCCGCGACAAATACGTGGGCACCGGTGATCTTGACCGCATTCTGCGCGAGGAAATTGCGGCGCTTCTGGAAGAAAATAATACGGGCAGCGCCATTCTCGACCGTCCCGACAACGGCGAGTACACCGGACCCTTTGTGGTGATGGTAGTGGGCGTAAACGGGGTTGGCAAAACGACAACTATCGGCAAGTTGGCGCATCGCTTCCATTCGGCTGGTAAAAAAGTAGTATTGGGCGCGGCTGATACGTTCCGCGCGGCGGCCGTCGATCAGCTTATTGTTTGGGGGCAGCGCGTGGGCGTGCAGGTTATTTCGCACGGCATGAACACCGACCCTGCTTCGGTAGCTTATGATGCTGTGAAACGAGGCGTGGAAATGCAAGCTGACGTAGTAATTATCGATACGGCCGGCCGCCTGCATAACAAGGTGAACTTGATGAACGAGCTGACCAAGATCAAGCGCGTGATGCAGAAGGTAATCCCGGATGCGCCGCACGAGGTACTTTTGGTGCTCGACGGCAGCACCGGCCAAAATGCATTCCTGCAGGCCAAAGAATTTACCAAAGCCACCGAAGTATCGGCACTGGCCATTACCAAGCTCGACGGTACAGCCAAGGGCGGCGTGGTAATCGGCATTTCCGATCAATTTAACATTCCGGTGCGCTACATCGGGGTGGGAGAGAAGATGACCGACTTGCAGTTATTTGATCGGCATACTTACGTTAACTCGCTCTTTTCGAAGTAGATCTACGTTTTACTTCGCCTGGTAGCGTTGCTTGAACTTTACCGGCGGCGATTGCCGTTCAACGATTCGCGAGCTACAACCTCGCGGCACAATACAGTATGAAAGTCAGAAACCAGCAGGCCAACAAAGTCAACGTCATTACGCTCGGGTGCTCCAAAAACGTGGTTGACTCCGAAGTGCTGATGGGCCAGCTCAAAGCCAATAACTTCGACGTAACGCACGAAGCCGAGAAGTCCGATGCAAACATCGTCATCATCAATACCTGCGGCTTCATCGACAACGCCAAGCAGGAGAGCATTGATACCATCCTGCGCTATGCCGACGAGAAGGAAGCAGGCAAGTTAAACAAGCTTTATGTAACCGGTTGTCTATCACAGCGTTATAAAGACGACTTGGAGGCAGAGATTCCGCAGGTTGATGCGTATTTCGGAACGCTTGAGTTGCCACAGCTGCTCAAGACGCTCGAAGCCGACTACATGCACGAGCTGGTTGGCGAGCGCATCCTGACTACGCCAAAGCATTTCGCTTATTTCAAAATTGCGGAGGGTTGCAACCGGCCCTGCTCCTTTTGCGCCATTCCGCTGATGCGCGGCAAGCACATCGACCGGCCAATTGAGGACCTTGTGAAAGAAGCCAAGCGTCTGGCATCGATGGGTACGAAAGAGCTGATTCTGATTGCGCAAGACCTGACATATTACGGTTTGCAACACTACGGCGAGCGCAAGTTGGCCGATCTGCTCCGCAACTTGTCGGATGTGAATGGCATCGACTGGATTCGACTGCAATATGCCTATCCGTCGCAGTTTCCATTGGAAGCCTTGGACGTGATGGCTGAGCGCTCGAATATCTGCAACTACTTGGACATGCCGTTGCAGCATATTTCGGATAACATGCTGAAAACCATGCGCCGCGGCATCACGAAGCGCCGCACGGTAGAGTTGGTTGATACCATCCGGCAACGTGTGCCCGACATTGCGTTGCGCACTACGCTCATCGCGGGACACCCCGGCGAAACGCAGCAGGATTTCGAAGACCTATACGAATTTGTCGAGCAGACGCGCTTTGATCGCTTGGGCATTTTCACGTATTCGCACGAAGAAAATACGCATTCGTATTCACTAGCCGACGACGTGCCCGCCGAAGTGAAGCAAGACCGCGCCGACCAGATCATGGAGTTGCAACAAGGCATTTCGTTGGAACTCAACGAGCAGAAAATCGGCAACGTGTACAAAGTGCTTTTCGACCGCAAGGAAAGCGGGTACTTCGTGGGCCGTACCGAGTTCGATTCGCCTGAAGTGGATAACGAAGTGCTGGTACCTGCCACCCCCGATACGTTCGTCCGGCTCGGCGACTTCGCTACCGTGCAGATCAACGACGCTTCCGACTTCGACTTGTACGGCAAGCTAGTGCAATAGCCCACTTGTGTCTTACCAAATACGCTTTTAACAGCAGCGGCGGCCCCAGTAGGCCGCCGCTGCTGTTAAAAGCGTTTTACAACCATTGATAAGTACTTGATTGTCAATTAATTATATTATTCATCTTGTTATGGTCGCTCTATTTAAGGCAGCGCCGTAAAAACTTGTACCGAACCTGCGGGTTGTGCTGAGAACCTGCGCGTGCGCAGGTTTGGGCGCAGGTCGGCTTTTTTGTGAACTTGCGCCCGCAAATCCCACAGACTTATCATGCCCCTGCATACGCTTTCTTACGCTGCCACCGGCGCGTTTTCCCCGCTGCTAACCGATTATTTGGCTCAAAAACCAGCTGTAAAGCAGTTTTATCATCGCTTTCCGGTGCTAGAAGAGTTTGGGGCTCAGATAGAAGAGAAACGGGCGGCTTACTCGCCCGAAGCCCGGCAACGGCTAGTAAAGTCGCTTCAAACGCAGTATGCTCGGCTGGGCGATGTGCGTCCGGAAGTACGTGCCAACCTGGATCTGCTGGCCAAAGACACCACCTTTACTGTCGTCACGGGGCACCAGCTTAATCTTTTTACCGGACCTCTGTACTTCTTGTATAAGGTGGTGACTACCATTAAGTTGTGTAGGCAGTTGAAAGAAGCTTACCCGCAATACGATTTTGTGCCGGTGTATTGGATGGCAACCGAAGACCACGATTTTGCCGAGATCAACCACTTCAATCTTTTTGGAAAGCGTTACGAATGGCAGTCGGCGCAAGTAGGTGGGCCGGTAGGCCGGCTTGCGCTCGATGGCTTGGTTGATCAGGTGCTGGATCAGCTGCCCGCCGAGGTGCCTGCATCTTTTCAGGCTGCTTACCGCGAATCAGGTACGCTGGCTGAAGCCATGCAACGCCTTGTGTATGAGTTGTTTGGTGAATATGGATTAGTGAGCCTAGATGCCGACGACCCGGATTTAAAGCAGGCCTTGGTGCCGGTGCTGGAGCGCGAAATCACGGAGCAGGTTTCCAACCGGGCCGTGCAGGCCGCCAGTGAGCAGCTTGCCGCCGCGGGCTACAAGCCACAAGTATACTCTCGGCCGCTCAACCTGTTTTTCCTAACGGACGACGGTCGCCGCGAGCGCCTTGAGTTTGATGCGGAACTGGATTGCGTACAAGTCCGGATTCGGAATACCAGCCGCTGCCATAGCCAACAAGAGTTGTTGGAGCTAGCGCGCCAGCATCCCGAATATTTTAGCCCAAATGTAGTCTTAAGGCCTCTGTATCAAGAGCTTCTGCTGCCAAACCTGTGTTACGTTGGGGGTGGTGCTGAAGTAGCGTATTGGTTTCAGTTCAAAAAAGTATTCGACGAGTTTCAGGTGCCGTTTCCTATCCTGTTGCCGCGCAATTCGGCCTTATACTTGGGCAAAGCGAACGCAGGCAAACTACGCAAGTTGGGGGTGACACCAACCGAGGTTTTCAAGCCGTTGCCGGAGCTTAAGAAACAAGTAGGCGCCTTGCTGGGGCAGGAAGAAGTGAGCTTGTCGGAACAGCAAAAAGCTCTGGCCGAGACATTTAAGCAAATAACAGAGCTAGCTCAGCGCCTCGACCCGACCTTGGTAAAAACCGTCGCTGCCGAAGCCCAAAAAACAGCCGGCAGCTTAGCCGGCCTAGAAAAGCGTCTGAGCAAAGCTGCCGAATCGAAACACGAAACAGCGTATTCGCAACTGACGGCACTGAAGGACAAGCTCTTCCCCGGCGGCGAGCTCCAGGAGCGCGTCGATAACATGCTGTCGATTTTGATTAATAACCCGCAGTTTATCAAACAGTTGCTCGAGGCTTTCGATCCGCTGGCGTTGGACTTTGTAATTGTAGAAGAAGAGTAAGCGAGCCGCCGCACCCCAGCTTCCTATGGTAAAAGCTGAACTTCGACGCCAAATGCTGGCCCGTCGCCGGGCGCTGGCTGAGTCCGAGCTGGAAGACCGCAGCAATCGGCTAAGCGAGCACTTATTCCGGGAGTTTGCAATAACCAAGTGGCGGTGGTTGCACGTATTTCTGCCGGCCGTCGGCCAACATGAGCCCGATACCTGGAAGATTATCTCTCGGATCTGGGCTGAGCAGCTACGTTTGCAAATTGCGGTACCCGTTGTGCAACCGGATGGCAAAACCCTGCGCCATTACCATCTCACCCCCACGGCGCAACTGGCCGAGAGCCACTGGCATATTCCTGAGCCTCAGGGGGCTACTGAAGTGGCTCCTGCAGCCTTCGATGCAGTATTGGTGCCGCTTTTAGCCTTTGACAAAGCAGGGCATCGGGTGGGCTACGGCAAAGGCTTCTACGACCGATTTTTGCAGGAATGCCGGCCGGACGCGCTGCGAATTGGGCTGAGCTTGGAGCCGCCTGTGGAGCGCATCAGTGATGCTTGGGAAGGCGACATGCCGCTACACGCTTGCCTGACACCAGAGCAAGTGTATTGGTTTGAAGAGTAATAGAGTCGCTGGTAAAAAATCGGGTACCGAGACTAGGCATTATTATAAAAGGCAATAAACCAATTACTTACTTTATCACCTGTGCTTCGGTGATTCGGGCTTGGCCCCAGGGGGCGATGCTGATGTGCACGAGCATGGGGTGGCGGGTGGCTTGCTTTTCGAGTTGCTTGCCAACGCCCTCTGGTACATAATATTTCTCTAGGCCATAGCGCAGGCGCAGGCCGCGCCGCCAGTTATCAGCCATCCAGCCGCGCAAGACTACTTGCTCGGCAGGCACGGCAGGCTCTTTCGCAACTACCCGCACGGCTTCATACGCCTCCCCGACCGGCCGCAACACAACATACACCGGCGTGCCTCGGCGGGGCCTAGTAGGTTCGCTCCAGAGGTTGAGGGGGAGTTGGCTGATGGTATAGTTCAGCACCAAATGATCGCCGTACATCAAGTCACGCGGATCGACGGGCGTGGTGCGCAAGGTAATGGTGCGGCCGTAGGCCATAGTGGCATAGCCAGCGCCAGCAACGGCCACAATGAACAGGACTTGCGCCAGAAGCGTCAGCAACAGCCAGCGTTGGCGATGAGGAAGCGGTTGCGGTTCGGGCATGAGTAAATGCTTGATTTACTGATTCTTATCTGTGGGAAATGCTTGGGCGTTGCGACGACGCAAATACCAGCTCAGCCCTAGCAACAGTACGCCCCCAATCAGGAAAAACAACGATTTATCCATAAACTCCCAGGTCAGCTTGAAGTAAGCAACCATGGTGGTCAGGATGAACAGGGCGGTTCCGAGGGTAACGCGTTCCTCGTTTTGCTCGCGGTGCGCCCGCCACAGCATCGAACCGGTATAAGCATAGAGCACCACCAAGGCCGCTACTGCCAGCGGCAACCCACCCGGTAGATAAAATCCCGGCAGTAGCAACAGCCAGTCGGTAGCACTTTCGAGCCGGCCGCGGGCGCGTTTGCCCGCCAACGAAATCAACAAGACTACCACTAAGGCCGCTAAATATGCCAGCAGCGGTGGCCGGAGCAGATTGGTATAGCTGCCCGCTTCTCCGTACAGGGCCAACCCCAGCATAAATAGAAACGCTGCCGCCAGTGGCGGACCCTGCATGGCCCGGCCCGCAGGGCGGTCAGATTGCCAGTCACCGAAGGCATAGATCAGCATGGCCGGCACGAAAAACCAGGTGATTTTGATGTGTAAGAAGTTAATTAGTAAGCCCGTCTGCCAGAGCAAGCCCGCCGCAAAAACGCCGCCTAGCAGCGAATCGGGGTGGCGCCACCAGTAATACCCTAGCCCCAGGGCCGTAAGACCGGCCGTGGCGTAGCTGAAAGCCCCCAGCGCGCCAGTGTTGTAGCCCTGCACGATGCCGCCGATGCACACGGTCAGCACGAACAGAAAGCGGCTACCGTACAGATACGTCAGTGCTGTGCCGGCAACGGCCCACGCCACCAGGCCCGTCACGTCGTAGCCGATGAGCTGGTACATCTGGCTGGTCAGGATAATGGCCGCGCCAAACAATAGCAGTCCCAGCCCTACCAACCCGATGCCCACTGAATGGTTGCCGCGCCGCAGGAAATATTCGCCTGTACTATAAGCCGCTAGCAACGCGCTGATTAGCAGCGTCATACGAACAAACTCCGGAAGGCCCTGCCAATTGGCAGCCACCAAGCTTAGGGCGCTCAGTCCCACCAGCAGGCTGCCCAGCAAAGGCAGCAAGCCGATGGCCTTCGCATCCGGCGGGTACAGCTTCAGCAATTGCTGCTGCTGCTCGGCGCTGATGATGCCCTGCTCCACCCATTTGGGGCTTTCGGTTTCGAGAAAATTACGACTCATAGCTTCTGCAACTTACGCAGAATGCGGCAGGGCGATGGGCCACAACGCCCGCAAGCTGGTTGGCATCGGGTGCCTGTTTCCTCATGCTTCCGTAGCCACCGGCCGGCCGCTATTCGACCATTCGCTCCAAGAGCCTACGTATAATTTGGGCACTTCGAAGCCCGCGTGCGCCATCGCCAGCAGCGTATGGCACGCCGTAACGCCTGAGCCGCAATGCACAATGACGTCGGTCGGCTGGCGGTCGGCGAGCGCTTGGTCATATTGGGCCTTAAGCAGCGCCGGCGATAAGAAGAAGCCTTCGGCATCGAGGTTGCTGCTGAACGGGATATTCACAGCCCCCGGAATGTGCCCGGCGATCAGGTCGATGGGCTCTTGCTCACCGCGATAACGAAAGGCATCGCGCACGTCAATCACCAGTTCGCTTTCGTGCTGCACGGCGCGTTCTACATCTTGCACAGTTGCGGTTGGCAAGCTCCAAGTATGCTGCGGATAAGGCGCGCCACCGGGCCGCTTGGGCGCGGTCGCGCTGGTCGGGAAACCGACTGCCAGAGCCGCGTTCAGGCCGCCATCCAGCACTTGCACGGCGCGGTGGCCCAAGGCCGAAAGCATCCACCAGAAGCGGGCCGCGGCGTTAGCGCCACTTTTGTCGTCGTACACAACCACATGGGAAGCAGGCGTGATACCAAGCTGGCCCAGCAACTCGCTGAAAGCCTGGGCACTAGGCAGCGGGTGGCGTCCGCCATCGGCCGGGTTAGCGGTTTTGTGCGCCAGCTCCTGCTCCAGATCCACCCAAAAGGCGCCTGACAAATGCTGTGCTTCGTACCGCGCCTGTGCGTCGGCACCCGCTCGTGCGTCGATCAGCACCAGCTCAGGGGCATCCTTGAGTTTAACCAACTCCTGCGGACGAATGATTGGGGCGAAATGCTCGGCTTCTTTTTCAGAATTGCTCATATTGTGTATTTGTAATGCATTGGTTATGTGATATTTATGAGATAGGCTCTGCCGACTTTCGGGCTCGCGTCATCTCGCGCTTGCCGGGCGGGCCGGGCAGCTTTTCAATCAGCCAGCCTGCTGCTTTCAGGCTGCGCCGGAAGCTGCCTTTGGCGCAGTAGCTGGTAAGCAGTGCGCCGGGAGCCGCTGCTGCATACAGTTGCTCAAACACGGCTTCGGTCCACATATCGGGCTGTTTTTCGGGCGCAAAGGCGTCAAAATAAATAACATCATAAGAAACCGCTGGCAAAGCAAAATCCTGGAGCGCGGCGTGCAGCTTGCGTACCGTAAAATGCGGCGTGAGTGCCACGGCTTCGTTCCAGGGTGCGGCGTGCAGCTGCTCATGAAACTCTAGCAATTCCGGATTAAGCACGTAGCGCTCAATGCCTAAGCTGCGGATGATAGTCGGCGGCAGCGGATATTTTTCCAGCGTATCGTACGCAATAGGCTGGGCGGCTGTGAGGCTGCGCTGAAGTGTCAGCAGGGCATTCAGGCCCGTGCCAAAGCCGATTTCCAGCACCCGCACCGGGCCGGTTGTCGCGGCCAGCGCCGGTTCGAGCGCGGCACCTAAGTACACGTGCAATGCCTCCTGCACCGCGCCGTGCGTAGAATGATAATGCTCATCCAGCGCGTGCACGTACAGCGTACTCGACCCATCTTCCGTTACCCTAACTTCTACCTGCATTGCTCCGCTAGTTGTATTTTTTCGTTAGTACCCGTAAAGTCCATTTGCAACTGCTTTCCGAAACTACTTCCCCGGCAACCGATACCGCACGCCATGGCCCGCATAAAAGTAAATCTGCCCGCTAAGTTTTCCTTTGCCGTCCAGATTCCCATTCGCATCACCGATCTCAACTACGGCGCGCACCTCGGCAACGATGCCTTGCTGAGCATTCTGCACGAAGCCCGCGTGCAGTTTTTGCAACATTGCGGGCTGGTCGAGTTCGACCCCACCACGCATTCCGGCTTTATCATGTCGGATGTGGCGGTCGAATACAAAGGCGAAGGCTTCCACGGCGACGTGCTCCAGATTGAGATGGCAGCTACCGACCTGCATCCGTACGGCTTTGATGTGGTGTATTGGGTGAAAAATCAACTCGACCGCGAAATCGCGCGGGCCAAAACCGGCATGCTGCGCTTCGACTACACCGTCCGAAAACTACAGCACCTCACCCCGGAGGTGCTAGCGCATCTTCAGGCGATGCATCAGTAGCAGAGAAGATTGCGGGAGTTGGTAACGCGTACATATTCAACTACTTACATCGGCATGAAAAGTCTGCGTTGGTTGCTGTTCTGTTTGCTGGCTTCTTGCTCGGTTTCCAATCAGGAAGAAGCCGAGGAGCAGCAATCTGCGGCTACCGATACCGTGGCTTGGGCCGAACGGCCTGAGCTTCCGAAAGAGCGGGTAATCAAGAAGATAACCCGCACGCACTTTTTCTCCAATCGGATTTCGCCCGACTTGTTTCGCCTGCAACTCGTCGGCGATTCGGTGTTGTCGGGCACGTTTCATCTGTCCATCGTGTCGGCGGCCGGTACCCGACTCTGGGACGACGAATTTCCTGCGGCGGCTTTCCTCGATGATAAGCTATCGGCGGCCGCCGCCGACCCGCCGACCGTGGCACAGCGCGAAGCATATGTTCTGCGCCGGATGAGCAAAGTATTTGATAAACAGCATTTTAAAGATCCGGGCGTTCGGAAGCACGATACCTTTGAGCCTGGCCTCGACAGCAACGAAGCCGTCTGGCTGGAAGTCCAGAGCCAGCATCTGATCAGCTTCACATATTGCCAGTATGCCGAGGTGTGCAAAACCATTGCCTACATACCCCAGCGGCGCAAAGTGATGCTATTTGAAGCGTGCTGCGAATAATACGATAGGTGTGCTTTCTTTCCCAATCGGTTGGCAGCCAGAGCGTAGCGCAGGACGGCAGCGGGTGAAAGTGAAGCGAGCCGGCGAGCGGCTTACTCACTGGCCGGCCTTGCCGAAAATAGGCGTTCTGGTACTTTTCAGGAACCCAACCGCCTGCTACTTTGTATCTTTGCGGTTATGATAGCCCTGCCCGTAGTCACCAAGCGCGACATTCGCAAACTCACCCTCGACGAGCTCAAAGCCTTTATGGTAGAGCACGGCGAAAAACCCTTCCGCGCCAAACAGGTGATGGAGTGGCTGTGGAAAAATACTGCTTCGTCGTTTGAAGATATGAACAATATCTCACTGACTACCAGGGAGTTGCTGGCGCAGTATTTTGCCATCAACGGCGTGAAGGTGCAAAACCAGCAGCTCAGCAACGACGGCACCATCAAGTCGGCTTTCCGGTTGTTCGACGGAAACATTGTGGAAGGCGTACTCATCCCGCACGACACCCGCATGACGGCCTGCATCTCGTCGCAGGTGGGCTGCTCGCTGACGTGTAAGTTTTGCGCTACCGGCTACATGGAACGCAAGCGCAACCTTGACGCGGCCGAGATCTACGATCAGGTGGTGCGCATTAAGGAACAGTGTGAGTCTCAGTACGGTACGCCCCTTACCAACATCGTGTACATGGGCATGGGCGAGCCGCTGCTCAACTATGCCAACGTGGTAAAAAGCGTGGAGCGCATTACCGCCCCCGATGGCCTGAACATGGCTCCGCGCCGCATCACCATCAGCACAGCCGGCATCGCCAAGATGATCAAGAAGCTGGCTGACGACGACGTGAAGGCCAACCTAGCGCTCTCGTTGCACGCGCCCAACGACACGAAGCGCAACGAGATCATGCCCATCAACGAGGCCAACTCCTTGGCGTCGCTGAAGGAAGCGTTGCAGTATTACCACAAGCTTACGGGCCGCAAAGTCACCTACGAATACATTGTGTTTGAGAACTTTAACGACACCTTGCAGGATGCCGAGGAGTTGTTCCAGATCACGAAATGGCTGCCCTGCAAAGTCAACCTGATCGAGTACAACCCCATCGAAAACGCCGATTACCGCAACACCGGCGAAGACAAACTGCTCACTTTTATGAAGTATCTCGCCGACCGCGGCGTGCAAACCAACCTGCGTCGTTCGCGCGGCAAAGACATTGACGCGGCTTGCGGACAGTTGGCAGTAAAAGAAAATCCCGTAGAGGCTTGATTACCAAGCGGTTGTAGAGATCTCAATAAAACAGAAAGCCCCGGCTACTTTTCAGTAGCCGGGGCTTTTGCTGTGCGGTAATCAGTCGCTAAAACCTACTATTCGACCTTACCAAACCGGTAAGCGACTTCCAAATAAGCCGGGTAAATTCCGCCAACTCCGGTGCCGTACACAATGCCCAAGCTGCCACTCAGGCGCGAAGCCGCTACCCGTACGCCGGCCAGTCCGCCAAAGCCGCCGTCAAAAATATACGTTTCGTTGAGCAGCGAAAGGCGACGGGCCACGCGGGTGGCACCCCCCACCAAGATCACCGGGCTGCTCTCAATATCGCCTTCAGCGAACAGGTAGCCGACGCCCAGCGTAGCGTTGCTGTCGGCGGTGCCGTAGGTGCCCACGCCGTAGGCAATGCCGCCGGAGCCCCCGAAGCCGCTGGCAAACAAGACGCCCGCCGCGGCCTTCACCTTATCGGTAACAGAAAAGCCCACCTTGGGCGTCAGGGCAAAAACATTCAGGCCTACTCCCGGCACCACGGGTACCAGCGCCCCGATGCTAATGTTGTCGGTGATGCCGTAGTTGGCCCCCAGAAAAATGATGTCGATATCCTGCACGTAGCCTTCGCCCTTGCGCAACGAGCGGGCCGTAGGGGCGAAAAAAATGCGCGTACCGTTGCCAACGGGCTCCCAGCCTTTGCCGGCCTGCCCAGATGTCAGCGGCTGCATGCTCTTGATGTTGGCCTTCTGTACCGTAACCCGCCCCAGATCCTTGGTCTGAAAATCGAGTTCTGTAAGCCGCCTCGTGATTAGCATGCCGATAAAGGAAGTGCCTGTATACAGCTCCACTGAATACGTTTGGCCAAGTGAATCAGCCAAGGTAACGCCTTGATTCAAAGCTGTTTGCTTTGTGTTCAGAAGCTGCTGGCGCTCGGCGATGCTGGCGCGGACGGCCTGAAACTCGGCGGCGGTAAATGGCCGCTGCTTGGTGCTGCCGTCGCGGAAGCTCGCCTGCAATGTGATGGTGCTATCGGGCGTGAGGCTTTGCACGAAGCGCGCTTCCCGAAAGTCGTTGGCCCCATAGTATGGAAACAGCCCGTACGTAGCCTTTTCCTTAGCATCGATGGTTTCGCCTACCACCGGGCTGACTACTAAGACTTTGACAGGGTTGCTGCTAACTGCCGGCTGCCTTTGGGCGACAGAAACCACCGACACAGAAAGAAAGCCTAGGAGCAGAGTAACTGCATACAGGAAGTGCATCTTATTGGTATATAGCTCGTTGCCATTGCGGGGTTGCCATGGCTTAACCGCTTGTTAGACCAAGGATAAAGCTATATAGAATAAGCTGTATTTACAGACTCATTTTTAGCCGCGCCACCGACCCGTGGCGCGCGGTCGGCCAGTCGAGAGCTCTTCTTTGGTTTCGCCTTCGGGTACTTCGCGGGTTTGAATGCGGACGGCGTGTGCTTTGGGCTGCACTTTCTGGCCGAAGGCGTCGGCAAACTCCTGGGTAAACTCGGCCCCGAAAAAGATGATGAGCGACGAGTAGTTGACCCACAGCAACAGCAGAATTGCCGATCCGGCGGCTCCAAAGGCCGATCCTGGGTTGGAATACGCGATGTAGGCGGCAATCAGATACTTACCGATGATAAACAGCACGGCCGTAATGAAAGCCCCAATGCCCACGTCGCGCCACCGGATGACGGCGTCGGGCAGGAACCGGTAGATCAGCGCAAAGAGCAGGGACGTAACGCTCAAGGACAGAATGAAATCCACCGCCCGGATCACGATCACTCCAATTTCGGGAAACCATTGTTCGAGCTTGCCCGTGAAGGCGCTAAGCACCGCGCTTACCACAAAGGAAATCAGCAGCAGCAGGGCCACGCTCAGAATGAGGCCGAAGGAGAGCAGGCGGTCTTTTACGAAGGCCCAGAGGCCGTTGCGGGGCTTTGCTTTCAGGTTCCAGATGTCGTTGATGCTTTCCTGAAGCGTGACGAAAAACGTGGTAGCCGCAAAAATCAGCGTGGCCACGCCGATAGCGCCTGCCAAGCCACCCTTCTGCTGCTTGGTAAACTGAGCGATGGAATCTTGCAGGAACTTGGCCGTATCGGATCCAACAAACCCTTTGAGCTGTCCGTAAATGCTGCCCGTGACCGCTTCTTGCCCATAAACCGCACTGGCTGTGGTAATTACGATGAGCAGCAGCGGCGGCAGCGAAAAAACCGTGTAATACGACAGAGCCGCCGCGTGACGGAACGAGTTATTGGCCATGAATTCACCGGCCGACGACTTCAGAATGGTCCAAATATTAGAAAGCGAATAGTGCGAGGCCATAGCCGAAGGAAATCAGGTGTGGAAGTGTACTTGCCAAATAGTACGGCGAGGTTGCGGCTCACGTTCCGAATGCGTACTATCACTGAGCAATTTGCCCGGGTTAGTGTGGCGCTTGCCAGCAAGCCCCAACTGCCCACCAGGAGCCCGCCTACCTCAGTTTTCACCTCACCATTTCTCGCGTCGTCATGCCACACTTTTTATTTTCGCTCCGCCCGCTGAGTGCGGTTTGCCTGCTTGTGTTCGCCGTAGCGTGCGAGGCCCCGAAAAAGGATAAAGCCGCAACCGCTGCTCCTGACAACAGCGCGTATCCGGCGGCCGAAGGTTTCAATAAGGCCGGTTCCGATGCCAAAGCCATTGCCATCGCCGACCGCGTGATGGAGAAAATGGGCGGCTACCCAAACTGGCAGAAAGCGCACTTTCTGGGGTGGAGCTTTTTCGGCGGGCAATACCAGATCTGGGACAAATACACCGGCGATTTTCACTGGCAGAAAGACGACCTAGTAGCCAACTACAACCTCAACAAAAAAACGGGCCACGCCTACAAAGCTGGGCAGGATATCTCGAATACCGAAGAAGGCAAACAACTGCTGGACAAGATGTACCCTACGTGGGTCAACAATTCGTGGTGGCTCGTGATGCCCTTTAAGCTGAAGGATTCGGGTGTGACGCTCAAATACAAAGGCCCCGCCAAAACGCGGCAAGGCGCCGACGCCGACATGCTGGAAATGACCTTTCAGAACGTGGGCGTCACGCCCGACAACCGCTACGAGGTGCTCGTAAACAAAGCGACCGGCCTCGTGGATGAGTGGGCATATTTTCCGAAAGCTACCGATGCCAAACCCGCTTTTCGGCGCCGCTGGAGCGACTACAGCCGCCACGATGGCATCATGCTCGCCGCCGACCGCAGCGACTCCACCAAAACTACCCGCCTCGACGACATCGCCGCCGTTCAGACCCTGCCCGCAGGCATCATGACTAGCCCGACGCCCGTTACGAAGATTAAATAGAAAAAGGCAGCTATATAAATAATTGACAATCAATTACTTATATAGCTGCCAACGCAACGTTTCTACCGGCGCTTCGCGCAGCGCGGCGGCAAGCTCTTCGTCGTCGCGGAATTGCAACTGCCGCAATGTGCGCGCTTCAATACTGACCTCCACCTGCTTGGCTGCAAATGGCCACGGCGTTACCTGCACCCGCGTGGGGTCGTGGGGTGCGACTACTTCGTAACGCTGGCCGTCGGGGCCCTTGCTGATTTCCAGCGTGCGGCCCATATCGGGTATCTCCTGCCGACACAGAATCAGTGAGAGACGGTCGCACCATTGCATAAGGTCGTAGGCTTGTTGGGCGTCGTTCTTGTTGACTTTCAGGTTTTTACGCCATAGCTTTTGCTGGCTGAGTTGCTCATCCAGAAACGCATCGATTTCCTTTTGCTTGCCCCGCAGGCTTTCGTAGAGGAAGCTCATGTGCATGCTGGTAAGCAAGCTGCGCCACTGCCCCTGAAACCGCGCCGCCCGCATCACACCTGTGGCCTGCTCCAACGAAAACTCCTTGAGCGTAAAATTAGCCGGCGCCCCAGCCGGCGTCAGACCGTAGTGCCCGTCCCAGCGCTGCTGTTCGTCGTCGTGTTGGGCCACGGCCGCAATCAGACCCACCCAGCGGTCGGTGGGCCCAAAAGGGTGCCAATGCCACGCCAACTGCGCCGCCAACAGCGCATGCGACTGCTGGTAAATAATTCGCCAGCCGTCGGCAGTGTAGTTCACAATCATCGGGGTGCGAGCGTTGGGTTCCCGCAGAAGTACGCGAAGGTTACGCGGAGGTTTGCGGAGCAGAGCTACCAGCACGCCCCATCTGCTTTGACTGGGCGTATGCTTGTGACTCTGCTCCGCTATAAAGTCACAGAGGATCCGGAAGATGTTATCCGATGCAGGATTTGCTTAGCCCAATGGGCCTTTACCTGTATCTCCACTCCACCAGCGAGAAATATTCCGGGAGTGAAAAATGGATTGCTGAACCGCGTAATAAGTATCGGCTCAGGGGCTCGGACTACGACAAACTGTTTATATGGAATGCGAACAAGAGAACTGGAAATCATTGTTTTGCGGATAACCAGATCTTCTACATCGAAGCCAAATTCCAGTAGGTCATTATAACTCCATACTCCGATTCGGGCCGAGGCGGTATGCATTGGTCGCATGTTCTGCATGCTACCGTATTGATTGTGCAACTGGCTCCAGCCCGGCTGAAAAGGGTTCGGAAATCGGAATCCGCCATTGAGGCGGATTATAAGTCTTGCAAACTTGAAAAAAAGGTACAGTACCCCTATCTGCGCTAGCAATCGCAGAATCATCATAAAGACACTGCTAATGCTAACTAATAACATGTGTGGCAGAATGTTAAAAGATCCTCTTTATAGTATTGCTGCCACCGGCTGGTGCAAATGCAACAGCATGTCGTCGGTCATCTTATCCAAGTTGTACTGTGGCTGCCAACCCCAATCGCGCTCGGCTTGCGAGTCGTCGATGCTTTTGGGCCAAGAGTCGGCAATCTGCTGGCGCGAATCGGGCCGGTACGTGACCTCAAAATCGGGGAAATGCCGCTGAATCGAAGCCGTGATTTCGGCCGGCGAAAAGCTCATCGCGCCCAAGTTATACGACGAGCGCACCTTAATCTGATCGGCCGGAGCGTGCATCAGATCGATGGTCGCTTTGAGGGCGTCGGGCATGTACATCATCGGCAGGTACGTGTCTTCCTTCAGGAAGCATTCATACGACTGGCCCGCGATGGCTTTGTGGTAAATGTCTACGGCATAGTCGGTTGTGCCTCCGCCGGGCAACGACTTGTAGCCAATCAGGCCGGGATAGCGCAGTGAGCGCACGTCGAGGCCGTACTTTTTGTGGTACCACTCGCACCACTGTTCACCAGCCAGTTTGCTGATGCCATACACCGTGTTAGGATTCATGATGGTCAGCTGCGGCGTGTGGTCGCGAGGCGTATCAGGACCGAACACGGCGATGGAGCTGGGCCAGTACACCTGCGCCACCTTGTACTCCACAGCGGCATCGAGCACGTTGAGGAGGCCGTCCATGTTGAGCTTCCACCCAAACTTCGGGTCCTTTTCGGCCGTGGCCGACAGCAGCGCCGCAAGGTGATAAATCTGTTTCGGGCGGTACTGTTGCACCAAGGCGTAGAGGCGGTCGCGGTCGAGTACGTCGAGCAGCTCAAACGGGCCTTCCTGCTGAAGCTCAGCTTGTTTGGGCGGGCGTACATCGGCGGCAATCACGTTGGCAGGGCCATAGAGCTGGCGTAGTTCGTGGGTGAGTTCGAAGCCAAGCTGGCCGCAAGCGCCAATGACAAGCACGGTGCCGGTTGTGTCGCTGGGGGTGGTTTGCATATGGGTAAAGCAAAGTTGGGTGGTGACGAGGGCTACAAAGATACCGGGTAGGGGTGATTATCTTTGGCGCAACTCAACAAAGGAACTACGGAAGCGGCGGGCCGGCGGTCCGGTTATGTGCAATTTCCGTGCTTATCGTGTATGCGTCAGGTTGTGCTTGTACTCGCAATGCTTCTGTGGCCAATCGTACCCGGCTGGGGGCAAGTTCGGCCTCCCGGAAAGTATCGCAACCTTGTGCTGGAAGGCGGAGGCATTCGCGGCATCGCGTATGGCGGGGCGCTGCAAGAGCTTGAGCAACAAGGGGTTTTGGCGGAGATTCAGCGGGTGGGCGGCACTTCGGCAGGCGCAATTCAGGCGGCATTGCTGGCCGTAGGCTATTCGCCCCAGGAGATTATCGAGATCATCGATCGCACACCGGTGCAGCGCCTCAACGATGGCCGCCTGATCTTTTTTGGCGGCAGCACGCGCCTACTCAAACAATATGGCTGGTACCGCGGCGATCAGTTTACGAAGTACATGAGCGAGCTGGTGGGGCGCCGCACCGGCAACGCCAACCTGACACTGGGCCAACTCCACGAACGCGCCCAGCAGGGCCAAGCCCGCGACCTCTACGTGACCGGCACCAACCTTACCACCCAGCGCACGCAGGTGTTTAGCTACGAAACTAGCCCCAACCTGCGCGTCGCCGATGCCGTCCGGATTTCCATGAGCATTCCGCTGTATTTTCGGGCGGTGCTGCTGGATGAAGCCAGCAACGTGATAGTGAAACCGAAGAAAGATCAGAAAGTCAATGTGTTAGTAGATGGTGGCTTGCTGGCAAACTACCCAATCTGGCTGTTTGACGATGTCAGGTATTTACTTGATAGTCAAAGTGTTATAAATAATGCTTCTAAACCATTTTCCAACCCCGAAACGCTGGGCCTGCGCTTAGATCGGGCGGAGCAGATTGCCTACGATACACTACGCAACGGGCGGCAGCAATTAGCGCCGTACGATATTCAGAACTTCGGCAGCTACGTGGGCGCGCTCTACACCCTGGCCATTGAAAACCTGAATCCTGCCCAACCCACCGATTGGAAACGAACGATAAGCATCAGCACATTAGGGTTCAACCCCAAAATCAAACGTGTTTCCGCGCAGCAAAAACAGGCGCTCATGGCTAGCGGCCGTGAAGGAGTGCGCGCATTTATGACGCGCCGAGGTTTATAGCGTAAGAGTGGCAAGGAGCCGGCGCCAAATGCCAGCATTCCCGCCGATCCCGTAGCTTTGGTTATTCCCACGGCCCTGCCGAAAGCCCGATTCAGAATCCATTATTCAGCATTTCAAGAAGATGTACACCACCCTCCAGCCCGACCTCGAAAAACAACTGGCCGAAATCAAAGAAAACGGCCTGTTTAAGAAAGAACGCATCATCACGTCGCCTCAGGGCGCCGAAATCGAAACCGACGAAGCCGGCGAGGTGCTGAATTTCTGCGCCAATAATTACTTGGGCTTATCCTCTCATCCTGAGGTAATTAAAGCGGCCAAGGAAGCCATCGATACGCACGGCTACGGCATGTCGTCGGTGCGCTTCATCTGCGGCACCCAGGACATACATAAGGAGCTGGAGCGCAAGCTGGCCGAGTTTCTGGGCACCGAGGATACCATTCTGTACGCGGCGGCTTTCGATGCCAACGGTGGCGTATTTGAGCCGCTGTTCAACGAGCAAGATGCCATCATTTCCGACGCGCTCAACCACGCCAGCATCATCGACGGCGTGCGTTTGTGCAAAGCCCAGCGCTACCGCTACGCCCACAACGACATGGCGGACCTGGAAAAGCAGCTCCAGGATGCCGTAGCCAAAGGCACGCGCCATCGCATCGTCGTGACCGATGGTTCATTTTCCATGGACGGTACGATTGCCCAACTCGACAAAATCTGTGATCTAGCCGAACAGTACGAGGCGCTGGTCATGATTGATGAGTGCCACTCGATGGGCTTTCTGGGCAAAACCGGCCGTGGCACCCACGAGTACCGCAACGTAATGGGCCGCGTCGATATCATCACGGGCACCTTGGGCAAAGCCCTCGGCGGCGCGATGGGCGGCTTCACTTCGGGCCGCAAGGAAATCATCGAGATGTTGCGCCAGCGCTCGCGTCCGTATCTGTTTTCCAACACGTTAGCACCCGCCATTGTGGGGGCCAGCATCCGCGTGCTCGACCTGCTCACGGAAAGTACCGAACTCCGCGACCGCTTGGAAGAAAATACGAAGTACTTCCGCCAGCAGATGACCGAAGCCGGTTTCGACATCAAGCCGGGCGAGCACCCCATCGTGCCGGTGATGTTGTACGACGCGAAACTCAGCCAGGAATTTGCGGCGAAAATGCTGGAGAAAGGCATCTACGTGATCGGGTTCTATTTCCCGGTAGTGCCTAAGGGGCAGGCTCGTATCCGCGTGCAAATGTCGGCGGCCCATACCCGCGCCCATCTGGACAAGGCCATTCAGGCGTTCATCGAAGTAGGCAAGGAACTAGGGACGCTCAAAGACCGCTCATCTGCCCAGCCCGAAGCGGGTCAAGTGGTGACGAACACGCCATAAAAAGCGAGTTTATAGTGCAACTCCCCTCCTTGAAAAAAGGAGGGGAGTTTTCTAGCCTAGTTCTGCTTATGGATTTAAGCTGCCACTTCCGTAGCCGCCGAAGAGGTGGCGGCGCCTTTTGGCTGCATATCGAACAAGAACTCGTTGAGCCGGGCCCGCAAGTCCGCCGATGACAAGTTGCGGAATACTTCGCCGCCACGTACCAGCGAAATTTGGCCGGTTTCTTCGCTTACCACAAGTACCACGCTATCAGTTACTTCTGTAAGGCCGATGGCGGCGCGGTGCCGTAGGCCCATTGAAGCGGGCACGTCGGGGTTTTCGCTGACGGGCAGAATGCAGCGCGCCGCTTTGATGCGGTTGCTGGCGATGATGACCGCGCCGTCGTGCAAGGGACTGGTTTTATTGAAAATGCTCATGAGCAGGCGTTTGCTCACGGTGGCATCAATCAAATCGCCGGATTCGGCGTAGAATTTCAGCTCCGACGACATCGTAAAGGCGATGAGTGCGCCGGTGTTTTTGCCCGCCAAGCTTTTGGCGGCCTCCACAAACGGCGTCACGCTCATGCGCTCGGAGGGCGTATCGCGGCGCCACGGAAACACCCGCACCCGGTCGAAGGCCGTAACCTTACCAATGTTGAGCAGGAAGCGGCGAATTTCCTGCTGAAACAGGATGATGCCGGCCAACACTCCTACGCTCATAAATTGGCCTAAGATGCTGGTTAAGAGTTCCATGCCGGCCGCTTTCACCACCAGATAGAACAGGTAAATGGACATGAAGCCCAGGAAAATCTTCAGCGCAACGCTTCCCGTCAGCAGCTTATACAGCTGATAAAATAGCACCGTGACGAGCAGCACGTCTGCCACGTCAATCCAGCCAATGCGCAGGAAGCCGATGGAGAAGGAGCCGATCACGAGGAAGAGGGACTGAAAGTGTTGGAAACAAGCCGGATAGTTTGCACCGCTTCGGCTACATCATGTACGCGCAACAAGCGGGCCCCGTTGAGCAAGGCCATGGTATTGACGGCGATGGTACCCGTCAGGGCTGCATCCGGCGCCAGCCCTAAAGGCTTGTATACCATCGATTTGCGCGAAAGTCCGGCCAGAATGGGCCAGCCCAGCACTTGCAACTCATCGAGGCGCCGCAAAATTTCGTGGCCCTGAGTTGGCGTTTTGGCAAAGCCAAAGCCGGGGTCGAGTACCACGTCGGTGATGCCGGCTCGGTGCAGGGCAGTGATTTTGTCGCGGAAGTAACGCACGAGCTCCGTAACGATGTCGCCTTCGTACTTCGTGTGTTGCGTCATGGTTTGGGGCGTGCCGCGCATGTGCATGAGCACATACGGCACCCTTAGGCGGCCCACCGTCTCAAACATATCGGCATCCAGTTCGCCACCACCGATGTCGTTGATGATGTCGGCACCTGCCGCTACTGTTTCGGCAGCCACGCCAGCCCGGAAGGTATCAATGGAGAGGAATGCTTCCGGAAACGTTTGCCGCACTGCAGCCACAGCGGGCAGCAAGCGGCGCTTTTCTTCCGCTTCGGAGATGTGCTCGGCGCCGGGGCGCGACGAGTAGCCGCCCAAGTCCAGCACGGCGGCACCCGCCGCGAGCATCACTTCGGCGCGGCGCAGCAACTCGGCCGTATCGGTGCCCAAGCGGCTATCGGCGTAGAAGGAGTCGGGGGTAAGATTGAGGATGCCCATCACCTGCGGCCGGCGCAAATCCAGCACGCGGCCACCGGGGCAAAGCAGCGTTTGCCTCGGAGAAAAACACGTATCTTTCGCGGCCTGGGTTACCATGGGAGTTGGGGGCTTAAGGACTCGGGAACCTGGTTTTTCCACCCTGAAACAGCCCTGCTGACGCAAGCCAAATGAAGGAGCAACAGGCTGCTCTAGCAGCGCCAATTCCCTACGTTCCCACGTTTCTAAGTCCTCAACAAAGTAGGCTGAAAATTTTGAGTAACCAAACCCAGCACGAGTACAACCGGGTTATCCAGCACTGCCGGACGCTGTTTCTGGCCAAAACCCACGACTACGGCACGGCCTGGCGCATCATGCGGCTGCCCTCGGTCACCGACCAGATTTACATCAAAGCCCAGCGCATTCGCTCCATTCAGGAGAAAGGCACGCAGCTCGTCGCCGACGGGATCAACGAAGAGTTTGTGGCCATCATTAATTACTGTGTTATCGCATTGATGCAGAGTAGGTTAGCTGCGGATGCTCCGCATGATCTTCCTGCCGACGAAGTGGCCGCTGCCTACGACCGTGAGATCGAGGAAAACCGCCAGCTACTCTTTGCCAAAAACCACGATTACGGCGAAGCTTGGCGGCAAATGCGCGTGGAGAGCATCACCGACATCATCCTGATGAAGCTGCACCGCACCAAGCAAATCGAAGACCTGGCCGGCCAGACCTACGTATCGGAAGGCGTGGAAGCCAATTACCGCGATATGCTCAATTACGCCGTATTTGCCCTGATTAAGCGAGGCCTTGCCAACGAGCCCGTGGCCGCGCAACCCGATTCAGAATCAGCTGTTTAAGGCACTATGAAACTCGTTACCCGTATCTGCTGGGCGCTGCTTGGCATCTTGTTTATCTTTTCGGGGCTAATCAAGCTCAACGATCCCGTCGGGACGGCCCTGAAGCTGGAAGAATACTTCGAAGTATTTGCCACCGATTTTGGGAGTTTCTTTCTGTATTTCAAGGGAATAGCCCGTACGCTTTCCATTGTACTAAGCTCTCTGGAAGTGATATTGGGCGTAGCGCTGCTGCTGCGCTGGCACCTGCGCAAAACGCTCTGGACGCTGCTGGCGCTGCTCATCTTCTTCACCTTCCTGACGTTCTACTCCGCGGCATTCAACAAAGTAACCGACTGCGGTTGCTTCGGCGATTTTATCAAGCTCAACCCTTGGACGTCTTTCGCTAAAGATCTGTTTCTGTTGGGGTTATGGGGTGTGGTATTCACCAATCAACGCTACCTGCGGCGGGTATTTGCCAAAGGCCAACTGGGCGTGATGTACATCACGGTGGCGGCAGCCGTAGCCATTGGCATCGGGGTGTACGCGCTGGGGCACTTGCCGTACTTCGACTTCCTGCCTTACAAAGTCGGTAATGACATTGGCAAGCTCATGAAGCCCTCAGAACCACTGCGTTACAAATACATCATGGAGCGTAACGGCACGAGCCAAGAGTTTACCCAATACCCCACGGATACTACCTGGAAGTTCAAACAGATGGTGCCGCTCAATCCCAACGCCGGGCCCAAAATCACCGATTTCAAGGTCTGGAACGACGAGGGCGACTACACGCAGCAACTCCTGCAAGGCAACAAGCTGGTACTCATTATCCAGAACACCGACAAGGCTGATCGCGACCGTTTCACGCAGATTAACAGCCTGTTGCAGTCGGCCGATTCGTCGCAAAAGAAGATTATGCCGTTGGTCATTACGAGCACTAGCCCGGCCGAATTCGATGCATTTCGGCACGAGGTAAACCTGTCGGCACCTTTCTATTACGCCGACGCAACGGTGCTCAAATCCATGATCCGTTCCAATCCCGGCTTTATTCTGCTCAAAGACGGCGTGGTGAAGGGCAAGTTTCATTACCACGACATCCCAACCCGCGCCACCATCGAGGAATTGCTATAAAGGCACGTTTCCCACGCCGGCACCTAGTCGGCATGCCGGACTACGGAGAGGCTTAAAGTGCTGTACCTTGATTCTGGAGCGGCAGCAAGCTGTTTCTAACTTCCAATGATTCAATTCGTTCTGCGCCGTTTGTTGCAAGGCCTGCTCATTTTGGTGGGCGTTGCGCTCACGGTTTTCTTTCTGTTCAACGTGCTGCCAGGCGACCCGGTGGCGCTGCTCGCCGGGCAGCGCAGCGATCTGGCCACCCGTGCCGCCATCGCCGCCGATCTGGGACTCGATCAGCCGGTACCACTGCAACTCGTTGGCTATCTGAATGATGTGTCGCCGCTGGGTGTGCACGGTCGCGACTCGGCTAGTGTGGCCAAATACGGCGGCATCGCCCTGCTGCCCTTGGGGCAAAAGGCACTGGTGCTCAAAAAGCCCTACCTGCGCCGCTCGTTTCAGACGAACAAAGACGTGCTCAGCATCCTCTCCGATCATTTCACCGGCACGCTGTGGCTGGCCTTGGCGGCGATGCTGCTGGCGGCGGTATTTGGCATTTTGTTTGGCATCGTGGCGGCGCTGCGCCCGCATTCGTGGCTCGACAGAAGCTTGATAACTATCTCAGTATTAGGTATTTCGGTGCCTTCTTTTGTGGCGGGTATTCTCATTGCCATCACGTTCGGCTTTTACTGGAGCTCCTGGACCGGTCTGAACCTGACGGGGCAGCTCTACGAAACCGACCCGTTTACGGGCACCCATTTGGTCCTGCGCAACCTGCTGTTGCCGGCTTTCGCGCTGGGCATCCGGCCGCTGGCCATCATTACCCAGCTCACCCGCAGCTCCATGCTCGACGTGATGAGCCAAGATTACATTCGCACGGCGCGGGCCAAGGGATTATCTGGGTATGATACGGTGATGGGGCACGCGCTCAAAAACGCGCTCAATCCGGTTATCACTGCTGTTTCGGGCTGGCTGGCTTCGCTGATGGCAGGGGCATTTTTCATCGAGTATATTTTCAACTGGAAAGGCCTGGGCACCGTGACGCTGCGGGCCGTGGAAACCTTGGATTTCCCGGTGGTGATGGGAGCCACCATCTTCATCGCCTTCCTGTTTGTGGTCATCAACATTGCGGTCGATGTGCTGTACGCCGTGCTCGACCCGCGGGTAAAGCTGTCCTAGATAGTTATTGTTTTTATATAAGTATTTGATATATAGCTATTTATAAATTATGTCGGAATTACTTTATAGGCTTTTGTAAACCGTACTTCAGCTTCCTCAATTTCTCAATCAGCTCGAATGCGTCTTTATCTCATTGGCATGCCCGGAGCCGGCAAAACCACTCTGGGTCGGGCCTTGGCTACGGCTTATCAGGTGCCATTTTTCGATCTGGATACCGAGATTGTGCGCCGCGAACGGCGTAGCATTACCGATATTTTTGCCGCTGAGGGTGAGGCGTATTTTCGGGAGCAGGAAGCGGCCATGTTGCGAGAGGTGGTGCAGGCCCAACCGGAAATGGTGCTGGCTACCGGCGGCGGTACGCCCTGCTTTCACCAAAACCTTGACATTCTGCTCTCTACCGGGCTTACTCTGTATCTGGAAGTGCCCCTTGACGAGCTGGTGCAACGACTACAGCGCTCCGCCGCCAACCGGCCGCTGTTGGCGCAACTCTCCGACCCGGCTGCGCTGGCTGTGCGCATGCACGAAACCTTCGCGACCCGGCAACAGTTTTACGAGCGCGCGCCGCTGCGCACGCCACCGACCAATTCGGTTGAGGCCGTGCGCCGGCTGATAGATCGCTACCAAACTACCAGTTAGGCTGATTGCCTACAGTTTGGTGCGTGATTTGCGCGCTGCTGCGTACTTTTGCTCCTTGAATCTGACGCCTGTTCATATGAATTCTGCTCCCGTACCCGACGTAAAACCCACGCCGGCCAAAACGCCCGATGCAATAAAACCCAAGCACAAAGGGTCGGCCCGGTTGTTTGAAAACCCTATGCTTGAGCGCTTGTCGCACACGCATATCGCCCTGCCTGTGGGTATTTTTCTGATCACGGCCGTCGTGAGCCTGTATTATGGCCTGACCCGTGGCTTGGTGACGGGGCTTTCGGCTTTCGGCCTGTTTCTGGTAGGGTGGTTTTTGTTCACGTTCGTCGAGTACTTGGTGCACCGCTACGTGTACCACATTCCGGCTACATCGCCCGGCCGGGCCAAGTTTCAATACACCATGCACGGCGTGCACCACGAGTACCCCAAAGACAAGACGCGCCTAGCCATGCCGCCCATCATCACGGTGTTTGTGGCGTCGCTGTTGTTCTTTATTTTCCGCTTCACGTTTGGCAATGCTTCTTTCGGCATTCTGGCGGGCTTCGTGTTTGGCTACGCGCTGTATCTGTTTGTGCACTACGCTATTCACGTGTATGCGCCGCCGAAGAACTTTTTGAAAGTATGGTGGCATCACCATGCGCAGCACCACTATCGGCAAGATGAGATTGCCTTCGGTGTGTCGTCTACGCTTTGGGACCATATCATCGGCACCATGCCTGATCGCGTCGCCAAGAAGTAAACGACCTTATTTCCTATCAAACACAAAGCCCGACCTGTTGCAGGTCGGGCTTTGTGTTTGATGGGCCTGATAAGCGCAGGCTCAGCGCAGCATATGGAAAAGGCAGGAGCGCAGGCTAGCGACGCATTTTGCCCACGATCCACCACAGCAGCAGAACCACCAGGAAAATGCCAACGACGGCCGTCCAGGCGCCAGCTTTGAAAATATCAGCAATGGCCGCGCAGCTGCTCATGGAAAACGTCAGCAGCAACAGGCAAAAAAACAGAGGTAAACGGAAGGTTTTCATGGTGAGGTCGGCATGAGATGGGAGAGAGAAACGCCGCCAAGCAGCGCCATTGCTTGTTGATACTTGCCTAATTGAAAAAAGGTTGGCTTTGTGGGTCTCAGGTCAGGCGCCCCCTAAACGCGGCGTTCTGTAGACTGCGCTTGTGCGGCGTCGGGCCGGAAGCTGCGTATAGGTAACTTTTGCTCGACTCATGATTATTCGGGACAAGAATAACTGGCTGCGGTTGCTGTTTGTGTGGCAAGGTTCGGTGCTGCCCCAGATTCTGCCGCGGCTGGTGGTATTGGTGCTGTTGTCGGTGGGTGTGGTATATGCCCACGACAACCTGCTGAGCTACAAAGTCCCGCTGAATGCGGCGCCATTTACATTGTTTGGGGTTACGCTGGCCATCTTTTTGGGCTTTTACAACAACGCCAGCTACGACCGTTTCTGGGAAGGCCGTAAGCTGTGGGGTGCTTTGCTAAACACCACGCGCTCGCTGGCACGCCAAGCCCTTACCATGAACAGCCACTCAGTTGATGCCCAACGGACCGCGTATTTCGTGCGGTTGCTGATCGCGTTTACGTACGCGCTCAAACACCAACTTCGGCGTACCGATGCCGCTCCGGATCTGGTGCGGCTGCTGCCGGCAGCAGTGGCGCAGACCGTGCAAAAGGGTACTTACAAACCCATGTTGCTGCTGCTGGAAATGGGGCGCTGGGTGCAGCAAAGCAAAGAGGCGGCGCAGCTCGACACGACTACGCAACTGGCTTTCGACCACAACTTCAACCAACTTTCCGACATCGTGGGTGGCTGCGAGCGCCTGGCCGGCACCCCGATTCCGTACACCTACAGCGTGATGCTGCACCGCACGGTGTACCTCTACTGCTTTCTGCTGCCGTTCGGACTCGTCGATAGCATTGGCTGGATGACGCCGCTGATTGTGGCTTTCATCGGCTACACGTTTATGGCTCTCGATGCCATCGTGCGCGAGTTGGAAGCGCCTTTTGGGCTGGAACCCAACGATTTGGCGCTGAACACTATGAGCCATATGATCGAATCTACGTTGCTGGAAATGATCGGCGAACCGGTGCCCGAAGCGCCCCCGCGCCGCAGCCGCTACCTTCTCGATTAGGGGGCGACACAAGCCGTGTGATGTTTCTGTTTCAACATGGTTCTTGTTAAGTAGTTGATAGTCAATAAATTATAGTATATGAAAAACTGGCCATACCAGCTCAGCACGTCAAAAGTCAATTTTTGCCGCTAATTGGTAATAATTCGATAACTAGTAGCACTGTACAAGCCAAGTACTTTTAGGCAAACGCAATTCGTGTATGAGTACTGAACCAGATGAAAGGGCATTGCTTCAGGCCGTAGCGGCAGGCAATCGGGTGGCTTTCACGTGTTTGTACAGCGCCCACCTGAACGATTTGTTTCGCTACGCTACTTTGTTTGTCGGCTCGACGGAAGAAGCCGAAGAGATAATCCAGGAGGTTTTTGTGCGCATCTGGGACCGGCGCGAGACGTTGCCGCACTTGGCTTCCTTCAAAGCGTATGCCTATCAGGTGGCCAAAAACTTGGTAGTCGATTACTGGCGCCAGCAAAAAAGACAGGCCACGGCCCACAAACGGTTGCAGGCGTTCACAACCGCCCCGGAATTTGCCGATGCCGCCCTGATTTACCAGCAAGATTACCAGATGGCGCAGCAGGCCATTGCACAACTGCCCCTCAAGCGCAAGCAGATTTTTTTGATGCGGACGCAGGAGGAGCTTTCGCTGGATGAGATTGCCCAGCAGCTTTCCATTTCGAAGTCCGTAGTCAAAAAGCAATTGTACGCCGCCACCGCCTTCGTAAAAGCCTACCTGCACCAGCACAGCGACTTGTCTGTCGGCGCCTTGTGCGTACTAACGCTGCTGGAAACGGTGAATCTGAACTAAGCCTTTATTTATAAATAACTGTACGTAAATCAGTTATAAATAAATTAATTTTCAGAGGGGTCCTTTCCCGCGGCGAGTGCGTCATAGGCGCGAACTCCCCGTTATGACACCCTCCGAGCGCCGCCTGTTTCTGGAAAAATTCGCTGCCGAACAGCACACGGCGGCCGAGCACTGGGCGTTTGTGCAGTGGCTCCGGCAGGCATCGGACCAGGAAATGACGGCGGCGCTGGAAGACTACGAGCGGCTGTACAGTCCGAAGCGCCCGGCCGCGCCGACGCCGCAGCTGATGGCCAAAATCGAAGCCCGGCTCGACCAGTCTGCGCCCCGTGCTGCCGCTTCGTTGCCCGTAACAAGGCCGCTCTGGCCGCGGATTTTTGCAGCCGCAGCCGCCGTTGTAGCGGTTTTGGTGTTGCTGGGAGGTGATTTTCTCATCCGAACCAAGCCGTTTAAGGCGGTGCCGCTGGTGTATTTGCACAAGCGCGTGCCGGCGGGCCACACCGATTCGCTCACCCTGGCCGATGGCAGCGTCGTGGTGCTCAACGAGCGCAGCACGTTTACGTATCCGGCGCAGTTTGCGGCCCACCGCCGCGATGTGTACCTCGAAGGCGAAGCCTATTTTCGGGTTACTAAGAACCCCAGGCGGCCCTTCGTGATCCATAGCGGCTCGTTGCAAACGCGCGTGGTGGGCACCAGCTTCAACGTGTACGCTTACCCGCGGGCCGCGCGGCAGGAGGTGACGGTACTGACCGGCAAAGTAGTAGTTTCGCATCCTTTTGATAGCCAAAAGGTTAACTTGCTGCCTGCGCAACACGCCGTCTTCGATCGGGCCAGCCGATCCCTGCGTGCTGCCGTCGTAGGCAATCCGGCCCTGAGCCTGGCTTGGCGCCGGGGGCAGCTGCGGTTTGAAGACGCCCCTTTGGATGAAGTGCTCGACAAGCTCTCGATTCGCTACGGCGTGGCGATTCGGGCGCGGGCGCCGCGGCTGCACCGATGCCGCGTCACCGTACGCTTCGGCACGGAGTCGGTGGCGGAAGTGGTGCAGGTGCTGGCCGCCCTCACGCACAGCCGCCCCCGCACCGATTCGCAACACACCATCTGGCTCGAAGGTCCTGGTAGTTCTTGAAATCTGCTGTACTGCAGATACTTAGCTTATCAATAATCCGGTGGCGCCCACTTGTCGGGCGCTCATTTAGTACCTGAAAGAAGTCGGACGCGCACCGGCGTACCCGGTCGCTCAGGCTTCACCGCATCCGCCTAACCCACTCATCCTCAACTGTATGCAAAACAAGTATTCTCCTTTTGCACAGGTGGTCCGTTGCCTGCGCCGGCCCGTGCCGGGCCTGCTGCTGACTACGCTGCTCACAGCCGCCTGGATTTCGCCCGATCTGCCGCAAGGTGCTCTGCAGAAACGCATTAGCTTTCAGGCAGAAAACGCAACGCTCCGACAGGTACTCCAAGACCTCAGCACGAAAGCTGCCGTGCCCATCGCGTTCACCAGCGATTTGCCTTTGGACGAAAAAACCAGTGTGCGGGCCAGCCACGAGGCGCTCGACGACGTGCTGTTGCGCCTGTTACGCCCTCTGGGCCTGAATTACCGGGTAGTGGCCGGGCAGGTGATCATCGAAAAACAGGCCCCGACTTCTACCCTCAGCAGCCCCACGAGCAACGTGGCAATCGAGGTGAAAGGCGTGGTGCGCGATGCCGCCACGGGCGAGCCGCTGCCCGGCGCCACGGTTCTGGTCAAGGGCACGACTACCGGCACCAGCACCAGCGATGCGGGCGCGTTTACGCTGCAAGTGCCTGACGAAGATGCAGTTTTGGTGGTTAACTTTATCGGTTACGATGCTCAGGAAATTCGCGTCGGCAGCCAGCGTACGCTCAACATCGCCCTGAAAACCAACGCTACCTCGCTCGACCAGGTGGTGGTAGTGGGCTACACCACCCAGGAAGCCAAGGACGTGACCGGCGCCGTGGGCATTCTGCCGCTGGATCGGGTGAAAAACTTCCCGGTTGCCAGTGTCGATAAGCTGCTGCAAGGGCAGGTAGCGGGTGTGCAGGTCAGCAACGACGGCGCTCCGGGCGGCAACAGCGTGGTGCGGGTGCGCGGCCTGGGTACGCTCGGCGACAACGATCCGCTCTACATCATCGACGGCGTGCCGACCAAGGCAGGCCTTAACCAGCTCAACCCCAACGACATCGAGTCGATGCAGGTGTTGAAGGACGCTTCCTCGACGGCCATTTACGGCGCGCGGGCCTCCAACGGCGTCGTGGTGATCACAACCAAGCAGGGCAAGGCGGGCAAAACCCAGCTGAGCTTCGACTCTTACTACGGCGTGCAGTCGGTGTATAACCTGCCACATATGGTGTCGCCGGCACAACTCGCTCAGGTTGAGTTTGATGCGCAGCGCAACAGCGGCCAGACACCCAGTCACCCGCAGTACGGTAACGGCGCGCAGCCGGTGCTGCCGGAGTTTTTGCAACGCAACCCCGATGTGCGCGCTAATCAGTCGGGCACCAACTGGTTCAAAACGATTTTCCGGCCGGCTCCAATCCAGAACTACTCCCTGGGGTTGTCGGGAGGCAGCGAAAGCAGCCGCCACGCCATCAACCTGACCTATTTTAACCAAGACGGCATCTTGAAATACACGGGGTTCAAGCGCGTTTCGCTGCGCGCCAACACCGAGTACACGATATTAAAACGCCTGAAAGTAGGGGAGAACTTCACGGCTAGCTACGGCCGCTCGACGCAGGCTTCTTCCAATGCCGTAAACGGCGGCGTGGTGTTCGATGCCTTCCGGATGCCTTCCATTGTGCCCGTGCGCGATGAAGCGGGCAACTTTGCCGGTCCGGCCGCCGGTCTGGGCGACGCCAGCAACCCGCTTCGGGTGCTTTACAACGCGCGCGACAACCCCACCCGAACCATCCGGGCTTTGGGTAATGCTTATGCCGAACTAGAACTGGTTGATAATCTGTTTGTTAGGTCATCCATTGGCGTCGATTATCTTTCGACCAATTTTCGGGGGTTCTCGCCAAGTTTCACCGAAGGCATTGCCACCAACCCTACGGCCAGCCTCACCAACAACAACGCTTACACCATCAACTGGACCTGGACCAACATTGCGCGCTACAGCCGCGATTTTGGGCAGCACAACGTGGCGGCGGTGATCGGTACGGAAGCCATTCAGAACACCGACGAAGGCTTCACGGCCTACCGGGAAAACTTCCTGATCAATAACCTCGATTTCCGCTATCTCGACGCCGGGCAGGGCCTGCAAACCAACGGCGGCACCGGGTCGGCCTGGGCGCTGTTTTCGCTGTTTGGTCGCCTCGACTACAACTACGCCGGCAAGTATCTGTTCTCGGCCTCGGTACGCCGCGACGGGTCCAGCCGCTTCCCCAGCGACAACCGCTACGCCGTGTTTCCGGCTTTCTCGGCGGGCTGGCGGCTTTCGGAAGAGTCTTTCTTTAAGGAGATTAGCTGGCTGAGCAACCTGAAGCTGCGGGCTTCGTGGGGACAAAGCGGCAACCAGGAAATCGGTAACTACCCGGCATTCGATATCTACGGCATCAGCCCCACGAACACCAACTACCCCATCACCGGCAGCAACGGTACCGTCCAGACGGGCTACACGGCCCGGGCCATCGGCAACCCTAAGCTGAAGTGGGAAACCACTACCCAAACCGACATCGGCATTGACTTTGGCGTGATCCGCAACCGCCTGAACCTCAGCGTGGATGTGTTCGACAAAACGACCAAAGACGTGCTGGTGCGCGTGCCGCGCCCGGCCTTGGCGGGCGAAGTGCTGGTGCCCTACGAAAACGCCGGTCGCATCCGCAACCGCGGGCTGGAGTTTTTAATCAATTACCAGAGCGACGCCGCCAAAGATTTCCACTGGGGCGTGTCGGCCAACGGATCGATTGTGCGCAACAAGGTCTTGTCGTTGGGCGGAGGAAGTTTGTATATCCCTGGTTATGTGAGCAATAACCTCACGCGCGGTCTGTCGCTTTCGCGCACCGAAGTTGGTAAGCCGGTGGCGTATTTCTACGGCTACGTCGTGGACGGCATCTTCCAAAACCAAAACGAAGTAGACGCGGCCGCCGCCCAGAAAGGAAAGGCCGTGGGCCGGTGGCGCTACAAAGACCTGAACGGCGACGGCACCGTCAACGAGCAGGACCAGCAGCAGATTGGCAAGCCCGAACCCGACTTCACGTACGGCGTGAACCTGAATGTGGCTTACAAAAACTTCGACCTCAGCGGCTTTATCCAAGGGGTGCAGGGGATCAGCATCTACAACTTCAGCAAGTACCACACGGACTTCGCCTTCGACCCCTTCAACAAGAGCACGCGCATTCTGGACTCCTGGACGCCTCAGAATACGGACGCCAAGCTGCCCCAGCTCAGCAAGACCAACGTCAACGACGAGCTGCGGCCTTCGACGTACTTCGTGGAAAACGGCTCCTATGCCCGCCTGAAAAACCTTCAGTTGGGGTATACGCTGCCACTGGCCTGGACCTCAGCCATTAAAGCCAGCAGCTTGCGGGTGTATGTACAGGCCCAAAACCTGTTTACGATCACCAAATACTCGGGCATGGACCCGGAGGTGAACCTGCAAAACTACAACTCCGCTGACCGCAACCTCGACCAGAACATCGACCGCGGCTACTATCCGCAGCCGCGGGCCGTGCTCTTTGGCGTCAACGCCCGGTTTTAACTTCCAACGCTCTTTCGCATCATGAAAAATAAGATTCTGCTGTTGGTTCTGGCCGCTACGTTTGCCAGCTGCAACAAAGACTTTCTCGACGAACAACCCAAAGCCAGCCTCTCGTCGACGGACCTAAACAACCTGGCGGCGGTGGAAGCCCTCATCACGGCTGCGTACGCCCCGCTGGGTGGCCAGATCGACGATGCCAACAACGCCTTCAACTCGCCCGGTACCAACTGGACGTTTGGCGATGTCGTGTCGGACGACGCGTACAAAGGCGGTGGCGGCGTGGGTGACCAGAACGGCATGCACCTGATGGAAATCTTTCTCACCAACGCCAACATCATCGATGTAGAGCGGAAGTGGCGGGCCTGCTACGAAGGCATTGCCCGCGTGAACCGCGCCATCCAGGCCGTCAACGGCTTTGCGGGCATGACCGACGCGCAGCGCACGACGCGGCTAGGCGAGCTGCACTTGCTGCGTGGCCACTATTACTTCGACCTCAAAAAGATCTACAACCACATTCCGTGGGTGGACGAAACGCCGCGCGCCGTCACCGAGTACGACATCCCCAACAACCTGTCGGATGCGGAATTGTGGAAAAACATTGAAAACGAGTTTCTGCTGGCGCAGGCCAACCTGCCGGCCAAGCAAACTGACCTAGGGCGCGTCACCAAAGGTTCTGCCACGGCTTACCTGGCCAAGCTGTACCTCTACACCAAGGATTATCCGAAGGTGATCACGACCGTGGATGCCTTGCTGGCTACGGGCCTCTACCGCCTCAACGATAACTACCACGACAACTTCGACCCGACTAAGGAACACGGCCCGGAGAGCCTGTTTGCCATCGAGCGCTCGATCCGCGACGGTACGCCCAACAACTTCCGCGGTAGCCTCGACGAGCGCCTCCTGAACCCTGGCGGGCCTTACTACCCCGTTTACGGCTTCGATATGCCCAGCCAGGATTTGGTGAATGCTTTCAAAACGACGGCCGCTGGCCTGCCTCAAACCGACAAATCGGACGTGGGCGCCACGGATTTTGTCGATCCGCGGCTCGACCATACGGTGGGCCGGCCGGGGGTTCAGTTTTTGGATCTGGCACCGTACGCCGCTACCTGGGCCCGCGATGCCGGCACTTACGGCGTATTTGCCTTCAAGAAGCGCATGGTT
The DNA here is from genome assembly GCF_014349165.1 of Hymenobacter sp. BT491. Lineage (NCBI taxonomy): Bacteria > Pseudomonadati > Bacteroidota > Cytophagia > Cytophagales > Hymenobacteraceae > Hymenobacter > Hymenobacter sp. BT491. The sequence goes on along the minus strand of NZ_JACSJJ010000003.1, from coordinate 1,062,490 downwards.
AGCTCTCGTTCGGCGCTCTATCTCAACCAGTTTCCGTGGGTAAGTGCCCTGAACTACGACATTATTCGGCTGGCCGATGTGTTGTTGTTCAAAGCCGAAGCCCAAGCCGAAACCGGCAACCTGGAAGGCGCCCGCACCATCGTCAACCAGATTCGGCGTCGGGCGGCTAACGATCAGGTACTCAATGCCAACGGCACGCCCGCGGCCAACTACAAAGTGGCCGAGTACGCCGCGCCTTTTGCCAACCAAGAAGCTGCTCGGCAAGCCGTGCGCACCGAGCGTCGCCTCGAAATGGCCCTGGAAGGCCAGCGCTTCTTCGACCTGGTGCGCTGGGGCATCGCCGACCAAGTGATGAACGAGCACTTCGCCCGCGAAAAAACCAAGCGCACGTACCTCGCTACGGCCCGCTTCGTCAAAGGCACCCACGAGTATTTTCCCATTCCGCAGTCGCAGCTCAACCTGAGCAAAGGCCTGTTGAAGCAAAACGCAGGGTATTAATTAGTTAACAACCAGCGCCGTGGTAAGTAGCCCTCGACCGAGGGTGTTGCCACGGCGCTGTTGTGTGGGTACTGCTGCCCCGCGCTTTCTTCCCGGCGAATGGGAAGTCACTGTCTGCACCTTTCTTTCCCACTTATGTCTTGGCGATATCTTTTCAGGCTGACGGCGCTCCTGTGTAGCGGGCCGCTTTTGGGTTCGGCGCAACCGGTGCTTCCCCGGCTGTCGGCCGCGCGTACCGATTCGGTGATCGTCGCCAAAACATTTCCGCTGCTGTCGCTCTTCGAAACGCACCCCGCGCTTCGCCGCGCCTTGCAAACCGATCCGGAATTGCAGCGCATCAGCCGCCGACAGGCCGAACGCACGTACCAAGCGTTGCGCAAAGGCCCACCCGAGCCGCAGCGCTACGCCGATTCGTTGGCGTGGAAACCGCAGGAAATACAAGTTGTAGGTAAGTATTTGGTTAATAAATACTTACATAACAATGAATTGCATGCCGCGCTAGCTCCCGTATTGGCCAAAACTGGCCGCTACCCCGTGTATGCCGATAGGCCCGATACGGCGGTGCTGCGGTTGGCTTGGCGCGATGCAGCGCTTGGCCTCAACCGAATTGTGCGGGTGTATTTTGGCAATGCTGTGCCACGCTACCCGGCCATTGATTCCAGTAGCTTCCGGCGCCACGATGCAGCCTTTGCGAAGCAGGTGCGCGCTGGTTTACGGCCGCTCAGCCGCAAAGCCCGGCGCCATTCAGATGGCTATTATACCTTGCCTCTGCAAGCTGCGCTGCTGGCCCTGCGCCTCAACCAGCGCGACGAAGCCGCCCGTTACGAGCCGCTGGAAGCGGGTCTGAATCAGGCCCCGCGTGCGGCTGTGGCCACCACAACGTGGTCGCGTTATCCTTACAGCCTGATTCTGGTGCCGGGGCACGGGCCCGAAGAAACCGGGGTGGCCCTCGACACGCTGGGTGCTTACCGTTGCCGGCTGGCGGCGGCCAGCTTCCGAAAAGGGCAGGCGCCGTTTATCATGGTTTCGGGCGGCCATGTGCATCCTAACAAGACGCCGTACTGCGAAGCGGTCGAAATGAAAAGATACTTGGTCGAAAAGCTCGGCTTGCCCGATGCAGCGATATTCATCGAGCCTCATGCCCGCCACACAACCACCAACCTGCGCAACGCCGTCCGGATGCTCTACAACTTCGGCATGCCCACCGACCGGCCTGTGCTCACTGTCACCGACGCGGCGCAGAGCCGCAGCATTGTAGCCATGGCCGAGCGCTGCAAACAGGAGTTTGGTTACGTGCCGTATCGCGACATGCAACGGCTGTCGGACGAAGAAAGCGCCTGCTTTCCCGTTCCCGAAGCCCGTCAGCCTGACCCCTACGATCCGCTTGATCCATAGAGAGTTATAAACGCATGAAATACTTTTGGTGGGTATGGCTGGTTTTGCTGCCGCGGCTTGGCGGCGCTCAGTCCCTGACACCCGCGGAGCAGGTTAATGTGTTTTTGGGCTCCTCCGGCGACCACGGCCAGCTGTCGCCGGCCGCTTCGTACCCATTCAGCATGGTCAGCCTGGGGCCGCAAACCTATCCGAATACGCACACGGGCTACGAGCACTTGGCGCGTAAATTCTTGGGTTTCACGCACAACCGTTTCGAGGGCGTAGGGTGCCAAGGCAGCGGCGGCAACTTGTTGGTGAAGCCATTTATGGGCACCAACCCCTCTCAGACCGAACTGCTGAAAACCGCCGAACAAGCCGAACCGGGCTATTATAGCGTCGCATTCAAAAATGGCCAAAAGGCCGAGCTAACCGTCGCCCAGAAGGTTGGCCTGCACCGTTATTACTTTCCGGCCGGGGAGCGCGGCCTGTTTTTCGACCTGAGCCACTCCTTCGTCAACCGATTTAGGCAGGAGCAGCATACCACACAAGGCGCGACGCTGAGTGGCTGGATAGAGGCGGCAACTACTTGTGATGCAGGGGTTTATAAAATATATTATTGTCTCGAAGTCACGCAGTCGGTGCAGTGGGAAACCACGGGCCTGCACCAGTTGATTGCTCGGTTGCCGGCTGGTGCAGCCGGCAAGGTGGAGATGCGGGTGGTTTTTTCTTCTGTCAGCGTCGAGCATGCCCGCGCGGCGCTGGCGGCCCGGCGCACGGCTACTTTTGAGGCCCTTCGGCAGGAGAGCCGGCAAGCCTGGAATGCGTTACTGACTCGCGTGCAGGTGAAAGGCGAGCCGGCGCGCGAAAAACTCTTTTACTCGTTGCTCTACCGCACGCTGCAGTCGCCCTACGTGGTGTCGGAGCCGGATGGTACTTACCGGGCAATCGATGGCTCTTTGCAGAAAGCGCCGCGTCCCGTGTACAACGGCTGGGCCGTGTGGGATAACTACCATACCCAGCTGCCCTTGTTATCGTTGGTGTATCCTTCTGAATATCAAAATATTGCGTTTTCGCTTGCTAATCTGTACCGCTTTGGCAAGAAAGACTTTGCAACGGCCCACGAGCCTTCGCCCACGGTCCGGACCGAGCACACCATCGTGGTGTTGCTCGACGCTTACCGAAAGGGTTACGCCGTAGATCTGCGCGGCATCCGCGATTCGCTCCTCAGCGAAGTTAATCGGCTGGACTACTCGCACCCCGACAAGGCGCTGGAATCGTCCTACGATGCCTGGGCCTTGGCTGAAATTCTGGGGGAGTTGAAAGAGAAAAAACTGAGTGCGCAGTATCGTCGGAAGGCCTTGCAGTACAAAGAGTTATGGCAAAAGGATTTTCAGGATTTGACCAAGCCCGATGTCGATAAGCTGCCGGCGCGGGGCATGTACCAAGGCACGATTTGGCAATACCGGTGGGCCGTTCCCTTCGACGTGAAAGGCCTGATGGAATTGATGGGTGGCGAGCCGGTTTTTCGGACCCAGCTCGATGCATTTTTTGGCGGCGATTATTATAACCACGCCAACGAAACCGATTTGCAGGCTCCTGCGCTCTACAACGCTACCCGCGAGCCCTGGAAATCGCAGGCCCTAATGCACCAGCTGGCCGTCGATACGGTGGTGCAGCACTACTTCAACGACAACAGCCGGGGCATCGACCCTTACATCGGCCGTATTTACCAGAACCAGCCGCAAGCCTACGTGCGCACCATGGACGACGATGCTGGCGCCATGTCGGCGTGGTACGTATGGTCGGCTTGTGGGCTAATGCCGGCCTGCGTGGGCGCGCCGGTGTACTACCTCACGTTGCCGCTTTTTCAGGAACTTACGCTCCAGGTCGCCGCGAAAAAACGTTTGGTCATACGGGTGAAAAACTATGCTCCGGCGCGGCGCTACATCCAGGCGGCGCGCCTGAACGGAAAAGCCATTGATCGCAATTGGCTTACCCACAAAGAGTTATCAGCTGGCGGTGAGCTTGTACTTTTGGCATCCGATACGCCCAACACCCAGTGGGGCCTGCAACACCCTTGGGTTTCGGATGGGCAGGGAGCCAACTAGTGAGAAGGTGTAGTTGCAAAAAAACTGATAACCAGCACTTTAATGCTTCATGCCATCCATCGCGGGCATGGTGCGGGGCTTACCTAGCTGGTCTAGCGCCGCCCGAAATCCGGTAGCCAGCTGCGCAGCAGGCCCTTGCCCATAGTAGTGCAGAAACATCATGTGCGGCTGGTCGAAGAGCATGTGGTTGTGCACGGCCACGACTTCGAGGTTGTGGGCACGAAGCGCCTTGATGACGGGGTTTACCTCGTGCTCCAGCATGGCAATGTCGCCGGCAATGTGAGCCGCCGCTGCCGCGCCCGCAAACGAAGCCCACGAGTTCAGACCGATGGCGGCCGTCATCTCCGTATTCATCATTACTACCTGCAAATCATCGCGGCCGATGGTGTATTTGTAGGTAGGTCCGTTTACGGTGCCTGAGTAGCCTACTATCTTATCCAAGGCAGGCAAGTCGAAAAGCTCTTTGCCCGTGGGCGCTGCTCCGGCCGCCGAGGTTGCCGTGTTGCCCGCTTGGGCAGCCGGGGCTGCTGGGCTCGGCGGTTGGTTGGCGGGCAACAGCTTGGAGTCTTTGAGGGTGGTGGCAAATTTGCGGGCCAGGTCGGCTGGAGTGCCCATGCCGTGAAGATGCATATAGAAGATGCGGGGCTCCTCGTAGAAGAAATGGTTGTGTACCACTCCGATTTCCAGCCCATTAGCCAGCGCAGCCGACATTAGAGGCGCAACTTCTTCTTGCAGCAGCACCGTGTCGCTCATGAGCATGGCCGATTTGCCGTCCAGCGTGTGCTTAATGGCTACCCAGCCCCCAAAGCCAAACGGAATGGGTACGGGCTCACCTTTGATGCGCATCTTCAAATCGTTGCGCGGCAACGCGGTGTTGTGGGTTGCCTGTGCCTCGGCGTAAGTGCCTTTCTTGCCCAGAGCGGCCTCAATGCTGGCAATTTCGGCGGTCGTCAAGGCAGGCGTCTTGCCCTTGGCAAAGCCAGCGCTGGTGGCCGCCTCAATGGAACCGACGCGAAGCAGGGAAGACGCCCCCACAAGCGCCGTAGCCCGCAGAGCGTCGCGCCGGGAAATACAATGACTCATAAACCCAGAATTTACAAGAATGGAATGCTTATGTAATATACTTATAATCAAATGTTTATAGAGGCGACCAGATAATAAAGCAACCCAACCAGCGCGCTCACGCCAATCTAGAGGATCCTGTTTACCTTCTGCGACATAATGCCACTAGGGAAAGCAAAATCCACAGCAAGCTGGGCCAGTGCAGCGCACCGAGGCGCAACAACCCTGATGGAAAGAGCACGGCCTGCCCCAAGTACACCGCCAAATTCAATATCACCCCAACTACGGCGGCAGTAATGATGCTCAGTACGGCCTTCAGGGGTAGGTTGTGCTGGGTGCGCTCGATGAGCGGTGTGTCGCAACGGACGTCGAGAAAAACCCGCGGGCCAGTAGGGCAATCACGCCGGCTCCGATGATGAGCAGCGGAAACGGCACATTCAGCCAGAAGATGCCTACGAAGCTGGCCGCCGCAACCACATAGTGCAATGGGCTCAGCAGCGACTTTTGCCCAATCTTCACCATCCGAGATGGCCCAAAGCCCAGCGGCCTGCTGCGCCAGCGCATGGTTATCTGTATCTGCTCCCCGCACGATAGAGGCCAATGCATGCAAGGCCGGGTCGGTGAGCTGGTATTTGCGCAGGAAGTAATCGAAAGCGCAGTCAGTGCCGTAATGCGTAAATTCTGCCTCCGGTACATCGAAGGGGATAGCCCCTGTTTGGGCGGCCGTGGGCAAAACCTCAGCAGCCGGTACATACAGGATTTGCGCAGCCGGGTCGATAAACCGCAGAATCAGCCACGGACAAGCCAGCCGATCAATCTTGGGACGTTCGCGGGTGATTCACTGCATCGTTCAAGTTGGGGTTTAACCTTTGTCACCGACAATCAGGCACATCTGGCTCAATACCGTGGACAAAGAGAAAGCCCGCTAACATACTAATAAATAGTGCGTTAGCGGGCTTGTCTGCGCTCCCTCCTGGGCTCGAACCAGGGACCCTCTGATTAACAGTCAGATGCTCTAACCGGCTGAGCTAAGGAAGCGGTTATGGCGGCGTTTTTATGCCGTTGCGGGTGCAATATTAGGGCAAAGACTCGCGATGTGCAAGAACTTTTCTGAAAATTTGCTGCAAAAACTGTTAGTTGATGATTGTCAGGATGTTGCCAGAAAGAGAAGTAGTGTACTGCCGCAGCGGCCTGTTAGCAGGGCCGCCTTGCACCTGGCCCTGCAAATTGAACACCGATCCGCAGCAAGAATCCGCCAAAAATAGCCGTGAAGCATCGATGTGAACGCGGGCGCAAGCGTCGTAGGGCTTGTAAGAGCAGTTGCGGTCGAAAGCAAGGTAACTAGACGCATTCTGGCGCACAATGACCAAGCCACGCACCCCGCCAGCGTGGTAGGCAACGCCGTTGTTGAAGCGTAGCGCCGAGTATTCCTGGTTCGTTAGGTTAAGCTGCTCATTGAAGGCGACAAACGGGATCGCGGGCTCGGCATTGTTGTCGGAGCCGCAACCAGCCAACCCAAGCTGGCTGCCGAACAAAGTAAGAATGACGAAAGCGCGCAGCGTATTAAGAGTAGTCATAAAAGCCTTTGCCGGTTTTGCGGCCGTGGTGGCCGGCGTCTACCTTTTGCTGTTGAATACGACTGGGCCGAAACTTTGGGTCGTAATGAAACGCCTCAAACATGGCGCTGGTGACCGAAAAGTTTGTGTCGACGCCAATCAAATCCATCAACCGGAACGGACCCATTTTAAATCCGGTGGCCTCCAGCAATTCGTCCACGACAGTGAACGGCGCCACCTGCTCTTCCACAATTTTGAGGCTCTCGACGTAAAAATGCCGGGCCACACGATTCACAATGAACCCGGGGGCATCGGCCGCGCGCACGGGTTTTTTGCCCAATTGCACGGCCAAATTAAAGACGGCCTCAGCCACTGCCGGAGCAGTTGCGGCCCCACTAATCACCTCCACCAGAGCCATAACGGGCGCCGGATTGAAAAAATGCATCCCTACCACTCGCTCTGGATGCGGCACGGGCGCGGCCAAGCGGGTGATGGGCAACGAAGAGGTGTTAGAGGCCAGAATGGTAGTGGCGGAGTTTAGGCCCGCCAATTCCTGAAACAGCTGGTGCTTCACGGTAAGCTTTTCCACCACAGCCTCAATAATCAGGTCGGCTTGTACCATCACTAGGTCTGTGGTGGGGTGCAAGAGGGCCAAAGCGGCATCTCGTGCTTCGGCCGTGAGCTTGCCTTTTTCGACCCCTTTCGCCAACCCGGCAGCTATGGCCTGCTGCGCTTTTTCGAGGATAGTAGGGTTGAGGTCGAACAGAATCGTTGGAAACCCGTGCTGCACGCAAATCTGAGCGATACCCAAGCCCATCGTGCCCGCCCCCACCACGGCAATGGTTCGGATGTCGATGACCGGGGGCTGGGTGGTTTTCATGGATTGTTTTGTAAATATTTGATTATAAGGAATTTAGCAGAAATACTTTTGTCATCAGGAACGCAGTGAAGTATGTCGACCGCTTTGCTGCTACGCTACTTACTTAAAAGGAGTTAGCGCTCATGTAGCGTTCTTCCCTTCGTTCGTGCTGACGGGCGCAGGGATAAAGAAATATATTTCCTTACTGCACGCTCTCAAACTGGCGCAGGAAGCGCATGTCGTTTTCGGTGAACAAGCGCAGGTCTTTGATCTGGTATTTGAGCATTGTGATGCGCTCGATGCCCATGCCCCAAGCGTAACCCGAATAGCGTTCGGGGTCGATACCGCTCTTCTCCAGCACGTTGGGGTCGACCATGCCGCAGCCGCCAATTTCTACCCACCCCGTGTATTTGCAGATGTTGCAACCCGTGCCTTTGCAAATCAGGCAGGTGATGTCGATTTCGGCGCTGGGCTCGGTGAAGGGGAAGAACGACGGCCGGAAACGAATCTGGATATCCTGTCCAAACATCTCCTGCACGAAGTAATACACGGTTTGCTTCAGGTCGGCGAAGCTGACGCCTTCGTCAATGAAAATGCCTTCCACCTGATGAAACATCATGTGGGCGCGGGCCGAAATAGCTTCGTTGCGGAACACGCGGCCAGGCATAATGCTGCGGATCGGCGGCTTCTGCGATTCCATCACCCGCACCTGCACGGTGCTGGTGTGCGTGCGCAGCAGGTGGTCGTTGCCGGGATTGGCGGGGTCGCGTGTCACGAAGAACGTATCCTGCATGTCGCGGGCCGGGTGGTTTTCGGGGAAGTTGAGGGCCGTGAAGTTGTGCCAATCGTCCTCAATCTCAGGCCCTTCGGCGACGTTGAAGCCGATGCGGGAGAATATCCGCACCATCTCCTCGCGCACCAGCGACAGCGGGTGGCGCGTGCCCAAGGCATTAGGCACAACGGGCAGCGTATAGTCGAAATACGGGTCGGCGGGGGCATTTTGCGCGGCGGCTTCCAACGCCTGCTGGCGGGCGTTGAACTTGTCCAGCGCTTGCTGCTTGAGCTGGTTAAGCTCCTGACCCACAGCGCGGCGCTGCTCCTGCGGCACCGTCTTGAGCTGGTCGAACAAATCGGCTAGCTGGCCTTTGCGGCCGGTGAAGGCGATGCGGAACTGGTCGAGCTGTTCCGGGGAAGTAACATCGTAGGCTTCGATTTCGGCCCGTAGTTGCGTGATATTCTCCTGCATAGTAAGGCAAAGGTACGGTTCGTAGGCCAACAAAACGCACGCCAGCCGGCCCAGAAGCGGTAACGAGCCCGGAATAGGAAATTGGTACGATTGCTGTATTAAGTAGCACTACCAGCCGCGAAACAGATGGAAAGAGGAGGCGCCCCACACTCTATCGGAAGCACGTCGGCATGCTTAGTTCCTTTCTATCACGTTGATTTACTTCTTGTTATGAATCGCCTTCTTTCTTCCTTGTTCATAGTGGCCGCGCTGTTTGTAAGTGCTGGCGCCAAAGCGCAGTCTGCTTCTTCAACGGTTGCTCAACCCGCCGCGGTTGACCCATGGGCCACGGCTGCACCTGCCTCCGAAGAGGCTTCTAAAGACTACAACACGGGTTGGATGAGTGCGCCCGGCATGAGCCTAAGCCTGCACGACAAACCCAGCACCGATTACAATGGCCGCCCCATCAAAGCGAAAGCTAAGGCGCGGCGCGCCAGAACTAACGTTGGAGAAATGCCCACCGAGGAAATGCCTGCTTATTACTCGGGCATCATGGTTGCGCCGGGCATGAGCATGACGGCCAATGAGCGCCCCAGCACCGATTACTGGGGGCGTCCGCTGCACCAGCCGGTGCGCCGCAGCAACTCCACGCTGGGCACCCAGCCTACCTCCCTGGAGCCAGTCGGAGCATCTGCCAGCGCCGATTCTTGGTAGGCTAAATCGCCTCTGTAACCGAAGCCGGGCCACCTTTCGTGGCCCGGCTTCGGTTGGAATAATCCATGGGCTGCGTTTCGCCGTATACCCCCTTACCGAGCGTCATTGTATTTCCTCTAGTCCGTCTTCTTCCCATGAGAAAGTTCCTCTTACTTGCGTCGTGTGCCTGCCTACTGGTTGGACTTAGTGAAACCCAAGCCCTGGCTCAACAAACCAAGACCAAGGTAAAGGGCGGTTACCACGGCACCAGCGCTTCGGGTACGCGCCGGGCGCGGTCGGGGGCGTATATGGCGTATAATCGGGCTAACCGCCGCAACGAAGAAGACATGAAGCTTGCTCCGGGAATGCGCATCAACATGCCAGCGCCTCCCACCACCGACTACATGGGCCGTCCGCTGAAGAAGAAAACAAAACCAGTATTGGGCGCAACGTCTATCTCTTCGGAAGTGCCGACCAAAACGTCTACTACTACCTCAAAACGCCGCTAACAGCTGTTTTCTGAGTTTTTCGAAACTCATCTTAATTTGCACTGATCGGAGAATCGGTTTGCAGAAGGCACTTTTAAAGACGCTCGTGCGTATAAAGCAGTAACGACCTCTCACTGCTAATGCACACCTTCTATATGTCACGTTTCTTCTTTCCGTGTTTATTAGCGGTAGCTACCCTCAGCAGCTCGGCTGCGCTGGCCCAGCAAACCACTACCACCGCGCCGGCTCAGCCTGCCGCCGCACCGGCAACTACTTCTGCTAAGCCCGATGCCGCTTCTCAGTGGGCAACGCCTGCTGCAACGGATAACGATTCTGACCCCATGTGGCGGTCAGAAGGTCAGATAACCGCACCCGGTTTCACGTCGTCGCCTCCGATGCGCGTGCGCTACGACTATCGGGGCCGCCCTATGGGTGGTCGTCCGGTAAATCGGCCTACGGTAAGATCAACTGCGCCTGCGCTATCGCCCGTGCAAAACGCTGCTGCCGCTACGGCTACTACGCCTGCTGCCGGGGCCGTGGCTCCTGAGGCAACTCCGGCTGCTGCGCCCGCAACTGCTGCTCCGGTAGCGGCACCTCAACCTACATCTACTGCTTCTAGCTTAAAGGCAACGCCCGCCACGCGCAAGCCAGCAGCTGCGCCGGCTAAAAAACCAGCACCAAAAAAGGTGGCCAACGATGGTTGGGGCAATAGCAACAGCGGCTGGTAATCTGGCTTCCAGTATTCTAATTACCCCAACAAAAAGCCCCCCTGCTCAGCAGGGGGGCTTTTTGTTGGGGTAAAATTTGAGTTACTCGGCCTCCGCAGCCAGCAATAAGGTTTCAGCGGGAGCCTTAGGCTCGGCCCGGTAATACAGCGTACTGCTATTCTCGGGTCGCAATACCTCCTGCGCAGCGGCTAATATCGCCTCTGGGGTAACTGCTTGAATATTAGCACTTTCCTGATTTACGAGATTGGCGTCGCCCATCAGCTTGCAGTAAGCGAGGTTCATGGCTCGGTTGAGCAGCTCAATCTCTCCGAAAACGATGCTGGACTCTGCCTGATTCTTGACCTTTTCCAGTTCTTCGGCTGGCACCAGCTCCGAGCGCAGCTCTTCTATTACTTCCTGCACGGCAGCATCGGCCTGCTCAAGCGTTACGCCAGCGTTGGGTTTGCCGCTGATGACCACCAAACCCGGCTCCAGCGAGCCCGTTACGGAAGCCGAAATGGAGTTGAACAAGGGCCGATCTTTCACCAAACGTTGGTACAGCCGCGACGATTTGCCCCGACCCAATACATCGCTGAGCAGGTCTACGGTGTAGTAGTTGGGATCTTGGCGGCTGGGCATGTGGTACACTTTGTAGAGCGCGCTCAGCGGCACATCGGCAGTTGTTTCGAGGAAGCGCGGCTCGGTCTGGCGCGGCTCTGCGGGGAGCTGGCGCTCGTACTTGGTGCCCCCTGGAATCGGGCCGAACCACTTCTCGGCCAAGCGCTTAGCATCGGCCAGCGTAACCGCGCCGGCCACCACCAAAATCGCGTTGGCCGGTGAGTAATGCTTTGCAAAAAACGCCCGTACGTCGTCCATCACGGCGTTCTCGATGTGGCTGACTTCTTTGCCGATGGTGGCCCAGTTGTAGGGGTGTTTTTGATACGCGAGCGGCCGCAGCTTCAGCCACACATCGCCATAAGGCTGGTTGAGGTAGTTCTGCTTAAACTCTTCGACCACCACTTTGCGCTGCACTTCGAGGCCATTCTCAGAGAAAGCCAGGCTCAGCATCCGGTCCGACTCCAGCCAGAAGCCGGTTTCGATGTTGTTGGCGGGCAGCGTGAGGTAATAGTTGGTAATGTCGGGGGAGGTGAAGGCATTGTTCTCGCCGCCCACCATCTGCAACGGTTCATCGTAGCTCGGAATATTAACCGAGCCGCTAAACATCAGATGCTCAAATAGATGCGCGAAGCCCGTGTGTTCCGGGTCTTCGTCGCGCGAGCCGACGTTGTAAAGCACGTTGAGCACGGCAATGGGCGTAGTATGGTCTTCGTGCACAATGCAGCGCAGGCCGTTAGCGAGGGTGAATTCTTCGAAATGAATCATGAGGGCAATAGGAAATCAGACGAGGCCGCATTCTAGTAACCTGAGAAACAGGGTACAGGTTTAAGTGCAATATAAGACACGCTACAAACCAAGCAGCTCCCGCAGCAACGCATCAATGGCCGTAAGTTGGGGGCGCAACAGCGTTTGGCGCACATAGAGGCGTACTTTGCCCACGTTATAATCTTGACTACCAAGTTGTTGCTGATCGATGTAGCGGGCAACTTCTACTGCGCAGGCGCGGGCTTGTTCGGCGAGGCCCATATGCAGCGGGTTGGACGCGTCGAAGCGGGGCAGAGGCACGTCCAGGATTTTGCGCGACACATCGCGGGCACCAAACAGGCCACTGGATTGAAACGGCTTCATGGCTTCGTTGGCTGCATCGGAATTCAGGAATGCAGCTAGGTAAGCGGCCTCATTGGCATCGTGAGTATAATACGCGTAAGCTGCTTTATCTACCACAAACTCCAGATCTAAAGTACCGCGCTCGTATACCACAGCATTGGCGTCTTTGGCAGAACCCGAATACATAACTATAAAGGGAGCATCAAAATCTTGTTGCACAAGACCTTTTTGAAAATCTAGGCGCTTCAGCAGCGTCATAGAGGCGCCTCGTTCTGTCTTGTTCGCCTCCCATACGTCTGAGGATTTAGTAAACCAAGAACTCATTTCGAGATGGCCCTTGTTTAGTAAATCTGGGGGAGGTAGCAGCTTCACAAAAGTTTTGGAAATGTCCTGCTCAACTTTTTGTTCAAACTCGATTGGAAGCAATATCAAAGGCGGGGGCAATTAGACCGAATGGAATTAAGTGACGAGCCAGCGCCGTTCGAAATAGAAAGTTAGTATTGATTCGTCCGTGTTGCATCAAGCCTTTCCATCGGGCGTCACCAAATTTCTCATTCTCCTCATCTGAGTGAACATGAATAATGCGGTTCTTCCAATCTGGCGGTTGTTTTCCTTCAGTTACTACGAAGTAAAAGCTTCGGGGCAGAATTGAAGCTCCTTGACGGAACAAAGACCTATAGTAATTCTCGCCTTGTTTGTGGTCAGCTGCGGAGGTTGTAAACGCCGACCCTGTTTTCTTCTTAGTCAGAAACCATTGGGTATCAGTAGATACGAGCCGATGCTTGACCTGCTCCCAAGTGGCATTGGGGCGGCCCGAAGGTACGCGCCCTTTCCAGCTGAGGCCCGGCAGCCCTTCGGCTGGCGGCTGGCGTAGCACCGGCCAAGCCTGAGCAAACAGTACGCAGGCCGGCACCGGAAACAGCGGCTGAACGCCCTGCAAGTCCCAGATGCCGGTGAGGCGGAATCCCTGGGCTACGCCCCCGCGTGTGGCTTCGTGCTGGTCGGACGACAGGAAGCTACGCGGCAGTACAAAGGCCAGTTGCCCACCCTGCCGCAGCAAATAGCTACTGATGTGGCTCAGAAAAATGGCTGCAATTTCGAGTTGAGGCATCAAGGCCTTGCGCTTGGGTTCGAGACCGTGGGCCTTCGCTAGTTGGAGCAGCAGCTTCTGGTAGTCGGCGTTCCTTACCGAATTATAAGTAAACCACGGCGGGTTGCCGAGCACGTAGTCGAACTGTTGGCGCAGGAAGAACGGCCGGTACGTATTAAGCAGCATAAACTGCCAAATAGAGTCGTGGCGCTTTTCCTTGGCGCGCTTCAACTCGCGATATACATCGTAAAACTTGTCGTGCAGCTGCGCGGGCGTATTGGGGTTGCGCTGGGCAATGGCCTGGGTGAGAGTAGCTTCCGATACCGGGTCGCTGCCCTGGGTTTCGACGGCAAAGTACTCGGCCACTCTCACTGCTCTATCGAAAAGCTCGGGATGGTTGAGCGTTTCGTTCGGCAGAAATACCGGTTTGCGGTCGATGTACAGCCTGAATTCTTCCTGAAACATGGCGAGGTCGGCTCGCTTGAGCGGCATCAGCAAAGAGTTGGAGAGGTATACACGCAGGTGTACCGGCTGGCGGGCTTGGCTTACGCGCTCCTGACCCAGCGCCAGCAGTAAAGTGGTTTTAGCAATCTGGACCGACAAGGGGTGAATATCAATGCCTGCCACCTGTTGGCACAGTTCCTCCACCGTGAGGTCGGGGTGAAGCTGGGTCAGGCGCCGCACCGTTGCCAGCAAAAACGAGCCGCTGCCGCAGGCTGGGTCCAGCACACGAGCCGTGCGCTCGAAGTCAAAATGCTCTGCTACCTGTCGGCACAGCCAATCGGGCGTGTAGTACTCGCCCAATGCCTGCCGGGTACCCACGTCGATGAGGTGCTGGTATACTCCCTTCAGAATATCGGCTTCGGTGCGGGCAAAGTCGTAGTCGGAAATTTGCGCCGCAATGCGCTGAAATGCAGGCAACAGCCGGCGAAAATATCGAGGTATGGTCACCCACTGGTAAAAATCGGCCTCCACGAAGTTGGCGACTTGAAACTGCTCAAACATGGAGCCGTCGAGCACGCGGCGCATCTCCTCATCGTCAATGTGCGGATCGCGGGTTAGTAGCTCGTAAGCAATAAGCTTGGCAAACACACTCAGGTAAGTATGCACCACAAATACATCGCCGGAGCCCTCGAATGAGCCGTACGCCACACTCATGAATTTCTGCCATTCTTTGTAAGCAGTAGCCAACTCAGGTTCGTGCCGGACCTCCTCATAGAGGGCTTTCAGTTGCCCATAGGCCTGCATAAACAATACAGAAGTGTCGCCGAAATCGAGCAGAATATTGTCGAGAGTCGGCGTCTGCTTTTCGAGTCGGAACAGGTGCCGGTCGATGAAGGCCTGAAACCCGTCGAGTGTGGCCGTGCTGAGCGTAAATGCCTCAGTTTCCTTTAGCTTCACGTCCTCAGGTGCCAAATAGGTTTTGTTGAGGTAGCTATCGGGCGCTACGCCATACACTTTCCATCGTATGCCGTCGGTGGCTAGCAGCCGGAAATCCTCGGTTTGGTGGGAGTTGAAATTGCCGGCGAAGTATTCCTGCAACTGAAACTCGGCGTGCCGCAACTTTGCCGGAGCCTTAATGTCACTTTCAAACTCGATGATGACTTTCCGGTACTGCGTATCGGCAAAGCCTGTCTTAGTTACTACCCCCCCCTATGTTTTTTGCTGATATTCAATACTTTACGCTCTGCGCCAGCCGCAAAGTCATTGATAATGGCACGAGCGTCTTCGCTTTTTCCGAAGGCTTGATTGAGGTAATTGCTGAAGTATTCCTTCCGTACGGTTTCATTATTGGCGCTGGAAATACGGTTAAGATAGTTTTGTACGATAGACAAAGAATTCATTTTTCCGGAATGAGATGTCGGATATAGGTTAGTTTCAAAGGTACATAGTAAGCTTGGGGCGGAATACAATTGATGCGACATGCAGTCGCGAATTCTGCAAAGGCGGCTCTATAATTTTCCTTCCCGGCCAAACCCGTACTTTTGGCACCGCCAATCTTTCCACCCGCCCGCTATGGTCTTCAACCGTAAAGAGTACTCCCAGGATGTGCTGCTGCACCTCTACCAAAACCTGCTCAAACCGCGCCTGATTGAGGAAAAAATGCTCATTCTGCTTCGGCAGGGGAAGGTAAGTAAGTGGTTTTCAGGCATTGGGCAGGAAGCCATCTCGGTAGGCAGCACGCTGGCCTTGGAAGCCGATGAATACATTTTGCCGCTGCACCGCAACTTGGGCGTGTTTACGGGCCGCAACGTACCGCTCGACCGGCTGTTTGCGCAGTGGCAGGGCAAAACCCACGGTTTTACCAAAGGCCGCGACCGCTCCTTTCATTTCGGTACCAACGAGCACCACATCGTGGGCATGATCTCGCACCTGGGGCCGCAACTCGCTGTAGCTGACGGCATTGCGCTGGCTGATCTGCTGGATAAAAAGCATAAAGTGACGCTGGTGTACAGCGGCGACGGCGGCGCTTCGGAAGGCGATTTCCACGAGGCGCTGAACGTGGCAGCCGTGTGGCAGCTGCCGGTCATCTTCATGATCGAAAACAACGGGTACGGCCTGAGTACGCCCAGCAACGAGCAGTTCCGGTTCAAGTCGTTTACCGACAAAGGTCCCGCTTACGGCATGGAGGCCGTGCAGATTGACGGCAATAATGTGCTGGAAGTGTACGACACGGTGCGCCGCCTCGCCGAAGACCTCCGCCAAAACCCGCGGCCTATCCTGCTCGAAGCCCTGACTTTCCGGATGCGCGGCCACGAGGAGGCCTCCGGTACCAAGTACGTACCGCAGGAGCTGTTTGAGGAATGGGCTCAGAAAGACCCGGTCGAAACCTACGAAAAGTGGCTGCTCGACGAAAATCTGCTGGATCAGGAAGCCCGCATGCGCTTCCGCGAAACCATCAAGCGCGAAATTGAGGAAGGCCTGAAGGTGGCAGATGCACTGCCTATGCCGGTAGCCGATGTGGCCACCGAAATAGCTGACATGTACCAGCCCTTCGAGCCAGCTAGCTCGGAACAACCCGCTGCCGACGCACCCAGCACCGAAAAACGCTACGTAGACGCCATTTCCGACGGCCTGCGCCAGAGCATGGAGCGCTACCCCGAACTGGTGCTCATGGGCCAAGACATTGCCGAGTATGGTGGCGTGTTCAAAATTACGGACGGCTTCGTAGCGCAGTTTGGCAAGGAGCGCGTGCGCAATACCCCACTGTGCGAATCGGCCATTCTGGGCGTAGGCCTGGGGCTGAGCATCCGGGGCAAAAAGGCGATGGTCGAGATGCAGTTTGCCGACTTCGTAACCTGTGGCTTCAATCAGATTGTCAACAACTTAGCCAAGAGCTATTACCGTTGGGGACAACACGCCGACGTGGTAGTGCGCATGCCTACCGGTGCTGGCTCGGCGGCGGGGCCGTTTCACTCGCAAAGCAACGAAGCGTGGTTTACCCACACGCCGGGCCTGAAGGTGGTGTTCCCCTCTAACCCTCACGATGCCAAGGGGTTATTGAACGCTGCCATCGAAGATCCCAACCCCGTCATGTACTTCGAGCACAAGCTGCTCTACCGCTCCATTAGTGGCCCCGTGCCGGATGCTTATTATACCACGCCCATCGGCAAAGCGGCCCTGGTGCGCGAAGGGGAGGAGATGAGCATCATTACCTACGGAATGGGCGTGCATTGGGCCACACAACTGGCCGACGAACTCAACCTTTCGGCGGATATCTTGGATTTGCGCACCCTCTTGCCCTGGGACGAAGAGGCTGTGCGAAAGACAGTTAGAAAAACTGGTCGCGTAATCCTGCTGCACGAAGACACGCTCACGGGCGGCCTTGGCGGCGAAATCGCGGCCTGGATTGCGGAGCATTGTTTTCAGCACCTAGATGCGCCGGTGCAGCGCGTGGCCTCGCTGGATACCGCCGTGCCGTTTGCGCCGCCGCTGGAAAAGATTTTCCTACCACAGCAGCGCCTGCGCGAGCGCGTCGAGAAGCTATTGGCTTATTAAGAAGTGATATCTATTAACTATCTGACTTACAAGTATTTGTGAATTATTGTTTAGGATTCTTCCGGAGTCGTTATCTTTCTGCTTGATTTCGTGCTTACTAACGTGCCAGTTGGCGTCATGAGTTTGAGTATTTCGCGTGTGTTGCGCCGGAGCGTAGGGTTTGTTTTGTTGAGCGTGTTGCTCCTCGGGGCGTGCCGGCCCTATCGGCTGCCTACTCCCACCGGGCCTCCTCAACCCAAAGTGAAGGCCAGCAAAGCTCCGGCTGACCAAGCCGCCGACGGCCGAACTCTAGGCGGCCCGGCCACCGAAATCAAGCCCCAGAAAAACAGCTACGACAAGCACGGGCTATTGAAAAAAAGCAAGTACGAGCGGCGGCGTCTGAAGCACAAAGTCGGGCAGCGCAAATTCCTGGGTATCACGCTGCCTTTCTAGTTATCGCGTTAGCCTGGTGGTGTCGTTTTGCGTACAACGAAAGGCTGCTACCCTCTCAATCCCCGTTTTTTTAGTGTATCCGTCTATGCGTCTGTTCTTGGTTGCGGCTGTGTTGTTCTGTGGTATGTCGGCTGCGGCGGCTCAAACAAAATCCATTTCGCCGGGCAAGCAACGGTCCGAAAACCGCAAGGCGCTGCGCGATGCTCGCCGTTCGTCTGCCGAATACAAAGACTCACATTTGGCCGTCAACAAAGCCACCTTCAAGCGGGGCGCCAGCGGCCGGCAAATCACCCAGAGCGACGGCCGCGATAAGTTTAAGTTCGATAACAGCGGTATGCCGCGCGTAAGCGAACCATCGCACGTGAGTTTGCGTCTTCGTAAGAAGAAATCCACGCCACAAAACTGACTTTCCCCATGATATCCTGGCAACCACTCACCCAGCCCGAACAACTAACCGATATCGTACGCGAGTCGCACGAGCAGCCGGTCATGATTTTTAAGCACAGCACGAGTTGCTCCATCAGCGCGGCGGCCAAAAGCAAATTGGAGCGCCAGTGGGACGAAGCGGGCCTGCAAGAAGCAAAAATCTACTACCTCGACCTGCTCCGCTACCGCCCGATTTCGGCCGAAATCGCGCAGCAGTTTGGCGTTCGGCACGAATCGCCGCAACTGCTGCTGATCCAAGACGGCGAGTGCCGCTACGATGCTTCCCACATGGGAATTCGGTTGAGCGACATAAAAAACCAACTAGCGCAATAATCAGCCAATCAGTTAGTTATACATCGTAGCTGCCATGCTTCGCCGAATCCTTTTTCGCGCCGCATGGCAGCTATTTTATTCGGTTTGCAGCCGGCAGGAAAACTGAACCTGCTGCCGGCTTTGCGGGTTCAGAATAAGCGCCAGCGGGCACGTCCGGGCGATGTTTTCAAGCAAAGCCTGGTCTTACTCTAGCCAGCCATCGGGCCTGGGCACGGCTTTGGGGCGCCGACTGGCCGCTATAGCGAGCAGCAGTGCAATTTGTAGTTCAAAATATGACGATACGATGGCTATAAATTTACGTACTTTCGATAGCGTTGGACCTAACACGCCGCGCCCTTATTGGTTCTATTCCTTTCAAGCTTCGTTGTTAGCTGTGCGCACTTATCTCACTTCCGGATTCTTCCTGCTTGCTACCTTGGGCGCCGGTACGGTGGCGCGGGCGCAGGGTACTACTTCTTCCGACGAGCCCTCGTACCGGAAGGAATTCACGTACGGTGTGAATTTCAATACGCAAGGCGGCCTCATCGGTGGCGTAGCGGTGCGCTCGACCCACGTTCTGTCGCAGGACTGGGCGCGGTTCTGGAGCATTGAAGGCGTGGAGGTGAAGCACCCCAAGGAGCAGAAAGTGGTGAACCCCAACACCGGCGGCACCTTCGTGATCGGCAAGAGCAACTACCTGTTTGTGTTGCGGCCTTCCTTTGGTGCTCAGCGGGTTATCTTCCGCAAAGCTCCCGAATCGGGCGTGCAGGTGAATGCGCTGGCGGGGGCGGGCCCTTCCATTGGCTTGCTGATGCCTTATTACATCTACTACGATTATACCCAGCGCGACCCCAACGGGCGGCCCCTTACCTCCGAAGACATCCGGGCCGAGCAGTACGATCCGTTTAAGCATTCCAATGGCAGCCTGATCGTTGATCGTGCGCCGTTGTTTTCGGGGGCGGGCGAGTTCAAGGCCAACATTGGGGCGCATGTGCGCGGCGCGCTCAGCTTCGAGTACGGCCGCTACCGCGACGCTGTGGCGGGTATCGAAACGGGCTTTTTGTTTGAGATGTATCCTAACCGTCTCACCATTCTGCGCGCTAACACCGTGCCCGATAGCAAGCTCAATAACCGTTTCTTCCCTTCTGTATACCTGACCTTATATTTGGGTCACAGGAGTTAACTACATGATGTACAGATAAATATAAAATAATCTGTATTGTGCTGGCCTTGTCACGCTGAACAGAGCTTTGGCTCTTGGTTCGCGACGGACGAGGCCTTTTGCTTTTCTACACGAAGACGACGAACGCTCAATAGTGAAAACCGCAGCACAAAACGGCGGCTCTCTTTGTTGAGGGGAAACTAACTTCTCCCCGGACCGGGTAACTGGCAACCGGCAACTGATAACTACCTTTGCAGCATGGACGAATTGTTGCTGACCCTGCCCATCATTCAGCCCGAAGCGGCTGCTCCGGCCGCTCCTGCCAAACCACGCAAGCCCGACTGGCTCCGCGTGAAGCTCCCCGTAGGCCCAGCCTACGCCAACGTTCGCCGCCTAGTGGACGAACACAAACTGCATACCATCTGCGAAAGCGGAAATTGTCCTAATATGGGCGAGTGCTGGGGTGCCGGCACGGCCACCTTTATGATTCTGGGTAACGTGTGCACGCGTTCGTGCTCGTTTTGTGCTGTGGCCACGGGCCGCCCCAACGAATACGATACCGACGAGCCCCGCCGCGTAGCCGAAGCCATCCAACTCATGGGTGTGAAGCACGCCGTGATTACTTCCGTTAACCGCGACGAGCTCAAAGACCGCGGGGCTAGCATCTGGCTCGAAACGGTGGTGCGCGTGAAGGAACTTTCGCCTTCTACGACCATTGAAACGCTCATTCCCGACGTGAAAGCCAACTGGGAGGCGCTGGACACAATGATCGCTGGCGGACAAGAAGTCGTGTCGCACAACATCGAAACGGTGGGCAGCCTCTATCGTTTGGTGCGTCCGCAGGCCAAATACGATCGCTCGCTGGAGCAAATCCGGCGCACGAAAGCGGCTGGCAAGCGCACCAAATCGGGTATCATGCTGGGCTTGGGCGAGCAGAAAGACGAGCTGTATAAAGCCATGGACGACTTAGTCGAAAACGGCCTCGACATCCTGACGCTTGGCCAGTACCTGCAACCTACCAAGCGCCACCTGGAGGTAGCCGAATTTATTCATCCTGATCTCTTTGCCCATTACCGCGAAGAAGGCTTGCGCCGCGGCCTGAAGTACGTAGAGTCCGGTCCGTTGGTACGCAGCAGCTATCACGCTGAGCGCCACGTAAACGTGCCGATTTAGCGCAGTGAAGCTTATCAAAACAAAAGCCCGATTGCACTGCAATCGGGCTTTTGTTTTGATAAGCAGATCGTTGTATTAGCGACGAGCTTGGTTGTCTTGGGGCGGGTACGTGCCCAAGATGCCACCGACAATGCGGTACACTTCTTCCTGCGAAATGGTCTGGTTGTCTACCTGCGCCTGCCCTTGGCCGCGCCATGCTAGTTCTTTGCGCTTAGCATCCACCAAATCAATGATCACAGTGCCGGCTCGGTAGTTGGTAACCGGCGTGTAGCCACGGTAGCCATAGCCATATCCGTAATAAGGATAGCCTAAGCCATTGTAGTAAGGCGAGATTTGTTGCTTGTCTTCTACTTTGGCATTGTAAGCGACGTACAAATCAGGGTTCGAATCGACGCGCGTCAGGCCTTTGCGCGACATCTCGGCCTCCACGGCAGAGCGCAGGCGCTGATCCAAGAACGATTGGTAGCCTTTGGCAGGGCCGCCTTCTGCGTCCGTGACTTGTTGCGGATACCAAGCCCAGGTTTTGTAGTTCCGGAAGTTCACGCTGTGGTCAAAATCCGAGGTAACGCCAACGCGCGACGAAGTGCAACTGGAGGCGCCCAACAACAACGACAGACCAACCGCAGCCAAAGCGGCCGGGCGGGCAAAGAAACGGGTGAGACGGTTCATATAAGCTGGTTGCATGATTAGGTGAGGGGCTTACTTTGGCCGCTTCCGAAACTCGGAAAAAGGTGGCTTTTCGGCTTGTCTTATAAACGTTGCAGTATAGACCAACGTTCCCAGAATGCAAAAGTCGGCTGCTCTATTACACGTTAAATTTTCCTGAATATTGCTGGCTGAGCTTGATATTTTGCTATCTTACCCGCATAAACCTATCATATGACTTCACGCCTACTACTCCTGTTATCTCTTGCTGCACTTGCTTCGTGCAGCGCCGCCAACAACGAAAGCAGCAGCAACCGCAAAAATCAAGGTCCGGTGGCCCACAACACGGTAGTCGAGTGTATACTATACGACGGTATGACCAAGCAGTCGGCCCAACTCTCCACCATTGATTCTGGAGCAGAAGTGCAGGTTATGGATACGGTAGATGCGTATTTTGTCAAAGCCCGCGTCTCAAAAGACGGCAAGGTGCTGAACGGGTACATGTACCGCACTTGCTTCCCGCAGCGCTAGCCCGTTTGGGAGCAGTTCTCGGCAAGGTTTCTTTCTGAAAGTTGAGCTTCGCCTAACTGCTTATAATACAATAACATAGAAAGCGCCCGGCTTGTATAAGCCGGGCGCTTTCTATGTAGGATACTCAACTGCTGTTTGGCAGCCAAACCTTGCTGCTAGTACGAAGGGCCTTTGTCGGTAGCGACCAGTTGCTCCTCCTGATCAACGTAGTCTTCCAACGGCGTGCAAGAGCAGATGAGGTTGCGGTCGCCGTAAGCCGAGTCAATGCGGCTCACCGAAGGCCAGAACTTGGCGCTGCGGGTATACTCGGTTGGGTACACCGCCTGTTCGCGGGAATACGGCCGGGTCCATTCGTGCGTGAGGGCGGTAGCTGCTGTGTGGGGCGCGTGCTTCAACACGTTTTCCTTGGCATCGGCACGGCCTTCTTCGACGTCGCGGATCTCTTTGCGAATCGAAATCATCGCCTCGCAGAAACGGTCAAGCTCTTCTTTGCTTTCGCTTTCGGTCGGCTCAATCATCAGCGTGCCCGCCACCGGAAACGATACGGTCGGGGCATGAAATCCGTAGTCCATTAGGCGCTTGGCAATGTCCTCGACTTCAATACCGGCCTTTTTGAATTGACGGCAGTCCAAGATCATCTCGTGGGCACAACGGCCTTTAGAGCCCGTGTACAGCACCGGATAATGCTCTTCCAAGCGAGCCTTGATGTAGTTTGCATTAAGGATAGCCGTTTGCGTGGCCGCTTTCAAGCCCTCACCGCCCATCATGGAGATGTAAGCGTAGGAGATAGGCAGAATGCTGGCCGAGCCCCAAGGTGCTGCCGAAACCGCACCCGTTGCTTTCTCATGGCCTACTTCGATCACTACGTGGCCGGGCAGGTACGGCGCTAAGTCGGCGACTACACCGATCGGGCCTACGCCCGGACCGCCGCCGCCATGCGGAATGCAGAAGGTTTTGTGCAGGTTCAGGTGGCACACATCGGCACCGATGGTGGCGGGCGACGTCAGGCCAACCTGCGCATTCATGTTGGCGCCGTCCATGTACACGCGGCCGCCGTGCTGGTGAATGGTCTGGCAGATGTCGATGATCGTTTCCTCGTACACGCCATGCGTGCTGGGGTAAGTCACCATCAGGCACGAAAGGTTAGCAGCGTGCTGCTCAGCCTTTTGCTTGAGGTCGGCGACGTCGATGTTGCCGTCTTCGGTGCTCTTTACCACCACTACCTG
Organism: Hymenobacter sp. BT491; assembly: GCF_014349165.1. Classification (NCBI taxonomy): domain Bacteria; kingdom Pseudomonadati; phylum Bacteroidota; class Cytophagia; order Cytophagales; family Hymenobacteraceae; genus Hymenobacter; species Hymenobacter sp. BT491. The sequence goes on along the minus strand of NZ_JACSJJ010000003.1, from coordinate 1,039,199 downwards.
CATGCCGGCCATCACGGCCGAAGCCGGGTTGGTGCCGTGCGCCGAAGCCGGAATCAGGGCGATGTTGCGGTGCAGATCACCGCGCGATTCGTGATACGCCCGGATTACGAGCAGACCAGCGTATTCGCCCTGCGCACCGGAGTTGGGCTGCAAGCTAACGGCTGCAAAGCCGGTTACTTCGCACAACCAAGCCTCTAAGTCATTGAAAATCTGGGTGTAACCCTTGGCTTGCTCACGTGGAGCGAAAGGATGCAGGCTTCCGATTTCAGGCCACGTTACCGGAATCATCTCGGCGGTGGCGTTGAGCTTCATGGTACACGAACCCAAAGCAATCATGGAGTGCGCAAGGCTCAAGTCCTTGTTTTCCAGCTGCTTCATGTAGCGCAGCATCTCGTGCTCGCTGTGGTGCATGTTGAAGACGGGGTGCGTGAGGTATTCGCTTTCCCGCACCAGGCCGGCTGGCCACGTCAACTCTACCTCTTCGGGCAATTCCACGCTTCCGGATGCCGTTTTGCCCAATACTTTGGCAAACACCGCCACGATCTCGGCCACGTCGCTGGCTTCCGTATTCTGGTGCAGCGAAATGCCGACGCGGGCGTCGTCGAAATAGCGGAAGTTGATGCCAGCAGCTTCGGCTTCCCGCTTCACGGCTTGTTGCAGCTCCGCGCTTTCCAGACGAATATTGAGCGTGTCGAAATACGCTTCGTTGGTTTGCTCTGCGCCTAAGCTGGCAAGTTGCTTTTCCAGCAACTGCGTGTGCGCGTGAATGTTAGTGGCAAATTGCTTAAGGCGCTGTGGCCCATGGTATACGGCGTACATGCCCGCCAGCACCGACAGCAGTACCTGCGCCGTGCAGATGTTGCTTGTGGCCTTTTCGCGGCGGATGTGCTGCTCGCGGGTTTGCAGGGCCATGCGGTAGGCTTTGTTGCCCGCCGCGTCCACGCTTTGACCAATGATGCGGCCCGGAATAACGCGCTTGAAGGCGTCCTTCGTGGCAAAGAAGCCGGCGTGCGGTCCGCCGTAGCCCATTGGCACCCCGAAGCGCTGCGAGTTGCCTACGCAGGCATCGGCGCCCATTTCGCCGGGCGAAGTGAGCAGCGTCAGCGACAAAAGATCGGTTGCCACGACCACAAACAGGTTGTGGCCGTGTGCTTCTTTTATAAAATCTTGATAATCAAATACTTGGCCGTCAGCGGCTGGGTATTGCAGGATGGCGCCAAACAGCGCTTCATCCGACAGATCAGCGGTGCGGTGGTCGCCGACTACCAGTTCGATGCCGAGCGGCGTGGCGCGCGTGCGCAGCACGTCGATGGTTTGGGGCAACACCAAGTCCGATACGAAGAACTTGGTCGCGTTCTTCTTTTTCGACTGGCTGTGAAACATGTGCATTGCCTCGGCCGCCGCCGTGCCCTCGTCGAGCAGGGAGGCGTTAGCGATTTCAAGGCCCGTCAGATCAATAATGACCGTCTGGAAGTTGATCAGCGCTTCGAGGCGACCTTGGGCAATCTCGGCCTGGTAAGGCGTGTAGGCCGTGTACCAACCCGGATTTTCCAGAATGTTGCGCTGGATCACGGCCGGCATCTGGGTGTCGTGGTAGCCCAGACCGATATAGTTTTTGAAAATGCGGTTCTGACCGGCAATCTGCTTGAACTTGGCCAGGAACGCGCGCTCGGTAAGCGCAGTCGGGAGGTTGAGTTCGCGCTTGAGGCGGATGGCCGCCGGCACAGTTTCGTCGATAAGCTGATCCAGCGAGTCCACGCCGATGGTACGCAGCATGTCGGCTACCGCCGCAGCATCGGGTCCGTTATGACGGTCCACAAACACGTCGGCGGGCTTGGTCTTCAAAAGCATAAAAAGAAGCTAGAGGGTGGCGACAGAAAGAGGCCTACGGGGCCGAGTCCTAGACAAAGGTAAGGCGAAAACCCGACGCGGCATTGCCGTGAGAACGTGTAGTTTTGCCCACCACCCTCCCAACCCATAACCGATGCAAAAAGTTAAAATCGGCCTGATTCGCGAAGGAAAAATTCCCGCCGATCGCCGCGTGCCGCTTACTCCCAAAAAGTGCGTCGAAGTGCAAACCACCTTTCCCAACGTGCAGATTGTGGTGCAGGAAAGCCCGATTCGGAGCTATTCCGACCAAGAGTACCGCGACCTCGGCATCGAAGTGCGGGCCGATATTTCCGATTGCGACATTCTGATGGGTGTGAAGGAAGTGCCTGTAAATCAGCTGATTGCCAATAAAACCTATTTGTTCTTTTCGCACACTGTCAAGAAGCAGCCGGCCAACCGGGAACTGCTGCGGCAGGTATTGAAAAAGAACATTACGCTGGTCGACTACGAGTTGCTCACCAACGACCGCGAGGAGCGCATCGTGGCGTTTGGGCGCTACGCCGGCATCGTGGGGGCGTACAACGGCTTGCTCACGTACGGCCGCAAATTCAACCTCTACGAGCTCAAGCCCGCTTGGCAATGCGTGGACATGGACGACATGCAGGAAGAGTTTTTCAAGGTGAAAAAGCTGCCGCCTATCAAGATGGCCGTGACGGGTTCGGGGCGGGTGGCGCAGGGCGCGCTCGAAGTGCTCGACCGCATGGGCATTCGGCGGGTGAGCGTATACGATTATCTGTACCTGGATTTTCGGGAGCCGGTGTACGCGCAGCTACGCTCTTCTGACTACAACGCCCGCCTCGACGGCCGCGTGTGGGATACGCCGGACTTTCACCACAACCCTCACCTCTACAAATCGACGTTCGATAAGTTCTTGCCCGTCACGGACTTGCTGATTGCCTGCGCCTACTGGCACCCAACGGCGCCGAAGCTTTTTACGGAAGAAGACACGCGTCGGCCCGACTTCCGCATCACCACCATCGCCGACGTGACCTGCGACGTAAATGGCTCGATTCCGTGCACCAAGCGGGCCAGCAGCATTGCCGATCCGGCCTTCGACTACAACCCCCAGACCGGCCAGCTCGAAGCGCCTTATTCGCGACCCGATAACATCACGGTGATGGCCGTCGACAACCTGCCGTGCGAGCTGCCGCGCAATGCTTCGCGCGATTTTGGCCGGCAGCTTATCGACAATGTATTTCCGCATCTGGTTGGCAGCCAATCGGATGAGGTTATTGAGCGGGCAACCATCGCCCGCAACGGCAAGCTGACGGAGCGCTATCAGTACTTAAGCGATTACGTCGCTGATTGATAGTTTAGCTGTATATATAACCAATTGATAGTAAAGTGTTTATAAGAATGCATTGCTCAATAATTCGGCTTGTATGCGTCGCGGCCGAAGACGCCGTTAGGCTGCAAGGCTAGGAACGCGCCGCTGCGCAGGCGATCGCGGTTTTCGGGAATGTTGAGGGTGTAGACGGGCTTGTTCTGGGCGCTTGGGCTGAGCAGGAGGTGCTCCAGCGTACCGCCGGGGGTGACGTAGGGCACAAAGAATTTATCGGCTAGCTGCGCAATAAGTTGGTTGCGGATGTCGGCGGTTTCGGGGGTTACGGTCGTGGTATCGGGCTCGAAGGGCGACACGAATAGCAGGCGTCCGGCGTCAATTTCAGGACCGTATTCAAACCGCAGCTTGGGCTGAATGCCCCGCCCCAACACGTACACAATTGGTTGGGCGGCGCCTTGCAGCAGATACCGAAATACCGACTGCTCGAGCTGCGAATGAAAGCCCGAAATGATGCAGTGGCCGCGGTAGCGCTGCTCCAACGCCCACAAATACGTGCCGCGCTCGGCGCAGGTAGGGTAAACGCGCGAACAGAAAAAAGCTGTTTTAGGCAGCTGAAGCAAGGCAGTGTTGCCCAAAGTGCGCAGTTCCTCCGGAGCAATGGTCATGCACAAATCTCAGTAACTCCCCATGCTGGCTGAAGCCAAGCACAAGTACAAAACAAACCTGACGTAAAAAAGCCCCGGGCTGGCGCAGGGCGCACGGCTCGGGGCTTTTTTAACCCGGAGTTATACTTAACTCCTTGAGGATTTAGAAGTTGCGGTGAAACCAATCTTTGATTTCGTCCACAGTATGACCGGTTTTCTGTTGTAGGCGGCCGAACCATTCGTCCTGCTGACCTTCCTTATATTCAAGGTCATCGTCGGTGAGGTTGCCCCACTGTTGTTTGGCTTTGCCTTTTACTTCGTTCCAGCCGCCGCGGGCGCGCAATTCCGTTTGGTCATTGACATTATTGTTATTCAAGTCCATGGCAGTAAGGGTTTGGGTGGAAAGAAATGTATTTCTACCCCATACGTTAAGCCCGGCGGTAAGGTTGAGGTAAGCAGTCCTTAAAGGCGACGCTATTGCCCCGGAATATCTCAACTAAAGCCGTCGCGAAGCAGATAAGCGATGATGGCCACTGCCACTGCCCCCGTTCCAAGTGCAGCGCCAAAGCCGCCAATGGCGCTCCCAGCCTTCTTGCGGCGTGCCTGCTTTCGGTAGGCAGCCATGTAGCTAGGATTAGCGCGCAGTTCGGGCGAGAGGATTTCAAAGTTTTTTTCGCTGGGCCGCACGCTGGCCAAGGTGGCGACCACGCCCACGCCAAGCACCGGGCCGATTACCGGAGCCCGGGAGCGCAGGGCTAGCAGAGGCACTGCAATTGTGGCGCCGTAAGCCCCCCAAAAGGTGCCGACGGTAGAGTAGTTGCGTTTAGCGTCCTCGCGGCCTTTGGTAGCCAGCTCGGCATCGGTGAGCGCAGGGGCCACTGTGCTATTGCCGGGCAGGGCGGGGTTGTGCAGAATGCGCTTTTTGCCGTCGGCGTACCGGATAAGGAAAACTACATCTGTATTCAAGTGCAGGGTGTCGGTGCTGCCCGCGGGCGTTTCAGGGAGGTACACTACTTCGGCCGGAGTCACCCGTACCACCTTGCCCAGCACCTCCACGCCGTCGGTGCGCGTAATGCGGTCCTGGGCGGAGGCGGTGGAAAGTGAAAACAAGCAAAGCAGGGCGGTTAGAAAAGCAATAAGCCGAGAGGAGACCATGTATTGAGTTGTGATAGAGTTAGTTATAGGATAATCAAATCAATGTGCGCTGAACAAGGCGGCTATAAATATCATTGTCACGAGCACGCCCGCCCCCATACCCGCACCGTAGCCGGCGGCGGCTTGGCCCAGCTTTTTGTTTTGGGCCTGCTTGCGGTAGCCGCTTACATAATCGGCATTGGTCAGCAGCCGAGCATCGGGCACCACGAATCGGGTCGCTGGAGGAGCGGTAGAGCCCACCACGGCCCCGGTCACGATGCCGCCTAGGCCGTAAGCCGGCAGCGTGACGAGCGTAGTGCCAAACGTGCCCCAGAACGCGGCCGGTGATTTGTAATATTTGCGGGCATCGAGGCGGCCCTGCTCGTATGCCTGGGCGCTTGTCAGAGTTGGCCCTTCCGAAGCAGTGGGCGCGGCCGGGTCGTGCAACACTTCCTTCGTGCCGTTGGCGTAGCGAATCAGAAATACTGAAGCGGCCGCCAGCTGAAGCGTATCGGTTTTGCCGGCTTCGCCGGAAACGTAGGTTACTTGCTCAGGGCTGATAGCCAGGACTTTGCCCTTGGTTTCTTCACCGTTGGTCTGCAAAATTACGTCCTGCGCTTGGCTTAGCAGCGGCACAAAAAACAAAATCAGAAAATAGAAGTGTCGCATGGGGATTAAGTTAATCAATTGATAATCAAATGGTTAATTGCGCTTCGAGTTGAAGCCGAAAAGCAGGCTGAAGCGGGCCCCGCCGTTGCCCGGAACCACAGCAAAGTTGACCGGAAAGTTGACCCCGTTGGCGTGGAAAGAAGTGCCCACGGCCAAGGCAATGTTGGCCGACACCGGCGTCAGGTTGGGGCCCAGGCCAAACTCAAAGCCTTTGGGCCCGCGTATGCCAATCAAGCCGTTGATGCTCGGAATAAACTTACCTTGCTCAAGTCCGCCAATCAGCGGTACGATCTCAAACAAGCCCGCCGTGCCGTTGGGCATTCGAAAAATGCGGGTTTCAAATTGCCAGCCAAACTGCGTCAGAAACGGGTTGAGGTTGTGGTAGCCATCAATTCCCCGCGCTTTATTCAGCATGCCGCCCGTGAGCACGGTGAAGCCCAGGCGCGGCCCGCCCAGCTTGATGTGCTCGAAAGCCGGCTCTTCGTCGCCGGGCACTACCGGGCCGGTGATAGGCGTGGGGGCGCTACCCACGGAAGGCTGCGCGCCGGCGGGAAGCTGGCTCAGGATTTCCTTCGTGCCATTGGCGTAGCGAATCATAAACACCTCCGACTTGCGCACCGAAATCAGGGGGCCGTCGGGGTTGTCGGTGCGCTTATACTTGACTTCAGTGGGCGAAATCTCCAGCACTTTCACTTGGAGTTCGTCGCCGTTTTGTTTGGTCAGTACGTCCTGCGCCCACGCCGGGGCCGTCAGCAGGAAGGTCAACAGGAAGAGTAATGCGTGTCGCATGGGGGGAGGGGGTTAAGAACGACACGAAGATGCAGAACCGGGACGGCGAAAATCTAACGGATATTTTGTTTATTTAGACATTGGAATCCAATACTATGTATTGATAACTGGCTTATAATAAGACAGTTATTTGAATAATATTAGACTTTTTAAATTGTTTTTTAGCCTGATTAATATTTCTTAGCCCCAATGGATGATTTGCGAACTACGCTCGCTACTTTTTCGCCCGACGACCGCAAGGATTTTGGGCGCTTCATCCAGCGGCAGGGCAAAAAGCAAAAGGATCGGCTAGACCTGCAACTCTATGAGCTGCTGCTCCAGCAGCGTGCCTACACCACCGAGCAACTCGTGAGCCGCCTCTACCCCGACGAGGCTAATGCCGTGGCTTACTATGCGTTACGCAAGCGGCTCATGCGCCACCTTACCGATTTTCTGCTGCTGCGCCAGCGCCAACAAGACCCTACGGCGGCCTCTTCGGTGCGCGGCTTTTTGTCGCTGGCGCAGTATCTGTTCGACGTAGGCGTACCGCGGTTGGCTTGGGGCATGCTGCGCAAAGCCGAAAAACTGGCCAGCCAAAACGAACAATACGAGCTGCTGAACACCGTCTACAACCTCCAGATTGCGCAGGCCAACAGCGAGCACGCCGACGAGCTGGCCGACATCATCCGTCGGCGCAACCAAAACAAGAAAGCCGCCGACGAAGAGGAGCGCGCCGGCATTGCCGACAGCCTCATCCGCCAGCGCCTGCGGCAAGCACGAATAAAGGGCCGCGCCGGCGAGTCATTCGACGCCATTTTGCAGGAAGTGCTGCGCGAGTACGATTTGCAGGAAGCCTTTGCCCGCCGTCCGGCGCTGCTGTACCGGCTCATGTCCATCACGCGCAGCGCCATGCTCGTGCGCCGCGATTTTGCTTCGTTTGCGCCCTTTGTGATGCGCTGCTACCACCTCATGGAAAAGCGCCACGGCTTCCAGCCCGCCCACCGCTACTACCAGCTAGGCCTGCTTTACATGGTGGCGCACGCCCTGTACCGCCTGCGTCGCTTCGACGAATCGGTGGCGTATCTGGAAAAACTTCGGGTGGTTCTGCACTCGGGGCCGCGCAGCAACTACGCCGAGTTTCTGCCCAAGCACACGTTTCTGCTGGCAGCTAACTACGCTTTTCAAAGACGCAATGGTGAGAGTATCAAGCTGTTAGTAGAAGTGATCAAGGGCGCCGAAGGTACGCTTTCACCCCGCGACCAACTCACGGCACGCCTCGGCTTGGGCTTTCATTATTTTGCCGAAGGACAGTTTGCCAAAACCAACCAAGTGCTTATTGGCATCGGCCGCTCCGACCATTGGTGCGAGCAGCAGATGGGCATCGAGTGGGTGCTCAACAAAAACCTGGGCGAAATGCTGACCCAACTCGAAATGGGCAACCCCGACCTTGCCTACAACCGGCTGCGGGCCATTGAGCGGGTGCTTCGCGAGCAGTTTGCCGAAGGTGGCCCGTATCGTTATGTGCTGAGTTACTTGGGGTTGGTGCGCGAAATCATCGACGACCCTGCCGCCGCCACGCGACCCGATTTTGCCGAGCGCGTCGATCAGCTGCCTTCGTTTCAGCCCCTGGAGCGCGAAGATATCCACGCTATCAGTTTCTATGCCTGGTTACGGGCCCGCATGTTGCAGCGCCCCTATTACGACGTACTAATGGAGCTTGCAAGTTAAGTGTTTGACAGTAAGATGATTGTGTATAAAAAAAGACCCGCTCCTGATTCAGGAGCGGGTCTTTTTTATAAGCAGCAAGCAGAAATTACTTCTTCTCAGGAGTTTCTTCTACCAACTTATCAGCTTCCTTGTTCTGAACCACAGCCGTGTCGCCGGGCTCGGTTGCCATGTCAGCTTTCGCGCTATCAACGACGTTGCCAGCGGCATCAGCCGTGTTGTTAGCGGCGTTTTCGGTAGCATTAGCAGCTTTGTTAGCATCACCACACGAAGTCATAGCAAACGTAGAGAAAGCAGCAGCAACGAACAGGGTCTTGAAGGAGATTTTCATGGCAGAAATAAAATGATGGAAATTCAACTTTAACTTTCCTTAATACCAGAATTCGGAAAAGGTAACCCGCGTTTCTTCGTACGCTTAGGTTGTGGTGCAGTTTCTGTACGCCATTGCCTTTCCTAATTTCCTTCTGTAAATATGGTTTTATATCGTATGCGCCTGATTGTCATCGTATTGTTGCTTGTGGCGTACGGTCAGCGCGCGGCGGCCCAAAAAACCGCCAACGACGGTTTTCTGCGGCTCAACGGGACCATGTACATCCTGCGCAACGGCGACAAGCTGCCCATGGAACACGATGTGCACCTGCCCAACGGACGCACTGTCACCCACGACGGCTTTGTGATAGCCGCCGACGGCAACCGTACAGAATTATCTGAGGGACAAGGCTGTACGCTGTCAGGCTTGCCTTCTCGCGTGGTCACGAGCAGCGACGGGCAACTGGTGTTGCAGGCCAGTGGCGCAGGCACTCCGCAGATGCTGGCATTTCCGGCCGGCACGGGTCAAGTTCCCGAGTACGAGGTTCGGCAAGGGCACCGGGGCCGCGGCTACTACAAAAAGCACGGCAAACAAAAGCACAAAAAACACGACGACTAAGTTGCAACGCGCAGTTAGTCAATGCGTTTGCCGTGGGTGTCGATGAAAAACGTGCGGCCTTTTTGCGTAACGCGGGCGCGGTGGTCAGCAAAATCGCTGGCATGGGCATAGCGGCCGAACGGGACCGTTCTTTCGCTGGGGTCGTCCAGATAATCTTCCGTGATGAAGGTGTAGGCGCCCGCAAGTTTCACGCGGGCCAGCCCCTCATGGAAAGAGTAAGCTTCCTGAAAAAGGATCGGCTCAGCAGTGGTCTCGTCGTTGCCGGAAATATAAAACCAGCCCCGTCGATCGAGTACGGCGGCATGGCCTTCGGAAAAGTCTAACGCGTTGTAATAGTACGAGTTAAACTCCTTCCCGTCTTCGTCGATAAAGGTGTATAGGTTGCCGATACGAGCGCGCGCATAGCCCTCCACATAGGGGTTGAGCGCATCGTAGCGCGGCGGAATAACTTCGTTGCCCTTCCGATCGACGAATCCGAAGGCATGGTCTTTTTCCACCACCGCCAGCGCACCTTTAAAGTCGCTCACTGAGGCGTAGCGGGCCGGGATCACGGGGGTGCCGTCAGCGGCTGCGAAACCCCATTTGCCATCTTGCTCAAACCGCTTCAGCGGCTTGTCTTGGCGGGCCGCGATCACCCAGATTACCACAACCAGCAGCCCCAGTCCACCCGCGGCCAAGCGCAGCCGGGGTACCTGCCACCACGCCCGCAACTGTTTCGTGGCTAGGGGTAAATATTTGTTAGACAGTGACTTGTATCGTGAGCCGGCTGGCGCGTTCTGGATGCGCCGCAGCAGGTTTTCCAAGCGCTGGATCTTGGAGTCGAGCGCCTGGTTTCGGACCGCCGATTCGGCTTTGGAAGCCTGAATAGCTTGTTCAATGGCCGTTTTTTCCTGTTGCTCAGCGCTGAGCTGCTGTTGCAGCACCACGGCTTCTGGCGCTACGGGCGGGGCCTGCGCCAATTGCTCGCGTAGCTGATTAATGCTGCGCTCGCGTTCGGCCTCGCGGGCTTCCATGGCCCGCAGTTTCTCGTCGAGTTCGGCTTGCAAACTGGCGCGGAGCTGTTCGAGCTCGGCTTTTTCTTGGCTGCGGGCCGCAAAGCTGCGCTCATCTTCGCTGTAGGAGCGGTCTACTTCTTCCAGGTCGGCGGCACCCAACCAGCGCCATAGCTGCGAAACTTTTTGCCGGATAAAATCGCCGGAAGATTCCGGGTCAGCCGCCGCCACATGTTGTGTTGGCAGCCCAATGTCGGCTGGCACTTCAAAAGCCGGCGCTATGTCAGTCAACAGCTGCCATAAGTCGGCTTCCGTCAAGTCGATTTCGGGTGTGGCGACCTGCGCCAAAAGGCGGGTAAAACGCGCCGGGTTGGCCAACAGGTGGAAGCTGCTGGCCGCAGGTACGGCTGCCATCTGCGGCTCCACTTCGGGCCCAAATTCCACAGTTTCGCCGAACAGCAACATGCCCGTAATAAAATTGAAGTTAACGGCGCCCGTTTCTAATAATGGTTGTAAGTAATTGGTTAACTGAGACTTATGATTTAAGAATTGCTGAAAAGGATTTACTGCCTGCTCCTTGGTTCTAACTGGCTCGTTATCAAGGCTCCAGGCGCCGTTGGCAAAGTCGGTGATGCGCAGGCGGCCCCCACGCGGCTCCAGTACCAAAATGGTGATGCTGTGCGGGCGCACCACTACGGCATCGAGTTGAGCACGGGCGTGCAGGCTCAGATTGCCGAGCAGCAGGCTGGTGGGGCCGTTGGGCTCCGCGGCCAACGCCGCGCGCACGGCCTCAAATTGAAGCTGCTGCGCGGAATCGGAAAAAGGTGCGGGCAAATAAACGTGGAGCATGGGGCGCAAAACGAGTTCCCTGGCTACAAGCAAGAAGAACGGGCAACTTCTACGAACTTTTCGGCGGTCCGGTCGCCTTAACTTTTCAAGGGAGAAGCAAGTATACGAGGTACTTCTCTTTGCCTAATGACTTTTGATCATGGATTCGACTGCCCCCACGCCCCAAACTCCCGTTACGCCCACAGTGCCCTTGGATGTAACTGATCAGCAGAACACCGCCTTGCTCGACGATACCGTCGCGCTGCTCAACGACGGCGTTCCCGAACCGGGTAACAAGCACGGACTAGCCGAAATTGATCGGTGGGAAGCCGTGTTGCGGGCCTCCGAGCGGCCGGGCCTGGCCAAGATCATTCAGGAACTAGGAACGCTGCGCGAGCAGATTACGGCCGAAACAACCGAAGCCCACGCCATCGCCGAAACGCTGGCTACGCTGGGTGCCGAAACTACCAAAATTGCCGAAGAAGCCGATAATGGCTACACCGGACCGCTGAAGAACCTAGGCAAATTGCTGATTAAGCTTGGCAATGCTTTGTCGCGCTAATAGTTGTAACTAGCTGTTAGCCAATAAAGTAAAAGGCCTCCGCTCAGACGAGCGAAGGCCTTTTACTTTATTACTTCCGGACGTTGCATCAGAAATGGCACTACACGTCAGGGTTTGGCGCAGTACTTTTGCGCCTTACTTTTTCCCGCGCGCTCATGCCTACTTCAGCCGACGACCTCACGATTTATTATCCGTTCGAAGGGATGCGCTTTGGGCCGGAGCAGTGCTTCTTGTGCGGCCGGCCCACCACACCGCCCACAGATTCGGTGCCGGTGTTTGCGCCGTGGTTGCAGGAACGCTACCAACTAGCCAACCGGCAAATCCTGTTGCTTGATCAGAGTGTGGTCACGTACAGTGACTTACGAATTCCGTGCTGCCCCCGCTGCCACACCCAGCACGTTGCGCCGCTGGAAGCGACGGTAGAGAAGGCTGCTGCGCAAGGACTCGACGCCATACGGGCGCTCGACGAGAAAACGCTGTTTTTGTGGCTCGGCAAAATGTTTTACGGCGTGCTGGTCACGGAACTCTTGACCGAGCTCGATCCCTTGGTAAAGCCCCGCTACCCGCTAGCCGAAAATGCTCAGATGTTGCGGCGATTTCAGGCGTTCTTCCAAACGTTTCAGGCGCTTCGCGTCCCGATTGTATTCGAAGATTTCAGCCCGGCTTCGGTGTTTGTATTAGAGGTTGACCCTCAGCAAGATACAGTGCCGTTCGAATACGACGACGATCTGACTACGATGACATTCAGCATCAAGCTCGACAACGTAGTCATCATGGCTTGCTTGTTTGATAACGGCATTATCCGGCAGGCGATGCGCCGTGTGTATGCCGATGCGCAGCGGCCGTTGCACCCGATTCAGGTAGCCGAATTCAAAGCGCGCGTATATTACGCGGCCTACTTGTTTAATGTGGTGCCCGATTATTTTCCGCGCCCGGTGCAGGCCGGCGACGACCACATCGTGTACGACACGCTTATCGACGACATCACCAGCGAAGTGTTTAACCCGTGGGAAAACTCGGCTTACGGGCAGTCGCTTTTGGAAATGTGGAAACGGTGGCAGATTCCGCTCAGCGAAATTTTGCGCGATCCTGCGCAGCCACTCAGCTTTCTCTATGACGCCGACGGTGTGTCGCGGAACATAGAAAAATACCCTGTTTAATTCAATATATTGGTAATCAGATGGTTAGCTGGCTTGCCAAACTGCAGGCTTTGCCGGATTTACCTTGCTGATTTTTACTTTGTCCCACTTGCCGAAGCGCACCCACTCGTCATACAAGGCCTCGTGCCGGTTGACGAGGAGGTCGATGCGGTGGCGGTAGCGGCGGTTCATCGTATCGTGCACGACGTAGTTGCCGTCGAGAGCGGGCGAAATACCGCTTACTGTGATGGAATCGCCGTAATCAAATTTGCCTCCGTGCGACTTAAGCATGTCGCGTGAGAGAGCCATCCAGCGGTTTTTGCTGGTGTGATGCCGCGAAATTCGCGAGTTGTCGGCCGTAACAAAGGGCTCGGCGTCGGTCTGGCTGGGTTCGGCATTATATACCGTAGCCGTAACGGTATAGCTTGGTAAAGTCGAAGGAAGATGCGTGGGGGCCGCGACGCGCCGTTCGAAAGAAACGCTGCGTGCGCTCATGTGTGCAACTACCGGAGGAACAACGGCAACAGAGGTGGTAAGGGGGCGGGGCGGAAACAAAAAAGTCAGTAAGAATAGGGCAATGGACATGAGAATAAGGTTGGTGGACCCTTCTTTAGACCCGAAGAGGATGGGCGGCCAGCGAGTCTGGCAAATGAGAGCAAGGTTAACCTGATTAGTAGAAAAAAGGTTGCAGACGAAAAATCAGAAGTAGACGAAAAAGGCCTTGAGAGCCCTTTAAAAGCCCATTAAACTAGATAAAAAGAATAAAATGTTGTATTAATGAGGGTAAAAATAGCCAATAAATACCAATCGCCAACTTTTCGGAAAAAATCACGGGTGAGTTCAGACATTAAAATTGGACTTTCAAAGCTTTCGGCTGATTTGTTTGTGCTAATAATATTAGTAGAAAAATGAGGGAAATTTTTGCCTTTTGAGGCAAAAAATCGAGCTGACCTGAAAGGCTGAAGTGACGGTGCAGCACTCGTCAGAACTCCTTCGTACGGGTTGTTAGGAGAAAATTTTCAGAAGTGGTTTTAGTAGCTGACACGTAGGCAATTAGCAAACTCAAGGGCAAAGCGAACGCAGTAAGTAATTGTGCGTAAAGAATAAGCTATAAACTCTGAGAGCCAAGCTGTTCCGTATCCACACAACCAAACCCAATCCGCTGATGCTATTTCCTGCTCTTCCTTCTGCCGCGGGGCCCCTGCGCGTAGCTACTTTCGCCAGCCTGCTGGCGCTTCTTGCAGCCCAAGGTTGTTCTTCGCCTTCTCAGCCCACTTCTCCAACGGACGCTGCCAGTGCTACCGGTGCCGCTGCCGACTCGAGTGCCAACAAAGGCAGTTCGGCATTGCAACTCGTGGCCGAATTGCGTGGTCCGCAGTTTGTGGGCGTAGCCGTTACGCACGACGGGCGCGTACTAGCCGATTTCCCGCGCTGGGATTACAACCCGGTGTACCCGATTGCGCTCGTTGGCAGCGATAATTCGGTGAAGCCTTACCCAGATGCCAGCTGGTGCATGTGGAATGACTCGGTGAAGAACGAGCCACAGAAGCACTGGATTTGCCCACAGAGCGTTCACGTTGATCAGAAAGGCACAATTTGGGTACTCGACCCAGCGGCACCCGGCTTGAAATACACGGTGGTAGGCGGACCGAAGCTGGTCAAAATTGACCCGAAGACAAACAAGGTGGTGCAAACCATTTCTTTTCCCGAATCGGTGGTGCCGCGCAAAGCCTACCTCAACGACGTGCGCATCGATACGCAGCGCAACATTGCCTACATCACCGAGTCAGGCATCGGGAGCCTGATAGTCGTTGATTTGGCCTCCGGAAAAGCCCGTAAGGCCTTGAGCAACCATCCGTCGGTAAAGGCCGACAAATCGTTGCAACTCAAAGCCGACGGCCACCTCATGGTGGATGCGAAAGGCAAACCCATGCAGCTGAATGCTGACGGCATTGCCTTGAGCCGCGACTTTCAGTATCTCTATTATATGCCCCTGACCAGCCACAAGCTCTACCGCATCAAGACCGAAGCACTGCGTAACGCCGCCCTTTCGGATGCGCAAGTTGGGCAACAAGTGGAAGACCTGGGAACGGTTCCGGCCTCCGACGGACTGGAAATTGATGCCAGCAACAATGTGTACCTGACCAGCTTCGAAACTAACTCGCTCGTGCGACGCACACCAGCTGGCAAAATCGAAACTCTTGTCCAGGACAAACGTTTGCAATGGCCTGATACATACAGTCTTACGCCAAATAACGAGCTGTACGTAACTACGTCGGCTATTCACAAAACTCCCAATTGGAACAAGGGTGTAAGCATGCAGGATCAGCCTTTTCACATCTTCAAAATGGCGCTGCCGAAGTAATGACGCCGGTGCGTTGTAGAAAAGCCTTTCTATTTTCGGAAGGCTTTTCCTTTTATTTTGGATAGATTGGCAAATGAAACTTAGCGCCTGAGTAATCGGTTCAAACCTAAAGCGTTTGAAATAGAGGCATATTTGAGTAATCGAATTTAGGTTTTTGCCTTTAGCCGAAGCGCTATACATTTACCGCTGACTCACCTAGCTCCGCACTAAATGGACGCTTACTCTTACATCGCCAACGCCCACGGCGACTACATCGACCAACTGTACCAGGCTTACAAGCAGAATCCGGAATCGGTTGATTTTGGCTGGCGCAAATTTTTTGAAGGCTTTGATTTTTCGCAGCAATACCCTGCCGAAGGTCAGCCTGTCTCAAATGGTAAAGCCGCTACTGCCCAACCCGCAAGTCGCCCTGCTGTAGGCAGCGCCGGCGTAGCTACCCAGGAGCAGCCTCAGGACTTCGGGGTGCTCAGTACCGTTGCGTCTACCAACAACGCCGGGGCTATCGAGCCACTTGACACGCACGCTACCGATAAGGAAACGGCCGTCCGCAACCTGATTCATGCGTATCGGAGCCGCGGTCACTTGCGCGCCCGCACCAACCCGGTGCGCGAACGCAAAGACCGCAAAGCCCGCCTCGAGATCGCGGATTTTGGTTTGTCGGAGGCAGATTTGGATACCAAATTTCATAACGGTGATCTGCTGGGCTTGGGCAAAGAAGCAAGCCTGCGCGAAATCGTGGCGGCGTTGGATAAGATCTACACCGGCACCATCGGCTTCGAGTACATGTACATCCGCGATCCCCAGGTTCTGGATTGGTTCCGGGACAAAGTGGAGAAGGATTCGCTGAGCTTTAATCCCGGACCTGAGTACAAGAAGCGCATTCTCAGCAAGCTGAACGAAGCCGTTGTCTTTGAGAACTTCCTGCATACCAAGTTTTTAGGGCAGAAGCGCTTTTCACTGGAAGGCGGCGAAACCACCATTCCGGCCCTCGATGCCATCATTGAAAGGAGCTCGGAACTCGGCGTGCGCGAAGTCATGATCGGGATGGCCCACCGGGGTCGCCTGAACGTGCTGGCCAACATCATGGGCAAAACCTACGAGCAGATCTTCTCCGAATTTGAGGGAACTGCTGTACCGGACCTGACCATGGGCGACGGCGACGTAAAATACCACATGGGCTACAGCTCGGAAGTAGAAACGTCTGCTGGGCAGAAGGTTAACTTGAAATTGGCGCCGAATCCTTCGCACCTCGAAGCAGTAAACCCGGTAGTTGAAGGCTTTGTGCGGGCTAAAATCGAGCACCAGTACGGCGACGACTACCACCAGATTCTGCCCATCCTCATCCACGGCGATGCGGCGCTGGCAGGGCAGGGCATTGGCTACGAAGTGACGCAGATGTCGCAGCTGGAAGGCTACAAAACGGGCGGCACAATTCACTTTGTGATCAACAACCAAGTAGGCTTCACCACCGACTTCGAAGATGCGCGTTCCTCGATTTACAGCACCGACCTAGCCAAGATTATTGACGCGCCGGTGCTGCACGTGAACGGCGACGACCCGGAAGCGGTAGTGTTTGCCGTACGTCTGGCTACCGAATACCGCCAGCAGTTCCACGCCGATATCTTCATTGATATGGTGTGCTACCGTCGGCACGGCCACAACGAGTCGGACGAGCCAAAGTTCACGCAGCCAACGCTTTACAACCTCATCTCGAAGCACAAAAATCCGCGCGAGGTGTACAACGAGATTCTGGTGCAGCGTGGCGATGTTGATGCCGAGCTAGCCAACCAGATGGACCGTGAGTTTCGCGAGATGCTCCAGGCCCGCCTCGACATGGTGAAGCAAAAGCCATTGCCTTATAAGTATCAGGCGCTCGAAAACGAGTGGCGCAGCCTGCGTCGCGCTACGCCCGAGGACTTCGACCAGTCGCCGGAAACGGGGGTGAGCGCAGAAGTGCTTGATAAAGTAGGCAAAGCGTTGACGACCTTGCCACAGGGCTTCCGCCCGCTCAAGCAAATCGAGAAGCTGCTGGAAGAGCGTCGCAAGATGTTTTTTGAAACGCGCATGCTCAACTGGGCAGCCGGCGAATTGCTGGCGTATGGCTCGCTCCTGCAGGAAAATCACATTGTGCGCGTCAGCGGGCAGGACTGCCAGCGCGGCACGTTTTCGCACCGCCACGCCGTGCTGCACGATGCCGAAACGTCGGCCCCGTACAACTCGCTCAATTACATGGAAGGCGAGCACGAAAACCTGCGCATCTATAACTCGCTGCTGAGTGAATACGGTGTGCTAGGCTTCGAATTTGGTTATGCCATGGCTAACCCAACGGCGCTCGTCGTATGGGAAGCCCAGTTCGGCGACTTCGCCAACGGTGCTCAGACCATGATCGACCAGTTCATCGTGTCGTCGGAGAGCAAGTGGCAGCGCATGAACGGCATGGTGATGCTCTTGCCGCACGGCTACGAAGGCCAAGGCCCCGAGCACTCCAATGCTCGCCCCGAGCGCTTCCTGCAACTTTCGGCCGAAAACAACATCGTGGTAGCCAACATCACGACGCCGGCTAACTTCTTCCACTTGCTGCGCCGCCAGCTGACGTGGAGCTTCCGCAAGCCGTGTGTGGTGATGTCGCCCAAATCGCTATTGCGTCATCCGCTGTGCGTGTCGCCAGCAGAGGAGTTCACGAGCGGCAGCTTCCGCGAAGTGCTCGGCGATGTGTATGCCGAGGCCAAGAAAGTAAAGCGCGTGCTATTGTGCTCAGGCAAAGTGTATTACGATCTGTTGGAAGAGCAGCAGAAGTCCCAGCGCACCGACATGGCCATTGTGCGTCTGGAGCAATTGCATCCTTTCCCGCAAAAGCAGCTTAACGCCGAACTCGCCAAGTACCCGAAAGCGAAAGTATTCTGGGTGCAAGAAGAGCCCGAGAACATGGGCTACTGGAACTACATGCTGCGCTTCTTGCGCCGCGAATTGGAAGATGTGATCGCACGTAAGCCAAGTGCTTCACCAGCAACGGGTTACAACAAAGTGCACGTAAAAGAGCAGAAAGAAATTGTAGCGCGTGCTTTCGAAACGGCAACCCCCGCCATCGAAAACGTAAAGGCTACTGTGGAGCAGGCCGATAAAAAGGTGACTGATTAATTCTTGAACCGAACAAACTTCCCAACCACGCACCGTATGGGTCTGGAAATCAAAATCCCCGCTGTCGGCGAGTCCATCACCGAAGTTACCATAGCCAAATGGCTCAAGAAAGACGGCGACGCCGTGAAGCGCGATGAGGTAATTGCCGAGCTCGAATCGGACAAAGCCACGTTTGAGCTGCCCGCTGAAGCCGATGGCACCCTGAGCATCCGCGTAGCGGAAGGCGAAACCATTGGCATCGGTACCGTCATCGCCGAGATCGGTGCAGATGGCGTTGAGGGTGCCGCCGCTCCCGCTGAGAGTGCAGCCCCGGCGCCGGCACAAGCTACACCAAGCAAAACCAGTGCACCCGCCAGCGCTGATCCCGTACAACAAGGCGAGCAAAATCCGCAAGCCAGCAACCAGTCGGGCTACGGTGGCTCGCAAGCCGGCTCAGCTAACACACCTACTCCGGCCGCTGCCCCTGCAGTTGCTGAAGCAGGAAGCAGCAGCGTGAAGGAAATGATCATCCCGACCGTTGGCGAATCTATTACGGAAGTAACGGTCGCGAAATGGCTGAAACCCGACGGAGCACAAGTGGCTCAGGATGAAATCATTGCAGAGCTAGAGTCGGACAAAGCTACGTTCGAGTTGCCAGCTGAGGCCAGCGGCACGTTGCGGCACGCCGTAGCCGAAGGACAGACGATTGCCATCGGCTCCGTGATTGCCCGAATCGAAGGAGGTAGCGGCGCTGCCAGCGCGGCACCGGCTGTGCCAGCAGCGGCTCCCGCCGCTTCGGCTCCGCAAACGGCATCGGCCAGCGCGAGCACCTCTACCAGTTATGCTACCGGCACGCCTTCGCCGGCCGCCGGCAAAATTCTCGACGAGAAAGGCATTGCGGCAAGCAACGTACAAGGCTCCGGCCGCGACGGTCGCATCACGAAAGAAGATGCGCTGAATGCCCAGGCTCGCCCAGCGGCTCCGGCGGCTCCTGCCCCGGCAGCAGTTCCTGCGGCCCAAGCGGCACCTGCCCCCGCAGCCAGTGGCAACCGCAACCAGCGCCGCGAGCGCATGAGCAACCTGCGCAAAACCGTAGCGCGTCGCTTGGTATCGGTGAAGAATGAAACGGCCATGCTCACCACCTTCAACGAGGTGAACATGCAGCCGATCATGGACTTGCGTAACAAGTTCAAAGACAAGTTTAAGGAGAAGCATCAGGTCGGCCTTGGCTTCATGTCCTTCTTCACGAAAGCCGTGTGCGTGGCCCTGAAAGAATGGCCCGCCGTGAATGCCCAGATCGACGGCGACAGCATGGTGTTCAACGACTTCTGCGACATCAGCATCGCGGTATCAGCTCCGAAAGGCTTGGTGGTGCCCGTGATTCGTAACGCCGAGGAAATGTCGTTCGACCAGATCGAGAAGGAGATTGTGCGCCTCGCCGGACTCGCCCGCGAAAACAAGCTGACCATCGAGCAAATGACGGGCGGCACGTTCACCATCACCAACGGCGGCATCTTCGGCTCGATGATGAGCACCCCGATTATCAACGCGCCTCAATCGGCTATTCTGGGTATGCACAACATCGTGCAGCGCCCCATCGCCGAAAACGGCCAAGTCGTAATCCGGCCAATGATGTACTTGGCCCTGAGCTATGATCACCGCATCATCGACGGACGCGAGTCGGTATCGTTCTTGGTACGCGTGAAGGAATTGCTCGAAGATCCGACGCGTCTGCTGCTGGGCGTGTAAATCGCTTGGCAAAGACAACAAAAAGGCGGCCCCGGAAACGGAGTCGCCTTTTTTATTTAGTAGAACATCTAGCGCTAACTTGTGCGCCAGGCAACTACAAGATAGACAAGGCGTTGTGCTTGCGAATGCGGTATTCAAACATGGTGGCGATGTTTAACGCCCGCACTTTGGCTTCTTCGGCAACCGGACCGGCAAAGTTCTCATGGACAGTAGCATAGAACAATTCCAGCCACCGCTGGAAGTGGGCGGCATCGACGGGTAAAGGCAAGTGCTTGGGAAAAGGCCGGCCGCGGTAGCGCGAGGTGCCCAGCAGCAGGCTGCTCCAGAAATCGTACATCGCCGGCAGGTGGCTGGGCCAGTTGACGTGCGCAAACCCGTTGAACACCGGCGCCAGCAAGTCGTCCTGATTGACCTTGTCGTAGAAAGAATCGACCAATATTTTAATGTCGGCTTCGGTGTGAATGTCCGGAAGTAATGCCATCACTGAGTATTGTAAGTGATTGATGGGTAATTAGTTATGCTGGTTGCCGAACGACGCTTTCTGGACTTGCCCAACTGCGTTGGCGGGCTACCTGTAAGGCCCAGCTTAGCGCGCCTGTACCCGTGCTCAACAACGTAAGGAGCTTAATTATTTCCAAACCGATGTAAATCGGGTGCAGGGCATTGGCAGGCGGCGTGTGACCTGCCAGCAACGCAAGGGCGCGGACGTCGAGGGCAGGGAGCAGCCAGAAAGTTTGCAGCAGCAGAATGATGCTTACCGTCAGCAGGCCCACCCAAGTACGCAGCGGCACACGCAGAAAAAAAGCGCTAACCAAGGCCACGGTGCCCAACATCAACTCGGCTTTGTTGAGGGCCGCAAACACGATGCGGCCAATGCCCAACCCCAGCGGCACGGTGATATGGGGCGCTGTGAATTTGAGAGGGGCTTCTAAAAAAGAAATGCCCGCCACCATTCCGGCCCAGACGAACAGGGCCAGAATCAGGAGCAGCGAACCTACCGTGTGGGAACGTCGCATGGGAAAGCAATCGAAGTGAGGCAAAGCAGCAGGGCCAGGAGCAGCTCTGGCCCCGCAACCGGAACAACAACTCAAAGATGCGGCCCTTTTGGCGCGGCTGCGCTGAAATCAATCAGCGGCCCGCCTGACATTCGTCAGCTTTTATTGGTTTCCAGTGCTTCGGGTGTCCTCAGGGCCGCACTAGGAAGATTTGGCCGTTTTCGGTGGTCTAGGGCCTTTCGCAGGCTTATTTTTGTATTTTTTGTGCGCCCAGGCCAACGCAGAAAGCTCGGCGTAGGCGTTGGCTCCGTACGGGTCGCTCGAATCGAACAAGGCCGACAAGTTATTGGAGCCCACTACCAGCGGCCCGATGCGCAGCATGGCTCCATATGTAAAGGTTTGGTAACTGTTGGTCATCGAGAAAGGCATGGCCACCTCCAGCCACCGGGTCTCGAAGCGGGGCGTGAGCGCAACGTACGAAAACTGCCGCATGCCGGTCGCGTAGTGGGTACGCAGGCCCTGGCTTAGGGCCAAGTTGGCGTAGATCTTGTTGCTGAGGTGGTAATCCACATCAACATTTAACGCCGTCGGGAGGCCTACCCGGAAGTGGTTTTGCCGATTGAGCGCATTGGTGCGCAGAATACGATTGATTTTCTCGTCGAAGTTATCGCCGCTGAGGTTGCCCAAGTCGGCTTCGCTCACGCCCACGTTGCGCGCTCGCACGTCATTGTACACCACGGCATTGTCGCGATAACGAATTGAGCCAATGTCGGTTACGGAAATGGATGCCCGGTACAAATACTTGTTGCGGCCCCGGTCGGCTTGGGCTACGCCGCGCGTATCGGTGTGCTGATACTGCGCAGCATCGGGCCGGTACTCGTACACAATGCCCAGATCGGCGCCCCAGCCGGAGCCGGGCGCGTTGCGGGGCGTAAGCCATTTGGTGGCCTTTTCTACATCGACATCCTCGAAAGCCTGGGTGTTGGAATAAGCAAAAGCGCCATCTAGGTTATAAATCCGAACGATGGTGTCGCCGGTCGCCGCTTGTTTCTTACTTACTTCAAAATCAATGTTTTTGCCCTGTAAGTACCCCGAGCCTATGCCCATCAGGCGTTTGAGCGTAACGCCTGCTTTCAGGAAATGCAACCCGTCGTCCAGCATTACCCGGCCGTAGGTAGCGTCCCATTCGGCAAAGGCATTCATGTTGAGATTGAAGGAGTTGCCCTGCACGCGGTTGCCGATTTTGAACTCGTCGACGGCATTTTGGATGGTTTCCGGCGACACATTGTTTCCCTGAAACGCCGCCCGTACGCGCGTGCTTACGGCAAGGCTTTGCTTGGGCCCGAGGCCAATGAGCACGCCCGGCCCGCGTACGTTCAGGCCCGCACTGAAGAGCTTGGCCTTATCGCTGTCGTTGCGCGTGAGGTACTGGCTCGATAAGTCCAGCGGCTCGTTTAAGTGCCGTAGGCTCCAGGGGTCAGTGTAGCGATACGCTGTGTTGGTGGCATGGCCGTCGACGGCAAAGAGCTGTATTTGAAGCGCATAGCGATTGTCGGCAATGGTAGCCGGGTTCCAGGCAACGGCAGTAAGGCCTGAATAATTGCTGCGGGAGATATTGAATAGCTGCTGGGCTGCCGCGCTGCCCGGCAACAAAGCCAGCGCAAGACCGCAAGTGGGTAGAATTCTCATCAAATAGTGAAGGGCTAGTTATAGGACGCGCTAATATCGGATAAGGAATATATATTTTATGTATAAAGTGAATATTTATCTATGAATAATTCAATGGTTTTGCATTGTCAATCAGGCGGTGCAGGCGGGGTATTGAGTGGCCTGAATAACTGCAGAAGCGGGTGTTCAGTGTTATGCTAAGCAGAAACAGGAAATATTGGTTGTATAAGGCATTGATAGTCAATAATATATAGATAGGCGTAGTTGCCGGAGAAGTTAGGCTTTCCAGCGGGGTTCAGTATCTTGCCTGTTGCAAACTACCCTTGCCAAGAAGGCAAGGACGGACAGCCATTCAGAATGGAAGCGATTCAAACACAAGTAGATATGAAAAGGCCCGCCCAGCGCATCGCGATTTTGGGCAGCGGCAACATTGGCCTGTCGTTGGCCAAAGGATTGGTAAAAGCGGGCATTTTTGAGCGCAGCCACATCACGCTTACCCGCCGCACCAAAACGGCGCTGGCTTCGCTGGCCGACGCGGGCTTC
The DNA here is from genome assembly GCF_014349165.1 of Hymenobacter sp. BT491. Classification (NCBI taxonomy): domain Bacteria; kingdom Pseudomonadati; phylum Bacteroidota; class Cytophagia; order Cytophagales; family Hymenobacteraceae; genus Hymenobacter; species Hymenobacter sp. BT491. Next base: position 1,016,201 of record NZ_JACSJJ010000003.1, on the reverse strand, counting down.
CTGACCAGCACCGACAACCTGGCGGCCGTAAAACAAGCCGATATCGTGGTGCTGGCCGTGCTGCCGCAGCAGTTTAATAAGCTGCTGGAGGAAATCAAGAGTGGTTTTGACCCAGAGAAGCACTTAGTCATCTCGGTTATTTCGGGTGTGTGCTGTTCCGATATCCGGGAGCAGGCGGGCTCGGAGCTGCGCGTAGTGCGGGCCATGCCCAACACGGCCATTGGCATCGGTCAATCGATGACCTGCATTGCCACCGACCGGGCCACTGACGAAGATTTGGCCTTGGTGGAGGCGTTGTTTAACACCGTCGGGGTAAGCATTCAGATCAACGAAGACCTCATGACGTCGGCGACGGCCTTGTGTGCCTGCGGCATTGCGTTTTTCCTGCGCTCGATTCGGGCGGCCTCACAGGGCGGCACTGAAATTGGTTTTCACGCCCACGATGCCCTCAAAATGGCCGCCCAAACTGCCAAAGGCGCAGCCGACTTACTCCTGCAATTATCCTCGCACCCCGAGCAGGAGATTGACAAAGTAACTTCGCCGAAAGGCTGCACCATCGCCGGCCTCAATGAAATGGAGCACAACGGCTTCAGCTCCGCCATGATCAAAGGCATCAAGCTCTCCGCCGAAAAAGCCGGCCAACTCTACAAAGACGAGTAAGCCCAACACTCCCCTCCTCAGCCGAGGAGGGGACGCGGCAGCGAAGCTGTCGCTGGGGTGGTTGGTCCGTTGCTGATGTTGTTTGTAATGAACAGCTTACAACGGGCGGTCATGCAGAGCGAGAGCGAAGCATCTCTCCCGCTTCGCTGCGCTCTGCATGACCGCCCGTTGTATATTCTGTAATAAATTGATTATGAGAACGTTGTAAAATATCTATTTGCTTTTCACCAACTCTTCTTCTGCAACAGGCTCCGCTTTTTTCGCGCCGCCCAGCACCACCAGCACCACGGCCGTTACAATCAGAGCGGCCCCGCCCAGCATTTGCACGTTGAGGGCTTCACCGGCAAAAGCCCAACCCAACAGGACGGCTACCACCGGATTGACAAATGCATAGGTGCCTGCCAGCGCCGGCTCGACGGCCCGCAGCAGCCAGATATAAGCTGTAAACGCCACGATCGAGCCGAAAGTAACCAGGTACGCGTACGCCATCCAGGATTTGGCCGTGATAGCGGCAAAGTCGAAAGCAGAAGCTTCACCGCGCAACAGGCCCAGCAGCACCATCAGCAGACCGCCGCAGATCATCTGCATGCCACCCCCGACAAAAGGCGAGGGCGAAGCTTGCTTCTTTTTGGAATACAGTGAGCCAATCGCCCACAAAAACGCCGCCCCAAGCACCAACCCAATGCCAATAATCCGGTGCCCCGGCAAGGCCACGTGACTGGCCCCAGGGTTACGAGCCAGCAAATACACTCCGGCCATTCCGAAAAGCAAACCCACGGATACGCGCAGCGTAGGCCGGGCGGCTAAGCCACTCAGCCAGCCCAATAAGGCCAGAAATAACGGCACCGTAGCAACCAGCAGCGAGGCCATTCCTGAGGGTATGTATTGCTCACCGAGCGTAACGCCGCCATTGCCACACGTCAGCAGGCAGCTGCCGATGATCAGGGCAGTAAGCCAGCCGCTAAGCGGTGGCCGTGGTGCCCCGCGCAGGCGCATAAACCCGTACAGCAGCACGCCCGCCAAGCTATAGCGCGTACCCGCCATCAGTAGGGGTGGGATGCTCTCGATGGCGAAGCGAATGCCCAGATACGTGGAGCCCCAGATGAGGTAGACGATAGCAAACGCAAGCACAATGGCCGCGCGGGTAGGCTTAGGTTGAGACATGAGGGCAGCGCTTCAGGCAGAATTGACGCTGCAAACGTACAGCAGAATTCTGGGGCAACTATTCGAATCCTTGCGCTTTGTCTTGGTTGGTAGGGGCGCTGGCTCTACTTTTTGCTAACGGTCAGGCCCGGCCACTGATCGGTGCGGAAAGGGTAAGCAGGCAGGCCTTCCTTATTGTACAGATTCGGAAAAGGGTTGTTGCTCCAATCGTAGCGCACGGCGGTGGGCGCCGGTACCTGGTCGCTCGACAGGACCAGCGTGTTGCCTTGCAACTCGCCTTTGGCCCACACAAACTTGTGGTCGGCGCCCGCAATGGCGAAGCCTTTCAGATAGTCGCCGCTCTTGTCTTTCAGGATGAGGCCACCGCCCACGTTGTCGAAGGTGAGCCGCACCTGTTTGCCCTGCACTTGCATGCTCTTGAAGGTGGGGCCAGAAGCCACGATTTTGGTATCACCGTACGCTACTTTTTGGGCGGCCAATGCCAGCCTTTTTCCCACATCCTGCTTGTTGAGCGGGTGAATGTCGTCGGGGCTGCCAATATCAATGGTCGTCGCCATGCCCGTTTTGGGCAAGCTCAGGGTCATGGCTTGGGCCTCGCGCAGCTCCGCCCATTCATATTCGGCAGGCTGCGGCTGATCGTGCTGGTAATTAGCTAATTGCACGAACAGGAAAGGCAAGTCGCCCTGTTCCCAGCGCGTGCGCCAGTCCTTGATCATGGTGGGAAACAGGGTGCGGTACTGATAGGCGCGATCGGAGTTGCTTTCGCCCTGATACCAGATAAAGCCCTTCAGCGCATACGGAATCAGCGGCGCGATCATGCCGTTGTACAGCACCGTGGGGTTATTCGGTAGTCCTTTGGGAAAAGGCGTTTTCGGCACGCTGGCCGGATCGTAAGCGGGCTTGTACTGCCAAGCGCCCGCCAACGGAACAGGCGTGCTGCCCGCCCCGGCAATCAGCTGAAAATCAGCTGTTAGGCCCCAGAGCCCGCCGCCTCCACCGTTGTCGACCACCCGCACCGCAACAACGTTGCGGCCTTCTTTGACCAGCGTTGCGGGCACGGTGTAGCGGCGCTTTTCGCTGTAGCCGGAAGTAGTGCCTACCAGCACGCCGTTGAACCAAGTGCTGTCGTTGTCATCAATCTGACCCAGTGCGAGTTGCAGCGGCTTGCCCGCGTTGGCTGCGGGCAGCGTTACTTCCTTGCGAAACCACACCACGCCGTCGAAAGTGCTCAGTTCGGGTTGTTGCTCCCAGAGGCCGGGGACGTTCATGGTCTTCCAATCCTGAGCGTTGAAATCGGGGTCGGCCCAGCTTTTGCTATCGGGCAAGCGGCCGTGATCCTTACCAGCCGGACTATTTTGCCACGCCTTGAGGCTGTTTATGTAGTCGGTTTGAATCTGGTTGATGTCGCGCTTTTCCTGTTGCATCGCCGCGATTCGGCTCCGAAAGTCGGGCAGCACTTTCAAGGCCTCGGCGCTGGTCCACGATTCCACTTCCGTGCCGCCCCACGTCGAGGAAATCAAGCCAATCGGGACGTGGTAGCGCTGGTACAAGTCGCGGCCAAAGAAGTACGCCACCGCCGAAAATTCAGCTACCGTTTGGGGGCTACATACTTGCCAGCCAGTACTTTCGATATCGCGCTGGGGCTTGGAAGCCACCGTATTTTTGACATCCAAAAAATGGATCTGCGGAAAATTAGCGCCTGCCACTTCCTGATCAGCATTGCGCACCGCGGAGTAGCCTCCGGGCTGGTCTTTGACCGGCATTTCCATGTTCGACTGGCCCGAAGCCAGCCACACGTCGCCTATTAGTATATTCTTGATTTGCAACGTGTTACTGCCCTTAATCGTCATGTCGTAAGGGCCGCCGCTGGGCGTAGCGGGCAGCATGACGGTCCACTTTCCCTCGGAGCCGCCGGGCTTGGCAGTATAGGATTTGCCCCGGAATGTGACCGTTACCGTTTCGCCGGCATCGGCCCAACCCCAAATCGGCAGTTTGGCATCGCGCTGGAGCACCATGTTATCGCCTACCAGCTTGGGCAAGCGAACAGTGGCTTGGGCAATGCGACCACTCAGGCAGCCGACGGACAGAAGCAACAGCGTTTTCGAAAGGCTCATGGGTGGGGGGAAGATCGGTTGAGGAAGCAAGCCTTAAGGTATGCTACTCAGCACGATAAAGGAAATGACTTCGCTGCCTACCTGTCGGTTTGCGTTGCCGGAGGCCGTGCAACGAGTGCGTAGCAACAGAGTCTGTAAAGCGCCTTAACTTCTCGCCCGGTTTTCACCCCATCCTTGCTGCATGATCCGCGCCTTCCTGCTTGCCTCCGCACTTCTTTGCTTGCCCCTGCTCTCGACGGCGCAGCTGCTCCAGCCCAAAACCGCTTTCACGCGGGCCGACTCGCTGCGGGGCAACCTGACGCCCTTGCGCACTTGCTACGACATCAACTATTACCACCTCGACGTTCGGCTGGACATCGACAAGAAGTCGATTAGCGGCTCGAACCTGTTTCGCTTCACGGCCACGCAGGACTTCACGAAGCTGCAATTTGACCTGTTTGCTAACTTGCAGGTAGACAAGGTATTATATAAAGGCCAGGCTCTTCCATTCACCCGTGAGGCCAACGCGGTGTTCGTCACGTTTCCGCAGCCAATCCGCAAAGGCAGCCGCGAGGAGTTTACGGTGCAGTACTCCGGCAAGCCTACCATCGCCGAGCGCGCACCCTGGGACGGCGGCCTAGTGTTCGCCAAAGACGCCAAAGGCAAGCCCTGGGTCGCCACCGCCTGTCAGGGAGTGGGCGCCAGCATCTGGTGGCCGACCAAAGATCATCAGGCCGACGAGGTAGACAGCATGATGATAAGCATCAGTGTACCAAAGGGTTTGAAAGACGTGTCGAACGGGCGGCTGCGCAAAACTACGGCCGTGAAAGGGGGCTACACGCGCTACGACTGGTTTGTGAGCAACCCCATCAACAACTACGACGTGGCAATGAACGTGGGGGATTTCCAGCACTTCGGCGACACCTACGACGGCGAAAATGGCAAGCTCACCCTGGATTATTGGGTGCTGCCCGAAAACGTTGAGAAGGCCAAAAAACAGTTCGGCGACAACGTAAAACCCATGCTCAAGTCGATGGAGCATTGGTTCGGGCCCTATCCCTTTTACAAAGACGGCTATAAGCTCGTGGATGCGCCACACCTGGGCATGGAGCACCAAAGCGCCGTGGCGTACGGCAACAAATACCTCAACGGTTACCTCGGCCACGACCGCTCGGCCACGGGCTGGGGCCTGAAGTGGGACTTCATCATCATTCACGAAAGCGGCCACGAGTGGTTTGGTAACAACATAACCAGCAAGGACATAGCCGATATGTGGATTCATGAGGGCTTTACCACGTACTCCGAAGCGCTGTTCGTGGAAAGCCAGTTTGGCAAGCCTGCCGGCCAGGAATACATCCACGGGCAGCGCCGCAACATCCGCAACGACGAGCCCATTATCGGCCCCTACAACGTCAACAAAGAGGGCTCCGGCGACATGTACGACAAGGGCAGCGTCTTGCTCAACATGGTGCGTACCATCGTCAACGACGACGAGAAGTGGCGCGACATGCTCCGCGGTCTTTCGCACACCTATTACCACCAGACCGTCACGACGCCGCAAGTGGTTGGCTACCTCAACCAGCAAAGCGGCCGCGACCTGACCAAGATCTTCTCGCAGTACCTGCTTTACAAAAACATCCCGACGCTGGAGTTTCGCTTCGAAGATGGCCAAACGCTTTGCCGCTGGGTGGCCGACGTCGATGGTTTCTCGATGCCTGTGCGCGTCCGCACCAAAGGCGGCGAATACCGCTTCATTGAGCCCGAAACCACGTTCCGCCCCGTCAATCTGCCCGGCGCCACCAAGGAAAATCTGGAAGTAGACACGCTCAATTATTACATCGGCTTACTCACAGATTAAAAACAAACTAGAAACTAAAGGTTAGTTCCCCTCCTCAGCTGAGGAGGGGCTAGGGGTGGTTGGCAATCGTTGTTTAGTATATAGTTAAAACTACCAAAGGTGGCAGATCAAGTACACAACCTAATTTACCAAAAGTCCATCCGCCGCACGTTGCGCAACCACCTCACCCCCGCCGAAGCTTTACTGTGGCGGGCGCTGCAACGCAGCCAGCTAGGTGGGCGCAAGTTTAGGCGTCAGCACGGCATTGGGGCTTACGTCGTAGATTTTTACTGCCCCGCTGAAAAATTGGTAATCGAGTTGGATGGCGCCGGACACTTCACAACTAGCGGCGAAGCTACTGACGTGGTGCGCACAGAGTACCTGACTGGGCTAGGCCTGCGGATAATGCGTTTTGAAAATAAACTGGTGCTCAAGCAACTTGACAGTGTATTAGCGGCTATTGAGGCCGCCTTTCTGCCGGAGATCGGCTCCTGACCTTTGGCCAACGATTATCAACCACCCCTAACCCCTCCTCCGCTGAGGAGGGGAACTAGCTCTTAGCTCTAGTTCTAGCCTTGGTTTTAACGCCAAATTTTGGAGATACCAGCCTAGGCTTTCTTGCCTACCTTTGCCCCGCTGATTTTCACTGAATTCATCTGAATATGAATCAATACGACGTTACCGTCATCGGCTCGGGTCCGGGCGGGTATGTAGCTGCCATTCGTTGCGCGCAATTAGGCCTCAAGACGGCCATTATCGAGAAGTACGACACCCTCGGCGGCACCTGCCTCAACGTAGGCTGCATTCCCAGCAAGGCCCTGCTCGACAGCACCGAGCACTACCACAACGCCCACACCACTTTCAAAGAGCACGGTATAGAACTGTCTGATCTTCAGATAAATATGAACCAGCTCATCGACCGCAAAAACGGCGTGGTGAAAGCCAACGTGGACGGTATCGCGTTTCTGATGAAGAAGAACAAGATCGACGTCCTCAAAGGCGTGGGCTCGTTCGTGGATAAGAATCACATCAAAATTGTGCCGCTGGGTGGCGGCGAAGAGCAGCAGATCGAAACCAAAAACACGATCATCGCGACGGGCTCCAAGCCTACCGTGCTGCCCTTCATCAAGCAGGACAAGCAACGCATCATCACCAGCACCGAGGCCCTCAACATTCGCGAAGTGCCTAAGCACATGATCGTGATTGGCGGCGGCGTAATCGGGCTGGAAATGGCTTCGGTCTATGCCCGTTTGGGTGCCAAAGTATCCGTAATCGAATTCTTGGATTCGCTGATCCCGACCATGGACCGCGCCCTGGGCAAAGAGCTCAAGCGCATCCTGGGCAAAATCGGCATTGAGTTTTTCCTGAGCCACAAAGTAACCGGCGCCACCCGCGAAGGTGACACCGTGACCGTAACCGCGACCAACCCCAAAGGCGAGGAAGTGAAGTTTGAAGGCGACTACTGCCTCGTCGCCGTGGGCCGCGTGCCCTACACCGCCGGCCTCAACCTGGAAGCCGCTGGCGTGGAGATGGAAGAGCGCGGCCGCGTCAAGGTCGATGAGCACCTTCAGACCAACGTGCCCGGCATCTACGCCATCGGCGACGTGATTCGGGGCGCTATGCTGGCCCACAAAGCCGAAGAAGAAGGCGTGTACGTGGCCGAAACCATCGTGGGCCAGAAGCCGCACATCAACTACTTGCTCATCCCCGGCGTGGTGTACACCTGGCCCGAAGTGGCCGGCGTGGGCTACACCGAAGAGCAGCTCAAAGAAACGGGTCGCGCCTACAAAACCGGCTCGTTCCCGTTCCGCGCCTCGGGCCGCGCCCGCGCCTCCATGGACCTCGACGGCTTCGTGAAAGTGCTGGCCGACAAGGAAACCGACGAAATCCTAGGCATGCACATGATCGGTCCGCGCATCGCCGACCTCATCGCCGAAGGCGTAACCGCCATGGAATTCCGCGCCTCCGCCGAGGACGTAGCCCGCATGAGCCACGCCCACCCGACCTATGCGGAAGCGGTGAAAGAAGCGTGCTTAGCGGCTACTGAGAACCGCGCTATTCATATGTAATTCCGCGCTTGCTAGAAATGAGAAGAGGCGGTAGCTCCTACTTGGAGCTACCGCCTCTTCTCATTTCTGTTAAAAAATGATACTTATGATTTCGGAATGAAAACTTGGGGTGGACTGATAGCAGAATTGCCATTAGCCAATTCTACTAATGCATTAGCAGTATTGCACTCTGTTATAAGTTCGTCCCTCTCTAATTTAAGCTTCGCATCAATAAAACTGTGCTTTAACTCAAATTCTGTGAAAATTTGACGCCAAGTCTTGACATAAAATTTTATTTTCCCTGAATTATTTGATAGAACTAAAGATGCTTCGCCATGATTTTTATTTGATTCTATTTGTCTTTCTATAAAACCCGAAGTATCAAACTTGTTCCCAATGAGGTAGAACCTCCACTCCATGTTAGATGCGTTGAACTGAGGCTGACTAGTAATAACACTCATGTATTTATCAACTTGCATATATTCTGCTTGTCCAAGCGCAACAAGAGGATGTTTGAGTTCAACCATTATATTCTGAATAATATTATCTTTTTTATTCTGTCTACAGGCGAATATATCCATCTCTTTCAATTTGAATTGATGGTCAATATCTGCCTTGATTTTATTTCCCTTTGTATGATATATGTATTTCTCTAATGCTTCGTTGAATTTAGGCTCGGCGGCTGTAACAAGGTGATACTCTTCTCCAAAAAGCCAATAATGGTTTTCAATAAGAGATTGCAGATGTGGTACCTCTGCTGCCTCTAATTCGGCTTTAAAGACAAGGTCCTGGAGTGCATAGTAGGTCTTGTACCGATCTTCAATCAATTTGATTGTTGAAATAACTCGGTCGAGTTTAGTGGTTTTAAATAGCCTAGAGAGCTGCTCCCTCTCATCAGTATCAAGATTTACTATTTCTTCTAAGATATCAAATATATGTTCACGTTCGTTAGAATCTAACAAGAGATTTAAAAATCTTACAAATGTCTTTTTTTGTTCAGTGTTTAGGCTAACAAATATTTTGGGTTGTGCTTCGTATAAACCAATTATAGTGTCCTTTAATTCTCTGAGACGCGGTTGTTCCCAATCGTTCTTTATCTCCGGAAATATATTTTGGGTTTCATAATCATTTATGAGCTTTTCTGCATAAGCTCTTAGGAAAGGTTTTCTTTTTGATTGTAAGTATTCTCCTAGTTTGCTAATTAACTGTTTGTGCTCAGGGGCAGACTTTGCTTTGGCAAACAAATTTATTTGAGATTCAGATTGCTTTTTTTGAAAGTCGAAGTTGTTGAAAAAGTCGCTCTTTATGTATATGCTATGATAGAAGTTGTCTGATTTTCTATTAAGAGTTGTGAAATCTTTGTATACTTCGATGTTATCATCGTTGATATAATAAAATTTAGATTGTTCAGTGTTTAAAGATTTCTTCCACTGTACATATTTTATCTCGAAAGTAGTATTATTTTCGTCTATAACAAATTCTTCATTATCCAAAAGTAGTTCTGAATAATCTAAAATTACATCGTTAATTATTATTTTAAATCCTTTATTCTTATTTAATTCCAAAAACCAGCAAAATTCTTCTTTGATAAAGGGGATTATTTCTAATTCAAGTTGAGGTTTAGATATTTTTACGTTATTAAAAGTTACGATTGTTCCAGTGGCAGGCAATGGGGGTCTATAGGTATAGAATTAGAAGACTTTAAATTACTGGCACTTATATTTATTCGTACCCCTTTAAGCTTTGATCCTTCTTTGTAGCAACTTTTCCATTCTGCATCATGGGCAAATGTGAAAAATGTTAGTCTTCCGACTCCATTCTTTCCATGTAAAACAGAGGTGTGCTTAGGGGATTGAATTTCAATGCTCTTTTCAGAATCATAAAACTTGTCGAATTTGTCCTCTAGTTTGGATGTGTTTATTCCAAATCCGTTGTCTGTAATACAGATTTGATCTATATTTTCTAATTCATCGTAAGTATAATTTATTTCTACTTGAGATGATTTTGCATCGAAACCATTCCATATATATTCTGCTAACGCACTTGTGTGTTTGTAATTTTTTAGAACTTTTTTGATTCCAGACGAGGTAATATTAGTGTCGCGTTTCATTTATAGTTTTGATGAGATTGTGATGCACTGTTAGTAAAAAATATACTGCAGAAAGCATAAGGATTGTAGAAATCACTATGTTTTCTGCACCAATTTAAACCCATCCTTGGTTACTTAGTACTGCTGGACCTGGATGGTGATAGTTTCGCCTTCCAGTAGCTTGCTTAGGTCCGCAATGTTGCCCTCGATGGTATGCAGGGTGAAGCCGTGCTTGCGGGCCAGGGCGAGGTAGCGCGGGTTGATGTAGGCGCGGACCCCGCACTGGATGATGCGGACGTGGGCCGGGGTGTTTTTGAGGCGCTTAGCGTCGTGGAAAGATTTGATTACCACTCTCGCCATTCGGATGCTAGTCCTTCCCCGTCGCCATAATCAGCAGGGTTAAGTCCGCAGGCCACGGTCATGCTATTGGTTAATTCGCATATTTCCTCTCGCTCGCCGGTTTCGATGAGTTCTTCATCTAGTTCGTTGGTAGCCTCAATGGCTTTTTGGAATGCTGCTATTTTCTTAGCTTCAGTTGCATTCTCTCCAAGTGCTATAAGGTCAGTGATAAGGGTATTGAAGATCGCTTCAACCTCAGCACAATTCTCCTCGGTGTATTGCTCAAGCCCATCATCATAATACTCTCTCCATCCAGCAAAAGGATATTCCTGTTTTGTTGCGTTAAGCTTATCGGCGTAAGGGCTCATGTGATTTTTGAAAGATTATAAGGGGTCAAGATAGAAAAAGAGGCCGCTGCTACTAGAGCGGCGGCCTCTTTTTCTAGGATTATACTATACCTGCGGACAGATACGTTGGAGATCGAATATAGACAGTTTTCTATGCTTAGCCGTTCCTGATTGCCTGTACTGGCGTCTGCATAGGTGCGCGTGAGACTGATCGCTCTGAATATCCGGGGGTAAAAATGTATTAATCAGTAGTTTATATAAGCCTTGAAATCCATGAACCTCTTCCGTTTCAAGCGCAACAGCGCTTCACCCCAGAAGTCCAAAAGCAAAGCCCGCGAATGGCGCGATGCCGTGGTGTTTGCCATTGTGGCGGCCACGCTTATCCGCTGGTCGGCGGTGGAGGCATACACCATCCCGACGCCCAGCATGGAGCACACGCTGCTGGTGGGCGACTACCTGTTTGTGAGTCGGTTGCACTACGGCCCAATCACGCCGCAAACGCCGCTGCAAATCCCGTTGACGCACCAGAAGGTGTTGGGCCTGAAAAGCTACTCCGACCTGATTCAACTGCCGACGTACCGTTTTCCCGGCTTCAGCTCCGTTCAGCGCAACGACGTGGTGGTGTTTCATGTGCCGCACGAGCAGCAACGGCCGGCCGACCTGCGCACCCACCTGATCAAGCGCTGCATCGCGGTAGCCGGCGACACCATGGAGATACGCAACGGACAGGTGTGGCTGAATGGGCAGCCCGGCCCCGTAGCGGGTCAGTTGCAGAATACGTACTTCATGGAGATCGATACCCCCGATGATGCCATTCGGCAGGCGCTGCATGCCCAAGGCATAGTCGATTACGACGAGCCCGATGGAATTCCGAGAGCGAGCACCGACCCCACAACGGGCAAGCCGGGCTTTTACATCAGTTGCCCGGCCAGCGTAGCAGAGTATTTTCGTCGGCAGCCCTATGTGAAGGCCCTGACGGTGCCCAAGTTTCAGACGGATCTCTTCCCCGACGTAGCCGATTTCCACAATTCCGGGGCCGCTAGCACCGTGCCCCACCACTGGCAGCTCGATACTTATGGCCCGCTGCCCGTGCCCAAGAAAGGCCAGACCATCGCGTTAACGCCCGCCAACGCCGCGATCTACTACAAAATCGTGGCCCAATACGAGCACAACACGGGCATCAGTTGGAAGGATGGCATGATTCAGCAAAATGGCCGCCCGCTGACGCTTTATACCATCAAGCAGAACTATTACTTCATGATGGGCGACAACCGCCACAACTCGGAAGACTCGCGCTTTTGGGGCTTCGTCCCCGAAGATCATATCGTCGGGAAAGCGGTTTTCGTCTGGCTATCCATCGACCCGAACGCCGACTGGCTGCACAAAATCCGTTGGGATCGCCTGTTTCAGCCTATTAGCTAAATTATTGATAGATAAATAGTTGTCGAATGGGCTTGGCTTCGGCTTCGATCATACTGGGATCAAGGTGAATCGCGAAATCACTATTTAGCTGACCGATAGTAGCGAGCGGCACCAATCGCAATTGGCAGGCCAATGCAAACGAGTATAATCAGCCATTCCAAAGCCGCTTTAGCCGGGTCGGAAGGCAGGCGCCCAATGCGCGAAGCCGGCACGACGACCAGGTTCATGACGAGCCACACGAAGCTGCCGTAGAGCACGCCCCGCACGACGGGGTGCGACCAGCGTTGGCCCAAACGGGGAAAAAGCCAGAAATAAAAGGCCGTAAAAAGAAAGGCAAACCCGTAGTGAAACACGAAACCCCAGCCCGCCGCTGCCAGGCCGCCGGTGAGCGCCTCTTTCCCCAGCAAGCCGCTAGCCACGTAGCGCGGCACGCCGAGCGGATCTCGCCCCGTGGTGAGGGCGTATTTCGTCATTGCCACGCTGATGTCCAGCGTCCCGGCTACCAAGGCGGTCAGCACTACTGCCCGGGTGCGGCCCAGCCGAACAGTTGGGGCGGAAGCAGGCATTGAATAAGACATGGCAAAAGGCAGTGAGTTGTGGAGGAACTTGCCTTAAGGTAAGATTTTCAGGGCTAATTGAGCAACAGAGATCACTGCGTAACTAGTTAATAGCTTGGGCCTTAAGCGGCAGATCTGTTGCCAAGTGCTCCGCGTGCATAAACCCAGTTTTCAACAAGCAAATGCCCAAAGCCGTGCAGCTCTAGGCAGTGGGGGCCGGCTTATTCAGCCACCGCTTCGCGCGCCAAGCCTGCTGTTGCTCCGCGTCCAGAAACGTCCAGGCTACGATGCGGCTGGTTTTCTGGCCCTGCGACATGTTGATGGTGCGCACTTCTACGGCTCCCAGCTTTTGCAGCGACTTATACAGGCCCGGAAGGGTTTCCTTCTTGGAAACCAGCGCCGTAAACCAAAAGCACGTTTCCCGCACCAGATGGGCGCTTTCTTCGGCCATGCGCCACAGGAAAGTAGCCTCGCCGCCGGGGTACCACAGCTCCGCCGACTGGCCGCCGAAGTTGGGTTCGGGTTTTGGGCCTTTGCTGGTGCCCAGGTTGTGCTCCTTGCGGCGGCTGGCGGCTTCAGCTTCGGCCTGCGACCCGTGAAACGGCGGGTTGCACATCGTCAGGTCGAAGACCTCCTTGGGCTTGACCATGCCGCTGAAAATATTACTGGAAGCGGGTTGTAGCCGTAGCTCCACCGCACCCGAGAGGCCCGTATTGCTGGCCACAATTTGCTTGGCAACCCGAATGGCGACCGGGTCTACGTCGGTGCCGACGAAGCGCCAGCCGTATTCGTGGCGCCCAATGATGGGGTAGATGCAGTTGGCACCCACGCCTACATCGAGCACCCGGATGCCCTTGCCCGTCGGGGTTACGCCTTCGTTGACGGAGGCGATGAGGTCGGCCAGGTAGTGAATGTAATCGGCGCGGCCGGGGATGGGCGGACTTAGGTAACCCGCCGGAATATCCCACATCTGAATGTTGTAAAACTGCTTCAGCAACGCTTTGTTGAGCGCTTTCACCGCCTGCGGGTTGGCAAAATCGATGCTGGCGTCGCCATACGGGTTGTCGGCCACAAATTGCGCCAGCTCCGGCGAGGTGCGAATCAACTGCGGGAAATCGTAACGGCCGCGGTGGCGGTTGCGCGGGTGCAGTTGGTCTTTGTCGGCAGTGAAATCCTTGGGCGGCTGAGTCATCGGGCAATGGGTTTAGGGGAAGCGGCTTTGGTGCTAAACAGCAGGCGGGCCGCCATCAAAGCTAACGAGAGTTGCGGCAACGGAAGTTTGAGGTAGTTCACGCAGCCAGATTCGAAAGTGTTAAAAACGTAGTTTCAGTCAGTGCAGCGAAGTCCATTGCCCTCTACGTCCGTCATCCTTCGCTATGCTCTGGATGACCCGATAAACAAGTTTTAAGTAGGGTAGTCGGAGCTGGCTGGGTTGAGGCTGCTGTGGTCAGGATAAATATGGATTTAGTATAATATATTGATAATCAATATATTATGCGGTATGCGCGTGTTTCCCCTATACGTAACTCCTTACTTCACAGAATCATACAGCCGTGCCATTTCTATCAGCGGGTTGTGGCCGAGGTAATCGCGGCAGGGCGTATTGTACTTAGTGTTGGGCTTGCGCTTTAAGTCTTCGGGTTTGCCACCCAACGGGTTGTAGAACTCCCAGATAGTGCCAGTTCTTTTAAACTGCTTCGCCGAATCATCCAGCGCTTTCTCCAAGATGATTTTGGCAGCGTCTTTCCGACCGTAGTTCAGGCACCCACGGGCGGCCCAATAGGCCATGCTGTTCCAAGCGGGGCCACGCCACATGCGCAGTTCAAATTTGGGGTCGCGGCGGCCTACCGTCGCAATCGGGTGGTTGGTCAGAAAGACTGATTTGTTCAGCAGGTAAGTGTCAATGTAGCGGTCGGCTTGCTCCTGGGTCGCGGCGCCGGTTACCAAAGGCCACATGCTTTCGAAAGGGAGGTTGCGCAGCTTGGCGTCTTTTACGGCCCAGCTATCATAAAACATGCCGTCGGCCGGCACATACAAACCCGTCTGAATAAACGACCGCAATTCCTGGGTGCGCTTTTCGTAATAGTCGGCGTTGAGGCCAAGCTGCCGGGCCCACTGCGCGGCAATCTGGTAGAGCGCGTATACGTGGCTGGTCGCATCGACGCAGGCCAGAGCACCCTTCGCCACTTCGTCGAAGCGAATGCCTTCGTCGACGCCGCTTTCCCACTTTTTCAGCAGAATGTCGTTGTAAAAAAAGCCTTCATTTTCGGCTTTTCGGTTGTTCTCAAACCAAGCAATCTGTCGGATCAGCGGCGTGTAGAAAGTCCTGACTACGCTGCTGTCGTGGGTGACTTTCACGTATTCCTGCACGGCCAAAGGCCACAGCGGCGGGTGGCCCTGCGTGTTTTTATTCCAGGTAATAGAGTCCCGCTTTGACAGCCCGCCGGGCATATAAATGGAGCCCGGCAGCAAGCCAGAGGGCTCCTGGTTCTTGATGTCGTTAAGAAGCTGGTGGAGAGCATGTTCTGGGTAGGAAGGCAGTACATCCAAAATCTCGTGTACCACGTCCCAGTGCCCAAACGCGTTGCCGTACACGTAGCCGGGGCCTAGGTCTTCCCATTCGTAATCGAAGGGCCAGGTAGCCGGATGCGTGGCTTGTTGGTGCAACCTGGCCACGTAGCCAAGCATGGGCCACCAAGCGGGTTTCCCAACACGGGCAGCGTCGGTGGCGAGCTTCGCCCAGCTACCGCTTTGTGCCGCCTTGCTTTCGGCAGGCCGGGTGGTCTGGGCGGCCAGCGGAGGCGAAAGTGTGACCAGGAAAAGTGCGATGGCCAGACGGGGTAACCAAGTTGTTTTCACAGAATAGAATAAGGCTGATGAGTAAGGCGGTACCCTGGTAAGTGTAAGCAAAAAGCCGCGGAGTTGCCCCACGCTTATCAGGCCACCTATAGACTCTCATCTCAAAAGCTGCGTACTTGCCGGTTATGCTTTCCGAACCTACCTACCTGGCGGCGCGCGTGGTGGCGCCCATGATTGAATCGCACTTTGCCCGGCACCGGGAGGCTGCTACCGCCCACGACCCAGCCACTTTTGCGCCTATGCCATCGGCTAGCTTGGTAGAAGTCGTCATCGACGCGGCATTTTGGGCTAGTCTGCGACGCGAGGAGGGGCATCCGCCTAAGATTTCGCTGGCCCTGCTCCAGCCCCACCAAGCCACGCAGCCGGTAGTGTTCACGAAGCGCCGCCTCATCCCGTACAACCTGCTCAAGCTGGCTCCGGCCGTCGAGCAGCCCGGCATTCACCTGGGGGTGTGGCACGACGACGAAGGACTGTATGTGTGGGGCACGGCCACTGGCATTCCGCCGCTGTGCTTTGTGCTGGAAGTGGTGGAGCCGGGCTTGTTGGTGGTGAAGCACCGCCGCGCCGACGGCTTTGGCAAGTTTGTGAACGTGGCCATCCTGCGCGGCGACCAACTCCAGCTCGTAGACGCCGAAAACGCCGCCGTCGACGACTGTCCGGCGCTGCAAATGTTTCTGCCGGGCCAAAGCCTGCCCGCTTCCGGCACTGGCGAAGTCGATAACGTGCTCGTGGAGCTGGCCGCCGTTATGCGTGCCCACGGCCGCGGCGGCTTGGTGCTGGTCGTGCCTTCCGGCTCGACGCAGTGGCAAAATTCTATTGTTCAGCCTATTACGTATCCGGTGCTTCCGGCTTACACCGGCATTGCCGAAGGCCGGCACCTGGAACAGGCCAAGTGGAAGTGGCGGGAAGAAATTCAGCAAGCCATCGGGATTGTGGGGGGCTTCACGGCCGTCGATGGGGCTACCGTTATCACCCGCGACTACCATTTGCTGGCCTTCGGGGCGAAGGTGGCGCGGGCCGAATCCAGCACCCCCGTCGACAGGATGGTGCTCACCGAACCCGTGCTCGACAGCGTGGCGCGCTACCTGCACCCGGCCCAGAACGGCGGCACGCGCCACCTGGCCGCTGCCCAATTTGTGTACGACCAACGCGATGCCCTCGCTCTGGTAGCCTCACAGGATGGCTTCTTCACGGTCTTTGCCTGGTCGGAGTCGTTGCAAATGGTGCACGCCCATCGTATTGATGTGCTGCTTTTGTAACTATCTGATTGTTAAACAATTATACAAGATGGATTCTAATCGATGGCCAGCGGTGGGCCGACTACCTGCATCTCGTGGGCGGCAAATATTTTGGCTATTTCTTCGTTTGTTGGCGTGGCTTTTAAGGCAGCCATCGCCATAAAGAATTCCTCGAGCTTGCCGGCGGGTTGCAGCGTTACGGTCATCTTGCCTGTGTCACTGACCTGCGTCCAGGCGTGCGGCACTTTGCGGGGCAGAAAAATACTGTCGCCGGCGTGGAGGCGGTACTTGTCGTCGCCGACCTGGAAGTAATACTCACCGGCCTGCACAAAAAAAACCTCATCCTGAAAATGGTGCAGGTGCAAAGGCGTGCCGCGCTTGGGCGATACGCTGGTTTGCTCAAAAATCGCCAGCAACCCGCCCGTATCCTTGCCCGATACCTTCACATCCAGAATGTTGGAATTGACGCCCTTGAGCTGAATATGGCCGTGAAAGCGGCCTTCTCCGGCCTTCGCCACAAAGCCCTTACTGGGAGAGGGCAAACCGGCTTGTGCAGTCGTAATAAATGGCACCGCGGCCACGGCCGAGAAAACGAATTGGCGTCTTTGCATAGGAATTTGGACTTAGGTAGGAGTGAAATCCGAAGGCACAAAGTGCGACTATTGTTATAGTAAGCGCTTTGTAATATTCTGATTATTAATACTTTGCATAAAACGAAATCTGCTCAGAATTTCGATTATTCCCAGGCTGGTCCTGCCAAAAAAATAGGCCCAAACTTCGAGCGAAGCTTGGGCCAGTCAGTATTCAGGTGGTAAGTCGGTTTATGCTTTCTTCAGGAACGCCGCTTTCAGCACCATCACGGTCCGGTCGACGCGGCCCTCAACCTCGTCGGGGCTGGAGGTGAGGCGGATGTTTTTCACGACCGTGCCGCGTTTCAGTACCGTCGAAGAGCCCTTGACTTTCAGGTCTTTGATGATCGTGACCGAATCGCCTTCGCTGAGCAGTGTGCCGTTGCTATCCTTTACGTCCATGAGGTTGTGAGTAAGTATTATGCCTCAAAGGTAAGTACTTGGCGTTTTGCCAATGGGGCCTTATACAGCAAAAGGCTGAAGACGCAAGCGCTTCAGCCTTTCATATGTGTGATGAGGGTAGGGAAGGGGCCGGCTTGGGCTCCGGCGCTGTAATGCAAACGGCCTACGGCAAGCGAAATACGCTACCCGCAGCGTGCTGGCCGAAGCCGGCGCTCAGGCCCATAAGCAACACAGACTACCGAAAAGAAAAACCTTAAACGTCCAGCTTAACCGAGATTGCGTTGAGGCCTTTCTGCCCCATTTCCACCTCAAAGATCACCTTGTCGTTCTCCTTGATTTGGTTGATCAGGCCGTTGGCGTGCACAAAAATGCTTTCCTGGCTCTGCGAATCTTTGATGAAGCCGTAGCCCTTGGAGTCGTTGAAGAACGTGACCGTGCCTTTGCGGATGGCGTCGCCGGGCTCCGCCTCTTCGCGCTTGGCCGCGCCCAACTGAATGTCCTCGGTCTTGATCTCCCGCTTCTTCTTCGGGTCCGGAGGCGTCGACGAGATGTTGCCGTTTTCGTCCACGTACGCGAGCAAGTCCTCTAGGCTCTGGCCCTTCTTGGCGTTGGCCTGGCGCTCTTCCTTGCGCTCCTCTTTCTCTTTCTTCTTCTTTTGTCTGTTTTTCTCGTTTTCCTTTTTACCAAAGGTTTCTTGCGACCTACCCATATTGTTTTTTGAAGGTTATTCCTGTTGGCGTATCCGAAGCCGGACGTGACACAGGAGACTTATTTAAGACAGCGAAGGAAAGATTAAAGTTCATGAATATTATTCACTCGCCCTGCTTCTTTCCCAACGCCCCGCCGAGCTCTGCAAGCGCTCGCCAGACGTACTTTGCCGCGTGGGGCGCGCAAAGCGGCGAGCCGGATGCATCTAAAAGCCGCCCGCGCCGCGCCGGTTTTAGTAAAGATATGGCAAAAGCGCACAGGTTGTAGGCCCACCGCGCTGGCGCGGCCTTTCGGGCACGCGCCGGTTTCGTCAGTCGGCTTCCGAAAAGCTGGCCATCGCGCGCACTTCGCCCGGCTGCAAGTCGCTCAGCCCAATCGCGCCGACGCGCACCCGGATGAGGCGCAAGGTCGGGAAGCCCACGGCCGCCGTCATCTTCCGGATCTGCCGAAACTTGCCTTCCGTGAGCGTAATCGAAACCCAGCTGGTGGGCCCATGGCGGTCGTCGCGGATCTTGCGGCCCCGCGCCGGAAAGTCCGGCACGTTTTCTACCCGGAAGGCCACGCACGGCTTCGTTTGGTACTTGGCGTTTCGGATGCCGATTTCCACGCCTTGCCGCATCTGTTCCAGGGCCTCGTCGGTAATCAGGCCATCAACCTGCGCGTAGTATTCCTTCTCGATGTGGCGGCTACGGATGTGTTCGCTCACCAGCCCGTCGGTGGTCAGCAACAGCAGGCCTTCGCTGTGCTCGTCGAGGCGGCCGATGGCCATCGTACCCTCCGGAAACGCGTACAGCTCACCGAGCAGCTTCTTCTTTTTCAGTTCGCACACAAACTGGCTAAGGTAGCCGTAGGGCTTGTAAATAAGGAAGTGCTGATGGTTGGTTTCGATCTGCAAGTGTTTGAGGATGAGATATTTAGGAGTTTATATAAGTCTCTGGTAATCAAGTGCTTGCTCTTGATGCTGGGCGTCTCGTCAACTCAGCACATTACTAGGTAGCGGCTAAAGTAAGGAGGAATATCTGCTTGCTGAGGGCTGTACCTGCTTCGGCCGTTGCTCAGGCGAAGCCGGCTACGGGGTGGGGCACATACGCTTCTTCCAACAACTTAACTTCCTCAGCAGTAAGCTTTACGCCCAAGGCCGCCACCGCGTCGTCGATGTGGTGCGGTTTGGTGGCGCCTATTATCGGCGAAGTCACCATTGGTTTTTGTAGCAGCCAAGCCAGCGCGATCTGGGCGTAGGGCACGCCGCGAGCGGCGGCCAGCTCGCCTACCCGCTCCACTACTTTGCGGTCGGCTTCCTCGGTGGCGCTGTATAGGGTTTTGGCAAACTTGTCGGTTTCGGCGCGCTTGGTGCTCGGCTCAGTTTCCCAGGGGCGGGTAAGGCGACCGCGGGCCAGAGGGCTCCAGGGCAGCACCCCGATGTTTTCGGCCTCGCACAGCCCCATCATTTCGCGTTCTTCTTCGCGATAGAGCAGGTTGAGGTGGTTTTGCATGGTCACGAAGCGCGTCCAGCCGTGTAAGTCGGCCAAGTACAGGGCTTTGGTAAACTGCCAGGCGTACATCGACGAGGCCCCGATGTAGCGCACCTTGCCCATTTTGACCAAGTCATGAAGGGCTTCGAGGGTTTCTTCAATGGGCGTTTCGTAGTCCCAGCGGTGAATTTGGTAGAGATCGACGTAGTCGGTGCAAAGGCGGCGCAGGCTGTTGTCGATTTCCTGCAGGATGGCCCGGCGCGACAAGCCGCGGCCGTTTGGGTCGTCGGGGCGCATCACGCCGTGCACTTTGGTGGCAATCACCACTTCGTCGCGCTTGGCAAAATCGCGCAACGCCCGCCCCACTACTTCCTCACTGGCACCCACCGAATACACGTTGGCCGTGTCGAAAAAGTTGATGCCCGCTTCGAGCGCTTGCTTAATAAACGGCCGACTCTGCTCTTCGTTAAGCGCCCAAGAGTGAGTGCCTTTTTCCGGCGAGCCATACGTCATGCACCCCAAACAGATGCGCGAAACCTTAAGGCCAGTTTTTCCTAGTCTGATATAATCCATTGTGTAATAAGTAGTTGTGAAGACAGGTCTTCTTTCTGCATGCCTTGGCCGTAAGCCGTGTGTCTGTGGCCTCGTCTTCTTACGCTCTGAAAGCGGCTAAGGATAAAAGTTAACCGTACCGGCTGCTCGAAGCCCTGAGTTGCCGCAGCCTAGGGAAAGCGCTGCCTGGATAACCGCACCGCAAGCGCGTCCGTATAGCGCCCGGTACCTAGTTTGGGTCTCACAGTTCCTATTGCACTTCGCTTTCCTTTGTCATGCAAAAAATTATTCTGTTGTTCTCCTGCGCTGCTGCGCTGAACCTTGCTTCCTGCACCCCGGACAAAACCACCGATACGTCGACGACTACGGTCGTGACGGATTCTACCACCACTGCTGCTACCGACACTGCGGCGGCTGGCACTACCACCACCACGACAACTCAATACGATACCACCACGCAAGTCATTGATCCGGCCACGATAAAGGACCCGGCCAAGGCGGCGCAGGTGCGCGCGGCATATCAGAAACGCGACCGCCGCATTCAGGACGTGCGCACCCGCTACACCACCGACACCGTGGGCCAACACGCCGCCGTGCGCAATGTCACGCTGGAAACCAACTCGGAGGTTCGCAACATTCTCGACGGCTCGGCGCAGCCGCAGGCCTACACTGCCGAGGGCTCGGGCACCGCAACGCAAGCAGCACCTGCACACCGCCGCGGCCCGGCCATCGTGAAATACGAGCGCGACGGCGGCAAAGTGAAAATTGAATACGCCAACGGCACCAAAGTCAAAATAGACAAAGACGGCGAACGCAAGACCAAGCGTGCCAACGGCACCAAGATCAAAGTCGATGAAGACGGCGAGCGTAAGGTAAAAGATTAATAATCAATAAATTGAATACGTGGTTTTCGAGCAGCTTGAGCATCTAGCTCAAGCTGCTTGGGGACTTCGGCAAGCAACCTGCCTTGCGGGGCTGCGTTAGCAAAAGGTATGAGCCGAGCTTTTGCCAAAGAAGATGATTCGCTGGAGGCGCCGATTATTCCGCCGCGAGCCGCGTTGCCACCGGGCACACCAAACTACGTTACCCCACGGGGGCTGGAGCAGCTTCGCGCCGAACTGACGGCCTTAGAAGTGGAGCGCTCGCAAGTCGAAGCCAACCGCGACAACGAATCGGACCGCACGCGGCAGCTCACCGTTCTCAACGCGCGCATGAGCGCGCTCACGGCTCGCATCGCCAGCGCCAAAGTGGTCGATTTGCATACCCAACCTGCCGACGAAGTGCGCTTTGGCGCTACGGTTACGCTGCGCACGCGTAGCAGCGGCAAGCCCGGACCAGAGCGGCACTTCACCATCGTGGGCGTCGACGAGGCAGCGGTGGCCGAAGGGCGTGTGGCGTTTGTGGCACCCATTGCCCGCGCCGTGCAGGGCGCTAAGTTGGGCCAAATGGTTGCGTTACGCCTCGGCCCGAAAGAGGAAATGGTTGAGGTCGCAGCCATTGCCTACGCCAACGATCACCTTTAGAACTTCCTGATTCCCTTCCGCTTGGCGCAATCAACTGGGTTCCCAGAGTTCGATCTTGTTGCCTTCGGGGTCCAGAATATGGACGAATTTCCCGTAGTCGTAGCTCGCAATGTCATCAAGGATGGTTACCCCGTTTTCCTGGAGTTTGGTTACC
This sequence comes from Hymenobacter sp. BT491, assembly GCF_014349165.1. Taxonomy (NCBI): domain Bacteria; kingdom Pseudomonadati; phylum Bacteroidota; class Cytophagia; order Cytophagales; family Hymenobacteraceae; genus Hymenobacter; species Hymenobacter sp. BT491. The sequence goes on along the minus strand of NZ_JACSJJ010000003.1, from coordinate 994,108 downwards.
AGTGCTTCGATATTCTGAACGCGGTAGTTGATCATAAACTCCTTAGTGGAAGGGGCGAAATAGTCACTTCCTTTTTCGAAAGGGCTCCATTGCAGAGAGGTTATCTGGTCTGGGCGGTTCGCGTCCCTGGATTCAAAACTCGCACCCCATTCGTTGATTTCCATTCCTAAATGCTGGGCATACCAATCTTTCGTTTGCTGCAGGTTCTCTGCAAAAAAGAAGATTCCTCCAATGCCGGTCACTTTAGGGTTGGTGTCGTTGGCAGACGGGGTCTTCGCCGTTTCATCCTGTTCTTCCATTCTTTGGTTCTTTATCGAGTTGCTACTTGCCAGAATTGTTACGCTCGAGCATTGTCATCGTAGTCTACTCATTTTGTCCTTCTGTTTTTTACTGCCGCATCATCTTTTAGAGCCTGTTGGAGAACGGCAGCCAAAACAAAGCAAAACGAGTCAGTAAGTGACGGGCAGAGTTCCTAGGCTCCGATCCGCATTATAGTTGACCGCTATCCACCTCTTGTGGACTCACAATCGCAAGCCCGCGCCAATCTTGGTGCGGGCTTTTGTCGTTTCAGGAGGCCGCGCCGAAAAAGCAACCCGCGTCGGCAACGTTCCCGACATCGATTGCACAAATAAAAGCGGGAGGCAAGCGTACTTTCTGCGACGGAAGGCGCTACTTATGAGCTTGAAGCAGCATGCCCAACCCTGCTTTGCCACCCACCGATCAGCTTCCACCCATGCAAAACCCCGCCACGTTTAAGGCTTTTATAACTGGTTTACTGTCAATTGTTTACGTAGCAGGTGCCTGGCCGGCATCTGCTCAGCAGGTAGCTTTCCCCGGCGCTGAGGGGGCCGGACGGTTCACGTCTGGTGGGCGGGGCACAGCCAGCTCACCGACTACGGTTTTTGAAGTCACCAATCTCGCCGACGACACCAAGCCCGGCAGCTTGCGCTACGCCCTGACGCAGCCCGCCGAGCACCGCACGGTGGTCTTTCGCGTATCGGGCACGATTCACCTGAACTCGCCCCTGACCATCAGCAAATCTAACACCACCATCGCGGGCCAGACGGCGCCCGGCGATGGCATTTGCCTGGCCGATTATCCGGTTAGCATAAAAGCTAATAATCTGATTGTGAGGTTTATGCGCTTTCGTATGGGCGACAAAAACCAAAATCAGGGCCAGGTAGACGGAGCCGGCGGCGACGATGCTTTCGGGGGCTTGCACAACTCCCGCCTGATCGTGGACCATTGCACCATGAGCTGGTCGACGGACGAAGCCTTTTCGGTGTACGAAGGCGACAGCACCACGCTGCAATGGAACCTGATGAGCGAGCCGCTGAATTATTCGTACCATTTCGAAACCGGCGACAAGGACTTTGAACATCACGGCTTCGGCGGCATCTGGGGCGGGCAGCACGCCACGATGCACCATAATTTATTTGCGAGCTGCAACAACCGTACGCCGCGCTTCAACGGCAGCCGCTACACGCATCCGGCCGGGTATGAAAACGTCGATTTTCGCAACAACGTCATCTACAACTGGGGCGAAAACAACGTGTATGCGGGCGAGGGCGGCAATTACAACATCGTCAACAACTACTACAAATACGGCCCATCGACCAAAGAATCGGTGCGGGCGCGGGTGCTGAACCCTTATAAAGTAGCGATGGGCAAAAATCCGCTGCCTTACGGAAAGTTCTATCTGACAGGCAATTACGTGGATGCCAGCGCCGATGTCACGCGCCACAACTGGCAGGGCGTAACCATGAATGGCGGCGCCCCCGCCGACACGGTACTCTCCAAAGTAGACCGGCCTTTTGACATTGCTCCAATTGCTACCCAGACGGCGCAGGAGGCTTACGCCGCCGTGCTGCAAAGTGTAGGGGCCAGCCTGCCCAAGCGCGACACCTTAGACCAACGCATCATCCGCAATGTGGTGACACGTACGGGCCGCCTTATTGATGTGCAGGGCGGCTACCCGCATGGCACGCCGTACAGCATCTCGCAAAAAGCTTGGCCGGTGCTGCATTCTGCGCCCGCACCCGCCGACACCGACCACGACGGCATGCCTGACAAATGGGAAAGCAGCCACGGCCTAAACCCCAAAGACGCCAAGGACCGCGGCACCGTGACCAGCAATGGCTACACCGCGCTCGAAAATTACCTTAATAGCCTCGCTGCCGTTGCGGCTCCTGCGCCTGGTAAATCGGGGGCGCCAGCTACGCAGAAGAAGTAATTGATTTTCAACTGATCAGTCTAGTTTGCTGACCAGCCACACCATCACGGCACCCAGCGTGGCCATGATGGCAAACGACCAGCGCAGGTTGGCGGCGTTGGCGATAAAACCGACTACCGGCGGCACAATCAGAAAGCCGAAATAGCCCACCGTCGATACGGCCGCAATGGCCGAGCCGCTGCCCATTTTGGGCGATTTGCCCGCCATGCTGAACACCAGAGGAATCACGCACGACACGCCAAAGCCCACCATGATAAAGCCCAGCCCGGCTGCAACGGGCGTGGGCAGCAGGGCCGCCAGCAACAGCCCGGCCGCTATCAAAAGGCCGCTGCTGCGGAGCATTCGCTTGATGCCCAAGCGCCCCACCAGCCAGTCGCCGGTGAAGCGGCCTACCGTCATGGCTACCATGTAAATGGCAAAGCCGGCGGTGGCAATGGCCTTGGGCGCGTGCACGGCTTTTTGAAAATAAATGCCGCTCCAATCGTACATGGTGCCTTCGCAAGCCATGGAGGCAAAAGCAATGAAGCCAAACTTGAGCAAGGTTTTGTCGGGGAGCGTGAAACCGGACTTCTGGGTTTGCGGGGTAGGCAATATGTCGAGGGTGCGCGGAAAAAAGGCGAGTGCCAGCCCCGTCAGCAGCATCCCGACCCCTACAAAATGATAGGCTGTGGGCACCGATGCCCCTACTACTACGGCCCCCACGGCTGCCGCCGCAAAGCCGGCCACGCTCCACATGCCGTGAAACGTGGCGATAATCGAGCGATTGTATAATGCCTGTACGCCCACCGATTGGGCATTGACGGAGATGTTGAGCAGGTTGCGCGACGAGCCAAAGCAAAACAGCAACACCACCAGTTGCCACGTGTGAGCCGCAAAGCCCAGCAGCGCCAGCGCCAAATTGTAGAGCACGGCCCCTACCACCATCACCTGCCGGCTGCTGAAGCGCTGCAACAACAAACTCGTTACGGGCAGCGTGAGCATCAGGCCAATGGGCAAAGCCAGCAATACGCCTCCGAGCTGCGCATCGTTGAGGCCGAGTTGGTGCTGAATGGTCGGAATACGCGACGCCCATGTCGAAAAGCCAAACCCCGATACCAAGAAAAACACCGTGATGGCGATGCGGGCCTGCGTGGGGGAAGTAGCAAGCGTAACTGTAGAAGTAGAGGCCATAACTGTTGGAAAAGCCGCGTCCGCGCCGGGCGCATAACGGCAAAACTAGGCGTTGGCCGCTGGATACTCGTTACCAAAAAGCAGGTAATTCTCGCTGTGCGACGGTATAGTTCGGCTTGAATAAAGTATGGCCGAAGCTAACATCGACAGCTATAAAAGCCTAATAAGCGGTTTATAAAACAAAGACGCTGAAGTATTTACTGCTTCAGCGTCTTTGCGAAGGGCATTATCAACATCAGAAAAACTCTGCTCGGTAAGGCAGGAGTGGCACTAGCGCATTGCTCCCGACTTGCTCTTGTTATGGATATCGCTGGAGCCCGACGTGTGCGAAGAAACCAGCTCGTCGGTGGCGAGGTAGGCATCACTGGAGCCGGAGGCCTGTACGCTGGCTCGTTTGCTTTGCAGGTTGGAAGCCCGGTAGTCGCTGCTGCCGCTGATGGCAACGTCTTGGCGCTCAGTCTTTCCGGAAAGCGTAACGTCACTGGCGCCGCTGGCGCGAACCGATAAAGATTTGGCCTGCAAAGCCATCGTTACATCGCTAGCGCCACTGGCGCGGATGGCAAAGCTTTCGGCCTCAAACGTCGATTCGCTTTTTAAGTCGCTGGCGCCGCCAACTTCCACGCCGCGCAGGCGAGGGCAAGTGATGTACACGGTCACTTTTTGTCCCTTGTCCGACCAATTTATGAGCTTGTCGTAGTCCCGATAGATTTTCAGCACGCCGTCCTGCACCTCCGTTTTGAGATGGGCCAGCACCTCGGGCGAGGCTTCTGCTTTCACAGTCGTCTCGGAACCTTGCTTGAGCAATACGTTGATGGCGCCGCTGGCCTTTATTTGATCAAAAGAACCCACCGAGCGGGTTTCCTGTTTTTGGGCGTACGCTGTTGGGCCAAACAATGCCAGCAAAGAGGCTACCGCCGTGATTTTGAGTACGATTGGAAGTTTCATGACATGAGCAATTGGGTTGAAACACTGGGATAGATGAAGTTGCCGCCTCAAGCGTTGTCCACAACCGAAAGTATTTCCTGGGGCTCCTCAACCGCGATCCGCAGGCTGTTTAATATATGCGTTCTAGTCGATATACTTTCCTGGTTCATCCCACGATGTGTCTGTAAATCAACTGCTTCGTCTTGGAAGCTGCGCTCTGATTGCTGAGTAGGAGTTTAAATAAAAAGGTCCGGCGCGTAAATCGCACCGGACCTTTTTTAACTAGTATTTGATAATAGATTGATTATCAAATACTTATATGCATACTAGTTTGGGCCGAAAAGTCGGTTGGTATCAATAGCAAAGCCGGCATGGAGAAGCTCCTTGAGCAAATCAACTTTCCAGTTGCCACCCAACGGGATATACACCACGCCGCTGATGTCGCTGGGCAGTTCGAGCTGGCTGTTGTCGACGAGGCAACACACGTTTCCGCGGCCCAAAATGCCGGCGAAATATCCGAGTTCCAGTACCACATTTTGGCGAGCCCGCGGGCGGGTTTTCTTTTCGGCCAGTGCCTTGCCCTGGTCGTCGGCAGTGAGCAGGATGATGGCGTACTGCACCCTGGAGTAACGCTCGATTTTTTCGATGATGGTTTTGCCTTCGCTGGCTTGCTCGTGCAGAATAATAGGCTGCAGATCAAGTTGTTCTACAAAACGCGCTACCTCATTCTTAACCGCGTTGTTGTGCCCGTGCACGATAAAAATGCTGCGGTTTTCCAACTTGGGCGGTGCGCTTTCCAAGGCCGAGTCGGGGCGAAGCGTTTGCAGGAATTCTGCCACGCGAGCCAACCGATCTAGGTAAACAGGCACCAGCAAGGCGGCATCTTTTTGCAGCAGGTCGGCATCGTGCGGCTCGTAGAAAGACAGCGACAAGCGTCCGCTGACGGGCGTAATAATGTGGGCGTCGCCGCGGGGCTCGCGGGGGCGTAGGCGCCGACTTTTGGCCAGCACATCGATCACTTGATTTTCTACTTCGGCCTCGGGATAGCGATCTATCTTCTCGCGCAGAATGCGAAGAAAGTGCTGTTTTACTTCTGGTTCGTAAACAAGTAAGTGGTTGTAAACGTGATTTTTAAGTGCATTAATATCTTCAAGAGTGGCGCGAATATCGTGCAAGTCGTCCTCGGTGAGGCCGGTGGCCATCAGGTAGTGCCGACGAATCGGAGTGAAATCGAAAACGTGATGATCGAGGATATTATAGACGTGCTCGGTTACTAAATCCAGCATAAGAGGGTAAGCGATAGAAGAAAAGCGGAGGCCAGACGAGGTTCGCGGCTCCCTCTTTTACGACAAAGGCCCTTGGGTTGAAGTTCCGCTCGCAAAGACCCGCGAATTGTAACTAGCAACTCCAAACAAAAAGCCCCGTTTTAGGCGGGGCTTTTTGAAAATAGAAGCAAGAGTTTACGCTGTTGCTTTTTGCTTGCGCCGACCTTCCAGAATCCGGAAGAAGGAGCGGGTATGAATTTCCTCGACCGTCAGGCCGGTGGCCGTGATTTCCTCTTCCGTGATGGCGCCGCAGTTTAGGGCTTTCAGGAAGAAGTTGAGCAAGCCCTGGCCCGTAGCCGCGTCGTCGAAAATATCGCCTGTGAGGGTTGAGATCGCGGCCCGCTCCACGAAGGTTTTCAGGCGGTGCAGCGCATCGTCGTAGCTGCTCAGGAAAAAGTTGTACGTGGCCGCGTAGCGCATCGGCAGCTGCGCCGGGTTTAGGTCCCAGCCTTGGTACAGGCCGTTGATCAGCGAGTGCGTGGTATGATGAAAACCTTGGCGCCAAGCATTATGAACCGATTCGCGGTTTTCCTGCTGCTGCGCAAACGTCAGATTATCACCCCGATGCGGCCCAATGGGCATGACGTTGGTAGCGCCATCGGAGAGGAAAATGCCGGTGCCGCCGAGCGCTACTTTGGTCATGTGGTGGGCAAAATCGCAGACCGGGTGCGCCATCGTCTGGTATTTGGCCGTGATGCCCGCCGAAGCCGTGTAGTCGTAAGTGCCGAAGTGAGCCGCAATGCACCGTCCTTCGCTGGCCCGAATGATGCGCATCAGGGGGTTGCGGCCTTCCTCGTCCATGATGATTTGGGTGGCCTCCACCATCGTCTCCATTTTCAGGGTGCCGGAGGCGAGTTTGTTCGCTTTTTCCAGAATCTCGAACAGCCGTACCATCGTCGTCATCTGCTCCGGAATGGTCACTTTAGGCAGCATCACTACGAAGTTGGGGGGCAACTGGCCGCCGGTTTTTTCGAGCAGCGTCGTCAGAAAGATGTCGAGCGTGCGCACGCCGCGCGCTTTCAAATCTTCCGTGAACGGCTTGATGCGAATGCCAATGAACGGCGACAGCGTGCCATTTTGCATGCCCACGGCCACTTCGCCCGCAGCTTGCACTGCGGTCGCGTCTTCTTCCGCGTCGGGCCGGTTGCCGAAGCCATCTTCAAAGTCAATGCGGAAATCCTCGACGGGCTCAGACTTCAGCTTGTTAACAATCTTATTATAAACCGAATACGCCAGCCACGCGTGCTCCCGTTTGCGGTCTTCCGGCGACATAGCATCGAGCCGAGTGGTTATCTCCGCGATGTCTTTCTCCAAGGTTGGCAAATGCTCGTAGCCCTTGAGCTGCAATACCTTAGCCAGCTCCACGAAATTGGGCGCGTAGGTCCGCAGGTTGTTCAGGGCAATGTCGCCCATGCGCACGCAGGTATCGGACTTAAACAGGTTGGCGCCGCCGTATACCGTATGCACCGGCTGGCGGTCAGGCTTGTCGCCGGGGTACGTCTGCTGGAATTGGCGGTTCGCCACGCCAAGCTGATTTAGAAGTTGCTCTTTATCAGAGTCTTGTATGCTGAGCTTCATGTGATATTGTACTGAGTGGGAAACAGAGGTGAGCGCTACAAATTTAGAGCTAAGGCTAGTTGCCCTCCTCAGCTGAGGAGGGGCTAGGGGTGGTTGAAAGGTTAGAATTAGAAAAGTTAGAAGAGCTAGTACTTGTGCAACGCGCGGGCCAACCACCCCTAACCCCTCCTCAGCTGAGGAGGGCAACTAGCCTTAGCTCTAATTCTATATTTTAATCAGGAGCCGCGATAAGTGGAATAACTGAAGGGGTTGAGCAGCAATGGGATATGATAATGTTCTGGTGTGGCAATGTTGAAGACGATCTCCACGAAGGGATAAAACGTCGGCGTTTGCTGCTGCTCGAAGTAGCTCTTGACCAAGAATTTCATCTTGTAAATGCCCAGCGCCAATGGCTTTGAGTCCGGCAGCAAATTGGCGATGCGGCCATCTTGGTTAGTCACGCCGCGCGCGATTTCCTGCCAATCGTCGGCCTGCTGCGCATATAACACGATGGTCACGCCCGGCGCGGGCTTGCCTTTGGTTGTGTCCAGGATGTGGGTCGTGATCTGACTCATGCGGCTAGCAGTTTTTCCAGGCGGATTTTGGTGATTTTGTCTTGCTCGCCCATGGCGATATGGATCTCAGTTTCAGGTGAGTTGGTCAGCCGCGCTTGCAATAGCGCCAGCATTTCCTCCGCCGATTTGCCCGTCGCGCAGACGATAAAAATGTACCCGAACTTTTCCTCGTAGCGCCAGTTTCCTTCGGCCAAGTCTTCCAAAACTTGCTGCGAGGCCTGCTTCACAGCCCCTTGTTCGCCCGCAGCCCACGCGCTGGTACTGGCAAATTTTTCCTTCAGCGCACTGGCATCGCCGATCTTGGGATGATGCGTAAACGCCTCTCGCCAATCGCTTTCCTGCAAGCCATACCAAATGTCGTGGGCCCGCGAAAACAGCGTTGCGGCGTCTGTCACGGGGAAAATCTCGCTCATCGCCTGCACCCACGCCGTGGCACCACAGCACTTGCTCAGCGCTTCGGCTAGTGCAGGTTGGTCGAGGGTGTTTAACTCGGTTAATGTCATTATAATCAAGTAGTTAGCAAAAGACACCAGAAAGCGGTCATGCTGAGCGTAGCCGAAGCATCTCTACTACTGCGGCTACGCTCAGTATGTGACGTTCTTTGCAGAGGCTAAACCACTGTTGGAAAGCGGTTTACGTTTTTATAATAGATGTACACTGAGGACTCCTTGCCCATGGTCGTAGCCCATTGCTGACAGTATGGCGCCATCCAGATCGAATCGCCTTTTTTAACTGGATACCATTGCTGGTCAAGCATATACACCGCCTGGCCTTGCAAGTACAGCAGGCCGTGCTCCATGATGTGCGTTTCGACCATCGGTAGGTGCCCGCCCAAGTCATAAGTGAATATATTGACGGCCATATCGAAGGCTAACTCGTTGGGCAGCAGCTCCTGAATGCGCAGCGCGGGATCATTCATGTACACCGGCGCTTTGCTGTCGTCCTTCTCCCCAAACACCACGCCGGGCGTTGGCTGGCCCTCCAGCGGCTCGTACACCTTATGAAAAGTCAGGAGTTGTGTGCCTTCCGTAGGGTTTTGAAACAGATATTCCTGCCCGACGGGTACGTACACAAATTGGCCCGTAGCCAGTGTGCGTTCTGCTCCGTCTATCGTCACTTGGCACTGTCCTTCCACAACGTAGAAGAAGATCTGGGAAGCCTGGGTTTTTCCAACCAATTGACCATCAGCGCGTAGCGTAATGATCGTTTGGCACAGGCGAGCACCCATCTGCTCGTTGATGATGACGTTGACCGTGCAATTGGTCCACCCCGGTACGTTGCTGTTGATGTAGCCATCGGGGGCAATGACAGCGTGGTTGCGCTTGACGACGGACCGGGTGAGGGCTGATATTTCCATCTAATGGGTTTGGTATTGGGTAAAAAGAAGGGTCAGAAAACGGTCGGCTACAGCAAGGGCGGCGGCCAGATCATCCACTTCCACGTCTTCCAACGGGTTGTGGCTGATGCCTTTAAAGCACCTGATAAAGAGCATAGTAGCCGGCGAAACCGCCGAAATCGGGACGGCATCATGGCCCGCCCCGCTAACCAGCGACACGACCTCGTAGCCGGATGCGGCAATGGCTTCGGCGAGCAATTTATTCATTTCGGCATCGCAGGCAACGGGCGCGGTTTGCTGAATCAGGTTCCAGCTTAGACCAAGATTTCGCCGGTGCGCAATGGCCTCGGCTTGTTCGCGCAATGCCTCGTAAGCTGCGGCCAGCTGCCCGGCGTCTGCGCTGCGCAGGTCGAGGCTGCACGTTACCTCGCCCGGAATCACATTGCTAGCGGAGTTGCTGACGCCAATCTTGCCCACAGTGGCGACGATCTCGGTTTTGCGAGCCAAAGCAAACTGCTCCGCCGCCAGCACAAACTCCGCGGCGCCGGCCAGCGCGTCCTGGCGCATGTCCATCGGCACGGTTCCGGCGTGGCCCGCCATGCCTTGCCACGTCAGTTCCACGCGCTGCTGCCCCGCAATGGCCGTCACCAGCGCCACCGGGATGTTGCGCTCGTACAGCACCGGCCCCTGCTCGATGTGCGCTTCGAAGTAGCCCATCCAGTCGTGGGATGCAATTGCTTCATTAGCAAGTGATTGCGTATTGCCGCCCATCGCCGCGATGGCTTGCGCCAAGGAAACGCCGGCCGCATCCTTCTTTTCCAGCAGGCTCCGATCGAAAGAACCAGCAACTACTTTACTGCCCAAGTAGGTGGTGTGAAAGCGCACGCCTTCCTCGTCGCTGAAGCCAATCAATTCAACGTGAAATGGTAGGTTAACTTGTTGCTTGACAAGTGTTTCTAACAGATCAAGTCCTAGCAATACGCCCAGCGGCCCGTCGAATTTGCCGGCGTTCACGACGGTATCGATGTGCGAGGCCAGCACGAAGGTTTTGGCCTGTGGGTTCTGGCTCACCAACCGGGCACGCAGGTTGCTGATGCCGTCGGTGCGCACCGCCAAGCCGGCTGCTTCCATCCATGTTTGCACCAAGTCGCGACCAGCCAAAAATGCCGCCGTGCCGAACGTGCGCGTGACGCCGTGCGCGTCCTCGCTAATGCCTGCTAATGCATTGATACGCTGCATGATACGGGCAGCGCGGGTTTGGTATGTTTCCACCCAGCTATCGGGTTAAGATTTCGCCTTGATTGAGGTGCGTAAACGTTGGGCGTTGGTACACAAGCTGTCCTTGCAGAAAGGTTTGTTCGACTACGCCCAGCAGCTCCCGGCCAAGATAAGGCGACACTTTGTGTTTGTGCTGGATCAGGTCCTCGCTCACGCGGAAGGACTTTTCCAGATCTACCATCACCAAATCGGCGTCGTAGCCTTTCGCGATCTGACCCTTCTTGTGCGCCTGCCCGATTAGCTTGGCGGGGTTGGTACTCAGCCACTTGGCTAAGTCCTGCACGGTAGCGCCCCGCGGCTGCGCCGCCGTCCAGAGCACCGGCAAGGCCAGCTGCAACGACGCGATGCCGCCCCAGGCCGTGGTAAAATCACCGGTTTCAATTTGCTTGAGTGCGGGCGGCGCCGGCGAGTGGTCGGTGGCCACGAAGTCAATAATTCCCTCTTGCAGCGCGGCCCACAGCTGGTCGTTGTTGGCCTTTTCGCGGATGGGCGGGGCGCACTTAAACTGCGTCTGGCCGTCCTTGATTTCTTCGGCGGTGAAAAACAGGTAATGCTGGCCGGTTTCTACCGTCAAGGGCAGGCCTTTCGCCTTGGCCGCCGCAAGGGGCGCAATGGAGTTGGCCGACGACAAATGCACAATGTGCGTCGGGCAATTGTACTCCTCGCACAGCCGAATCATGAGCGCCACGGCTTCGTCTTCCCAGCTTTTGGGCCGCGAGGCAAGGTAATTCTGGTACGAGCGCCGGTCGTGTTTTTTCCATTCGGCGTCGTCGGTGGTCAGCTCGCAGTGCACCAGAAGCGGCAGTTGGTGCCGCGCCAGAATGGGCATTACCTGGCGCAGATCGGCTTCAGTGGCGTTCGGAAATTCGTCGATGCCAGAGTGCGTCAGGAAAGCTTTGAAGCCCAGCACGCCCCGCGCAATCAGCCCTTCGACCTCGGCCGCGTTGCCGGGCACAATACCGCCCCAAAACCCACAATTGGTATGTAGTTGATTATGAGTTGCTTGTAGTTTGGCTTCGAAATTCGCCACCGATGTCGTAACGGGCGACGAGTTCAGCGGCATGTCCACGAGCGTGGTGAGGCCACCGGCCAAGGCGGCTTTGGTGGCCGTGTCAAATCCCTCCCAGTCGGTGCGGCCGGGCTCGTTGATGTGCACGTGCGGGTCGGTCACGCCGGGCAGCAGCGTCAGGTCGTGCGCGTCGATCACGGGGCAGTCGACGGCGGTATCGGGCGGCGCTACGTCGGCAATTTGCCCGTTTTTCAGCAGCACCAGCGCCGGCCGAACGCCTTGTGGCGTGACGGTTTTATTACTTTTTATTGCTAAATCGAACATGGGGCATTCGCATTTTGCCCCAAATTCAGAATCTTTCCCCGACAACCAACTACGCGCACATGAATATGAAATTGGGCCTCAACGCCTACGGCAAAAACGCGGTCAACTTGTCGAAAATCATCCGCCACGCCAATCACCACGAATTCCGCCAGATTTCGGTAAATGTGCAGCTAGAAGGTGATTTTGAAACGGCCTATACCCTCGGCGACAACACCAAGATATTACCTACCGATACCCAAAAAAACACCGTTTACGCGCTGGCCAAACAGCATTTTACCGGCACCATCGAAGAATTTGGCTTGCAGCTGGCGCACCATTTTTTCTCGCGCAACCCGCAGGTTTCGAAGGTGAAAATTGAGATTACGGAGCATGGCTGGCAGCGCATGGCGTTCGATGAGCAAGCACACCAACACGCTTTTACGGGCGGCGGCGCCGAAAAGCGCACCACGGTGGTCACTCAGACCGCAGGCGGCGCCACCGTTTCGTCGGGCCTGAAGGATTTATTGATTCTGAAAACCACCGATTCGGCTTTCGAAAACTACATCAAGGACGAATACACGGTGCTGAAAGAAACCTCCGACCGCATTCTGGCTACGCAATGCGAGGCCGTTTGGGATTACACCGCCACCGACCTCGATTTCGAAGCGACGTACCAGAAAATCCGGACGACGCTGCTGCGCACGTTCGCGTTTCACAAGAGCCTGTCGGTGCAACAGACTTTGTTTGCCATCGGCGAGCAAATATTGCGGGAAAACGACGTAGTGCGGGAAATCCGCCTCATCATGCCCAACAAGCACCACATCCCCTTTAATCTGGAGCAATTCGGGCTGGACAACAACAACGAGATCTTTATCGCCACCGACGAGCCATTTGGCTACATTACCGGAACGGTAAGCCGCTAGTAGACAAGATATTAGTATTGTGCTAAAGCTAAATACTAGTTCCCCTCCTCAGCTGAGGAGGGGCTAGGGGTGGTTGAAAGGCTAGAGTTAGAAGCTAGAACTAATAATCATCTGGGCGCTCCGACCAACCACCCCTAACCCCTCCTCAGCTGAGGAGGGGAACTAGCTTGTAGCTCTAGTCTTAGCTAGCTCTTGTGGTTCTTTACCGAAATAAGCTGAGCCGCAATGCTGATGGCGATTTCCTCGGGCGTTTGGCTGTGGATGGGCAAGCCAACCGGCGCGCACAGCTTTGCCAGATATGCGGGCGAAATTCCTTCGGCGCGGTAATCGCCCAGCAGCTTTTCAATCTTTTTCTGGCTGCCCAGCACGCCCAGAAAGCGCAGGTTTTTGGGTAGCAACGCCCGCACGGCAATATCGTCGGTGCGGTAGCCGACGGTCATGATGACCACGTACTGGTTGGCGCCGTCGGGGATATGGGCGGCCATTTCGTGGTAGGTTTCGACTACTGTTTTCCGGTGCGCCGCGTCGTTTTCCAGAAAAGTATTTAGCTGCGGCCGGTCTTCGTACAGCGAAATGCGAAAATCAAGCGTGCGCATCAGCCGCGAAAGCGCCAGCGAGCAGTGCCCACCGCCAACGATGTGCAGGTGCTGCTTATAGCCAAGCTGCTCCTGGTATAGCCAGTCCGTTTCCGATTGTTGGCGAAACGCAAATCCTTCCGCTAGTCCCTGGTCCGGTGCGAAGGCAAGGCCTGCTGGCGAAAGCGTCAGAACACCTTGCTGTTCGTGCTGTAAGCAAGAGATGATATCCGTAATCAATTCATAATCAGGTGATTGCAAAGGATAGAGCAGGATGGTTTGCTCCCCGGAGCAGATCATGCCGCTCTGGTCTTTGGGGGCGGTTTTGTTGTGGATTTGTTTGCGGACTGCGCTTTCGGCCACGCCACTCGCCAACTGTTCGCGGGCCAGCTGCACGAATTTGTGCTCCATAATGCCGCCGCCAATGGAGCCTTGCATGGCCCCGTTGGCATTTACTCCCATCACAAACCCTTGCCGACCGGGGCTGCTGCCGTGGCTTTCCAACACGTACAGCAGCATGGTCGGCAGGCCGGCGCCTACGCTTTCGCTAAGAAACTGCCACGTGGCTAACGCTCTGTGCATGTGTTACTTTCACGCCGGTAGCCGGCTGCGGATACAGGGCCAGTAACACCTTTTCGGGCGTCATGGGCGCGTTGAAACCGATGGGCGAATCGGGGTTGAAGGCTTTGATGGCGTTGCGCAGGGCGAAGTACGTGCCGATGCCGTACATAAACGGCGGCTCGCCCACAGCCTTCGAGCGGAAGATCGCCAAGTTGTCGTTGTCGGTTTGCAGCGCCTCAATCGCGATTTCCTTGGGCACCGAATAGATGTCGGGCACTTTGTAGGTCGAAAGCGTATTGGAGCGCAGGCGGCCAGTTTGGTCATAGAGCAATTCCTCCATTGTCATCCAGCCGATGCCCTGCACGATGCCGCCCTCAATCTGGCCGCGGTCGATGTTGGGGTTCATGCTCCGGCCGAAATCGTGGACGACTTTTACGGCGTCCACGGTGTAAGTGCCTCGTATGCAGTCGATTGTGGCTATCGTAATGGCCGTGCCGTAAACGTGGTAAGCAAACGGATGGCCCTTCTCGGTAGCCTTATTGAAGTGCACTTCGGGCGTGGCATAGTGCGCGTGTTCCGAGAGACTTACGCGCTTGAGGAAAGCCGCGGTCACCAGTTTCTTCCAGTCCAAAGCCGATTCCTCGCCGTGGGCGAGCACTTTCTCGTCGTGCAGTTCCACGCCTGCTTCGGGTACCTGCAACTCTTGCGCGGCCACTTCTTTGAGGCGCTGCACGATGGCCTGGCAGGCAAGCTGCACGGCTTTGCCGTTCAAATCGGCGGTGGCGCTGGCGGCGGAAGGCGAGGTGTTGGCGATGCGGTTGGTGCTGGTGGTCTGGAGGCGAACGCGGCTCGGGTTGATCGAGAACGTCTGGGCTGCTACCTGCAACAGCTTGGTATTCACTCCTTGGCCCATTTCTACGGCGCCGGTGCTCACCTTCACGCTGCCGTCGTAGTAGACGTGCACCAAGGCACGGGCCTGGTTCATGGAAGTGTTGGTGAAAGAAATGCCGAAGCAAATCGGCATAAACGCCAAGCCTTTTTTGCGCACTGTGTTCGTGGCATTGAAATCCTGCACTTGCTGGCGCAGCGCTTCTACGTCGTAAAGCGTTTCCGCTTTGTGCCAACACGCATGGGCCTCACTCACAGCCTTTTGGCCGTACGGAAACTCGTCGCCGGTTTTGTTGAGGTTCTGCTTCTGAATCACGCAGGCGTCGATGCCCAACTGCTCGGCGGCTTTGGCGATGGCGGCTTCCATTACAAACTTCGCCTGGGGCCCACCAAACCCGCGGAAGGCCGTATTGGGCGGCAAGTGCGTGCGGCAGCTGAAAGCAGTGGCCTTGACGTTGGGGATGAAATACGTGCCCGTCGCGTGAAACAACGTCCGCTCCATAATGGCCGGCGACAAATCGGCGGCCGCTCCAGCGTTTTGGTAATACGTTGATTCGTAAGCGATTATATTCAGGTCTTTGCCCAGACCCAGCTTGAAATCGGAAGAATACGGGTGCCGCTTGCCGGTCATTTGCATGTCTTCGAGGCGGTGCAGCACGTACTTGACCGGCTTGCGCAAATGGTGCGCCGCCAGCGCGCACAAAGCCACCCAGGCATTGGCCTGATCTTCTTTGCCGCCAAAGCCGCCGCCCAACCGAATCACATCAACTTCCAGCTGGTGCATGGGCACGCCCAGCACCCGCGCCGCCGCCCGCTGACTGGCCGTGGGGCTTTGGGTAGAAGAGTAGATTTTGAGGCCTTCGTTTTCCTCCGGAATCGCGTAGGCGCACTGCGTTTCGATGTACAGATGCTCCTGCCCGTTGGTGTCGGCACTGCCTTCCACCACGTAGGCGCATTGGTCCCAAGCGCGCTCAGGATCACCAAGTTGGAAGGTGCGCGGCGGCACAATCAGTTCGCCTTGGGCCTGGGCTACGCGCGGGTCGGTGATGATGGGCAACGGCGTGATGTCCACCGTGATTTTGCGCACGGCGGCGCGGGCGGCTTCGTCGGTTTCGGCTACCACGAAGGCAATGGGCATGCCGCAAAAATCAACTTCGTACTCGGCCAGCAGCGGCTCGTCGGGGATGATGCCGCCAATCTGGTTTTCGCCGGTGATGTCGCGGTGCGTGAAGATGCGCACAACGCCTGGATGTTGCGCGGCTTCTGCGAGATCGAGGCGCTCAATATGTCCGTGCGCCACGGGCGAGATAAAGGCCGCCCCAAACAAGGTTCCGGCCACGAGCGGAATATCGTCGAGGTACAGAGACTTGCCCGTGGTATGATTGCCGGAATCTATGTTTTTCATGGTTGGTAATGTCCTCGGTATAAAGTGCTTATCAATTCGTGTGTCAGGCAGAGCGGGAGCGCAGCATCTCGCGTGCTGGGACTGGATTACTGACCAGTAAAGATGCTTCGCTCCCGCTCTGCATGACGCCTATAGTATACTGGCAGCTATGATCTCGGCCTATTGCAACAGCTCCTGCGGACTTAGATGTGGGAAAAGCGTTAGAAAATGCGCTTTTAGTAACTGACTCAATAACAAGCGTTTATACGTTTCGGTGCCGCGGGCGTCGCTAATGGGCGAGATCTCAGTTTGGGCCAGTTCGGCGGCTTCCTGGACGAGTTCCTCGGAAATCGCTTTGCCGGTTAAAAACGCCGAAGTTTTGGCCAGAAACATCGGCGTTGGGCCCACACCGCCGGCCGACACACTGGCCGCCGTAATCAGGTCGCCGCGGGTGCTGAGGCAGCAGGCCGAATTCACGCTGGCAATGTCGAGGTGCGTGCGTTTGCTGACTTTCTCGAAGTTGAATTGCGTGCGCTCGTCGGGAAGCGCAAAGCGGATGCTGGCAATGGTTTCGTTGGGCGTTTTGGCCAGCAGCTTGTAGCCCTGGTAAAACTGCCGCAGCGGGATTTCGCGGCTCGTGTGGCCGTCGCTCAAGGTCAGGGTGGCGTCGAGGGCCAGAAACATGATAGTCAGGTCGCCGATGGGCGAAGCGTTGACGAAGTTGCCCGCCACCGTCGCCATGTTCCGGATGGGCGTGGACGACACCAACCGCAGATACGGCCGAAACTCCGGGAAAAATTCCTGCATCACCGCCGATTCGGCCAAGTCGGTAACCGTAGCCGCGCCGCCAATAACGCAGCGATTGCCTTCCCTGGTAACGCCTTGTAAATCAGGATTATATAGTAAAAAGTGATTCGCGGTTTCCACCATTTCCGTGTGCTTTTGCACGTACAGATCGGTGCCGCCGCCAACACGCTGCACCGTCTGGGGGCTGGCGTGGCCGTTGGGGCTGGTTGTGGCCGCTAGTGCGTGCAAGCGCTCTTGGATGGAGGCAAAATACCGCGGCAGAATCTGCTGTTGGGCCACAAACTCGGCGGGCTCCGTGCCGTTGCGGTCTTCGAGCAATTGGGCCACGCGGGCGGTGGCCCGCTCAATGGATTTGTAGCCGGTGCAGCGGCAAATGTTGCCGTCGATGGCCGCGATGGCATTTTGCTGGGTGGGTAATTTATCGCTGAGGCAGAAGCCCGCCAGCGACATCACAAAGCCCGGCGTGCAAAATCCGCACTGCGTAGCCGACTCATCGACCATCGCTTGCTGAATTGGGTTAAGTCCTTCTGTATTAATGCCTTCTACGGTCACTACGTGCTTGCCTTGCACGTTGCCCAACGGCGTCAGGCACGACGTGAAAGAGCGGTAGCGGAGCCGGTCGTGGCAGGAGTCGCCGACCAGCACCGTGCAGGCGCCGCAGTCGCCCTCGCGGCAGCCGATTTTGGTGCCGGTCAGGTTCTTTTCGTAGCGGATATAATCGAGCAGCACCGTGCCGGGCGGCAACGCAGTGCTTACTTCCCGATCATTCAGAATAAACTTAATCAAGGCTAAAAATCTTCAGGTTGACAGGTAAGATATTGATTTGGCCGCGAATAAAAAAGAGCCCGCTATTGCACTCTAAACCTGGGTACGAGTTGCCGTTCTGCGCAAAACAGCCCAACCACGCCAGGGATCAGAAACCACAACGCCGCCGCCATTGGTGCAGGACCAATAGCCCGGCTTGGAGCAAGGCCGTGCGACGGATTCCGGGTTTCGGAAGAAGCTGCCCAAAGCCCAATGGTGACAAAGCCGTGGATAAAAAAACATTTTGTTAATAAGTATCTGATTAACAAGAATTTATGAGAAGAGCGCGCGGAAGAAGTGTGCGCTTCGTATTGCTTACAGGCAAAGCTGGGTGCCACATTGGGTTTTCGCTGTGGGGTTTCCGAACTTGATTGCCATTCCCACTTGTTGCTGCTCCGCTATGGAAAATCCCGCCGTTGAAATTTCCGCGTTGCCTACTGTAGATGAGGCCGCCATCCAACAACTTTTTCGAGCGCAAAAGGGCAGGAGCGAAGCGTTGCGGCGCGAAGCAATTAGCGAGCGCTCGGCACGACTACGCAAGCTCGGCAACTGGATCGAGCAGAACCGTCCCGCTATTCAGGCGGCCCTCCAAGCCGATTTTCGCAAGCCCGCCGAGGAAACCGACCTCACCGAAATCTGGCCTAGCCAAATTGAGATCAAGCACGCACTCAAGCACTTACAGCAATGGGCCAAGCCGCGCAAAGTTGGTACGCCGATGGCCTTGTTGGGCACCAAATCGTGGGTGCAGTGCGAGCCCAAAGGAGTTTGCCTCATCATCGCCCCCTGGAACTATCCCTTCTACCTCGCCCTCGATCCGTTGGTGTCGGCGTTGGCGGCCGGCAATTGCTGCATAGTGAAGCCTTCCGAGATTACGCCTCACGTGGCGGCCCTGCTCCGGCGCATGGCCGAAGAGCTGTTTGATCCGGCCGAAGTGGTTGTGGTAGAAGGCGATAAGAAAGTGGCTACCGTGCTGCTGCGGCTGCCTTTCGATCATATTTTCTTTACCGGCAGCCCCGCCATTGGCAAAGTGGTGATGCGTGCCGCCGCCGAACACCTTACCAGCGTCACGCTGGAGCTGGGCGGCAAGTCGCCGGTGATCGTTGACGAAACCGCCGACCTGCGCGATGCCGCCGAGAAAATCGTGTGGGGCAAGTGCATCAACGCCGGCCAGACCTGCGTGGCTCCCGACTACCTGCTTGTGCACGAAAACGTGAAAAGCGACCTGGTGCAGCACATTCGGGAGGCCATACACCGTTTCTACGACCCCGCTGGCGAAGGAGTGGCCGCCTCGGCGTCATATGCACGCATCGTCAACAAGTATCATTTCGAGCGCTTGGCAAGCCTGCTGGAAGAAGCTCAGTACCAAGGTGCTACCGTAGAGATAGGCGGCATTGTCGAGGCCAGCCAATGCTTCATCGAGCCAACCTTACTGATTGGTGCGGCCCCTAACAGCCGTCTGATGCAAGAGGAAATATTTGGGCCGCTGCTGCCCGTCCAAACCTTTAGCACCCTTATGCAGGCCACCTCCTTCGTAAACGAGCGACCCCGACCGCTGGCATTGTACGTATTCTCGGGTAGCCGCGAAAACCAGAAATATCTTCTGCAAAACATACCGGCCGGCGGCTCCTGCGTCAACGAAACCATCCTTCACTTGGCGCACCCCGAGCTGCCCTTCGGCGGCATCGGCAACAGTGGCATCGGTCGGGCGCACGGTTATTCTGGCTTTCTGGCCTTCTCCAATGAAAAATCCGTGTTGAAGCAACGCACGGGGCAAACGGGAATCAAAACTATGTATCCGCCTTATAATGAAAAGGTTAAGCGGATGATCGGCTGGCTGTTGGCTTGGTTTTGATGGAGCGCCAAGGCTAGCGTTAAAAGCGAGCTCCCCTCCTTTTTTTCAAGGAGGGGTGGCCGGAGGCCGGGGTGGTCAGCTAGAATTAGAAGACTAAATGCCAGTCTTCGTTCAACGGGTTTTACCACCCCCAACCCACGCCGCTTGATGCGCAGAATTTAAAAAAGGAGGGAAGCTTAGTTCTGGTTTTAATTTTTAAATGCCCTTCCTTCCCTCCCAAAAAGTTGAGGAAAGTGAAGCAGTGTAAAGCGCTGCATGACGACTATCTGGAAGAAAATGCCGATATTTTGAAGCGGCTTTACGATGGGTAAAGCGCCTGTTTCTGACCTTTCCATGCTCCTTCCTGCTGCCCACCGCGAAATTCTCCAGGCCCTTGCCGATACTTTTATTCCGAGCTTCATAGGCAAGCCCGATCACCCCGAATATTGGGCGCGGCACGGCTCCGAAGGCGTGGATCTAGACAAGGTGGCTGAGGTATTGTCGGCGCAACCCGTTGGCGCGCAGCAGGAGTTTCAGCAATTGCTGGGGCTGCTGGGTAGCCCGATGCTGGGCCTGACGTGGTTTGGTAGTCTGAAGCCCTTTGTGCGGCTCGATGCAGCGCAGCGACAGCAAATGCTGCAAAGCTGGGCCCAAAGCAACGTGCCGCAGCTCCGGAAAGGCTTTCATGCGTTGCGTAAACTCCTGACGTTCTTGTACTACGGTAGCTCCTCGGAGCAGGCCGGCAATCCCGTGTGGGAAGCCATCGGCTATCCGGGGCCGTTGCCGCAAGAGGAAATCGTAGACACTGAAAAGCCCATTCGCACCCTGCATCCGTCCTCCGACGTCACCTACGAATGCGATGTGCTCGTGATCGGGAGCGGCGCGGGCGGCGGCGTGGTAGCTGGTGAGCTGGCTGCGGCTGGCTACGATGTACTGGTGCTGGAAAAAGGCCCGTACTGCCACGGCTGCGACTTTACCCAGCGGGAAGTTGACATGATGGGCAAGCTCTACGATGCCAAGGGCGCGCTCACCACCCAAGATGGGAGCATCGCGCTGCTGGCCGGCAGCTGCCTCGGCGGGGGCACTACCGTCAACTGGGCCGGCGCTTTCCGCACCCCCGATTACATATTGCAGGAATGGGCCCGCGAGCACCAAGTGCCGTATTTTACATCCTTGGAGTTTAAGCGCAGTCTCGATGCCGTGTCGCGCGCTTTAAGCGTAAACATTGACTACGCGCGCCACAACGGCCAGAACCAAGCCTTATGGGACGGCTCCAAAAAGCTAGGCCAGGAGGTAAAGCTCATTCCCCGCAACGAAAAAGGCCTCACCGACTCCGATACGCATTTTCAGGGCCTTGGCTACAGCACCCTCGGCGACCGCTTTGGCGTGAAGCAGGGCACCCTGAACACGTACCTACTGCAAGCCTTCGAGCACGGCGCCCGCATTCTCTCTGATACTTACGTGGAACGCGTAACCGTACAGGACGGCCGCGCTACCGGGGCCGAAGCCGTTCACACCACCTCCGCCGGCCAGAAGGTGCGGGTGACCGTGCGGGCCCGGCGCGTGGTAGCTGCCGGGGGCTCCATCCAGACGCCGGCTTTGCTTTTGCGCAGCGGCCTGAAACATCCGCACCTGGGCCGACACCTGCACTTACACCCTACGGTGGCCGTATCGGCCTTGTACCCGCACCGTATCGATGCCTGGCACGGACCCAGCATGTCGGTCGTGAACGATTGCTTCTCGATGCTCGACGGCACCAACTTCGGCGCCAAGCTCGAAACGCCGCCCGCCCACGCCGGCCTGATGGCCATGGTGCTGCCGTGGCTTTCGGGCGAGCAGCATAAGCAATTGATGCTCAATGCGTCGCACTTAGGGAGCTTTATTGTGCTCACCCGCGACCGCGATGGCGGCCGCGTGACCATCGATAAAAACGGCGCGCCGCTGGTTGATTACTCCCTCAGCGATTTCGACCGCAGCCACCTGTTGCAAGGCGTGCGGGCAGCTGCCGAAATTCACGTAGCCGCCGGGGCTACCACCGTGTATCTGCCGCACGGCACCTTGCCTACTCTGCACGCCCAAGACGGCGTGCTGCAAAACCCGGAAGTGCTTGACCGACTGCCGCATCTGAGTTGGAAACCCAACCAGTTTGGCCTGTATAGTGCCCACCAGATGAGCACCTGCCGCATGGGCGGCGACGCGGCCACGCACCCGGTCGCACCCAATGGCGAAACTTACGAGGTCAAGAACCTGTTCGTGGCCGACGCTTCTGCTTTCCCGGCGTGCAGCGGCGTCAATCCCATGCTCACCATCATGGCGTTGGCGCACCACACAGCGCAAGGCATGAAGGCCGCCGGGGTTTCGTCAGCCGCGGCCGGTAGCTATTCGAGCAAGTTAGTGTAGGTGTTTGTAAATACTTGATAGTCAAATATTTACCTATAAAAAGCGGATTAGCATACATTGCTGAGCTGCTTTGAACCGTTAGGCGACGTAGTCCGCTTGTATAAAAGCTTGTGGGCTAGGGAGTTGCTTCAAGATCTGGCAATAAATAACCACGCACAGGCATTTTCGCGTATGTAGGGCGCACTCCACCTCCTGCTAACGCTTCCTATGCGCCCTACTCGTCCTCTTCTCGCTCTTTTTCTGCTTGTTCTGTTGACTTTCGGCTGTGCCCGCCACAAGAAAGGCAAAAACGCAACGGCTACTGCCGAGCCTGTTCGGACTGAGGCGGCGGCGCCCGCCGTGGCCCCAACGGCCGCCCGCGACCTCACCGACGTCATGACCGACGAGCTACAGCTCCGCCCCGATCAGCAGGTGAAAGTGCGGGCCATCCTGAGCAGTACCGTAACGCAGGTAAACGACGCACAGAAGCAATTTGCCGGCAACCGCACCGGCCTCATGACCGAGCTCAAGCGCATCAATGCTTCTTCCGAAGGCCAGCTACGCCAGGTTCTGACGCCTACGCAATACAAAAACTACCAAGTAAAGAAGCGCGCTATGCAAGCCGAAATGCAAGCCCGCAAATCCAATCAATAAGCTGATAGACAACTTGTTATCATATTAGCGCACTTTGGCGCGGCCGATAAATTTGGCAAAAAGCCCGGGGGCAAAACGCTTCAGCAGGACGCCCCACGTTTCGCGCCCGCCGATATAGACTTCGTTGCGACCCTGCGCAATGGCGCGCACGGCGCGCCTGGCAAATACGGCGGGCGGCAGGCCTTTGGCCGTCGCCTCGTCCATGGTGCGCAGGGGCGTGCCATCGCCGGTAAGCGCATTCACCGAAATCCCGGTCCGGACAAAGCCTGGACACAAGATGCTGACGCCCACGCCCGTAGCCTCCAGCTCGGTGCGGAGCGAATCGAAGAATCCGTGCAGCGCGTGCTTCGAGGCGGCGTAGGCACTGCGATAGGGCGTGCCGAATTTGCCCACCAAGCTGCTCACGACTACCACTCGGCCGCGGCCTTGGCTGATCATTGTCGGCACTACGGCTTTGGTTAGGGCTACCGTACCAAAATAATTGATTTCTATCAGCCGCCGGTCTACGTCGAGCGCGGTTTCGAGGGCTAGCGAGCGTTGGCTGATGCCGCCGTTGTTCACCAGAATATCGATGCGGCCGTAGCGCGCCAGCACTTCCGCAACCTTGCCCGGAAAGCTGGGCGCATCTCCCAAATCTAGGGGTAGTGCCAGCGTCTCGGCCGGGGCGCAGGCGGCGCTGACGCGCTCCAATTCGGCCGTGTTACGGCCCGAAAGCACGAGGCGTGCGCCGTTGCGGGCAAATTCGCGGGCCAGCGCTTCGCCAATGCCCGACGAGGCTCCCGTTATCCAGACAACTTGCTTCGAAAACTTCATGCTTTGGGACAAAGGGTGAGAGCACTAGCGCAGAAGTTTAAGCTGCGTAAAGTGCTAGCTTCTAGTACTTAAGAGTTAAATTAGATACTTGCAATAGTCTTTATCAGTTTTGAGGCAACCCTTGCTTCTCGGATGACATCTATTCCGATACTTCCCGGCGCTGGCGCTCAGCTTGGGCGAATGGTAACAAAAAAATATCCCGTTTTCTTTTGGAATAAGATAAAAGAAAGCGTAGTTTGTATTGCCTACTAC
Source organism: Hymenobacter sp. BT491 (assembly GCF_014349165.1). Lineage (NCBI taxonomy): Bacteria > Pseudomonadati > Bacteroidota > Cytophagia > Cytophagales > Hymenobacteraceae > Hymenobacter > Hymenobacter sp. BT491. The sequence goes on along the minus strand of NZ_JACSJJ010000003.1, from coordinate 970,527 downwards.
TAGGTGACACCCTAAAGCGCAGCCGAGGGCTTAGCGGTTATGATAAAGCTGAGAAATATTCAGAAGAGTTACGAGGTGGGCACCAACCGCCTGCGGGTACTAAAAGGCATTGACTTGCACGTACGCGAAGGCGAATTGGTGAGCATTATGGGCTCGTCGGGGTCGGGCAAAAGCACGCTGCTCAACATCTTGGGCATTCTCGACGACTTCGACCACGGCGAGTATTACCTGGCCGGCACGCGCATCGACCGCAGCCTCTCGCAGACGCGGGCGGCACAGTACCGCAATCAGTTTTTGGGCTTTGTGTTCCAGTCGTTCAACCTGCTGAACTTCAAGAACGCCATGGAAAACGTGGCCCTGCCGCTCTATTACCAGAAAATGAGTCGCAAGGAGCGCAACCGCATGGCCCTCGAATACCTCGACCGCGTGGGCCTGCGCGAGCGCGCCGATCACTTGCCTTCGGAGCTTTCGGGCGGGCAAAAGCAGCGTGTGGCCATTGCCCGCGCCCTGATCAGCCGGCCCAAGCTTATTCTGGCCGACGAACCTACCGGCGCCCTCGATACCCAGACGACCCAGGAGGTGATGGACATCTTCAAGCAGGTGAACCGCGAGGGCATGACCGTCGTGATCGTGACCCACGAAAACGACATCGCTGCCCAAACCGACCGCTGCATCCGCATCCGCGATGGCTTGATTGTAAACGAAGAGCACGAATACGTTATTTATAAATAGTTAATAATCAGCTACTTGAATTATTGATTTGGTGTGATGCTACGTCGTGAAAACAAGGCCGTTTGAGCTGGTTCGTGGTAGCATTTGAGCTTTCGTTTTCCACCTCTTTTTGCTGGTTACAATGAAAAAGCTAGTTTTTATTCTTGCCCTAGTTGGCAGTGTGAGCACGGGCCGCGTGGTCTTGGCCCAAACCACCGGCACCGATATGCAAGCGCTGCAAAAGCGCATGAATCAATTGATGCGCAACCCCGCCAAGCCCAAGCAGGACGTGCGTATTTCCTTGACTAACTGCCACTTAGAGCAAATTATTAGCGACCGCGACGCCGATGTGAAATCTTCCACTCCCATCTCGGTGAGCTACAACAAGGGCAACGCCGGCTGGGCCGCCAAAGTGGCCGACGGCATGTTTGAGCTGAAGATGGGTTTTGACTGGGATGAGGTTACGGCCATCACCTACCAGCCCACCACCGACGACGGGCAGAAGCACTACGAACTCAAGATCAAGCGCCACAAGAAAGACAGCGACACCTCGCTGGAAATGCCACTTTACACCACCGACGAAAATGCCGTGCGCGAAGTGGTGCGCCGCCTAAATGCCGTGCGTCAAAATTGCACGGGTGCAAAAGGCTGATATACTGTATGTTATCGAATAATCTGGTAAAGTCCCTATTCCATGTTTGACCTCGATAAATGGCAGGAAATTCTGGGCACCATGCGGCGCAACAAGCTCCGCACCTTCCTGACCGCGTTTGGGGTGTTCTGGGGTATTTTCATGCTGGTGCTGCTGTTGGGCGCGGGCAAGGGGATGGAAAACGGCATCTTCAACGAGTTTGGGGCGGGCGCGCAGAACAGCTTGTTTATCAGCGGGGGCCGCACGGCTATGCCCTGGGCCGGCCTGAAACCCGGCCGCGACATTAAGCTTTCCAACACCGACATGGAGGCCATTCGCCAGCAGATTGAGGGTGTGGAATTGCTGGCTCCGCGCAACCGCCTAACGGGCGAGTACACCATTATGCGAGGCACCAAAAACGGCTCGTATCAGGTGTTCGGGGCCAACGGCGAGTTCTTCAAAATCAACGGGGAAACTTTGCTCAAAGGCCGTTTTCTGAGCCCTCTGGACATAGGCGAGCAGCGCAAAGTGATGATCATGGGCGAGAAAGTACGCAAAGTGCTTTTCGGTGATGAAGAAGCCCTGGGCCAATATGTGCAGGTAAAAGGCGTGTTTTTCAAGGTGGTAGGCATCTTTACCACTACCCAAAACCAGGGCCGCAACGAGGAGCGAGCATACGTGCCGTTCAGCACTTTCCAAACCACGTTCAACCAATACAACCAGGTGCAGCTGCTGGGGCTGACCACGACCAACGGCACGCCGGTAAAAGAGATCGAGGGCCAAGTACGAATCCTGCTGGCCCGTCGGCACCAGTTCGACCCGGCCGATAAACAGGCTCTCGAACTCAACAACAACGAGGAAGAAGTAGCCCGCTTTCAGGGGCTGTTTCGGGGCATCAAGCTGTTTGTATCCATCATTGGCGGGCTCACGCTGGTAGCGGGCGTGGTGGGTGTTAGCAACATCATGCTCATTATCGTGCAAGAGCGTACCCGCGAAATCGGGGTGCGCAAAGCGCTGGGTGCCACGCCCTGGAGCATCATCAGCATGATCGTGCAGGAGTCAATCGTGATCACCGGCTTGTCGGGTTACCTGGGGCTGCTGGCCGGCGTGGGACTGCTCGATAGCATTCGTTACGCCATCCAATCGACCGGGGCCAAGCTGCCTTACTTCGACCGGCCCGGCGTGGACGTGACCGTGGCCGTGAGCGCCGTGCTGCTACTGGTAGTCGCCGGCGCCATCGCCGGCCTGATACCCGCTACGAAAGCTGCGAACATCAAACCTATTGAAGCTTTACGAGCTGACTAAGATGTCTGATAACGGGCTAGAACCCCCCCAAGACCCTAAGACCCAACAACATGTTTGACCTCGATAAATGGAGTGAAATCTGGGGGACGGTGCGGCGGCACAAGCTGCGCACGGGGCTCACGGCATTTGGCGTGTTCTGGGGTATTTTCATGCTCGCTGTGTTGTTGGGCGCGGGCAAAGGCTTCCGCAACGGCGTCGAAAAAGAGTTTAACGTCGCCAAAAACGCCATTTTCGTCTGGACGCAGCGCACCAGCGTTCCTTACATGGGCCTGAAGGCCGGGCGTTTTGTGCAGCTCACCAACGACGACGTAACCGCCCTCGAGCGCCAAGTGCCGGAGGCGGCGCTGGTGCTGCCGCGCACCTCGCTGCACGGCACGTTTACGGTGCAGAACGGCCCGAAAAGCTCTTCGTTTTCGGTAAACGGCGAGTACCCTGGTTACCCCGCCGTGCGGGCCGTGGACATGCAGCAGGGCCGTTTCATCAACGAGCCCGACATCACGGGCCGCCGCAAGATTGCCGTCATCGGCAACCGCGTGGTCGACATTCTTTTTGGAACTACTAACCCAATGGGTAAGTACATCAATATCAAGGGGATATACTTTCAGGTGGTGGGCGTGTTCAAGGGCTCGGGCAAGGCAGAAGAAGCCCAGCAGGACGGCCAGACTATTTATATCCCGCTGACTACGCTGCAAGTGGCTTTTAACCAGACCAATAAGATTGACTACTTCTCTTTTATTCCTAAAACCGGCATTCCGGCCGCTGTTGTGGAAACGAAAGCGAAGGAAGTGCTGCGCCGCCAGCACAAAGTAGCGCCCAATGACGACCGCGCTTTCGGCTCGGCCAACGTCGAGGAGGAATACGCCCGCGTGCAGGGCCTATTTATGGGCATCGCGGGCTTTAGCTGGCTGGTGAGCATCGGTACCATCTTGGCCGGCATCATTGGGGTGAGCAACATCATGCTCATCGTGGTGAAGGAGCGCACCAAGGAAATCGGGATTCGTAAGGCGCTGGGCGCTACGCCTTGGAGCATCATCAGCCTGATCGTGCAGGAAAGCATCGTGCTCACGGCCGTGGCCGGCCTGATCGGGCTGCTGTTTGGCACGGCCCTGATGGCGGGCATCGCGTCCATGATCGAGGGCAAAGACGTGGGCTTTTTTGCCAGTCCGCAAGTTGATTTGGGCGTGGCCGGCATGGCTGTGGCGCTCCTAGTAATTGCCGGCGCGCTAGCCGGACTAGTGCCCGCCACCATCGCGGCCCGCGTGCAGCCGGTAGTGGCGCTGAAGGATGAATAAATACCTGTAAATCAGCTAGTAAACGATAACCACCAGCCAGAAAATTTGCCATGAACAACGACATACTGCCCGACGAACAAGTGGCCGTCCCGCGTACCAGCTTGCAGGACAACCACCGGCACCCAGACGAGGAACAGTACATCGCGCCGAAGAAACCCGCAATCACGATCAAGCGGATTTTTCTGGGCTTGCTGGTGCTCATGCTGCTAGCGGGCTTCGGCTGGCTGGCCCGCTATTTCTACAGGCAGGCTCACGCCGACCCGATCACCTACAAAACCGAGCAGCCCATCGTGACGGATATCGTCAAGAAAACGGTGGCCACGGGCAGCATTGTGCCCCGCCGCGAAGTACTGATCAAGCCGCAGGTATCGGGTATTGTAGAGGAGCTGTATGTAGAAGCTGGTCAGCCGATTAAGGAAGGCGAGCTGATTGCCCGCATCCGGACGGTGGCGAATGCTGCCAGCGTCAACAGCGCCCAAACGGGCATTCAGGCAGCTCGCATTGCCCTGGAAACTAGTAAGGTAGCTCTGGATCGGCAGAAAGCGCTCTTCGACCAGAAAGTAATCGCGGAGCAGGAGTACCTCAACTACCTGTCTGATTATCGGGCCAAAAAGCAAGCCCTGGACGCTGCCGAAAGCAACCTGCAAATCGCGCAGAAAGGCGCCTCCCGCAACACCGGCGGCTCGCTCAACCTGATTCGCTCCACCATCACCGGTTTGCTGCTGGATGTGCCCGTGAAAGTAGGTTCGTCGGTAGTAGAGCGTAACAATTTCAACGAGGGTACCACCGTAGCCAGCATCGCCGACATGAAAAGCCTCGTTTTCGAAGGCAAAGTCGACGAAAGCGAAGTGGGCAAAGTGCGCGAAGGCATGGACCTGAACCTGAGCGTGGGCGCGCTAGAAAACCAAACCTTCCCGGCCCAACTCGAATACATCGCTCCGAAAGGCGTGGTGGAAGAAGGCGCCACGAAGTTTTTGGTGCGCGCCAAAGTTGATTTGAAGCCCGGGCAGTTTCTGCGGGCCAACTACTCGGCTAACGGCGACATTGTGCTGGGCCGGCGCGAGAAGGTGCTGGCCATTCGCGAAAGCCTGTTGCAGTTCGGCAAAGTCAACAAGGACAGCGTGTTTGTAGAAGTAGAAACCGGCCCGCAGCAGTTTCGCAAGCAATTGGTAAAGACGGGGTTATCTGACGGCATCAACGTTGAAATCCTCTCCGGCGTCAAGAAGGGCGACAAGATCAAAGTGCTTGGCCCGCCCGCCGATGCGGAGAAGAAAAGCTAGCGCAGGACGTAGAATAGAAATGCCAAGGCGATCATCCAGAGCGCCGCGAAGGATCTCTACACGAGCAATAATTACGCACGGTAGAGATCCTTCGCGGCGCTCTGGATGACAGTCTGATCGGAGGCTTACTGCTGGAAAAATCAAACATCCCACGCGCTTTGCAGTTCTTGCGGGCACACTCACCTCCTGCACCATGTCCTCCTCCCACACTCCGTTGGTCCAGACGCCTGAAACCACCTACCGCGTGCATTTTCAGGACTGCGACATGATGGGCCACCTCAACAACGCCCGTTACCTCGATTATTTTTTGAACGCCCGCGAAGATCACACCACCGAACACTACGCCCTCAACCTCGGCCAAGTGGCCAGCACGCTCGGCGCCTCGTGGGTGATTACGAAGCATCATATTTCGTATCTGCGGCCGGCCTTGCACAGCGAAACCGTGCGTATCAAGTCGCAACTTATTCACTTCGACAACTCTAACCTCGTGGTAGAGATGCAAATGCTGAGCGAAGACGGCACCCGTCTGAAGGCCTTGTTGTGGTCGGAAATGACGTTTGTGAAGGTCAGTACGGGTACCCGCACCGACCACTCCGACGACCTGATGGACATGCTCGGCGAGGTGGACGTGGAAGATGTAAGCTACGACCCCGACGGCTTCGACGACCGCGTGCGTAGCCTGCGCAAGCAACTCAAGCGCGAGCGCGCCGGCCACGACGATTGATAACCCCTCCGTCCAGCCTTACGTTAAAGAAAAGCCGGAGCCGCTACACGCGGTTTCGGCTTTTTTATTTCCAATATCCCATAACCACAACACCCACAACAAGATGAGCATTTTTGGTAGTGATAAATTGAAAGGCAAAAAGATCGCCATTGTAGCGACCGATGGTTTTGAGCAGGTAGAGCTTACCAAACCCAAAAAGTTTCTGGAAGACGAAGGCGCCGAGGTCGATGTGATCTCGCTGAAAAGCGGCTCGATCAAAGGCTGGGACCAAACCGACTGGGGCGACAAGGTCGATGTTGACAAAGTAATTACGGACGTGAAAGCCTCGGATTACGACGCGCTGGTGTTGCCCGGCGGCCAGATCAACCCCGACAAACTGCGCATCAACAAGGACGTAGTGAACTTTGCCACCGAATTTATGCGCTCGGGCAAGGTGGTGGCCGCCATTTGCCACGGCCCCTGGACGCTGATCGAAACGGGTTTGGTAAAAGGCAAGAAAATGACCAGCTGGCCCAGCCTCCAAACCGACCTGCGCAACGCCGGCGCTCACTGGGAAGACAGCGAAGTAGTGGTAGATAAAGGCCTGATTACCAGCCGCAAGCCCGAAGATATCCCGGCATTCAACAAAAAGATTGTGGAGGAGATTCTGGAAGGCAGCCATGCGCCCAGGGTAAATGTCTAATATTCAAGTTGTTGCACAAAAAAAGGCCCGCACTTTATTGCGGGCCTTTTTTGTGCTCAAAGTTTCGTTTTACAGCAGTGCTAACAGCGCACCCGCGTAGCGGTGGTACACAAAGTAAAAACCGGTATCGAAAAGCAGCAGAAAGCCGCCTTGCAGCCACAGCGAGCGCCCAAAGCCGAAAAGCCGCTCGGGGCGCAGGGGCGCCGACGCTGCCCGGGCCCGTAACCAGCTCCCAACGGCCAGATAGGCTACGTCGAGGCCCGCATTTATCAGCAGGATTTTCTCAAAATTAAACTGCGCTTCCAGGCTGTCGGCGAGCGTGAGACCGGCTACTTGGTTGGGGTGCGCCCGCAACATGCCCACCACGGCCAGCACCGCATTGACGATGTTCCAGCCCACGTTCATCTGGTGGAAGTAATGTGCTTCCGTACGCGGATCGGTGCGGGCGACGTAATAGCCGCTCACCAGCAGGTTGAGCAACGCCCAGGCACCCAACACACTCATGCCACGCTCAGCCAACAGCTCGCGGGCATGGTTTAAGGCGGGCAACATGTCGAGCGCAGTCGAAGTGGCGGGCAGAAAGAGAAATGGCACAGGCAGAACGAAAAGCTGTAGATGCAAAAAAGGAAGCCCGGCCTGGGCTTCCTTTTTGAGACAGGGGCAAACGCAAAATGTTAATTATTGCGCAAACCCAATGCCGACGTACACTTGGAATACGCCATTCTTAATATTGGTAATCGATTGATTGACAGTTGATTTGGGGTCTTTGAGAATGTCGGCAAAGCCAGCCGTATAGCGAGCACCCACGCGGCCCGGACCTACACGTGCTTCGAGACCAGCGGCTAGGCCGTAGTCGAGGCTGCTGTAATTGTAGTTGTACTGGCTGTCGTTGATTTTGCGTTCCACCGAGCCTTCTTTCACTTTGGTGAGCAACGAAACCTGCGGGCCTACGTGCACGCTCACGTTGTCGAGAAAGTTATACACCAGCAGCACTGGCACTTGCAGGTAGTCGAGGCGGGTGGTGTAGGGGCTGGTCATGGTGGTATTGCCGGGGTTAGAAGCCTTAAAACCCTGGCGGCTGTACAGGAACTCGGGTTGTATGGAAAACTTGTCGTTTAAGCCAATCTGAGCATAAACGCCGGCGTGAAATGACTTGTAGTTGCTGTTGTCGCCGAAATTTTTCTTGTCGTCGCCGCGGAAATCAGCCGCGTTGAAGCCGCCTTTGATACCGAAGCCGGAGTTGCGAGAATCGCTGCCGCCTGATGGATAATCTGTGGATTTGCGCTCGCCGATGTGGCCATCCTGCGCCTGAACTGCCGTGAAGGAAGCCGCGCAAAAAGTGAGAAGGAGAATAATCTTTTTCATACTACTGTAAATTCGGTGGTGAGGGAAAAGGAGCGTGATTGGAGTGCGTATGTAAGCCGCTATACTTCTGGCTGGCCGGAAAGTTGCACAAGGCGGCGTGTCACCGATAAAAAAAATCCCCCTCTCGATCCAACCAATACCCTTCGCGTGTATATTTGATTTTTTACGGCCGCCGCCAGTACGAGTGGTAGGTTTGCGGGGTGTTAGCTCAGTTGGTTCAGAGCGCTACCTTGACAGGGTAGAGGTCACTGGTTCGAGCCCAGTACGCCTCACGGAAACCTATTTTTACCGCCTGATTTTGGGGCCTTCCCAAATCTGCCAACGGTTTTGCAACTGAAAACCGACCTAAACAGGCACCAGAAAGCCCGGCCCCGCAGCCGGGCTTTTCTTATGTATAATCTTGATTGTGAAGCAGTTGTCTGCAACAAATGCAAAAGCCCCAACCGATCCGATCGGTTGGGGCTTTTGCTCGGGCTCCGTGCGCTTCGTGGGCCTTATAGCGTAGAGCGCGTTGGCAGGACGGCCCGGATGGTGGAGCCCTTCTTTTTGCGTTTTGTGTGGCGATGCGCTTTCCGGAAAGCGCGCATCTTGAGCCGGCTTTCGTGTCGGTTTTTCTTGGCGTAGAAGCGCCGAGCCCGCGAATCGCGGCGTGCGGTTACGCGTTGCTCATGGTGAGAGTAGCGGCGCATAAAGCGCGGCGAAGGTTTGGAGTATGCCGACAACCAACTGCTCAATAGCAGCAGAAACGACAAGCACAGAACGCGCAACCACATGATGTTTAGTATTTAAATTGTACTAAAATATTATCAAATTGCATTTGCATTCAAAAGCGGAAAAATGAAATGAATGATTTGATAACTTATTGTAAAACAAGCTATTAACACGAAAGTTCAATTTGTGTCTGACAATTTTGCTGTTTCGATGATTATTGATCAGACCCTAATTTATTTAAAAAATACAATAGTGCAATATTTCAGAAAAAATTATGTGCGAGTCAGTCAATGGGGCGGTTGGATTGTTAGGCGTAAGCAAATTCGGTGCTGCCTCCTATCTGGGCCCAGCCTGATTCCGTAGGTTCGCATTCCCAGATTATTTCTATGCTTTCTATCGCTTGGGCACCGCTGTACGCCCACCCATTGCCGGCCGGCCACCGTTTTCCTATGCTCAAGTATGAGTTGCTGCCCGAGCAGTTGCTGCGCGAAGGTGTGGTGGCGGAAAGCAATTTTTTCGTGCCCTCGCCCCCGCCCGCGGCCGAAATTCTGCGCACCCACGATGCCGGTTACTATCAGCGGCTGTGCCAGGGAGAGCTGACGCGGCACGAAGAACGTGCAACAGGCTTCCCTTGGTCGGAGCAACTTGTTGAGCGTGAGGTAACTATCCTGGGCGGCACGATTGCGTGCGCTGAGCGAGCGCTTCGGCATGGAGTTTCGCTCAACATTGCCGGCGGCACGCACCACGCATTTGCCGATCGGGGCGAGGGCTTTTGCTTGCTCAACGACCAAGCCGCGGCGGCCAACTACTTGCTGGCCCATCAGCCAAGCGTTCAAAAAATTCTGATCGTGGACTTGGATGTGCACCAAGGCAACGGCACGGCCGCAATTTTCAGGCACGAACCACGGGTGTTCACTTTCTCGATGCACGGCGCCCGCAACTATCCGCACCGCAAGGAGCAATCGGACCTGGATCTGCCGCTAGCCGACGGCACCGACGACGCGGCGTATCTGAGCTTGCTGCGCGACACCCTGCCACGTCTGCTCGACGAAGTACAGCCCGATTTCGTTTTTTACCTCAGCGGCGTCGATGTGCTGGCAACCGATAAGCTAGGGCATTTGGCTCTTACGCGCGAAGGCTGCCGGCAGCGCGACCGCTTTGTGCTGGAACTGTGCCGCCAGCATGCCCTGCCGGTGGTCGTGTGTATGGGCGGCGGCTACTCCGAGCGCATCGCCGACATTGTGGAGGCGCATGCCAATACCTTTCGGGCGGCAGCGGAGATTTTTAGCTAATACCTGTCAAGCAGCTGAGATAACCACCTGCCACCGAAATGCCCATTGCCACCGCAGGGTATAATGCTCTATATGAGCACGTTGTAGAATGCGCTTCCAGTCACTGCGCGTAAAGGCCCGCGCAACCGACAGCGGCGCGTCGTTTTGCACCAGATAAGAGCCTCGAAAAATCTGGGTAAGCGCCTTGATGCTGTAGTAAGCCAGTGGATTGCGGTGCAAGTCGTTGATAATGATCGCAGTGCGGGCTTGGTGTTGCAGTTGCTGCAATAGGTCCGATAGGGATTCGTCGCTGAAATGGTGGCAAAACAAGCTGCAAGTGACTACATCAAACTGCTGTTGTCGGAACTCGGGGGAGAAGATATCCTGCTGCTCGAAGCTGATTTCGGGGTAGCCTTGGCACTTGCTGGCGGCATAGTCCAGCATAAAGGCATTGGCGTCGATGCCAACGAGTTGCACCGCAATCTGGTGGCGACGGGCCCAGCGGGCAATGTAGCACAACGTGTCGCCGCCGCCGCTGCCAAGGTCAGCTAGCCGCAACGGCCGATTGGTGGGTAACCGGGGGCGCAGGCGCTGCAAGGCATCCAGCACCACGCGGTAGCCGCCTAACCACTTATTGATAACTTCCAGCTCGTCGAGGTTTTGGCGCAGGGCATCGGAGGCCAGCGTCAGGTCGTCCATCAACTCTTCCTCGGTGGCGCGCTGGCTAAAGTTCATCAACTAATTGATTGTGAGATGCTTACAGGGTATTCTTTTCTATTCCTTACTCAGCGCGATTGCTTCGCTGGTGTGCTTGGCGTACCCATTGCTCCGAACAATAGGTTGCGGGGCCACGGCCACTTTCATCAGCATGGCTTCCAGCGTCAGGCCCGGCCCGAAAGCAAAGCTCAACACAGGCGCCCCGGCATCGGCGGCCGTAAGGGTGCGCAGCAATTCGCGCAGCACAAAAAGCACCGTCGCCGACGACATATTGCCGTAATCGCGCAGCACTTGGTAGGCAAAACGATTGTCGTGGGTGGTCAGGCCAAGCTCTGCTTCGATAGTTTCCAGGATTTTGCGTCCACCCGGATGGATGGCAAACGCATGAATATCAGCTAGTTTGATGGGGAGGTTCTCCAGCAAGCGGTCGGTAAGCTGCCGAATGCCTTTCTGGATCATGCGGGGCACGTAGGAGGAGAGCGTCATCTCAAAGCCCAGATCGTTGATGTGCCACGCCATGTCCTGACGGCCGTCGGGCTCGAGGCCGCAATGAAATGCGTCGAGCGCCAAGCTGGGCTGTTGCTGCGCCGGGTGGCCCTGCACCAACACCGCCGCCGACCCGTCGCCAAACAGCGCATTCGACACCAAGTGATCGTCTTCGGGGCGTTTCTGGAAGTGAATGGTACACAGCTCGGTACACACAATCAGTACGCGGGCTTTGGCATCGGCGCGGCAGAAGGCATCGGCCAGCTTCAGGGCATTGAAGGCGGCGTAGCAGCCCATAAAATTGACGCAGGTACGCTGCACGCTCAGGTTCAGTCCCAAGGCTTCGACCAACTCAATATCCAGTCCCGGCGCGTACATGCCCGTGCAGCTGACCGTAACCAAGTGCGTAATGCTGCCGATTGCTACTTCCGGCAATTGCTCCAGACAATCGCGCACAGCCTCCACCGACAACGGCAACGCGTGCTGGCGGTACACGCTCATGCGCTGCCCAACCGTAGGAAAAGGCTCTAAATCAGGCGTGTTTGGGAAAAACTCGAATTCGCCGTTGGCGCGGCCGTAGTCCGGCAGCACGGTGTAGCGCTGGCCAATGCCCGATACGCGGTACAAGGCCCGCAGCCGGCGGGTATCGGATTCGTCAAATTGCAATGCCCCGGCCATGAAGCTGGCGATTTGGGGTTGCGGAATGCGGTGCGGTGGATTAGCGGTGCCGATAGCACACAGATAGCTGGTCATTGAGCGAAGTATACGCAATTTAGGGCCGCGCGGCTTGCCCTAAATGTGCATAATATCGGCGTTAGAATGCGGTGCCGTGGGTGCGTTGCATCAGGGCCCGCACGGCCCCCGGCAGGTAGCGCAACCCACTGACTACCATCTCACTCAGCAGCGGCTGCCCAAACAGATGCTGTACCGCCCGGCCCACCCGCAGGCGCTGCCCGAAATGCGCCTGCCAAGTAGCGTGGTAGCCGCTTTCCAGAGTGGCGCGGTCTGTATGACCGGTGAGGAATGCATGTATTTGATTAGAAGCCAGTTGCGCGCCATGAATGGCCATGGCCATGCCATTGCCACAGAGCGGCGTAATCAGGCCAGCGGCGTCGCCGCACATCAGCACGTGCTGTTCTACGCACTGTTTGGGGGCGAAGGAAATTTCGTTGATGACTTCCGGCTGATCGTACAAAAACTCGGCCTCACGGAAAATGCGCGCCAAGTGAGGGTTTCGCGCCAGCACGTGTTGTTCCATCTGCCCGATGGTGCCGTGCTGCTTGAGGTTTTGGCGCGTGGTGAGGTAGCAAAAGCAATACTTGCCGTCTTCGATGGCCGAAATGCCTGCGTAGCCATCGGCAAAGTTGTGCAGAGCAATGAGGTCGCGCGGAAAATCCAGGCGCAGGTGGTACTTCACGCCGAGGTAAGGCGAGCGCTGGGTGAAAAACGTGCGCTGTAGCTGGCGGTCGAGGTTGGTGCGCTTGCCGTATGCGCCCAGCACGACACGCGCCCGCAACGTTCGGCCATCGGCCAGCGAAACGTCGTGCAGGTTGGCGCTTTCGTCGAAGGCTACCTGCGTGACGGTGGCCTGTTGGTAAAACTCCACGCCCCGCGCCACGGCTTGCTTGTACAGAAACTGATCGAGCGTGTAGCGACTCACGCCAAAGCCGCCCAAGTCGAGTGGCACCGTGAGGGTGCGGCCCGCCGGAGAACTCAATAAAAATCGGGAAACATCGGCGGGCCCAAGCGGTGCCGGATCAACGCCCAGCCGCCGCAGGTACGGCAACACTTCATTGGAAACGTACTCACCGCAAACCTTATGAAAGGGGTAGCTGCGGCGCTCAATAACCGTCACGTGGTGGCCCCGGCCGCACAAATCGAGCGCAGCCGTAAGTCCTCCTAGTCCTCCACCAATAACGATAACGTCCAACTTTTTTTGTGGGTTAAATGCGTGAGTGCGAGATGCAAAGTGATATATTTATAGAGGTTTCGTTATATTGTATTGTCCTTTGTCAAATTAGGCGCGTATTTTTGTAAACCTAATTGAGTGCCAGACGTTAACGAAGTTATTGTGGTTGTGCACTTTATCACCCCTACACGACGCTATGATGAGACTCCTACGTACTTTATTTTTAATCATCGTATTTGGTGTGGGGCCAATGCACAGTAGTTTTCCGCAAGCGAAAGCATTGTCCATTCCATCCGCAGCAAGTGCCCGGCCCGCCGAAGACAAAGCAGTGGTCGTGTACCCCAACCCCAGCACTGGAATTGTGCACATTGCCATCAACGGCTTCGAAGGCCGCAAGATGGAACTGCGAATCCTGAACGTGATCGGCTCCGTGATTTACCGCGAAACCCTCACCGAACTCAACGACCGCTACACCAAAACCCTTGACCTGAGCAAGTTCGCTACGGGTTTGTATTACGTAAAGCTCGAATCGGAGAATGCCAGCGAGATGCGAAAGCTCGTCATTCGCTAGTACTCCAAAAGGGATATTTTAAACAGCGTTGCGCAAGCAAGGCTGTTTTTTTATGTGCTTGCTAATCAAAAGGTTATAAAAAAGCCGCTTTCTACACAGAAAGCGGCTTTTTTATTTCCAATAAAGGCAGATTAGCCGTTGTTCCGCACCGGAATAGGCTCAGGAGTAACCATTGCCTTGATGTTGTCGACGGTGTTGAGAGCCAATAGCGCTGTGGCTATGATGAGCCCAAAGAAAATCAGTAAAAGCATGGGAATTAGGTTAAAGACGAAAGAAAACAGGCCGGAGGCCCCGCACGCATTCGTATGGCTCCGCTTGTTGTGACTTCTTATTCAACCTGAAATCAGGCCGTTGGGTTTCAGCATAATTATGGCCTTTTCAACAACTGCTCCACCACGTAGCGGGCGTCGCGCCCCGCGCCACCCATCAGGGCTGAGCTGCGGCTGTTGAGCCACGGCAAACCAAGGAAAGCCAAGCCGGGAACGGAGGTGAGGCCGCGATAGTGTTTGGGAGAGCCTTTCGCGTCGAAGATGGGCGCTTCAATCCAGTCATAATCAGGAGCATAGCCCGTAGCCCAAACCACAGCTTCCAGCGGCGGGGTAGTAGCCTGACGTCCGTGCAGCCTTGTTTCATTCGCAACGCCCAATGCTCGCCCGATAAACTGCGCGTTCGAGAATTGCCGCAACCGCGTCAGGTCGCTGCTTACGACAGGATCGGGCCGGCTCAACATGCGTCGACCCAAGGCTGTATGGCGTGAAACGTTCATCAGGCCCGTTATCTTGAGCAGCGCCCACATCAGGTTGTTGTTGGGAAGCGTAGGGGTGTTTTCGTCGTAAGCCACAAACACCGGCCGGCCGGTTGCCGCCACATCAGCAGCAATCTGCAAGGCCGAGTTGCCGCTCCCCACTACGGCTACGGCCCCTGTACCGGGCAGTTGAGATGGTCGGCGATACGCTTGGCTGTGGAGCTGTACCACAGTCGGCGCTAGTTCCGCGGCAAACATGGGCATGTGTGGGGCCGTGTACGCTCCGGTGCAGATGATGACGTTTTTGCAGATATATGTCTGATTGTCAGATGTATATATATGAAAGCCTTCGTCGCTGTCTGAGGTAGGTAGCAGGCGGGTAACGCGTTGGCGCAGCCGAACCGGAAGCTTAAAATGCGCGGCATACTGCTGCAAGTACTGGGCGGCTTCGTCTTTGCTGGGGTAGCGCAGCGGACTACCCGGCGGCCAGCTCAGGCCCGGCAGGTTGCTGGCCCAAGGCGGCGAAAACAATCGCAGCGCGTCGAAGCGGGTTGCCCACACGTCGCCCACCGTTTCGCGCTCGTCGAGCACGACAAACGAAACGCCGTGCTGCTGCAAATAATAGGCGGCGGCCAGCCCCGCCTGTCCGGCGCCGATGACCACGGTATGGAAAGCTTCGATAGGCATAGGAACTGTAGCACAAGCTAAAGGTTGCGCCGCAGTTTTCGGACTGCCGGAAATCTGCGCTTCAGCCTAGATCTCTTGTGGTTTGAATGCTTAAATTCGTAATCAACCGTATTACGGCTATCTTAACTTGAACCGACCGCTGCTAGTAAGTGCAAGTAGCAGTGCCTGCTGCTCGGTTCAGGGTTATTTCTTTTTCTGGAAGCTGCCCCTATGACGCCTACTTTTCGACGCTACTTAAGCTGGTGCTTGCTGAGCCTGCTGGCTTTTTCCTGCTCACACGATGAGTTGGTGGCGCCCGGCAGTGGTACTGCCACAGGCGGTAACGGAGCCGCTACCCGCGACCCCAACCTCGCCTTTGGCAACCCCAGCGGTGCCACCGCCGACGCCAGCAACTACACCAACTACCTGTTGGTCAAAGCTCAATACACCATGTCGTACCACCGCGACCGGGGCACGCCCAACTGGGTCAGCTGGCACTTGAGCCGCGCGTGGCTAGGCAGCGCTTCGCGACAGGATGATTTTCTGGCTGACAACAGCTTGCCCGCTAACTGGTACCACGTCACGGCCGGGAGCTACGTCGGCTCGGGTTTTGACCGGGGCCACCAGTGCCCCTCGGCCGACCGCACCGGGTCGGTGGCCGACAACTCGGCCACGTTTCTGATGAGCAACATGGTGCCCCAGGCCCCGCGCAACAACCAGCAAACCTGGGCCGGGCTGGAAAACTACTGCCGCACGCTCGTGGACGCGGGCAACGAACTCTACCTCATCTGCGGCAGCTACGGCAAAGGCGGCACCGGCTCGGCCGGCCCGCTCAGCACCCTCGACAACGGCCACGTGACCGTGCCCAACCGCCTCTGGAAGGTCATTGTCGTACTGCCCAACGGCACCGACGATGTACGGCGGGTTACGAGCGACACGCGCATCATCGCCGTCAATACCCCCAACGACAACGGCCTGCTCTCAACCTGGAAAAGTTATCGCACCACAGTCGATGCTATTGAGCGGGCCACCGGCTACGATTTGCTTTCGGCCCTGCCAACCGCTGTGCAGGCCGTGGTTGAGGCGCGAGTTGACGACGGTCCGACAAGCTAAAAGGGGGTTGTAACAACACTTTGTGCATTACTCAAAAAAAGTCTGTTGGGCTGTTGATGCTAGCCAGACTTTTTGCATATTGTTAGGCTAATTGGCAGATTAATATTTTGTTATCTGCTACGCGAGGCTAACCTAGGCTTCTCCGAAATCGTACCTTTGACAGTGAGTGATGGGAGTGAAAAGTGAAGAAGAAAGGAAAGCCGTGCTGCAACGCGGCTTTCTGCTTTTTTTAGAAGTCTCCCCGATACAAACGCGTTTTAGCTGAATCGCCTTGCCTACCCATCGGTAGTCTCAACACCAAGTTGGGCGTGAGTGAAACAGCCATTTTAGAAATTTACAAAATCCTATAAAAGCAACAGCGCCGCTGACTCAGTCAGCGGCGCTGTTGCTGTGGCACCAACGAAACGCCAAAATTAATTTTCGCCGGCCGCGTTCAGGCCTACGACAGCTTCTTGGGGACTGGGCATGCTGTTCATATACGAACGGAAGCCGAGGGCAATTTCGCTGGCCAGAGAGTTGGCCATGGCCGTGGTGCGGCGGTCGTTGTGCGTGCGGTCGTTGCCTTTCTCAGCAGCCAACTGGGTTACAAACTCATCCAAAGGCATCGACTCTTCCACCTTCTTCGGATCGGGGATGATGCGGAAAGAGCCTACGCTGTATACATAGCCGTTGTCGGTGGACTGAAATACAAAATCAAAGCGCAAGGTGCGCTCGGAGGCGGGAGCATTTCCTTGGGCCACCTTCATCTTGGCCGTGCCGGTAAGGCGAATGGAACTGGTGCCCGCATCGGCTTTGATCCCTGTTTTGGGGCCGTAAGCAAAATGATTTTCGGTCCAGTCGAGGGCGCGGCGGTAGAGTTCGGTGCGGCCGGCTCCTTCCGACGGAACACGCTCGCTGTACTCAATGGGTTCGGGAGCGCTGGTTTGGGCCAGCAGGGGCGAGGTAGTGGCCAAAAGCCCGCCAAACAGGAAACAAAGTATCAGTCTTTTCATAATTGCAGTGAAAATGAAGAAGCGTGAAGACAAAGGTACGATCAACAGCTAAATTGAACTTTGTAGAGTATGTTATGATTATTTTAAGAAATACACGTCATCCTGCCTAAAATCATCGAAGTCAGGCATGGAGCACTGAGCTTTTGGTATTATGAAAGAGCTAATACCCATTCTAATTGTCTAAGCTAGTATACAAAATTGTATTTTACAAGGTCAGTGTGCTGAGGCTATATGTCTTGTTGCTCAGAGATGAGCTTTGACAACGAGGAAATACGACATCTTAGCTTTACATCAAGCATATAAGTGTTTATTCACAAGTAATTGATATTCAATAATTTATATATTATTTAAAAGAATCATTTATATACTATGGGCTTCGAAAATTCTCTGAAGAGGTAACGTTTTGGTAACATAAACTTAACACACGCCTTAGTACGACTTCAATAAGAATTAGTACTTTTGCGACATGCTTCACTTCAGCCATCAGAACTAATGAAGTGCAGAACGTCCCATAACGCCGTTCTGCGAGAAGACCGGAAGGTCTTTTCTTCCATTGGTTCTTCTGTTTTTCTCGTTTTTATCCCGTTCACCGCTCCGGTTTCCGAAGCGGTTTTTTTATGTCCTGCCGGCTGGGCAGGATGCGGGGAAGTTGTGCGCCCGGCTTAACTCAACCTTCTTTCATATAAACCGACTAACCCAACGGTAACATGCAAGACACGACCACCCTCGCCCAACAAATTTCGGCCGTCGCTCCCGCCGCCGTCCGCAACGTGAACCTGAGCACTGACCCCAAGCACATGACCTACACCGACGCGGTAGAGCTCCTGAAAGGCGAAGGCTTCCCCGAACTGCAGTGGGGCGACGACCTCGAAGCCCCGCACGAAGGCCGCCTGACCGAGCTGATGGGCCCGATGTTCGTGACGCACTACCCCGCCGACATCAAGTTCTTCAACATGCGCAACAACGACGACGACCCCCGCGTAGTAAACTCGTCGGACCTGTTGCTGCCGCTGGCCGGCGAAAGCGCTGGCTCGGCCGAGCGTGAGTTCGACGCCGGTAAGTTGCGCTACAAGCTCGAAACCAGCTCGATGCTCGAGGGCCTCATCCGCCAGGGCATGAAGCTGTCGGACTTCGACTGGTATCTTGACTTCCACAAGGAGAACGAAGTAAAGCTGCACTCGGGTGCCAGCTTAGGCATGGCACGGGTGGCGCAGTTCATCCTCGGCCAGACCGACATCCGCGACTGCGTGCCGTTCCTGATCAACCGCAAGAACGTTATCTAACTTGCAGCCAGACAAAGCGCCCGGTGTAAGCCGGGCGCTTTCGCTTTTAGGACAGGTTCATTTCCCTTTGATGTTGATTGTAAGAGAGTTACTAAAGACAGAAACATGCAACTCGGCTCACTCACTCTTAAAAACCCCGTCTGTGTGGCGTCGTGCCCGTGGCACCTTGATGGGTCCGGCTATGAGCAGCTGGGTGCCATATTTACCCGTACCGTTACGATGGAGCCCAAACCGGGCCGTTACGAAGAAGGCATCTGGCAGGTCGCGGATCAGACCTTGCTGAATGCCACCAACATGCGCACCGAGAACGCCGAAATTTTGGTCAGTGAGTACCTGCCCAATCTGCTGCGCTACGGCGTGCCGGTACTGGTGAGCATCACGGCGCCGGGCATTCCGGGCTTTCGCAAAATTGCCCGTTTCCTCAAGCGTGAAGTGGGCCACCTGATCGCGGGCGTGGAAGTCTACATCGCCGCGTTCGATTCGGCTAAAGGCGCCGACATCACGCCGCGCTTCGTGCGCGAAGCCACCGAGGCTGTGCGCAACGAGCTGGGCGAAGACGCGGCTGTGGTGGTGAAACTACCGCCGTGGCCCGAGCACATTCGCGGTCTGGCTTTGGGCGCCCAGGAAGGCGGTGCTTCGGCATTGGCCGCCACCAACATCATGAAAGGCTTGCACCTGCCCGACGACGCCACAGCCGGCCCCGTAATCGGAGGGTTGTCGGGCGAAGCGTTGCGGCCGGTGGCGCTGCGCTGCGTGTACGAACTAGCGCATGATGAACGTATTACTTTGCCTATCTTCGGGACGGGCGGCGTATTTGCGGCGAGTCATGTGGTTGATTACTTGAGGGTTGGCGCCAGTGCCGTGCAAATTGCCAGCGGCGAATGGCTGGAACCCGGTGTATCGGCGCGGCTGGCCGCCGAGTGTGCAAACTTCCAACCCGAAACCACCTTATGGAGAAACTAACCCAACGCGTCAGCAAGTCGCACTCGCTGCTGTGCATCGGCCTCGACCCAACCGGCGACGACCAATCCGTTGCAGCTCGCCTGCGGGAAGTCGTGGCCCAAACGGCCGAGTACGCCGCTGCCTACAAACCGAATCTGGCCTTTTTCCTTTCCCGCGAAGGCGGTGTAGAATTGCTGCGCCAAACGGTTGCCTCCGTCCCTGATGGCATTCCGGTTATTCTGGATGGTAAATTTGGCGACATTGCCAATACTGCCGAGCACTACGCGCGCTTCGCCTACGACGTAATCGGGGCCGACGGCGTAACGGTGAATCCCTATATGGGCGACGACGCCATTGTGCCTTTTGCCCGGCCCGGTAAAATGGTGTTTGTGCTGGCCAAAACGTCCAACAAGCCTGCGCATTCTCTTCAGGATGTGGCCCTTACGCGCGGCGGCTACCTCAGCGATCTGGCCGCCGGCGTCTGCCGAAAACTGGACGAAGAGCACCACAACATCGGGTTGGTAGTGGGAGCAACCCACGCCGATGCCATGGCCCGGATGCGCGAAATCAGCCCAGAGCAGTGGTTTCTGGTGCCCGGAATCGGCGCCCAAGGCGGCGATTTGCAGGCCACGTTGCGCGCCGGGCTGCGCGCCGATGGGTCCGGACTCCTCATTAATGCATCGCGCAGCATCTGGCAAGCCGCCGATGCCGGGGTAGCTGCCCGAGAACTGTTTCAGCAGATTAATGAACAGCGCTCCGTGCTTGCGTAACGGACTTTATCCTTTTGTAGTAAATGATTGACAGTCAGATAGATATGAATTCAACTAAAGAGCTGTTAGAAAGCCAGTTGCAGCAGGAAGATGCGTTATTACGTGGCCATTTCCGGCTGTCGTCGGGCTTGCACTCCGACACGTATGTGCAGTGCGCCCGCTTTCTGCGCCGCCCCGATCTGGCCGAACCGGCTTTAGCGGAGCTTGCCACGCAGATTCAAGCGGCTGGCTTACAGCCCGATGTGGTAGTTGGCCCCGCTATGGGCGGCGTGGTGGTGAGCTACGAGTTGGCCCGCCAGCTGAAAGTACCGGCCATTTTCACCGAGCGTGACGACACCGGCGCGATGACTTTGCGGCGCGGCTTCAGCATCCGGCCCGGCGAACGCATTATCATCGCCGAAGACGTGGTGACCACCGGCAAGAGCACCAAAGAGGTAGCCAAAGTGCTGGAAGCGCTGGGCGGTAAAATTTTGGCCGTTGCCAGTTTAATTGACCGAACAAATGGGGAAGCTGAATTATCTTTCCCGACCTTTGCCCTGCTGCCCGTAACGGCAGCCACCTACGCACCCGATGATTGCCCGCTGTGCCGGGCAGGTATTCCGGTGGTGAAGCCCGGCAGTCGGCCGGAGAAAGCGTTTTCTTAAACCTACCCACTCGGCAGACGGCCATTGGGCAAGGCATTTTCGGCGTACTCCGTGCGGGTATGCTTCCTCATGTAGGTATTTTGCCTAAGCGTGGGAAACCCGAAAAATAGATAACCACCTCCCTTTTGGAATCTACCCAAAGAACCATTCAGCTCCTGCTCAAGCCCGGCCAACACGATGGCGAGGGCCAACGTGTAGCCGAAGCTGCCCAACGCCACCTGGGCCTGCATACGGGCCGGGTGCAAAGCACGGCACTCTACACCGTGAGCTACCCGGTGTCAGGCGAACAACTGCACCGCTTCGCTACTAGCTGCCTGCAAGATCCTGTGTTACACGATGTTGCGCTGGACGAAATTCGGCACGATCCGCAATTCAGGAGTTATATCTTAGTCGCCAAGCTGCCCGGCGTAACCGACGACGAGGGCACCTCCGCCCAAAATGCGCTCGGCGATTTCCTCAACCAGCCCCTCGACACGCGCACGCAGCACATCTTCAGTAAGAGGCTGTACCTGCTCGAAGAAGCCCTCCCGGAAGCTAGTTTGCGCCGCCTCGCCGAAGAACTGCTCGGCAACAAACTCATCAACCGCTTCGAACTCGGCCCCCTCACCGACCTCCGCGACTTCACGCCGCGGCCCGGTGGCGGGGCCGAAATCATTACCGACCAAGTCCCGCTGACCGGCCTCTCCGACGAGCAGCTCGTGCAGTTATCGAAAGACAACCTCTATGCCCTGAACCTAGAGGAGATGCGGGCCATCCGGGACTACTACACCCAGCGCGAAACCCAGCAGCACCGCCGCGTCGCGGGGCTGCCCGCCGAGCCTACCGATTGCGAGCTGGAGATTCTGGGCCAGACGTGGTCGGAGCACTGCAAGCACAAGGAGTTCAGCGCCATCATCAACTTTCGCGACGCCGACACCGGCGAGGAGCGTCAGGTTGATTCGCTGTTTAAGACCTATATAAAGGATGCGACTGCCGAAGTCGATCGGCAGCTGCGCGCCAACGGCAACGACTGGCTGATCAAGGTTTTTTCGGACAACGCCGGCGCCGTGCGCATCAACCCGGAGTCGTTGTTTGTCTGGAAGGTCGAAACGCATAACTCGCCTTCCGCCATCGACCCGTACGGCGGAGCAATTACCGGCATTCTAGGCAACAACCGCGACCCCTTGGCTACTGGCATTGGCGGTGCGCAGTTGTTGTTCAATACCAATGTGTTATGCTTTGGTAATCCGGATTACGATGGCCCGCTGCTGACCAACCAGCTGCACCCGCGCCGCATCTTTGAAGGCGTGCGCAAGGGCATCGAGGACGGCGGCAACAAGTCGGGCGTGCCGACGGTGAATGGGGCAATCATTTTCGACGATCGCTACCGCGGCAAGCCGCTCGTGTACTGCGGCACCGGCGCCGTAATGCCGATGCAGCTCGCGGGCGAAGATTCGTGGGAGAAGAAAATAGACGCCGGCGACCGCATCATCATGGCCGGTGGCCGGGTGGGCAAAGACGGCATCCACGGCGCCACGTTCAGCAGCATCGAGCTCGACGAATCGTCGCCGGCTACGGCCGTGCAGATCGGTTCGCCAATCACGCAGAAGTTGGCGATGGATTTTCTGATCATCGCCACGCGCCGCGGCCTCATCAAGTGCAGCACCGACAACGGCGCGGGCGGCCTGTCGTCGTCCGTAGGCGAGCTGGCCGGCATCAGCGGCGGCGCGGTGGTCGATCTGGAAAAGGTGCCGCTGAAGTATAGCGGTCTGCGGCCGTGGGAGATTTTCCTGAGCGAGTCGCAGGAGCGCTTCACCTTGGTAGTAGAGCCTGATAAACTCGATCAACTGCTGGCGTTGGGCGAAGAAATGGAAGTTGAACTAACCGACATCGGCCATTTCACCGACGAGGGTTTCCTCGACGTGCGCTTTGCCGGTGGGCCGGTGGCGCAGCTTTCGCTCGACTTCCTTCACGACGGTGTGCCTCGCAAAATCATGGAGGCCGAGTGGCATAAGCCCGTTTCGCAGGAGCCACAACTGCCTGCTAATCTGGATTATAACGACGTGCTACGCAAGCTGCTCGGCAGCCTGAATATCTGCTCGCGCGAGTCGGTAATCCGGCAGTACGACCACGAAGTAAAAGGCCGCACCATCATCAAGCCCTTGATGGGTGCGACCGGCCAAGCTCCGCAGGACGCGGCTGTCGTACGTTTTAATTTTGAGTCGTGGGAAGGCGTGGCCGTGAGCAACGGCATCCTGCCCCGCTTCGGCGATCTGGACGCGTACCATATGTCGGCGGGCGCCTTTGACGAAGCCGTGCGGCAGATCATTTCGGTGGGTGGCAAGCTGCCCAACCTCACGCCCGGCGACAACATCTTCTGGTCGGTCAACGACAACTTCTGCGTGCCTGATTCGCTCTACGATCCCGTAGTAAATCCCGACGGTAAGCTCAAGCTGGCCAAGCTGGTACGCATGTGCGAAGCCCTCCGCGACGCCACAGCTGCCTATTGCATTCCGCTCACCAGCGGCAAGGATTCTATGAAGAACGACTTCAAAGCCGACGGCGTGAAAATCTCCGTTCCGCCCACCGTTCTGTATTCGATGACTGCCAAAATCGAGGACGTGCGCCGCACCATCACCAGCGACTTCAAAGCCGAAGGCGACGTGGTGTACCAGCTGGGCACGACTTACGACGAGCTGGGCGGCTCGGAGTTCTATCAGCTCTATAATGAGCTGGGTGCCAATGTGCCACAGGTTCGTTTTGCCGAAGCCAAGGAGCTCTACACGCTGATGGGCCAAGCCAACGACCAGCACCTTATCCAGTCCTGCCACGACTTGTCGGACGGCGGCCTAGCCGTGGCGCTGGCGGAGGCGACGTTTGGCAACGGTCTGGGGGCTTATGTGCAAGTGTCTGAACGACAATCAGTTGAAGTTCAGCTATTTTCTGAATCCCACTCCCGATTTGTGGCCACGGTGGCGCCGGAAGACGTAGTAGCATTTGAGAAGCTGCTCGGTACCAAGGCCACTCGCCTGGGCGTCGTTTCCGGCGATGGCGAGTTGACGGTGCTGCACGGCCAGCGCGTCGTGATCAAGGCCAACACCGCCGAGCTGCGCGAAGTATGGACGAACGGGCCTGTGAATCAGACCATTGGCTTTGGCCAGCAGGCCGTAGCGGAGTAGGGGAGATGACACACGAAACCATGAATCAATCAGCCGCTCCGGCCGCTTCCAATAAGGTACAGGCCCTCATCCTGACGGGTTTTGGCATCAACTGCGAAGAGGAAATGGCCGCCGCTTACCGCTTGGCCGGCGCCGATGCGACCATCGTGCACCTCAACCAGGTGCTGCACGGCCACGTCAGCATCCACGACTACGACGTGCTCAATTTTCCCGGCGGCTTCTCGTTCGGCGATGATTTGGGCTCGGGCGTGGTGCTGGCCAACAAGCTGCGCTATCGTCAAAACCCCAACGGCCGTACCCTGCTTGACGACCTGCGCGAGTTCATCGCCAACGGCAAGTTCGTGCTGGGCATCTGCAACGGCTTTCAAGTGCTGGTAAAACTCGGTTTGCTGCCCAACCTGGGCGGTGATTTCAACCCCGAAGTCACGCTCACGCACAACGCTTCCGGCCGCTACGAAGACCGCTGGGTGCGCCTGAAAGTCAACTCGGCCACGCGTACGCCTTTTTTGAAAGGCATTGATAGTCTGGAAGTTCCGGTGCGCCACGGCGAAGGCCGTTTGGTAATTCCGGATGCTGCGACCCGCGAGCGCATCCTGGCCGAAGGCCTGAACTGCCTGACCTATTGCGACGCCGACGGCTGCGAAGTCACCCAATACCCGCACAACCCCAACGGCGCCGATCTCAACTGCGCCGGCCTCACCGACACGACCGGCCAAGTGTTCGGCCTGATGCCCCACCCCGAGGCGTATCTGGCCCTCTACAACCACCCCGACTGGGCGCGTCGCAAGCGGGCTAACCCCGGCATTTCGGAGGAAGGCGACGGCTTGCGCTTGTTTCAGAACATTGTGGAACATATTGAGCAGCAACGTCATGCGGCTGTACTGCTAGAAACCAATCAGTATTCATCCTGACTTCAGCGCGCTTTCTTACTCAACCTAAGGAAGAGAACATTACGAAGCATGAACACCCTCAACCACTTCGCTACCCCGCAACTCGAGCTGCTGCACCGCGGCAAAGTCCGTGACTCGTACCGCGCCCCTTCCGGCGAGCGCCTCATCGTGGTAACTGATCGGTTGTCGGCCTTCGACTCGGTGCTGGAAACGCCCGTGGCCCACAAAGGCGCGGTGCTGAACGGGCTGGCCGCTTTCTGGTTCGACAAAACCCAGCATATCATCCCGAACCACGTGATTGCGCTGCTCGACCCGAACGTGACGCTGGCCAAGGAAGCCGAGCCGATTCGGGTGGAAATGGTCGTGCGCAATTACATCACCGGCTCCATGCTGCGCGGCTACCAGAAAGGCCAGCGCACTTTCTCGGGCGTAACGGTGCCCGACGGCCTTACCAAGCACCAGCAGTTCCCCGAGCCCATCGTGACCCCGACGACGAAAGAAGAGTCGGACCGCGAAATCACGCCGGAAAACCTGGTGTCGGAAGGCTGGGTGTCGGCTGAGCTGTACGAGAAGATGCGGGTGAAGGCGCTGGAGCTGTTCAACTTCGCTTCGGCGTGGATGGCCGAGCGCGGCATTATTCTGGTTGATACCAAGTATGAGTTTGGCTTGCTGAACGGGGAGCTAATCCTGATTGACGAAATCCATACGCCCGATTCGTCGCGGTTCTGGAGCGCGGAAGACTACGCCCGCAACCCCGAAACGGCCGAGCAGATGGACAAGGAATACGTGCGTCAGTGGCTGATTGCCAACAAGATAGATGGCCAGTATCCGCGCTCGCTTACACCCGAAGTTTCGGCCGAAGCCAGCCGCCGCTACCTCGATATCTTCGAGCGCATCACCGGCGCCCCGCTTCCTATCGGCACCGAAATGACCACCGGCGGCGACGTCCAGACGCGCCTCGTGGGTAACCTCGTGCGAGCTGGCGTTATGAAGGATGCCTGGGTGAACATCGTGATGGATTCGCCGGCTGACCGGGAGCACTGCCAGAAAATTCGCCAGAACTTTGAGGGCTACAACCTCTTCACCCAGCTACGCGTGACCTCGGCCCACAAAAACGGCGAGGAAATCGCGGGCATGGCCGAGGTGTGGAACGACTCGGTAGAGCCCGGCGTAATCATCGCCGTAGCTGGTCTGTCGAATGGCCTGGGTGGCGCGTTGGCCGCCAACGTGAACGTGCCTGTCATCAGTTGCCCGCCTTGGAAAGACTTTGCCGAACTGGCCGCCAACCTGAACTCCTCGATGATCATGCCCTCGGCCACCCCGAACCTCACTGTAGTTCGTCCTGACAACGCGGCCCAAGCGGCAGTGCGCGCCCTGAACCTGCCTCGCTTGCGTGAGCAATTGTCCAAAGAAATTGCCGCTACCAAAGCCAAGCTGCGCGCCGCTGACGCCGAGCTGCGCGTACTGTAACCAAGAAAATTAGTGCAAACCTCTGACCTAAAACAAGTTGTGGAAGCCTACGTCGAAGCGTACAACCGCTTCGACGTAGACGGGATGGTAGCCCATCTCCATGATGATGTGGTGTTCAGGAACATTTCCAATGGGGAAGTAAACCTAACCACCACTGGCAAAGAGCGCTTTCGGCAGCAGGCCGAGCAGGCCACGCAGTATTTCTCCCAGCGCGAGCAGCGCGTTACTGATTGGGAAATGGCTGATAATCAAGTAGAAGTGTCGATTGACTACACCGCAGTCGTAGCCATCGGCTTGCCGAATGGCTTGAAACCCGGCGATACGTTGCACCTGCAGGGCACTTCCATTTTTCAAGTTGAAGACGGAAGAATTATTTTAATCGAAGACATCAGTTGAACCACGTTCCTCGCCTAAGCACCTATTCCCTTGACCACCAATAAAATAGTAGTTCTTCTTGGCTCCGGCGCCCGCGAACACGCCCTGTCGTGGAAACTGACCCGCGACGGCGCCACTGTGCACGTACTGCCCGGCAACGGCGGCATCCCCAGCAGCCATCCGGAAATCAATCCGCTGGACTTTCCGGCGGTGCAGCGCTTCTGTGACGAAGTGGGCTCCAAGCTCATCGTGGTCGGGCCGGAGGCGCCACTGGCGGCGGGCGTTTCAGATTACTTCGCCGCTACCGACATCAAGGTATTCGGGCCTTCGCGAGCGGCGGCGGTGCTCGAAAGCTCCAAAGTATGGTCGAAGAGCTTCATGCGGCGGCACGGGGTAGCCACGGCCAAATCATGGCAATACCGCAGCGACAAATTCGCGGACGCTCGTGCTAAAGCACAAGATCTTGATGGTCAAGTAGTTGTGAAGTACGATGGATTGGCGGCCGGCAAAGGCGTGTACGTCTGCTCGTCGGTGCAAGAAGCCGAAGCGGCGCTCGACGACTTGCAGGCGCAGTACACCGGCTGGTTTTCGTTTTTGCTCGAAGAAAAGCTCTCCGGCCCCGAAATCAGCATCATCGGCGTGACCGATGGGTACCGCATTCGCTTACTGGCGCCTTCGCAGGACCACAAGCAACTGCTGGCTGGCGACCAAGGCCCCAACACCGGCGGCATGGGCGCGTACTGCCCCGTGCCCTTCGCCGACGACAACGTATTGGCTGCCATCCGCCGCGATATCATCGACCCTACGCTACAAGGCATTCAGGTCGAACAGTTTGATTTTAAGGGCTTTCTGTATTTCGGCATCATGCTCTCGCCTGAGGGGCCTAAGCTGCTCGAATACAACGTGCGCCTCGGCGACCCCGAAGCCGAAGTACTGCTGCCGGCCCTGGACAGCAGCCTGCTGGAGCTGATCGAGTCGACGCTCAACGGATCGCTGGCCCGGGTAGGGGTGCGCCACCGCCCCGGATTTTATGTGGGCGTGGTGTTGGCGTCGGGTGGCTATCCGGCCGCCAATTTTCCAACGGGTTTTCCCATCCACGGCCTCGACCAAGTTCATCCGAGCACGCTGGTTTTCCACGGGGCGACGCGCCGGCAAGACGACGGCCAGGTGGCAACCAACGGCGGCCGCGTGCTGGTGCTGGTTGCCCACGGCAGGGAGTTGGAAGATGCTGTCGCTCAGGTGTATAAAGAGTGTGAAAAGGTCACGTTTCAGGATGCGTATTTCCGAACCGATATCGGCCAACGGCCGGCTCCCGTCCTTGCAGGCATTCGCTAATCCGTCGTCGCCGGCTGGTCGTAAGCAGCGACTGGCCATCTTGTTGTCGGGGCGCGGCTCCAACATGGTGGCGCTGGTGCAGGCGGTGCAAAAAGGCAAGCTGCGCGAACTAGCGGAGGTAGCGCTGGTGTTCAGCAATATTCCGGAGGCACCGGGGCTGGCAACAGCCGCGGCGCTGGGTTGCCAAACCGCAAGCTTGCCTTCGAAAGGCCGCAAGCGAGCGGAGTATGATGCAGAAGTGGTTGAACTATTGAATTCGTATCGGGTTGATTATGTAGTGCTTGCGGGATTTATGCGAATCCTCTCGCCCACCCTGATTCGTGCTTATGCCGGTCGCATTCTCAACATTCACCCTGCCGATACGCACCAGCACCAAGGCTTGCACGCCTACGAATGGGCTTTCGACAAGCACCTGCCGGAAACCAAAATCACCGTTCATCTCGTCGACGAAGGCCTCGACACCGGGCCCATCTTGGCCCAGTGTTCCGTCGATTTGCGCGGCGCAACCACCCTGGCAGAAGTAGAGCGCCGCGGCTTGGCCGTGGAGCACGAACTGTATGCCGATACCCTGGCCCGCTTGCTGGCAGGCCAGCTTCACCCCACCCCGAATCCTTAATCCCACGACTTATGTGCGGAATAGTTGGTTTTTTTGGTCCCGATGATGTTGTGCACGATATCGTCTTTGGCCTCACCGCTTTGCAGCATCGCGGGCAGGATGCCGCCGGCATCGCCACCTTCGATACAAACTTCCATCTGCGCAAAGGGCAGGGCCTGATCAACGATGTGTTCCGGCCGAAGCACGTCAAGAAATTGCCCGGCAACATTGGCATCGGGCACGTGCGCTACACCACGCAAGGCTCCAACGAAACGGCTCTGGCTCAGCCGTTTACATCTAGCTATCCGTTTGGCTTGGCGATGGTGCACAACGGCAACGTGATCAACTTCCGCGAGCTGGCCAAGCGTCTGCACGACAAGTACCACGTGCTGCCCAAAACCAGCAACGACCTGGAGCTGATCATGTACACCTTCGCGTCGGAGCTGCGCACCAAAGATCTTGATCATCTGTCGGTTATCGATATTTTCGACGCCGTCGAGACGACGCAGGAGCTGGCCAAAGGTGCCTACGCAACTGTTACCGTGATCGCGGGCCACGGCCTGCTGGCCTTCAACGACCCGAATGGCATCCGGCCGCTGGTCATGGGCCGCCGCGATACGCCAGAAGGGCCCGTTTACGCATTTGCCTCAGAATCAACGTGTTTCGATTATCTGGGCTATGAATTTATCAAGGACATTGGTCCCGGGCAGGCTGTGTTCATTGACCAGAATTTCAAAGTCCATTACAAGAACGCCTACGCCAAGCCCAAATCTTTCTGCGCGTTCGAGTACATCTACTTCGCTCGCGAAGACTCCTCGATTCACGGCCGGTTGGTGGCCCGCGAGCGTGTGCGCCTGGGTAAGTTATTGGCTCGCAAGGTATTAGCCGCAGGTATCGCGCCGGATATGGTGATTGATGTGCCGTCGTCGGGGTACTTTGCGGCTTCTGGCTTGGCGGAAGCCATTGGGGTGCCGTACCGCCGCGCCTTGGTGAAAAACAACCACATCGGCCGCAGCTTCATTGTCAGCAGCCAGGTGGGGCGCGAAGACATCGTCAAGAAAAAGCTCAACCCGATTCGGGCGTTTGTGGAAGGCAAAAAAGTAGCCGTTGTCGACGACAGCATTGTGCGCGGCACCACATCCCGCCGCATCGTGAGCATCCTGCGCGAAGCCGGTGCCGCCGAAGTCTACTTCATCTCGTCGGCGCCGCCCATCATTGCCCCCTGCATCTACGGCATCGACATGGCCATGAGCACGGAGCTGATCGCGTCCAACTATACCGAGGAGGAAATCTGCAATTACATCGGTGCTGATAAAGTTATCTATCAGGATTTGAGCGACTTGCAGGATCTGTTCAGCGAAGACCGCGGCCACGGCGGCGGCTGCTTCGCCTGTTTCTCGGGCAAGTATCCGACGGGCGACGTGACTCCTTACCTGCGGCACATTCAGGAAGAACGCCAGAGCCAGCGCCGCGATAAAACCTTGTCTGTCAGCCCCAAAGCTCCAGCTCCTACTGAGCACTAAGTACTATGCGCGGCGGAAGGGTAGAAATTAGCAGCTAGTTCCCCTCCTCAGCTGAGGAGGGGCTAGGGGTGGTTGACCGGAGCGCCCGGACCATTACTAGCCCTAGCTTCTACCTCTAGCCTTTCAACCACCCCCAGCCCCTCCTCAGCTGAGGAGGGGAGCTAGAATCTAGAATACATCACTACTTCCTACCATGTCCGATTCTTCCTCAAAACCTGCCGGTTACGACATCGACCTTGGCAACGAATGCTCCCGCAACGCTTACGGTTGGGCCAAAAAAACCTTCGCCAACCGCCAAGGCAAGCCCGGCGAACCAGCGCAGGACCTCGACGGCGGCTTTTCGAATGAAATCCGGTTTGGGCAAGAGCGGTTGGGCATTTCTTCTGATGGCATCGGCACCAAAATCGAGGTGGCCGAGCGTGTAGGCAAATTCGATACGCTGGGGTACGACCTCATCGCGATGGTGGCCGACGACCTGATCGCGGGCGGTTTCGTGCCTACCAATCTGTCGAATATCATCGACGTGCATACGCTTGATTATGAGGTAATTGACGAGCTAATGCGCGGCCTGCACGATGCGGCCAACTTCAGTCACCTTGCCGTCACGGGGGGTGAAATTGCGGAGCTTGGCAACCGCATCGGCGGCTGGCCCGGTGCCCGCATGAACTTCAACTGGTGCTCGACGGCCGTGGGCGCGCTGCACCCCAGCCTTCGGCGCCCGATTAGTGGCGCAACCGTGCAGCCGGGGCAAGTGGTTGTGAGTCTGAAGTCGCCTTCTTTCCGCTCCAACGGCTTTTCGCTGGCTCGTCGCACGCTACAAAACTTATTCGGAGATAACTGGCACACAGCCCCTTACGACGGCCTCGATGCTACACCACATGGCTCAGCAGGCCACACTTGGGGCGAAGTGCTCTTGATGCCCTCCCTCATTTATGCGCCCGCCGTGGCCCGGCTACTTGATAGCGGCTTGTCGTTGCACGGCGTGGCCCACATCACCGGCGGCGGCATCGCCGACAACTTCAAGCGCGTGCTGAAAAACGGAGTAGGCGCGGAGCTTGACTCACTGTTTGAACCGCTGCCCGCGATGCAGCGCCTCACCGAACTGGCCGGCATCGCGCCCGCCGACGCGTACCTTTACTGGAATATGGGCAACGGCATGTTGCTCGTAACAGAAGAATCTGATGCTGAATCTGTTGTAAAACAGCTTCAAGCCGATGGCTACGAAGCAAAGGTTGCGGGTCGTATCACGACCGAACCGGGCATTGTGCTGAAAGTGGGCGCTGGGGAGTTGACGTACGAATCCTAACTGAAGTAAAGCATACCCACAACAAAACGCCTGTCCTCCTGAGCTTTGCTCAAGAAGACAGGCGTTTTGTTGTGTAGTAACTGATCTTCTGGTTACGCAGGCTCAATTTCAAACCCGGCTTCCTGCACGGCCCTGATGACCTGTTCGGGCTGCACTTGCTCGCCTTCCACCGTGAGGATTTTGGCGGGGTTATCGGTATCGACTTGCCAACGGGTTATTTCTTTTTCCTCGTTTAGCAGAGGCGTCACGGCACGCACGCAGCCGCCGCAATTGATGTTGGTTTTGAATTGTAGGGTAGGCATGGAGGGCAAAAGCTTAAGCCGCTGAAGCAAATAAAGAATGGGCTCGCGGCAGGTGAATTGTTGGTATAACAACGTATGCACCGCAAAAGTACCCATGCGAACCGGCCTACATCGTATAGACTTTGGCTGGTGAAGTATAGAGTTTTGGGGCTATCAACTGAGAAGGGTTAGTATTGTATTATGTAAATATTTGATATAAAGTATGTTGTGGTTTGGCTATGCGGGCAGACAAATCAATATTTCTGTGCCTTTGCCTTCCTCGCTGCTCACCGTTAGGGTTCCGTTGTGGCCTTTGGTGATGATGTCATAGCTCAGAGACAGCCCCAAGCCTGTTCCTTCCCCCGGTGGCTTAGTCGTGAAAAACGGCTGGAATACCTTTTGCTGAACTTCAGGGCTCATCCCACTGCCGTTGTCGCGCACGCTGATCTGGATTTGGTTGGCCAGCCTTTTCGTGCTTACGCTTAATTCGGGTGTGTACCCTGCTTCGCCGCGCTGTTGCCGTTGCCGGAGCGCATAAAAAGCATTCGTATACAGATTGAGCAGCACTCGCCCGATGTCCTGCGGAACCACGGTCACTTGTGCGACCTGAGCGTTGAAATCACAGTTGAGTGTGGCCGTAAACGTTTTGTTCTTTGCCCGAAAGCTCTGATAGGCCAATGACAAGTGCTCGGCTACCAAGGCGTTGAAGTCGGTGGGCTCACTTTGGCCGGGGGCACCATGCGAGTGCTGCAACATGCCCTTGACGATGTTGTCGGCCCGGCGCCCGTGGTGGGTGATTTTCTGCAGATTCTGCGTTAGGGCGTCCAGCAACTCCGTCGCGTACAGCTTTTCGGCTTCGGGTAGCTGCTGCCAAGGGCCGTCCATAAACTCATCAACCAGCTCCACGCTCACCTCGGAAAAATTATTGACGAAGTTGAGCGGATTTTGAATTTCGTGAGCAATACCCGCCGTCAGCTCGCCCAGGCTGGCCATCTTTTCGCGCTGAATCAACTGAGCCTGGGTTGTCTTTAGCTCGGCCAAGGTGCGCGTAAGGTCGTCGCGCTGCAGGGCAATCTGTTCGTTCTTCTCGTTGAGATGACGGTTGGCGCGCTGCTTGATATAGACGTTGCGCCAGAGCAGGCCGGCCAGCGCCACCAGTCCGCCCAAGCCGGTCAGCAGCCACAAGAGCTGCGCGCGCTGACGAGCGGCGGTCTGGGTTTGCAGCTGGCGCGTTTTGTCGAGCAAGGCAATCTGGGTTCGTTGCTTATCCAGTTCGTAGCTGTTGCGCATGTCACTGGTTTTGCGCTGCGTTTCCGCGCCGGCCAGCGTATCCTGGTAGGCCACAAACAGGCGCTCGTACCGATACGCATCCTGAAATTTACCTACCGCCGCATACGCTTGGGCCAGTATGTCACTGGCCTTGCTGATGTTGCCGTTGGTGCGGGTTTTTTGACTGAGCTGCAAGGCGTGCTGGGCCAAGGCAATGGCGCTGTCGGGGCGCTGCGTAAGCAAGAAGGAATTGGCCAGCAGCAATTCTACGGAAGGCAGATTGAAGGCGTCGTGGTTCTGGCGCACCAGCGTGCGGGCATAGGAGCCGTGTTGCAATGCCTGCGTCTGGTCGCCTTGCTGGCTGTACACCTCGGCTTGGCCAATTTCGTTTACGGTCTCGTTTTGCACGTCGCCCATGCGGCGGCTGACCTGCGCGGCTTGGCGAAAGTAGCGCAAAGCCTGAGGCCATTTTTTTTGCTCCTGATAGGCCTTGGCCAGGCTGTTCAGGGTGGCCGACACTACTTGTAGGTCGCCCATTTTCTGACCGTTATGCAACGCTATCCGCAAGGTCCGGGTGGCGTTTTTGTAGTCGCCCAGTTCGGAATAGACGCCGCCCAGGGTAGTGCTTAGCTGGGTTTGCAGCGGCAGATTCTGGATGTTTTCTGCCAGTTTTAGGCCTTGTAACGCCCACTTCTGCGCCGAGGCAAGGTTGCCCTGCATCTGGTCAATCAGGCTTAGCTCTAGGTACGATTGAGCCTCCCGGCGGCGGTCGTGGCGACGGACGGCTAGCTGCTGGGCAAACCGAATGTAGTACCGGGCTGAATCGTAGTTGGATTGGCGGCGGTGTAAGATGCTGAGCCACAAATAGCTACGAACTATGCCTGTGGAGTCAGAAATCTTCTGGGCCATCGCTAGCGCTTGCCGGCTCAGCAAGCAAGCCTGCGGCGCATCGTTGGCGGCCAGTTCGATGATTAATGCAAAAAGCCATCGCACATGCAGGGTGTCAGCCTGCGGATGCGTGCGCAACAGGTTGCGCAGGCTATCTGCTGCCCGACTTTGCGCCGTGGCTGGGCTTACACTCAGGCCAAGGCTCAACACCAACAGGAATGCACAGAGGCTTTTCATGGCGGTAACGCATTATAATGGCACGAGCGAGCGCAAGCCCAAGCAACGGCTATTTCTTTTTGCCAGGCGGATAGATTGGGTTGTTGGC
Source organism: Hymenobacter sp. BT491 (assembly GCF_014349165.1). Taxonomy (NCBI): domain Bacteria; kingdom Pseudomonadati; phylum Bacteroidota; class Cytophagia; order Cytophagales; family Hymenobacteraceae; genus Hymenobacter; species Hymenobacter sp. BT491. The sequence continues at coordinate 936,302 of NZ_JACSJJ010000003.1, read as the reverse complement.
TACGCCTACCTCGTTGCCGTCGGGGTCTTCGGCAACGAACCTAAGCGCCTCAGGCTCCGATCGGTGCAGCTCCTTAGACGACGCGTCAGTTGGCTTGTGCCTGTCGAGCCTTTTCGGCTTTTTGAAAAATAGAAACCCTTTGAAATGCGTGCCGATCGAAGCCAGCTCGCGGTACTTGCTCTGTACGGCGTCGGGGTTAGGCACCGACCAGTAAAATACAGCCCGCTTGAGTTGCACCTGTTCCGGATTGGTGTCCAAGATGACGGTCGTCGTACCGATTTTGTACACGGCGTACGCATACGAACCCCCACCGTTAACCACCCGATCGGGTTCGCGGCCGAAGAAACTGTTGTACCATTTTATCGCCCTGTCTATGTCCTTAACGGGGTAGATGATCGTGTCCTGCTCCTGCGGCTTGATAACGATGGGGGGCGGATTGCCTCCACTTACCTTAGACGGGCGGCACCCGCTGCCTAACAAAACACCAAGAAGTATTACTGCGATAAGTAGAATATTCTTCATCTACCTGACAATGAGCAAGATATGTGAATAAGAATTTTGAAGGGGCTTCTTAGCAGGGTATCTTCTTATTCCTCAGTGATCAGTGAAGGAACGTAGATTGGGTTGTTGACGACACCCGCCCGGTTGCCGTAGGGATCCACCACGATAAAAGCCTGTACCTCGGTTGGTTTTTGTGTCACTTCTCGCACTCCCAATATGCCTTTGGGCTTTTTAATACTGTGAGGCTTCTTGTCAAATTCGCTGCCCTTGTCCTTCAGCTTTTTATATTTTATATCTACATCCTTCACGTCGGGCAGAACCCAATAGAAGACGGGTTCATTTAGCTGTAGGTATACAGGATCTGTGGAAAGCAGCACTGCAATAAACGATTTGCTGCCGTTCGTGGTCTCAATCTTGAAACTCCGGTAGGGTTTCTCACCGGGACCGAGCACGGGTTTATCCTCCGCTTTTGTCAGAAAGAAATCTTCATACCACTCCACAGCTTTATCAAGCTTACTTGGATCGGCAATGAAATAGACAACTGTGTCTTGTGAGGCAACAGGCTTATCTTGCCCACCAAACCCGTGATAGTGATGGCGCTTGCGCTTGCGGCGCCCTAGTACCAAGGCAGCTCCCGCCAGCAGCAGGGTTGCAACTAGGAAATTGTTTTTCATGGATACCTGTAATCTACTTCAATAACCAACCAGATAGTACCCTGCAACTCACCGAGAAGGAACCCTTGTCAGGACGTCGTCACACGAAGGCCACTGCCGAATAAGCGCAATAGGATCAAGATAATAAAAAATATACTATATAAAATATACAAATGTGCACCTTCATTATCTCATGAAGGGCACAGAACGCTGAGAATAAAGTGCTTGCGTTAAGCCGGTCGCAACGGTCGCTTCTCCAGAATCAGGTCGGTGCGGAAGTGGTGCAGAGAAGCTTCCAGGCCCACCGGATACGTGTGAGGATTGAGAAAGCGCCGGATGCTAGGGTCGAGGCTATGTACTTCGCGCTGAGCATATTGCCGGATCTCCTCCAAGGTCGGCAACTCACAGACGCGTTGGCCCGCGCGGAAGATGGGCTCCAGCAATTCGCGGTAGTCGGAGTTGGCGCGTACCGCCCGGCGACGGGTAATGTCCTGGGGGTCAATTATTTCTAATTTATCAGGAAGGGGCGCGGCAGTGTTGTAGAGCATGTCGGCGCGGGGCTGGCCTTTTTCGCTGACAAAGCGCCGCACTTGCAGGATGCCGGGGATGCTGGTTTTGGCCAACTGCTCGGAGAGCTTGATGGTGAATTCCCAATCCGAATCATCGGCTTTGCGTAGCGCGGCCAGCTTGTACACACCACCTAAAGCGGGCTGGTCGTAAGCCGTAACAAGCTTGGTGCCGATGCCCCAAGTATCGATCTGGGCGCCTTGCAGCTTTAAGCTGGTAATCAGGTTTTCGTCGAGGTCGTTGCTTGCGACGATGCGAGTATTCGGGAAGCCAGCTTCGTTGAGCAGGGCACGGGCCTCGCGGCTGAGGTAGGCCAAGTCGCCCGAGTCAAGGCGAATGCCGGCCAGCTCGTGGCCTTGCTCGCGCATCCGGCGTGCCACGGCAATGGCGTGCCGCACGCCCTCCAGCGTGTCGTAGGTGTCGACCAGAAAAACCGAATCGTCGGGGAAGGCATCGGCGTAAGCAGCGAAAGCAGCCTCTTCGTCCTCAAACGACATCACCCAGCTGTGCGCGTGCGTGCCCCGCACCGGAATGCCGAATTTCTGTCCGGCCAGCACGTTGGATGTTCCATCAGCCCCGCCCAGATACGCCGCGCGGCTGGCCGACAGGCCACCGTCGATGCCTTGTGCCCGGCGCAGGCCAAACTCCAGAATCTGGTCGCTGGGACCGGCGGCCTCGCGGATGCGGGCGGCTTTGGTGGCAATTAGGGTCTGGAAATTGACCAACGTCAGCAAGGCCGTTTCCAGCAGCTGTGCTTGCAGCAGCGGTCCTTTCACCCGGATGAGCGGCTCGTTGGCAAACACCACGGTGCCTTCGGCAATGGCATCGACGTCGCAGGTAAACTTGAGCTGCCGCAGATATTCCAGAAAGCCCGGCTCGAACAAAACAGCGCCTTTGCTGCCGCGCAGGCTGCCCAAATACGCAAGGTCTTCTTCGGTAAAATGCAGTGTCTCAAGCCAATCGGCAACGTACGCCAGGCCAGCGCATACCGCATAGCCACCCTCAAAAGGGGGGCGCCGAAAGTACAGGTGAAACACGGCTTCCCGGTCTTGTAGGCCCTGCTTCCAGTAGCCATACGCCATGGTGAGCTGGTACAGATCGGTGAGGAGGCTGAGTGAAGACGCGTAAACGTCGGCGAGCGGGCGCGTAGAAGAGGCTGAAGTCATAAAAAGCAACTGAGTCCGAGGCCTCATACGTAAGTCATCGGAATGGGCTCACGAAGGACGTAAATCCACGCTAATTCCGCACCTTGAGCTGCCTTCCTTCTGTTTATGCCTCGTTCTTCTTCCTCTTTGCTTCAACTGGTGCACCGTGCGGGCATGCTGTCGGCCACCGTGCGGTTTCTGGCCGCCACGGCACCGGGCATACTCGTTTTTTTGCTGACGGCCGCTATTCTGCCGCTTCTGGGTCGGGCCATAGCCGGCTGGGACGCTTTCGTCCTGAGCTGCTTAGTGCTGATGTGGGCCTCCATTCTGACCGCCGAGCCCCGTCACATCCGCAGCGTGGCAACTGCCGAAGACCCTGGGCGGGTGTTTACGTTTGTGCTGGTGTTGGTGGGGGCCGGCGCCAGTTTGCTGGCTGTTATTTTTATGTTGGGTGCCTTGCACGGCATGGCGGCTGGCCCTCGCAATCTGCACGTTACGCTGGCGGCTGTGGCAGTGCTTGGCACTTGGCTGCTGCTGCACACCATTTTTACGCTGCGGTACGCTCACCTCTACTACGATCCGCATACCGACGGGGCCGAAGGCGGCCTGGAATTTCCCGGCACCAGCATCGAGCCCGATTACCTCGATTTTGCCTATTTCTCCTTCGTCGTCGGCATGACGGCCCAAACCGCTGACATCGGCATTAGCGGCCGCACGCTACGCCGCATCGCGTTGCTGCACGGCATTTTGTCGTTCGGTTTTAATACGGCCGTGATTGCCCTGAGCATCAGCGGCTTAAGCAGCATTCTCTAGCCCGGATGCTCCGGCGGGGCTTGCTTTTTAGCGAAGCATTGCCTAGCTAATGACTAGTGTAAATATCTGATAATCAAATATTTGTGCTTATGCACTGGCGCGTGGCGCACCAGCCAAATGGGCATGGCAGTACAGGTCCGCATCGAGCAGGGTTGGCACCACGGGTACTTGCGTAGCCGCCGAAGTCTGGCTGAAGGCGTGTTGTAGGCTGTCGTCGAGGTGGCAAAGCACCAGCTGTACGTTGCGCTGTTGCAAGCGCCTATAATAGCCTACCAGCAACGAAATAGTAGGAGCCGGCAGGCGGTGCAACTGGCTGCAATCGACCCAAATGCTGGGCTTGCCGCTGCGCACGGCGCTTCGCAGCGCCAAGGCCAACGCTTCTTGGTCCAGTAACGAATTTTCCTCATCGGTGAGGATCAGCAAATAGCTTTCAGGTAAAATTTCGCGTTGAATTTCCATTATCACCAAAGCAGCAGGTTAGTTACTTCTGCAGACCCGCTCCAAGGCTGAAAGGACGGCTCTACTAGTAAGTCGGTTGCTTGCAGAAACTCCGCGCAACCCAGAAGGCAGAAGTGGTAAAGTCAGGTAGTAGCTACTTCCTTGAAGTACTGGCAGGAAAGATAGCGATCTGATTTACAGAACATTCAGGTGTGACAGCTGATAATCAAAGCTACAGAATTGTATGCAAAAACGAAACGCGTGAAATACGGCTTTTGGTCTTGCACTTTCACATTTTCAGAGCCAAGCGTTCCAAACATGCCTTTCCTGCAATTTAAACCTTGAATTTTTGTATAATACTCAGTATCAAGGCTTAATGAAAATGCATGCAGTTGTGAATTTTAGAGCATCGGATTTGGATATTTGTGAATAATTCAATATCATTTAGGACAAAAATATAGCCACTAATTATTCTGCTCTTGAAATATTCGCCTTTGCTCCGAGCGGTGCGGGTTTGTTCTCGAACGAAAATACGTAGTTACCGAAGCGAAAACCGGTATCTATCCCGCCATAAAATCGTGAATCTTGCTTGGCCTAGTAGCCGGATCACCTGCCACTGGGGTGGTAAGCAACCGGAACCGGCGGCCTACCAGCGGCCCAAGCCGCATGCTACTGCTCTTCTGCGCTATGAAAATGCCGTGTCGTTCTTCTTTCAGCGGAAGAACGCCCCCAACCGGACCCTGGCTGAACAGTTGCGGCAGTTGGCCAGCTGGAATTTGTGCTTTCTTGATACCCTTCGACTTTCCGCTGTAAGCTCACCCTTTTCGTGGCGCCATACCGTATTTAGCAGCCCCGCTTCAGAAAGCGGTGGTGGCTGGGTATAGTATTGATTATCAAAGTGATGCTTATTCAAGCAAGCCGTTGCTCACGGCGAACTTGATGAGGGCGGCCGTGTTCTTGGCCTGGGTTTTCTCGATGATGTTCTGGCGGTGGGTTTCCACCGTGCGCTTGCTGGTGAAGAGCTTGTCGGCGATCTCGGCGTTGGTCAGGCCCTCGGCGATGAGCTTGAGCACCTCCAGCTCCCGCTTCGACAGGTCGTTGGGGCGCTGCGAGGAACCCGCGTTGCCGGTCTGATAAGCGCTAAGCGACGTGGAGCTTTGCATAATGCGCTGCAACAAGCTCAGACCCAGGTGGGTACAGATAAAAGGCCGACCCGCAGCTACCATCCGGATGCCAAAGCTGATCTCCGAAATGTCGGCGCTTTTCAGCACGTAGCCCAGTGCCCCGGCTTCCAGCATGCGGTTGACGTAATTCTCGTGGTCCAGCATCGACAGGATCAGGATGCGCACCTCGGGATGCAGCGCGCGCAGCTCGGTCACCGTTGCAAATCCATCCATGACGGGCATATGGATGTCCATGACTACCACATCAGTGGGCGTGTCGGCCAGCAGTTCGAGGAGTTCGCGTCCGTGGTTTGCTTCACCAACTGTCTGTAAATCAGGTTCTTCGTTGAGTAAGGCTTTTACGCCATCGCGCAGAATGGTGTGGTCGTCGGCGAGAACTACCCGAATCATGGAAAACAAACTCCTTTGTTAAAGCTCTAAAAGAGAACGGATTACAGCTGGATTACTATAAGCTGTAACCGGGCAAAATGTTTGGTGGCCGGCTAATTACTTTGCCCAAACGCGGCTGACTTGTGGCGATGCGAGAGCGCCCGCCGCCCCTGCGGTTAGTTGCGCCGACGGTTGGGTTTGTACTGAGGTAGCTTCCGTAAAAAGCGGTATTTTAGCCATTGAAGTCGGTTTTTCGACGAAATGGAGTGCTCGTTTGCCAGCGCTATACGTTTACTAAACGGTACTCTTTTTCTCACCCTAATCCCCATAGCTCTATGACCGACACCTCATTGAAGTAGGGTAGGAGCGGGGCCCGCCAGCCGGCTCACAGGCGGCAATAGCCACCCGCGGCTATCGGCCCTTCTTGTACTTGCTTTCTTGTTTCTACCGACTCGCAGCTAGGTAGCCTAAGCCCTCGGAAGATGCTTTCGAGGGTTTGGTGTTTAAAGCCGTTAACTTGCCGACGTCAGAAACCAGCTGGCCGGCCGTGTTTGTCTTTTGCCCCCAATGCCGTATCTTAAGATAAATAGGTCCGGAACCCAACCTCGGCCAACTGGTTATCCCACAGTACTTTCAGCTCTGTTGTCATGATCCGACTTGTTCTCACCGATGACCATGCCATTATTCGCGATGGCATCCGGTCTTTGCTCCGTGACCAACCCGACCTGGAAGTAGTGGGCGAAGCATCCAACGGCCTGGAATTGTTGGAACTGCTGCCTTCCACCCCCGCTGATGTAGTGGTGCTCGATCTGAACATGCCGGGCATGGACGGCTTCGAAACCCTTACGCACTTGCAGCGCGACTTCCCCGAGGTACGCGTGCTGGTGCTTTCAATGCTCGACCACGAGCGCTACGTGGCCCAGGCGCTGAACGCGGGCGCTTCCGGCTACGCGCTCAAAAACTCGCGCCGCGCCGAGCTGGTGTTCGCCATTCATTCGGTGGCCGAAGGGCAGCAATACCTGTGCTCGGCCATCGGGCTGAACCTGCTCAACAAAATGCAGAATTCCGACGGTGTCAGCAGTGATGGCCCTCGCACCAACGGCAACCTGTCGAAGCGGGAGCTGGAGGTGCTCAAGCTCATCGCCGAGGGCCTGACCAACGCCGAGATCGCCGACAAGCTCTTCACCAGCAAGCGCACGGTGGAAACCCACCGCCAGAACATCATCGAGAAAACCCAGGCCAAGAACACGGCCGCCCTCATCAAGTTCGCCATGAGCAACGGCCTGTTAGGGTAAGATAACGCAGGAAAAAGACGCGGATCAGAGCTGTTGCGGAGAGGTGATTTTATAAAACATTGTATATCAATTGGTTATGAGATTAAACAATTTTAATGGATATTGTATTTTACTATCTCCCATCCGAACGCTTTCCGATTAAGAAGCGCCGAAGGTCAGGAAGCTTTCGGCCGCCTTCGTTTTGCTCTTCTGCTCACCCCGTTGCATGCTTTCTTCACCCCGCCTCCACGAGACTCTTTACTTTCGAAATCCTGCCGGCACCATCCTTTACCACAGCGCTGGCTACGTGCGCCTGTCTTGGAACGCCAGCAGCCCGCAAAGCGCTGAAGTGATGGGGCTGTACGAACACGCGCTCACGTTGCTGCAACGCACGGCCGCCACCAAGATTTTGTCGCACCACGGCCAGCGCCAATCCCTGTCGCTGGAGTTGCAGCAGGCCCTCACGCAAGATTGGATTCCGCGGGCCGTGCGCCAGGCTGGCTTGTCGTATTGCGCCATCGTGGAGGGCGAAAATCCGGTGCAGCGCCTTTCGGTGCAAGCCATCGTTGCGCAGTCTGCTACTGCTCCGGTATTTAAGCGCTTCCGCACGCTGGAAGAGGCCGATTTGTGGCTTAAAACGCTGTAGCTGACAGCCTTTGCCCGGATTCTTTGCTCCGGCCGGGACCTTTTTTGCCGAAATATTCCTTTTGCTTTGCGGCGCCCGTCCGGCAGTGGGCGGCTCAGAAAAAATATCCTTGTTAATTCTGCGTAACTTACAGAATGACAGAGAAATATTTAAGGAGTTTGGGTTTTAACAAGATCACCGACGGCAGCGGCGCAAAGCAGGAGAAACTTTTTTTAGACTCTTGGGTGTATCAACACAGCCGGGATGCGCAGGACGGTAGCCACTTGTTTGTAGCCCATCCGTTCGGAATCCCGACTTGCCGCGTGAGTGCTTTGCAAAGCCCCCTCGATAGCAAGGACGTGTTTGCCGACCTCGGTCTGGATGATACGGTTGGTTTGCAAAACGCTGTCAATCAGTTTTTTGTGTTGCATGGTGGCATGGGCCGCGAAGTTGTTCCTGCGCCTGGCAATACGTTTCGGCCTTACCGTCGGCAGCTCTAACCTGCTGGCAACGAGGCCTTCACATTCGATAACTTAGTTAGAAAATACCCTTGTAATATGGAGTACGAAGTTGGGAATCTGAGTCTGCAAGAAGCCACGCGCCACGCCCCCGTAGTCGACTACGCCCGGTGCATCGACGTGAGCAAACGACCCGCCAACCACGCCGGCGATTGGCCCGAAGAGGGCAAGCTGTACCCCGTGCGCGTAGTCAACTCGCTGCTCGAAGGCATGCCCCTGATTCACATCCTGGGTTTTCAGGCCGAAGCTCCTTATTACAATGCCTACGCGCCGCATCGGTTTCAGATGCTGTATACCATGTGGCTTAATTAAATACTTGTAAATCAGATATTTGCAAACAAAAAGTGACCGCCTCGGCTACAAGCCGAGGCGGTCTCTTTTTGTTTGAGCGGAAAGGAGTTCGAGGAAGTACTACAGGGGTTATTGGGCGCTCTCCAGAGCACTCTCGGCGAGTTGCTCTTCCGCGGCCGCATCGGTTAGTTCGGCGGAGGTTTTGCGACCGTGGCGACGGTCCAGCCAGTTCATAACCGGCGTGGCCAGCGTACCGTGCAGCACCACCGACACCAAAACGGTAAACCCCAAGATCGACCAGAGCTGGCGGGCATCTGCGAAATCGGCTTTGTCGAGGGCGAAGGCCAAGTAAAAAATAGAGCCAATGCCGCGAATGCCGAAAAACGAGATGACGCCGCGCTCAGCCCACGTTACCCGCTTCGAGCGGGCCAGGGTGAGCATTCCGCCCACGGGGCGCAGCACCAAAATCAGCAGCAGCGACAGCCCGACGCCGGCCCAGGTAAGCGACGACAGCAAGCCGCTGACAATGGCGCCGCCTAGCAGGATCAGAATCACGACGATGAGCAGCCGCTCGAGTTGGTCGGTGAAGGCGTGCATTTGCTTGTGGTACTCGTGCTTGCGCTCGTAGCTGCGCAGCGTTACCGCCGCAATAAACACGGCCAGAAACCCATAGCCGTGCAGCAGTTCCGTTACGCCATACGTGGTCAGGGTAACCGCCAGCGCGATAAATCCATACGCCGCGGCCTTGATGCTCACGCGCTTGGGCAAGCTAAAGATCAGGTAAGCCAGCAGCTTGCCCGACAGCCACCCCAGAAACAAGGCAGCCACGGTCCGGTACAGAATATCCATCCAGAGCCAGTGGATAATCCGGTCGGCGAGGGGCGCGGCGGCCACCGGCAGTAACGCCAGAGCCAGGTACACAAACGGAAAGGCAAGGCCGTCGTTCAGCCCGGCCTCACCGGTAAGAGAAAAGCGCACGTTGTCTTCCTGGCCCTCGCCCGGATCGCCCACCTGCACGTCGCCGGCCAGCACCGGATCGGTGGGAGCCAACGAGGCCGCCAGCAGCACCGCCGACGCCGGCGCCAGCCCCAGCAGCCAACCCGCCACTGTAAACCCGGCAATGGTCAGCACCATCAGCACCAGCACGAGCAGCAGCGGCGTGCGCCACGTGCGCAGGGAAAACGGCCTGTCGATTTTGAGGCCGGTGCCCGTGAGCGCCACAATCACGCACAGCTCGGAGAGGTGCGTCACCAGTTTGGGGTGTTGAAACGGATCGGCGGCGGGCATGCCCAGCGGTAGCCAATACACCAACATGCCCAGCCCAATGTAGAAAATGGGGTATGACAACGGGTATTTTTCCAGCAGCGAGGGCAGCCAAGCCACCCCCAAAATAGCGATCCCCATCAGGACCATCACGATATTGTAAACTGACATAGATCGTCGTTAACGCATTAAAAGTCAGTTGATTGCGGCGCATTTAATTTTGCCATCCCTTGGCATGCCGCTATAAACCGGTCGCCGCTGTAGTGTAGGCGAGCGCCGCAGTAGGGCCGTATACGGCGAGTCGGCACAAAAGCACAACAATTGCTCTTGGGCCGACTGTGCGTACCGCGTGGCTTGCGGGGCCGGCGCTTAGTGCAGCGGCCGCTTTTTTACCAGGCCGCCTTTGGTATCGCGCACGCTGTGCATTACCACGAAGGCCTGATTGTCAATCTTGTTGATCTCGTCGGTGAGCTGGGTTACCTCCAAGCGCGTGACTACCGTAAAGATGACGTCGATGGCTTCGTGGTTGTGACCCCGGGAGCCGTAGCCGCGCTTGCCGGAGTAGATGGTGGCCCCGCGACCGAGCTTTTCCGTGACCATCAGGCGGATGGCCTCGCTCTGCGAGGAGATAATCGTGACGCCGGTGTATTCCTCGATGCCTTCGATGATGAAATCCATCGTTTTGGCCGCCGCCAGATACGCCAAGATCGAGTACAAGGCCGTTTCGACGGACAGCAGCAAGGCCGCCGCCCCAAAAATCAGGATGTTGATGACCAGCACCACATCGCCCACCGACAGGGCCGTGCGCTTGCTCACGTACACGGCCAGCACCTCGCTGCCGTCCAGCACGGCCCCGCCGCGCACCGTCAGCCCGATGCCTGCTCCCAAGAAGAAGCCGCCAAACACGGCAATCAGCAGTTTGTCCTGCGTGAGTGTAGGAAACGACACCACCAGCAGCACCAAGGCCAGCGCCAGAATGGTGGCTAAGGTCTTGAAGGCAAACCATTTGCCCAGCTGAAAATACCCCAGAATGATGAATGGGATGTTAATCAGTACAATCAGAATGGATAGCGATATGCCTGTTAACTGGCTTACTAACAAAGAGATACCCGTAACACCGCCGTCGATAAACCCGTTGGGCAACAGGAACGCTTTCAGGCCGAGCGCGGCCGAGAAAATGCCGGCAACCAGCATCGCAACCTGAATCAGCTGGCGCTTGATCCACCAGCCGGCGAAGGGAAATACCCAGTTTTCCGGGGTGGGCGGAGCAGAAGGAACAGGCAAACGGCTGGACGCACCGACCGCCCGTTTTTTTTCCGTCAGGCGGTGCATCAAAAGTTGTTGAAGAAACATGTAACTATTGGTAGGTCAAGGTCGGTGTTCTTGTCGGACCATGCTTTGTGGCTTAATGGCTTGTTGCAAAGCATTGATCGACAAGAAGATACCCCGTAATGAAACAAACACGAAAAGGTAGCCGCCACATCCGCTGATCTTGGTAAGAGGACGCTGGGAGCGCGGCACCTACAAGAGGTGGTTTGTAGTTTGTAGTTAGGGGGCGTTCGGCGAAAGGGCCGTCAGCAGCAGCCGGACCCGAAAATAGTTGGGCAGGGCCGTGGGGCGCGGCGCCAGTACCAGTGCCGCGACTACCCATGTGGGGGCAAACCCCGGTAGCAAGGGCACAAGCGCCGGACCAGGCCCGCCGAGCGGCAGCGGTCCGGGCTCGGGCGGGGCGACGGCCTCGCGGTTGAGCTCCGAGCCGCTAGTTAGTTGAGCCGGCTGAGCAGAATTCTGCTCATGGGCACGTACAACCGTTGCCGGTACGGTAGCCTTGCCAGCCGCCAGCACCCGTTGCTGACTCAGCCCGGCCGCCCACAGCAAAACGGCGAGCAGCGGGAGGCGCAAACGAGGCAGTATGGAGGCGAAGTGTAGCAAGCGAAACCGGATAGCGGAATATGTATATACGCAGATTCTCTGAATTTTAACCACCAGTTGTGCTGCGCTGGTTCCCTGCTTCGGCATCTTGACGAAGCGTTACTAAAGAAGCCAAATTACGGCCGGAACAAAAAAACCTTCCTTACGAAGCGTAAAGAAGGTTTTAGTAGCCCCGGCGGGAATCGAACCCACATCAAAAGTTTAGGAAACTTCTATTCTATCCGTTGAACTACGGGGCCAGCAGCGGGAAGTAATACAAAGGTAGCCCGAAAGCCGCCTCTCTCCCAAACCCCGCGGCTTGCCGACCGCGTATAGCGACCTAACTTGCGGCTTGCTTTCCCCTCCTCTATTACTGTCGACCTTCCGTTTTTTATGGGCTTACTCGACGATTTGCGCGCCTCGCGCCGTGCTGCGGGTGGCCGCTGGAAAACGCCGAACCCAGGCACCGACTACATGGTGCCGGCCCTGCTGTTCATTCCGGATATCAGTGGTTTTACGCGCTTCATCGAGGCTTCCGGGAGCCGCTTGGCGCCGTATCTGATTGCCGATTTGCTCGAGATCCTGATCGAAGCCAACTTGCTGGATATGCAAGTGAGTGAAATTCAGGGCGATGCGATTTTGTTTTATCGTCTGGGGCCGCCGCCGTCCATCGCGGATATGGTGATGCAGTGCCGCCGGATTTTTCTGGATTTCCAGAATTATTTGCGCCTCGTGGAGCGCGACACCGATTCTGACCTGGGCGCCGCCCTGCGCAACAACGACCTCACGCTCAAGATCATCGTGCACTACGGACGCGTGAGCATCGCTCAGATTCGGGAGCATACCAAACTCATGGGCCGCGACCTGATTGTGGTGCATCGCCTGCTCAAAAACGATGTGACGGGTAGCGAATACGCCCTATTTTCCGAAGACTACCTCCAGACCCAAACGCCCGCCGACATCGCCCGCAGCTTCACCTGGACGCGGCTGTTGCGCGGCAGCACCGTCTACGAGCACCTTGGGCGCATCGAGTATCGCTACGCCCACCTCACGCCGCTGCGCCAACTGCTCGAAAGTGCCGATGCCGGCCCTTCGCCCAGCGGCCAGCAGAGCAACGCGTTGCAGGTGCGGCGGGCCATTCGGGTGCCGGCTTCCTATGCGCTGCGTGTCATCAGCAACTTTCGGCTGCGCTCCCGCTGGCTGCAGGGTGCTACCGGCGTGCTCTACGACCTGACCAAAGCCGGCCGCCTCGGCACCAGCTACAAAGTCAATCTCAACCGGGGCCAGATCGACTTTCAGGCCGTGCAACTATTTGAGGATGAGGAAGAACGCACGGAGTACGTCGAGAAGATTTCGCTGTTTCGGGTGTTTCCCAACTCGCTGCTGTTCTATTTCATTCAGCCCGTCGATGCCCGTTCCTGCCTCGTAACCTTGGAGTTTCGCTACGGCCATGTGGTAGGCAGCCGGGTAGTGCAGTTTGGGCAGCTTCGGCGGATGCACCGGTTTTTGGGCGCCTCCATCCGACAGTTGGCCGCCCTCTGCGAACGCATGAACAGGAAAACAGTAGACAAGTAATTATTTGATAATCAACCAGTTATCAAGAGGCCAAAATCCGGGCTTTACAGCAGGCTGCGTAACAAGTTGCGGACTTCGGTGACGCTAGTCACGTGGAAGCGGGCCAGTGAACGCGGCATGATGCCCACCTTCACGGTATAGGCCTCCGGTGGCATGGCCCCGAAGGTATCTTCGTCGGTGCGGTCGTCGCCGATGGCCAAGATGAAATCGGGCTGGTAGGTGCTGAGCCAGCGCGCCGCGGCCGTGCCTTTGTGAATGCCCGCATTCTTAATTTCAACGACTTTATTGCCCTCCATGACCTGCAAATCGGTGTTGGCGGCCAGAAATGTGAGGTGACTCATTAATTCCCGCGTCCGGATGGCGGCTAGGCCTGGGTCGGCGCGGCGGTAGTGCCAGGCCAGCGAATAGTCTTTCTCCTCGATGAAGGCGCCGGCCGTGCGGTTGACGTACAACTCCAGCACCGCACGCATGCTGTCCTTCCAGTCGGCTTTCAGATCCTGAAACATGGTCCAGTCCTGGCCGGCCGTGCGCAGCCACACGCCGTGTTCCGCAATGATGTCGAGCGGCAGATGCCCCAGCCACGCGGCCAAAGTCTCGCGGTCGCGCCCACTGATCAGCACCACCCGGTTCTGCGGAATGTCGGTCAGGGCGCGCAATAGCAGGCGCAGTTCCTGGTCGGGCTGGGCACGCTTCGGGTCGCGGTGAAAAGGAGCCAGCGTGCCATCGTAATCGAGCAGGAGCAAGCGCTGCGAGGCCTGCTCATACGCCTGCACCAACTCCTGGCTAATCTTGGCATCGAGCAAGGTAGTGGAAAGGGTGAATTGCTGGCTTTTGCTTTGCGTTAACTGGTTCATAAACAGATCAGTCCAGGCAAAAACGTCGTATTGGCGTACCAGTGCCTGCATCATCCGCATGCGTTGCACTTGCTCTTCTTCGGGCATGACCAACGCCTCGTGCATGGCCTCGGCCAGTTGGCCCATGTCCGTCGGGTTGATGATGAGAGCATCCGATAGCTCACGGGCGGCGCCGGCTCGCTCACTCAAGATCAGGACGCCGCGCTGGTCGGCTTTACTGGCAATGAACTCCTTGGCTACCAGGTTCATACCGTCGCGCATGGGCGTCACCAAGGCCACGTCGGCCATGCGGTAGAGCGTGGCCAGCTCATGCAACGGCAGCGAGCGGTAGAAGTACTGAATAGGATTCCAGGAAATGGTACGGTACTGCGCATTAATGCGGCCGACCAATTCATCAATTTCTTCTTTAAGTGATTGATATTGAGGAACTTGATCGCGAGAGGGTACCACTACCATAATCAGGCAGACTTGCCCGCGCCACTCGGGATAGCGCGTCAGGAGCAGCTCAAACGCCCGCAGCCGCTGGGCAATGCCCTTGCTGTAGTCGAGGCGGTCGATGGACAGAATCACGCGGGCGTCCTGCAAGGCTTGCCGGTATTCTTGCTCGTGCTGCCGGGCCTCTTCCGACGCCGCAGCTTGGGCATAGCGCTCGTAGTCAATGCCCATCGGGAAGGCATCGACCAGCACCGTGCGGGTAGCCGTTTCGATCCGGCCGTTCTGGCTGGAAAGCCCCAGTAGCTGCGACACCGAGCTCAGAAAATGGCGCATGTAGCCGAAGGTGTGGAACCCGATGAGGTCGGCGCCCAGCATGCCCTGCAACAGCTCGGCCCGCCACGGCAGCGCCCGCAACAGCTCATAAGAAGGAAAGGGGATGTGCAGGAAAAAGCCGATGGTGGCCTGGGGCCGCGCCTGGCGCAGCATCTGCGGCAGCAAGAGCAATTGGTAGTCGTGCACCCAGATGGTGTCGTCGGGGCCGGCCAGCTCCAGCACGGCCCGGCAGAATTTCTCGTTTACGGCCACGTAGGCCGCCCAGAAAGTGTCGTCGTAGACGGTGTATTGCGGGAAGTAATGGAAAGTGGGCCAGAGCGTCTCGTTGCTGAAGCCCTCGTAGTAATCCCGGATTTCGGTTTCGGTCAGAAAGACCGGGGCCATGCTGTCGGTGCGCAGCTGCTCGGTCACGAATTCCTGTTCGGCCACGTCCTCCACAAACAAGCCTGGCCAGCCCACCCACACATTGTTGTCGGCGCGGTAAATTGAGCCCAGGCCCGTGGCCAGCCCGCCTTCGCTGGGCTGAAACGTGAGGCCTTCTTCGGTGCGTAGTACTTTGGTAGGCAGGCGGTTAGAGACGATAATCGTTCGGGTCATAACGTACTTTACGGATGATACTCCCTAATACCTACGGAAGAAAATCCGATTCCGCCGTAAATCCGCCGGCCGCCGGTGCGGGTCCATGCCCGCAGAATCTGCCCGCAAATGCCGCGAAAAGGCCGGCCGATTCCAAGGCTCAGCGCGCCTCGCTGCGGATTGTCATCGCGCGGAGCGAGTGCAAGAGCCGTCTTTTGGCTTATTCATAAGTAATTGATAATAAGATAATTATAAAATATAAATTATTGCGCTGTAATCAGCCGAGCGGTTAACCAGCCCCCAACTGCTGCTTACCGATTACGCCTTCGGCAGTTGGCGCGCGAAATGCTTGCGCAGAATGCTGTCAATTTTTTCCTCGGTGAGCGGTTTGTTGACGAAGTCCGAGATGTTGAGGTGTTCCAGCCGTTGCACGTCTTGGGGGTGCAGCGACGTGGTAAGCATCACAATGACAATGGTTTGCCCCTGCGCAAACGGAAGCTGCGCGTACGCTTCCAGAAACTCGAAGCCGTTCATGATGGGCATTTTCACGTCCAGCAGAATCAGCACGGGGCAATCGGGGGTGGCAGTGTGGCAGTGCTGCTGGAGCAGGTCCAGCGCCTCCTGGCCATTGTTGGCGATCAGGAGCTTTTCGGTTACGGCTAAGCGCTTCAGTAGTAACTGATTAAGATAATTGGTGGTCTGATCGTCGTCAACCAGCAGCGCGCAAGTCAGCTTTTGCATGAAACGGAAAGTTGGGCGTAAACTATTGATTAATAAGGTTTTAATTTCAAGGCCAGCTTTAACGCCGGAAGTACACCGAGAACGTGGAGCCGATGTCGAGCTGGCTGGATACCTCGATCTTGCCGCCGGCATTTTCTACCATTTTCTTCACCATGTATAGCCCAATGCCGCTGCCATCGACGTGCGAATGAAAGCGTTGGAACATCGAGAACAGCTTGAGCTGATTGGATGGCGTCAGGCCCAGGCCGTTGTCGTGGACTTCCAGCACCACGTAGTCGGCTTTGGTCTGGCAGAACAGGCGCACTTCGGGCACGCGGCCGGGGGCGCGGTACTTGAGGGCATTGCTGAGCAGGTTGTAGATGACGCTGCGCAGATTTTTCTCGCTAAACGCAATGGCCGGGCAGGCTTCCACGTCCACGATGAGTTGCGCGCCGGAGGCTTGCACCAGGGGCGCCAGATCGAGGGTAACTTCCTGAATAACATCGGCTAGCCGCATCCAGGCGGTGGGCTGCGCATGCTCCTTTTGCAGCTTCGACACTTCGGTCAGGTGCTCGATGGTGCGCTTGAAGCGGTCCACCGAATCCTGAATCATGTTCATAATGGGCTCTACTTCCCCCGAGCGCTTCTCCTTGGGAAGCTCCCACAGCAAGGCATGCAGCAACCCTTCGATGTTGCTGATCGGCGCTTTCAGGTCGTGGGAGGCCGTATAGATGAAGTTATCGAGGTCGACGTTGGCGCGGCGCAGTTGCTCGTTGTTGTCCTGAAGCTGCCGTTGGGCCTGGTCGATGCGTTCGAGAGCCAGCTTGTGCTCGTGAATGTCGGTGCAGGTGCCTATCCACTCGATGATGTGGCCCTGCTCATCGTAGGAAGGCAGGGCGCGGCCCAGCATCCAGCGGTAGTCGCCGTCTTTGTTGCGGAAGCGGTATTCCATTTCAAAGGTGGCGCCCGTGCGCAAGCAGGTTCGCCAGCGCACATCGGCCGGGCCGTGGTCGTCGGGGTGCAGGTGTTCCAGCCAGCGGATGTCGTTTGTTTCGGCCGATTCCCGACCGATAAAGCTAAACCAGCGCCGGTTCAGCGATGTGTTCACGCCTTCGGGGCTGGCCGTCCAGGCGATGTGCGGAATGCCTTCCAGCATGCGGTTGGCTTCGGCCGCGGCTTGCTCACTCACTAGGCGCGCGGCTTCCTGCCGTTTTAGCTCCTCGTTTTTGCGGTCGATGACGGCATTCTGCTCCGCTACCTGGGCCTGGATGGTGTTGATCTTGCGCTGCGCCGATAAGTCCGTGACAATCACGGCCAATACGGAAGCACTGTTGAAGGTGAGCACGTTCATCGAGAGCGCAAACGGCACCAACACACCGGCATACGTCATGAGTGGCAACTCGCCTTTGGCCTTACCCACGGCCCAGCCGCTTTCACACAGGGTAGTCCAGTAAGTCCGAAATTCGGCGGGCACAAAGCGGTCGAAGGTACCGCCAATCATTTCTTCCAGCGCCCGATCCAGCAACTCGGCCATGCAGGCGTTGCAGTACAGCACGGTGGCGTCTTCGCCGAGTAGCAGCGCGCCTTCGTTCATCTGCTCAATGAGCGTGCGGTAGCTTTGGTCGGCGCCTTCCAAAGTGAAGATGCGCGGACCATCGGCACCCTGCACGGCCAAGGCATCTACCGCTCCCGTCCGAATGGCAGTAATCAGCTCTTCGGCTTCCAGAAGTTGCAGGCGCAGCTCCTCGTTTTCGCGGGCTAGCGCAGCGGCAGTAGACACAGAAGCTTCATTCATTGGCACCATCGGGGTTGGGTAGTAAGGGCAGCTGCAAGGCCGCCAATACCTGTTCGCGCTGCGAAAGATCGCCAACCAAGCGGCGCACCGGCAGGGGGTGCCGCTTGATGAGCGTAGGCGCCGCGATGATTTGCTCTCGCTGGGCCAAGTTGGGTTGCTGGTAAATATCTACGATCAGCAGCTCGTAGCGGCCTTTCAGGTACTGCTCACAGATTTCCTTGATGTTGCGGACCGCCCGAGTGGAATTGGGCGTGGCGCCGGTGATGTACAGGTGAAGCACGTAATCGGGCTCTGCTGAAATAGGGGATTCTTCTGATTCCGTGGCTTCCATTCGGGCGGGTTATTTGAGATCAATCGGCCGGATATCCAGCCCAACCAGCACCCGTTCTTGGTTGGACAAGTCGCCGATGATCTTCCGGATGGGCACGGGTACTTTCCGCACCAAGGTCGGGATGGCCAAGATCTGATCGCCCTCCGCTAATTGTGGATGTTGCAGTAAATCAATTACTTCCAGTTTATAACGTCCCTTCAGATACGTCTCGCAGTATTTTCTCAGATTGGCCAGGGCGGTCACTGATTTGGTAGTTTGGCCGGCTACGTATAGCCGTAGCTCCCAGGTTTCGTCTTCCATTACGGGCGAGGTGTCGGTTAAGGTGTTCTTTTGCAAGGGATTACGAATTGGGCTTCTTGTCGCCTGATTGGAAATTCTTTTCGTTGGAGGAAGCGCCCAAGATGTGTTCGCGGCCGGCCGCGAGCGCCTGCTGGCGTAGCAGCTCCTGATGGTTGATCTGGCGCAGTTCCTCTTCCACCGACTCAAACTCGGTACGCAGGTTGGCAATCGTCGATTCCAGCACGCGGCGCTTGCGGTCGAGCTCGCGGTCCTTGCGGTCCATCTCCGCCTTGGCGGCCAAGGCTTCGGCCTGCTCCTGCATCTGCTGGGTCAGGCGGCCGGCGCCGGTCACGATGCCTGCTGGCCCAATTACCACATCGAGGAGCTGCACGCCGTGCTCGGTCACCAGGAACTCGCGCACCTGGTTGGAGTGTGCCATGCCCCGCGACTTCAGAATACTGATGCCCCGGTTTCGTTCCCCGATACCTTCCAGATCGCGGACGCTCAGCCACGTATCTACTAACGAAGAAACGCCCTCTTCGGTCATCTCTTGCTGAATGTTGCGTCCGCTGAGCAGCGACGTAAACAGCGCCGTGATGTTATTGACTTTCAGGTAGTCGATCAGCCGCGTGAGCATGCTGCGCACCTCCGAGATGTTGCCGACAGTAATCAGGTTGCTGATCGGGTCGATCACGACGGCGTCGGGGCGAAACTCGCTCACCTGCTTGTGCAGCGTGACGAGGTGCTGCTCCAGCCCATTGAGGGTCGGGCGCGACGCTTCGATGCGCAGCAAGTCTTTGTCTAGCCAAGGCCCCAAATCCATGCCCACCGAGCGCATGTTGCGCACCAGCTGCTGCGGCGACTCCTCGAAGGCGAAATACAGGCAGCGCTGGTTATGCTGACAGATAGCGTTGGCAAATGATGCCGCCAGCGTGGTTTTGGCCGTGCCCGCCGTGCCGGTGATCAGGATGCTGCTGCCTTGGAAAAAACCACCGCGTCCAAACATCTTATCCAGAGCAGGTACGCCCGACGAAACAATTTTGTCGGATACGTCGTGGTCCAGTTTCAGCGAGGTCACGGGCAGCACCGAAATGCCGTCCTGCGTAATCAGGTACGGATATTCGTTGGTGCCGTGGGTGCTGCCGCGGTACTTCACGATGCGCAGCCGCCGCGTCGTAATTTGGTCGATCACACGGTTGTCTAGCAGAATCACGCAGTCCGAAACGTATTCTTCCAGGCCTTGGCGCGTGAGGGTGCCGTCGCCGCGCTCGGCCGTGATGATGGTCGTGACGCCCTTGTCCTTCAGCCAGCGAAACAGCCGCCGCACCTCGGAGCGCAACACCGCTTCGTTGGGGAAACCCGAAAAAAGCGATTCGATGGTATCCAGCACCACGCGCTTGGCCCCAATGGAGTCGATGGCGTATCCGAGCCGGATAAACAGGCCTTCTAGGTCGTACTCTCCGGTTTCTTCGATCTCCGACCGATCGACGTGCACGTGGTCGACCTTGAGCTTCTTTTGGGCCTGCAAGCCCGCCAAATCGAAGCCCAGCGACGTGACGTTGGCCGTCAGCTCTTCCGCGGTTTCCTCGAAGGCCATCAGCACGCCGGGCTCGTCGTAATCCAAGATGCCGCGCACCAGAAACTCGATGCCCATCAGGGTTTTGCCGCAGCCCGCGCTGCCGCATACTAGGGTAGGGCGCCCCGCGGGCAAGCCCCCTTCCGTGATCTCATCCAGCCCTTCGATACCCGTCATCACCTTGGGCAACCGGGGCAAAACAGCGGCGGAAGAAGTTTTTTCTTCTTGCATGAAGTAGTAGTTTAAGCTAAAGATAAGCCTTTCTGCAGGGAGTGCTGCCGAAAGCAGCGGCAATCAGGGTGCGCAACGCCGCTTGCTAGGCATTGCGTTCGGGATTCGTCAGAAAAATAAAAATGAGCGGCACCGTACCAGCGCCGCTCAACAAGAAGGCTGCCCAAACGCAACCGTTTTCGCTGCCCTAAAAGCAAAAATCAGAAATTTAGCTCTCTATATAAATACTTGATTATTAATTAGTTGTGTAGAAGGTATTATGCCTTATACAGCAAGGCGATGCCAAACGAAAGCGCCGTCAGAATCAGGCCGACCATGAAGATGGTGTAGCTGATGCGCAGCAGACGGTACTTGCGCGTGAGCACCTCGCCGAGGTAGTAGATGTCGGTCACCATGTTGGTGTAAAGCTTGTCTTTCTGGCGCATGATCTCAGTCATGCCACTTTGGAAGTCGTCGAGGCTGAGCTTGCTGAAGTTGCCGAAAAACAGCAGGTTGACGCGGCGGTTGGTCGCAATTTGGGGGCTGCGTTCCAGCCACTTGAAGCTCGTGACGTCGGGTTGGGCGCACAAAATGGCCGATACCACCGAGCCCAAGGCCGTGGCCAGCAGCAAGCCCATTGGGATGGTCAGGATGGGGTTGCGGATGAAAGCCGGATTGATGACCGTCGACTTGCCGCCGATCTTGGCGCCTAAATAGGTGATGATCAACGAAATAAGCACCGCGTTGAGGCTGATCATCATGTTGGCCTTTTTGTCGGCCATGTCCGAAAGCTTCATGTGGTTGCTGTACATCGTCCGAAACATCGTTTCGATGCCCCGCTTGGGCTCGGCGAAGGTTTCGGTTTCGGCTTCCTCTTTCTTCTTGTGCTTCTTCTCGATCTTCTTGAGCGCCTTACGCTGCTCCTTGATATTCTCTTTGAATTGCTCTTTGTAACGGTCGGCGGCCACTTCGGTGAGGAAGTTGGTAGTCATCAGAAAATCGAGCTGACTTTCGGCCCACTCCACGTTCGAGTACGTTTTGCCCAGCATCGACTCCCATTCCACGCGCAGCAGCTCGGCATTGGCAAAAAATTCCGGCGTGCCCAGGTTGCTCATGTCGGCATCCACGAGCAACTTTTGCAGCTCGGTTTCGCGCGAGCCGTCGCGGTGCGTGGCCGCAATGGTGTCTTTTATTACGGCAATGCGGTCGGCGGGGTAGCCCTGTTCAGTCAGCCACTGCTCGGCCAGTTCCATGCTGCGGTATTCGTGGCCGTCGTAGGCGTCGATGTAGCCCGAATCGTGAAACCAGGCGGCCAGCACTAGTGCTTCGAGGTCGGCTTCCGACAGGCCGGCCGCCTGCCCCAGGGCCCGCGCTTCTTTTACGGTTAAGCTAGTGTGTTTCAGCGTGTGATATACGAGCTGACGCGGTAGCTTTTCTTCGAAAAGCGTTGTAATATATGCCTTGGCTTGCTTGATGATCTCGGCCTTAGCGGGTTTGAGTGTGGCAATGGTTTCCATAGGGCGGAACGAGTAGGGAGCAGCCGGGAAAGTGTAGCAACAGCTCCTGATTCGCTTAGAACGCGAACTGTGCGCTGAAGTTTTTTACGGGCCGAAGCTGAACCGACGCGCGAATGTTTGCGTAGGGCAGCGCACCACAGCCCGCAACGGCTGCAAATGAATGATGGAGACGAGAAGGTAAGTTATACAATCTTTTACCCCAACATTTTCGTTTCCTTGCTAACACGTAGTGCGAGCCGAAAGCTCCGTCTGTATTTTGATTCCTGCTTCTGTATGAGAAGATTTTTCCTGTCCTGCTGCCTGCTGCTACTTGCTGGTTGGGGTGCACCGTCCGCCTGGGCCCAGAAGAGTACCCAAACGCCGCACCCCACCCGCCCCAACTACCGCCGCGGCGGCGAAAAGTGGGAGTCGAAAACACCACCCGACAGCAGCCACATCCGCTACTCGGTCTTTCTGATCGGAGATGTGGGCAAGCCCATTGCCGAAGCCGACGGCGGAGAGCCCTCCCTCAACTTTCTGCGCAAGCAGATGCTGGCCGCCGGCGATAAGAGCACCGTGGTGTACCTCGGCGACAACGTATACGAGTACGGCATGCCCCCCGAAGGCGCCCTCGACCGCAAAGTGTCGGAGGAGCGCATGACGCGGCAGCTCGATATTCTGCGCGATTACAAGGGCGAGAAATACATGATCCCGGGCAACCACGACTGGAAGCAGGGCCTCAACGGCGCCGTTGATCAGGTAAACCGCGAGCAGCGCTTCGTGGAAGACTACCTGACCAAAGATTCGGCGGCTTTCGAGTATACCGGCGACTTTTTCATCCCGCAGAACGCCTGCCCCGGCCCGTTTGAGGTGCGCTTGCAGGACGACATCGTGATGATCGCCATCAACTCACAGTGGTTTTTGCAAACCCAAGAGCGGCCTTACGGCTCGAACAGCGGCTGCGGCGTGGCCAACGAAACTGACTTTTTCACGCAGCTCGAAGATATTATTCAGCGCAACGCCGGCAAAAACATTGTGGTGGTGGGCCACCACCCGCTGTTTTCCGACGGCATTCACGGCGGCTACTTCACCCTCGCCGACCACTTTTTCCCGCTTTCCATCGTCTTCAAATACGCATTTTTGCCCCTGCCCATCATCGGGTCGGTGTATCCGTTTGCGCGCAAATACGGTGGGGTTAGCCAAGACATTCCGCACCCGCTCTACCAGGCTTACCGCAAGGGGTTGCTGGATATCTTCAACAAGTACCCCAACATCGTGTATGCGGCCGGGCACGAGCATAACCTGCAGTTCTTCAAGGAAGGCAACCTGAGCTGCATCGTGAGCGGCTCGGGCTGCAAAACCCAGCACGTAAAGCCAGGCCCCGGCGGCGAGGCGCTGTTTTCGGACAAAGAGAAAGGCTTTGCCCGCGTCAACTATTACGACAACGGCGAGGCCTGGACCGAATTCTGGATTCCGAACGACAAAGGCGAAAACGGCCGGCTCGTTTTCCGGACGCCGTTGTACGCGCAGCAGGCTGCACAAGTGGCTGAAATACAAGGCAATAAGAATGTAAAGCGCCCCAACTTCCGCGACAGTACCGTGACGGTGGCCGTGAACCCCGAATACAACGAACACGGCAAGTTTCACCGCTTCCTGTTCGGCGAGCATTACCGCAAGGAGTGGAGCACGCCCGTTACCTTTCCGGTACTCGACATGGCTACCGAGAAAGGTGGCCTGATGCCCTACAAAGTGGGCGGCGGCAAGCAAACAGCTTCGCTGAAAGTGCGCAACGAAGAGGGCCGCAACTATACGTTGCGCGGCATCAACAAAGACCCGGCGGCCGTGTTGCCGGAAGCCCTGCGCAAGGGTGCCGCCAAGGACATTTTGCAGGATCAGATTTCGGCGCAGCACCCGTTCGGCGCCATCGTGATTCCGCCGCTGGCTACGGCGGCGGGCATTCTGCACACCAACCCCGAAATCCGCTACATCCCGCAAGATCCCTTGCTGGAACAGTACTACGACCGCTTTGCCAACACGACGGGCTTTTTGGAGGAAGACGCCAAGGATAACCAAAGTGACGTTGCGTCGCTGGGCAATGCCACCAACCTCGTGGGCACCGACAAGGTGCTGGAACGCCTGCGCGACGACAACGACAACCGCGTGAACGAGAAAGCATTTGCCCGCTCGCGCCTCTTCGACATGTGGATCGGCGACTGGGACCGCCACGAAGACCAATGGCGCTGGGCGGAGAAGAAAGATGATGACGGCGACCGCAAGTTTACGGCCGTGCCCGAAGACCGCGACATTGCCTTTTTCAAGGGCGACGGCCTGTTTCCGTACCTGGCCTCGCGCAAGTGGGCCATTCGCAACTTCCAGAACTTTGGCTACGACTACGCTGATTATAAAGGCCTGAACCTCACGGCGTTAGCAAATGACCGGGTTTTCTTGGCTTCCGTGACGAAGGAAGACTGGGTGAAGATTGCGGAGAAGATGAAGGCCAGCCTCACCAACGAGGTGATTGACAAAGCCCTGCGCGACAACTGGCCCAAGCAGATCTACGACGAGCACGGCCCCGAAATCGCGGCCAAGCTCAAGAGCCGCCGCGACTTGCTGCCCCAACTGGCGGCCAATTATTACGACGTGCTCAACCGCGTGGTGGAAGTAAAAGGCAGCTCGAAGCGCGAAAAGTTTGAGGTGCGCCGCCTGGATGGCAACAAAACGCAGGTAGTCGTTACCAAAATCAACAAGGAAGGGGAACTCAGCAAAACCCTGTTCGACAAGACGTTCGACGGCAATGTAACCAAGGACATTCGCCTGTATGGCTTCTCGGGCAAGGATATTTACACCGTGTCGGGCAGTGCACCGAGCGGGCCGTTGGTGCGCATTATCGGGGGCACCGAGCGCGACTCCATTGTGGATACGTCGCACGTCGGCGGCTTTCTGCGGCGCCACAAAACGCAGGTTTTTGACGCCGATACCAACAATGTGATCATCCCTGGCCGCGAAACGCGCCTGCGCTTGGAGCCCGGCATCGACGTGAGCCGCTACGATTACCCCAACCGTACCGACCGCAAAGACTATCAGCTCAATTACTTCGGTCCGACGGCTTACTTCGGCTACAACATCGACGACGGCCTGTTTATCGGCGGCGGCGCCACCTACCGCACCTACGGCTTCCGCAAAACGCCGTTTGCCACCGAGCAGTCGCTGGCCGCCAACTGGGCGCCCTCGCGCGATGCCTACAACGTGCGCTACCTCGGGGCCTTCACCGACCTCATCGGCAAGTTCGACCTGAAGGTAACGGCCCAACTCTACGGCCCGCAGCTGCTCTATAACTATTTCGGCGAAGGCAATGATACACGCAACGTGCTGGCTGACAACGGCGAAGAACGCGTGCGCAACCGCGACATCAACGATACGTACCGCATCCGCTTTTCGCGGTTCTACTTCTCGCCGGTGCTCGAAAAGGATGTGTTCAGCTTCCTGAAAATCGGCATTGGGCCGCAGTACGACCAATTCCGGGTATCAAGCCAAGACTTGGGTAGCGAAATTCAGAAAGGGCTGGACGCCGACGGCAACGGCGTAAGCGGCGCAGCCATCGGCGTGCGGGCGTCCGATTTTCAGCTCAACCGCTACCTCGGCGGCCGGGCCTACATTAACATCGACGCGGCCAGTTCGCCCAAAAACCCGCGCATTGGCTTGCGCTGGTACAACGAAGCCCAGTACAACCGCCAGCTCAACGGCGATAAGCTCAACTACGGCCGCCTCACTTCCGAATTCCGCTTCTACATCAGCCCCAATTTCCCCTTCCAGCTGACGTGGGCAGGGCGCTTGGGCGGCGCGCACAACTTCGGCGACTACCGCTTCTACCAAGCCAACACGTTGGGCGGCACCACCAACTTACGCGGCTATCGGCGCACGCGCTACGCCGGCCAAAGCTCGCTGTACGGCAACTTAGAGGCTCGCATTCAGCTCTTTACGTTCAATGCGTACCTGCTGCCCGGTAAGTTTGGCATTCTGGGGCTGGCCGATGCGGCGCGCGTATACAGCAACAACGACGAGCGCACCGGCCTAAAATCCCTACACACAGCGCTGGGCGGCGGCGTCTGGGTCGACATCCTCAAACAAGCCGTGGTCAACGCCACGTATTCAGTGGGCGAAGAAAAGCTCGTGTTCATCGGTTTCGATTTTCTGTTCTAGGTAAATAATTGATTCATAATCAATTGTAAAAATGGTATAGTGAAGCAAAGCCGTCGGTTTTTAGCCCGAAATGGCGGCTTAGCTCACTGACTCAGTACCGGACCCAACTTTTCCTTCGCAGGCTACACCCGCTGTTTTATGAGTATTTCTACCGCTTTCCGCCGCTCTGCTTTCCTGTTGCTGACTGCCTTGGCTTTCGGGGCGGCTTGTCCGGCCTACGCCCAGGTAACCCGCCCCACGACGCCCGTGTACCCGCCGCCGGCACCGCTGGCTACTGATACCGCTGCCGTTGATCAAGTGGGTAGTAATAAGGAATTTGCAACCCCAACCGTCGTGGGCATGGGCCCTAGCAAAGGCGTGGTGGCGCACTTGGAAGGACTGGCGAATTTCTCCGTTAAAACCGACCTGCGCGACCGCGACCCGGCGGCCAAAACGAGCACCACAGCCGTCAAAAACCGGCGGGCGTTTATCAAAGGCTATATCCCGGTCTGGAACCACCCGCATCTGAAGGTGATTTTGGGCTTCAACTATGACCGGGAAGAATTTCAGTTCGCGGCCCCCGATAATTCGGCGTTCTATCGCAACCTCGAAGACAAGGGCCTGAAAACGCTCGGCACGCAGCTGGCCGTTATCCGCCCCATCGACGAGGTGCATTGGTTTCTGGGCCGCGTAAAAGGCGAACTCAACGGCGACTACACCTCCTCGGAGCTAACCATTCCGGATTATCTGAAGGTATCAGGCGAGTTTTTCTACGGCTGGAAGCGGAGCGCGACGTTTTCGTGGGGCGTGGGTCTGCAGCTGGGCTACACATTTGGCCGGCAAAGCATTTATCCGGCCGTAATCTACAACCGCACTTTCAACGACCGCTGGGGCGTGGAAGCGTTGTTTCCGGCCCGCGTGACCGTGCGCCGCAACCTGAGCCCCCGCACGCTGCTGCTGGCGGGCTACACCGTCGATGGCCTTAACTACAACATCAACCTGCGCGAAAAGCTGGCCAACGGCCTCCAGACCCTGATCGTGCGCGAAACAGAAGTGAAAGGGCGGTTACGGCTGGAGCGCGAAATCTATGATTTCATCTGGTTTGGCCTAGAAGGTGGCTACCGCTACAACTACTCGTTCAACGCGTTCGACAAGGAGGGCAACAAGAGCAGCCTCTTCAGCTTAGGCGGCGGTACCCGGCCTAAGATTATTTCCAACTCGCTGGGCGGTGCCCCCTACGCTGCCGTTGAGCTGTTTTTGGTACCCCCGAGAAAATTTCTGAAAAAGACGGCGAGCGAGTAACAATTCGACGAAAAATTACAAACGTTTGAAATGCCCCGCACAGCATCCGTACGGGGTTTTTCAGACCTTTACGGTTGCGTTTAGTTACTGAATACAGGTTTGTTATTAATAATATTCAATTATATATTGCAATTATTATACGCTCTGACCTTACTGAACTATAAACACTTATTTGCATGAGCAACGGACTTCAAGCCTCCGCTCCCTTCGCACCCCCTAAAAGCACAAAAAGTTACCCGATAAAATCAGTCCGTTCCAAAGGGTGGCCCAATAGCCGGTACTTTGCCATAGGGTTTGCGTTGCAGGGCATCCTGATCGTGGGGGCATTAGTAGCACTCTATCTGTCACTGGGCCAGCAGCATACAAGCTTGGTAGAATGGGATGCCAAATGGTACGATTCGATCCGGGCCAATGGCTACGAATTCAAGCCGCGCGGCATGAGCAACGCGGGCTTTTTTCCGCTGCTTCCGGTGGTATGGCGTATGCTCTCGCTTAACGCCTTGGGAATGAGCCTCTTGAATATGGGGCTTGCCATAACGGCTATGTGGTTGTTGCGGCGGTATCTGCAGATACGCCTCACCACGCTATGGCTGTATTCGGCGCTGCCGTCGGTTATGTTTTTGTATCTGCCTTATACTGAGGCACTTTTCTTTCTAAGCTCTTCTCTGGTCCTGATTTCGCTGGCTTATTCGCAACGGGTAGGGCAGGGAGCCGCAATGCTGATGGGGGCGCTCACCCGCGTTACGGCCATCTTCTACCTGCCGGCTCTGGTTGTGGTAGAAGCCGTGGCGGCCTGGCAGGAGCCGCGCTCGTTTTGGGTGCGGGCGCGGCGCATAGTCCCGTACGGCGCCCTGACCGGCCTGGGTTTGGTGAGCGTAATGGTGTACCAGTGGTCTCAGACCGGGGTGTGGTTTGCGTACAGCAAAGCGCAGTCGCTGGGCTGGGACCATCACTTGCGCCTGACCAAAGTGCCCTTTATCAGTGCCAGCAACAGCATCCTGTGGCTCGACGGGCTGGCCTTCCTGACGGGCATCTCGGCCGGCCTGTGGGCCTGCTGGAAGCTGTTGCTGGTGGTACTACGCGACAAACAGGAAGCCCCCACGCCGGCCGAGCTGTTTTCGGCGGTCTTTTTGGGTACGGCTACGGTGCATGCCGTGCTGTTTGCCTCAGTTGGGCCGGAGGGCAATACCTCCCTGATTAGCATGCACCGCTACGTCTTTGGCACTCCATTCTTCCTGGTTCTGCTGAATAAGTTTCTGCCAACGCAGGCTCCCAGCTGGCGCTCGGCGCTGCGGTTGCTCGTGCCGATAGCGATCATAACGGGCCTGCTGGGCATGCTTAGCAAGCGCGAATTCGTGATTCAGCTATCGCCGGTTGGGCCGGTACCAGGCTTGCTGTACGCCTTGTTTGTGCTCGTGTATGGCTCGATGTGGGTGGTAGCGGGCACGCGCTGGGGGCGCGTACTGCTTTACGGCTGCAGCCTGCTGATGCAAATGGCGTATCTGTGGTCGTTTTCGGTGGGCCGCTGGGTGGGCTAGCGCAGCAAGGCGAAATTCGGAACCTAGAATACGGGTTACTCTCAGTTTCTTTTGGGTAGCATAACTAAGTGTCAGATTATTAGAGGATTACGAAAAGGGCTACCTAAGTTAATTGGGTAGCCCTTTTCGTCTTCTAACCTACCATCGGCTATCGAGTCGGTGCTAAATGCTCAGCGTCGCCGGTCCGAATTCCTCAAAATGGATGGCCGCCCGCGGGACGCCCAGTGCGTCCAGGTCCTGCACCTGCTTGCGGATGAAAGGGGCCGGGCCACACACGTAATAGTCGGCTTCCCGGAGGAGTGTGCCGCCGTTGAGCTGTTGCAGGTCTACGATGCCTTCGTAGTGGCCCTCGACCTGCAGGTCGGGCTCCAGCGAATCATAGAAAATGTGCTTGTGCACGTTGCCGTGGCGGGCGGCCAACTGTGCCACCGGCTCGCGGAAGGCATGCACTTTGGTGTTGCGGCTGCCGTGCACCCACACGATTTCGCGGTTGCTGTCCGTCGTGACGAGATATTCCAGCATGCTCAGCAGGGGCGTCTGGCCCACGCCGCCGCTGACGAACACCACGGGCGTCTGCTTGTCGGTTTCCAGCGTAAAATCGCCGGCCGGCGGGGCTACCTCCACGATGTCGCCCTCCTGTACGTGTTGGTGCAAGCGGTTGCTAATCATGCCGCTAGGATGGCTGGGGTTGCCGGCTTCCTTTTTCACAGAGATGCGGTAGTATTCTTCGTTTGGGGCACTGGAAAGGCTGTACTGTCGCGGCTGAAACAGGTTCAGCTCGGGCAGAAACAGCCGCAGGCTTACGTACTGACCCGGCTGGAAACCGGCCACTTTGCCCCCGTCGGTGGGGTAGAGGTAGAAGGACGTGATTTCGGCTGACTCTTCCACCTTGCGCTTCACCGTGAAAGGGCGCCAGCCCGTCCAGCCGCCATCCTGGCTGACGGCTTTCTGGTAAAGGCCGCTTTCCAAGCCACTCATCAGCGCGGCCAGCTCGCCGTAAGCGGTCCCCCAGGCATCGAGTAGGGCCGGTGTGGCTGCTTCGCCCAGCACTTCCGCAATGGAGGCCAGCAGGTGCTTGCCCACGATGGCATAGTGCTCGGGCCGAATGTCGAGGCTGACGTGCTTGTGCCCGATTTTGGTCACGGCTGGCACCAGCACCGACGGATCTTCGATGTGCTCGGCGTAGGCCAGCACGGCCAGCGCCAAGGCCATTTGCTGCTTGCCGTTCTGTTGGTTGCCCATGTTGAAGACGTTTTTCAACTCGGGGTTGTGCTCAAACATGCGGCGGTAAAAATGGGTGGTTAGGGCCACGCCGTGCTCTTTCAGGGTATCTACGGTAGCCGTAACGAGGGCTTTCTGGTCGGGAGTCATAAGGGGCAATTCAGGTCGTACTGTTCAATGACGCCGCAAAGGTCGGGGCGCCGCCCAGGCCGGAACCTGACAAAAATCATCCTCCTGCCTGATCTTCCACAGGGAAACGGAAAACCGGAGGGGCCACCTTCGCAGCGCTTTTCTACCTAACGCATTCTGCTATGACCTCCGCCTCCGAAGCTTCACCTCGTCTTAACGACGCCCCGCAAAGCGTCTCGCAGCCTATTTTGGCTGCCGACCTCACCGTACTGGATCTGGTGGCGGCCAAGCTCCAGCTCCTGCAAGCGCCGGCCTGGCAAACCAGCGACCGCAGTTCTTCCGTGTTGTTTAAATCGGAAGGTGTGAGGCTGGTAATGATGGCCTTACGCGAAGGAGCGGAGTTGAAGACGCACACCGCACCGGGCACCCTCAGCGTACAGGTGCTCGAAGGCCACATCAGCTTTTACACCGAGCAGCAGTCAGCTGACCTGCAGACGGGCCACGTGCTGACGCTGCCACCGGGCGTTCCGCACAGAGTGGTGGCCCGGCAGGAATCCGTGTTTCTACTGACCATAGCCATACCCGTAAAAGCAATGTAATTACCTGCTAGCACTGGCTGGCAGGGCCGTGGCGGTGCTTTTTCCGGGGCAGCATTTAAACAGTCAAGCCCCGAACCTACTAGGTTCGGGGCTTGACAAAAGCGGGGGCGTTACTTGGCTTTATGACTGCGTTTCGGGGTCTCAGGCGCTGGCAGGGCCGCTTTGGGCTTGGGAGCCGGTTTGCTGCCTAGCTTTTTTAGATAGTCGTAGGTGGCAAACTGGGCCCGCACCTGCGGCGCATTAGGGTCTTCCTGACCCAGAAAGTTGTTGTGGCAATCGCGCGACTTGACGTTGTCTTGGCGCTGTAAATCGAGGAGGTGGCGGACTTCGGCGCGCAGCTTGGGGTCGAGAATGGGGAAGGCGACCTCCACGCGGCGGTCGAGGTTGCGCGACATCCAGTCCGACGAGGCTACGTACACTTTCTCCTCGCCGCCGTTGCCAAACACGTACACGCGGGCGTGCTCCAAGTAGCGGTCTACGAGGCCACGCTGCTGAATATTAGCGCTTTGGCCTTCCAACCCCGGCACCAAGCACGAAATGCCCCGGATGAGCAGCTCCACCCGCACGCCAGCTTGGTCGGCTTCGTAGAGCTTCAGAATCATTTGCTCATCCTGTAACGCATTGAGCTTCAAGATGATATAAGCATCTTTGCCGGCCTTGGCTAGTTTTATCTCCTTGTCAATCAAAGAGTTGAGTTTTTTGCGTAGCTCAAAAGGCGCAACCAGCAATTGCTCGAAGCCGGTTTTGGGCTGGTGGTCGTGGAAGTAACGGAACACCTCGCCCATTTCGCGGGTAAGGCGCTGATCGGCTGTGAACAGGCCGTGGTCGGCGTATATTTGGCTGGTGACTTCGTTGAAATTGCCCGTGCTCAGGTAGGCATACTGCTTGGGGCGGTCGTGCTCGTTGCGCGTGACGAGGCACAGCTTGGAATGGACCTTCAGCTCAGGCATCCCAAAAATGACGTAAGCCCCGGCTTTTTGCAGCTTTTCGGCCCAAAACATGTTCGATTCTTCGTCGAAACGCGCTTTCAGCTCCACGACTACCGTTACCTGCTTGCCATTTTTGACGGCTTTGAGCAGGGCCTTGGCAACTTCGCTCTTGGCCGCTACGCGGTAGAGCGTGATCTGGATGCTACTGACGTGCGGGTCGACGGCGGCTTCCTGCAAAAACCGCGTTACGTACTCAAACGACTGGTAGGGCAGGTTCAGCAGGTGGTCGCGCTCGGCAATGGCAGTCAGCATCTGGCCTTTGCCTTTTGGCAGCGTGGGGTGGGGCAGGGGTGGATGCGCCGGGTATTTGAGGTGCGACAAGCCTAGGTCGGGGAACCCAAAAAAGTCGCGGAAGTTGTGGTAGCGGCTGCCTTCCACCAGTTCGTCTTTGCCGATGCCGGTTTTCTGCATCACGGCCCGCAGCACTTCTTTGGGCATGGTGGGGTCATAGAGCAGGCGGGCGGGGTAGCCGGTTTCGCGCTTCTGCAAGCTGCTCTTGATTTTGGCCATCAGGTTGCCCGATACCTCCTCCTGAATGTCCAGTTCGGCGTCGCGCGAGAGCTTGATGGCGTGCACCTGTACGCGCTCGTATTTCGGAAACAGCTCGTGGGCACCGCACCGGATTACGTCGTCCAGAAACATCACGTAGCGCTCCTCGCCCTCGCTGGGCAGTTGCACAAAGCGGCTGCCATGGCGCTTGGTGGGCAGTTCCATCACCAGCACCCGCTCGTCATCGTCGTGCTTGCGGCGCTCGATGGGGTGCGTGAGGTAGAAGGTGAGGTACACGGTCTGGTCTTTCAGAAACAGGTGGTGCAACAAGTCGTCGAGCACCACGGGCGAGAGCAGGTCGCGCACGTTGTCGCGGAAATACTGCCGCACCCATTCGCGTTGCGGCTCGCTCAGGTCGTGCTCCGAAACCAGGTGAATGTGCTGCTGCTGCAAAGCGGGCAGGATGCTGTTGCGAAACGTATCGCCAAAAGCCTGTTGCTGCCGCTTTACTTCTTCCAGCAAATGGTCGAGTTGCTCGGCCGGGTCTTCGCCCAGCTTGGCGCGGGTTTTCTTCTTGAGCTTTACCAAGCGCCGCAGCGTGGCCACGCGCACCTTGAAATACTCGTCGAGGTTGGACGAGAAAATGGCCATGAACTTGATGCGTTCCAGCAGCGGCACGTTGGCGTCCTGCGCCTCCTGAAGCACGCGGTAGTTAAAGGCAAGCCAACTCAGCTCACGGTTGAGCAGCACGGGAGAATTCATAGGAAACTCAAAAAATGGAATGGCACATGAGTAATTATAAGTTATTGTATATTAATGCGTTATATTGATAGTGTTCCGTCCAGACGAGGTTTAATTCTGGTTGCGCGGATAGTCGTAGAAATAGAATTCGGTGTTTTCCGGTGCCACGTCGGCCCAGCGATCGACGGCAAATTTCAAGCACACTACCGCGGCCGTCGGCATTTCGGGTATCTGGTTGGGCGAGAGTGAGTTGGCAAAATTTGTAATAATGGGGTTGTGCCCCACCAGCAGCACCGAATCCGCGTCGTCGGGGCATTGGCGCACGATGTCCAGCAGGTCGTCTACTTCGGCCTGGTAGATGCGGTCCAGCACCTCAATGCGGGCGTGCGGATAGTGCAGCTCGCGGGCGACCAGCGCCGCCGTACTCATGGCCCGCACCGCCGACGAGCTGATCAGTAAGTCGAGTTGAATGTCGCGCTTGGCCAGCGCCTGGCCCATGCACGGGGCGTCGTCGCGGCCCCGGTCGTTGAGCGGACGTTCTTGGTCGCTCAGGTCGTCAAAACTCCAGCTCGATTTGGCGTGGCGCATCAGATACAAGGTTTTCATGCGGCAGTAGGTAGGTGCGGGCAGGCCTCTTTACTCCTGCCTCCCGCAAATGGTTATGATGAGGGTGGGAGTTAGCACAAATTAGAATAGGAACGCAAAAGACCCGCCCCATGGGGCGGGTCTTTTGCAAAAAAGCAGAAGCGGATCGTCCAACACAACGGCTCTACAGCTGAGCTTATTCCTTCTGGAACCGCTGCCGAATGCTCTGCTGGCCGTTGGTCAGGGTAAGGTAATACAGGCCTTTGGGTAAAGCGCTCACTTGCAATTGCTTACCATCGAAGGCGATGTTCTTTACCTCGTAGCCGCGCAGGTCATACACTTTCACGGTGTAATCCTGGCCGTTTTTTAGGGGCAGGTTTAGCACGTCGCTGGTAGGATTAGGATACGCATCGAGGCGCGTAGTGCCGGCCACAAGCGGGGCCGTATCGCCGGGCGAATTCACGAGCGAAGCACGCGCCCCACCACTGGCAAACAGGGCATTCATGCGCGCCGCCTGGCCGGTCGTGAACATATACATGCACTTGTCGTCGGTGTAGTCCATGTAGTTCATCGACATATCGCCGGAGTTGGAGCAGGTCACGTGCGGATATGTGGGGCAGCCGTAGTTGGCGGTTTGCTGAGTAGGTGTGTCGCTTACCAGATCGTCGCCGCAGCTGGCATCGCCCCAGATGTGGCGCAGGTTCAGCCAGTGGCCCACTTCGTGTGTGGCTGTCCGACCCAAGTTGTATGTCTGGATGAGGTTGCCCGTGCGGCCGAATGCCGAATACAGAATCACGACGCCGTCGGTAGCAGCTTTGCCGCCCGGAAACTGCGCGTAGCCCAACAGATTTTGCCCCAGATTGCAGGCCCAAATGTTTAGGTACTGCGCGGCCGGCCACGCGTCGTCGCCGCCGCGCTTGGCATTTTTCACCGCGTCGTTGGTACCCCACGAAGCGGTTTTGGTGGCCGTCCGCACGATGCCGGTGCTGGGCTTGCCGGTGGGGTCCTGCTTAGCCAGCACAAACTGCACGCCGGCGCTCGCCGCCACGCCCGCAAATGCCGTTGGCGTCTTGTTGGCATCGCGGTTGAGCTTCTGGAAGTCTTCGTTGAGCACGTCAATCTGCGACTGCACCTGCGCATCCGAAATGTTCTGTGCCGCCGTGTTGTACACCACGTGCACCACTACCGGAATAATGATGGGCCCCGTAGGGGTTCCCGCAGGCTTGCCGCTCAGCGAGGCAGCCCTGAGCATGCGCTGGGCATGCGCCTCGATGGCTTCCATGCGCTTGGCCTGATCGGGGTCGGCCTTTAGCTGCGCCTCCAATACCTCCATCGTGGCGCATTGGCGGCCCGGCAAACTGGGTTGTGGTGGGGTATAGTGCCGGTCTTGGGCATGTCCCGACACGGCTAGGCCGAGTCCACAGAAAGTCAAGAAAACTGAGTAAAACGCTTTTTTCATAATATCAAGAACAACTGGATTGGAAGTGAAATGAAAAATAGGGCAGAAGCGTGATAGCATTGTAATATAAATAATGATATCTGTACTATTTGTCATTTTACCAATTAATCATGCTTATAAAACATAAATATTACAAACCTCGTATTAAGCTGATTTGAGCTATAATTGTACTTAATAAATATATATTGCATTATGCCATTAGCTGTCTAGTGGATTGTTGAACTAGCAGAAAACGTTTGCTGAAGTGCATAAAAAAGCCTCCCGATAATGGGAGGCTTTTTTATGGGTGGTGAGTGAAAGATAAGGCGAAGGCAGTGCTGCAACACTGGCCATGCCTGGGAGCGGAAAGCTGGGTTATCTGGAGTGGTAGAGTAACGGATAATCAGCGCAGAGGCCGCGCATACACAAGGGGGAAATTATAAGGAGCATAGCTTGCCGGGGTGCTGCCAAGAGCAAAAAACGAACGACCGTTCGCAGCAGGCCTTGCAATCTACAAAAAAAGTTAACTCTGCAATTCTCTATGCAAGCAGTTAGGCGAAAAATAGCATTTTTAGTACTTGTGATTTGATCTAATCTAGTTTGCTGAGATGAGTACCGGCTACGAATCTAAATGTACATAATTTTGAGCATAATATTTTGATATATAGGTAGATATAAAAAAAGCCCACTATTTAAGCGGGCTTTTGTCAAGGAGATTAATCTAGGTCGGGAACGGGTTGATTGGGGTAGCGCTTTTCGTGGATGGCTTGCACATGGCGCACGAGCAAGGCCCGCAACTCGTCGATATTCTGCCGCTCCTGGGCCGAAATAAAGATAACCGGGTCGTGCATTTTGGCCATGTACGTGGCTTGCAGCTGCTCCAACGTAGGCCGAGGCACGTGATCTTCGTCGGGGTTCATGCCCTCAAAGTTGCTGTGGTAGTCGGCGGAATTTTCGTGGTTGTATTGGTCGATCTTGTTGAATACCAGTAACATAGGCTTATCGGCAGCCCCAATATCCTTGAGGGTATCGTTCACCACTTCGATTTGTTCTTCGAACGTGGGGTGCGAAATGTCCACGACGTGCACCAGCAAGTCGGCCTCCCGGATCTCGTCCAGCGTCGATTTGAAGCTCTCGATCAGGCGCGTAGGCAGCTTGCGGATAAATCCAACCGTGTCGGAGAGCAAGAAAGGAATGTTCTCCAGCACCACTTTGCGCACCGTCGAGTCGACAGTCGCGAAGAGCTTATTTTCGGCAAACACGTCGGAGCGCGACAGCAGGTTCATGATTGTGCTCTTGCCCACGTTGGTGTAGCCTACCAAGGCCACCCGCACGATGCCCGAGCGCGACTTGCGCTGGGTGTTACTCTGTTTCTCAAAGTCTTCGAGCTTCTCTTTCAGCAGCGCAATGCGGTCGCGCACCACGCGGCGGTCGGTTTCGATCTCGGTTTCACCCGGTCCGCGCTGAGCGACGCCACCCCCACGTTGCCGGCCTAAGTGCGTCCAGAGGCCAGTGAGTCGTGGCAGAAGGTATTGATACTGAGCCAGTTCTACTTGAGTGCGAGCCGTAGCTGATTTTGCCCGTCGGGCAAAAATATCGATGATCAGCAGCGAACGGTCCACGATCTTAACCTGCAATTCGGCCTCAAGGTTACGCAGCTGCGAAGGCGACAGGTCGTCGTCGAAAATAACCATGCTGGCCTTCGTGTGCCGCACATACGCCTTGATTTCGGCCAGCTTGCCTTCGCCCACAAACGTGCGGGTATCGGGCTTTTCGAGGCGTTGCACGAAACGTTTGGTGACGATAGCGCCTGCAGTTTCGGTCAGGAAAGCTAGCTCGTCGAGGTACTCTTGGGTTTTGGTATCGGCCTGGCGCTTATCCGGAACGGCCACCAGCACCGCAGTTTCCTGCTCGGTAGAAGTTTCGTAAGTGCCCTTCGTGGGGTCTTTGGTAGGAAGGTAAGCGCCTGCTTTGGCATCGTCGGCGTTAGGGTGCCGGGTGCTGTTGGTGGGGCTCCAGTTATGTGACTTGGTCTTTTTTGCCATTAGATTTAGATAAAAGGATAAGCTCCGTCGCCGGAAAATGCGTGCGGCGGAGACCAGGCAGCCATTTAGCGAAGCGTCAGAGAATAAGCAACGACCTGCTCAATCTCCTGTTCGCTGAGGCGGCCTTTGAAGGGCGGCATCTTGCCCAAGCCGTTGGTAACAAGGTACACGCGACCGGCGGCCGTTAGGTTGCTTTTGCTGAGGTCGTGGGCACCGTTGAGACCTTTTCGGCCGTCGTCGCCGTGGCACACAGCGCAGTTGCTCGCGTATAGCGTCTGGCCCGCCGCTAGGGCATCGTTTTCCAGCGTATTGACGATGGCCGCCGGGGCGGCGGGGTCAGGGGCGGCGGGCTCGGCGCGGGTAGTGTCGGTAGAGCTACAGCCCCAAAAGGCAACGGAGGCTATGCCCAAGGGCAGTAAGCCACGCAGCAAGGCTGGAAAGAAGCATTTCATAAGGGCTGATCGCAACGTTCAAACAGACTGCAAAGTAACCAAAGCGCCGCGGCCCGCGCATTCTTCGGCGGGGTACGCCGTGGCTTGAGTTGCTGACCGTTACCTTTGCCGACTGAAATACCCTGTTGCATGCGCGTCGCTATCGTCATTAATACCTCCTGGAATATCTGGAATTTTCGTCGCAGTCTGGTTAAAGCCTTGCAGGCGGCCGGACATGAGGTGCTGGCCATTGCGCCGCCCGATGCCTATTCCGCCCGCCTTGAAACAGAACTTGGGTGCCGTTACGTGCCCATTGTGATGGAAAATAAAGGGACTAATCCCGTAAAAGATGCGCTGCTCACGCGGCGCTTCTACCAGATTTACCGGCGCGAGCGGCCCGACGTAGTGTTGCAGTACACCATCAAGCCCAATATTTACGGTACGCTGGCGGCCCGGATTGCGGGTATCCCCAGCATCAACAACGTATCGGGGTTGGGTACAGTGTTCATTATCAAGAACTTGGTGAGCCGCGTGGCCTTGGGGCTGTATCGCTTTGCGTTTCAGTTTCCGTATCGCGTGTTTTTTCAGAACGACGACGACCGACAGCTTTTCCTGCAAAATGGACTGGTGAGGCCCGGTATTACCGATCTGCTGCCCGGTTCGGGCATCGACACCGAGCGGTTTCAACCAGCTGCGCAATTCGTTCGCAATGAGCCATTTACGTTTCTGATGATTGCGCGCGTCCTTTACGAAAAGGGCGTGGAAGAATATTTTGAAGCCGCCCGGCTGGTGCGCGCCGCCGTGCCCGGTACGCGGGTGCAGCTTCTGGGCGGCATCGACGAATCGGGTAACATTGGCGTGAAGCAGGCTGTGCTGGAAGAATGGCTGCAGGCCGGCAACGTCGAATACCTTGGCACTTCCGACAACGTGGCCGAGCACATCCGGCGCGCCGACTGCGTGGTGCTGCCGTCATACCGCGAGGGCACGCCCAAAACCTTGCTCGAAGCCGCCGCCATGGGCAAGCCCATCGTGACGACCGACGTGCCCGGCTGCCGCGAAACCGTAGTCAATGGCCTGAACGGTCTGCTCTGCAAAGTCCGTAACGCCGCCGATCTGGCCGAAAAGATGCAGCAGGTTTTGCACCTCGCACCCACTCAGCTAGCCGCTATGGGCAAAGCCAGCCGGCAGCTGGCCGAGCAAAAATTCGACGAGCGAATTGTGCTTGAGAAGTACCTTCGTCTCGTCAGCGAAGTCGGTACAAAAGCCAAACCAGCCGCGGCAGCAGTGTCGTAGAGATTTGTAAAAAACTGATTGATAATAACTTAGAATAACGTAGCTACATGCAAGTCATCCAACACGCACTGGCAGGTGTCGTAGAGTTTATTCCGCGCGTCTTCGGCGATGCCCGTGGCGCTTTTTTCGAATCGTTTAGCGACCGCCTGATGCGTGAAGCCGGCGTCGTAGGCAATTGGGTGCAAGACAACCAGTCGAAGTCGGCGCGGGGTGTGTTGCGAGGCCTGCATTTTCAGCGGCCGCCGCACGCGCAAGCCAAGCTGGTGCGCGTAGCCGCCGGTCGGGCTCTGGACGTGGTGGTGGACATTCGGCGCGATTCGCCTACGTATGGGCAGCACGTGGCCGTGGAGCTGGATGCTTCCCGCTATAACATGCTGTACGTACCCGTAGGCTTTGCGCACGGCTTTGCCTCGTTGGAAGATGACACGCTTTTCTTATACAAATGCACTGATTATTACCAGCCTAGCGCCGAAGGTGGTCTGCGTTGGGACGATCCGGCGTTGGGCATCAACTGGGATCTCAACAACGCCACCGTTTCCGATAAAGACCGTATCCTGCCTCTGTTGGCTGATTTCGACTCTCCTTTCTAAACCACGGATTGCGGCGGAGGCGCCGAATTCCGCGGATTTTGTGGGCCGCGCAATTTATTGTTAATAAAAAAGTCCCCGCTGCACATGCAGCGGGGACTTTTTTGCAACTACCTGATTTGACAAATGTCTAATTATCAGATGCTTGTAAATTATGTCAGGCTGTCCACCAAATCCGTGAAATCCGACGACTCCGCCCAAATCCGTGGTTTAGACAAGCTCAAGGAGCGTTTCTAAGCCCATGCCTCGTGAGCCTTTTATTAAAATGAGCTTGTTTGTAAGTTTCTGATTAACAAGGTGTTGCGCAGCTTCGGCTTTCGTGGGGAAATATTGAAAATCGGGGCGTAAGGCAGCATAGCGCATATCGGAGCCGCAGAGTAATACGGTGCCAAATTGCTGATTAGCAAGTAGTTCGCCAAGGGCGCGGTGTTCAGCTTCGCTTTCCTGGCCCAACTCAAACATATCGCCCAGAATCACAACCTTATCCGCGGCGGCCGCGCCGGGGCGGCTGGCAAAGCTGGTGATGGCTGCCGCCATCGACGATGGGTTGGCATTGTAGGCGTCCAGTACTACTTCGTTGCGAGCCGTGCGCACAAGCTGCGAGCGGTTGTTGGTAGGGGCGTAACTGGCTAACGCTGAGGCAATATCGGCGGGAGTAACCCCAAAATAGGCTCCCACGGCAGCGGCGGCCGCCAGATTCAGAAAGTTGTAGCCACCGGTGATTTGCGCTTCTACTTCGGTGCCGTCGAAGAGGCGAAATACGACGTGCGGAGCCGCCGCCAGCAGTTCCGCGGGGTACGTATCGCCGGGGTTTGGGTACGTGATGCGTTCGGCCACCGCGGCCGCGAGGGCGGGCAGCTTCGCATCGGCGGTATTGACGAAGGCTGTCCCGCCCATATCAGCCAAGTAGCGCAGCAGTTCGCCTTTGCCTTTTGCCACGCCCTCTTCGCCTCCGAAGCCTTCCAGATGCGCTTTGCCGATGTTGGTAATCAGGCCGTGTGTGGGCTCGGCGATCGAGCAAAGCAGCGCGATTTCGCCCTGGTGGTTGGCGCCCATTTCCACAATCGCCAACTCGTGTTCGTAGGGGCGAATGCTGAGCAGCGTCAGCGGCACGCCGATGTGGTTGTTGAGGTTGCCTTTGGTGTATTGTACCTGAAATTTGCGACACAATACGCTGTAAACCAGTTCTTTGGTGGTTGTCTTGCCGTTGGAGCCCGTAATGCCCAACACCGGAATCCGGAGTTGCTGGCGGTGGTGGCGGGCCAGCTGTTGCAAGGCCGCCAAGGGGTCGGGGGCGTAGGTGTAATGCGCCGGGTCAGTAGCCACCAAATCGGCATCGTCGACGACGGCGTAGCGAGCCCCTTTGGCCAGGGCTTGCGGCGCAAAATCACGGCCCCGAAACGAAGGTCCGTTTAAGGCAAAAAACAGGGTATTCGACTGCTCTTGACGCGAATCGGTGCTGACGGCGGAGCATTCCTGGAACCGGGCGTAGAGCGCCGCTGTATCTTCCATACTGATTCTGGTACTTTAGGCTTTAGTTGTTGTTACGAAGAATAATCTTGTTGTCAATGCTGCGGTGCCAACTATTTGTATTTCAATTATTTATGGCGATGCTGCCTAGCATGGCCGCCGCGCAGTCGGTGCCAGCGTTTGGCTTTGAGCCGCAACCGCAACTGGCAAAAGTAGTGCACGGCACCGAGACGCTGCGCAACCCCTGGGCCGGCGGCCTCAACTCGCCGCAGTTTTCCAGCATCGACCTGAACGGCGATGCCCAGCCCGATCTCTACGCCTTCGACCGTGCGACCAACCGTTCGCTTACGTTTCTGAGTGTGGCCGATGCCACCGGTGCGCGCACTTGGCAGTACGCCCCCCAATACGCCGGCTTGTTTCCGGCCGACCTGCGCGGGTGGGTGCTGCTGCGCGACTACGATTGCGACAACCGCCCCGATATCTTCACCTTCGCCAACGGCGGCGACATTCGGGTGTTTCGGAACGTAGCCGGAACCGGCGGTGCACCTACTTTTCAGTTGGTTTCCGATCAACTGCTGTT
Source organism: Hymenobacter sp. BT491 (assembly GCF_014349165.1). Lineage (NCBI taxonomy): Bacteria > Pseudomonadati > Bacteroidota > Cytophagia > Cytophagales > Hymenobacteraceae > Hymenobacter > Hymenobacter sp. BT491. The sequence goes on along the minus strand of NZ_JACSJJ010000003.1, from coordinate 894,954 downwards.
TTATAATAACTCGGTCAACCAAGGCAACATCAACACGGGCGGCTACAACATGCCCGCGGTGCAAGACATCAACGGCGACGGCAAGCTCGATATTCTGACTTTCGACTTCGTCAACAGCGTGTACGTGGAGCTGTATCTAAATACTTCACCAGCAAGCACTTGCGGAGGACTGCAATTTGCGCAGGAAAGCACGTATTGGGGCAATATTTCAAATTGCTTTACGTCGTGCACGTCGTTTTCTTTCAACGGTGCCTGCAAGCTGGCCGCCAAGCCCCAGCATACGGGCGGCCACAACCTGCTCACCTTGGACCTCGACGGCGACGGCGACCAAGATATTCTGACCGGCCGCGACAACTGCGCCGAACTTGTGAGCCTGACCAACCAGGGCACCCGCACGCTGGCCGCCATGAGCAGCAGTAGCCTAAATACCAGTTTTCCCTCAAACACTACCCCGGCGCGCGTGCCCAATTTTCCGGCGGCATATTCGCTGGACGTGACGTTTGATGGCCGCCCCGATCTGTTGGTGGCGCCTAATCTGGTCGACAATACCGATACCGTCAGCACCGTGCAATCAGTGTGGCTGTACGAAAACACGAGCGCGAGCAACGTGCCCAACTTCGTCTACCGCCAGCCCGATTTTTTGCAGCGCGACATGCTGGATTTCAGCGAGGGCGCAGTTCCCACCTTCGGCGACCTCGACGGCGATGGCCTGCAAGACATGCTGGTGGGCAGCACCAACCGTACCAATGCCGGCGGGTTTTACCGGGCTGCGCTAGCGTTTTACCGGAATACGGGCACAGCAACCACGCCTGTGTTTCAGCGTCAATCAACTGACTACCTGGGGTTTGTGGCAAGAAAATACGCAGCCTTGAAACCCGTATTAGTTGATTTGAACGGCGACGGGGCGCTCGATCTGGTCTTTTCAGGACTGCGACTGGGCGCGGCTTCTAACCAGATTGGCTACCTGCTCAACAAAGCGGCGGCGGGCCAAGCAGCGGTATTCGATGCCGCTGCGCCCGAATATTTTACCACAATAACTACCGCCACGCCCAACGATTCGCCCTGCTTCACCGACGTAAACGGTGACGGGAAACCGGATATGTTGCTGGGAACCAATGCGGTAGACGTTACCAATTCGGGGCTGCGTTATTACCGCAACACGGGCACCGGCCCGCTCAGCCAAGCCTTTGTGTTGGCGGATGTCGACTACGGCAAAATCCGCTCGACGACGGGCGCGCAGCCGTACAATCTGGCCCCGGCAGTAGCTGATTTCGACGGCGACGGCACCCCCGACTTGCTGATTGCCGACGGCGAAGGGCAGGTAAAGCTGTACGCCAACTACCGGGCGCAAGCGCCACCCTTTGTAGCCCGTACCGATTTGTTTTACAATGCCTTAACCGATCAATACCAAGCCGCTCGTTTGGGTCAGGGCTTCAAAAATCGCTTGGTGCCGGTAGTTGCTGACCTGAACGGCGACCGGGCACCGGAGCTGTTTGTGGGGCTGGAAAGCGGCGGAATTTCGGCCTTCAGCATCCGCGGGCGGGTGCTGAGCTCCCCAACGGCGGCCGCGCTGGCGCTGGCGTTGCGCATTTACCCGAACCCCGCGAGCACGTCTTTTACCGCCGAAACGGCCCAGCCTACCCGCCTGACGCTACTCGATGTTACGGGCCGCACCGTGCGCTCCGTGCCGGCGCTGGCGCGCACGCACTCAGTGGACCTAATGGGTTTGGCGGCCGGCGTATACTTGCTCCGGGCCGAATCAGCTAGCGGCGTGCCGGTCGTGCAACGCGTTGTGGTGCAATGAGTTGTGTTTCTTGTAAACGCCTTTAGCTCCGTGGCTTAGGCTGTAGCGCCAAGTCGTGCAGCTCGAAGGCGTCGGCGTCGAGGAAGGCGGCGAAGCGCTCGCGGAAAGAATCCAGATCGGTGCGGCGCAGGGTGCGCGTGATGCAGGTTTCCTGATTGCCAACTTCCACGAGGTATTCGCCGCGCATGTCGATGAGGGCCGAATCACCGGTGTACACCAAGCTGTTGCCATCAACGCCTACGCAATTGACGCCGACCGTATACGCCAGGTTTTCGATGGCGCGGGCCCGCAGCAGCGTCATCCAGGCCGTGCGGCGGGCAGCGGGCCAGTTGGCCACGTAAATCAGCAGATCGTAAGGCTCCTGGGCCGGATTGCGGCTCCACACCGGAAAACGCAAATCGTAGCACACCAGGGGGCAGATGCGCCAACCCCGCCATTCTTCAATCAGGCGTTCTGAACCCGGCGTGTACACGGCAGTTTCGCCGCCCATCCGGAACAAATGGCGCTTGTTGTAGTAGCTGAGTGTGCCATCGGGGCGCACCCACAGCAGGCGGTTGTAGTAAGAATCGCCTTCGCGCACCACGATGCTACCCGTGACCACGGCGTCGCGCTCGGCGGCCCATTGGCGCATCCAGGCGATGGTGGGGCCATCCATGGTTTCGGCCACGGCGGGCGCTTCCATAGTAAAGCCCGTCGTAAACATTTCCGGTAGTACGATCAGGTCGGTGGGCACGGAAATACCGCTGATGCGACGGCCTAACTCGGTCCGGTTGGCTTCCGGGTCATGCCACTGCAAGGCCAATTGCACGAAGGAAACAGTAAGATCAGACAAGGGAAGGGAAACTAATAAGTGGACGGATTGCTGAATATTAGCGAAAAATAACGTCAAGTTCGGCTATGGGCGGCCAGCTATTTTGCCGGCTCGGGCTGCTGCCGCTGTTAGAGGTTGCGCAGCCGTTCGGCGGCGGCGCGCAGGGTTTCGTCTTTTTTGGCGAAGCAAAAGCGCACCAGCCCGTGGTCGGTGCCGTCGTGGTAAAAGGCTGACATGGGCACCACGGCCACGCCGGCTTCCTGCGTCAGACGGCGTGCAAAGGTAACGTCGTCTTCGTTGGGCGCAATAGCTTGATAACGAGCTAATTGGAAATAAGACCCCGGCGAAGGCAGCAACTCAAACCGGGTATCGCGCATCAGCTCGCCGAATAAGTCCCGCTTCTGCTGATAGAAACCGGGCAGCGACTGGTAATGGTCGGCGTTGGCGAGCACATCGGCAAGGGCGTGCTGCGTAGGCGTGCTCACGGCAAACGTCAGGAATTGGTGCACCCGCCGCACCTCGGCTGTGAGCAGTGGCGGTGCAATGCAATAGCCTACTTTCCAGCCCGTTGCATGGTAAGTTTTGCCAAACGACGACAGCACAAAGCCCCGCACAGCCAGCTTGGGGTGCTGCAACACGCTGCGGTGCTGCTGCCCATCAAACACCATGTGTTCGTACACTTCGTCGCTGAGCACGAAGGCCTCGGTTGGGGCGAGCAGGGTCGCCAGCGCATTCAGGTCGTCGTCGGTAAGCACGGCGCCGCTGGGGTTGTGGGGCGAGTTCACCATGATCAGGCGGGTGCGTGGGCTAATGGCGGCGGCTACTCGCTCCCAGTCGGGGCGAAAATCGGGGAGCGCGAGCGGCACGTACACCGGCACGCCGCCTTGCAGCCGAATGGCGGGCCCGTAGAGGTCGTAAGCCGGTTCGAGCACAATGACTTCATCGCCGGGGCGCACTACGGCGGCCAGCACGGCATACAGGGCTTCGGTGGCGCCGCTGGTAACGGTGATTTCGGTATCGGGGTTAGGAGCCGACACGCCGTAGGTAAGGGCGGTTTTCTCGCTGATCAGGGCGCGCAACCGCGGCAGGCCCGGCATGGGCGCGTACTGGTGATGGCCAGGCGTTTGGGCGTGGCGAGCCAGCGCGTCGGTGAGCGCCTGCGGCGGATCATAATCCGGAAAACCCTGCGCCAGATTGATCGCGCCGCATTCGGCCGCCAATTGCGACATCACCGAAAAAATGCTGGTGCCCACGTCGGGCAGTTTGGAAGCAAGAGAAGGCAAAACCATGTTCAGAAGCTAAATGCGGGTATGATGGCTTTTGTTTGTAATATATTGTATATCAATAGGTTATAAAGAGTGCAGAATAGGCTCGCGGGGCGCGGCAAGGGCGGCTCCGGCGGCGGCAAAGTGCACCCGAAACGCGGTGCCTTCGCCTACCTTGCTGTGTACCTCGAGCCGGCCGCCGTGGCTTTGCACAATACGATTGACCAAGTACAAACCCATGCCGCTGCCTTCGACGTGCACGTGAAAGCGCCGGAACATCTGAAACAGTTGGCTTCCGTAGCGTTTCAGGTCGATGCCCAGGCCGTTGTCTTGCACCACCAGCACCGCGTGGTCTTCTTGCCACAGGCTCTGAATGGTGATGCGCGACGTGCGGTCGGTGGCAGCATACTTTACGGCATTGCTGAGCAAGTTGTAGAGGATGCTGCGCAGGTTGGGGCGCACAAATTCGAGCACGGGCACCTGGGCCACGTCCAGCTCGATGATGGCCCCGATGGCAGCTGTCTGATCGCGAATGCTGTCGAGCACTTCGTAGGTGAGGCCGGCCAGGGGGATGGGTTCGGCCAGAATTTCCTGCCGCAGCTTCTGCACCTGCACCAGGTCGGAGAGGTTATGAATGGTGTCGAAAATCTGCTGCAAGGCCCGCTCAAACATCGAAATTAGCTTCCCGGCGTCGGGGTCGCTGAAGTGGGCGCTCCCAACGAGTTCGTGGAAGATGCCGGCCATGTTGTTGATGGGCTGCTTGAGGTCGTGCGAGGCGGTGTACACGAAGTTGTCGAGGTCCTGATTGGTGCGCGTCAGTTCCTGGTTCTGCTGCTCGAGGCGCTGCTGAAGCTGGCGCAATTCCGTAATGTCGGTGTTGGTGCCAAACCAGCGCACGATATTTCCCCGCACATCCAGCTCAGGCATCGTTTGATTCAGAAACCAGCGGTACTCGCCATCGTAACGGCGGAAACGTATTTCGAAGCTCCAGCCCCGCTTTTCTTTGCGGGCCCTGGCGTATTCTTCCTCCGTTCGGACCAAGTCGTCGGGGTGAATGACCAAGCGCCACTGCTCGTCGATGCCCGCCGTGCCGGGCAGGCCGGTGTAGGCGTACCACTGCGGGCTCACGTAATGGCCCACCCCCGACGCTTCGTTGATGTAGCTGATGTTGGGCAGCGCCTCCATCATGCGCCGCAGCCGCTCGTCGCGGCGGCTGATTTCCGCGCCCAGGTGCTCGGCCTCGCGGCGGGCCAGCACACGTTCGGTGGCTTCCACGGCAAACATCAGCACGGCCTGCGATTGGCTTTCTTCGTCGAGCAGCGGCTGGTACGTAAAATCGTAATAGTGCAGCTCCGGCTCCTGCGTGTCGGGGTTCAGAATGGTGAAGGGCGCTTCCAAGACCGAAAAAGTCTCCTTGGTAACTATCAGGTTATCAAGTATTTGTAATAATCCGCTTTGGGCTATATCGGGCACTACCTGCGTAACGGGCAAGCCCGGCCGGCCGTGACCGCCCAGCAGCTTGTTCAGGTTGTCGTTGATAAAGCTCAGCACGTGGCCGGGGCCCGTCATGAGGGCGATGTAGGCCGGCATCGTGTCGATGATGCGTTGCAGCTGCTGGTCTTTTTTCTGCAAAAGCGCCAGTGCCTCCCGCCGGTCGTGGATGTCGGTGGCCGTCCCGACCCACTGGGTAATAAGCCCGTTGGCGTCCCGAACGGGATAGGAGCGGGCCAGAAACCAGCGGTAACCAGCTGAGGTAGTGTTGCGCAGCCGTAGCTCGGTCTCGAAAAGCTCGCCTGTGCGCAAGGTTCGTTCGCGCTCCTGGCGCACACGTTCCAGGTCGTCGGGGTGGGCGTGGGCGCCCCAGCCCCAGTTGCGGGCTTCTGCCAACGACACGCCCATGTACTGCTTCCAGTACGGGTTGATGTAGTCGAGCACTCCTTCGGGCGTGGTCGTCCAGACCATGTGCTGCTGGGCTTCCGTCAGCGCCCGGAAGCGGGCCGCGCTCTGCTCCAGTTCGCGCTCGGCTTGGCGCTGGTCGGTAATGTCCTGCATGGCGCCCACCAGCCGGGTGGCCGCGCCTTCGGCATCCCGCACTATAAAGGCCCGGTCAGCCACATACGCCCAGGTGCCGTCGGCTTTTCGCAGACGATATTCCACGTTCAGTAGGTTATCTTTTCCGGTCAAAGCTTCGTTCATCCGGGCTTCGAGCTGTGCAAGATCGTCGGGGTGTACGCAGCTGCGCCAGAACTCTATGGTCGCTTGTTCGGGCCCCAACGGATAGCCAAAGCGCTCGGTAAACAGCTCGTTGCGCCAGATGCTGCCGCGGCGCAGGTCCACATCCCACACCGTGTCGTGAGTGGCACGGGTCAGCAGTTCGTAGCTTTCTTTGCTAAAGGCCCCTTCTTGCTCCATGCGCAGGCGGGCGGTCACGTCCTCGGCCCGGCACAGCAAGTAGCGCAACGCCCGATCGGCACCGAGCACGGGGCGCACCGTGGTTTGCCAGTAGCGCACCTCCGTCCGGCCGTTGGTCCGTGGCAAGTTGTAGCGCTGCACGGGCATCGTGACGGGGCGCAAGCGCGCGCGTACTTCCTCGAGGGTAAGCTCCCATTGTTGCAGCACGGCGTCCGGGTCGGAGAGCGGATTGGTGGGAAACACCTCGTGAAAATGCCGGCCCAGCAACGCTTCCCGCGGCTGATCTACGGCCCGGCACATCATCTCGTTGACCGCCACCAGTACGAACTCTAGGTCGAGCGCCAGGTAAGGGACAGGCAGCGCATCAAATAAGAGTTGGAAATCAACGGGTTCGGTGGGGGTAGGGTGCTGCATAGAATGGAACGCTAACCTTGGGAAGCCCAGCCGCGGTGCAAAACGGCTCTGCGCACCCAAGCAAAGATAGCCGCCCAGAGCGGCGTTTGCGGCACTCCTTGCGCAAAAGTTGCCGCTCGTTACGCCTACCTGGTTATAAGTAGTATAATCGTGTTTTTTTAATATATAACTATATGATTGTCAATTGATTGAAAAATAAAATGCTTATGATGGGAGTGGGACTTTTCAATTCGAAACCGGATGTGGCTCACTTTTCTTTTGACAGGGAAAGCATTTCGACGGGTAGCACGCGAGGGCATTGGCGCCCACGCTGCCTACGGCTATCTAAGCGTATTTCGGTACTCAACCTGTTACAAAGGCTTCTTCAGAAGCTGCGGATAGGCCTCGCGGAACTTCAGAATCTTGGGCGTCGAAACGCTTTGCACATAAGGGTTGTCGGGGTTCAGGCGGAAGTAGCCTTGGTGGTAGTCTTCGGCGGGCCAGAACTCGGTGAAGGGCAGCACCTGCGTTACGATGGGGTCGGAGTAATGCTTTGAGGCATTCACTTTCTGAATGGTGGCCTCGATTTGCTGCTTTTCCTGGGGCGTGCGGTAGAAGGCGATGGAGCGGTACTGCGTGCCGGCATCGGGGCCTTGGCGGTTGAGCGTAGTCGGGTCGTGGCCAGCCAGGAAAAATACATCAAGCAGCTGTTGGTAGCTGATTTCTTTCGGATCGTAATACACCTGAATCGATTCGGCGTGGCCGGTTTGGCCGCTGCCCACTTGCTCGTAGGTCGGGTTCTGTTCTTTGCCGCCGGCGTAGCCCGATACCACTTCGCGCACGCCGCGTATTTCCTCAAAAATCTCTTCCGTGCACCAAAAACAGCCTCCGGCAAACGTGGCCACCGCCAAGCCCGTCAGGTTGGTGGGCGCCTTGCCCGCCGTGGAACGCATGGCCGTCTGCTTTTCAGAATGACTTTGCGAGCAGGCCACTGCTAGCAGCAACAGGCCCACCCAATAGAGTTTCAACTTGATCATCATGGCGGGATATACGAAGTAAAAGCACGCTCGGAGTAGCCGCTATAAGGCCGTGCCCAAACTGCTCACGCACACCCTAACAGGTGAGGTGGCCGATTGGTGGCCTTCTCAGAATCGGGCGGTACAAGATTCAACGAAATAGCAGTGTGTGTTTTTTATAAGATATTGATAATAAAAATGTTATAAAAAGCACAGGCTCGGCTGCATGCAGCCGAGCCTGTGCTTAAAATTCATTACGGACGATGCGCTAAGCCGCGACTGTATGCAACTCGTTGAGGTTCTGAGAGATAAAATGCGTCTCTTCTGGGGAGAGATTTACGTCGGCGGCTTTGGCGTTTTGGGTGGCTTGTTCCGGGTTGCGGGCCCCGACTAGCGCCACCGTGATGCCGGGCTGCTTCAGCGTCCAGGCAATGACGAGCTGCGCCAGAGTGGCGTTTTTGCTTTCGGCCAGCGGGCGGATCTTGTTGAGAAAGGCGTTGGTGCGGTTGATGTTTTCGTCGGTGTAAAGCGGGTGCGTGTTGCGCAAATCGCCTTCGCCAAAATGCTGTCCCGGCTTGATTTTGCCCGTAAGCAAGCCCAGCTGCAAGGGGCTGTAGGCCAGAATGCTCTTGTGGTGGGCCAAGCAATACGGCACTACATCTTGCTCGATGTTACGGCGCAACATGCTGTACGGCACTTGGTTAGAAGCCAGCGTGAGCGTTTTTTCGGCTTCTTCCATTTGCGCGACGGAATAGTTGGAAACCCCCGCGGCGCGTACTTTGCCTTGCTCAATCAGCCGCGACACGGCCTCCATGGTTTCGGCGATGGGCGTGGTCACGTCGGGCCAGTGCTGCTGGTAGAGGTCGATGTAGTCGGTGCCGAGGCGGCGCAGGCTGTCTTCGCACTCCTTGATGATGCTGTCGCGGCCGCCGTATTTGTATACATCGAGGTCGTGGCCGTTGTTGTCTTTGCTTTTAAAGCCAAAGTCGCCCTTTTTCTCATCCCAGCGCATGCCGAACTTGGTGAGAATCTGCACTTTGTCGCGCGGCAACCCTTTGATGGCTTCGCCCACAATTTCCTCACTCAGTCCTTGCCCGTAAATAGGCGCTGTGTCGATGGATGTGATGCCCAGGTCGTAAGAGGCCCGAATGGCGCCCACGGCGTCGTTCTGTTCGGTGCCGCCCCACATCCAGCCACCCGCTGCCCAGCTGCCAAATGCAATCCGCGACACCTGTACGTCGGTGGTGCCTAGTTTTTGATATTCCATGTAAGTGTTTGATTTGTAAGTATTTGCGAAAGCATGCTATCCAGCCGTGAACGAGCAGTTGCCCTTCTCCGGCTGGCCTCGGCCTTGTTACATCCTGTGAATACCCCAAAAAGGCCCCGTAGGTTTGTACGGTTGAGCCTGGATAACTGCCGCGTCACCTTGTTTTCGGGGCCGCGCTTGGATTACTTAGCCAACCCAAACCTGCCGTTTATTCTGCTCTCGATGCGTAAAGCTCTGTTAATAAGTTTATTGGCCTGTGTAGGCGTTGTGCCAGCGATGGCACAACCCACGTTGCCGTTGCTCAATCAGGCGCCGGGCAACCTGCATTGGTATCGCTTGCGCACGGCGCATTTTCAGGTGCTGTATCCGCAAGGGTTCGAGCAGGCGGCCCAGCGCACGGCCCGCCGCCTGGAGCAGGTGTATCTGCCGGTGAGCGCCTCGCTGGAGCGGCCGCCGCGCCGCCTGTCGGTGGTGCTGCAAAACCAAACGACCAACAGCAACGGCTTCGCGACGCTCACGCCACGCCGCACGGAGTTCTACACCACGCCGCCCCAAGATCCGTCGCTGGCCGGCACCCTCGATTGGCTTGATTTGCTGTCGGTGCATGAGTTTCGACATATCGTGCAGTACGAGAAGGCGTTGCAAGGCCTCTCAAAACTGGCGTACGGCGTGGCGGGCTACGGCGGGCTGAGCCTGATGACGCTGGGCGTGCCCGACTGGTTTTTCGAAGGCGACGCCGTGGGCACCGAAACTGTACTCACGCGCAACGGCCGCGGGCGCATCCCCAACTTCGACCTTGGCATGCGGGCCAACTTGCTGGCCGGGCGGCGCTTCAGCTACTCCAAAGCCGTGGCCGGCTCCTACCGCGACAACGTGCCCAATCATTATGTATTGGGCTATTTCTTAACGACTTACGCCAAGCGCCACACCGACCCCAACGTGTGGAGTGGGGTGCTGAACCGCTACTACAACTTCCCGGTATATCCGTTTTCGTTTTCCAACGGCCTAAAGCAGGGAACCGGCCTTACGGTTGAAGAGCTCTACCAACGCACGCTCAACGACCTCGACTCGACGTGGCACCAGCAGCAACAGCGCCTGACGCTCACGCCAGCCACAGCTTTTCGGGTAGCGGCCAACCCGAAGATTTTTACCGAATATCAATATCCTCAGTATGTGAACGATAGCACAGTGTTGGCCGTCAAAACTGGCCTCGGCGATATCTCGCAGCTGGTGCTGCTGAGCCGAGGCGGGCAGGAGCGACGGGCATTTGTGCAGGGCTTGGTCAATGATCCGGGCATGCTGTCGGTGGGTGGCGGCAAAGTGTGCTGGCCCGAATACGGGTTGCACCCGCGCTGGAGCCAGAAAATCTATTCGGAGCTGCGGGTGCTGGATTTGACTACAGGCCACCTGACGCGCCTGACCACCAAGAGTCGCTACACGGCCGCCGCCCTTTCGCCCGATGGCACCAAGCTCATTGCCGTGCGCAGCGACTCAGCTTACCACAACCAACTGGTGGTGCTGGATGCGCGCAACGGGCAAACGCAGCGGGTACTGCCCAACCCCGCGGGCGATTTTTATCAACAGCCCCGCTGGAGCGCCGATCAGCGGACAGTGGCCGTGGTGACTTTGAAACCAGCCGGTAAAACCATTGAGCTTGTTAATGTTGAAACCGGCCAGCGGCGCGCCGTGCTGCCCGTTACCAACACCAACCTAAGCCAGCCGCAGCCGTGGGGCAACTATGTGCTGTATAGTTCGCCGCAGTCGGGCATCGATAACCTGTATGCTGTGGAAATCAGCTCCGGCCGCGCATTTCAGGTGAGTTCGCGGCCCTTGGCAGCCTATCACGCCGCCGTTTCGCCCGACGGCCAACGACTTGCTTTTCAGGATTTTCAGGTGGAAGGCTCGCGCGTGGCCGAGATGCCGCTGGTGCCAGCCCAGTGGCAGCCCGCCACCAACCAACCCGCCGCGCCGGTTGGCTATGCCGAGCCCTTGGTAAACCAAGACGAAGGCGCCCGCCTGGTCGGGGCCGTGTTGCCCGATTCGATTCCGGGTACGCAGCCGTTGCCCGCCGAGCGCTACCGGCGCCTGCCGCACGCACTTAATGCCTTTGGCTGGGGCCTGGTGCAAACGCCTTCTGGACAAGGGGTTACGCTGGGCGTGCGGTCGCAGGACTTGTTGAGCACTACGCAGGCGGTAGCCGGGGTGAGCTACGATCAAGTGGAGCGCACCACCGGCTACTCCGCCGACGTCAGCTACCAAGGCTGGTTTCCGGTGCTGGATGCAGGCTTCAGCGGCGGGCAGCGCCGCACCAACATCCCCACCGCCGACGGCTTTATTAATGATAAATGGTCGTACAACCGCTTCACGGCCGGCGTGCGGCTGCCGTTGGCACTCACGCGCTCCAAGTACCAGCAGACGCTTTCGCTCGGCGCCTACTACAGCGGTGAGCAAGTGCGGGGCTACGATTCGCGCCTGCGCTACCGCGACCAGATCGGCAACAATTCGCTGCATGCGCTCAACTACACCCTGAGCTACTACCACGTGCTGAAGCAAAGCTACCGCGACGTGGCCCCCCGGTGGGGGCAAGTGCTGAGCGCCTCGTTTCGCAATACTCCTTTCAGCACGGGGTTGCAGGCACAGCAGTGGGCCGTCACGGGCGGGATGTACTTTCCAGGCCTGTTGAAGCACCACAGCATCCGGGTGCGCGGCGGCTACCAGCGCCAGCAGCAAAACAGCTACAATTTCAGCACGGCCACGATTTACCCGCGCGGCGAAGGGTACGTCAGTTACGATCGGCTGCGGGCCGGCAGCTTCGAGTACCGAATGCCCATTGCCGACATGCACCTGGCGCTCGGGCGGTGGCTCTACATCCAGCGCCTGAAAGGAGCGGGGTTCTTCGATCTGGCCACCGGCCAAAGCAAAGTCATTCGGCCCACCGACGGCCAGCAATTCAACGTGCAGCGCTACTCCCGCACCACCGGCCTGGATCTGTCTTTTGTGTTCAACGTGCTGCGGCTGCGCACGCCTTTCGAGGCTGGCGCCCGCACCATCTATAACGTGCGCACCGGCAGCTGGGAAGTGCAGCCGCTGGTGCTGGACATTGGCTTTTAGTCGTTTCGACCAGGCCGTAGGCGAATACCTTGCCGTCGGGCCCTCAAACTTGGTGCTCAGCCGGACACAACAACAATTACGGCTTATACGCATTAAACTCCCGATTTATACTTAAACTGCCTCAGAATCAGATGCCTACATTTGAAGGATACTGACTGAGCATGGCAATTCTTTCTACCACTCCTTTTCTGCGCATTCATCTGCACGAACCAACGGCCTTGCTGGAAGTGGAGTGGCTTGACTTTGTCCAGGGGGAGCCGCTGCGCGAAGCCCTGTTGGATGCCCTGCGCCTGGCACATCTGCACCACGTTCGGGCAGGGCTGTGCGACACCAAACTCATGCGCACCATTCGCCCCACCGATCAGGACTGGATTGTGCAGCGTTTCATTCCGGAACTGGCCACGCTGCCCCTAAAACGCCTGGCGCTGGTCTGGTCGAGCGATGCGCTCAACCGCATGGGCGTCAGCCACGTCATGCAGCGGTGCAGCCACCTGCTCACCTGCGAAACCGAGGCCTTCGATACCCGCTCGGAGGCGTTCTTGTGGGTAACGACTGGTAGCGCTGCCCCCCAAAGCGCCGTTTTATCAGAAATCTGATTGATATATAAGTATTTGTAAGTCAATTAGTTATAACAAAAATACCCGACTTGCGGTCGGGTATTTTTGTTATAACGAACTACTCGAACGACGCAAGATTAGTGCTGGCCGCTCGGCTTCGACTTCGACGTGTTTTTGGTGCCAGCGGCATTTTTGCTCATGGTTTCCTGATTGGTTGAGCCAGTAGCTGAGGCGTGGTTGGAAGGCGTCGTGGGCGCCATCTTGATTTTGTTCGGCGAGGAATGGGAGTTGTGTCCCTGTCCGCCCTGCTGAACGGTTTGAGCCGTGTTGGTCGTGGTTTTCTTCGCCGACTCCGACTTGCTCATCTTGGTAGTCGTGTTGGGAGCAGTGGTTTGGGGCGACCCCGTGCCGCTCGATTGAGGCGACGATGTTTGGGCCGCGGCCGTCGAAAGGGCTGCGGCAAATACGGCCACAAGGGCAAAAACAATTTTCATAGCGAGTGGGGTTGGGTGGGGAAGTCGCGAAACTTGGTTCCGCGCAAAAGCTTCTTTGCTTACGGCCAAACAAGCACCGGTGTTCGGGCTAATGAAGCGTAAAGAGTCGCACGAGTGTTGTTTCGCTGTAAATTTTGATAGGGAGTTGTGCGTTTATAATATATTGATAATCATATACTTGCAAATGGCCATTTCTGATATGAGTCGAGCCTGACTTGCGCTTGTGACGCGTTGGGGCTGGCTGGCGTAACATTCTGACGGCGTTTTACGGTTTAAACCCCCAGGCGTACCTTCGTCCGCGTGAGGCGCTCACAACAGCGTGGCTTGTATTGAATGAAAACTGACTTTCGGCGCCCAGACGGGTACGTGTATTTGAGCGTGGAGCGCAACCGCGAGCACAATTGGGTGCACGCGCAATGGTCGGGGCGACAGACGCTGGAAACCATCATGGCCGGTGGCATGACCTACGTCGAGATGTTGCAGCAGGAGCCTTGCCCCAAGCTGCTCAACGACCACCGCGAGCTGGTGGGGCGCTTTACCGAAGCCAACGACTGGATCGCGCAGGTCTGGACGCCGCTGATTATCGGGGCGGGGCTACGGTATTTTGCGCAAGTGCTGGCGCCCGGCATCTACGGGCAGCTCTCGATGCAGGAGCTGCACCAGCGCATCGGCGATCAGTTCGAAATCAAGCTTTTCGAAGATCTCGACTTGGCCAAGCGCTGACGCGACGAACAACCCAACAACCTGTAAGCCGCGGTTAGCGCAAAAACGGCGCAGCCCGTGCGGCGTTCATGCGGCCTACATCCAACGAGTTGTAATCTAGGGTCATACCGCTTTCCGTATGATCTGTCAGTTCGCTTCCGATGTTTTGCGCATTCACCTTCATCAGCAGGAAGGAGTATTGGAAACCGAATGGCTGGGCAGCGCCAAAGGCGAAGCCTTGCGGCAGGGGCTTAGCGAAACGCTGCGGCTGGCGCGGCTTTACCGCGTACACGGCTGGATTGCGAACCACCGGCAGCTCGGCCCCATTACCCCCGCCGACCAAGACTGGATTCAGGAGCAGTATATGCCCGTGTTTCGCATGCTGCCGCTCCAACGGTTTGGGCTGGTGTATTCGGGCGATCCGTTTGGCCGGCTGTCCATCCACAACATCATGGCCCGCGCGCAAGGGCAGCTGGGGTGTGAAGTGCAGCAGTTTGCGCTCGTAGAAGAGGCGCGTCGGTGGGTGCTGGAAGCAGTCGCGGTTCGCTAACTAGTTATTAGTCAATTGATAAGGAAAGCCGTGAGCTGAGTTGTGTACCAGCGCTTTGGCCAGCGTACCGGGTTTGGCCCCGAGGTTACCGACCACCTGCTGATCAAATTTCCAGACCAGCTTGCCGTTGTTGCAATCGTGAATGGTAAGGTTGGCTGCGATGTGGCTCGGCGGTATCCCAACGTTGGTCATCACGCTCATGGCAGCGGCGATGGGTTTGGGAAGTGATTGATAGAGTGTGACTTGCCCCGAGAAAATGGCGTCGACGCCCAGCGCCGATTGCAACTCCTGCATGGTGTGGTCGGGGAGGTTGTCGTAGGTGATGCCGGCCTTTTGCAAGCGGCGGTTGGTTTCGAGCACCTCCTGAAACGCGACCGAATAGCGGTGCCCGCGCTGGCGCTGCAACTGCTCCTGTACGGCCTGTTGCATCTGATACGAAATCAGGCGCTGGCGCAGCTCGCGGCTGGCAATTGCTGCCTGCTTGCGTTGCTCGATCTGGGCGGCTGTGAGGTCGGTGCCGGCGTACGCATCGTTCACCATCCGCTCGACTTCCTCAGGCGTTGGCACAACGCCACCGATGGTCAGATCCGCCATTTTTACGGTTTCGATGCGCACGTCAAAGGGCAGAATGGCGACGGTTTTGTGCTGGTGAAGCGCCTGTGCGTCCAAGGCCTGCGAAGTGTATAAGCTCCGGCCGCAGCCCGAAACAAGCAGCGCCAGCAGCGGCAGCAAAACAGAAAAGCGCATCACAACACCGTAGAAAATACTTCCAATTACTATCCTAATACGTTCGGCCGGAAGCCCCACGCCTCACGCGTCGCCCCTGCCGATAAGTAAAAGTAACCGAAAGCACTTCACTAGGAACTGCCACTGTGCCGATGCCAAACCTCGGGGAGCCAGTTAGGCTACGGCTCCAACCGAAATACCAGTCGCGGGGCTGTCTGCTGGTCGTCGTAGAGGCGCAGCACATTGCCTTCTATCTCGTAGCGTGTTACCTGAGGAAGCGCCGATAAGTAGTTGTTTTCTAGTGCATTGGCGGGGCAGCCAATTTTGGTAGCCGCCTGTGCACTGATCGAGATTTGGTTGCTGCCGGCCTTCAGCGCAAAAGTGCCATTGTAGGAGTTGCAAGGTGCTAGGCCGCGCGTCGTATTGTTACTAGACACAAATTCGATGTAGGATTTGGCCGACTCGGAGTAGCTGGAGGCAAGCACCGGAAAATCACCCACCTGCTCTACCTTCCAGCGCCGGTCCAGCAAGCCCGGCGCGGTTGCCACGTCTTTATCTTTCTGGCAACACAGCAAGCCCAGTCCACAGCTTATCCACAGCGAAAGCAAAATAAGTAGCGATCTCATTCGCGATTCCTTCGGTTTGAAAGCAAGAGGCATAGGTGGCAAAAAAGGTTGCAACATCACAAAGTAGTAACAGGGTGTTTTTATATAAATATTTAATAATCAAGTGATTATATAAAAAAAGAGGCGGCCAGTATTTGGCCGCCTCTTCAACTTTATCTATTAACTGAAAGCCGGAGCTTACACGCGCGAATTCTGATTGGGGTCGTCGGTGCGAGGCGTGGTGCCGCCGTCGAGTTTTTCCACGTCTACTTCGGTTTTGCGGACGGTGTCGCGGATGGTTTCTTCGCGCTCCGTCACCTCTTTGCCGAGCGAAACTTCCTCCACTACGCGGGCTTCTTTACCCACAACTGCCCGTTCGGCGCTTTCCGTAATCTCCACGTCGCCTTCTTTGAAGGCGGCAAAATCGGCATCCGTAGCGGGGCGGTCAACGGGGTTGCGCTGCACGGTTACGTGCTCTTCGCGAAGGCGCACGTTGGCTTCCACGGGGCGCTCCACGATGCGGCTGCGCAGGCGGGCACCGCCGGTTTGCTCCACGCGCTTGCCTACTTGCAGGTTTTCTTCAATGACCTGCGCCTTCATGCCGCCTTCGGCATTGCCAGCTTGGGCGGTGGTGTTCAGGCTGTTGCCTTGCGACTGGTACCCGTACTGCGCGGCCCGTTCGTCCACGTCCACGGCACCGGCATCGTCCATTATTTTGGCTGCTTGGTGCGCGCGCTCAGCCGAGTCAGCGTGTACCGTCACAATGGAACCGGCCCGACGGGCTACCTGAGAGTAGCGCTTGGTGTCGTCGTTGTCGTCGCCGCCAAACAAGTTGCTGAAAAAGTTGCTGATGCTGTCGCCCGTACGGCCGGCTGCATCGGCTACGCCTTCGGTAGCGGTGCCGCTAGTATTCTGATAATCAGAAGGATCACGGTCGGGGCGCAGGGCATTGCTGGCGGCGTTGCCAGTACGGTCGGCGGTGCGGCCCACGGCGTCGGCGGCCCCTTCTACGGCCGTGCCGCTGCTATTGCGGTAATCCGAAGCGTCGCCGCCCACCCCGCTGCCACTGCCGCTGGTGCTGTTTGCACCGTAGCGATTGCCGCTCTGCGAAGCCACATCAATATTATCGAGGCTGAAACCAGCCGCTTGCAGTTGTTGTGCTGCCTGCTGCGCCTCGGCAGCCGAATCGAACATTCCTACTACTGTGTGTGCCATGGTTGTTAGGTTTGGTTAAGGGGTGGGTAAAAATGGTAAATAATTGATAGTAAGAATATTATCATAATATAGGCGGCGTTGGGTTGGGGTTCGTTGCACGATTTACGGTCACTTCTTCCTTGCGCAGCGTGACCTGTTCGGTCTGCGTCGTCTGGACTTGCAGCTTGGTCACGTGCAACTCTTCCACGAGCACGAGCCGCTTTTGCACCACCACTTCCTCTCGCAAAATCGGGATGACCATAGTCGTGCCTTCGTAGCGCACGGCGGGCGCCGTATCCACGTATTGGTTGATCACCACGCGCTCGACTTTCACCTCTTCGTGGACGAGCGGAATGTTAAGGGTCTGGTCCTGAGAACTTACGCTCTTGGAAATGTGCACCGTGCCCGATTCCACCACCTGCTTGCCGACGCGCGCCTGCTCCTCAATCACCGGGATGGTGCCAAGCGGGGTGAGCGGTTGGGGTTCGAGCGGCGGTTGCGGCGCAGCTAGGGGCTGATTGGGGTCGGGTGGGTAGTTCATCGGGCGGGTTGTCCATCAGGACTTTATGCTTAAAACTTTACGATGGCTACCCCATTACGTTATGGTTGAGCTTGGCGCAAAAGTCGCTGCCAACGGGTGCCAAAAGCTGGGTTAGATGTCGTTAAAAAGCCAGCGTCACGGCGTGCGTTTGCAAGGTCATTGGAAGCAGGAAGAATCCAGTATCTTCCTGCGGTTTTAGGTAATCAGAAGATACTAGCTGCGTTTTTTATGTCGCGTTCGCGCTTGGTTGTTACCCTGTTAGGCAGTGTATTGATCCTGGCTTTGGCCTCCGCTTTCCGCCCCTCCGACGACGAAAGTTTTCTTCGGAAGATCGCGGCGCAATTGACAAAGTTCTACACCGGGGTCTTCCCCGAAAAGAGCTACCTGCACCTCGACAAACCGCTCTACGCTACTGGCGAAACCATCTGGTTTAAGGCCTATGTGGTCGATGCCTCGCGGCACCGCCCCGATACGCTGAGCCGCGTAGTCTACGTCGATCTGCTGTCGCCAACTCAGAAAGTGGTGATGCAGCGCGTGTTACGCCTCACCAACGGCACCGCTCACGGCGACTTTGCCCTCCCCGACACGCTGACGCAGGGCCTTTATACCGTGCGCGCTTACACCAACTGGATGCGCAACCAAGGCCCCGAGTATTTCTTCACCAAGCAGATTCCGATCTGGTTGTCGGGGCTAGGAGCCACGGCGGTGCCTACCCGCCGCCTGCCCAACGCCAAGTCGGCCAAGCCCGGCGCGGTCGCGAAACCCGATGTGCAGTTTTTCCCGGAGGGCGGCAATTTGGTGGCCGGGCTGGAAAGCATCGTGGGCTTCAAGGCTACTGACGGCAGTGGGCACGGCCTCGACGTGGAAGGCTTCGTGGAAGACGAGCAGGGCACCAAAGTGGCCGTGTTTAGGAGCAAACACTTGGGCATGGGCCGCTTTGCCTTCCGACCTGAAGCCGGCAAACGCTACAAAGCCAAAGCCAGTTGGCCCGGCGGAGCGGTGCAGGAATACTCACTCCCAGAAGCGCGCCCCACGGGCTTTGTGCTGAGCGCCGGCGAAGCCTTGGGGTACATAAACGTTTCCATTCGGCGCAAGTCGGGAGCCGGAGTGCCGGCCGAACAGGTGGCGCTGGTGGCCCAAGTTCGGGGCCAGCTCGTCTACGCCGGGCGGGGGCAGCTCGACGACGAAGCCGGGTTTGTGGCACGGATCCCCAAAAGCAAATTCCCGGACGGCGTCGTGCATTTCACCTTGTTCGATGGGCAGCAAGCTGCGCAATGCGAGCGCTTGCTGTTTGTGCAAAGCGCTCAGAATATGCATGTTACCATTACGCCGGATAAGTCCGTCTACGCAACCCGCGAGAAAGTAGACCTGAGCGTAGAAGTGGCCGATGCGCAGGGCAAGCCCGTAGCAGCGCAGCTTTCGCTGGCCGTAAACAATACCCAATTGGTGGCCATCAACCCCGGCCAGGCCGACATCCGTACGCACCTGCTGCTCACATCCGACCTGAAAGGCTACGTTGAAGATCCGGGCTATTATTTCGCTTCCTCCAACTTTGAAACCAGTCAAGTACTTGATAATCTGTTGCTTACCCAAGGATGGCGCCGTTTCGTCTGGAAAGAACTGCTGGCCGATCAATTCCAGCCTTATGATTTTGCGCTGGAGCAAAGTCTGAGCATCGGTGGTCAGGTGCTACGGGCTGCCAACAAGCCCGCGCCTGCTACCCAAGTGGTGCTGTTTCGCTCCAAGCCGACGGCCAGCATCTTGTTGACCGAAACCGACCCAACGGGCCGGTTTATTTTTGGCGGCTTCGATGGCAAAGACACTGCCCGGATTGTGGTGTCGACCAAGCCGGGTAAAGGCATTCGCAACCCGGTCATCCGGCTCGACGGCCGTTGGCCGGCCGCGGCACCTTTGCTGGGAGCGCGGGCATTGGAAACAGACCTTCAGGCCATCGACTACCTCCAGCAAAGCCGCAAACAGCAAGTCGCTGACCAGCAGTATCATCCCGACCCAACCCGCCGCATTATGCTGGGCAACGTGACGGTGCAGGGCCGCAAAGTGGTACCGCCCGATGCCCGACGCATTTATGGTACGCCCGATGCGGCGATCAGAGTGAGCGAACTGCCCTTTGCAACAAGGAATTTCAGCGTATTTCAGATGTTGCAGGGGCGGGTACCGGGCGTGGTCGTGAGTGGGTCGCCACCTTTTATGCGGGCCGAAATTCGGGGCGCGACTTCCATCATGGGCAGCAACGAACCGCTGTATCTGCTCGACGGTGTTACCGTCGATGCGGATGCCATCAATTCGCTCACCGTGGCCGAAGTGGAGAGCATTGAAGTGCTGAAAGGCCCTTCGGCTGCCATTTTCGGCAGTCGTGGCGCGGGCGGTGTCATTGCCGTCCTGACCAAGCGCGGCTCGTCGGACGACCTGCCGCGGGAATCGCAGCTGGCCCAAACCGTGACGGCCATCATTCCGAAGTACTACCAAGCCCGCGAGTTTTACGCTCCCAAATACGATGGCTCGGCCAAATCGCCCCGCGATTCGGATTTTCGCAGCGCCACTTTGTACTGGAATCCCAACGTCGCTACCGATGCCACGGGCAAAGCACGCGTGTCGTTTTACTGCTCCGATGCGGGCGGCACCTTCCGGGTTTCGGTCGAAGGAATAGCCGCCACTGGCACGCCGCTTATCGGCCACAGTGAATTTAAAGTAGTATTAAGTAATTGATAATTAAGCAATTGCAAACAGCTTGACTCTTGCTAATCAATCTGAGAACGACACAGGCCTGATTATATCCGACCAAGATGTGCGCCTAGACGGCGTGGCGCTTCGGGTACGCAGTATCCGGCACGAACCGGAAACGCCCCGGTCGGTGCTTGTCTTTCTGCACGACTCACTGGGCTGCATCGCGTTGTGGCGCGATTTTCCGGTACGCCTGGCCAAGGCTACCGGCTGTAATGCACTCGTCTACGACCGGCGCGGGTACGGGCAGTTGGCGCCATTTGGGGAGACCAAGCGCACGATCCATTACCTCGAAGACGAAGCCCAAGTGTTGGGTAACGTGCTGTCGCAGTGCGGCGTCGAGCGCGCTATTCTCTTTGGCCACAGCGACGGCGGCTCCATTGCCTTGGTTGCGGCCGCCGAGTTTCCGGACCGCATCGCCGGCGTTATTACGGAAGGGGCGCACGTATTTGTAGAGGAGCTTACGCTGGCCGGCATCCGGGCGGCGCAAGCGCAATACCGCACCACCGACCTCGGCGCGAAGCTGGCTAAGTATCACGGCATCAAGACCGAAGCTGTATTTCGTGCCTGGGCCGACACTTGGCTCGCGCCAGAATTCCGGGCCTGGAACATCGAGCCCTACCTCCCTCAGATTCAGTGCCCGGTGCTAGTGCTGCAGGGCGAGCGCGACGAGTACGGTACTGCCGAGCAGGTAGCGGCGGTGGTGAGTCAAGTCCAAGATGCACGGCCAAGCAAGCCGCTGCCGGGCTTGGGACACACGCCGCATAAAGAAGCCGCGGAGCTGGTGCTCGAACTCGCCGCCGCTTTTGTAGCCGCTATTCAATAGCCGCGTTTTTTGCAGGAATGTTACTTCGTTTCGGCTTCGAAAGTAAGCCGCGCCTCGGTGTGCTCGTCGTCGTAGAGGCGGAGGGTACGGCCCGTGATTTCGTAATGCGTGGTCAGCGGCAGCGTCAGCAAGAAAGTAGCCTCCAAGTTCTGGTTAGGGCAATTTATGTAAGTCGAGCCCTGTTCACTGATGGTGAGGCGCTGCGTACCCTCGGCCAACGCGTACGAGCCGCCAAACCAGTTGCAGGTGCCTTGGCCGCGGGTGTGGTTGGCCGCGGCAAGCAGTGTCAGGTCGGGCATGTGCGCGCCTTTTTCGGTGAGCAGCGCCGTTTTGCCATCAACCTGACGCAGTACCCAATGGGTATCCAGCAGGGGCAAATCGTCGGGTTCGGTGGCGTCTTCCTGGCAGCTCGCCGTAAGTATTAGAGTAGCAGCAACTAATAACGAGGGTAGAATACCATGCATAGAGTATGGCTAAAAGGATAGAACTACACAACCAGATGATCTGTCGGGTCTTACGATAGTTGCACAATAACAGTAAAAGTTTTTAGAAAAAACTAGGCGCGGGGGCCGGTAAGTGGTTCGGGATGAGAGTATTAGGAAAGTTATAAAAGGCCGCGAAGCCAAAGGCAATAGTAATAGAATAGAAAGGCCGCCGGGGTGCGTATATACAGTAGTGCGCCCCGTGAAGGGCTGCACTACTGTTGAAACACGTGGGAATTGTTTTGCTCCTAGGAGGGGGAGCTGGTGGGGCGGGGTGCGTCTCTAAAACGCCGGTTCAAGTTTCTGAAATTCTGATGACATTACCCAGAAATCGTTTGATTTTTTTATGCAAACGTTTCCAAAAGCGATTTTTTACTGCTTTTCGCTGTGTTTTTATTTTCTGGAGCTCTGGAGGTAGCAGGTCGGTGCGGGAGAGTTGCCAGGGTGCTTTTGTAGTACTTACTCCCTTCAACGGCTGGCAATTGCAAAGGCAAATAGCTGGAATATACTTCTGTAATGATGTTAAATATCAGATTAACAATTAGTTGTCTATTGATTATGTTGGGCTGCCTGAGCCTGTCGGGGATGGCGCAACGGGCGACGCAGCCGGTGCTGGTTTTTTCCTATTTCAAAGGCAACGGCGACGGCTTGCATTTGGCCTACAGCCGCGATGGCTACAACTGGACGGCCCTGCGGCACGATAGCACGTTTCTGCGACCAACGGTGTCAAAAGACAAGCTTATGCGTGACCCGTGCATCATCCGGGGAGCCGATGGAAAGTTTCATATGGTCTGGACAGTGAGCTGGAACGACAAAGGCATTGGCTACGCCAGCTCGCCGGATTTGGTGCACTGGTCGGAGCAGCAGTTTGTGCCCGTAATGCAGCAGGAGCCCAACGCCCGCAACTGCTGGGCACCCGAAATCACGTACGACGCCAAGCGCAAGGAATACCTCATTTACTGGGCGACCACCATCACGGGCCAGTTTCCGGAAAGCCAGCAGCCGGGCGATAGCGGCTACAACCACCGCATCTACTACGTCACGACCAAGGATTTTAAAAAATACAGTCCTGCGAAACTGCTTTATAACCAAGGGTTTAATGTGATCGATGCCACGATTCAGCCGGATGGCAAGCGCTACGTCATGTTTCTGAAAGACGAAACCCGCGAGCCCGCCCAAAAAAACCTGCGGGTGGCCTTCAGCGACCAGTTGCTAGGCCCGTACAGCAAGCCTTCGGCCCCGATCACCGGGAAATATTGGGCGGAAGGCCCCACGGCCACGCGCTTGGGCAACCAATGGATTGTGTACTTCGACAAATACACCGAGCACCATTACGGCGCCGTCACGTCGCCGGACTTGCAGACGTGGACCGATGTTTCGGATAAAGTGCACTTCCCCGACGGCATACGGCACGGAACCGTGTTTCCGGTGACGGAAAAGGAGTTGCAGGTATTGCTGAAGGAAGAGAAGTAAGAACCTAAGGGTTGGTGCGCTAAACTTTTTTCGGGCTAAAAAGCTTATTGCGCCAAATCCTAAGAATATGAAAGTAGAAATCTGGTCCGATATCATGTGCCCGTTTTGCTACATCGGCAAACGGCGCTTCGAGCAAGCTCTGCAACAGTTTGACCATCAAGAAGCTGTAGAAGTGCAGTGGCGAAGCTTCGAGCTAGACCCCAACATGCAGACGGTGCCCGGCCAAAGCATTCATGAGTTGTTGGCCGCTCGTAAAGGCGTGTCGGTGGCGCAAGGCAAGCAAATGAACGATCACATGGCTGGCATTGCGAAGGAAGTGGGCCTCGACTACGACTTCGACCGCGTCATCCCGACCAATACCTTTTTGGCACACCGCTTCATTCATTTGGCGGGTGAGCATAACCTCCAAGACGCAGCCAAAGAGCGCGTGCTGGCGGCTTATTTCACGGAAGGCCGGAATGTTGGCGACCTCGACACGCTGGCTAAGCTCGGCGCCGAACTCGGCCTGGATGCGGCGCAGGTACGCGCTACGCTCGAAACCGACGACTACACCAACCAAGTCCGACTCGACGAGTACGTGGCCCAGCAAGTAGGCGTGCGCGGGGTGCCGTTCTTCGTTTTCGACGAAAAATATGCCGTGTCCGGCGCGCAGCCCAGCGAGCTGTTTTTGGAAGTACTGGAAAAGGTATGGAGCGAAACTCAACCTATTGCACAAGACATGGAAGGAGCTTCCTGCGAAGTCGACGGTGACTGCTAACCGCAGTTGAAATTTGCCTAACTACAAAAAGGCCTTTCTCTTGCGGGAGAAAGGCCTTTTGTATGGTGCTGATAATCAGAACCTTGTGATGATTATCTAGTTAAGTCTAAAGTACGCCAAGCGCTTGCAATTCTGCACGTAACTGCTCCGGCGACTCGAAGTGAATGGTTTGCAAGCCCAAGGCTTGCGCGGCGTGGATGTTGCGCAGGTTGTCGTCGATAAACAGGGCTTGTTGCGGCGCCACGTTGTAGCGGGTGAGCAGCAGGTGGTAAAACTCGGGAAATGGCTTGCGCGATTTCTCTGTGCCCGATACGACAATGCCCTCGAACCAATGCAGAAACTCAAACTGCTCCAGTGCCACCGGAAACGTCTCCGCCGACCAGTTGGTGAGCGCGTACAGATGGTAGCGCTGGCTGTTTTTGAGCTCCGTCAGAATATCGACGGTGCCCTGGATAGCGCCGCCGAGCATTTCCGACCACCGGCCGTAAAAGTGCTCGATTAGCTCTTTGTGCTGCGGATGCTGGGCCACGAGCAACGCCGTACCCTCGGCCAGCGAGCGGCCGGCGTCTTGCTCTTCGTTCCAGTCGGGCGAGGCGACGTCGGTGAGAAACGCGGTCATTGCCTGCTCGTCCGGAATGAGTTTCTGGTACAGGTAGCGCGGGTTCCAGTCGATGAGCACGCCACCCAGGTCGAAGATGATGGCTGTGATGGGAGATGACAACATATTGTTAGCGAATGACTTGTGTGATCTGTTTGCCCAGCGTCCACTTGTTGTTTTTCTCGTCGGCATCCATGAAGATACCGCCGGTTAGCTCCACCGACTGAATGGTTTTCTTGGTCGGCACCACGACGGTAGCGCGGCGTTGGTCGGCGCGCCAGATGGCCGGCGACTGATGCAGTACCTCGTTGCTGCCGTCGGCGTACGTCACTTTCACATCGAAAGGCACCGCAAAACCCCCGATGTTATTGATGGTAATGCCCTGGCCTTTCTTGGCCTTGCCGACTTTTTCCACGGCCAGATCGATGTAGTTGTTGGTGAAGAACCAGTTGTTGAAAAACCAGTTCAGATCTTGGCCCGACGCGCTGGTGAACGAATTGAAAAAGTCCCACGGAATGGGGTGCTTGCCGTGCCAGCGGTCCATGTATTCGTGCAAGCTTTTCTTGAATAGCTCGTCGCCTAGCATGTCCTTGAGGGCCAAGTAGCTCAACGATGGCTTGCCATAGGCGTTGTTGCCGTAGCCCCGGCGCAGCTCGCTGGCCGGCGTGATGATGGGTAAATCCTGACTGGAAGAAGGGTCATGGATCCAGCCTTTTACCCGGAACTGCTTGTAGAATTTGTCGGCTGCCTCCACCGATTTTTCGGTGCGCCCGATCAGCAATTCCCAAGTCGTGGCCCAGCCTTCGTCCATAAAGGCGTAACGGCTCTCGTTGATGCCCATATAGAATGGAAACCAGGTGTGTGCAATCTCATGATCCTCAACTAGTTGCGCAAATCCCAAATCGCTCTGCGGACTGTCGTTGACCATCATCGGGTATTCCATGTCGGCAAAGCCCTGAAACACGGTCATTTTCTCGAAGGGGTAGGGCACGCCGGGCCAGTTGCGCGAAAACCAGCCGAGCGAGTATTGCGCGTTTTTCACCGCCTGCCGAAAATCGACGGTAGAGTCGGCGTAGGCAGCCTGCACGCTGGCGCGGCGCTTGGTGGCATCATCGACGACTACGCTGGCGGCGTCCCACACGTAATGATCGCTGAGGCCGACGGTCATGTCGGAGATGTTGTTGGCCCGCCATTTCCAGGTGTTGACTTTCTGCTGGGCCGTGACGCGGTGCTTGGCCAAGTCGTCGGCGGTGGCAATGTGCATCACGGCATCGCTGGTCATGGACTGTGCCAGCCGCTGCGCGAAAGGCGCCTGCAACACTTCCTGCGGATTCAGCAGCGTGCCCGTCGACCACACCACGTAGTTGGCCGGGACTTTTACCTGGAGCGTGTAGTCGTTGAAGTCGTTGTAAAACTCCTGCGCATCCGTGAAATCGAGGCGGTCCCAGCCGTTGTAGTCATCATAGACCGAGACTCTGGGGTAGAAATAGGCCAAGAAGAATGTGGTCTTGTCGATCATGCCCTCGCGGCCGCTTTCAACGGAAAGCGGAAAGTGCCAGGCTACCGACATCCGCACCGAGTCGTGCGGCATCAGGGGCTTGGGCAGCGAAATCGTCTTCCAGGTAGCCTGCCCGGTATTGTTGGGGAAAGGCAGTGTTTTGCCCGCCACGGTAAACGTATCGACTTGCAGGCCGGAAGTCAAGTACTGCTCCGAGGCGTCGCCGTTGCGCGTTACACCGGGCTTGTGAATATTCTGTATGACCCTGATTACAATGCGTTTGAGCGTATCCGGGCTGTTGTTGAAGTACGTAATTTGCTCGCTGCCTTTGATGTTGCGGTCGGGCGGCAGCGCCTGTACTTTGATGCTGTAGCGAGCCGTGTTTTGCCAGTACTTTTTGCCGGGCCGTCCGTCCGGCGACCGGGTTTCTTTTTTGAATGCCTGCTGAATATCCCGCGGCATGTACAGCGATTGGGCCTGTGCACTCAGGCAAGCAGCCGACAGCAAAAGCGCTGCCGATAACGAACGAATCATATAAACGGGGTTAGAAACAAACTTGTGTGTTAGGCAAAGGCAGCAATAACCGGCGGACGTTGCATTGGCGGCCAAAGGAAGCAGTTGGCTGCCATTTTGTGCCCTCACCAACTGCCGGTTTTACGCTCAACCTTCATCCGCAGGCTTTCGGAACGGGTGACCGCCCGTAGCCAACTGCTTCAGTATCTGCATGCTACGTTCAAGCCGGGTTTCGGTGCGCTTGGCTCCACCAACGTGCTGGGCGATAGCTCGTTTCATGCTGGGCCGAAGTTTCTGAAAGCTGGCGTCCGCTTCCGGCCACGCGTCCAGCCCTTCCGCCAGCTCCTCGGGCAACTCAATGTAGTCGGGATCAGGATCGGGGGCCAGTGTAAGGGTGATTTCTTGGCCCATCTCTACGCCCGAAGCTTGACGCAACTCTTTGCTAATCATGAGGTAGCGCTCGCCAGTGCGCATGGGTTGCAGGCCCAGCCGAAACGGATGTCCGTTGAGTGTGCCCATTACCCGCCGCACCGATTTGCCACCCAGCGCTTCCACAATTTCCAGCGGCACGATGGCAATGGTCATGGGCATGAAGCTCGGCCCGCCCGGCTCGAGGCGGGCGCGAAAGGTAAGCGTGCCTTCCATGCGCTAAAGCGTTGAGGGTTTGAGGTTTACTGCTTTGCTTTTGCCGTGCTCCACGGCCCGCATTACCCGGAACAGGTTGCCACCCCAGATCTTTTCAATGTCTTTGCGCGAATAGCCCCGGCGTACCAGTTCGCGGGTCAGGTTAGGGAACTCACCCACGTCGCGCAGGTCGGCCAATTCGGTGCCGCCGTCGAAGTCGGAGCCAATGCCTACGTGGTCGATGCCGGCAATTTTTACGGCGTGATCTATTTGATTGACAGCATCTTGCACGGTAGCCAGCGGCACCGGAAACTGCTCCTTAATCGTGTTGAACTCGGCTAGTGCTTGCTGCTGGCTGGCTTCGGGCAGGCCATAAATGTTTAGGAAGCTTTTGATGTTCCATTTCGCAAAAAACGCCTGCTCGGCGGCTTGCCGCTCGGGACTTTTGCTTTCCGTCTTGACGTAAGGACTAAACAGGTTCATCTGGATGACGCCGCCGTTTTTGGCTAAGGCCCGCAACATGTCGTCGCTGAGGTTGCGGGGCACGTTGCTGAGGGCTTTGCAAGCCGAATGGGAGGCAATAACCGGCACCTTCGAACGGCGAACCACATCGTAAAACGTGGAATCGGAAGTGTGCGAAATATCGACCATCATGCCCAGGCGGTTCATTTCATCGACCACCTGCTCGCCAAACGGACTCAGACCTTGGTATTCCGGGCCGTTGGGATCAGTGGAGGAGTCGCAGATTTCGTTGTTGGACGAATGGCACAGCGTCATGTAGCGCGCCCCCAAGTCGTAATAGGTTTTCAGCAGCGACAAGTCCTTGCCCACCGGATAGCCGTTCTCGATGCCGATGAAGATGGCGTGCTTGCCGGTTTTGCCGATGCGCAACGCCTCGTCGGGCGTGGTAGCGAGCGCCAACTGCTCAGGGTGATTTCTGACGGCAGACCGGATGCTCTCGAAAATGGCTAGCGCTTTCTGTTTCGCGGCCTCGTGGCCAGCAGCCGTGCGCGGGCCCTGGCCCATGTACACGGCCCAGAAAGCTGCATCGAGGCCGCCGCGCTGCATTTTGGGCAAATCTACCTGCGCCACCTTGGAGTCGTGGTCGACGGTAAGGTCGAAGCTGGGGTTGACTAAGTTTTCCGGGGTGTCCTCGTGGGTATCCACCGTAAAGGCGCGCTCGTGAATTTTCCGGGCCTTGGCCTCCAATGCGGGGTCGGAGGTCTGGGCAGTGGTGGTAAATGCCAACATAGACAGCAAGCCAAGCGCGGCAATTTGTTTCATCGGGAACAAAAGCTAGGTAATGCGCTTAAGGTAGCGAACGCCGCGCTCGCGACGGAAGCCCACGGGCCGTATTCTTGAGAAAATGCCTTACTTTGAAATAGGCTTGTTTCATAAACGTCTTATAATCAAATAGATAGTACATGGCTGATCCTGCTGATCTCTTTGCCTACGTTCGGGGCGAAATTGTGCCGCTCGACCGCGCCTTTCTGCATGTGAGCGATTTGGCCATCCAGCGCGGCTACGGCGTGTTCGATTTCTTTAAAGTGGTGGATGGGCAGCCGCTATTTCTGGAGCAGCACCTCGATCGCTTTGAGGCGTCGGCGCGGCAGATGGAGTTAGCAGTGCCCCTTTCGCGGGCGGCCCTCGAAAGCGCGATTCGGGAGTTGATTACGCGGCACGATTTACCGGTTTCGGGCGTGAAAGTGCTGCTTACGGGCGGCTACTCAACCGACGGCTACACGCCCGCCGAGGCCAATTTGGTCATGCTCCAACAGCCTTTTGCCTTCCCGACGCCGGCTCAAGTAGCGCAAGGAATCAGCATCATTTCCCACGACTACGTGCGGGAAATGCCCCCGGTCAAAACCATCAACTACACCATGGGCATCCGGCTGATCAAAGAAATAAAAGCCCGCCGTGCCGACGACGTACTCTATCACAAAAACGGCTTGGTAACGGAGTTTCCGCGCTCCAATTTTTTCATTGTCAAGCACGACAACACCGTAGCGACGCCCGCGCAGGATGTGCTGTGGGGCATTACGCGCCAAAACCTGCTGGGCCTGTCGGGTACGCCGTATCGCATAACGGAAGCGCCTGTGACTCTGCAAGATGTGCGCGAGGCCAAAGAAGCCTTCCTGACCAGCACCACCAAGCGCGTGCTGCCCGTCGTGCAGCTCGACGGTGCCCCCATCGGGTCGGGCAAGCCCGGTGCCGTTACGCTGGCGTTGCTGGACGCGCTGGTGGAGCTGGAAGAAAGGCAGCTCAAAACCCTGCTGGAGAAACAATAAAACGGCAAAACTCACCCGAAAATCACCCGAAAAGCCGACCTTTAACGCCAAAGCACAACAGGGAAGTACGCTCAGCCGACCACGGCATCGGAGCGTTGGCGGACGGGAAGGTGATTTTGCAAAGACTTGATAAGTAAGTAGATATGGCTCAAAGAATTTCCACCTTCGTCGAAGTAGACACGACCGAGCCGCACCGCATTCGCACGCGGCAAATCGTGAAGGCTCATCCGGAGGTAAAGCAGCTGATGACGCGCAACCCCACCACCTTTCTGATTGGGGTGGCCTGCGTAAGCGCGCAGGTGCTGCTGGCGTACTTGCTGCGCAACCAAGCCTGGTACTGGACGCTGCCGGTGGCGTATCTGGTGGGCGCCTTCTTCTCGCACACGCTCTTTGTGGTGATTCACGAAGCGGCTCATAATCTGGTGTTTAAGAAGCTGTGGCAAAACGTGGCGGTGGGCATTATTGCCAACTTTCCTTCGGTAGTGCCCACGGCGATTTCTTTTAAAAACTTCCACATCAAGCACCATGTGTTTCAGGGCGTGCACGAACTCGACGCCGACCTGCCCGACTGGTACGAGGCCCGATTGATTCGCAACTACTCCTTGGGCAAAGCGATCTGGCTGTTTTTCTTCCCCCTGTTTCAGGTAATCCGCACGGTGCGGTGTCGCGAGGTGGCCGCCGTCGACCGCTACGTGGTGGCCAACTTTGTGGCGCAAGTAGCTTTTGATGTGGCCATTGTGTATTTCTTCGGCTGGACGGCCATGCTGTATCTGTTCCTGAGCTTCTGGTTTTCGGTGGGACTGCACCCGCTGGGCGCCCGCTGGATTCAGGAGCACTACCTCACCCTCGACCCCCGGCAGGAAACCTACAGCTACTATGGCCCGCTCAACGGCATCAACCTCAACGTAGGCTTTCACAACGAGCACCACGACATGCCCTCCATTCCGTGGAACAACCTGCCTAAGCTCAAGGCGGTAGCGCCTGAGTTCTACGAGCCGCTCCTGCACCACACGTCTTACACCAAGCTGTTTTTCCGTTTCCTTTTCGACCAAGAAATCAGCCTGTTTTCGCGCATTACCCGCAAAGCCCGCGGTCGCGCCACCCTTCAGGACAACTCCACCCCGGATTTACAGCTGGTGAAGTAAGCCCCACGCGTAGCATAAGTATAGCAAAGGCGCTGTTTCGCAAGAAGCAGCGCCTTTATATTTATATGATTACCAACTAGTTATGTAGAAAGGATAATGCTGCTACGCACATCCTGTTTTGGCAGTGTCGGCTAATCCGCATTCCGGCTTATCTTACCTGATCCCATCGGCTTGCCGCTCTTTCCACTCAACCCCATTCCCACCATGCGCGATCGCTACCTTAATTTGCTGAAACAGTGCCTTTTGTGGCTCCATCTTTCCGCAGCTTTTCCGCTGGCCGGCCTGTTGCCATTGACCGTGGCGGCACAAGGAACGCCAGCCATTCAGCGCGTGAACCCAACCAACTGGTGGGTGGGCATGAAGAAAAACAACGTGCAATTGCTCGTCTATGGTCCGGGCGCTGGTACGCTGAGTTATGCAGTGGCCTATCCGGGTGTAAAACTGGTGAAAGCCAGCACCGTTGAAAATCCCAACTACGCGTTTCTGGACCTTACCATTGCCGCGACGGCCAAACCCGGTACGGTGCGCCTCGTGGGCAAAAAAGGCGGCCAAACCATCACGCGCAATTGGGAGCTAAAGGCCCGCGATACCTCGGTGAAGGCCCAGGGCGTGACGGATGCCGACTTTATCTACTTGGCGATGCCCGATCGGTTTGCCAACGGCGATCCCAGCAACGACAAGTTTGCCGACATGGCCGACCCCAGCTCCGACCGCACCAATCCCTTCCTGCGCCACGGCGGCGACCTGATTGGGGCGGCGCAGCGCATTGGCTACCTGAAAGACCTCGGGGTGACGGCGGTGTGGTTTACGCCCGTCATCGAAAACAACCAGCCCTTGACCGACGAAGGCGGCGCCAAACGAGCTTCGTACCACGGCTACGGCTTCACCGATCATTATAATGTAGACCGCCGTTTGGGCGGCAACGAGGCGTACAAAGCCTACGTGAAGCAGGCGCACGCGGCCGGCCTGAAGGTGGTGCAAGATGCTGTGTATAACCACGTTGGCAACAACCACTGGTTTATCAAGGACCTGCCCATGAAAAGCTGGCTGCACCAGTGGCCCACCTACACCAACACCACCTACCGCTACCAGCCCATCACCGATCCGCACGCCGCCCCCAGCGACCGCAAGGTGACGCTTGATGGCTGGTTTGTGCCGTTTCTGCCCGATCTGAACCAGCAGAACCCCTATGTGGCCAACTTCCTGATTCAGCACGCCATCTGGTCGGTGGAGACGTTCGGCATCGACGCTTGGCGCATCGATACGTATCTGTATAACGATCAGCCATTTATGAATCGGTGCAACCAAGTCCTGCTCACCGAGTATCCGCGCATCCACATCTTCGGCGAGTCGTCGGTGAATAACGTGATTGATCAGGCGTATTACGTTCGCAACAACATCAACTTTCCCTTCAAGTCCAACCAGCCGGGCGGCCTCGATTTCGTCTTGGAAAGCGCCCTTCTGGATGGCTTGAAGCAGCCCGTAAGCTACGATGGTGGGGTGCAGCGCGTCTACCAAACGTTAGCGCAAGACGCTGTGTATCAAGACCCTGATAAGTTGGTCACGTTTGTCGACAACCACGACCACGACCGCTACCTCTCCGTGATTGGCGAAGACATCGCCAAGTACAAGATGGGCCTAATCTGGCTGCTGACGACCCGCGGCATTCCGTCGATGTACTACGGCACCGAAATTTTGATGAAGAACTTCAAAAACCCTTCCGATGCCGAAGTGCGCCGCGACTTTCCCGGCGGCTGGCCCGACGACAAGGAAAACAAATTTACGGCCGCCGGCCGCAACGCCGCCGAAAACGACGCCTTTCAATTTGTGCGCACACTGGCTACCTACCGCCGCGACCATGCGGTGCTGCACTCCGGCAAGCTCATGCAATACCTGCCGCAAGATGGCCTGTACGTCTATTTTCGCTACACCCCCGCCGGCACAGTAATGGTTGCCACCAACTCAACCGACAAGCCGGCTTCGCTGCCCACCGCCCGCTTTGCTGAGCGTACCGCCGGTTTTACCAAAGCTCGAAATGTGCTTACCAACGAAGCGCTAAACGATATTTCCACGATTTCGCTCCCCGCCAAGACAGCCGTTGTGCTGGAGTTGCTCCGGTAAGGCAAGCGGGGCAGTCACACATGGCAGCGAGTGTGGCATCCGTGCTTGCACAGATAAGCTTGCTGGGTTAGAAAACCGGCGCAGAAGCACAACCGTTACGGCGACAAGGCAGCACAATTTGGATTCCGCGCCCGCCTGTAACATTTTCTTAATGTCACAATTTTAGCTTTCTGATACGGTCATTTGAGCGACCTAATGAAGTTGTAAGTCGAAAAATCTAATGATATAATGAAAAGACAATATTTGTAACTTCTGCAAAAACGTGTCACTGGTTTGGAGAAGGCTTCCTGTTTAAAGCTGATTTTAATAGGAATCTTGGCAGCCTCAAAAGTTAAAAGGAATAGCAGAAAGCAATTTCAGCACGTTCCGGACTAGCTCAACTTGAGAATACACGCCTCCCTTTCCATCCTCCAATCCAAACCAACCCTCATGAAGTTAAACCACTTCACACTCCCCACCAAGTCGTTGTTTGCGGCCAGCTTGATTTCTGCTTTCGCCTTAGGTGGTTGCGACACCAGCTTCGACAAAACCGAAGCCGACGCTGTCAGCACCCAAAGCCAATCGGCAGATGCTTTCGGCGAGTCGGGCAAAGACTATGTTGCCAACGAACTGCTGGTGAAGTTTAAGCCCGGTCTTTCGGAAACGGCCAAAGCCAACGCGCTGGCTCGCATTAGCGGTAAAGTGTCTGAGAAAATCTTGACCAAAGCCATGGCAAGAGCCGGCGAAAAAGAAGGATTGCTTGTGGTACACACGCCTTTAGCTGCTCTCGAAGCCATTTCTAAAGCAAAAGGCGGCCCCGAAGTAGAGTTTGCCGAGCCTAACTACATCTACACCCACACGGCGGCTACCAACGATACGTACGTGGCCAACGGCTCGCTGTGGGGCATGGATGCTGCCAATGCATACGGTAGCCAAGCGTCCAAAGCTTGGGCAGTGGGCCACACCGGCTCGGCCAGCGTGGTAGTCGGCGTTATCGACGAAGGCATTCAGTTCGACCACCCCGATTTGGCGGGTCAGATCTGGACGAATCCGTACGACCCGGCCGACGGCGTCGACAACGATGGCAACGGCTACATCGACGACATCCACGGCTGGGATTTCGACGGCAACAACAACTCTGTGTATGACGGCACCACGCGCGGCAGCTCCGACGATCACGGTACGCACGTATCAGGCACCATTGGCGCCAAAGCCAACAATAACGCAGGCGTAGCCGGCATGAACTGGAACATCACCATCATCTCGACCAAGTTTTTGGGCAAACGCGGTGGTACTACGGCAAACGCGGTGAAAGCCGTTGATTATCTGAACGATCTGAAAACGCGCCACAACATGAATATCGTGGCCAGCAACAACTCCTGGGGCGGTGGCGGCTTCTCGCAAGCCCTGTACGACGCCGTGAGCCGGGCCAACGCCAAAAATATCCTGTTTGTGGCCGCAGCCGGCAACGGCGGAAGCGACGGCGTGGGCGACAACAACGATGCGGTAGCCAGCTACCCTTCTAACATGGACCTGCCCAACGTAATTGCGGTAGCCGCCATCACGTCGACGGGTGCTCTGTCGAGCTTCTCCAACTACGGCGCTACGACTGTTGATTTGGGCGCTCCGGGTCAGGCCATCTGGTCGAGCACCGCTTACAACATCTACGAGTCGTACAGCGGCACTTCCATGGCTACGCCGCACGTAACGGGTGCCGTAGCGTTGTACGCGGCTTCTCACCCCGGTTCGGACGCTGCCACCATCAAAGCTGCTATCCTAAACAGCGTAACACCAACTACCTCGCTGGCTGGCAAATGCAGCACGGGTGGTCGTCTGAACGTGAGTGGTTTCTAACCGCTTTCGGGTAAGAAAAGGCTTTCCAGCCAACTATCCTTCAACAAAAAAGCCCCGCCAATTCGGCGGGGCTTTTTTGTTAAGAATTCATTTTGGAGCAAGCAAACAGGGCATCTGTTACGCGCGAACAGGAGCGTAAATGAGTCCAACTACGCCTTTGTCAAGTGGCTTACTGTCAAGAAGTTGCAAAGTTGTCTGAACGCCTTCCTGAAACAGCCGCTTGCCGCTGCCCAGCACCAGCGGATACACCATGAGGTGGTATTCGTCGATGAGGTCGTGCTGCATGAGGGTGCGGATAAGCTCGCCGCTGCCGTATATCAGCAGGTTTTGGTCGGGTTGCTGCTTCAGGCGCCCTACTTCTTCCGGGATGTTTTGCTTAATCAGGCTAGCGTTCCATTCGGCTGTATCCAGGGTGGTGGAGGCTACGAATTTGGGCAGGCTGTTCATGCGGTCGGCACCAGGCTGACCTTCCATCTTAGGCCACGCAGCAGCAAACCCTTGGTAAGTCACCCGGCCCAGCAGCAGCGCGTCGCACCCGTACATCAGATCAGACTGAAACTTGGCGATACTATCGTTCCAGTAAGGGGCGGTCCAGGCGGGGTTTCCCATGACGCCATCCAGCGACAGATACATGGCAACGGTTATTTTTCCCACGATGCTTGTCTGATTACAATACAGCTAGCATAGCAAATCCCTGGTACAGACGAAATTTAGTGAGCAGCAACCGCTTGATTTTCTGCGGATTGTGTGGCGGGCTCTTTGTCGTAGTTGAGCATCCAACTCATGCCGTAGCGGTCGGTAAACATGCCGAACGTCGCGCCCCAGAAGGTGTCGGCCAGGGCCATGGTTACGGTGCCGCCTTCGGAAAGCTTGGCAAACAACGTTGCAATTTCCTCCGCGCTGGGGCAATCGAGGCTCAGCGAAACGGAATTGCCGTTGGTGACCTGTCCCATGCCAGAATCCGAAGCCATCAGCACGAGGTCGCCGCTCTTCAGGATGGCGTGCATCACGCCTTGCTGTGCTTCGGCGGGCATTTGATCGGCCACTGCCGGCGTGTCGGCAAACGACTGGATCTGCAAATCACCGCCCAGGCAGTCGCGGTAGAACGTCATGGCTTCCCGGCAGTTGCCGTTGAACGTCAGGTAGGGGATGAGTTGAAGGGTTTTCATGGTATTGGAATATAAAAGGTGAAAAATTGCTCGTAAGCAGCGCAGACTTTGTGCTAATAAAATTAGTTAAAAGCTGCTATATTTCAAACTATATATCCAATTATATTAGTAGTTATTTTTCGCGATGTTCCTTTCTGTATTCGACAGAGAGAATCCGCTCCAAGGGCTTGCCGAACGCGGCTAGGGTAGCACCCGCACCAGCGACTTGTCGTAGAGTTGCAGCCAATCGCGGCGCAGAATGGCGTAGAGGTATTCGTCTTCAAACTCACCGCGTTCGTTGATGCCGGATTCGCGCATGATGCCCTCAAACTGGAAGCCCCGCGTTTTTTCAATAGAGCGCTTCGACGACAGGTTGGATACCCGGTGTCCGGTTGCTACTCGGTTCAGGCCCAACAGCTCGAAAGCCAGATAAAACAGGTGCGGTTTGCTACGCGGCGTCACGCCCCGGCCGCGCATGTGCTTAAAAATATCAGCTCCCGTCGAGGCGTATTGTTCCTCCCAGCTGTCCACCGTCAGCACCGTCATGCCGGCCAGCTCCGGGCCCAGCATGGAATAGAAGCCAAAGTTGGTGCGCCGGCCCTGCTCGTAGCGGGGCAAGTAGTTGCGGAACAGTTCCTCCAGCATTTCCCGCGAATCGGGGTGGCCTTGAAACAGCTCGTACACCTCGGCCAGATTGTTCTCATTGATGAGATGCAGCGTGATGGAGTCGGAATAGAGTGCTTTAAACATACGATTTATAATATCTTGATAGTCAAATGATTACTGTCGGGAAATATATCGCTTTTCGGGCAGGTGGCAAAGCTTGCGCGCCGCAAAACGATGCCTGACCGCCTACTAAGCAAGCCGCCCTTGGCTCAGCAAATACAGGTAGTAAATGCCGTACTATTTCGCTATATTCATATATGTTTTTCTGGTGTAATCAATTGATAATCAATGAATTGTATTATGGAAAACAACACAAAAAAAGCAGTCGAAAAATCCATCACTGGGTATGCGATGTTTCGGCGAGCCCTATTGGCAGCGGTCCTGCTGATTTTGCCTGCCTCCCTAACAATGGCCCAAACCAATGAGGATGAGGTCCTTAAATCGGTTATTCGCAACGAAACCAGTGCTTATTTCAAGCGCGATGCGAAAGCCTGGCAGGCCACCTGGCTTCAGGAGCAAAAGGCAACCCGCACAATCATCGGCAACGGCCGTTATTTCACCGTAACGGGCGGCGACAAGATCAGGGACGACATACTGAAAGACATCAAGGACAACCCCAAAAACATTCCGGTGCAGGTGACTTCCCGCAACTTCCTGATCTCCAACGACGGCAACATGGCGT
The DNA here is from genome assembly GCF_014349165.1 of Hymenobacter sp. BT491. Classification (NCBI taxonomy): domain Bacteria; kingdom Pseudomonadati; phylum Bacteroidota; class Cytophagia; order Cytophagales; family Hymenobacteraceae; genus Hymenobacter; species Hymenobacter sp. BT491. The sequence continues at coordinate 858,110 of NZ_JACSJJ010000003.1, read as the reverse complement.
GGGTCGAGTACGACCAGACGCTGATGCTGCCCACGCTCGACCCCAAATACAAGTCGGAGACCAGGGAGCAACGCTTGCTGCTGAAGCGCGGCAACCAATGGAAAATTGCCAACCAGATCACAACGGACAAGAGCCTAGGCGGCTCCGACCCGAAAGCCATTGAGGCCAGCCTGAGCTCCGTGGGGTACCGGCTGATGGCGGCCAAGCGCATGAAGGAAGCGATCGACGTTTTCAAAATGAACGCCTCGCTCAATCCGCAGTCCGCCGACGCCTTCGACAGCCTAGCCGAAGCCTACATGAAAGCCGGCAACAAGACGCTGGCCGTGCAGAACTACGAAAGGTCGCTCCGCATCAACCCCGCCAGCGAAAGTGGCAAAGAAGCCTTGGCTAAGCTCAAGCAGAAGTAAGCGGGAATTTCGGTTATAACTATTTAGCGTATAAGTAGTTAGCGGTCGTGGTGACGATACCGATCGTGGTGGTCGTCATCGCCGCGGGTTCTGCCAGTATGAGCCCATCTCCCGTCGCGATCGTGGTGCCGGTGGCGACCGTTGTAGCCGTAGGTGCGATGATGGCCGCGGTTTCCGTACCCATAGCCCCGGTCGCGGTACACGCCGAAGCAGTTGGCAAGCAGGAAACACATTGCGATAAACAAAAATAAGCGGGTGGTTTTCATAGCGCCGAAATGTGTGGAATGCGTTGACGGATAAGGTATTATATCGCTAAACGCTTGCGCAAACGGCGTGGTGCACAGCAAGCCTTTTTATTTTGTGGCCCGTGGTCGGGCAGCGCGTTTTTGAAAATCCGGCGAGGTAGCAGGCAGGCCTCGGGCCGAAATACTTCGGGCCGAGGCGCGGTTTATTGACCGCAATGTGCTAACTTATATTAGTCTATCTCTATATGCGCGCCCACAGCCCGCTATGGCCCGATTGCGCAGCAGCGGAGGCTGCCGGAAATAGACGTGGTCCGCTTTCGTTACCGGTCAATTCCGGTTTTCGCCCGAGGTAGTACTGTCCCGCCGCGACCTGATTTGATTTTCATTCTGAAATACCGCCCACCAGAACCGGGGAAGCCCCCGGTGGAGCAATTCCTTTCATTCTGACCAAGCCTGTTGCCAAGGCCCGGAAGCGCGGGCCGGCGACGGCTGCCTGCTGCATTTCCTTTTTCACCTAAGAATGCGCCATGTTAACAGAAGAACTCATTGCGGAACCCCACCTGAACCTGCGGGGCAAACTGATTCGGCGCCGCGATGCTGACTATGATACGGCCCGCAAGGTCTACAACGGCATGATCGACAAATACCCCGATCTGATTGCCCGCTGCGCCGACGTAGCCGACGTCATTGAGGCCGTGAATTTTGCCCGCGAATACGACGTGCTCGTGGCTGTGCGGGGCGGGGGCCACAGCGGCGCCGGCCTCGGCATGTGCGACAAGGGGCTGGTAATTGACCTGAGCATGATGAAAGGCATCCACGTCGACCCCGTGGAGCGCACGGCTTTGGTAGACGGCGGCTGCACCCTCGGCGACGTTGACCATGCCACGCACGCGTTTGGGCTGGCCCTGCCCAGCGGCATCATCTCGACTACGGGCGTGGGCGGCATTACGCTGGGCGGCGGCTTGGGCCACCTCACGCGCCAGTGCGGCCTCACCATCGACAACCTGCTGGAAGCCGACGTGGTGCTGGCCGACGGCCGCTTTGTAAAAGCCTCGGCCTCGCAAAACCCCGATCTGTTCTGGGCGCTGCGCGGGGGTGGGGGCAATTTCGGGGTGGTTACGTCCTTCCTATTCCGCCTGCACCCCATCAACAACGTGTACGCCGGCCCGATGCTCTGGCACGTGAGCGAAACCAAAGCGATGATGCAATGGTATCGCGAATTCATCAAGAGTGCCCCGGAAACGATCAACGGGTTCTTTGCCTTCCTGTCGGTGCCGCCTGGCGCGCCGTTCCCCGAAGACCTGTGGAACAAAATCATGTGCGGCGTGGTGTGGTGCTACACCGGCCCCATGGAGCAGGCCGAAAAAGTATTCGAACCCATCCGGGCCGTCCGCAAGCCGGCTCTGGATTTTGTCGGGCCGCTGCCGCTACCGGCGTTGCAGAGCATGTTTGATGGGGTGTATCCGCCCGGCCATCAATGGTATTGGAAAGCCGATTTCGTCAACGAACTCAGCGATGAAGCCATCGACATCCACGTCAAGTATGGCACTAGCTTGCCAACGCCGCTTTCGAGCATGCACCTCTACCCGATCAACGGCGCGGCTTCGCGCATGGGCAAGAACGACACCGCCTGGAACTACCGCCACTCGACGTGGTCGATGGTGATTGTGGGCGTCGACCCTGACCCGGCTAACAAGGGACTCATAACCGACTGGGCCAAAGCCTATTGGAATGCCCTGCATCCGTACTCGGCGGGTGGGGCCTACATCAATTTTATGATGGAAGAAGGCGAAGACCGCATCAAGGCCACGTACGGCGAAAACTACGACCGGCTGGTCGCCGTCAAAAACAAATACGATCCCGAAAACCTGTTTCGCATCAACCAAAACATCCGGCCCAGCAAACAGGGACATGTTTTTACCTAGTAGGTAAGTATCAGATTGTGAGATACTTATAATATTCGTACGAAAAGCCGTCTGTTTCCGCTGGGGCAGGCGGCTTTTCATTGGGTGGGTTGTGGTCTGAGAGTGCGCCGCAGCGCCAAACAACCAACGGCGGCTTGGCTGGTTGTTACCCTTACGCGTGAAGCAAGCGGCCTAATGCCGGCCCGTGCGCCGCGGACTGTCGCTGCTTTGCTCATCTCACAACCTCTATTCCTATGAAGTACAATCTGTTAGGCAATACCGGCCTGAAAGTATCGGAACTCTGCCTGGGCACCATGACTTTTGGCGGCAAAGGCTGGGCCGAAGCCATTGGCTCGCTGGCCCAGCCTGCCGTCGATGCGCTGGTAAAACGCTCCGTAGAAGCGGGCATTAACTTCATCGACACGGCCAACGTGTATTCGGAAGGCTTGTCGGAAGAAATGACTGGCCAGGCCATTCGCAACCTGGGCTTGCAGCGCGACGACCTGATCGTGGCCACCAAAGTGCGCGGTAAAATGGGCGAAGGCCCCAACGATTCGGGCCTGACGCGCAAGCACATCATGCAGCAGGCCGAAGCCAGCCTGCGCCGCCTCGGCACCGATTACATCGATCTCTACCAAATCCACAGCTACGACCCGCTGACGCCGCTGGAAGAAACCCTGCGCGCCCTCGACGACCTGGTGCGCAGCGGCAAGGTGCGCTACATCGGGGCCAGCAATATGGCCGCTTGGCAATTGATGAAGGCGCTGGCGTACTCTACCTACAATCACAAAGAGAAGTTTGTGTCGTTGCAGGCGTATTATACCATTGCCGGTCGCGATTTGGAGCGCGAGTTGGGCCCCTTGCTGCTCGACCAAAAGCTGGGCCTGATGGTCTGGAGCCCGTTGGCGGGTGGCTTGCTGAGCGGCAAATACACCCGCGAACAGCACCAGGAGGAAGGCCGCCGCGGCCGCTTCGACTTCCCACCTGTCGATAAGGATCGCGCTTTCACCATTGTGGATAAGCTGCGCCCAATGGCCGAGGCAAAAGGCGCCACAGTGGCCCAGTTGGCGCTGGCTTGGTTGCTGCAACAGCCCGTCGTAAGCAGCGTCATCATCGGAGCCAACAAGCCCGAACAGCTGGAAGACAACCTGAAAGCCGTAGACATCAGCTTCAGCGCCGAGGAGCTACAGCAACTCGACGAAGTAAGCAAGCTCGCCCCCGAATATCCCGGCTGGATGCTGGACTTCACCGGCGGCGACCGTAAGGCTAATTAAGGCCATTTCCCAGACTGTTTTTTAGTTCAACCGCTCCTGGTCGCCTGATCGGGAGCGGTTATTTATTTAGGGCAAGAGTAAAAGAAATATGCTTACCCTATTAGCAAGAAGTATGTATTTCGCACACAATATTTCAAACCCGCGTACTTTGTAGCAAACCCCATTTGCATCATGTCCGAACCTGCTACGGCTTCTGGTTTCCCTCGCCTCACATACTTGCGCATCAAAAACTACCGCGCCCTGCGCGACGTGGAGTTACGCGATCTGACGCCATTAACGGTGTTCATCGGCCCCAACAGCAGTGGCAAATCTACCGTCTTGGATGCGCTGGCATTTCTGGCCGAAGCAGTGAGCGGTAACCTGCAACAAGCCTGGGAAAAGCGGAATCGGTTTGCGGGAATGCGCACGCGCGGCAGTGACGGGCCGATAGAGTTTGAGGTGAAGATTACGGATGATTTTCGTGGATTAACACTAAGATATATCTTAGCTATTGGTGAAATAAACCAGAGGCCATTTATTGTCAATGAAGAACTTGGCAATTCTAAAGAGTTGCTATTTATATCATTTTATCAAGCAGAAAATAACACCACACTGGCTAGCATTCCTAGCATGGCAGAAACCCATGAACATCAAATATTTTATAATAACCAACCAGCTTGGCGTAAAACCGGAGAATATCAATTTGACGGCTGGAAGGAATCGGTAGTTCCTTTATTAACAGGCTTAGCTTTACCTTTCGCACAAGAATTAACAGTTCTTAAAAGTACACTTACTTCCTACCGTTATATCCACCTCACCGACGACCACCTGAAAGGCTACTCCGATGCTGGGCCTCGTGAAAAGCTATCGGCCAACGGTGACAACCTGCCCAACGTGCTCTACTACCTGCACACCAAGCACCCGGAAGCGTTGGCACGCATTACGGCGCAGTTACGGCGTTGGGTGCCTGGGCTGGCAGATGTAGTGACGGAAATAACCTCCGACGAGCGGTTGCTGTTGCGCTTCAGGGATGCCCCGTTTGAGAAGCCACTGCCGGCTCAGTATATGTCGGATGGCACGATGCGACTCGCGGCACTGCTCACGCTGCTCTATGAGCCTAATGCTACTGGGCTCTTAGGCTTAGAAGAGCCTGAAAATGAGTTGCATCCGCGCCTATTGCCGCGCTTGGCCGAGGAATTGATCAAAGCCACCGAAACGCGGCAGCTATTGATAGCGACCCATTCGCCGGCTCTGCTGGATGCCTTGGAGCCGGAGCAAGTCTGGATTCTGCACCGCGGCGAAGACGGCTATACCCAAGCCACGCGCATAGCGGATATACCCGAGGTAGTAGCAATGGTGGAGGAAGGCTCCAAACTGGGATACCTTTGGGCGCGCAACTTCTTTGATGTAGGCGACCCCCTAGCGCCACGTTCTTCGCAATCTGCTCAGGAATAGTATGCAGGTTGAATTTCTGCTCGAAGAGGAATCGGCGGAGGATGCATTACGCCAGTTGTTACCCCGTGTGCTGCCCGCCCATTACGTACCACGTTTTCGGGTATTTGCCGGCTGGCAAGATCTGATGGGACAATTACCTGCGCTTATGCGAGGCTATCAGCGCCGCATTGGGCAGCCCGCCCAGCACGAATTGCGCATCGTAGTCTTATTGGACGCCGACGGGGTTGCTGAAGCACGCGCTGCCAAGCAAGAAGAAGCCGCCATAGCAGCCGGGTTGCTGACCTATGTCCAAGCCAAAGAAGGACAACACTTCCATGTCTTCAACGCGCTAGCCGTGCAGGAGTTAGAAGCGTGGTTTCTTGGCGACCGTGACGCTATTATGTCCGCTTATCCAAAGGTTAAAACCCATCATTTTAAGGGTATCGACCGGGAGCCGGATAATCCACCAAAACCAAATGAGGTGCTGTGGCGGATTCTAAAAGAAGCAGGGCTCTTTGCTTCTGGCAAGCGCAAAAGAGAATGGGCTGAGACTATTGCTCCGCACCTTAATCCCGAACAAAACACTTCTCTTAGTTTCCAATACTTCCGGGAAGGTCTAAGACGCCTATAAGTAAAGAGCCCCGTTTCCAAGGAGATGGGGCTCTTTTGTAAAAATTTGACTGTCAATTGGTTACACGCCTATCTTCTCCTCACTCCCCAACTCCGCCAGAATCTTCTTCGCGGCCTGCACGTTCTTCACCTCCTCAATGCTGACGATAAGCTGGTCTTTGCGCTCCTTGACTTTGGCGGTGCGCGGGTGCGTCTGCACGTAGTTGAGGATGTGGCCGAAGGTCTCGCCCTGGAAGTAAGCCTCGTTGTTTTCGGCCGGAATGTAGCCTTTGAGCAGGTTTTTCTTCAGCGTAAGCTTCTCGAATCCTGCCTGGCAACCCTGCCACCGCAGCTTCACGATGTCCACAAGTTGCCCTACTTCGTCCGGCAGCGGCCCGAAGCGGTCCACGATGCCGGCTACCAATTTGCGCAGCTCAGCAGGGTCTTTCACGCGGTCGAGCTTCGAGTAAAGCTGCAAGCGCTCCGACACGCTGCTCACATATTGCTCAGGGATAAGGATTTGCAAATCGGTTTCGATGTTGCACTCCTTGGGGCGGGCCGTGCCAGCAGCGTCCTGCAAGCGGCCCGTTTGGTCGCCGATAAACAGGTCGCGGAACTCGGTTTCCTTCAGTTCCTGCACCGCGTCGTCCAGAATCTGGTGGTAGGTCTCAAAGCCCAAATCGTTGATAAAGCCCGATTGTTCACCGCCCAACAGGTTGCCGGCTCCGCGGATGTCGAGGTCGCGCATGGCCACGTTGAAGCCCGCGCCCAGGTCCGAAAACTCTTCCAGCGTGCTCAAGCGTTTGCGGGCGTCGGAGGGCAGCCCCGCCACGGGCGGCGTAAGCAGGTAGCAATACGCTTTCTTATTGGAGCGGCCCACGCGGCCGCGCATCTGGTGCAGGTCGCTCAAACCAAAAAGGTGAGCGCGGTTGATGATGATGGTGTTGGCGTTCGGAATATCCAACCCGCTCTCAATCAGGTTGGTAGAAACCAGCACGTCGTATTCGCCGTCCACGAACTTCATCATGCGCTTTTCGAGCAAGTCGCCTTCCATCTGGCCGTGGATGTAAGTTACGCGGGCGTCGGGCACGAGGCGCAGCACCATGTTGGCCATTTCTTCGATGTCCTTGACACGGTTGTGCACCAAAAACACCTGCCCGCCGCGCTTGATTTCGCGGGCAATGGCATCGCGAATCAGCAGCTCGTCAAAGACGTGCAATTCCGTCTGAACGGGTTGGCGGTTCGGCGGCGGCGTGGCGATCACCGACAGGTCGCGGGCGCCCATGAGCGAGAAGTGCAGCGTGCGCGGAATCGGCGTGGCCGACAGCGTGAGCGTATCCACGTTCACCTTCAATTCCTTGAGCTTGTCTTTGGTCTTGACCCCGAACTTTTGCTCTTCGTCAATTACCAGCAAGCCTAAGTCCTTGAATTTGATGTCTTTATTGGTAAGCCGATGCGTCCCGATCAGAATATCGGTTTTGCCCTCGGCTACGCGGCCCAGCGTCTCCTTGATCTGCTTGGTGCTCTTGAAGCGGTTGACGTATTCCACGTTCACCGGCAGGTTGGAAAGCCGATCGCGGAAGGTTTTGTAGTGCTGCATCGCCAGAATGGTCGTCGGGACGAGCACGGCCACCTGCTTGCCGTCGGCCACGGCTTTGAAGGCCGCCCGAATAGCAATTTCGGTCTTGCCAAAGCCAACGTCGCCGCAGATGAGGCGGTCCATGGGGTGCGGCACTTCCATGTCGCGCTTCACGTCCTCGGTGGCCTTGCCCTGGTCGGGCGTGTCTTCATAAATGAACGACGATTCCAGCTCGGCCTGCATAAACGAGTCCTTGGCAAAGGCGTAGCCCGGCGCCGTTTTGCGCTTGGCGTACAGCCGAATCAGCTCGGCCGCAATGTCCTTAACCTTCTTCTTAACCGACTTTTTCTTGTTTTCCCATTCCGGCGAGCCCAGCTTGCTCATGGTGGGCGGCGTGCCCTCGGCGCCCGAGTACTTCGCAATCTTGTGCAGGGCGTGAATGCTGACTGTCAGCACGTCATCGTCGCGGTACACCAGCCGAATGGCCTCTTGTAGCTTGTCGTTGATCTCGATCTGCATCAAGCCCGCAAAGCGCGCAATGCCGTAATCTTGATGCACCACGTAGTCGCCGGGCTTGAGGGTGCGTAACTCTTTGAGGGTGAGGGCTTTATTCTTAGAGAATTTTCGCGTTTCCTGCGCCCGATAAAACCGCTCAAACAGTTGGTGATCCGTGTATACCGTCAGCTTTAGTGTTTCGTCGATGTAGCCTTCGCGCAGGGCCAGCAGAATGTGATCGAAGCGGACGTTGTTGTCGAGCTCGTCGAAAATGGTGCGCAGCCGGTCGGCCTGCCGCACCGAGTCGGCGCTGATGATGCACGTAAAACCTGCCTGCTGGTGCTTGTGCAAGTCCTTGACAATGCGGTTGAAGTCTTTGTTGAAGCTGGGCTGCGGCTTGCTGGAGAAGTGAAATTCCTCGGCGTTTTTGAAGTGAAAGCGCTTGCCAAACTCCACCACTGCGAAGTTGTCGAGCAGCTTTTTGAACGAGCGTCCGGTCTCGAACAAATCCGCTGGCTTGCTCACAATCTGGGTGCCGCCAGCCGCTTCCAGCACCAGTTGAAACCGTTCTTCGGCCTTGTCGTACGACTCGCCCACGATGTCGATGGTCTGGCGCACGTCCTTGGCCCAAACGGTCGTGTTGCGCGGAATGAAATCCAGGAACGCCTCGCGGGTTTCCTGCAACAGCTTGGTTTGTACGTTCGGAATGATGCTCACCTGCGGCCGCTGCTCCACCGAAAGCTGGGTCTCGGGGTTGAACGTCCGGATCGTTTCGACCTCATCGCCAAAGAGTTCGATGCGATACGGTAGCTCGTTGGCATAGCTAAAAATGTCCACGATGCCGCCGCGCACCGCAAACTGTCCCGCCTCATACACAAAGTCCGTCCGCTCGAAGTCGTATTCGGCCAGCATCTCACTGATAAAGTTGACGTCTAGCTTCTCGCCTACCTTTACCAGGAACGTATTGGCTACCAAAGACTTGCGGTTAATAACTTTTTCGAATAGCGCTTCGGGATAAGTCACGATCAGCTCGCCGCGCGTAGGTTTCGAGTTTAGGCGGTTGAGGACCTCGGCCCGCATCAACACATTGGCATTTTCCGTTTCGTCGAACTCGTAGGGCCGCTTGTAGGAACTTGGGAACAACAAAGGTTCGTGCTCATTACCAAGCAGATGCCGCAGGTCGGCCTGGAAATAATTAGCTTCATCCTTGTCGTGCAAAATGAACAAGTGATGCTGCTCCGGATACAATCCATGCAGGGCCGCCGCAATCACCGCATCCTGACTACCCACGAGGCCACGCAGATGCAAACGCAGCTGAAGGGCTTCCTCCGTCGGTTTCGGTTCGGGGGCCCGCAACGAGTGGCGAGTGGCAGGATTCAGGCGGGCTCCCACCGTCATGACGGTGGGGTCGAGGCGGTAGAGCTGGAGAAAATCAGTGACTTTCAAAATGTATCGGCTAGGAGGGAGGACAAAGGTAGAAGCCCGGCCGGAGGATTTTCCGGTCGGGCAGCGCTATGTCAATACCACCGGAAGCAGGTGAAAGTTTCCATCCGGGCCTATGTATGCCCATACGAGCTGATTTAGATCTCTGACTCGGTATAAATGCTGACCATGTAATACCTCAACAGCTGCTAAAAAGCCTCGGTGCTCGTCGCCAAAGCTGAGCACTAGATAGGTATCTTCGTGCTTTGTAGTACTTGCTTGTTTAATTCGTGCGCGGCTCTTCTCATCTTGCCATTGGTCTCATTACCGGGGTGGCCGTAGGCGGTCTGGTTACCGGAATCCCCTTTTCTCCTGCGGGCATTGCGCTGGCGGGGTTTTCGGCCCTCGCTCCCGACCTCGATCATCCGGAGTCGCGGCTGAGCCAGCGCTTAGGGTTCTCGCGCAACTATGTTCGTTTGGCGTTTGTGGTAGCGGCAGGCGGGTTGGCGGCGTACACGCACTTCATGCTGCCACAAGGCCCTGATCGCCGCATGGGCTTCACGGCGGCCCTGTCGTTTGGGTTGATCGGGATTGCGATGCAGGGCGGTTCGGCCCGGCGTTTGGCGTTGGCTTTCACGGGCATCCTGACGGTGCTGGCCGGACTATATTTCGAGTTTTTATGGTTGAGCTTGCTAGGCGCTTTTGTAGCTTTGGCTCCCTTCACCTCTCATCGGACATGGACGCACACGCTCTGGGCTGCCGGCCTCTGGACGTATATTGGGTATCTGGCCAACCAATCGCTGGGGTGGCACGGGGTAGCCCAGTTTGCTGGCGCGGGTTACGTATCGCATCTCATCGCCGATTCGCTGACCAAAGCGGGAGTAAAATGGCTGATGCCGTTCTCCGAAACGGCATTCAAAATTCCGCTTATCCGCACCGGCTCCACTTCAGGGAACGTCTTGGAAGTAGGAATTTGTACTATATACGCAGCGCTGGTACTAAGCTTAGTTGTCGCGCGAATGTCGTTTTAAGTTAGTTAAACAAGTAAGAACGCGTTTTACTCAAATCTATTGCTAGTAGAGGTAGCATTCACATAACCGTTTTAGTAGCCCCAACTTTGGATAAATCAATTATTGCGTTGTAGTTGTATCTACACTATGAAGCGGTTAGCTTTGTTCAGGGCTGTATAATTATGGGATTTAGTATTCGTATTATTGGCTATTTATAAATATATTTCATTTAATATTGCTGCCTAGTTATATGTAGGATGCGACAATAGAAAAGAGCTACAGGGCCTTGCGTTAATTGATGGTTTGCAGGTGTTGGTACCGAGTTTTAGTTCATAAAGAGTTCATTTCTATTCCGCCACTTTACGCTGCTCAGCAAGGGAAATCCACCGTCATTAGCACGTTTCAGCCTAGGTTGCTAATCGGGACAAGTATTTGGTGCTACTGTTGCCTTTCAATGATTTGTATCTTTGCCAAGTCATGTTTGGCCGCACCGCCCCGAACCTGTTAGTACCGAATACCCGCTCTCTGTTTACCTGCTCTTTAGTACACCCTTTGCGCACAACTCTTAGTCTCTTTGTATGAACCAGATGAATAGCCCCCTGATCAGGATAGGTGTCTTCTACGACGGCAATTATTTCCTTAAAATCAGTGATTACTACTACTTCCAGCACGACCGTAAGGCTCGCATTAGCTTGGAGGGCTTGCATGAATTTATTCGCCACCAAGTGGCTGAAGAAGAAGATGTTGACGCTCGCTTAAGTCAAATTACGGATGCTCACTTCTTCCGAGGCCGCTTGAGTGCTACCGAAGCCCGTGACAAAGACCGTCTGTTTCACGACCGTCTGCTCGACGATATTTTGATGAATCTGGGTGTCACGACCCACTACATGCCTCTGAAAACCCGCGACGGTCGGTTGCAGGAAAAAGGCATCGACGTGTGGCTGTCACTCGAAGCCTTGGAACTTGCCCTGCACAAAAGCTTCGACGTTGTCGTGCTCATCGCTGGCGACAGCGATTACGCTCCCCTGATCAAAAAGCTTAACACTATCGGTACCCGGGTGATGCTGCTGAACTGGGACTTCAAGTACACCGATTTCAAAGGTGAGAATCGCGTTACGCGCGCTTCGCAACAGCTGCTCGAGTTCGCTACCTACCCCATCTCGATGCACGACATCATCGATCAGGGTTTAGCTAACGGTGAAGAACTTATTGATAATCTGTTTGTTAGCCAGTCTGACAGCACGCCTTATACTCCCACCGCTCCCAAGTCGACGGTCGTGCGCCCAGTGGGCCCAACGGCGGCTGGCCCGGTAGGTACGGTAGGCATCAGCACCATCAAAAATCTCAAGAACGGCTTTGGCTTCGTCGTGATGCCGCCAAACAACCTGTTCTTCAGCTACGCCGATATGTCGGAGGGCGACTTCAACGACCTGCGCGAAGGCGACTGGGTGGAGTTTACGGTGGGCCGCAACCACCGCGACGAAGATTGTGCCCGCAACGTGCGCAAAGTGCAGCCCCCGCAGATGGAGGACGGCGATGAGTACGAAGAGGAGCACGAGCACGAGTCGATCGACTCGCCCGACCACTTGTAATACCGCTTTCGCCCTTCGTTCTAGGATCTCGGGTTTGAATGACGCCGCCGGATGTGCTCCCCAGCCATCCGGCGGTCTTTTTTTGTGGCTGCCGGAAGCAGCAAAAGCCGTTATTCTTCGCTTTTCGTTTTCAGCATGTGGTAGAAGTCGCGCTTGTCGGCGGGGTAGCGGTTGAAGGTGCCCAAGGCGCGCGCAACGACTAGGTCGCGGGCGGGGCAGATGATATCGGCACTGGCCACAATGAGCGTTTTGCCAGAATGTTCGACGTGGCCGCGCGCCTCCAGATAGTCGTGCAGGCGCACGGGATGCAGGTAGTTGATCTTAAACTCGACGGTAGAAACCAGATCGCCGGCCGTAAACGACATCGTGAGCGCGGCCGCTCCCAGGGCGGCGTCCATGAGGCCCGCGATCACACCGCCGTGGCAAGTGCCCGGCGAAGAAAGGTGTTCCTCCCGCACCGTCATGCTATATACTACTTCGCCGGGGGCGCTTACGGTCAGCTCCATGCCGTTGGCGCGTCCGTACTGATTAATCTGGTTGTAAATCGCCACGAGGGTGGCAACTTCGGGTACTTGTTCCATGAAGTGAGGAAAACGCAACTGCGGCGATGAACTGGATATTGGCTGAAAAGTTAGGTTTCTTTACCTGAACTGTCCCAACCTATGGCTACATCTTCCGCCCATCCCACTTTCGCCGAATTCTACCCCCGTTACCTGCGCGAGCACAGCCGCCGGGGTACACGGGTGCTGCATTTCATCGGCACCACCCTCTTTTTCGTCGCGTTGGTATTGGCTGCGGTGTGGCAACGCCCCTTGCTGATCTTGGCGGGGGTGGTAGCGGCCTATGGCTTTGCTTGGGTGGGCCATTTCTTCGTCGAGCACAACCGGCCTGCTACTTTTCAGCATCCGTGGCTTTCGCTGCGCGGCGATTTCCGCCTGTACTTCGACCTGCTACGCGGCCGCGAACATTTCTGAACCACGGATTCTTACGGATTGGGCGGATTGCTCGAATTTTGATAACATATAAATAATTGATTATCAAAACTTTATAAATATTTCTGCATTAAAAAGTGCGGGATAGTTCCGAAGAGCGTATGCGAAGGCGCCACTACCGAGTAGCCCGCGCGTTCGTAAAACGGCACCGCTGCCTGCCGGGCGTGCAGAATGCTTTCGGTGAGGCCGCGCCGGCGGGCCTCGGCTTCTAAGTAAGTAAGTAGTTGTTGGCCAATTCCTTGTCCTTGCCAATCGGGGTGTACGGCCATGTAGCGCATTTGCCCCTGCTGCGGCCCGGAAGCGTGCAAGCGGCCCACCCCGACTACGGTGCCGTCATCGGCCACGAGCATGGCGTGAAAAGTGGCCGGATCAGGGTCGTCGTCGGCGCGCTCCGAGCCTTCGGGCTGGTTCCACGGCTGGCGCAACACCTGGTAGCGCAACTGATAATACGCCGCGAAATCGGCGGGGGTATGGGGCTGGGTGAGGTGCATACAGCAGAAAAGAAGCTTAAAAACATTGGCAAACAAATCAAAGCCACGCAGTTACGTACTGCATACTGTTGACCTTTTGCGACCGCTTTGGAGTTAAACATGCAAAGTCGGGTCAGTTTGCATCCGTAAATTATCAGAAATCCTACCTTTGGCGCCCGCCCGAAGCCTAAGGCGGCCCCATCTGTTTTCTCGTTCCCCAACGATTCATCTCCCATGGCATCCTTCGACATTGTAAGCAAAGTTGATCCGCAAACCCTTGAGAATGCGGTCAATACGGCCAAAAAAGAACTCCAGACCCGCTACGATCTGCGCGATACCAAAGGCGGCATCGAACTCGACAAGAAAGCCAATACCATTCAGCTTAGCTCCGAAAACTCCATGCGCGTGAAGGCGCTGGAAGATATTTTGCTTACCCGCGTGGTCAAGCAAGGCATCGACGGCACCTCCCTCGACTTCTCGGCGGAAGAGCAGCCTAGCGGGGCGCTGGTCAAAAAAACGGTGAAAGTGCGGGCCGGCGTCGATAAGGAGGCGGGCCGCAAGATCATCAAGGCCATCAAAGACGCCAAGCTGAAAGTCGAGGCGCAGATGCAGGACGATCAGGTGCGGGTGTCGGCCAAGAAAATCGACGATTTGCAGGCCGTAATTGCGCTGCTGCGTCGCACCGACATCGGGCAACCACTGCAATTCGTGAACATGAAATCGTAGAAATGTTGAGTTCTGAACGCTCGATACTTCATACGTAAGTGATTTATAGTCAATTGCTTGCGTATTCGACATCCAGCACATCCTGTCTAACATCCAACATTCAACATTCTCCTTCTGTGTTTGATATTTCTGCCTTTTCCAGCGTCCATACTTGGGTCAGCCTGCTTACGCTGACGTTTATGGAAATCGTGCTGGGCATCGACAACATCATTTTCATTTCCATCGTCGTCAACCGGCTGCCACGCGAGCAGCAGAAGCGCGGCCGTTCCATCGGCTTGCTGTTGGCGCTGCTGTTTCGCATCGGCTTGCTGCTGAGCATCACTTGGATTGTGGGCTTGAAAGAGCCACTTTTTACTCTGAATTTGCCTTTTGAAAGTGGGCCATTTGGGGTATCTGGCCGCGACCTGATTCTGCTGGCCGGGGGCTTGTTTTTGCTGGCCAAAAGCACCACCGAGATTCATACCAAGCTGCAAGGCGAGGAAGAGGAAGTGGGCGCCGGCAAGTTCGACAGCCTCACCCGCGTGATCATTCAGATCGTCATCATCGACATCGTTTTCTCTTTCGACTCGATTCTGACGGCTGTAGGACTCGTTGATAATGTGTTGGTTATGATTCTGGCCGTGATCTTTGCCATGGGCATCATGCTGGCCTTCTCGGGCTACATCGCCGATTTCGTCAACAACAACCCCACCATCAAGATTCTGGCGCTGTCCTTCCTGATTATGATCGGCATCATGCTCGTGATGGAAGCGTTCCATAAGGAAATCGAGAAGGGTTACGTGTATTTTGCTATGGCCTTCTCGTTGGTGGTGGAACTGCTGAACATGCGCTTGCGCAAGAAAACACAGCCGGTGCACCTGCGCGATTCGCAGTACGATTAAGTAATTGATAATCAATATGTTGCAAACAAGGCCCGTTTCTCACTGAGAAACGGGCCTTGTTTGTTTTACTTGCACTTCAGCGTAAGCTAACGGTAGAAGAATAGCATGATGAGCGTCAGGAGGGCCAGCAGCACGGCCACCACGCACGCATCGACGCGCCGTTGGTTGGTGCTGGTCGGCAACACTCCGAGCGCCGCTGTCAGAGCCATGGCAAGCGGCAACGGCGCAAAAAGATTATAGATGCTGGGCGGGTGCAAGCGCGCCTGCGGCGCCGCAGAATCGGCGTCGGCCACGCTCGTGACAATGCCGAAAACGGGCGTTCGGGCAACGGCAATATGCTGATCAACGGCCGGCCACCCGATGGTGTCGTCGTAGATGCGAAAGGTAGCGTGCGGCGTTCGGATGGAATGCCAAACCTGCGTAAAGTTGCGCCCTGCAAAGGAATGAAATTCCCGGCTCTGCACCACTTCGTTGGGATAGCGTTGTACGGCCAGCCGGTCGAGCGCCATTAGGGCAAACCAAGTAAGCAACACTAGGCACACAAGCCGAGCCTTAGGTGCGTAGCGGGCATATTCGGCCGCGTAGGGAGCCGGTCGCGGGCCGGGCCGCGTAATAATTGGGCGGGCCGCACGGCGGGTGCCGTAACGCCGGTCGCGGGGATGAGGGGGCTGAGCAACAGGCGCCGGCGCCGCCACTGGCGGATTGCGCCAGGCCCAAAGCTGGGCATCGTAGTATTGCCGCCGCGTCGGGTCTATTAATACGTCATATGCTTGATTAATAGATAGATAGCGTGCGTGGGCGGCAGGGTCGGGGGTGCGGTCGGGGTGGGTGAGAAGTACCAAGCGGCGATATGCCCGCCGAATTTCGTCGGGGGTGGCCTGCTCGCTTACTTCCAGCGTCTGGTAATGCGTCATCCTACTCAGATAGCTTCGGTGAGCATGCCGACTAGGCGGTCTGCCTGATCCTGGGCGCGGCGGGTTGCCAATTCCAGAATACGCCTGTTAAGTTCGGCGCGCTGGCGGCGGTAAAAGGTAGTTTCGCCGCTCGTAAAGAGGCCGGTTATCAAGCCGATCACGGTGTAGCGCAGCTTTACGTTGCGCGTCAGCAACTCGTCCAGCCGCCGCTCCCGATCGGTGGGGCTGGCAGTGGCCAGAGGGATATGGTGGTCGCGTACAAAATCGGCTACGGCCATCAGCAGCAGTTCGTTTTGCATCTTCAGCACGGGGCGCAGCGTGCGGTGCAGAAAATCACCGACGGTATCATTGGCAGGCGCAGGCAATTCGGCTAGCGAAGGGCGCAAAGCCAGCAAAGCAAGATCGTGGGCGGAAACGGTGGGAGTGGAAGGGGACATAGGGCACAAACAATACGTAAAAATGAATCAGTAAGAAAAAACCCGCTCAGCTGAATGCCAAGCGGGTTTTGTGAGCAACCAACAACGGAACAGGTATTAGTGTTGAACGACCAGCTTCCGCGTCACGCTACCTTCGGAGGTCGTCAGGCGAACGATGTACACGCCCGCCGCCAGATCCTGCGTGTTAACCCGGACGCCATCTTGGCTAGCCTTGGTCGCCGATACGGTGGTAGAGCTTACGGTGCGGCCCATCGCCGTGAGTACGGTGATCTGGACCGGGCTGGCGCTACGCGCAAACGAACGGATCGTGAGCTCGTTGTTGGCGGGGTTAGGGTACAGCTCCAACGACGACTCGTCGAGGGCAGTTTTGGTCGCGAGGGCTGCGGGCTCCGCAAAGCCTGCTTTGTTGTCGTTGAGGTCGTCGCTACTGCCTTGTACGGCATCGGAGCCCATGCCGCGGCGGGCAAATACGCGCCAGATCAGGGCTTGATTAGCCCCGCCGTAATCGGCTTGATCGGCCTTCAGAATAGCATCGCGCCCGTCCAGGAAACCGGGTTTGCACGGTTGCAGCTTCATGCCATCGATGACGAGCTGCATGGTTTTGTTGTTGCCGCCCGTGCCTTTGTACAGGTCGGCATCGTAGCCGTAGCGCCCGATCATAGCCCAGTTCAGATCCCACAGCACGCTGGCCCATACTTCGCCGACGTCGTGCGTTTCGGTATAAACCGGACCGACTTCTGCATAGGTGTGGTTGTTGATGCTGAAATCGGTGCTGTAGAGCTTGTTGCGAATGCCTGTACCCGTAGTAGGCGCCGCCAGCACGTAGTTGCCCACGGCGCGGCCCGTTTCGCCTTTGTCGGTGGGGCGGGTCGTCATCCAGAGGCCCACAAAATCGCTCCAGCCTTCGCCCATCTGCTCTTTGTTGTTGAGGCAGCTGGAGTTGGCAGGGCCGCCGGTCAGGCGAATGGAGATGCCATGGGTGTACTCATGGGCCATGATGCCGTTGTCGAGGTCGCCGTCGCGGGCCGCCGCTTGCGACCGAAACAATACCGAGCCTTTGACAGGCGTGCCCGCCGTAAGCTGATTTTTAATCTTCTGACCATCAGCCTGATAGATCATCATTGAGGGGATCTTGATACCAGCCGTATCGGTGCGGGCACCGGTGACATAGTAGAGCACGTCGGGCTCGTTGCAGACGATGATGACCGCCGTAGCGCCGGCTGCCTGTGCGTTCTTTACCTGATCAGTGTACTTGCACGAAGACGTGCGATCGACTACCGCAATGTTGCCCGTGATTTCAGCCACGTTGGTGAACGTCGCGCAGCCGCTATTGGGGGTGTTGGTACCGTCGTTGGCCAGCACCAGGTTTCCGGCGATGGGCGTTGTGGTGGGAAAGGATTTACCAAATTCTGCCTGCACCCCCACGTACGACCCGGCAATCGTGCTGGGCTGCGTGACCGTGAGATCAGCAATAGCCGGCCGCGGCCAGATGTACATCTGCATCACGGGGTTGTAGTTGTCGGGCGGGGCCGAGAAGTTGGCGTTACGCACGCCGCCGCCGTCCTGCGCTTCGGCCTGCACGTCGTCGTCGGCCAAGCCTTTGTCGGTGTAGTTCTTAAACTGGAAGTTGCCGCTTACTTCATCAAACCCGTACTGAAAACTAACATCGTGCATGATGTTGTTGATATAGAACAGGTTAGTGATGTTGGCATCTTGGTTTATCAGCGGCGACTTGGTGTTGTCGAGCGCAAAATTGAAATTCAGAGATGCGCCGCCATCAGGCGAATATCCTGCCTTGTTCTGCCCCGCACGGTCTTCGTAGGCATACACGTTGTTGCCGCGCGTGATGGTGTATTTGGGCCCCGAGCCGCCGTCGATGTCGTGCCAGCCAAAGGGCGAAGCCGCAGCACTGGCTGGGCTGGTCAGGACGCTACGGGCACCGTAAGTGGGGCTCTCCACCGGAATAGGATACACGTTGTACGTCGCGGTGGCCGCGGGTTTGGCCGGCGTATCGTCGCCCAGTGCCGCTGGAGCGCCTTGTAGCCACGGGGTGCCGTTGTAGGCCGCTTTTAAGGAAAGCGTAGGGGCTTTTTCCTGGGTAGTCCAGTCGTTTTTGTTCAGAACGGCGCCTGTGCCCGCATCGACCTGCATATTCCAGTAGTGGTCGCCGCCGGGCGGCATAAAGGCCACGTCCCAAGCCAGCTTCACTTGTCCATTGGGCTGCAGAATGTATACCTGCTTAGTCGGAATCTCGCGCGCCGAAATCGTGGGGTCGCTCAGCACCGGGCCGCGGTTGGCCGTGGCAGGCTGGGCCTGCCGCAGTGCGCTAGGAGCCAAGCCCACAGAACGGGCCGCTGAAGCGGTAGCATCTTGGGCCGTAAGGGCAGCTGACGTGCTCCGAACGGCTTGAGCGAGGTTAGGCTGAAACTTGCCGCCCTGGCTGAGCAGGTTGCCGTTGCGGTCGAAGTTCAGGTTCATCTCGGTCCCGATTACCTCCAAGCCCTGGTAGCGTTGGCGCAGGTACACGTGCGACACACCGTTGTGCGCATCGGTGTAGGAGTCGGTCACGAACGGGTCGCGCACGTCGGCTTCGGTCAGGCCCAAAGCAGCCCGCTTCGATTCGAGGTAGCGTATCGCCCGCTGAACCGAGGCATCCTGGGCCTGTGTGGCCAGCGGCCAAGAAAGGAGCATGGCCAACGCCAACGCCCGGTACCGGGCAGTGGTAAAATTTAGGGGCATAAAAGTGAGGAAGATGGGTGTAAGAGTGGCCACCAAACAACGAGGACTCTATTTCCAAATCTACTAACAAAACCGATAAATTCGGCGGGCAATCGGCTAAAAGCAGAAGCTAATCGACAAAGCCTGCCAGTGCCCCGACTAGACGGGTGCCGCTCCCTTGTCTCAGGACTTTGCGAAGCCCATTTTCACCAGAAAGTCCCACAGCACAACCCCAGCCGCCACCGACACATTCAGCGAGTGCTTGGTGCCAAATTGCGGGATTTCGACGGCCGCGTCGCACAAGGCCAGCACGTCGTCTTCGACCCCAAAAACCTCATTGCCCATGACCAAGGCATAAGGACGCCCAATTTCTGGAGTGAACTTAGTAAGTAATTGACTATCAATAGTTTGCTCAACGGCTACTATGGCGTAGCCTGCGGCTTTAAGCTGCCGAATAGCGTCAACAGTAGTAGCTGCGTACTCCCACGCTACCGACTCGGTGCTGCCCAGCGCGGTCTTGGTGATTTCGCGTTGCGGCGGCCGGCCGGTAATGCCGCACAGCCAGATTTTCTCGACTGCAAAAGCGTCGGCGGTGCGGAAGGCGGCGCCTACATTATGCAGGCTCCGCACGTTGTCCAGAACGAGGGTTAGGGGGAATTTTTGCGTACTTTTGAAGTCTGCCACTGAGAGCCGGTTCAGCTCTTCCATCGTTCGTTTGCGCATCGTGGGGAGGGGTTATTTTGCGCAAAGGTAGGAACGCGCTCCGGCGCGTTCGTTGTTTGACCTGAACTCCGCAAACCGTCTGCTCGGGCTGGCACTCACCGTTCAACGATTGAATGCGCTTCGGAGCATTACTACAGCTTGCACTTTGTCTAACAAACCTAAGTTCGTCATCAAGTCGGTCGGTCCCGACCACATCACGCCCGCGCCCGTAGCCGATACGCCGCTGATGAAGCAGTATTATCAGCTCAAGCAGCAGCATCCGGGCGCGTTGCTCCTGTTTCGGGTCGGTGATTTTTACGAAACCTTCGGCGAAGATGCCGTCACCAGCTCGCGCATCCTCGACATCACGCTCACCAAGCGCGGCGCCGGCACCTCGTCGGAAGTGGCGCTGGCGGGTTTCCCGCACCATTCCCTCGATACGTACTTGCCGAAGCTCGTGCGGGCCGGGCAGCGCGTAGCCATCTGCGACCAGCTCGAAGATCCGAAGCAGGCCAAAGGATTGGTGAAACGTGGTGTTACAGAGCTAGTTACGCCCGGCGTGTCATTCAACGACAACGTGCTCGAGCGCAAGAGCAACAACTACCTCGCGGCCGTCCATTTCGGCAAGCAGGAAGCCGGCATTGCCTTCCTCGACATCAGCACCGGCGAATTTTTGGTGGCCCAAGGTGACCTTGCGTACCTGGGTAAGCTGCTCCAGAATTTCTCGCCCGCCGAGGTGCTGTTCTGCAAAAAAAGCCGGCACGAGTTTGAGCAGCATTTTGGCCCCGATTTCTGCCATTATGCCCTCGACGAGTGGGTTTTCGGCTTCGACTACGCCCACGATTCGCTCACGCGCCACTTCAAAACCACCTCGCTCAAAGGCTACGGCATCGACACGCTACGGGAGGGCATCACGGCGGCCGGCTGCATCCTGCATTACCTCGCCGAAACCAAGCACACCGACATTGGCCACATCGCCAACATCGCCCGCTTGGAAGAGGACAAGTACGTGTGGCTCGACCGCTTTACGGTGCGCAATCTGGAGTTGGTGCATCCGCAGCACATGGGCGGCGTGCCGCTCATCGACATCCTCGACCAAACCGTCACGCCAATGGGCGCGCGCCTGCTGCGCAAATGGGTAGTGCTCCCGCTGAAGGAAGTCGGCCAGATTCAGCGCCGCCTGGATACGGTAGACGCGCTTTTGCAGAACCCCGAGCTGCTGGGTGAGCTAAATCAACATCTTAAGCAAATATTTGATTTAGAACGACTTATATCGAAAGTGGCCGTGCGGCGCATCAACCCGCGGGAGCTGATTCAGCTTAGCCGCGCGCTGGATGCCATCGGCCCGATCCGGGAGTCGCTGGCTGGTTCGGGCATTCGGGCTTTGCAGAAATTGGCCGATCAGCTGAACCCGTGCGTGACGCTCCGGGAAGAGATCAAAACCAAAATTCGGCCCGATGCCCCCGTGCTCACCAACCAAGGCAATGTGCTCAACGACGGCGTGGATGCCGAGCTGGACGAGTTGCGCAAAATCGCATTTTCGGGCAAAGATTACTTGCTGAAACTCCAGCAGGAAGAAAGCCGCAAAACCGGCATCTCATCGCTGAAAGTGGCTTATAATAAGGTGTTTGGCTACTACCTCGAAGTCACCAACGCCCACAAGGACAAGGTGCCCACCACCTGGATCCGGAAGCAAACCCTAGTAAACGCCGAGCGCTACATCACCGAGGAGCTGAAAACCTACGAAGAGAAAATCCTGCACGCCGAGGACCGGCTGTTTGTGATCGAGCAACAGCTTTATAATGAGCTGGTTCTGTCGGCAATGGATTACGTGCCACAGATTCAGCAGAATGCCCGCGCCGTAGCCATTCTCGACTGCCTGGCCTCGTTTGCCACCACGGCGCGCCAGCACCGCTACGTTAAGCCCGTCGTGAACGACACCACCGAGCTGGACATTCGCCAAGGCCGTCACCCGGTGATTGAGCGTCAGCTGCCGCCCGGCGAGTTTTATATTCCCAACGACATTAGGCTCGATCAGGAAGAGCAGCAAATCGTGGTAATTACGGGGCCAAACATGGCCGGTAAATCGGCTTTGTTGCGCCAAACCGCGCTGATTGTACTGTTGGCTCAGATCGGCTCGTTCGTGCCCGCCGACGCGGCCACCATCGGCGTCATCGATAAGATCTTCACCCGCGTAGGCGCTTCCGACAACCTTTCGAAGGGCGAAAGCACGTTCATGGTGGAAATGACCGAAACGGCCAGTATTCTGAACAACCTGTCGGACAGAAGTTTAGTATTGATGGATGAAATCGGGCGTGGCACCAGCACCTACGACGGCATCAGCATTGCGTGGGCCATCGTGGAGCACTTGCACAACAACCCGAAAGCCAAGGCCAAAACGCTGTTTGCCACCCATTACCACGAGCTCAACCAACTGGCCGACGACTGCCCGCGGGTGCGCAACTACAACGTGGCCGTGAAGGAAGCCGACGGGCGCATCCTATTCATGCGCAAGCTGGTGGAAGGCGGTTCGGAGCACAGCTTTGGCATTCATGTGGCCCGTATGGCCGGCATGCCGACGGCTGTGGTGCTGCGCGCCAACGAAATCATGCATCACCTCGAGCAGGAGCGAACCAGCGCCGGCGCCGAAGACAACACCCTTCTCGACGAAGTGTTGGCTGGGCTTGAAGTAAACACTCCGGATAACGCAACGCCAATCGGAGGCGAAACCGCCCAGCGCGGCCCAGCAGCCCGGCCGGTAGCCGTAGCTTCGGCGCCACGTCCGAGCCTGCAACTCAGCATGTTCGAGCCTTCCGACCCGGCCTTGGAGCGCATTCGGGAGCTGCTGCAAGCCTTGGATGTGAACACGCTTACGCCCATCGAGGCCCTGCTCAAGCTCAACGAATTAAAGCTCGTATTGAAATAAGATTGAAGAAAAAGCCCCTGAGAATGAGCTAGAACCATTTTTTTTCGGGTAAATCAGGAAGAAAAATTGCGCTAGGACTTGACACAATAAAAATCAGTTGTACCTTTGTCGCACCATTCGCCACTTGGTGAACGACATGCGAGAGTAGCTCAGTTGGTAGAGCGCGACCTTGCCAAGGTCGAGGTCGCGGGTTCGAACCCCGTCTCCCGCTCCAATAAAAAACTAAAAAGACGTTGCCAACCCGCAACGTCTTTTTAGTTTTGTAGCGAGTCTGCATTTAAGCCGGAGTGGTGGAACTGGTAGACACGAGGGACTTAAAATCCCTTGCCGAATAGGCGTACGGGTTCGATTCCCGTCTCTGGTACGAAAAGCCCCTTTACACAAGCTGTGAAGGGGCTTTTGGCGTTTTAAGGGTTTTAGGGCGGTCGAGGGTGAATTATGTAAATATCGAATAACCAAATGATTATATGTATTTTGTGTATTGGCAAGCTTGAAAATAAAATAGGATGTAACCATTATGATTTTTGCACGTAACCGGATGCGGACTTGTTGGAATATAAAAATTTTTCAATTAAATAGGCTTATACTTGTATAAACAGCAGGTTTTGGAGCCTATTTTGCTTGGATGACCCCACGGTAAGTTCGTGCAATTGTACAACAGCCTCTTTCCTCTAGTTTTCCACCTTCAGCATATAGTCACTTTGAAAACCTTCTCTACTTCTGCCCTAGTTCTCGCCACCGCTTGTTTATTGGTTGGTTGCAAGAAAGAATCTGTGACCACGAAAGGTGACGTCAAAACGCAACTGCTGACTGCCAAGAACTGGCGGGTTAGCTCCGACGTGATTGAAACGACGCGCAATGGTGTGGCCGACGCGCCGTACGACAAGTATGCAAACTTGGCTCCCTGTGGGAAAGACGATTTTATCCGCTTCCGCGATGACATGAGCATGCTGGTGGACGAAGGCCCCACCAAATGCGCGCCCAACGACCCCCAAACGCAGGGCGGAAAGTGGAGTTGGAACAGCGGCCAGACTGAAATTACCATGACTGACCCTACGTTTGCGGGGCGCGATAAATACAGCGGCCCCGTTGACCTAACAACGGACACGATCACGATTGTGCTTACTGATACCAAGGGCACGACTGTTACCAAAGAAACCATCGTGTACAAAGGTTTCTAGAAACATGCCACGCGCTAGGCCGCAGAAATAGTGCAGGTCTTCACAAGTTCAGGGGCGCCAAAGCAGGATAAAATCTCTGTTTTGGCGCCCCTGAGTGCGTATCGAAGGCAGGTTGTTCCATACTTCTTAATGAGGGTCAGGCTATTACAGCTATGCCATTGCCCTTATAGTGGCGTTTGGCTTACTTTCTGAAAGGAGACAGTTGGCGACGAGATGTACCATTGCAGCGGCGGTACGAGGAGGAGAATGGGCACCGGCGACACAATGAAGTCAATGAGACGCCGGCCAATTTAGCAGTTATGGACGTGCAGAGAAGTTGGAGTTAATGCTATGGCATTGGCACACAAGCCGTTGGCGGGTGGTGGGCCAAGATTATTGATGCAAATCGAAAAGGCACCGGTAGCCGCTGTGGTAGGTCTTGCGCTGTACGAATATACCCATACATAATAAGAAGAGCCATCAGTCAGGCCGTTGACTACCATCACCTCAGGGTCAGATGCTTGAAGCGAAGTCAAGACACGGCAGGAGCCCGAAAAAATCTCTTGCACCAGGTCCGTGCTGATCAGCAGCAGCAAAAACAGCAAAAGTCACGGCCAAAGCCCGCCATGAGCAGGCAAGCGTGGGTGGCCGGAGGGCGCAGCAAAGCCACCCTCCGTACCGGATAGTAAGGCTTGTTTCATAGGAAGTTAGTGTGAAGTGGAACGGAAGCTCAAGCCACGGCCTTGTCTCCGGTCCGCGGTTGGAGGCAATAGCAGTAGAAAAAATGCGTTGTTAGGCCCGGCCCAAATGCCGGCATATAAAGGAGAGTAGGTAGTGATTTTGGTTTAACCTATTAATAGACAGGTCATTATAATGAGCGCCGCCTTTTATAGGCCCTGCATTGAGCCACTTTCTAACCCACACAGTTTGCAGGAGCGCAAGGCAGCGCCAGCCTCCAAGGCGGGAAGGTCTGGAAGTTGATGCTGTGTTTCGATGAATAATTGGCAGGACAAACCTATGGTACTAAAACAAGGTTTGTTATCACATAATCATGCGAATGGGCGGCATCTCGCTCAAACTAAACAGTAAACAGGTTTCTGTTGTGCCTGCTGCTTGGCTGGTATTCACTACTTTTAAGACCCTTCCTCGCTTTTTGTTTCTACATGGCTGCTTCCGCTATCCCACTTTCTCCCGACGAATACCAGCAAAAAATCAGGCAGGCTTTTGCCGAGGTGGGCAAGGTGGTAGTGGGCCAGCATTACATGGTCAATCGGCTGCTTATTGGCCTATTTACGGGTGGGCATATACTTCTGGAAGGCGTGCCTGGGCTAGCTAAGACTCTGACTATTAGCACCTTGTCTAAGGTGCTGCATCTTAACTTTCAGCGGGTGCAGTTTACGCCCGACCTGCTGCCTTCGGACTTGGTAGGGACCATGATTTATAACCAGAACCAGTCGGTGTTCGAGGTGAAAAAGGGTCCGATCTTTTCCAATCTGGTGCTTGCCGACGAGGTCAATCGTTCGCCCGCCAAGGTGCAGAGTGCGCTGCTCGAAGCCATGCAGGAAAAACAGGTGACCATTGGCGAAACCACCTATCCGCTGGATTTACCGTTTCTGGTGTTGGCCACGCAAAACCCTGTGGAACAAGAAGGTACGTATCCGTTGCCTGAGGCGCAGGTCGATCGGTTTATGATGAAAGTGTACGTCGATTACCTCAAGAAAACCGACGAACTGGAAGTCATGCGGCGCATGGCCAACATGGCCTACGTGGGCGACGTGAACCCCGTGCTCACCAAGGAAGACATTTTCGGGGTGCGCGATCTGATTAACCAGGTACAGATTTCGGAAACCCTGGAGAAATACATCATCGAACTGGTTTTTGCCACGCGCAAGCCCGCCGATTACGATTTGGCGGAATTTGCTCAGTATGTGCAGTTTGGCGTAAGCCCAAGGGCCAGCATTGCCTTGCACCGCGCGGCCAAAGCGGTCGCCTTTTTCGACGAGCGCGACTATGTGCTACCCGAAGACATCAAGGATGTAGCCAGCGACGTGCTCAACCACCGCATCCTGCTCAACTACGAGGCCGAGGCCGACGGCATCCGCACCCAGGACCTTATCGAAGCAATCTTGCGCAAAGTGCCCATTAGCTAAGTATTTGATATTCAGATACTTGTGAATGTGGCTTAATTCGCTTTAGCCAACAGTTCGCGCAGGCGTGTCAGCTCTTGCGGGCGGGGTACAAAGTCGGATACGGATGTACCGGTTGCGCGCAAAAATTGGCGCAGCAAGTAAGCCGTGCAGGCAAAGTACGAAAGCGAGGTGGCACAAGCCGCGCCAATGATCCCCCAGCGGGGAATCAGCAGCCAACACGCGGGCACCGTAACCAAAATGCCCACGACGGTACACACATTGTTGACCCAATACCGGCCGATGCCAGCAAAATAAGAGCTGCATATCATGTTGATAGACATGATGATAACTCCCGGCGCCAGCACCAAAATGACTGGCCGAGCCGCTCCGAACTCAGGCCCGAACACCGTGGTTAGCACAACGGGCGGTAGCGCACAAAGCACCAGCACCGCGGCCAGCGTGCCCAGCACCGTGAGGCGCGCCACGCCCAACGTGGAGCCGAGGCCAGCGTGCTTGTCGGTAGCATGCACCAGATCAACGTATTGGATCAGGGCGGTGCTGCGCGGAATGATCCAGATGGCTTCGGCCAGCGCTACGCCCACCGACAGCACTCCCACGGCGCGGGCGTCGGCGTAGTGTGCCACGAAATAGTAACTCAGGCGATAGTTGACGAAGGCCAGAATGTTGGAGAGGTGCGAACTGCGGCTGTTGCGGGCCAGCTCGCGCACGGTATGACCAAATCCTGATCGGATGTTTTTGGGGTCGGGAAGTTGGAGTAAGTACCTGAATGTGAGAAGCAAGGGCAGCCCGTAGGCTACGTACGTAGCATAGTAATACACGGGCACCTTCCGCCACGCCAACCCCAGAAAAGCCACTAGCAACACGCCCGCCAGCAAGGCTACTTGCAACACCGTCAGGAAGTTATAGCTCGCTTCCCTTTTGCGGCCCAACAAAAGCGACGTGTTGATCGAGAAAAAGGCCTGCACCAGCGATAGTGCCCACAAATGCCACAGATACGTTTCGGGAACGGCTCGCAGGGCGCCCACGGTGACTGTGCCCGCCGTGCACACCACCAAAGTCCAGCCATAAGCCGGCGCAAGCAGGTGCCAGACGTTGTGCGTGGGAGCCAAAAAAATGAGCGACGAGCCGCCCAACAATCCGATAAACAGCAGCAATACCGCGCAATCGGTCACGAACAGGCTGACGTCGCCGCGGCCGGCAGCGCCGAGGTAATGCGCCGTGAGCCACACCACAGCAAAGCTGAGCAAGGCAGTTGCCAGCCGGGTTGCGAAGTTGTGGAGGATGCGGCGAATCATGCGTGCGGAACAGGAGCCCAGTCCAACAGGCTATGATAAAGCGAGTTAAAATCTTGCCCGACGTGCGCCGGACTGCTGCGGGCCACTGCATCGGCGTGCAGACGGGTAGCATCCGGCCGAACTTCGCCCGCCAGCACTGAGGTTAGCGCGGCGGCCAGGGCTTCTTCATCGTCCACGGGTACTAGTTGGCCAAAGGCACCTTCGGGGCGAAACAGCTCCGGCACGGCGGCCGTGTGGGTCGCGACTACGGGGCAGCCGCAGGCCCGCGCTTCCAGCAATACGCAACCGAAAGTTTCCAGTCGGCTAAACGAAACCAAGGCCGCGGCCTGCTGCATTTCGGTGGCCACAGCCGATTGCGGCAGCTTGCCCAGAAAGACCACGGTGCCGTCGGCAAGCAAGTTTAACTCCTGAGCCAGTTGGCGTAGCAGCGCTTCATCGGGTCCGTAGCCAGCAATGCGCAAACGCAGGTTGGGCCAAGTGGGCCGCAGTCGAGTCACCACCCGCAAGATCCCTGAGATGTTTTTTACGGCATCATCAAAAGCCGAAACGTTGAGCAGCGTTTGCGTACGCGGCCGTACTAGTGCGGGCCGGAACAGATGTGTATCCACCACATTACCAATTACAACCGAATGGGCATTGCGAAAGCCCAGCGCGTGCATCGCGTCGCGCAGGGCTTCCGAAACGGTATGCAGCGCCGCCGCCTGCCGCACCACCGCCCGCGTCAGGATGCGACGAAGCCAACTAATGCCCGCGGCGCGTTCGGGGAGGTACAGTGACCAATGCTCTGTGACAAGGTAAGGTACTCGATGGCAAACCTTTAGCCACCACGCAAACAAGCCGGTGCGCAACAACACATGCACGTGCACCAGTTGCGGCCGGCCCCAAGTGCGGCGGAGGTGCCAGTAACCGTGGCCGAGGCAGCCAAAATACAGAATCAGTTTGAGCAGCTTGTCCAGAGGCCCAAAACCCGTAATGCGGTCTTGATAGTAGTAGCGGTAGATAGGAAAAGATAATTCTGTATCTATTTTATAATCAATGAGTTGTGGTAATGGCTTGCGTGCTACTGTGGCGAACAGAATGGCTATATCGGCGTGCGGCGCGATGGTTGCAACGTGGCGGGCCACAAAGTCGCCGGCTTGGTCGTCGTAGCGGTTGGGGTACCACTTGGGCAGCATGAGTACGCGAGGCTTCATTACGAGCGCAAGCTACAGGTTTTGGGGTGGCGGCAAGGGGCGAAGTAAGGCCAACTTACGCAACAAAAAAGGAGCCTTCTCAGAAGGCTCCTTTCGACTAACCGGCATTTCAGGATGCTTATACCTGAAATGTATAGACAGTTAAAATATTAATAATCAGCATTTTGTGGGTCGAAGTTGGTCCAGCCAGCCAGCCAGTTGTCTGCGGAAGTACCCGAGCCGGAGAAGGCACCGATGTAGCTTACTTTGGTGAAGAAAGCGTCTGTGACCTTGGTGCTCGTAAAGTCGGCGGGCGCCGTGGGCGGGGTAGTGGCAGAAGCAGCTACGATGGGCGAAGCACTGCGAGGCAAAAAGCTCGGAGCCGTCAGGTTGAAGGGGTTGAGCAGCTGCACGTTATCCGAAGTAGCATAGCGCTTGTTGCCATTCGCTTTCAGCCACGTGACCGGGCCCACGGCCGTGCCCCAGGCTGCCGAATCGGAGCTCATCACGTTGTTAACGGTCAGGCTGCCCGCCCCGCCATTTGGCCCAATATACACGATGCTGCGCTGGCCGTTGGTTGAGTTCGACCCAACTAGCGAGCCAGCCACGATGTTGTTTTTGAATTGCAGATCGCTGCGGCCGGCGTTGGCGGCCGTTAAGCTGTTATCAATCAGCACGCCTGTCGGGAAGCCCATGATCACGGAGTTCAGAATGCTGAGCGCCGAGTTGCGGCGAATATGCACGCCGGCCGTGTACTGCGGGCTGTAATTGGCCGCGCTAGGGTTCAGGATCGGCCCTACGGCCGTCACGTTGGAGAATACCGCCGAGGTGATCGGGCCTTTGGTGGTGCCGTTGGCGTCGTTGTCCGATTCGAAGGCCTTGGAACCCGACTGGTCGGCCTGCTGCGGATCGCGCAGAGAAACAGCGAATTGTACCTTGCCCGAGAAGCCGTTGTCGGTATCAAAATCGTCGTCGAAGCCGCGGTGGGCCACTAGGTATTTGGCGTTGACGGTGCCTCCGAACCATTCGTACGAGTCGTCGCCGCTGTACGAAACCTGAATGTGATCGACGGTTGTGCCGCTGCCCACGCCGTCGAAGGTCAAGCCGTTCAGCTCATTATTGGGCGTAAGCGCAATGCCCGCAAACTCAATGCGAATGTATTGGAGCGTGCCGGAGTTGTCGGCGGCGTTGGCGCCGCCGTATTTGGTTGTGATGCCGCCTTCGGCCGTGGGTAGGTTGGTGCCGTCGATGGAGTTTACCGGCGCGTTGCCAGCGATTACCACGCCGCCCCAGTCGCCGTAGTTGCGCGAGCCTTTGGCTTGGTTAGAAGTGAAAATGATGGGCTTTTCGGCCGTGCCGGCGGCTATGATCTTTGCGCCGGGCTCAATAATCAGGGTGCCTTTCGTGTCCTTATCGCCTTTGATGATGGTGCCAGGCTCGATGGTAAGGGTCGCGCCGGTGCGTACGTATACAAAGCCTTTCAGCAAATACCGGTTGGCCGCCGACCAGGTGGTGTTGGTCGTGATAGCGGTTTCTTTGCCATCGCCGACCACAATTACCGACCCCGAAGCTGGTGGGGGCGTGGTGCCGCCGGTGGTCGTTCCGCTAGGTACGGGGGCGTTCGGAGCGGGGGTGGTATCCTTTTTATCGCAGGAGGCAAGACCCAGCAGTAGCGTTGCAACGAGCGCCAGGGATAGGGGATTCTTTTTCATGAGGGCGTGAAATGAGAATTAGGTCTTGAGGGTTGGAAAGGATGCGACTCGAAAAACTCAGTAATTAAGGCAGGGGCGTTGTCGGAGTAGCGCGCGGCTCCAAGTTGAAGCGCATGCCCACGGTGTAGTAGGTGCCGCGGCGGTAGCCGGCCAGCGACTGGTCGCTGTTCGTGTACTTTTTGTCGCGGTTGTAGTCCTGCACCAGGTTCACTTTCTGGTTGAGCAGATCCTGCACGCCGGCATTCAGCGACATGCGCTTCGATACCGTTTTGGTCACCGACAAGTCGATGGTGTGGCGGGGCATTTCCACTACGTCGGGGTAATCGTTGCTGCCCGCAAACAGAATGCGCGGCCCAAATACGTTGTAGAGCGCCGCGATCTGCCAAGTGTTTTCGGGCGTCTGGTAGTAAAGGCCGCCGTTGTACACGTAAGGCGACTGGCCCTGGAGGGCGCGCTTCTTGTTCCAGGCTACGTTGTCGCCCAGTGAAACCTGGCTTTTGATCAGGGAGCCGTTGAAGACTACCGAGAGGTTTTTGAAGCCCGACGTGCCGAACGCATCGTCCAAGAGAGTCAGGTTCTTCTTCAGGTCAAGCTCGACGCCGTACGCGTAGGCGCTAGGGGCGTTCACGAAGGTGTAGGCTAAGTTGGTCGTCAGCACCACCACGTTTTCAATGGGGTTCTTAAACTTCTTGTAGAAAGCCCCCACATGGATCAGCTCGCCGTCGGAAGGGTAGAGTTCGTAGCGCAAATCGAAGTTGTCAATGCTGGCCACCTTTAGGGGCGTTTCGGGATTGAGGTACAACGAGCCGAAATTCAGCACGTTGAAGTCGAAGTCGTAGTAGAAGAATGGCGCCGACTCGCGGAACTCGGGGCGGTTGAGGCTACGGCCGTAGGAGGCGCGCACTAGGTTTTTGTCGTTGAAATTATAGCTCAGATTGGCCGAGGGCAGCAGGAAATTGGTGGTCACATCCTGGGAAACCGGCTGGCCGTTGATGCCTGTGTTGATCGACTGCACGTTGCGCTCGTAGCGGGCGCCTGTCAGCAGCTTGATCTTGGGCGTGACCGGAATGTTGAAGGATAAGTATCCGGCTTCCAGTTCGTTAGACGCGCCGTAGCGGTACGTTGAGTTGATGTCCTCGTCCATGCGGAAGCCGCCAGAAGCGATATTGCGCGGGTCGAAGATGTTGCCCACGGCCTCGTTGCGCAGCCGCGGATCGCCGTTGGCATTGAGCGAGTAGCCAAAGGCCCGTGCCTGGAAGTGGCGCCGACGGTATTCGAGGTACGTTCCGGCCCCGATTTCCACCTCCCGCTCAGCCACCGATACCTTGTGCTTCAGGTTGGCATTGACGGTGAAAATGTGCTCGCTGAGCGCCTGATACAGCCGTCCTGCATTGTTAACGTCCACACCGCCGGTTGCCGGCGTGAGCACGGTTTCCATATTCGCCGCTCCTTCCGTTGTCGAAGGCGTTACTTGGTACGACACGCGGCGCAGATCCGGCTCGTTGCGGTTGGAGTAGCCGTAGCCTGCCACCCAATCGAGGCTAGTCTTGTCTTTGTTAAAGCTGTGTGTACCAGCTAGTTGGCCAGTATAAGTGGTGCGGCCTTGGTAGCCTAGCTGGTAACTGCGGCGTGTCAGTACGCCGTTATCGTCAAGACCGGCGCGCGTAGTTTGCTGATTACGAGCCTGTTGGTTGAACAGGTTGCGGAACTCTAGCCGGCTGCCATCGTTGAGCACGACGCTAAAATTCTGGATGGCACCCAGCCGGACGTTGTTTGTCGATTGGTCGTCCTTCAGTTGATCGGTGCGCTGGCCGGCTCCGTCGAACAGGTTGCGATCGATGTGAAAGCGCGAATAGGTATTGGTGTAGTTGACCGACGATACGCTGCCGATTTCCAAGCCTTTGATTTTGATCTGGTCGATGTAGGCCGCGTTAAACCGCAGATCGGGCATGGCCTTCATCTTATAAATTGGGAAAGTATTCTCGATCTGTTTGGCGTAGAAATCGCGCTCGTACTGCTGATAAGCCGTGCCCAGCACCGGAAAACCGCCCGGCAGCTCGCGCATCCGCGCACCAAACCCGAAAGCGTCGCCTGCTTGCGTTTTATCCGTGAAGAAGTCGTTGCCCGTAGTGCCGTTGCGGTAGCCCAGCGAGTAGTTGGCCGTAAAGAGGCGCTCGTTGAACGTGGGCTTGCGCAAATACACCTTCACCAAGCCGCCTGCAAAATCGCCGGGCAGTTCGGGCGACGGATCTTTGAATACCAGCACCCGATCGAGCAGGGAACTGGGCACCACATCGAAGGAAAACGATTTGCGGTCGGTTTCGGAGCTGGGCGCGTTCACGTCGTTGAGCCACACCGTATTGTAGCGGTCGCTGAGGCCGCGCACCTGAATAAACCGGTTGTCGACAATGGTCACGCCCGGAATACGGCGCACGACTTCGGCCGCGTCGCGGTCCTGGGTTTTCACAATCTGCTCCGACGAAACGCCGCTGACCACCACGTTGGCCTGCTTGATTTCGCTGATCACCGATACTTCGGTGTTGGTGCGGCGCACGCCGGTCACCACTACTTCGTTGAGTTGCTTGGTATCTTCCTCCAGCGTCGAATTGATGACAGTCGGCTTGCCGGAGGCCACCGCCACCTGCGGAATGCTGCGGTTTTTATAAGAAACGGAGGTGATAAGGAGCGTGTACTGGCCCGGCGGTACGTTGCTGATTGTGAAGTTGCCGTTGGCATCGGTCTGGTCGGCTAGCATAGTGCCGTCCAGCCGGACGGTACCCCCCACAATGCCCTCTTTTGAGCGGGCATCCGTAACCACTCCTTTGACACTTCCGGTCTGGGCGAAGCCCGTAGTTAGGGTCAGAAGAAGGAGGAAAAACGTGAAAAAACCAGGCTTGAAGTCGATGTTTCCCATATCGGCAGCAAAAGTACCGGCAGGGTATTAGCCCAATATTTCCCATATATTATCTAATCGTTACTTGTATATAAATATCTTATTATCAAGTATTTATATAATATTTAGGCTTGCCTGCCTCGCTACTTGCTGCTTCGGGTACGGCAAGATGTGTAGCCTACCTGCCCTGGCTTATCGTAGCTACCTTTGTTTTACTCATATCCACACCTCACCGCACGTTCATCATGCTTCAATCCATGACTGGTTACGGTATTGCCCATCGCGAAACCGACCGTTATTCCGCAACCGTAGAAATTAAGTCGCTCAACTCCAAAAGCCTCGACCTGACATTGCGGCTCCCGCGCTTTCTGCAAGATCGCGAGTTGGAACTCCGCAACTTGGTCACCAAAAGCCTGATCCGCGGGAAAGTCAACCTCAACTTCGACTTCGTGCGCCCGCGCGCGGCTGCGCGTGTAGGCGCAGTGCTTAATCAGGAGGTGTTGCTGGCCGCCTACGAAGAACTACGTCAGGCCGCTGCCCAAAGCGGCGCCTCACTGGAGCAGCTTACCGCCATCGCGACGGCCCTGCCAGGCATCCTGCGCATGCCCGCCGATATAACTGCTGCTACAGAAGACGAAGAAGAAGTGGCTTGGGAAGATTTGCTGCCCTTGGTACACGAAGCATTAGAGCGCGTCAACCAATTCCGGACGGACGAAGGGCAAGCGCTTAGCGTGGAGCTACTGGGCTATACCGAACGCATCCGGATTCTGCTTTCGGATGTGGAGCGTCACGATCCGATGCGCATTGAGCAAGTACGGCAACGCCTACAGGCACACTTGGGCGAGCTCGTCACAAATGAACAATTCAGTGATGCCCGCTTCGAGCAAGAGCTATTGTACTACATAGAAAAGCTGGATATCGCCGAGGAAAAAGTGCGTTTAGTCAGCCATTTACGCTACTTCAACGAAACGGTCTACTTGCCCGAGCCTACGGGAAAGAAACTTGCATTTATTTCGCAGGAGATTGGTCGCGAAATCAACACCATCGGTTCAAAAGCCAACGACTCCACTCTGCAGCATTTAGTAGTCGAAATGAAAGAAGAGCTCGAGAAGATCAAGGAGCAAGTCAATAATATTCTCTAAGTTCAAACCAACGTGTACAAACCCCGTTGCCATCGAAATAGGAATTTTATTATGAATTTTAGTATATGATAAAGTAAATGTAGGATTGGTTTTTTAGCAGATAGCGAAGAATCTGTTAAAACAAATATAAAATCTAAAAACGTGCTTTTCTTGCTATTAAACGCATTTTATGGCGATTTTTAGGATCTTATTAGTAGAAGTAAAAAATTATTTTTTACCGGTCTATTGCGATAAGAAATTTTCCTCGTAAATTGTGTTATCCAAACAGAGCGTCCTGATATCTTTCGGCACTCAACTCACTTTGATTCAACCCTTTTTTCAGTTAGAAGCTATGAAAAAAGCATTACTCCTACCATTTTTATGCCTGTCGATCCTGTTGATGGCAGCTCGACCATTCGCAGAAGTCGAAATGATCAAAAAGCGCGTGCTGAGCGAGCGAGTTGAGATTTTGATTCCCAAAGGTTTCGAAGTTATGAGCGAGCAGCAGATGGACTTCAACTATGCCAAAGCTCAGAGCCGACCAAGTGTGATTTACACAAATAGCAAAGAGGCCAGCATCGCTTTCACCTACACCGACAACACCGCTGATCAGGACATGATCGACATGTACGCGGCCAACTTCTACAAGATGTATTCCAAGCAATACAAAGAGGCGAAGTGGTTCAACAACGGCGTTAAGGAAGTAAATGGTCGCAAAGTTGGCTACATGGAACTGATGAAGCCTGAGCTTGGCCATGAGGTTTACAACCTGGTTTTCTTCACCGACGTGGAAGGCAAATTGTTGATGTGCAACTTTACCTGTGCTGACCGTCAGAAGCCCGAGTGGGAGAACGTTGCTAAGCAGATCATGAGCTCTTTCAGAACCAATGGCTAACGCTAGGTTCTAATCTGAGACCTTATAAAACAATAATCTCGGAATAATCAGATGAGTATCTGATTATTCCGAGATTATTGTTTTATAACAATGTTTACCCCGTGCCTCTAAGGCAAGAGCCAATCCGGTCCGATAGAGCTAAATCGTAAGCCAGAGTTAAGCGCTACAGCGGTGGAATGTAATTTTGTTTATATAGTTGAAACGCTTACTTAGTCTTTAAGTAACTTATCAACGAACTCTACTAATAGCTTGAAAACTCCAGAAAATGCTGTTAGTGGCAATGTTTCAGCTCGGTCATCTACATCGTGATAGGCAGCTATGCCACCACGAGTATAGATAAAGAAGGCCGGTACTCCGCGTTCCGAGAAGTAAAAATGATCGGAATTGGCTGCCCGTCCCCGTGCAGCTATTGAATTTACAAAGTGTTGACTATCATTTAGTTGCTGCAACAGGTGATAAGGTGCTGCCAGCTGTCGGCCATTTACGACGGTAATGCCGTCGCTGCCAGTACCTAGCAAGTCCAGATTAATCAGAAAGCGGATGCGGTCGAGCGGAAATAATGGATGGTCCACGAAATAGTGAGAACCAATCAGCCCTGCTTCCTCGGCACCGAAAGCCATGAATACGATTGACATGGTTGGGCGCTCCTGACGCTGCGCGTAATACGCAGCTAGCTCCAAAAGCATAGCGGTGCCGCTGGCGTTATCGTTCGCACCCGGAAAGTATGTTCGCCTGCCCATATGACCCAAGTGGTCGTAGTGAGCTGTTACGACAATGAATGAGTCGGGAGAAACGCTGCCCGGCAAGTAGCCTATAATATTTTTGGTCGGGTAATTTGGGCGCAAAATAGCTTGCACGACTGTGCTGGCATATTGCGTTGGGGCGGGCCAGCTGCTGGCGAGCACGTGCAGGCGCGGCTGGTGGGCTTGCTGCTCCGAAAGCGAAGCCGTTAATTTTGACACTAGCGTAATGCGCGCAGCGGCCTCGTCCAAGTGTTGAGCAAAAGAATCGGGGAGGGTGCGAATGCGTTCGGCATCGCGCTGGCGCAAAACGACAATACGGTGCCGCAACTCCTGTCGCAGGAACCGAGTGCCGGCGGTTTCGTTGGTAAAGATGAGCGTATCGAGATACAGCACAGCACCTTTTGCTTTCCCGCCGCCGGAATTGGGCTCAGCAATGAAATCCTTGCCGGGGCGAAGCATTTTGCTGCCTGCCCTCAACGCCATTCTGCCCGGAAAGGTATTGACAGTCAGTGAGAAAGGTTGCTGGTAGTTGGGTGTAAAAGGCTGCAACCCCAGCATTTCGAAGCGTTGCCTAATATACGCGGCCGCTTTGTGTTCACCCTGCTGCACATAGCCCCGCCCGTGCATAGCCGGTGCTGTAAGATCGCTGATGGTTTGGCGCACCCGAGGCATATTCTGCGCAACGCCAGGGTCAATGGTCAGCAGGGCAAAGTTGACCAGTAGCAACACCGGGCGCCAAGGCAAGCCACAACGATACATGCGTTGCGAAGCTTGCGCGTACATTATTTCCGAAAGCGCTGGAGAGCCCAGACCGTGAGCAGTCCGGTGGCAGAACCCAACGAATCGCTGATCAGGTCGGACCACTCGCCGTGACGGCCTAGCGCCATGGTCATTTGCAACACTTCAATGATGGCTCCAAAGACAACGCTACCCAGAAATACGCTCGGCCACGCATATTCGCGCAGGTTGGCAAACCGGTACTGATAACGCACGGCCAAATACGTCAGGATGGCCAGCACCAAAAACACAAAGGCGTGGGCGGCAGTGTCGAAGGAAAGCAGTTGCCACTCTGGCACTTCCGGCATCTGCTTGGCTGGCGTGAGAGTAAGCACTAACACCAGCACCGCCCACATGCCGGCCAGTAAGGGATAGAGGCGGGCAAGGGGCGGTGCTGTAAGTGTCACGTTATGAAGAGATTAGGCGCCTACTAGTTCGCCGTATGCTTCGGCTGATAACAGGCCTTCGAGTTCGGCTGGGTTAGCTACCGAGATCTTCACCATCCAGCCTTCGCCGTACGGATCGGAGTTTACAGTTTCGGGGCTGCCGTCCAGAGCGCTGTTGACTTCCAACACAGTGCCGGAGATGGGGCTGAACAGATCCGAAACCGTCTTGACGGCTTCTACCGTGCCAAACACCTCATTCTGAGCGATCTCCTTGTCCAAGGTGTCAATGTCGACATAGACGATGTCGCCGAGTTCCTTTTGGGCATGGTCGGTGATGCCGATGAAAGCTACATCGCCTTCAATGCGGATCCACTCGTGCTCTTTTGTGTACTTCAGGTTGGCAGGCAGGTTCATAAGGGCAGGTTTAATAATCTGAAATGGGTAGCGTAGCGGGGCTACGAAATCAAAAGTAAGATTTAAAAGGCGGATGGGTCAACCATCGCCCGGTTAAATTCCTAACTACCTGCTGCTTACTATGTTAATTGTTACTTGGTTTTGTATTTACAACTGATTGACAATCAGTTAATTGTAAATATACTACTGCGAAAGGCTGTAGCGCAATTGGATGCCGCCTTCGGTCGCAGCGTTTTTAAACGAGTTGCTTACGCGTGGCTCCGTCACGGTGCGAGTGAAGAAGAATTGCAAGTTGAGGCGCTGGTTCAGGATGTAGTCGATGGTAGGGCGAATCTGGACTTGGCGCGAGCCGTTGGTGGTTTGGCTGGCTGCCCGGCCGGGACTGGCCTGCGCCGTGCCACCCGGATCAACGACGTCCTGAATGGTGCGCTGGATGATGGTGTTGTCGCGGATGGAAAGATCGAGGCGGGCGTTGAGCTCGTTGCGCAGAATGCGCTGCTCACCGCCAATTTTGAACGGCAGCTGCAACCGGTTGGTCGCGTAGCCAAAACCAATCACCAGCTCCTGCGTGTGCAATTCCGTCACTTGGGCGTTGGTGGTGTTGAGGGCCACATTGCGCTCAGTGCGATATTCCACGCGTCCGGTCGTCTTTTCGAGCGTAGTGAAGTTGATGCCAATCAACGGTGCCAAACGCTCTACAATACTCACTTGCCCGATGATGTAATACGGGATAAACTGATTGGACGTATTCACCAGCTCCGACAGGCCTTGTGGCTCCCGGTTATACACCGTAGCTGTGTTGTAACTGGCTATGTTGTAAGTGGATGAGTACGCGTGAGTAAGGGCGATGCTCCGGAAATAACGCTTAACAAAAGGCAACTCTGCCAACCCGTTATAGGTGATGTTCCAGTTGGGAACGGGCAGAAGCGCAAACGGCTTAAACTTCTCTGATTTGTAGCCGCTCGACGACCTGCCGCGATACGCATCGAGGAAGGCGGGAAGCAGCACATCCTGCGAATTGTATCCGTACGTGCCAGGATTTGGGTTATCCGCGGCAATGCGGTCGCGGATAAGGGCCCGGTTCTGCACGAAGCGGTCGAAGGATTTGGAGATGTTGCCGTTGGCGCTACGGTCGCCGAAAAGCGTTTGAATGGAAACGAACGAAGTGCTAAACGATCCCGAGCCCAAAGGCTGTCGTGGCGCCAGTCGGCCGTCGGGATAAGGTTCCAGCGTTTCCAGATTTACTTCGCGGCGGTAAAACACTTCACGGTTGCGCACCAACTGGCGGCGTCCGTCAAGCTGAATGTTGAAGTCGCGGAAGGGCTGCAAAGCTGTGCGCAGCGCCAGGTTTTCGGTCAGCAACGAGCTAATGGGCGTATTCAGCAGGTCGCTGCGTTGCGTATACCAGCCCCGGCCAGCCGCGCGATCGTAGAGGGCATCTAGGTCATACTGCCGGCCCAAGATGAATGGCACACCCGGTGCGCTGAAATTATCGCTCAAGCCAAAGAATTGAGTGACAGGCAGATAGCCCGGAAGCAGCGTGCCGTTGCTGCGGGTGTAAGTAAAGTCCAGGGAGCGCGCTGTCATTAGAGAGCGCAGGATGGCTTTCAGCACGCGCAGCTGCGGGCCTTTGGTGGTATCGGCAGGGGCGACAGGCTGCCCGTTGACGAGATCGGGAGGGCCTTTTTGACCGTCTTTGAGCTTGGGAGCGGGCGGCGGAGCGTTGTTGATGATGTTGAGGAAGCGCACTTTGTTGTAAAGCTTCACCAAATCAATCTTTCCGTTGGCGCTCAACTCACCGTTATTCTGAATGGTGTTGCCCAGCTTCACGTCCACGGTAGTGGAGTCGTTGAGGTCAGCACGCAACGCTGTGGAAGCCGCCTGCCAGCTGTAATTGGCTTGGTAGCGCGTATCGGCTGATAGCCAATCCGTTAGCGGAAACTTGTCCAAGGGCAGACGATACGTGATGCCAATGGTCTGGTTGAAATTGGTGGTACGGCCGCCGCGGCCGAGGTTGTGGCGCAGCTGCTGGCGGTTGTTGCGCGCAATGGCATCGCTGCCAATGGTGCGGCCGGGGCCTTCGTCCACCACTCCGCGGTTGGTAGCCGTGTAGTCCAAACGCAGGTTCTTGGTCAGATCCCACTGCATGTCGTAGATGCGGTTGATAAAGAAGCTCTTCTGAAATACACCCGCAATGCCGTCGGTCACAGGCACCTGACCAGGTTCGAGCGTGCGCTGCAAGAACAACTCGTTATAGCGCCGGTCAAGGTCGGCCCGGAACGAGAACCGGCTGGGCAGCGGCGTGAAGTTGATCTCTTGCAGGAACTTGAGATAAGGCGAATCCAGCGCTTTCAGGTTGGCCAGCGGGGTATAGTTTTTCGGCGTCGTCTGGTAGATGTAGGCCAGCGCACCCGTATACGTTCGGGTGTAGTCGCGGTCCGTGCGGATGTCGGTATGCAGGCGTTCGGTGAGCGCATAGCTGAGCGCAAAGTTCTCAATATCGTAAGGCCGCACTTTCTTTTCGGGGTTGGTGCGCTCCTTCCGAACATTCAACACGCTGATGCTGCGCTGACTGGTCTGGTCGATGACTTCCTTGCGGTAGTTTGATTTCTCGGTCTCGGAATCAAACTTTTGCAGCGACTGGGTAAGCTTCGTATCCGGGTCGAGCGGGTCGTACTTGGGCGCGCGGCTCTCGATGCCCGCTTGCACCAACACCGGTACGCGCAGACCCAATTTTTCGGGGAAAAACTTCTCGGCCGCCACCGTCGCATTGAGATCGCCGCGGGCCACGTTGTCGAGTGAACGCTGCTGCAAGCGGTCTTGCAGGCCGCCGAAGCCCGTGGAAATGTAGCTGCCCGTCGCCGTTACGTTAGCTAGGTCAGCGAGCTTAGCATTGAAGCGAGCCGTGGCGGCCCAACCCGTCTCGCGGTCAAAATCAAACACCCGGAATTCATCCGACCACAGGCAAAGCGACTTCTCCACGCCGTCGTCGGATGGGTTGAAAACACCAATCATCACGCCCTGAACGGCGCTAAAGTCGGGGTTGCCGAGGATGGTAATCGTGGCCTTTACGCCGTTCTGCGCCGTGATGGTTTTGATATACGGCACGTTGAGCGGCCAGTGTGCTTGGTTGCGTTCGGCCTTCGCGTCGATAAAATCCTGAAACTTTACGTCTACTTGGTTTTGCGTGGGCCATACTTCCTCCACGGCCCGCACGCCACCGCCGGGCGCCGTAATCTGGAGGGGGAGGGAGTATTCGTAGTAGTTCTGAGTATAGTCAGTACCGATGCGGATAAAGCCGTTTACCTGCCCATCGCGCACGCTCCGGTCTTCGCTTTCGGCGTGCAAGAACATTCGTAGTTGCTTGTAGCGCAACATATTGATAGTCAAGTTCTTATAGGCGGCCTTGCCGTAGCCGTCGCGCAGCCCCTGCACGCACATGCGCAGCGATTGCTCGTTTTGCTGGCGGTTGATGGTGCTGGAGCCGTATTCGCGGTCGCGCTCGATGTTGGGTGGCAGCACATACGGGATGGCTGACGAG
This sequence comes from Hymenobacter sp. BT491, assembly GCF_014349165.1. NCBI lineage: Bacteria > Pseudomonadati > Bacteroidota > Cytophagia > Cytophagales > Hymenobacteraceae > Hymenobacter > Hymenobacter sp. BT491. Next base: position 817,135 of record NZ_JACSJJ010000003.1, on the reverse strand, counting down.
CCAGACGCTGTAGCCCCGTTTTCTTCGATGCTGACCGTCGAAATGTCGAAGGCTTCGGCATCGGTATCGGTGTTGACGTTGGGCTTGTTGGGCTCCGCGATGGTGCTCAGGAAACGGCGCCACTGGTTGGCCACAAACTGCGGCTGCACAATGCGCAGCACCACCGGCTCCTGCCACTGCGTGAGGTACATGCGCACAAACCGTATCGACTTGAAGCCAAACGGTTGGCCGTCGGGAGTGCCGCGCACCGCCGAGTATTGCCGAATCGGAATGCGGAACTGGTACCACGAAACTTGGTCACCATTTACCGATTTCGTGACTTTATCCACAATGTAGTTTTGCCCAACGGCCAATTGGCCAGGGCGGAGCTGCACGCGGTATTCGTAATAGCGCTCGGTGTCGGTGATTACGTTGTCGCGGTTGAGGTCTTCTTTGTCGGGGAAAGCGGACGAGCTCTGCTGGCTGTTCTCTTGTGAGTTGCCTTCCATGCCGTTGTACTGTTTATAACGGCCCAAAATCTTGACGTTGCGCTGCGTGTAGCCCGCGTCGAGGTGGTGCACGAAGTCATCGGCAGAAGGGTCCGCGCCGTAAATCGCGCCGAAAAACTGGGTTTCCGCATTATCATCAATGCCGTCGAGGCCAATGTCTTGCAGTGCCCGGCCGCCGGGCGCGGTGCTGAAAGCGTCGGTCAAAAACTGTTGTTTGGTAGCACGGCCCCACACGGTTGGCCGCACATCATCGGGGTCGCGGATGCTGGCACCGTCGGGCAGGCCGTTTTCAAACTCGTGCACGTTGGCATCCTTCAGCACGTCTTCCGACACGTTGCCGAGGTTGAAGTACAAGTCGCCACCCGTGGTGTTGGGCTTAACCGGCTGCGTCGCGTCCGGATCTTCAATAGCACCCCGCGGCGAGTTGATGAACGGGTCCATCATCCAGAACTCGATGTACTCGACGTTGGCATTGTCGAAGTCCGTATCGAAGCTGATTTCACGGCTGATGCCACCGTAGTGCCGGGCATTCTCGGCGGGCGTGTTCAGCTGAAAATGCTTGCCGTCGTTTTGCAGCTGCGGGTTGTAGTTGTACTGCCCGCGTTCGTTGGGGAAGTATGCCAGATCAAGCGGAAACTCAAAGCTGTTGCCAGTCGCACCTAAATCGCGGTTCGGGAAAATCTCGTCGCGCTTGATGCCCCGCGTGTAGTGATTCAGCAGGTCGTTGGCGTTGATGTTGGACGGCTTGCTTGGGCCGTTGGTGTAGTAGGTCTGATCGACAGTGTACCAAGCCAGTTTCGCCCGGTTGTAGCCATAGGGGCGGCCGTCGGTGGTGCTGCCGGCAATGGGCAACGGCGTGGAGGCCAAGCGCCAAGTGGTAGCCGAATTGGTGCCGCCTAGCGAGTACGGCGTGCGGGAGTTTTCAAAGTCGTCGATGTACGACACGCCATTTTCTCCGCGGCTGCCCAGCTTCGACCGGCCTGGCACCAGCTGCGCAAACTCTCCGCTGAATGCCACCGACGACGGCTCTTTGGTAGAAATAAGTGGCAAGGCATCCAGATACTTGGTGATAGCCCGCGACTCGCGACGCATGTTCACGTCGAAGCCATAAATCGTGTTATTACCCGGCTCGTCGCCGATGTTGACGCGGTTTATGCCAGGTGCTTGATTCTCAAGCAGATGTAAATAAGTGGCCCCAATGTTGATGTCTTCGTTAAGACGATAATCTAAGCGAGTGCCCACCAGGCGGCGAGGTTGCACCTGCACCACGGCGTTTTTCTCGAACGTGACGCGTAGTTCGTTGGCTGAATTTAAGTAGCTGGGATTGAGCACTTTAACTTTTGCCTGGTCATAGAAGACCTGGTAGTCGCGGCCTTCTTCCAGCAACGTACTCCCCGACATAACCCGCACCGAGCCTTGGGCAATGCCAAAGCCGGGCAGCGTAATCTCGTCGGTGGCCGTGGCCTGGTAGCGCCCCCGCAGGAAAAACTTGTCCTTTTCTTGTCGCTGCTGGGCGTCGCTTTGCGTTTGGTTGTAGAGCTCTTGGTAAACGTACTTATCGATGAGGCTTTGCTCGGTGCCGGCTACAAACTGCTGTTGAAGGTAATTGCCAAAGGGCTGCACCACCGGAAAAATGATCCTGCCCAGCTCCGGATCGATCGTAATGCCCGAGAAAAAGTCAAAGTTGCCGTCGGGGTTCCGGTCGTTGTTGGGGTTTACGTTATCCAGGTTCAAGACCTGAACAAGCGGAATGTTCTTAACCTTTTGGCCTTCCTTCAGCGAAATCAAATCTACGCCCGTTGCGTCGTCTTTGTAGAGCAGCTGGAGCTGGAAGTTGTTGCGGTTGATCTGGTTGGCGTTGAGGGAATAGATGTTTTTCATCATCAAATCCCAGGTCGGCAAGTTGCGGGTCAGCAGGTTTTCGTTCTGCTTGTTCACGCTTGGGTCGTTCAAATCAGCCAACCCCACGCCGGGGTTGGTGGCCTTCAGCATCTTCAGGAAGATTACCTGATCCTGCTGCACGTTGGCGTAATCGTCTACCGTTTCGCCCACCTTGTACACTTGCCCGTTGTACAAATACTCGTACGACACGCCTAGCACCTGTTCCGGCAGTAGCTGCGTATTCAGCGACAGGTAGCCTAGCTGCGCATTAAAGGTGTACTCGCGCGGGTCGAGCTTGCGGGCCCGTACCCGCTCGAAGTCCACGTTCTTAACCAGCTTCAGGTTGTTGGCCAAGTACCCATCGACGGTTTGGTCGCCGCGGGCAGTTGCGCCGCCGGCCAAGATGGCCGAAAGCTCGGAGTTGGCCGCGTTGGTAGCCGCCGCGTTACGTCCGGACGGCAGCAGAAACTGCGAGCGGTACAAGCGCGTCGGTTCGGCTACGTCCGTGAGTGTCACCACATTGCGCAGGTTCTCAGTCGTGCGGTTGTCATTCGTGACGTATACCTCCAAGCGCCGAATTTCCACGCCCGATTGTACGGTAGGCAAGTTGCGCAGCACCGTGTTGTAGCGGTCGCGGAAGAACTGCGATAGGAAGAAGTGGCGGTCGCGTTCGTATTGGCTGGCTTTTATTTCAAACTGCCGGCTTTGGGCGCCGTTTTGTACGCGCACTTCGTCGGAAGTACCGCGCAGAGTGCTGGCCACCGCCGTGACGGCCAAGCGGCCAAATTGCAGTTGTGTTTTGACGCCGAACAAGTTCTGCCCACCCTGAATCAGCGAATTATTGAGTGGTAAGCTGACGTTGCCTAGCTCAATTTTGCGGATGATATCAGTGTCGAAGCCCGTGTAATCGAACTTCATGTTGTTTTCGAAGTCGAATGCGGCTTTGGTGTCGTAGTTGAAGGTGAGCCGCAGTTTCTCGCCCACCTGGCCCGTAAGGTTGACGTTCATGTTCTGGTCGAACTGAAAATCACCTACTTTCTGCTGGCGCAGTGTGAGGGTAGGGTTGTAGTTGCGGTTGAAGCGCGCGCCCATCCGAATCGTGACCGCGCCCTGGGGGCGAATGTCCACGTAGCTGCCCCCGAAAATCCGGTCGGCCATCGGGCCTAAATAAATCTTCGGAATCAGGCGCTGTGCGGCTGGCGTGTTGGCGTCGCCGGCCACGCCGCCTTCCGATTTGGCACGGAAGTAATTGCGAATGGCCTGTTGTTGCTGCCACCGCGAATACTCCTCAAACGTCATCAAACTCGGGTTGCGGTAGTCCAGATCCGTCCCGATTTTTTCCTCGATGTTGAAGTTCGCCAGACTATCGTCGGGCGTTACGTCGAGGTGCACGTTCGAGGGCAAACCCAGAATAAGCGGCGAGCGTCGGCGCTGAGGCGCAAACGGACTGCCCACGCGGTCGGCTGGGTTTACTTTTGGACGGCGGCTGGGCCGGTATTTGGTCGTGTCGGCTGGTGCAGTACGGGGCGTGTCGGCCGCAACTTGTAGCGCGGTCCCTTTACCGGGCACAGGTAGCCACTTCCATAGTTGCTGAAAAGCAAATGGATGAGCTCCCGCTGCGGCTGTAGCCTGCGACCACCACGCCAGCAACGACGCGACAATAACGACTGAGGCGGTGAGGGACTTCTTACCGGAGTTCAAGGGTAACAATACAGCGCTAGGCAGCGAAAAATGCTAATGAGACTTCAGAGCAAATTTAATTAATCCCTCCACGCTCAGGTCATTACCATGGCGTTGTTGGATAGCGTCCAGGGTTTTTTCCGCGGCAGCGCGGGCAAAACCCAAGGTCACTAAAGCGGCTAACGCTTCGGCGCGGTTGGTATTGTGCGCCCGCGCCAACGGGACGGTGTCTACGCCCGCTTTGGCCAGCAATTCATCCTTGCGCATCTTGTCGCGCAGTTCCAGAATCACACGTTGCGCGGTCTTCGGGCCTACGCCTTTGATGCTCTGAATAGAGCGAACGTCCTCTTGCACAATGGCTTGGCGAATCTCGCCGACCGACATGGAGGAAACCATCATGATCCCCGTGCCCGGCCCGATGCCCGAAACCGAAATCAGCTGCATAAACAGCGCTTTTTCGTTTGGGTCTAGAAAGCCGTAGAGCGTGTGCGCATCTTCCTTAATGTGCTGATAGGTAAAGAGTTTTATTTTTTCTTCCTCCACCGGCAACTTCGAATAGGTGGCCAACGAAATCTTGATTTCGTAGCCAATTCCATTCACGTCCACGATGGCGAGGGTCGGATCTTTGTAAGCTAGTTTGCCGTCGATGTATGCGATCATAGAAACCAAAATAGGAGCGTGCAAGACACGCCCGTCATGACACGATCAAAAGGCAGATCGTTGGGATGGAAGAAGAACGTCAGCCGTTGGTATTTTATCCCAAAAATACTGGCATTCTTGGCTAAAAAATCTGGCTTTTATAAAGTTCGCCTTTTTGCGCGTCGTCTACAATGGTGGCGGAAGATAATCCCTACAGCGGCTTATTATAAGTCTGCGCATCGACCACGGCAATAGCGGCCATGTTCACGATTTCACGGACGGAAGCCCCCAACTGCAGAATATGTACGGGCTTGCGCATGCCCATCAGTACAGGGCCAATTACCTCAGCACCACCTATTTCTTGCAGAACTTTGTAGGCAATGTTGCCGGTCGCTACGTTCGGGAAAATCAAGGTGTTGGCACCTTTCTCCGCTAGCTCGCTAAAAGGGTAATGCTCGCGCAAGAGCTGCGGATTGAGGGCCGTGTTGGCTTGCATCTCCCCATCAAGTAGCAGGTCGGGGTAGCGCTTTTTGGCTAGCTCGGTAGCGCGCCGGGCTTTGTCGGGCAGGGCGCCGGGGTTGGAGCCGAAGTTCGAATAGCTCAACACGGCAATGCGAGGCTCGGTATCGAAAAAGCGCACGCCCCGCGCTGTCAAGCCAATGATGTCTACCATCTCCTCGGCCGTAGGGTCGATGTTGACGGTGGTATCGGCAAAAAAGTACGGCCCTTTTTTGTGTTGGATGATGTACATACCCGCCACGCGGTGCACGCCTTCTTCTACGCCAATCACCTGCAACGACGGGATGATGGATTTGCCGTAATCTTTGCTCAAACCCGTGATAAAGGCGTCAGCCTCACCGGTTTCCAGCATCATCGAGCCGTAGTAATTGCGTTCTCGCAACAACCGCCGGCCTTCGTAGCGCGTGATGCCACGGCGTTGGCGCTTTTGATACAGCAGCTCGGCGTATTCCTCGCGTTTCTCGTTTTCCTGCAGAATGTCAATAATTGTGCATCCTTCCAAGTCGAGGCTATTAGCGCGGACAATTGTGTTGATTTTCTCCTGATTGCCGAGCAGAATCGGGTGCGCAATGCCTTCGTCGCGCAGAATCTGGGCGGCTTTGAGAATCTTGTAGTTGTCGCCTTCGGCAAACACCACGCGCTTGGGGTTCGATTTGGCAGCGCTGGTGATGCGGTTCATCAGCTTCTGGTTGACGCCCAGGCGGCTGCGCAATTCATCTTCGTAAGCCGCCCAATCGGTGATCACCTGTCGCGCTACCCCGCTCTCGATGGCAGCCTGCGCGACGGCCGGCGAAATGGTGGTGATAAGCCTTGGATCTAAAGGCTTGGGTATCAAATAGTTACGTCCAAAGGCCAGCGTGTTGTCGCTGTAAGCCTTGTTTACCATGTCTGGCACCGGGTCCTTGGCCAGTTCAGCCAATGCCTTCACCGCCGCCAGTTTCATGGCTTCGTTGATCTCGGTGGCGCGCACATCCAAGGCCCCACGGAAGATGTAGGGAAAGCCCAGCACGTTATTGACCTGGTTAGGATGGTCGGAGCGGCCCGTGGCCATGATCAGGTCGGGGCGAGTCGCCATGGCAACTTCGTACACAATCTCCGGATCGGGGTTAGCCAGGGCAAACACGATTGGGTTGTCGGCCATGCGCAGCAGCAATTCGGCCGGCAGCACGTTGGCCGCCGAAAGGCCCACAAATACGTCGGCGCCTTCCATGGCTTCGGCCAATGTGGTGACGGTGCGGTCGGTGGCAAACTGCATCTGCAACGGCGCCAAATCGGTGCGGTGCTGGTTGATGACGCCGTCCTTGTCGAAGACCACGACGTTCTCAATTTTCAGGCCCAGCTCTACATATAGCCGCAGGCACGAAATGGCCGCCGCGCCCGCACCGCTTACTACCACCTTCACCGCGTCGATATTCTTCTCGACGATCTCCAGCGCATTCAGCAACGCCGCCGACGAAATAATGGCTGTGCCGTGCTGATCGTCGTGCATCAGCGGAATGTTCATCTGCTCGCGCAGCGCCGTTTCGATGCGGAAGCATTCGGGGGCTTTGATGTCTTCTAAGTTGATGCCGCCAAACGTTGGTTCCAGCGACTTCACAATGCGAATGAATTCGTCGGGGTCCGTCGCGTCGATCTCGATGTCGAAGCAATCAATGCCCGCGAACTTCTTGAACAATACGCCTTTGCCTTCCATTACCGGCTTCGACGCGTCGGGACCGATATTGCCCAGTCCCAGTACGGCGGTGCCGTTTGAAATCACGCCCACCAGGTTGCCCTTAGCGGTGTATTTGTAGACGTCGTCTTTGTTGGCCGCGATGGCTTTGCAAGGCTCGGCCACGCCGGGCGAGTAGGCAAGGGCCAAATCGAGTTGGGTACTGACGGGTTTGGTCGGTACTACCTCAATTTTGCCAGCGGGGTTTTGCGAGTGGTAATTGAGGGCGTCTTCTTTGTTTATTTTAAGCATAGAAGTGAGGGCGGAAGAACGGAGCGCTGGGGCGCTGTAATAAGCAAGGTGGCGCGAATTTGAGCGGGATCAAAGGTACGCTTCATTTAATGGGCAGAAAAAAGCCCCGCATCCTTGGGGCGCGGGGCAGGAAAGCGGCTCTTTTTAGAACAGAAAAAAATAGGGGCTTACCCTTGCACAATCACCAGTTTCTGGCCCGGTTTGACGTTGTCGGACTTGAGGTTGTTAAGCTTACGCAACTGCTCTACCGTCACGCCTTGGTAGCGACGAGAGATGTTGTAAAGCGTATCGCCAGGCTGAACCAAGTGCACTTTGCGGATAACTGGCGGCGCGGCGGGCGCCGGCTTTTTGGGGGTTGCGCTAGCTACTTTCGCGTGGGTCGTCCGGCGTGGCGTAACCTCACTAACTTGCGCTATTGCGGTTTCCTCGTCGCTGCTGGCAGCGTAGAATGTTAGGTGCTGGCCGGGTGCTACTTTCTCCGTTTCCAACTTATTCCAGGCCATGATCTGCGCAACGGTTACGCCGTGCTCACGCGCAATTTTGGTTAGGATGTCGCCCTTACGAACCACATAGCTTTTGGGCAGTGTGTCGTCGGTAGCCGCGGCAGTGTCGGTGTCTGCTTCAGCAACTTCCACCGATTTGGCTATTTCTTTGGGCGCTTTGTTAGAAGGTTTAGCTGAAGCAGTTGTCTTTATTATAACTGGCTCATTACCAAACGATTCTGTATTGCGGCCAGCGCTAGTTTCTGCTTCCTGTTTTTCGGCTACCGGAGCCGCGGCCATGGCAACAGAAGGCTTGGCAGTTGGGAGCGGTAGCTTGGCCGGAACATAAATTTTACGAGCTGATGCGACGGCCGTCCGAGGAGCTTCTGCTTCGCGAATGGGAAGTAGTACAAGCAGTTGCTGGCGTGGAACGAGGGCCTTGCCGCGCCGCAACTCGTTCCAGCGCAAGATTTGCGCGGGCGTCACGTCGTAGCGCTCGGCCACGGCGGCTACGGTCTCCCCGCGTTTTACGGTATGCCGTACGCGGCGATAGCGGGGCTTGTCGCTTTCTGGCCTAGGCTTGTCGGTAACTGCAACGCCCGTCTGGACCGAATTGAAATCCGTCATCCAAGGAAGGCGCGGGGCAATAGGAGCGGGTGGCGGCACGCTCACTTTGCAGAAATCAAGAAGCGTAGAGCGGTCGAAAACGACCATTTCGCTCCGAACGCAGGCCGGAACTTTCAGCGCATAATTGCGAATGGATTCCGGCAGGAAGGGCTTGCGGATTTCCGGATTCTGGCGTTGAATTTCGGCAGAGTCCAGGCCAAACTGCGCCGAAAACTTGCGCAAGTCTAAGGAGCGGCCCGAAACGACAAGCGTATCCATGGGCTCGGGGTACAAGTAGCGCATCGTTTCGGTGTGCAAACCGTGCTCGTGCGAATACTTGATCGCGTACATGGCCGCCGTGAAGGTGGGCACGTAGTTGCGGGTTTCTTTGGGCAGGTACGGATAGATCGCCCAGAAATTGCGCTGGCCCCCCGCCTTCCGGATGGCTTTCATGATGTTGCCGGAGCCGTAGTTGTACGCGGCCATTACCAGCTCCCAGTCGCCAAACATGCGATACAGGTCGCGCAGATACTTGCAGGCGGCTTCCGTCGACTTCTCGGGGTTCATGCGCTCGTCGATGTACTCATCGCGGCGCAACCGTAGGTCGCTGGCAGTTGGCCCCATAAATTGCCACAACCCCACAGCACCCACGCGCGAGCGTGCTTGTGGTACCAGGGCTGATTCTACAACTGCCAGATACTTAAGGTCTTGTGGGAGCTTGTATTTAGCTAAATACGTTTCGAATAGCGGGAAGTACAGGTGTTCACGTTCCAGAATGCGCTGCGTATACGCCCGGTTGCGATTCGTGAAATACTCCACAAAGCTCATTACGGTGCCGTTGAATAGGTGCGGCACGTCGGTCTCGAAGCAGCTGATGCGGTCACCGACCAAGTCGCGCAGTTCCGGGGGCGTATGTGCCCAACGTATCTTTAACGAATCGATGGTGGGGGCAGCCACCAGTGTATCGGGTAGCAGCTCCAACTGTACGTGGGTGGTATCGTCATTGAGGCGGCTACCGTTCGGATTCAGTTCGGGAAGCACCTGCGCCTGCGCAAGAGGCGACAAGATGCTCACAAGCAGAAAAGAAGCGGCGACACGCCACAATAACTTTTTCATCAGGGAATAGCTAGTGTAAGTGATTCCGTGACTGATTTTGCAAAAGCCAACAGATGCTCCTCGCGGAAGGCTCCGCTCAATACTTGTAAACCAATGGGCAATCCTTTCGAATCGGCACCCGCAGGAATCGAAATAGCCGGAACACCCGCCAACGAAGCCTGCACCGTGAAAATGTCAGCCAAGTAAATAGCCAATGAATCTTTTTCGTTTTCGCCAATGCGAAACGCAGTGGTAGGCGTGGTGGGCAACACCAGAAAATCGTATTGCCGTAGGAGTTCGTCGGTTTTCTCTTTAATCAAACGACGAACTTGCTGAGCTTTAGTATAATAAGCGTCATAATAATCTGCCGACAGTACAAAAGTGCCCAGCAATATGCGCTTCTGTACCTCGGGTCCAAAGCCCTGCGCTCGTGTCTTTTTATACAAAGACTCAAGGTCGGTGGCATCGGGAGCCCGGTAGCCAAACTTCACCCCATCGTAGCGGCTCAGGTTGGAGCTGGCTTCCGCAGTGGTAAGAATGTAATACGTCGGGACGATGTAGTCGAGGTGATGGAAGTCGACGGCTTCTACTACGTGGCCTTGGCTGCGTAGCAAATCGAGCGCTCTTTCAGTCGCTTCTTTGATCTCCGGATTTAAGCCGGGCCGCTCCAGACAATCGCTGATGTAGCCGATGCGGTAGTGTGGGGCAGGTGTTAGCAGCTCGCTGTAAGCCGGCACGGGGTGCTGGCTGGCCGTGCTGTCGAAATCGTCAGCGCCCGCCATTACTTCCAGCAGCAAAGCCGCATCTTCCACCGAGCGCGTCAGCGTACCTATCTGATCAAAAGAAGAAGCGTACGCGATCAAGCCGTAGCGCGAAATGCGCGAATAAGTAGGCTTGAAGCCAACAATGCCGCAAAATGCTGCCGGCTGACGCACCGAGCCGCCCGTATCGGAGCCGATAGAAGCTAGGCACAGATCGGCTTGCACGGCTACTGCCGACCCACCCGATGACCCACCGGGAACGCGGTCGGGATCTATCTCGTTGCGGGCTGGTCCGAAGTAGGAGGTTTCATTGGAAGCCCCCATGGCGAATTCGTCGCAGTTCTGGCGCCCAATGATGATAGCGTCTTCGTCTAGCAAGCGCTGCACAGCCGTACCCGTGTACAACGACTTAAACCCGTCGAGGATGTGGCTGCTGCTTTGCAGAGAGTGGTCTTTGTAAGCCAGCACGTCCTTGAGGCCAACTACCATACCCGCAAGCTTGCCAGCGGTACCGGCAGCCAACTTGGCATCTACGGCATCGGCCTGCATAAGTGCCTCATCAGCAAATACTTCCAGAAAAGCGTTCAGATGGCTTTTCTTCTGGATGTTATCCAGATAATACTCCACGAGCTGACGACAGGTCACGGTGCCTGCCGTCAGCTCGTTACGAACTTCGGTGAGAGAATTAAAGCGTCTCAAATCACAGAATTAGTTGGTCGTTTGATCAAGGCGAGGGCTATCGGCCACGGGAGGCGTGATGCCACCATCCATGGGCGGTGCAATAGGAGTTACAGGCGCGTGCGTGCCTTCTGGCTGGGCTACAGGAGCTTGATAAACAGGCTGCTGCGGCGCTTGATAACCCGTATTGTTGTTGAATTGGTTTTGATATTGGGTTGGCTGGGGCTGGCCTGAGTTTTCGATTTCACTGCGGATTTCCCGCGACGCATCTTTAAACTCCCGAATGCCTTTGCCTAAGCCGCGCGCTAGTTCCGGGATTTTATTGGCGCCAAAAAACATCAGGATGACGACCATAATCAGCAGCAACTCGCTGCCACCAATGTCGCCGAGGAAAAGCAGAACGGGCATGTTCATGATTACAGGCGGGGTTGGGTAGGATCGTTTGGATTAACTGGGCGGTCGCGGTACTCAGGCTTTTCTTCCTTCGTAGCATCTTTGAACTCCCGAATGCCCTTTCCCAGGCCTTTGGCAAGTTCCGGGATGCGCTTGGCACCGAACAGTAAGATGATGGCAATAACAATCAGCAGAATTTCGGTGCCACCAAAATTGCCGATGCCTAGAAACAGGGAAAGCAGTGTCATGATGAGAGGCCTGAAGCCGGTTTGGGGTGCAAAGCTAGGTATACGCTGTTTAGCGTGATTCAGGATTGGTAAAGGTACCCTATAATTTTCAAAACAGTTTTACAGGACTCTATCTTTCCTGTTGCGCCGGTCAATCCGTTTCGGCAAACGGCTCGTACATATTCGGAAGCCTTGACTGGTAAAAAAGGAAGTTCAGCGTCTAAATACTTATATTCACCGTCGTAAGATTGTTATTTGAGCTCATTTTTCGAAGCAAATGATGCTTAGGCACCGCTGATGCCGTTTGCTCCGCTTTGATTCGCAGCTGCCTCTCCCCGAAGATTTAACGTTCTTAAAAAGTTGGCTCGTAACTCCAGCACAACCCGTTCCGCCCTTCCCGACCTGCACAGCAGTGACGAAGCACAGCGGCTCGAGGTTTTACGTAATTATCAGATTTTAGACACGCCACCCGAGCAAGTGTTTGATGATCTGACGCGCTTAGCGGCTTTTATTTGCAATACGCCGGTTTCGCTTGTGTCCCTGATTGACTCTGATCGGCAATGGTTTAAGGCCAAAACCGGCTTTGATAACATTGAGGGATCTAAACGCGAATTTGCGTTCTGCAACTACGCGATGTACTCCGACGACGTATTCGAAGTAGAAGACGCGAGCTGCGATCCTGCTTTTCAGATGAACCCGATGGTGACCGCTTCACCTAGCATTCGCTTCTATGCTGGTGCGCCGCTGGTAACGCCGGAAGGGCATCCGTTGGGAACGCTTTGCGCCATCGATACGGTGCCGCATCGCCTGAGCGATAGCCAACGCGAGGCCCTGCGGATTTTGGCACGTGAGGTGGTTTCGCACTTGGAGCTGCGTCGCGCCCGCCTGCAACTAGAGCAGGAGCAGCAAAAACTGGACGGGCTGTTGCGCATGGCCAACAACGCGGCCGATTCATTGTATTTTGATAACCGCTGCGAGATTTTTATCAAGCAGGATCATAAACTGGTGCGCGTCAACACGGGCGATATCCGGTATGTCGAAGCCCTTGGCGATTACGTGAACATCCACACGGCCCGCGAGCGCTTCACGGTGTACAGCACCATGAAAGACCTAGAAACCAAGTTGCCGCCCCGCGACTTTGCACGCGTTCACCGCAAATACATCGTGCGCCTCGATCGGATAGTCGCGATTGAAGCCGATTCCGCTTTGGTGGAAACGGAACGCGCCGGGCAGCCGGTGCCAGTGCCCATTGGCAATTCCTATAAAGCGGTGCTGCTCAACAGGCTAAACTTGGTATAAGCTGCTGCTGAGCTGCGATGCAAGACAGCACAGCAAAACAAGCCTTTCACCGAGAAAAATTATACTTTTAGCGAAATAGGTTAGCGTCTGAGCCGTAAGCTATCTATCTTTCGTCATGTTATCGGGGCTTCTGCTATGCCGACGAGCCAGTTTGGCTTTATTTGGCAACTGCATGACGCGCTGATAGCTAAGTTTGTTTTCATAGCTCAGAAAGGCACCGTGCGATGTACGGTGTTTTTTTTGCCCATGCAGGCGCCTGTCTTGTGACTTGTAAATAATTGGTAATCAAGTATTTATACGGAAAAAGGCCGCGCTAGATGTAGCGCGGCCTTTTTCTTTGTAGCGAATCGTTCCCATAAGAGCCGTGTTGAGTTGCTACTTGTGGCCTATCCAATTCTGAGGATTAAGGTTAGCGCTGTTTCGCCACACCTGAAACTGTAGCTCGGTAGTGCCGTCGGAACTGGTATAGACGGTGCCGATTGGCTGGCGCATCTTCACTTGCTGGCCTTCGCTGACGCTGACACTGCGCAGCTTGGCGTACACCGTGAAGTACTCGCCGTGCTGAATCATCACGATGTTGTTCATGCCCGCGATGCTAGCTACGGTGAGCACTTTCCCGTCGAAAACGGCGCGGGCAGGCTCACCGGCGCTGGTTTGAATATCAATGCCGCGGTTTTCTACCATCACGTTTTTGAGCACCGGGTGCGGGTGCCGCCCAAAAGGCTGGGAGATAAAGCCCCGGCTCACGGGCCACAGCAGCCGGCCGCGGTTCTCGGCAAACGACGACGACAACACGGCCGTTTCGGGCGTCAGGGTTACGCGGTCGGTGCGGGCGGGCTCCGGTTCGGCTTCACTAGAGCTAGAACGGGAAGTAGCACCCGGACTGCGGCTAGGCGCATTGGCGGCTCTTTCGCGGTTCGCGGCGGCTCGGGCCGCGGCACGTGCCGCGGCTACGCGGGCTGCCCGCGCGATTTCTTCGCGGACGCGTTCGGCAATGAGGTTATCGAGGCGGCTGACGGCTTGCTGACGTTCGGCCAACTCCTGCCGCAACCCTTCTTCCTGCCGGCTGAGCTTCGTCACCACTTGGTCCTGCTGCGTTTTGAGCGTAATCAGGTTGCGGTTTTCGTTGAGCTGGGTGCTGAGCAAGCTGCTTTTTTCCTGCTTCTTTTCAGTGAGTCCCGTAAGCTGCTGACTCAGATGCTGTTGCGTATTGCTAATTTGGGCGGCCTGCGCCCGGCGCACCTCCGAGTATTGCCGGATGTAGCGCAATCGTAGCATAAACTGATTGAACGACTCGGCCGCAAACAGGAACATGATCCGGTTGTAGCTGTTGGCTGTTTTGGACGACGCATAGATCAGCCGTGCGTACTCTGCCTTCAGCTGCTCAAGGCTTTGCCGGGTTCGTTGCACCTGCGTTTCTGTCTGCTGCACATCCGACTCGATGTATTTCAGCTCCGACGAAATGTTTTTGATGACGCCCTGCTGCACATTCAGCTTTTCCTTGAGCGCATTGAGCTGCCCAATAGAAGCCTGTTTCTGCTGCTGCGTTTGGGCCAGAATGCGGCTGGTTTCTCGGATGCGGCGCAGGGTGGCCCGGCGCTCACGCTCCAATTGGGCTTTCGTTTTCTTGCCGTTGGTTGATGGCCGGCTGCCCGAAGAAGTTCGGCGCTGCGCCAAAGGTGAATTGCTCAGCGCCATGAATAGCGCCGCGATCAACAGCCCATAGAATGCGTAACTGCGACTATTTTTTCCGCGCATAACCCGAAGGTACCGAGAACGGGAATGCCAGACGCTCCTTGTCTACATCCACGTTGCGGTAATTAATCGAAACCGTAGAAACGGGCAGCTTGGCCTGTTGGGCTTTCACCAGCACCGAGTAGGCAAATTGCTGCGTCGTTGCTTCCAGCGGTCGGAAATCTGAGTAGTCTACTTTGAAGTTGTTGTCGGTTTCGCGGTCGCGCACGGTAAGTTGCTGCATACGCGCCCGACTCAACGCAATAAGCTGTTCTATAATCAAATTAACTTGCTCATAATGAACAGTTTGTAAATCGCCGCTGGTGTTGATAGCAGGCGTTACACCGGGTGCTGCCGGCAGGTAATTGCCCAGCAACAAGGCCTGCACCTGCTCGAAGGTAACGGGCACGTTGAACCGCTTGCTCAGGTATGAGAAGTTGCCGGAGTAATATTCCTTCTGCAAGCGGTTGAGCAGCTTCACGGAGTCGCGGGTGATAAAGACCCGGCCAACTTCGCCGATGGGCGAAACCGAAGCGGAAATCCAGATAATGCTGTCTTTGCGCATCCGCAACGTAATGTTGACGGTGGGCGGCTTTTCACCGTTGGCTTCGATCTGGGCTTTGCCCTTGGCTGTTAAGTAGCGAAAATCGACGTTGCTGGCGCCTACTTCGGGAGCGACTTTGCCCGAAGTTGATTTGGTCGGAACGGCCTTGCGGGCACAGCCTCCTAACAGGAACAGGGCCAGCAACAGTACCAGCTCAATGCGTCTACTCATACAGTTTTTTCTCTTTGATCTTGCGGTCAATCAGGGCCGATGCTTCGCCCGTTTTCTTAGCGCGCTGCCATTCGGTCAGGGCTTGCTCTTTCTGGCCCAGTTGAAACAGCACGTCGCCGTAGTGCTCAATGACGTTGCCGTCGGTGCTGGTTTTCAGGGCTTTTTCTAAGTATTGCCGCGCTCCGTTGTAATCTTTTAGTTTGTACAACACCCACGCGTAGGTGTCGAGGTAAGTATCGTTGTCGGGAAACTGCTTGACCAATTTTCCCGACATTTCTTTCGCCTTGTCGAGCTTCTCGCCCCGCAACGACAGGTAATAGCTGTAGTTATTCAGCGCTTGGGCATTGTTGGCGTCGAAAGCCAAAGCTGCCTCGTAGGCCGCGTCGGATTTGGGGTAGTCCTTTAGCTCATGGTAAGCGTCGCCGAGTTGGGTATCAAATTGGGCCAGCAACTCCGGGTTATCAGTGGCGAGCTTGCGACCATATTCCAACGATTTCACACCTTTTGTCGGCTCTTTCTTCAGCAGGTGCGCTACGCCGTTATAAAACCACAGCGACGCCTGATTGGGAAATAGCTCCAGCGCTTGATCGGTGTGCCGCTGCAACGAGTCGATTTGGTTTAGTTCCGCATCAATCAGCACCACCTGCTGCCAAATCTGAAACTTGGAGTTGTCGAGGTGAATGGCTTTGAGGTAGGAGTCGCGAGCGTCCTTTTTATTTTCGGTAATGATCTGAATATCACCGGCTACTGCAAAGGCCTTGGCTTCTTTGGGATGCACGCGCATCGTGATGCCCGCGAGATCCAGCGCCGTGGCGTTCAGCTTGGGGTTGGGAAGTTGCCGAATGTAATCGACCAGAATGCGCACCTTGTCGTCGATGTCGAGCGCGGGGCTTTCAAACGCCAGCTTGATCTGTTTTTCCGACTCAGCCGCATTGCCCTGTTGCCGGTACACATCAGCCAGAATCATGCGGGCCTGTGGGTTGTCGGGGTCCTGCTTCAGCGCTTGGTTTGCCACTCGAATGGCATCAGCCGACCGATTGTTGGACGCGTACAGCTCGGCTTGCGCCAGCACGTACCGCACTTCTTCCGGGTTGGCTTTGATCAGGGACTCTCCTTCTTGCAGTGCTTTATCTAACTTGTTCTGTTTCAAGTAGATCTGTTGCTTCTTGAAAGAGACTTCGTCGATGGGCCCAAACTGCTTTTCGGCTTGGTCAAACGTCGCGAGCGCTTCGTCCAGCTTACCCTGCGCCATGTACAGATCGGCGAGGTTGAAAAGGTAATAGTTCGATCCCGGGACGTCGTGAATCAGGCTAGTGTACACCTTCGCCGCGTCGTCGTACTGTTTCTGCGACGTATAAATTTGGGCCAATAGCAGATAGTAGTACGCGTTCTTCGGATCAAGCTTAACGGCTGACTGCGCAAAGTTGGTAGCGTCTTTTAGATTGCCGCTCAACAGGTTGGTCTCGGCTATCTTGTAGTTAATGGCGGCGTTGGTTGGGTTGAGGGCATAGGCTTTGAGCAACCGCTCCAGTGCCTTGTTGTAGTCCTCGAGCAACACATACTTCACGCCATCGACGAAAAACGACTCGCTCATTTCCCGGTCGCGCTCCGAGAGCGGCCGGGCTTGCTGCCCGGCCGTTTCTATTTCGGCGCGCTTAGCCAGCTCCTTGCGCTCGCGGCGCGTGAGCTTGCGCGGCTTTTTCTCAGCCGAGGAGGCTGCCTTATCGGGCGCAGGCTTCTGCTGAGCAGCACTCTGTTCCGCCAACAGCAGGCTTAGGAAGAGAAAGAAAAAAGCAACAATTCGACGCATAGACGCAGTAGCGCGGACGGCCGCCCGCCGGTCAGAAGGAAGGAGTTATGCGAGATAAACAAATCTGCGAACGGAAGTTCGCGCTACTGCTAACGTCAAAAGCTTGAAAATCATCACACCCGCAGGGTGTTATAGTCGCCCACGCTTAGGTCGTGGGGCTTGCTGGTAACGCTGGCGTGGTTGCCAATCATGGAGTTAGTCACGCTGGCATTGAGGATCGTGGCCGACTGCTGCACGATGGAATTGGTCACCACCGAATCGCGCACGTTGGAGTTGTCGCCCAAAGATACGTGCGGACCAACTACGGAATTGGTAATGATCACATTTTCACCGATATACACCGGCTGAATGACTACAGCATTTGTAAGCTTGGCCGAGGCAGCTACCAATTTCTCGCCGCGCTCTTGCAGGTATTCTAAGTAGCGTTGGTTGGTGAAAACCGTGGCGTCTTTGTTGCCGCAATCGAGCCACTCGGTAACGCGGCCGGGCACGAACACCGTGCCTTTGTTTTTCATGTTTTCAAGGGCGTTGGTGAGCTGGTATTCACCTTTGTCCTTGATATCGTTGTCGAGCAAATACTGCAACTCGTTGCGCAGGTAGTCGCCGTCCTTGAAGTAATAGATGCCGATGATGGCCAAATCCGAAACGAACTGCTCAGGCTTTTCTACCAGTTCGGTGATGCGGCCTTGGTCGTCGAGCTTTACCACGCCAAACGGCCGTGGGTCGTCTACGCGCTGCACCCAAATGGTGCCGTCGGCAGAAGTGTCAAGCGTGAAATCCGCTTTAAACAACGTGTCGGCGAAAGCTACCACCAACGGTCCGGTCAGCGAATCCTTGGCGCACAAAATGGCGTGGGCTGTGCCCAGGGGCTCGTCTTGGTAGTAAATCGTGCCCTTGGCACCTACCGATTCCGCAATTTTTACCAGGCTCTTCTCTACTGTTTCGCCAAAACGACCTACAATGAAAGCCACTTCGTCGACGGGCTCGCCGCAGACCTTGGCGATATCTTCCACGAGGCGCTGTACAATGGGTTTTCCGGCAATCGGAATCAGAGGCTTGGGAACGGTGAGCGTGTGGGGGCGCATGCGTTTGCCCATGCCGGCCATCGGGACGATGATTTTCATAGCGAAAGAGTACTGGTTTAGGGTTGGAAGAAGGAGTAGGTATTGTGAGAAACGAGAAACTGCTGCGATTGGATGTGTGCTATTTGGTGCCGGTGCTGCCGTAGCCGCCGGCGCCGCGCCCGGTTTCGGTAAGCTCTTCAACGGCCTGCCATTCAACGGTTTCGTGGCGGGCTACCACAAGCTGGGCAATGCGCTCGCCGTCTTGCACTACAAATTCATCCGCAGAAAGATTGACCAACAGTACTTTGAGTTCGCCACGGTAATCGGCGTCGATGGTGCCGGGGCTATTGACGAGCCCAATGCCGTGCTTGTAAGCTAAGCCGCTACGCGGCCGTACCTGCGCCTCATAACCCACCGGAATTTCCAGGAAAAGACCCGTTGGAATAAGTGCTCGTTGCAGGGGCTTCAACGTAACGGCCTCTTCGAGGTTGGCCCGCACGTCCATTCCGGCAGCATGTGCGGTTTGGTAAGAAGGCAGTTCGTGACGCGAGCGGTTAATAATAGGAACTTGCATGAGCAGAAACTGAGACACTGAGCTTGGAAGGGCAAAGATAGTAGCTGGCGCGGGCCTCCAATAAGCGAGCAGAACTTACTGATCTTTGGGCAAATACCGGCAAGCTTAGCTACGCTATTACGCGCCGCGGCCGCTCGGCCAGAAAAAGCAAGCCCGCAAACCCCGCACAGATCAGCAGGTGCACAGCGTGGCGCAGCCAGAAATCTGCGATGGGCAAATACCACGACACAGCCACCAGCCCGATGGCAAACAACAGCCATACGCTGAGGCGCGCGACCGGATAAGGGATCGGGAAATGCCTTTCGCCGAGCCACCAGCACACCGCGGCCATCGTAAAGTAGCAGGCCAGCGTGGTGATGGCGCTGCCCATGTAGCCCAGCAGCGGAATCAGCAGGAAGTTGAGCGCAATGGTCAGGATGGCCCCGCCGAAAGCGATGTAGGTGCCGAAATACGTTTTGTCGGTTAGCTTAAACCACACCGACAGGTTGTAATAGACCCCCAAGAACAGGTTGGCTAACAGCAAGATGGGCACGACGCCAATGCCTTCGCGGTATTCAGGACGGCGCAGAAAAATTGGGGCCAAATCTTCCAGATTGACGCTGATAACCACAAAAATCAGGGCACAGCACAGCGTAAACCACTTCAGAACCAGCGCAAAAGTCGTGGGCGAGTTCTTTTCGGTGCTTTGGGCAAAGAAAAACGGCTCGGCCGCGTAGCGAAACGCCTGAATCACGAGGGACATGAAGATGCTCAGCTTGTAGCAAGCGCCGTAAATACCCACCGCCGCCAAGTTGCTTTTGCCCGGATAGAAGCCCTGCGGCAGCCACGAGCCCAGCAGAATCCGGTCGAGGGTTTCGTTTACCATGCCCGCTAATCCCATCAGCATCAAGGGGTAAGCGTAGCGCAGCATGGGCCGCAGGGGCTCCAGATTTAGCTGGAACCGGAAGTCGGTCAGCTCGCGCCACAGCAGCACCAAGGTGAGGCCGCTGGCAAACAGATTCGACAGAAATACATACCCTACGCCCAACGTCGGATCGTATAGTCGCTCGATCAGGGGGCGCAGTCCCGTCAGATATTTGCCCGCTACCACATCCGGGCACAGTACGATAAAGAACAGATTAAGAAGCACATACGTCAAAATATTCGCCAGCTTGATGGCCGCAAATTTTCGCGCTTTGTTCTCCAATCGAAGCCGGGCAAAAGGAATCGCAGCTACGGCATCCATTCCCAAAATCAGGGCCACCCATATGGCGTAGCGCTCGTTGCCAGGTGGCAAGCTCATCAGGCGCATTAGCGGGGCCGCCAGCAGGGCCAGCAGAAGCGTGAGCAGCACACTGCTGGCCAGCAGCATACTCAACACCCGGTCGTAGAGCAGTTTTCGGTCGGTGCCGGGGCGGTTGGCAAACCGGAAATACGTCGTTTCCATGCCGTAGGTAAACACGACGTTTAGAAACGACACGTACGCGTACAGTCCCGTCACGATCCCGTATTGAGCCGCCACAAACCGACCCGTGTACATGGGCACCAGCAAATAGGAGAGCACACGGCCCACGATGCTGCTAATGCCGTACACGGCCGTCTGCCCGGCCAAGCGCTTGGCTATTGAACTCACTATGAACTACTTACGGATTTAAAATAAATATTTTGTATCTGTCTGTATATCAAATAGATACAAATGGGGCTGCCGAGGCGAAACATCGCCCAACCCTAAGTACGGCTTATGCGCCTTTGAATGCGGCCGGCCGCTTTTCGAGGAACGCCTGCGTGCCCTCGCGAAAATCTTCGGACCCAAAGCAGCGGCTGAACGAATTGGCTTCCGTCTGATAACCGTGTTTTTCTTCATCGTAATACGCATTCACACAGTCGATTACCATGCCGATGGCCAACGGTGCTTTGCTGAGAATGCGCTTGAGCAACTGTTCGCAGAAGGGCAACAGCTCGGCAGCCGGCACTACATGGTTGGCGAGCCCCAGGCGGTGCGCTTCGTCGGCCTTGATCTGGTCGCCGGTCATCATCAGTTCTAGGGCTTTGGCTTTGCCCACTAGCTGCGTCAGACGCTGCGTACCGCCATAGCCCGGAATCAGGCCCAGATTTACTTCGGGCTGGCCAAAACGGGCATTTTCGGAAGCCACGCGCAGGTGACAGGCCATTGCTAGCTCGCAGCCACCGCCCAGCGCAAACCCATTAACGGCCGCAATGACGGGCTTAGTGCTCTCCTCGATCATGCAGAACGCTTCTTGGCCTCGTTCGGCCACGCGCCGGCCCGCAATCTCGTTCAAGTCGGCGAGCTCGGCAATGTCGGCACCGGCCACGAACGCCTTTTCGCCGCTGCCCGTCAAGATGATGCCCCGCACGGCAGCATCGTCGAGGGCTTCCTGAAAGCTTTGCCGGATTTCCTCGATGGTGGCCGCATTCAGGGCGTTGAGTTTGGTAGGGCGGTTGAGGGTGATGGTCAGAATGCCCGTGGCAGAATCCAGAGCGAGCAGCAGATTTTCGTAGGAGGCCATGCAGAAGCGGAAGGTTGTGGAAAGGCCGCAAAGATAGCGCAAAACGCGTTGGCCTGTCCGAAGCGCTCCCCCCAGACGAAAGCCCCTGTGAGCGCCGGGGCAGCCTTTTTGCTTTAGCAAGCAGCGATTTTCGGGAGAATTATTGTCCGCCAAGTCTCAATATTTACGACTCAAGCAGTTAACTCTGCTAAACCGGTGAGCCAAGTCGTAAGAATTGATATATTTTTTATTATATATTGACCCATTGATTTCTCCTTTTTCCACATTTAAAAACCGTTCGAATTATGGGTCTTTTTTCCGAATTCAAAGAGTTCGTTTCGCGCGGCAACGTGCTGGATTTAGCTGTCGGCGTGATTATTGGAGCGGCCTTCGGCAAGATCGTGACTTCGTTGGTCGACGATATCCTGATGCCGATTCTGGGTAAAATCAGCGGAGGGCATGATTTCTCCGATTTATTCGTTTCGCTGGACGGCACCACGTACGCCTCTTTGAAACAAGCCAAAGATGCGGGTGCAGCTACCTTGAACTACGGCCTGTTTCTGAACGCAGTGCTCAACTTCCTCATTATTGCGTTCTGTATCTTCCTGATCGTGCAGGCGGCCAATAAGCTGCGCCGCAAACCCGATCCGGCACCGGAAGCCGAACCAGCGCCAACAAAAGACCAGATTCTGCTCATGGAAATCCGGGATTCTTTGCGCACCCGGGTTTAGCAGAAGGCCGCTAAATTAAGCCTCTGTGCGTCACTGGCTTAGTATTTGAACTAACTTCAAGGCCAAGTCGTTTCGCCCGCGAACCCGTACTGGTTGCCAAACTGCTGGCCCAGGCCAGCAGTTTGGCTTCTACTTTGCCTGATCTCGTTTATGAAAAAATTGTTGGCGACTGCTCTTCTGGTTGTTTCGGCTTTGTTGGCGCAGCAAGCGCATGCCCAAACGGCGATGGCGCCTGAGTTTGGTACGCCGCCCGGCAGCCAGCCGAAAGAAACCAGTGCCCGAAAAAACAAGAAAGCTTCCGGCTCGGATATCGCGCGCATGCAGCGCCGCATGAGCATGAATCCTGATGAGGCCAAGCGCGATCAGCAACTCGAAATCTTGGAGGCGCGTTCGGGTGGGGGTACCGCCAACACGAGTTTTGGTCGGGGCTCGGGGCCTGCTCGGCAGTACGAAAAGAACTCCGGCGGCTTTGTGCTACGCAAGTTCAAAGACAAGCGGCGGGGCACGGCCCGCCAGAAGCGCGGCCAGTTGCATGCGGCTCCCGGCATCGACCCGAAAGGCAAGCCCTTAAAGCACAAAGTCAAATCCAAGAGCCACTTTCTATTCTTCTAGACCAGCAAGTGATTCTTAATCAAGCTGTTATAAAAAAAAGCCCCGGTGCAACGCTCCGGGGCTTTTTGCTTCTTCAGTGCAGTCGAGGCCACCGTTCGCCCCCGATGCCTGAAGAGAGGAGGTAGCCATTACGGCAATAATTTAAGTGGCTAAATCAAGTGAGTGTAGTGCGTAAAACATGGGTCTGTACGTAACAAACTGTCTTGGTCGACAAGCTGTAAGCAAATAAAATGCGGCCATGACGCTTCCTTATTAAATATAAGGAAGCGTCATGGCCAAGACTGGTAACGCATCGCAACTGCCTGCGGCATAAATCGCTGTTTCAGTACCTCGTCGTAATCACTTACAATTTTATATAAAATTATTCATAGTTTAACAAATTCTACCCGTTGATTTAATTGATTCATCTCCTCGGAGTCGTCTGTACTGAGCGGTTGGGCCTCGCCGATGCCTCTGGCTTTCAGCCGAGTCGCCGCAATTCCGTTCTTAACCAAGGCTGCCCGCACGACATCGGCTCGTTGTTGCGCAAGAGCCAAGCTAGCGGTAGCATTGCCGGTCCGGAGCGTATGGGCTTCGATGCTCAGGCGCAAGTTGGGCTGTTGTTGCAGCAAGCGCGTTAGCTCAGTGAGCATCGAATAGCTGTCGGGCAACAGCGTTGCGGTATTTGGCTCAAACTGAATACGATAGGAGACTAGGCGTCCTTCAGTCAGAAGCGCGCGGTGGTAGTCATCGGTTTTTTCGGCCACTTTGCGATCGATGGCCTCGTCAATCTTGCGCGCCGCCACCCGGTTAGCCGCCCGATCGACGGCCGCATTCAAAAGGCCAAACTGTGCCGAACTGTTCAAAGGCAAGGCCAGCAACGCCAGAATTGCAAACAGAAGCTTTTTCATGCACGTAGAATTTTGTTCAATTGCTTGATTCTAAAATGGTTATGCGTTAGGCAGCCCAATGGGCTACAGGCTCGCAAACAGGCTTTGCGCTTTCAGGCCCAGTATCGGGATGGGTTTTTCTTGGCCATTGATGGCCCCTAACAGCCCCAGCAACCAAAAGGCAAACAGTACCAGATACAGCGGCAGCATACACAGGCTGATTAGCCAGCCGATGAGTGGCACAAACATAAGTACTTGCAAACCAACGTACAGTGCGAACCCGGTGAGCAGAAGCAGCGCATTTTGCCGCAAGTGAAAAGCTGCAAGAGGCGAGCGTTCTTCTTTGTTGAGAAAATAGCTTACCAGCCACCCGACCACCGTGAGATAGCTGACAATGGCGAGCAAGCGCCCCTGATCGGAAGCAGTTGAGGAAGAAGGTGTTGGCGTTGGTTCCATGGGAGTAACGTGTGGGCTATAGGATACAGGAAAAGTGAGTAGCCAAGCTTCAACTACAGCTTGGCTAATGCATTGAGGTTGATGTTCTTGGCTACTGCCTTCACAAAATCTGTATTGTCCTGACCAGTTGACTCGACGGCGACGAAAAAACGGTCGCCCACGCCGAGGGCTACAGAAGCCTTTTTGTCCTTTTTCTGCAGCGTTTCCCAACCCTTCACCTCAGGAATGCCGAGGTCGCAGCCACGCATCATTTCGTCGTCGTTATCCTGCGAGAAGCCCGCCGACATCATGGCCGTAGCGCCCGCATACAGCGCGTTGGCGCCGTTGTAATCCACGAGTTGTACCTTCAGCTGCTGATCGCCTTTCCGGTATATCTGCTCGCAGGTGGAGTAGCTCAGCCCACCCATATTCACCGATTCGCCCTTAGGTGCTCCATCAGGCGTGAAGCCCTCAATGCTGCCGGGGAGATATTTTTCTAACTCTTTGTAATGCAATGAGATAGTGTCGCCATGTGCAGCACGGAGCTTGCGTTTGGCTTCGGCTTTGTTCATTGCCTCGCCCATTTTCTCGGCAGCTTTGGTGGTCGTTGCTACGGCAGAGTAGGCATTTTTGGCTTCTTGCATCCGCTCGCCGCAGCTTGCTAGCAGCGGCAGCAAGGCAAGGGCCATGCCCCAAAAAGCAAATGAGTTTTTCATGGCTGTGATGGTAAGAGTTAGTAGGTAAATATTTGATTATCAAGCATTTAAAATTTTGCGGTAAGGCCCAGTTTCAAATAGCTCATGTCGTAGCCGAGCTCGGCAAAGCCCCCGATGTTGTCGGTAAAGAAGTAGCGGCCGCCCACGAAAATGCCCGAGGTCAGGTAGGCACCGCCATACGAATTGTTGCGGCTGTTGAGCACGTCGTTGTAATAAGTGTCTTTGTAATGCTCCAAGCGCATGCCCAGCGTCACGCCTGCGTAGGTGTCGAGTTTAGGATTGGTCGTGAAATTGTAGTGATAGGTGCCGCGCGCGGCCACAATAATGTTGCTCCAAGTGGCTTTATAGCTGGTGCCCGGATAGTCGTAGTGATAGCCTTTGTAGCCGATGAGTCCGCCCACCCCGATGGTGCCAGGCCCTATTCCTTCCAAAAGGCCCCGCTCGGCCGATACGCTAATGGCCGGGGTTGACTTCAGCGAGCCGCCGTAGTATCCATACCCTAATCCCAGGCCTACGCCCAAGTTGACCATGGTAGTACCCTTGCGGAACATCGACTCGCCGCCTTCCATGGCTTGTGTAGAAGGGTGAACAGCCGAGGTCAAAACACGGGTTGTTACCGTCGACGAGGAAGCCGTAGTAGAGGCAGGAGTTGAGGTTACAGCGATAGATTTGGTAGCGGGAGCTGGCTGAGTACTTGTTAGCGGCCGCGCAGCAGAAGTAGCTTTGGCTGGCGTAGTAGCCGTTTTGATAGGCGATTTATTGATAGTTTTAGTTTGTGCCAACGCGGGTGCGCTAGCCAGTGTAGCAAGTACCAGAAACGAAATGCTAAGTGTTTTCATAGAGGGAATGAGGTTGGAGGAAAGCAGGTTAGGGTTGCTCAGGTGCAATTTGTTCCTGATTTGATACAAAACTAGCTTGAGTGCGGCGCCGGATGCAATAGCATGATGATGTGATCGTACTGCCGAAAAGAAAGCCTACAGAACGCAAAAAGCCCCGACCATTACTGGCCGGGGCTTTTGCCCTTACAAAAGATGTGAGGTTTATAGAGTACGCTTCACTTCTTTTTCTTCGAAACCTTCGATGTTGTCGCCTTCGCGCAAGTCGTTGAAATTCTTCACCGAAATACCGCACTCGTAGCCTTGGCGTACTTCCGACACGTCGTCTTTGTAGCGCTTCAGAGCCTGGATTTCGCCGGAGTAAACCACGATGCCGTCGCGCACCACGCGCACTTTGGTATTGCGCGTAAACGAGCCCTCCGTTACCATACAGCCTGCAATGCTGCCGACTTTGGTAATGTTGAACACCTGGCGAACCTCGGCGTTGGCTACCACTACTTCCTGCACCGTTGGGGCCAGCATGCCTTCCATGGCATCCTTCACCTCGTTGATGGCATTGTAGATAATCGAGTAGAGGCGGATGTCAATCTGCTCTTGCTCAGCCAGTTTGCGTGCGCTTTGCGAAGGACGTACCTGGAAACCAATGATGATTGCGTCGGAAGCCGAAGCCAGCAACACGTCCGATTCGGAGATGGCGCCAACCCCTTTGGAGAGGATGTTGACTTTCACTTCCGGCGTTGACAGCTTGAGCAGCGAGTCGGAGAGTGCTTCTACCGAGCCGTCCACGTCGCCTTTCACAATTACGTTCAGCTCTTTGAACGAGCCAATAGCCAAACGACGGCCAATTTCGTCCAGTGTGATGTGCTTCTTGGTGCGCATGCTCTGCTCACGCGACAGTTGCTGACGTTGCGTGGCAAGTTCGCGGGCTTCGCGCTCTGTTTCCATTACCACGATTTTGTCACCCGCCTGCGGTGCACCCGTCAAGCCCAGCACCTGCACCGGAGTGGAAGGACCCGCAACTTTCATCTTCTTACCGCGATGATCGGTCATGGCCTTTACGCGGCCGTAGTGCGGACCAGCCAGCACGATGTCGCCCACGTTTAGGGTGCCGGTTTGCACCAGCACTGTGGTTACATAACCCCGGCCTTTGTCAAGCGAAGCCTCAACTACGGTGCCTATCGCATTGCGCTCAGGGTTAGCTTTCAACTCAAGGAGTTCAGCTTCCAGCAGTACCTTTTCGAGTAGGTCTTCGACGCCAAGGCCCGATTTAGCCGACACTTCCTGTGACTGATATTTACCACCCCATTCTTCTACCAGAATGTTAATTTGGGAAAGCTCCTCGCGGATCTTTTCGGGGTTGGCGGCAGGCTTGTCAATCTTGTTGAGCGCAATAATTATCGGAACACCAGCCGCTTGTGCGTGGTTGATGGCTTCCTTGGTTTGCGGCATTACCGAATCGTCGGCAGCTACCACAATGATGGCAATGTCCGTAACCTTGGCACCGCGAGCACGCATGGCCGTGAAGGCCTCGTGACCAGGCGTATCCAGGAAAGTAACTCGTTTGCCGGAAGAGGTTTTAACCTCGTAGGCACCGATGTGCTGCGTAATACCGCCGGCTTCGCCTTTGGCAACCGTGGCATTGCGGATATAGTCAAGCAACGATGTTTTGCCGTGGTCAACGTGGCCCATGATGGTCACGATTGGAGCGCGAGGTTGAAGATCCTCTTCAGCATCTTCAAGCCCTAAATCTACTTCCTCTTCTTCTGCAGAAAGGAATTCGACATCATAGCCAAACTCGTCGGCAATGACCGTAATGGCTTCCGCATCAAGGCGCTGGTTGATGGACACGAACATGCCCATATTCAGACAAACCTTAATTACCTCATTCACAGATACATCCATCAGAGAAGCCAAGTCATTGGCCGAGATGAACTCTGTTACTTTAAGTGTCTTAGAGGCTAGCTCGCTTTGCTGACGAGCTAATTCGCTCGCTTCGGCAACACCGGCCCGCTTGTCGCGACGGTACTTGGCGCGGTTGGCTTGGCTGCCGCCGCGACCGCCGCTGAGTTTTGCCAGCGTAGCCTTGATTTGTTCTTGTATCTGCTTGTCGTTTTGCTCTGGCGTAGGCGCCACGCGCGGCGGAACGGGCTGACCACCGTGGGTGAGTGGGCGATTACCCTGTTGGCCTGGCCCACCGGGGCGCGGTTGGCCACCGCGGTTTGGCTGATCCGGACGACCACCACTAGGGCGATTGCCTGGTTGCTGGCCGCCGCCTTGCTGCTGACCACCGCCTTGTCCTGAAGGGCTAGCTCCAGGAGTAGGAATACGCTGCCGTTTCTTCTTGGCATCAGGGCTAAGACCGCTTTTGCGCACATCCGAAGAGGCTACTGGCCGGCGGTTGTTACCACCTCCGCCGCCGCGACGAGACGAATCTACAGGAAGCTCAATCTTGCCAAGAACTGTTAAGCCTTTCAGCTGATCAGCTTTCGCAACGATTGTGGCTTCTTCAGCTTGCGGAGCCGGAGTAGGCTCAGGTGCAACGGGAGCCGTTGCTTGCGGAGCGGGGGCTGGCTGCGGTTGCGGAGTGACTGGGGGTTGAGGTGCTGCTACAACTGGCTCAACTGGAGCTGCAGGAGTAGGTGCAGCTACTGGCTTGGCTTCTGCTACCGGTGCCACAACTTGTGGGGCAGGTGCAGGAGTAGGAGCCTGCTCAGGAACTGGTGTGGGCGCTGGGGCTGGCTTAGTTTCCGCAACAGGAACTGGTTGAGGAGCAGGGGCTGGCGCCGATGGAACTGCCTCTTGCACTGCTGCTGGAGCCGCTGGAGCGGGAGCAGCAGTTGGGCGAGGCGCTACGGGGCGGCCTTTGGCATCCAACTCAATTTTACCTAAAACCTTCAGGCCCGGCACTTTGGGTGCTTCCACTACGGGAGCAGGCGCCGCTGGCACCGGGGCAGAAGGAATTTCAGCGGCTGGTGCCGGCTGAGGAGCAGCGGTCTTGGCTTCCTCTACAGGCTTCGGAGTAGCCGGCGCAGGCGCGGCTACGCTTCCGTTAGCTTTAGTAGCTACCGGTTCCGGACGGGGAGGAGTGGCTTCTGCCTCATTCTGGCGCTTGGCCTGGCTGAGTTTCGAGGCCTCCATCTTGTCATGCGCCGACGACTCGAATGCTTTATTGAGCAGCGAAACCTGCTCCGCAGTCAACTTGGTTGTCGGTTTATTTTCGACTTGGTGCCCTTTACCCGCCAGAAAATCCACAATTGTAGAGGTTCCAACGTTCAGGTCTTTGGCCGCCTGATTCAGCCGTTTGGTTGCTGCTTCCGCCATTCTATGCTCGCGAACGATACTCGTATTCAGTTGCAAAGGTACTATTTTAAATCTTGCCGAACGGCGTGTGGTCGCGCCGTTTAGCACGATTTAACGCCCTTGCTGGACCGGCCGCCGCGCACTCATTGCGCGGCGCCGGAATTTGTTTCTTCCTGTTCTTCGTCAGTTTCGAATTCCTGGCGGATAATTCGGAAGACGTCCTCAACGGTTTCTTCTTCCAATTCTGTCCGCCGGACGATATCTTCCTTGCTGACAGCCAATACGGAACGCCCGGTATCGAGGCCGATTTTCTTCAGCTCATCGAGTACCCAACCTTCAATTTCGTCTTGGAATTCGTCGAGGGCGATATCTTCCTCATAGTCACCGGCTTCCCGGAATACGTCGATTTCCATACCCACCAACCGGCTCGCCAGTTTAATGTTGGCACCGCCGCGGCCGATGGCCAGACTGACTTGGTCCGGCTTTAAGAACACCGAAACCCGACCAGTTTGTTCGTTTATTTTAATTGAACCGATTTTAGCCGGCGACAAAGCGCGCTGAATATAGAGCTCGAGGTTATCGGTGTAGTTGATTACGTCAATGTTCTCGTTCTCCAGTTCCCGCACTACTGCATGAATACGCGAGCCTTTCATGCCCACGCAAGCGCCTACTGGGTCGATGCGGTCGTCATAGCTCTCAACGGCTACCTTGGCCCGCTCGCCGGGTTCGCGCACGATGTTCTTGATCGTGATCAAGCCGTCGTAGATTTCCGGTACTTCTTGTTCGAATAAACGCTCAAGAAAAGCCGGTGCTGCACGCGACAGGATGATTTTTGGGGTGCCGTTGATGATTTCTACGCGGTGTACGACGGCCCGGACAGTATCTCCCTTACGGTAGCGGTCCTTCGGGATCTGCTCCGCTTTGGGCAATACCAACTCGTTTTCTTCCTTGTCTAAAATCAAAGCCTCGCGGCTCCATACCTGATATACTTCGCCGGTGACCACTTCGCCGACCATGTCCTTGTATTGCTGATAGAGATGGTCGCGCTCCAGATCCTTCACGCGCTGAATCAGCGTTTGACGAGCCATCAGCACGGCCCGACGACCGAAGTCTTCCAGCTTAACTTCCTCGGCCACCTGCTCACCTACTTCGAAGTCGGCTTCAATTTTTTGGGCCTCGGCCAACGGAATTTTGTCGAAATCCCAAATGTCCTCGGAGTTGTCGTCCACGATTTCGCGGTTACGCCAGATCTCGAGGTCGCCTTTGTCTACGTTGATGATGACGTCAAAATTCTCATCAGTCGTGTACTTTTTCCGAATCATCGTGCGGAACACGTCCTCCAAGATGCTCATCATCGTGGGGCGGTCAATGTTCTTCGACCGAGCGAACTCGGCAAACGATTCGATTAAGACGTGGCTGTTCATGTTGTTGTGAAAGTGTTGACTGCAAGCAAAGAGCAAAGGCCGCTGCGGCTAACTGCTCCCCGGCTGACAGCCAGTGGTAAAATGAACATTATTAGAAAGTTAGTCAATAGATAAACTATTGACTAACAATAGATTACTTAAATGAGATAACGACTTTAGCTTCCTTAATATCCGCGAACGGTACGAAGGCAGCGGGCAGCGTTTTACTCTTCTTTTTGTCCTTCACTACTTCGGCCAGCTGAATGCCTTCTGCTTCAGTGGCTTCCAGAGCGCCCGTTTTTTCGGTGCCATCGTTTAGCTTGAGGCTAAGTGAGCGGCCGACGTGGCGGGTGTATTGACGCGGATCGGTTAGGGGCTGGTCGGCGCCGGGCGAAGTCACTTCCAATGTGTAGCTGGCTTCCTCGCCGTAAGCCTCGTCGATGCGACGTGCTAACCGGCGGCTGACCTGCGCGCACTCGTCAATGCCTACGCCTTGCTCGCCGTCCAAGATGGCCGTTACCTTGGGCCGAATTGCGTCGGATACGGTAAGCCCCACGACAAATAGCTCCGGGCCAGGCAGGCTGTCCTGAAGCATTTCGGCGATGTGGTTGCGGTCAAATTTCATAAGCTCGAACTAGGCGACAAAAGAAAGAGGGGACTACTCGTCCCCTCTTCTGTACTCATTGCTGGCGCAAAGATAGTGCAAAATCCGGCCATTTGCAAGCCGGTGGTTCACCGAAGCTTAGGAGCTACTAGCGTCGGATTTCCACCCATCCTTTGCTGGTGCGGCCGTCGGGAGTGTGCATCAAATAGTAATACACGCCATCGGGCTGGTTGATTCCATTCCAGTCATTTTGGTAGCTAGCCGATTCAAACACTTTGCTGCCCCAACGCGAAAATATTTGGACGCGGGGTGGGCAGTTTTCCGTTAGAACGAAGTAATCATTCTTGCCGTCGCTGTTGGGCGTGATAATATTAGGCGGCGTAAACGCTTCCTTCACTTCGATGATTGGCAGACTGATCGTTACGCTACAACGCGTGTCATTGTACGGAAGCGTCACCTTGGGCTGGTAACGGCCGGCTTTTGTGTACATGTGATCGGCGCTGGAGCCGTTGGCCGCAGAGGTATTGTCGCCAAAATCCCAAGAAGCGCCGGCGATGGCATCCCTAAAGAGCACATGCAGCGGCGCCTCGCGGTTTTGTGGGCAGTAGTCGGGGGACCAGGTAGGGCGAGCCGTAGGCGGAGTTGCTACGCTGATGCGGCGCGTGACCGAGCCGGTACACGCCTCATTGGACGCGGTATAGGTAAGCGTGACCGATCCGGTGAAACCTGCGGGCGGGGTAAACTGTCCGTCCGCCGTGACGTACGAACCGCTCCACTTGCCGCCCACGGGCGTGGCCCTGACGCGAAAAGGCTGTGTAGTGCCGGGGCACAGCACCGTGTCGGGTGCCGTTTGGGCCGTGACGTTACCTACTACCGTGATTTCGTAAGTGCCTTGTACATTGCAACTTCCGTAATCGTAAGTGCTGTAGCTGAGGCTGTGTTTGCCTACGCCTGCCGTGGCTGGCACAAACGTGAAGCTATCGTAATAGCCGCTCACGCCTCGGCCGCTCCAGTACATTCCTTTCGGAAGGACTACAGCCGAAGTATTGGTCACGCAGTAAACTGGCAGCGTGGGCAGCGTAATCTGTGGACTTCGTTGCACTGTGGCCGTCAGCAAACTGCTGGACGTACAGCCGTCTGGGCCTTCCAAGGTGTACGTCAGCTTTTGACTACCGACTAGGGTAGTGGTTGGGGTGAAGACATAACCATCAGTTATAGAGCCGCTTACGCCAGGGCCGCTCCATTTGCCGCCCGCTGGATTTCCTTTTAGGCGCACAGCTGCTGCCCCCGAACAAATGCTGAAGTCGGGACCAGCAATGGCGTTGACGACCGTAACCACCTGCGTGGCCCGTGCCTGGCAGCCGTTTGCCTGGTACGTATAAGTAAGCGTGTGCGTGCCGGAGCCAGCCCCCGCCGGATAAAATACATTGCCTGATACGCCCGGTCCGCTGAAGGTGCCGCCCGCCGGCATAGCCGTCAGCGTGACAGATGGGTTGCTGAACCCGTTCAGGCAGAAAGAGGTCTGCGGAAATTGGGTGAAAGCAGCCGTGAGGGCCGGTACAACATTTACTTTCAGAACCGATTCGCCACCGCAAAGGCCAGTGCCGAGCACCGTGTACGTGAGCAATTGCTGGCCCAGCAAATTGGCATTGGGTACAAATTTATAACCTGTTGCTAATGAACCAGTTACTCCAGGGCCGCTCCAGGATCCACCGGCGGGCGTTCCGACGAGTGGCAACCCATCAGAATCTACACAGACCGTTGCGTCCGGACCGGCCAAGATGGCGCTGGGCTCGAAGTTAAATTTGAAAGCAGCGTTGTTGCAGTTGGTGCTGCCGTTGGTGCTGGAGAAAGTGCTGACACCAGCCGGAATGGGAAAATTCGAAAGCCCCCCGCAGCCCCCGCACACGGCCTGGTACACAATGCCGCGCTTGTCGAAGCGAGAAGTGCCGCCATCGACGTGCTCTCCGTATCCGCCAGCACCGCCGAAAAATGTGGCGTATTCGAGCTTAGTGCCGCCTGCGGAAAGCTGCATTAAATAGAAGTCGGAGCCATCGGTAATAGTTTGAAAAGCGGTAGGCGTTACAGGCAAGCCCTGCGTATTGCCGCCCGTGTAATTTTCACCGCCGTAGCCACTCACAAAAATGCGGTCGCATTGGTCCACCAGAAAGGCCGTGGGTGATATGTCGATGATCGAGCGGCCACTGCCGAATACGGTCGAAAAGTCGGTGGTGCTGAGGTCGGCCGTGAGCTTATGAATAAACTGATGGCTGCCGCTGTTGGCATAATGCCCGGGGGTAACGGGGTAATTGCCAAGGGTTTGTCCCAGTACATACACGTTGCCGCTGTTGTCGAGCTGCACAAAATACCCTTGGTCGTAAAAGGACGTGCCCAGAAAAGTAGATTTCTCGATGGTGCTGCCGTTGCTGCTGATCCGGCTCACAAACCCATCGATATCGCCGCGCCGGGAAGGGTAAAGACTGCCGGCCGTAGTCGGGAAGTTGCCGCTGGCGGTGCCGCCGCACACGTACATATTATTACTTGCATCCAATTGTAGGGAATAAGCCGCGTCGGGGCCGGTGCCGCCTAAGTAGCTGCTCCACAACAAGTTACTTAATGAGCTGTTCAGCTTGCAGACTACTGCATCGCTGGTGCCGCCGCCGTAAGCGCTGGCAAAGCCGTTGGTCACCGGAAAGTTGGTCGAAGAAGTGCAGGAGGCGATGTATACGTTGTCGGCGGCATCGACGAGAATATCGCCGCGAAAGGCGTCGCCGTAGTTGCGCACGAGGCTGGCGCCGGTGTTGCGCGGGTCCAGAATACCGTCGTTGCCGCTGCCACCCAGGAAGGTCGAGCCAATCAAGCTGGCACCGTTGGCGCTGAGGCGGGTAATAAACAAATCGGAGCCAGAAGGCAGGGTAGGCGAAGTGCTCGCGCCGTAAGGTTCGACGTAGCTGCCTCCGTTAAAACTCCGGTCGTAAGCGCCGCCCGTAACGGGAAAGTCACGGGAGGAAGTAGTACCAAGGATCAACAAATCACCCTGGTTGTTAACAATCAGACTATGAGGGAATTCTGTGCTGGAACCGCCCAGATACGTGGCCCAGACCTGGGCCGCTGGCCCTGTGGCCGTCGTGTTGTATTTGATAATGCCAATGTCAACGGCGCCGCCAAACGAGGTATCGTAGGCGCCCAAAGAAGTCGGGTATTGCGGGCCGAACACGATGCCACCGGAGTAGAGATTGCCCTGCGCGTCGTAAGTCGCCGTGAAGCCCCAGTTATCGGATTTGGAGCCGGTGAAGGACGAAAAAACAATCGTCGGGTCGATGGTCAGGGGGCGCCGCCGGTCGTAGGTCCCGAGGCGAAAATGCACTGCCCGGCCCTCAACGATATAGCGACAGGCTACGGCCTGACGCTGGCCTGTGGCGTCGAGCTGCCATGCGTGTGGGACCAGTTCAGTAATGCTGCCTACCGACGTACGAATCTCCAAGGCACCGTCGGGGCGGAGAGCGAGCGCATCGGCTCCTTCATACTGAAGCTGTACTAAGTCGGGGTTGGCTTTGGCGGCCACGTCAAAATCATACTCAAGCTGCTGATTCTGATTCTCATACAGCCGGGCGTCGATGCCGGGCCACAACTCTTTGTAATGGAGTTGCCGATAGCTCGGTACGTTGCTCGCCCACTGCGCCGGGTCGTTGCCGCGGGCGTAGTTGCGCACTTCAGCAGTTTGATCTAAGGGCGAAAGCGTAGCTTGCTCGGAGGCGCCTGCAAACCGTACCCGCAGCGCGTGCGCCTGCAACTTTTCGGTCGCTTGCCGCGCGGTCTCTTTTTCGGAAAAATGATGCTGTAGCGGATTGCCGGCAAATAGCGCGTAGGTAAAGCCCCCACTTTCGACAAACAGGCGGCCGTTGTTCAGATCAGCCGCGTAGCGAACCCGGTTGTCCCACTGCCCGCGATTTTCAACAAACTCCAACGTGCGCGAATCGGTCGAAGCCAGCGCCGCTTGGGATAATACCATACTACAGCAGCCCACGAGCAGGCAGCTCATACTTCTCCAAAAAGACATCGGGTAGAGATTGCGGAATAGATACAGCGTTACAAATAGCCCCGCAAAGTACTCAACGTTTTATCTCTACCCAACCTTTCACCCAGCGGCCTTCTGTGTCGCGCAGGTGGTAATAGTAGACGCCATCGGCCAAATTATCCCCGCGCCAGTCGTTGCGGTAGTTATCGGTTTCGTACACTTTCGCGCCCCAGCGCGAAAAAACTTTCAACGTGGCCGGTTGGCAGCTGAAAGTAGGCATAAACTGGTCGTTTTTGCCGTCGCCATTGGGCGTGATGATGTTGGGAACGAATACTGCCCCAACCTCGACGGGCGCAAACTGCGTGACCACCACGCAGCCCGCGTACCGCGCAGTAAGCTGGACTTTGTAGGTGCCCGGCTTGGTGAATTCGTGCGTCGGGGCGGCTTCGGTGGCGATCGGCGTGTTGTCGCCAAAATCCCAACTGTAGGTGCCGCCCATCAAGCTGGGCTGAAACTGAATCGTAAGCGGCGCTAACCCCGTGTATTGAGGGGCCGCCGTGCATTCGGGCACGTTGAGGCTGACGCTAGAGCTGGAAACCGGCGCCAGGGTAATCGTCTTGGTAGCCGACATATCGCAGCCAGTTTTGCCGTAGGTGTATTTCAAGCTGATGACAGCACCGCGGCCGTTGGTGTTGGGCGGCGTAAACAAGCCGTCGGCCGACACGCCCGTGCCGCTCCAAGTGCCGCCCGCCGGCGTGGCGCCCCGCAGCCGGAATGCCTTGATCTGATCGGCGCACAAGGTAGAGTCCGGACCGGCCGCGACAACAGGCGGCGCGCTGACAATAATAGTGCGGCTCACAGCGCCGCAGCCGAGCGTATCGGTGAGGGAGTAGGTGATCGTGTGTTGCCCGACGCCGGCTCTTGCCGGATCAAAAATATTTCCGGTAACCCCAGGTCCGCTGAAGGTTCCGCCAGGGCTGGGCGTGGCAGTTAGTGTAAGGGCTGCGCTATTCCGGCACACTTCAGGAGGTAGGGCAAATGTCATAACCGGCTCAGGCATAACTATATAGCGTACCGACCTGGTTGTGAGGCAAGTACCCGTCGCCGCGGCCGTATAGGTAAGAATGCTCGAACCGACTTTCGCCACAGCGGGCGTAAACAGGTAACCGCCACCCGGCGCTGCCGTCACGCCAGGGCCTTGCCATACGCCACCCGCCGGAGTGCCGCCCAACGTTACCGGCCCGGCGCTGAGGCAGATGTAGCGGCGCGGGCCGGGATCGGCGATGCGGGCCCCGAAGTCGAACTTGAAGGCAGCGTTGTTGCAGTTGGTGCTGCCGTTTCGGGTGGAGTAAGTATTCACGCCGGGCGGAAACGGAAAAGCCTGCCGGCCTTGGCAGCCGCCGCACACGGCATGATACACATAGCCCCGCTTGTCGAAGCGAGAGGTGCCGCCATCGACGTGCTCGTTTACACCCGAACCGCCCAGGAAAGTGGCGTATTCGAGGGTAGCTGCCCCCGGCGAAAGCTCGGCCAGGTAAAAATCCTCGCCGTCGGTGGTACGCTGCAGGCCGTCGGAGGTCGTTGCCAGCCCGTCGGTGGTGCCGTTGTAATAGGGGCCAATGGTATTAGGCCCGCCGCCCCAGCCGCACACATAAATGCGCTCGCAATCGTCTACCAGAAAGGCAGTTGGCGAAAAGCTAATGGCGCTTTCGCTGTTGGTACTGCGCACGCCAATGGTAGTGCCCAGCAACACGTTTTTTAGCTCGGCATCAAACTTCAGAATGTATTGTCCGCTGGTCCGGACGTTGTAAGTGCCTGCGGTAATGGGCATTACGCCTTTGCTTTGGCCCAGCAAGTACACATCGCCGTCGCCGTCGAGCTGAATAAAATACGCTTGGTCGGATTTGCTGGTGCCCACGTAGCTGGCTCTTATCAAGCCTTGGCCATCGGGGCGGATGCGCGCCACGTAGCCGTCTACATCGCCCTGGGCCTTAGGCTGATAGCCATCAGTAGAGAAAGCAAAGTTGGTGCTGGTGGTGCCGCCACATACAAATACTTCCCCGTTGGCCGCCAATTGCAGCGAATACGTGGCATCGTATTGATTGCCACCTAGATAAGTGCTCCAGACCAGTTGGCTCAGATTCGGGGTGAGCTTGCACACTACGCCATCGGTAAGGCCCCCCAACGTGCGCTGGAACCCATTGACTATGGGGAAGTTAGCAGAAGCCGTTGCCGAGGCAATGTATACGTTGTTGTTAGCGTCGGTGAGGATGTCGCCGCGAAACTGATCGCCGTAGTTGCGCACCAGCGGGCTAGAGGTGGTCGCCGAAGCCTGCACCAGCCCGTCGTTGTTGCTACCACCGAGGTAGGTAGAGCTCAGCAGCTTTTGCCCATCGGAGCTAAGGCACGTAACTACCAAGTCGGAGCCGTTGGTGTAGGGGATACCGTTCAGAAAACTACCCGATACGGCGATGCCGCCGCCAAATGCACTTTGGTAGGCCGAGCTGGTAACGGGGTAATCGCGCGAGCTGGTGCTGCCCAGAATCAGGAGTTCGTTGCGTGCGTTCACCACCATGCTGTGGGGTGCATCTGCCTGATTGCCACCCAAATACGTCGCGTAAAGCCGGGAAGTCGCGCCGTTTACGCTAGGGTTGTACTTGATGATGGCCATGTCGATGATGCCGTTGAATGACACATCGTAAGCGCCGGTGGTAGCCGGATAGCCAATGCCGAACACGATGCCGCCGGAATAAAGATTGCCCTGCGCGTCGTAAGTCGCCGTGAAGCCCCAGTTGTCGGCCGTAGAGCCAGTAAAAGACGAAAAGACGATCGTCGGGTCGATGACCAGCGGAAGCTTTTGATTGTAAGTGCCTAATTTAAAGGAGATTACATTTTTACTTAATACGAACTCACAAGGCACTGCCACGCGCCGCTCCCCGACCTGCTGCCAAGCCAGCGGCGCCTGTTCGGTAACCGTGCCCACCGAAGTCCGGATAACGAGCCGGCCGTTGTCGAGGCTGAGCTGGTCGGCGCCGGTGTAGCGCAGCCGAATGGCCGAAGGTTTGGCGCCCGCCGCTACCGTAAAGTCGTATTCCAGCTTCTCTTGGTTTTCATACAAGCGCACGCCTACGCCCGGGTACACGTCTCCGTACGTAACCTCGTGAAAACCCTGTGCGCCGTCGGCCCACTGCTTTGCGTCGGAGCCGCGGAAGTAGTTGCGCGTGCCGGGCGTGGCCTCCACACCCGTAAGCTTGGGTTTGGCGTTGGCGCCTTCGAAAGTCACGGAATAGGCATGGGCGCGCAGCTTGTCGGGCAGTGCGCTGCCGGTAGCGTTCGTATGGCTCTGCTCGTAGTGGGCGTGCAGTGCCTGCGGATCGACGAGCGCGAAGGTGAAGCCGGTGTTGGTCAGGAACAGCCGGCCGCTCGGCAATTCGGCCATGTAGCGGGCATGGGCGTCCCATTGGCCACGGTTTTCAACAAACTCCAGCGTGCGCGCTTCGGGCAGCGGCGTAGCTACCTTACCAGACGCGCCGAAAGCACCCGCCAACAACAATAAAAGACATAAAAAACGAAGGGTAGAGTATAGCATAAATAGAGGTTCTATCTTGTCGCAAACTACAAGGAAAATAGGGTAATCTGGCGGGGGAACAACCGCTCCGCAGGGCTTTCCCGTAGCTGGGCTACCTTTGTCAACCCTCATCCGGGTTTTTCTACTACCGTGCGTCGCTCCTTTGCATTCAAATTCACGCTGCTGATCCTCCTGTGGGTGCTGGCAGCCATCGCCTGTGTTCAAATTCCGGCTCATACCTTTTGGCCCGCTGCTTTTGGCGCGCTCACGCTGCCTATTGCGCTCGCCGTCAATGTGTTGCTGGTGGTGTATTGGCTGCTGCGCGACTGGCGGGTGGCCGCTTTGCCTATTGTGGTAGCCGTGCTGACGTGGCCGCATTTTCAGCGCGGCTTGGCTCTGCATCCGCTGCACACTAGCTCACCCACCGGCTCACCAGGGCAGCGCGTGCGGATGCTGAGCTCCAACGTGCGCATCTTCAACGTGTACCCGCAGCTGCGCGACAAGAACCTGCATTCGTCGAAGGCCATGATCGCGTGGCTGGCCGATAACCAAGCTGATATCCTGTGTTTGCAGGAGTTTTACAACGAGCCGATTCGGACGCAGGACGGAAGCGTATTCAACGCCGTGCGGCAAATTGGGGCGGACAAAGACCGGCACGTATTTCTGTCCAAAACGCTCACCAACAGCGTAGGCGCGGAGTTTGGGATGGCCATTTTTACGCGGTTTCCCATTTTGCAGCGCGGTACCATCAACTTCGGGCGTCTGACGCAGAACCACGCCATGTTCGTGGATCTGCTGCTGCCTTCCCGCGATACCATCCGCGTCTATAATGTGCATTTGCAGAGCATGAGCATGGACGAGCGCGACATCGTCGACAGCTATTCCAGCAAGGACGGTTTCAAGCGCAAGGCCCGCGGCCTGCTTGCGCGTTACAAGCGCGGCCTGGTGGCACGTAGCACGCAGGTCGATACGCTGGTGCAGCGCTTCGAGCGGTGCCGCTACCCAATGCTGCTCTGCGCCGACCTCAACGACGTGCCCTACAGTTACGCCTACGATCAGTTGGCCGACCATTTTCAGAACGCGTGGGCGACCGTCGGCAACGGCATCGGCAGCACTTACAACGGCGCCTTGCCCTTCGTGCGCATCGACAACCAGTTTGCGAGTTCCCAATGGGCCGTCGATGATTTCGAGATTCACCGTGAGATCCCGTTTTCTGACCACTTCCCGACTACGGGCGTCTATCAATTAAATAAAACGCAGAGTAAAACTAGCAAGTAATTGATTATCAGAAATTTACATTTAAATATATTTGTGCTAGCACAATAAATTATAAACTACAGTATGAACCTTATGTACCATACACTTTGACTTTTGTGCCATACATACTTCACCTAGGACTTTGTTGTGGATAAAAACCCCGTTTAAAGGCGTTGAGAGGGCATTTGGTTATTTCTCCTGCTAAATGTAACGGCAGCCAACTAGGCACGTTCAACCCCAACCCACGTCATGATTTTGCGCCGGGTCACCCGTCAAATCTTCCTACTTTTGCCAGATGCAGCACTCGCTTTCGCTTTACAATACCCTTACTCGTCGCAAAGAAGCTTTCCAACCCTTGCATCCGCCTTTCGTGGGCGTTTATTTGTGTGGCCCAACCGTTTACAACGACGCGCATTTAGGCAATGCCCGCGGTCCCGTCGTGTTTGACGTGCTGGTGCGCTACCTGCGGCACCTCGGCTACACGGTGCGCTATGTGCGCAACATCACCGACGTTGGCCACCTCGAAAGCGACGCCGACGAAGGCGAGGACAAGATCTCGAAAATGGCGCGCGCCGCCCAGTTGGAGCCCATGCAAGTGGCTGAATACTACGCCAATCGCTACCATCGCTACATGGAGGTCTTGGGTTGCGTACCACCCGACATTGAGCCCCGCGCCAGTGGCCACATCACTGAGCAGATCGGCTTGATTCAGGAAATCTTGGACAATGGGTTTGCCTACGAAGTCAACGGGTCGGTATATTTCGATGTGCCGCGCTACAACGAGCAGCACCGCTACGGTAAGCTTTCGAACCGCGTGACTGAGGAGCTGCTCGCCGGCACCCGCGACAACCTCGCCGGCCAAGACGAAAAGCGCTCGCCGCTCGACTTTGCGCTCTGGAAAAAGGCTTCGCCGGCCCATCTTATGCACTGGCCTTCGCCGTGGAGCGAAGGCTTCCCCGGCTGGCACCTTGAGTGCTCGGCCATGAGCCGCAAATACTTAGGCGCCGAGTTCGACATTCACGGCGGCGGTTTGGACCTGATGTTTCCGCACCACGAGTGCGAAATTGCTCAGAGCCAGGCCAGTCACTCGCATTCCGACGAAGCCCGCGTGTGGATGCACAACAACATGATCACGGTGAACGGGCAGAAGATGAGCAAGTCGTTGGGTAACTTCATTACCATCAATGAGTTATTCGACGGCTCCAACGCCACGCTCAGCCAAGCTTACTCACCCATGACGGCGCGCTTTTTCCTGCTGCAAGCCCAATACCGCAGCCCCGTCGACGTGAGCGACGAGGCTTTGCAAGCAGCGCGCAAGGGCTACCGCAAGCTGATGAATGGTCTGCGGCTACTCGAAAAACTGCGTTTGCCAGAAGGCGTTGAGAGACAGGTAGATACCTCAGCAGCCGATGCAGAGTTGCGCAAGCTCATCAGCGACTGCTTCGCCGGTCTCAACGACGACCTGAACACGGCGCGTGCCATTGCCAGCTTGTTTAACCTGCTACGCAAGCTCAACGGCTACAATGCCAATCTGGCTTCGCTAGCGGCCGTAAGCGAAGCGGCTTTGCAAGAAGCGATGACTACGTATTCGACGCTGGTGACGGATATTCTGGGTCTTGTAGATGAGCCTCGCGCCAATGCCGAGCAATTGCTGGGCCTGACGTTGCAGTTTTACCAGGAAGCCAAGACCGTAAAAGATTATGGCAAAGTCGATGAAATCAGGGCCGCGTTGAAAGAGCAAGGCATTGTGATCAAAGACACCAAAGCCGGCGTCGACTGGGCTTACAGCGAGGAATAGCTTGCCGTGCAGAGTAAGCTACAGTATCGAAGGGCATGCGAAACAAAGTCGAAGCACCTTTTCTGGTTAGTAATTTCTCTTTTTGATCAGCACCACAACGAAGCGGGAGAGATGCTTCGACAAGCTCAGCCTAACGAGCGATTTTAAAACCTCTATGAACTCGAAAACCCTTTGGCTGGCACCTGTGCTGGCGGCGCTGGTATCGCTTGCGGGCTGTACGGACAACAAAACGAAATCGGTAGAAACCGAGGCTTCCGCAGAGGCGAAGGTGCCCGCGGCTCCTAGCTTCAGCGCCGATTCGGCGTTTGCGTTTACAGCCAAGCAGGTAGCTTTCGGGCCGCGCGTGCCCAACTCCAAGGCACACGTTGCCACCGGCGATTGGATTGTTAAGAAGTTTAGAAGCTACGGGCTGACGGTGCAAGAACAGCCTTTTGAGGCCATGGCGTTTGATGGTAAAATGCTGCGCTCGCGCAACATTGTGGCCCAGTTTCAGCCGAAAGCAACCCGCCGCGTAGCCGTATTCACGCACTGGGACACGCGCCCCTTCGCCGACAAAGACAAGCAGAAGAAAAACGCGCCCCTCGACGGGGCCAGCGACGGGGCCAGCGGTGTGGGCATTGCGCTCGAAATGGCGCGCGTGCTGGCCGCCCAGCCCGATAGCTTGGCTCCGAATGTGGGCATCGACTTCATCCTGTTCGACTCCGAGGACTACGGCTACGATTCCAGCACGCAGAGCGAACTAAAGGATCAGCTCGGGGTGCAAGGCAAGGACAGTTGGTGCTTGGGCTCCCAGTATTGGGCCGAGCATTTGCTGCCGGCCAACTACAAGCCCAGCTACGGTATTCTGCTCGACATGGTA
Source organism: Hymenobacter sp. BT491 (assembly GCF_014349165.1). Taxonomy (NCBI): domain Bacteria; kingdom Pseudomonadati; phylum Bacteroidota; class Cytophagia; order Cytophagales; family Hymenobacteraceae; genus Hymenobacter; species Hymenobacter sp. BT491. Next base: position 774,975 of record NZ_JACSJJ010000003.1, on the reverse strand, counting down.
GGTGCTAAAGACGCCAAATTCAGTCGGGAAGAGCAGTCGCGGCAATACGCGCGCGACGTAGTTGACAAGGTCTGGAACACGGCAGCGCGCATCGGCTACTCCGACTTTTTCCTGTTTCAGGACTCACCCGGCATCACCGACGACCACGTGTACACCAACAAAGCTGGCGTGCGCACCATCGACATCATCGACCATTTGCCCGTTGGCGATGAGTACTTTCCGGCGTATCACCACACCACGCAGGACAATATGGCCATCATCGACCGCCGCACGCTGAAAGCCGTAGGGCAAACGGTTCTGCAAACCATCTACCAAGAGTAGACGATTGATAATCAGTTGATTATATAAAAAGGCCTCGGTTGGATAAGCGAGGCCTTTTTCGTGATTAAGTTGCTGATACATTATTGAAAGTACTCGACTTTCGTGCCTGCGTGGCTCACCGTCAATCGCGTTCGCCGCCCGCAGATTAAGGCCAGATTGTGCGGTTCGTGGCCTACTGGAAAGCCGTAGGCAACCGGAAAATTGTACTTGCGGGCATACGTGTCGATGATTTCGTAGGGCGTCTGGCCAAACGGCACGGCATTGTCCTGCGGATTGGTGAAGTGGCCCACGATCAGACCGGCAAGCTGACGGAGTTTGCCAGTGCGTTCGAGGTGCACCATCATGCGGTCGATGCTGTAGAGGTATTCCTCGATGTCCTCCAAAAACAGAATGCGGCCGGCGTAGGAGCAATCGGAGGCGGTGCCCGTAATGGTTTGGAGCAGGCTGAGGTTGCCGCCAAAAAGCTCGCCTTCGGCCGTGCCTACTTGGTTGAGTGGGTGCGCCGCAACCTCGTACGCTACCGATTCGCCAAACAAGGCCCGTCGCAAGCTTTCAAGCGCTTCTTCGCCGCCGGATTGGTGAAAAATAAAGGGCATTACCCCGTGAATGCTTTCGTGGCCCAGCTTCAGCAGATGGCAGTTGAGCACGGTGATGTCGCTGAACCCGGCAATCCACTTGGGGCTTGCGGCAAAACGCGAAAAGTCGATTGCGTCGATGATGCGGGTGGTGCCGTAGCCGCCGCGGGCACACAGAATTGCCCGGATTTCGGGCGCGTCGAGCATGCGCTGAAAATCGCGGGTGCGCAGCTCATCCGAACCGCCAAACTGATGGTGCTCAGCCGATACGCTTTCCCCCAACACCACTTTCAAGCCCCAACCCTGGAGAATATCGACGGCGGCAGCAACTTCTTCGTGCGACACTTTGCGGGCCGTACAAACAATGGCAACGTGGTCGCCAGGACGAAGCGAGGGGGGCATGGTAGGCATAAGAAACGGTAGAATGACGGCCGCAAACCTACGCAACAATCAGCCTTGGCGGGACACACAAAACCGCCAAAACGCAACTATTTGTTAATCAATAAGTTGTGATTAAGCGGTCAAGACAGTCGTTTCTGAAATAACATTGGCCTTCGCCTGAAGCAGCCTGATCTTGCCGGTGCGCGCCACAAAGGTCCCGGAACGCCGCAACGCGTCGCGGTGACGGAGGAACTGCGCCAAGGATACGTAACCAACTGCGTAGCCTTCGGCTGGGTTATCCTGCGATATCTCACTGAATGTTACTAGGTTACTGGCATCTTCATCGGGCCGACGTATATATACTTCCACTTCAAGATCAGTGGTGTACGTGGGCTTTTCAGTGGTTGTGAGCTTGGCGTAGGAATAGCGCAGCCCCGCCCTTAGCGCCACCAAGTCGGCCAGCACAGCCGAGCCTGTTGGGTGCCCACCGGCCCCGCGACCGCTCAGAAACTGCGTGCCGGCGTACGTAGCTTCAAGAACAACGCCGTTGAACTCGCGCTCGACCGCGTAAAGCGGCGCTGTAGGCGCCACAAATTGCGGCGTTACAAATGCGGTTATGCGCCCATCGGGCAGCTTTTGCAAGCTGGCCACCACCTTGATTTTCTGGCCCAAAGCAGCGGCGTAACGGATATCCTGTGCGGTAATGTTCTCGATGCCAAGGTTTAATACTTGTTCCGGCTCTAGGAGCAAGCCGTAGGCGTGCGCGGCCAAAATGGTGGCTTTGCTGCGCGGGTCAAATGCAGCCATGTCGAGCGTCGGGTCGGTTTCGGCGAAACCCAGTGCTTGCGCTTCAGCCAAGGCCGGCGTGTAGTCGGAGCCTTCTTCGGTCATGCGGCTGAGCACGTAATTCGAAGAGCCGTTGAAAATGCCGCTTACCGATTCGAGCGGTTCGTGGCTGAAATACGCATCCAGGGTCCGGACGATGGGAATGCTGCCGCACACTGCCGCCTCATACAGCAACGTACCGCCAAATTCGCGCTGCAATGCCACCAACTCCGTCAGATGGCGCGCCACCATCGCCTTGTTGGCCGTCACGATGCGGCGGCCTTGGCGCAGGGCCGTGCTTACCAGCCGAAACGCTTCGGTTGGGTCGTCGATGACCTCTACCAGAATGTCCAACTCAGGGTCCTGCAAGAGATCGTCGGCGTGAAAATCGAAACGATCGTGCGGAAGCGGCCGCGCCTTGGTTGGGTTTTTGACGGCAATGCGCCGGATGTGAGCGTTCAGTTCCGGCAGCTTTTCCAGGATATCGTATAAGCCCTGCCCGACGCAACCAAAGCCAATGAGACCAATTTGAAGAGGGCGGTCAGCAGATTTAGTAGTTGGCATAGATGAAGAAAGAGTAATCCGATTAAATTGTTAAATAATTTATAATCAATATGTTATAAACTGTCAATGGGCGAAGGTATGCGCGTAAAAGCGCTCCAGAAAATGCGTGATTTGGTCGGTTTCGATCAAGAAGCCGTCGTGGCCATACTGCGAATCCATTTCGGCATACACCGCACCCGGAATGTGGCGAGCCAGTAGCTGCTGCTCGCTGGGTGGAAAAAGCACATCCGACGTGATGCCCAGCACCAGCGTACGGGCCCGAATCTGGCCCAGCGCCGCGGCAATGCCGCCCCGGCTGCGGCCTACGTTGTGCGTGTCCATGGTTTTGGAGAGCGCAACGTAAGTGTAAGCATTGAAGCGAGCCACGAGCTTGTCGCCCTGGTACTGCTGATACGAGTTGGCCCGAAAGCCATCGATGGTATCGTCCACCGTTTCGGCTTGGGTGAGCCCGTAGGCTTCGTAGCTGCGGTAGCTAAGGAGCGCAATGGCGCGCGCGGCGCGCAGCCCCTGCTGACCACCGGTGGGCGTATTTTGGTTGTAAGTGCTATCTGCTTGAATAGCAAGTCGTTGTGCTTCGTTAAAAGCAATGCCCCAGGGCGAATGCTGGGCGTTGGTCGCTAGCACTACCAAGTTGCCAAAAAGGTCGGGTTGCTGAATCGCCCATTCCAGTGCCTGTTGGCCGCCGAGCGAGCCGCCGATTAGGGTATGAATTTTTCGGACCCTCAAATGCTGCCGCAACTGCTCGTGCGCCGTCACCATATCGCGAACGGTGAGCAGCGGAAACCGACTGAAAAGCACCTCGCCAGTCGCCGGATCGGGCGTTAGGGGGCCTGTAGAGCCGTAACACGAACCCAGAATATTGGCGCAAACAATAAAGTACTCGGCCGGATCAAAGTGACAATTCTCCCCAAACAACCCCGGCCACCACTCCAAAACGTTGGAGTTGGCGGTGAGCGCGTGGCATACCCACACCACATTGTCGTGGTTGGCATTGAGCGTGCCATACGTATGGTACGCCACCTGTACATGCGGCAGCGTGGCGCCACTTTCGAGCGCTAGAGGATGGGATAAGGTGAAAAATTGACTATCGACCATAAAGTAAATGCGTGTTGCAGAAGCTCAAGGGGTAAGCTTTGCAAGGATTTTCAATAGCCCGCGGGCTGAACCTGCTGGATCGGAGGCAGTCGGTCCCACCCAAAAAGATCCCTCGATCCGGTTCAGCCCGGGCTACTAAAGGATGGTCAAAACGGCTCCCTCTCTCACAAAAAAACCGTTCTACCGTCCGCAATGCGGCAACTCCCGAAAGAAGGCGGTGACCGTTGCGACTCGTCGCCGCGTCCACCGCCCAACCTCTCACTTACACTTCCAGGGGTTGCGCATGTTCTTTTTCGGGCTGCAACAACGTGCTGCCCACTTCTTCCGCTTGCAGCGGCGCTTCATTGCGAACGGCTTCGAAGGCCTGCGCCAGATCGGCACGGATGTCTTCAAAATGCTCGATGCCAACCGACAGGCGCAGTTGCGTAGGCGCTACACCAGCGGCGCGCTGTTCGTTGTCGGAGAGTTGTTGGTGCGTGGTAGCCGATGGCTGAATGATGAGCGTCTTGGCATCGCCTACGTTGGCTAAGTGGCTCACCAACTTTAGGTTATCAATAAATTTGGTGGCCGTTTCCTTGCTGCCTTTGATGGTGAAGGTGAGCACGCCGCCGAAGCCGCGCTTTAAGTACTTCTGCGCCAAGGCGTTATAGGGGCTGCTCTTTAGGCCAGGATAGTTCACGCTCTCGACCTGCGGATGCTGCTCCAGCCAAGTGGCCACCCGCAGTGCATTTTCTACGGTGCGGTCGACGCGCAACGACAGGGTTTCGAGGCCTTGCAACAGCTGGAAGGAGTTGAAAGGGCTGATAGACGGCCCAAAGTCGCGCAAGCCCTCTACCCGCGCCCGGATGATGAAGGCAATGTTGCCAAACGGGCCGTTTTTGCCGAATACGTCATTGAAAACCAAGCCATGATAACCTTCGGAAGGCTCCGTAAACTGCGGAAATTTGCCGTTGCCGAAGTCGTATTTGCCGCCGTCCACGATCACGCCGCCGATGCTGGTACCGTGGCCGCCGATCCATTTGGTAGCCGACTCCACTACGATGTGCGCGCCGTGCTCCAGGGGGCGGAACAAGTAGCCGCCAGCGCCAAACGTATTGTCTACAACCAGCGGCAGGTCGTGCTTCTCGGCAATGGCGGCAATGCGCTCAAAATCAGGCACGCTGAAGCTGGGGTTGCCGATGGTTTCGAGGTAAATCGCCTTGGTTTTGTCGTCGATCAACTGCTCGAAATGATCGGGATTATCGCCGTCGGCAAAGCGAACCTCAATGCCCAAGCGCTTGAAAGCCACTTTGAACTGGTTGTAAGTGCCGCCGTAGAGGAACGACGAGCTAACAAAATTGTCGCCGGCCTGGAGGATATTGTTAAGGGAAATGAACTGAGCAGCCTGACCCGAACTGGTTGCTAGCGCTGCTACGCCGCCTTCGAGGGCAGCTACACGCTGCTCAAACACGTCGGTAGTTGGGTTCATCAAACGGGTGTAGATGTTGCCGAACTCCTTCAGGGCGAAGAGGTTAGCGCCATGTTCTGCGCTTTTGAAGACGTAGGAGGTTGTCTGATAAATCGGAACTGCGCGGGAGCCGGTAGTCGGATCGGGTTGTTGGCCGGCGTGTACTTGGAGGGTTTCGAAGTGCAGGTTTTGCGTAGACATAAAGATGCTGTGATTAGGAAGTGTCAGAAGGAGGAAGATGCTGTAAATCAGGGCGTAAGCGACGGACGGCTTAGGCGAAGCTCCTCAAGAGCGCAAGGCTGCGCTGAGGCAGGAAAAACCCGTCGGAGAGCGTACCAAGACGCTGCAAGACGCAGTTTTACGGTAAGTACAGAGGGGAAGGAAAGGAGGCTAGACTCGACTTAGCGAGTTAGCAACAACAGGTGCAACAGCGGCACATTCGCATTCGCATGACTACACCTTCGGGGCGGCTAAGAGCAGCGGCAACCGAAACACGAATACCCATTGGCAAACCGGCGTGCAGAAAAGCAGCCGTGGCAGATGGGTACGAGGGGGCGAAAGCGAAAGAGTTTTGCATGGCACTCAACTTATATTCCCCGTCGGCGGATGCCGGGCCGGGCAGGAATTGGCACCTTTCGCGCGGTCGAAGGTTGCCAGCGGGTCACGGAGCCTGATCTCTCGCCGCTTCTGTATAAATTTTGAAAACTACCCCGCCGCGAGCGGGGGAGTACCGGGTTGGTAGCTGCAAATGTACAACCGGATTTGACATACGCAAATCCAGGACAATATTTTTTGCGCGGCCTAGTCGGCAGTTTATGAGATACTTAGCTAAAAAAGAACGGAAGCACAGGAAAAATATTTTGCTTAATGACCCGAATAACGGTTTCAGTAAGCTGCTGATTTGGCTTCCGAATCGCTGTTATTCTTCAAGTGTTACTAAGCAATTCTGCGTGGCTTCGTACTTCTTGCCCGAAACCTTTACACACAGGGTGTCTTATAAAGAAGAATCATTCTAAATATCTAAAAATCAATAGCTTATATGTAAAAAGGCTGCCTCCAGTTGGAAGCAGCCTTTTTGCCTGGTTATGTAAGAGAATAAGAGCTTAGCTCTTAGGCAACGTAAGCACTTGGCCTACCTCAATGTGATCGGGATTGCTGCCGATAATACCTTTGTTGGCTTCGTAGATCTGGTGCCATTTGGCCGCATCGCCATAATGATTTTTGGCAATTTTCGACAGCGAGTCACCACTTACGACAGTGTACGTGTCGCCTTGCGTAGTAGCAGAGGCAGGTTGGGCGCTGTTGCCACCAAAGAAATCGGTGTTACCCGCATTCTGGTTGGGCTGATTAGCCGGTTGAGCAGGTTTTTCTTCGCCTTTATTCAGAAAATCAAACAGTCCCATAGTGTGTAAAGCTTTAGATTAGAGAGTAGGGAAAAACTTCGGCAGTGGGCAAGTGCACCATTGCCACGACATCAGGGGAGCTTACGCGTTTAGGATGAATAAGTTGTAGTGCCGGAAGCTCAAGTGTTGGGTGCTAACTCTTTTGGCGGGTCTGCCGTAATAGGCGCTATGTCTGATGCCGCACAGTTCCACCCAGCGGCTATCAACAAGCCTACTGCTCACCTTCCTAACCCTTACAACGTACCCATGAAAACCTCCCTTTCTCCCTTCCGGTATTTGGCCAGCTTGCTGGTGTTAGTCGCTTTGCTGACCGCAAGCTGTAGCCAAGAAAATAAAGTTGGCGAAACCAACCTGCTTTACGGTACCGATAGCAAAGTCTGGAAAACCGACAAAGAAACCTCTGCCACCGGCGATAAAGTGGCGCAAACCAGCGCCGACAAGAAGACCGAGCTCCGCTTCTATGCCAACGGCAACTTCAACATGTCGTCGCCCACCCAAACAATGCAGGGTACTTACACCTTTGACCAAGCCGCTAAAAAGATCACGTTGACGCCTGCGGGTGGCCCCAATTCCATGAGCTTTGACGTAGTTAATCTGACCAAAAATGAGATTACTCTCAAAGCCCCAGATGGCTCGCAGATGATGCTGGAAGCTGACTAACAGCATTGAAAATACAATTTTCTAACCCTAAAAAAGCCCTTCTGCGCTATGCAGAAGGGCTTTTTTAATGGCTAAGTGATCTGAAAAATAACTTGCAACTTATTTATAATCAAATAATTGTGAACTAGGGTGCTGGTTGCTTGACGAACACCCGTGAAATCCAGCGGGGCAGGAAGATGGCCCCGAGCACGAGGTACATGTAATACGTCACGATGCGGTACAGGAGCACAATAAAGTTGGTCATCGTGGGCGTACCGATGAACTTGCCGAAAAACGTCGGGAAAGCCCCTTCGGCAATGCCCGCCCCGCCCGGCGTGATGGCAATGAGCAGAATAACTTTGTACGTAAGGTTGCGCCCGAAAATGAGCGCAAACTCGTTGGCGTTGACATCAACGAAAGCCGCTATTATACAGCCGATTACGGCATAGCGAGCCGTCCAGACAAAGGCTGTGGAAAGTGCAGCTCGAAGCCAGTAGCCTGCACCGTTGCCGCGGAGCTGCGCCGAAGCCCATACCATCTCGTTGCCGTGCTGGTACGCTTTGGCCCGCCAGCGCCGCAGCCCCCGAATTGAAAAGAAACGGACCAAGAAGCGCTTGACAGACAAGGGATTAATAAAAATCGCATAGAGCATTAGGCCGGCGTACAGCGTGACCGAAACGTAGCTCACCACAAACGCTACCCGCAACGTAGCCACCAACCCGCCTTGCAGTGCCTCGTGCGGATACAGGGCGTCGCCGGCTACCCACACCACCAGCGGTACCATGATGACATAATACAAATTGTCGAGCATGGCCGTTGCCATCACGTATGCCAATGATTTGCCGAGCGTAATGCCTTCTTTATTAAGTAGAAAGGGTGCTATGGCCGTGCCACCCACTGCCGAAGGCAGCACGCAGGACGCAAATTCCCAAATCATGATTACGTCCAAGCTAGCCCGCCAGCTCAGGGCCCGCTCTGACATGTGCCGGATACGGTACACGTAACCTAAGTCGCGGGCTAGCAGCACCACCAGCATAATGGCCAGCCAGTGCAATTTCGCATTGGCCAGCGGTGCCAGATCGCCGGGTTTATAACTGCGCCAAAACATAAAGCCCACCACGCTCAGGCCAATCAGGACGGGCAGCACGATGCGCGAAGGCCGGAGCTTATCGAGCAGCTGCTGGTCTTCCTGATTGTTCTGCGTGAGCGGCATAGGCGAGGGGGTGAGGTGGAGCGTAAAAGTAGAGAATCTTGGGTGGCGGCGCTGTTAAATCCAGATTAAGAGGCCCTAACGATATGGCGATGGCAACAACCGGTAGCTTGGAAAAATCGTAACTTTGTCTGTTGTACGTAGCAGAATACTCAGGTTACAGCCTAACCTTTTAAAGCACGTGCCTGTTGCCTTGCTGAATTCTACTTTTGCCTTATAGAATATGATTGTCGAACCTGGTGAATTGCTGGCGGCTATAAACTCGCCCAACGACCTAAAAAAGCTCAGCCAAGATCAGCTGGTACAACTCAGCCAGGAGCTCCGGCAGTTCATTATCGACTCGGTTTCGATTTACGGAGGCCACTTTGGGGCCTCACTAGGGGTAGTAGAACTAACGGTGGCGCTGCACTACGTTTTCAACACTCCTTACGATCAGCTGGTGTGGGATGTAGGCCACCAAGCTTACGGCCACAAAATCCTGACCGGACGCCGCGACCAGTTCCCCACCAACCGTCGCTATGGCGGCATGTCGGGCTTTCCGAAGCGCAAAGAGAGTGAGTATGATGCCTTCGGCGTAGGCCACAGCAGCACCAGCATAGGCGCGGCTCTGGGTATGGCTGTTGCCTCTGATTACAAGAAAGAGTTTGACCGTCAGCACATTGCCGTAATCGGCGACGGTGCCATGACGGCCGGAATGGCTTTTGAGGCGCTCAACCATGCCGGCGTAACCAACACCAATCTGCTGGTTATCCTCAACGATAACTGCATGAGCATCGACCCCAATGTGGGTGCACTCAAAGAATATCTGACCGATATCACTACGTCGCGCACCTACAACAAAGTGCGCGACGAGCTCTGGAATGTGCTGGGTAAGCTGAGCAAATTCGGCCCCAACCCCCAGCAGATTGCCCGCAAGGTAGAGCAAGCTATGAAAGCTACTTTGTTGAAACAGAGTAACTTATTTGAAGCCCTGAAATTCCGCTATTTCGGTCCGGTCGATGGGCACGACGTCGACCATCTGGTTACGATTCTGCGCGATCTCAAGAGCATTCCGGGCCCCAAGCTGCTGCACTGCGTTACGGTGAAAGGCAAAGGCTACGCCTTGGCCGAAAAGGACCAGACGCTGTGGCACGCGCCGGGCTTATTCGACAAAATCACGGGCGAGATTTACAAGAAAGTCCCCGACAAGCCCCAACCGCCCAAGTACCAGGATGTATTCGGGCATACGCTGGTAGAGCTGGCCGAGCAAAACGATAAGATCATGGGCGTGACGCCGGCGATGCCTTCGGGCTCGTCGTTGAACATCATGATGAAAGCCATGCCCGACCGCGCCTTCGACGTGGGCATTGCTGAGCAACACGCGGTTACCTTTTCGGCAGGCTTGGCCACGCAGGGGTTGGTGCCGTTCTGCAATATCTACTCATCGTTCATGCAACGGGCTTATGATCAAGTAGTTCACGATGTGGCGTTGCAAAATCTGCACGTCGTATTCTGCCTCGACCGGGCCGGTTTTGCCGGCGCCGACGGCCCTACGCACCACGGCTGCTACGATATTGCCTATATGCGCTGCATCCCGAACATGGTGGTTTCGGCCCCAATGAACGAGGAGGAGCTGCGCAACCTGATGTACACCGCCACGCTGCCCGAAAATGCCGGCCCCTTCAGCATCCGTTACCCGCGCGGCGAAGGTGTGATGCCGGAGTGGCGCAAGCCTCTCAAGAAACTTACCATCGGTACCGGCCGCGTGGTGCGCGATGGAGAAGGCGTAGCCATTCTGAGTATTGGGCACATTGGCAACTATGCGCAAAAGGCTGCTAATCAATTGGTTGCAGAAGGGCTAAACCCTGGCCACTACGACATGCGCTTCTGCAAACCGTTGGACGAGGAAATGCTCCATAATGTGCTGCGGCAGTACAAAGCCATCGTAACCGTAGAAGACGGTTGCCTGCAAGGCGGCTTTGGCGCGGCCGTGCTGGAGTTTATGGCCGATCATGGGTACTCGCTGCCCGTGAAGCGCCTGGGCATCCCCGACCGCGTGGTAGAACACGGCTCTCAGGATGAGCTTTATAAGGAATGCGGCTTCGACGCGAATGGCATTGCTGAGGCAGTTCGCTCCTTAACTGCCAAAGCCACAGTGGCTTCAGTAGTAGAAGTGACTTTGTAGAACTACAATTCTTTCATCCAAAATTATTGCGAAGCCGAGGTAGCTACTGCTGCTTCGGCTTCGCTGCGTTTGCGAATTACTTGCAAGACGCTGGATCATAAGCCAAAATTTGGCTTGAGCTATCGAAAGAAAGTACAAGTAAAGCGATCACCATTCGCCGTATATCCATCCTATGCCTCAACGCCCCGCACTCGTTTTCCTGCATGGCTTTGCCGAAAGCCGCGAAGTCTGGGCGGAATTCGTTCAAGGCTTCCCCAAACAATACAAGCTGCTTTTACTTGACTTGTTAGGCTTTGGTGATAACTATTTCAGTAGCAATGACTTATCGATGGAAGCGCAGGCAGAACACGTGGCCGAGCAACTTCACATAGCCGGCGTAGAAAAAGCCGTACTCATCGGGCACTCGATGGGCGGCTACGTGGCCTTAGCGTTTGCGGAAAAGTATCCGGCGCAGGTCGCGGGTCTCTGCCTATTCCATTCCTCTGCCCAAGCCGATACCGGCGCAAAGAGGGCCAATCGCGATAAAAACATCCATTTCGTGGAACGCCACGGCGTCGAGAAGTTTATGGGTTCCTTTATCCGTCCGCTGCTGGCCCCCGCCAACCGCGATCGGCTAGCCCATCGCGTTGCTTTCCTGGAAGATATTGCCAAGTCGGCGTCGAAGGAAACCATCGTCAACGGTATGCGCGCCATGCGCGACCGCCCCGATCGCACGCATGTGTTGCGTGAGGCGACGTTTCCGGTGCTGTTTATCGTGGGCAAAGAAGATGTAGCTGTATCGCTGGAAGCCTCGCTAGAGCAAGTCGCGCTGCCGCCTAATAGCACGGCCCTGTTTCTGGCTGATGTAGGCCACATGGGGTACTTTGAGCAGCCAGATGAAACGCGGCGCGCTGTGCTGGAGCTAGCGAAAGCCAGCTGGGGTCTTTAGTTCTTGACAACCCATATGGACCTGGCTTTAGGGCGGCTTGTGATGTAAGCAATAATTGAATAATTTGTATTATATAAATAATGACTAAATAGTGATAATAAAGCAAACAGTATTTTTAGTGGATAAAATTTGCTTAAAATGGTGAAATTGAAGATGTTGCTTGGGATGTAGTTTAAACCTGTAAATTTGATTTTTGTATAAAACAAAGTTGTTCGCATCATACAAAAATCAACATATGAAAAAACTTTACACGCTTTTAAGCTGCTTCGGCCTGCTTCTGTTTTTGCTGCCATTTGTAAGCAATGGCCAGGGTTGCAACAATGATGTGAGCATCAATTATCCAGGAGGCGTAATCACGGGAAATAGTGGAACGTCTAAAACTGTAGCTACTTGTCCTACCGGTAACGCCTTTCAGATTCAAGGAACATCTGGCACGATAGGAGCTGTTCTGACTTGGACCGTACAGGTTGGTAACGGAGTTGCACAACCCATCTCTGGAACAGATTCCAAAGATGCTGCAGGCTTATCCTATAGTACCCTACAAATCAATCCTACGGTTCAGACGACTTACAAACTGACTAGTATTGTTACAAAAGGTCAAAATGGAGCAACGTGCCCTGATAAGACCTCAAACATTACTATTGTTGTAAACCCGACACTAAAGGTTGGTGCTGCTAACGATGTTACGCTTATTTGTTCCGGTAGCACCACTACCCTTACGGCGACGGGTGCCAGTAGTGGCACGTACACTTGGTCAGCTCCTGGCATGACGACGGTATCAAATGCAGGTGCACTGAATGTGACTCCTGTCGTCACCACTACCTACACCGTTAGTGCTACTACCTCTTGCGGTACCAGCACCCAACAAATTACTCTTACGGTTCCGGGGCTCACAGTTGCGCCAGCTGCGCCTACCATTAACTTGGGTAGCTCTGTTACTCTTACCGCTTCGCCCAATATTTCGGACGTTAGTAATTATAACTGGTCACCTTCAACTGGGCTGAACACAACCACAGGAACCACTGTTACTGCCAGCCCCGCTGTTACGACTACCTACACCGTTACCGCTGCCACAACAACTTCGTGTGGCCTAATTTCCAAAACCGTCACGGTAACTGTGGCGAAACCTATGCCAGTAGAGCTAGCAAGTTTTGCGGCTACCTGGACCGGCAAAAATCCTTTCCTGACCTGGACTACCGCTTCTGAAAAAAACAGCGCTTATTTTGATGTCGAGCGCAGCTTTGACGGAAAAACCTTCCAAGCCATCGGTCAGCGCCCCGGTGCTGGCACAACGTCCAATCGCACCAACTACCAGTTCTCGGATCTGGGCCTGACGGAAACTGTTGCCAACACTGTGTATTATCGTCTGCGTCAAGTAGATGCCTCAGGTGAAGCAGCATACTCTCCGGTGCGTACAGTACAGGTGCCGGCGGTAGCGCGAGCTTTCAAAGCGGATGTTTTCCCCAACCCTTACCAAGACGTCGTAACCGTGCGATTTACCCCCGCCGGTACCGGGGCAGTTACACTAACTGCGCACGATATGTTGGGTCATATTCTGTTTACCAAAACCATAGCAGTAGGCGAAGGCACGCAGGATATTCCATTGCCGCAAGCTACAGTGTTGCAGGCGGGCGTGTACTACCTAACAGTACAGCAAGGCAACCAGCAGCAAGTGCTGAAAATGAGCCACCAATAAGAGTTAAGCCTCGCGCCCACTAAAAAGGCCAGAACCGTAAATGGATCTGGCCTTTTTAGTAGCTTATAAGGTAAAGCGGAGTAAGCAGGTAGAAGGTATTAGCTTACCGCTACTGCTTCTTTCAGCAATCCAAGCTTAATCATATGCTCCGCGATCTGTACGGCGTTGGTTGCAGCGCCTTTACGCAGGTTATCGGCTACCACCCACATATTCAATGTGTTGGCTTGCGATTCATCGCGGCGAAGACGGCCAACCAGCACGGCATCTTTGCCGTGGGCATCTTTGGGCATCGGGTATTGGTTGTTGGCCACGTCGTCGACAACTTCTACGCCATCGGTTTCGCGTAGCAGCCGGTATACGTCTTGTAGGTCAAAATCACGCTCAAACTCCACGTTTATTGCTTCCGAGTGGCCGCCCATCACGGGAATGCGAACGGCGGTAGCAGTTACTTTGATGGAATCATCGCCCATGATTTTCTTGGTTTCCTTCACCATTTTCATCTCCTCCTTGGTGTAGCCATTGTCTTCGAACACGTCGATGTGAGGCAGCACGTTCAGGTCGATGGGGTGGGGATAGGCTTTCGGCGCAGCATCGGGCGTGCCGGCGCGCTCGGCCATGAGTTGGTCTACCGCTTTTTTGCCGGTACCGGTTACGCTTTGGTAAGTGCTTACTACAATGCGCTTTATCTTATACGCCTCGTGCAGCTTGTGCACTGCCAAGACCATTTGAATGGTCGAGCAGTTAGGATTAGCAATGATCTTGTCGTCCGGAGTGAGCTCTTTGGCATTGATCTCGGGCACCACCAGCTTCTTGGTGGGGTCCATGCGCCAAGCCGAGGAGTTGTCGATCACGACGGTGCCCACTTCGGCAAAGCGGGGCGCTTGCTCCTTCGAGACCGAGCCGCCCGCCGAAAAAATAGCCACGTCGGGCCGGGCGGCAATAGCCGCATCCATGCTCACGACCGGATACTTTTTGCCTTGAAAATCAATGAGTTGTCCTACCGATTTTTCGGAGGCAACGGGCAGAAGTTCTGTGACCGGGAAATTCCGCTCGGCCAGTACCTTCAACATTTCGCCCCCGACCAGGCCGGTGGCGCCTACTACAGCTACTTTCATGATTGGGGTGAATAAAAGAACAAGCCAACTGGCTCTAATCGTAAATATCGGCAAAACCTGCTTATTCAGCAGGGAGTGATTTTTGGTGAGTGGGCAGCTTTCTGGCAATAATTATATTTATCTTGCTGCCCCTAAGCCTGCATTCGAGTCATTAGCTAGCTTTTACGCTTTAGGAGCAGGAGAATCTATTTTAGTGCTATTATATAAATAATTGATTGTGAATAAGTTGTGTATTTGCCTGATCTGGGCAGGGGTATGCATTTTGTGCTTTCCTGGTTTTGTAAGGGCTCAATTTGTGGAATCCTTTGCCGACGGTGATTTTGCTCAAAATCCTACTTGGACGGGTGATGTAACTAGTTTTCAGGTTAATGCGCTGAAGCAGCTACAAAGCAACGGTCCGGCCGTTACCGGCACGACGCTGCAACTGGCGACACCCAGCCAAGTAGCAACGGGCGCGACTTGGGAGTTCTATGCCAACCTGAAGCTGGCTACGTCGGGCAGCAACTATGCCGACGTATGGCTAACCGCTGATCGGGCCGAACTGAAAACGGCGGGCACCAAGGGCTACTTCGTGCGCTTGGGTGGCACAGCCGATGAAATAGCGCTCTTCCGCCAAGACGCTACGGGCAGCCCGGCCTATGTCATCAACGGGAAAGATGCGACCCTCACTTCGGCCAATAACAACGCCGTGCGAGTGCGTGTAACACGTTCAGTAGCAAACGAATGGACGCTGGAGCGGGACTTTACGGCCACCAGCCAGGGCTACGTGAGCGAAGGCACCGCTACGGACGCTACCTATCGGAGCAGCGCCTATTTTGGCATAAAGCTCGTGTATTCCGCGGCTAACAGCCGCAACTTTTACTTCGACGATTTTCGTGTTTCGGACACCACGCCGCCTGCTCTGATAGGTGCCAAAACGACCGCCAGCCGCCAGCTGGATGTGACTTTTTCGGAAGCCGTAGCAGAAGTGCAAAGTGCCGTGAATTACCGGCTTGCTTCCGGCGCCACCGCGCTCACCGCCCAGCGCGACGCCACCGATCCTACGCTAGTGCACCTAACGTTCAGAGCCGATCTGCCGCTCGGAAACCTGGTGCTGGAAGTGCTCAATGCCACAGATTTGTTCGGAAATGCCGTAGCAGGGCCGCTTTCAATAAGCTTTGTAAATCAGGGCTTTGCGGTAGCGCCCACCGTCAACCAAGTGCTGATCACCGAGATTATGGCCGACGAAACGCCCGTCGTTGGCCTGCCCGCCTCAGAATATTTAGAAATCCATAACCCGAGTGCTACCGCTTTGCTGGACTTGGCCGGCGTGCGGCTGCTCAAGCAGGGCAGCAGCACGGCCGCTGTGTTTCCGGCTGGCGCGGTGCTGTTGCCGGGCGAATACGCGGTGGTGTGCAGCAGCACTCGGATCAGCCAGTTTGCCGCGTATGGGAAGGTATTGGGGCTGAGCAACTTCCCGAGCTTAACCAACGCCGGCGATCAGGTGGTGTTGCGCGGGCGCGATGGCCGCACGCTGTTTGAAGTCTCATACTCAGACACTTGGTACAAGGACAGCCGTAAGAAAGACGGCGGCTGGGCGCTGGAAATGGTCGACGTAACGAACCCTTGCGCCGGTATCACCAACTGGACGGCCAGCACCGATGCTAGCGGCGGTACGCCCGGCCGCCTCAACTCCGTGCGCGCCACCAACCCCGATACTACGCCGCCCGCGCTGCTGCGCGTCGTAACGCTTTCTCCGACTTCGCTGCGGCTGTTTTTCGGTGAAAAGCTCGACAGCACAGCCATGCTTTTGCCGGCTTTATACTCGCTGGGCTCCGCGAACACAGTCATCAAAGCAGTGCCGCAAGGGCCTGATTTTAAGATTGTTGATCTGACTCTGGCTACGGCTCTGCAAGCTAATCAGCCCCAAACCGTAACCGTGCAGCACGCTACCGATTGCGTGGGCAATGCGGCCGGTCCGGCGGCTTCTGCTACGTTTGCGTTGCCCAGTGCTCCTGCTAGTAACGATGTGGTAATCAACGAGATATTGTTTAACCCGCGCACGGGCGGCGTTGACTTTGTTGAGTTGCTGAATCGCTCGGGCAAGTACCTGGACGTGCAGGGGTGGCAGCTCATCAATGCCCGTACCGACAGCTCAGCCGACGCCCAGCCCGTGAGCGCAGCTTCCTATGTGCTGGCGCCGGGGCAGTTGGTGGTACTCACCACGCGCCCCGATATCGTGATCAGTCACTACCCTACCAACGATCCGGCGGCTTTCCTGGTCATGCCGCGCTTGCCTTCGTTGCCCGACGATGCCGCTGTGTTGGTACTCGCCGATGCCGTCGGCCGCACACTCGACCGGTATGCGTACGACAAGAAGCAGCATCTGGCCTTGCTCAACGATCTCAACGGTGTGTCGATCGAACGCATTCGCGCCGATGGGCCGAGTCAGCCAAGTAACTTTCATTCAGCAGCCAGCACAGTTGGGTATGCTACGCCGGGTCGGCAAAACTCACAGTATCAAGGTGATATAGCCGGGGATAAAGTCTTTCGGGTAGAGCCCGAAGTGTTCACTCCCGATGGAGATGGCCAGCAGGATTTTACCACGCTCAATTACCAACTGGACCAAGGCGGTTTTGCCGCCAGCGTAACCATTTACGATGCCCAGGGTCGCCTCATGCGCCGCCTCGTCCGCAACGAAACGCTGGCTACGAGCGGCTTTTTCCAATGGGATGGCCTCACCGATCGGGGCACGAAAGCGCCGATTGGCTACTACGTTCTGTTCGTTGAGCTCTTTCAGGCCAGCACTGGGCAGAAGCAGGAATACAAGAAAAATGTAGTGGTCGGGGCGCATTTTTAAGCGGCAACCGGCTTAGTCTATTAAACCCAGCCGGCCAAAACGCGTCCAAACAGCGAACCTTTGTAGCTCGCAATGACGACGACGCAACAGCATTTGCAGCATTTATACTGGCGAGCCGGTTTCGGTCCGTTGCCGGAGGAGGTAACAAAGACGGGCTCGATCAGGAAGGCGGTGCACGCGCTGTTCCGAGCCTCTGATAAAGTCGAACCGCTCGATAGCCCGGCCATGCACTTCGCCGAAGCAAAGGCCACAATGGCCGCTTCCGCGCCTGTGCCAACGATGGATTCGCAGGTGGCCGGCATGCGGACTACGCCAGAAGCTTCGCTGATGCGGCGCGGCCTGACTCCTGAGCAGCGCAAGCTCGATAATGAGCAACGACGCGACGCTTTTTATGCCATGAACGTGGGCTGGCTTGACCGTATGGCCACGTCGCCGGCGCAGCTGCGCGAGAAAATGACCTTCTTCTGGCACGGCCACTTTGCCTGTCGGGTGCGGCAGCCGGAGGCCGCGTTGCAACTCAATAACACCATTCGGCGGCTGGCGTTGGGCAAGTTTGGTGATTTGCTGCTGGCCGTTTCGCAAGAACCGGCGATGCTGCAATTCCTTAATAATCAACAAAATAGAAAACAGCATCCCAACGAGAACTTCGCGCGGGAAGTGATGGAGCTGTTTACGATTGGGCGCGGGCACTACACCGAGCAAGATGTAAAAGAGGCAGCCCGCGCCTTCACCGGCTGGTCGGCCGACGAAAACCACCAGTTTGTGTTTCGGGCCCGGCAACACGATGATGGGCCCAAAACATTCATGGGCCGCACAGGCAATTGGGGCGGCGAAGATGTGCTCAAAACCCTTTTGGAGCAGTCCCAAACGGCCGAATTTATCACGACGAAGCTCTACCGCTTTTTCGTCAACGACGTGCCCAATCCGGCGCACATTCTGCCGCTGGCCAAGTCATTTTACCAGAGTCAGTACGACATCAGCTTGTTGTTGGAGCGCTTGTTTACGGCCGAATGGTTTTATGACGCTGCCAATATGGGCAACCGCATCAAGTCGCCGATTGAGCTGCTGGCTGGCATCAAGCGTACGTTTGGTTTGCAACTAGATGATAACAAGCTGTTTGTGACTTTTGAAAAAGCGTTGGGCCAAACCTTATTCGAGCCGCCCAACGTGGCCGGCTGGCCCGGCGGCCGCAGTTGGATTGACAGCTCATCGTTGGCGATTCGGCTGCAATTGCCTCAGGTATTGTTTCGAAATGCCGAGTTTCGGATCGCGCTCAAGGAAGATGAAAACGATATTGCGCCCACGGTGCCGCGCGCGGAGCGCACCTTCCGCCAGCCTGTGAAAGCCCATGTTCGGCTGGCGCCGCTCACGCAGCTATTGGCTGGCACAGCGCCGGCCGAGCAGCCGGCTAAGCTGAGTGCTTTTCTGCTGCAAACGCCAATTCGGCCCGAAAATCTGGTTTTGATACAGCGACAGGCCGACCGCGCGCCGGCCGACGACCGCTTGCGTGCGGTGATTACCAGCCTGCTGGCTTTGCCGGAATACCAGCTGATGTAGGAACGCGTTGCGCGCCCTGACTTTCCTGTAATTCCTCAACTTGGGGCGGTAAGCCGCTTCTCATGTCGTTGGTTATGCCTACTTCCCGTCGCAATTTTCTGAAAACTTCGGTGCTGGCCAGCTCGCTGCTGTTCGTGCCTAAATTCCTGCATGCACTTGATCGTCAAGGGCTAACACGAATGCGCGACTCCAACGGGCGGCGCTTGGTGGTAGTGCAGCTGGGAGGGGGCAACGACGGCCTGAATACGATCATTCCGTACCGCAACGACCTGTATTACAACGCGCGCCCTACGCTCGGCATCAAGCCGCAGAGTGGCATTCTGATGCTGGAGAAGGACCTGGGTTTCAATCCGTCCATGACGCGCCTGAAAGCGCTCTACGACGAAGGGCACGTGGCTGTGCTCAACAGCGTGGGCTACCCCAACCCGGATCGCTCGCACTTTCGCTCGATGGATATCTGGCAAAGTGGCTCAGCATCAGATCAATATGTGACTACCGGTTGGCTGGGGCGCTATCTAGATTCGAACTGCCCCGGCTGCGAGCTCCCTTACAACGGCCTGGAAGTAGACGACACGCTGAGCTTGGCGATGAAGGGTAATGTGCGCAAAGGCTTAGCACTCAAAAACCCCGAGAAATTTCACCAGATAACTCAGAATCAGTTGATTGCTAAAATTAGTGGGGAGAAGGCCAACACGGGCGGCTCGGAGCTGGATTACCTCTACAAGACCCTGACCGAAACGGCCTCGTCGGCCGAATACTTGTACCAGACTTCCAAAGTGTACAAATCCGGCGTGTCGTATCCCAACACGGAATTTGCGAAGAGCCTGAAAACCACCGCCGAACTGATCAACAGCGGCATCGAATCGCGGGTGTTTTACGTGTCGCTTTCGGGCTTCGACACGCACGTGCGCCAGCAGGAACAACAGGCGAAGCTATTGGGCAATCTGTCGGATAGCCTCGGAGCTTTTGCCGAGGATCTGCAAAAAAGTGGCGAGTTTGAGAATACGCTCGTGCTGGTGTTTTCGGAGTTTGGCCGGCGCGTGTCGCAAAACGCCAGCAACGGCACCGACCACGGCACAGCCAACAACGTGCTGCTGCTGGGCGGCGGATTGCGGCAAAAAGGCGTGCTCAACGATGCGCCAGACCTGCAAAACCTCGACCAAGGCGACCTCAACTATCAGGTGGATTTCCGCAGCGTTTATGCCACCGTGCTCCGCGACTGGCTGCGCGCCGACGATACAGTCATTCTGGGCCAGGAATTTGCGCGACTCAGGGGTTTAGTGTAATTATATAACTAACTGATTGTAAATTAGTTATATTCTGAAGCTTAGGCCTAAGAAGTACTCGCGGTCGATTTCGCGGGTAAGGGCAAGGTGAGCGCCGCCGTCGAGAATTACGTTGTCGCTGATGTTGAACTGCGGGCCCAAGTTGACGGACGCCTGCCACGACGATTGGCGCGTATCCCACTGCCCCACGATTTCGACGAAGCTGGAAAATTTCTTCGAAAACTCGTAGTCGATGGCCGAGCTGGGGGAGACGCGCACGAAGCGCTCCCCGGCTTCTGAGTCATAGCGCAGGTCGTTTTCTAGCTGCACTTGCAGGTTGAGCTTCTTACTAAAATCGTAGCTGTAGGGTATGATAAGCCCGTATTCTGCCTTTTCGTTGCCGACGTTGCGCCCAGCCGGCAGGCGCACGTAGCCGACTACCGCCAACGCGCCGGGCTTGCCGTGCTCGCCCAAGATGCTGCGCTTCAGCCGCAACGTGACGTCGCCGAAGCCTTGGTTGCGTTCGGGTTCCTGGTGTTCGTCCCATTGTTTTTCCCACGAATACGAGTCGATACCGACCTGAAAATCCATGCGCTGGGTAAGGCCCAGCTTGATCAGCGCGTGGTTGACGTTGAAATCGCGCTCGCGGTGCTGCTTGTCCCGGCTGTTAATCAGCCGAAACAAGTCCGTCTCCAGCTGAAAATGCCCGGCATCGACGGTATAAGGGCTTTCGGTAACGCCCGGCCGGTCGGGGCGCAGCTCCTGCAACGAGTCGCGCGGCACGGGCCGGAAAAGCGTGTAAAACTTGCCTTTGGCCGGAGTCGAGCCTACTTCCTGCGCCTGGCTGCTTTGGGGCAAACCCATGAGCAAGAGTACGAGCAAGAGCAACAGCGGAGTACAACGTGCTTTCATAGCGGGGGAGGGGAGAGGTGCTGCCGCCTCTTACGCGCCCCGCCCAATTCTGTTAGAAAGGCACAATCACTTTCAGGCTGAAATTGCGGCCCGGATTATAAATCCCGCGCCGACCGGAGGCAGAAACCGCATAGTATTCGAAGTATTTCAGCCGGTTTAGGTGCGACTGATAAGCGGTGTCCAGTATGTTGTCCAATTGGATAAATAATTGACATACAGACACTTGCTGTCGATTTGTAAAGGTAGTGCCTGCGCCGGCATTCAGCAGCACATAACCCGGGGTGCGGGTTTCGGTGTTATCGACGGCGTAAAAGTGATTTTGGGCCGCATAGTACTCAGCACCGGCCCGGAAATACATTTTGTCGAGGCCTTTGACGGGCTGCGCGAGCGTAATGCGCACCTCTGAGCGCGTGTGCAGCGGCGGAATCAGGGGCAGATATTTGGCGGCGCGCCCGTTGGTTTCGAGCAAGTGGCGG
The DNA here is from genome assembly GCF_014349165.1 of Hymenobacter sp. BT491. Classification (NCBI taxonomy): domain Bacteria; kingdom Pseudomonadati; phylum Bacteroidota; class Cytophagia; order Cytophagales; family Hymenobacteraceae; genus Hymenobacter; species Hymenobacter sp. BT491. The sequence goes on along the minus strand of NZ_JACSJJ010000003.1, from coordinate 753,563 downwards.
TCTTTGTTGAGGCCATTCACCAGGGCAAGGCTGTTTTCAAACGCCAGCCACCGCGTGCTTTGCGGATGCAGATTGATCGTGGCTTCCAGACCATACAGCCGCGCCGCCGACTGTTTGTACTGGTACGTCGTGTTGCCCGGCACAATCACTACCGGCTGGCCGTCAGCATCATAGAGCTTGGCTTGGTAGATGTAATTGCGAATGTGATTGTTGAACAGCTCCAGACTGGCATCCAGGTTGGGCCGGTAAGTGGTCAGGCCCAGGTCTTCCTGAAGGCTGAACTCGGGGGTAAAACCACGATTGCCGAGGTACACAATATGCGCACCCGGGTCGAGACCGTTGGATCCGACCTCGGTAATGTTGGGCGCCCGGTAGCCACGCGCGATATTGGCCTTCAGCAGCAGTTGCTCCGAAAGATTATAGGTAGCGCCGAGGCTGGCCGAAGCTCCGCGGTACAGCTTTCGAAAAGCTGGAAACTGCGGTGCGAGGTCGGTGCGGGCTCCGACGCGCTGGGCGAACCCCGTAGCTGGGTTCGGGCCGACAAAAAACGCGTCCCAGCGCAACGTGCGGGCATCGTAGCGCAGGCCGCCCGACAAATCGAGCTTTCCGAACGTTCTTTTGAGGAAGACGTAGCCGCCGGCGTCGAACAGGGCGTAGCTTGGAATCGGGAAATCGGTGGCGTCGCGGGTGCGGTTGCGCTGGTACATGCCGTTGGCACCCAGCGTCGTTTCGAGGCCCTGCCAACTGGGCAAGCTGTAGCGTAAGTCGTAGTTGAAAGTCGTAAGTGCCACATACAGACCGGCTTGCTGTGGGGCGGTGGGGTGGTTGAACTCGCGCCGCACGTTTTGCTGGGCGCCCAGCAAAGCCGTCAATTCCTGCTGGCCGAGCCGTACTTGGCTGCGCGTAAAGAGCCGATAATGCTGGATGCGTTGGTGCAGCGCGCCAATGGAATAAGAGTGTAAACCGTCCTCCGTGACCACAGGCCGCTGGGTGAGGTTATCACGATCTAGCTCGAAAATCTGCTTGGTGAAGCGGCGCGAAAGCGAATCGCGGCTGCCATCCGGTATTTCCTGACGGTTGTCGTAAAGCGTTGTGTACCAATGCGAAAACCACCTGTCTTTCGTAATGCCCGCCATACCCGAAAGCATCAGCTCGCGAAATGCTGTGCCGTACACACGCCCATCAACGCGGTTTTGGTAGTTGGCCGCAGTCTTCTGAGAAGCCCGAAAAGCATATTGCCAGTCGCGTTTGCGGTATGAAAGTCCAGCCGACGTGCCTACCATGCCGTTGTTGGAATGGTATTCGGCCACGGCATCGCCTACTACTGCGCCTTCCGGGCCGTTGGGCATAGCCGGCAGCAGGTTGATCACTCCCGCTACGGCATCGGAGCCATAAATCAGGCTAGCGGGCCCTTTTACCACTTCCACCCGGTCGATGTCGTACTGATCCACTTCCAGTCCGTGCTCGTCGCCCCACTGCTGGCCTTCCTGCCGTAGGCCGTTGTAGAGCGTTAGCACACGATTGTAGCCGAGGCCCCGGATGAAAGGCTTGGAAATATTCGGCCCCGTCGTGACGGCGCTCAGGCCGGGCACGCCCTTCACGGCTGCATCCACGATGTTGCTGTTGCTGTTCAGGTTCATTTGCCGCTTGCTGAGTACAGCAATTGGCACGGGGCTTTTCCGAATCTCGGTGCTGCGCGAAACTCCCGTAACGACCACTTCCCTGAGCCTGGAAGTGGTAGGTTGCAGTTTCACATTCGCCTCTGCGGTCTGCCCGTCGGCAACGGTTAGGGAGAGCCGACTGGTTTCGTAACCCAGAAACGAAAATACCAACTCGTGCGAACCAGCCGGAATGCCGGCCAAAGCGAATTCACCGTTGCGGGCCGTCGTGACGCCCAAGGTGCTGCCTGGCACCACCACCGTCACGAATTCCAGCGGCTGCCCCGCGGCTGTTACCCGGCCTTTGATTGCACCAGTTTGGGCAACTGCCTCTAGTTGACTGATTATCAGCATGAACGCAGTCAAGAAAGGGAAGTAGACCGTTTGCATTGCTGAATTGGATTTTAAGCTGGGTTTAAAATAATATTTAGATGAGTCTAAACATTACAGCAAAAAAGAAGCGCAATAGCCATCTTGGCTATTGCGCTCAGCTACTTAACCCGTAAAAGTTTTAAGCAGCAAATAGGCGTTCAGCAGGATAATGATGCCCGACACAATCCAGGCCAATACCTGCACGACGGGCTTGTTGGCAAACACGCCCATTTTGGCCTTGCTGCCCGTAAAAACCACCAAGGGTACCACAGCAAAGCTAAGTTGCAGTGAGAGAATGACTTGGCTCAGAACCAATAGTTCGCCCGTGCCTTTTTCGCCGTACAGCAGCGTCACGATAAAAGCCGGAATCACGGCAATGCTGCGCGTAATCAGGCGGCGCATCCACGGCTTGAGTTTTAAGTCCAGAAAGCCTTCCATCACGATCTGGCCGGCTAGGGTACCCGTAAGAGTGGAGTTTTGGCCCGATGCCAACAAGGCAACGGCAAACACAGCGCCCGCCGCCCCGGCCCCCAACACCGGCGCCAGCAGCTTGTGCGCAACGCTGATATCCGCCACGTCGTGGTAGCCGTTGCGATTGAAGGCGGCAGCGGCCAAAATCAGAATAGCAGCATTGACAAAAAAGGCCAGAAACAGCGCCACCGTCGAATCGATGGTGGCAAACTTGATGGCCATGCGCCGGCCGGTTTCGGTTTGTTCGATGGCACGCGTCTGCACGATGCTGGAGTGGAGGTATAGGTTGTGCGGCATCACGGTAGCGCCCAAAATGCCGATGGCAATGTAGAGCATTCCCGGATTTGTGACTACTGCGGGTTGCGGAACCAAGCCTTTCGCAATGCCCAGATAATCAGGGTGCGATACAATGATCTCGTATAGGAAGCAGCCAAAAATGATCACAATAAAGCCGGCGACAATGCTTTCCAGCACCCGAAACCCCTTGCTTTGAAATAACAGCACCACCAGCACATCCAAGATGGTAAGCACTACGCCCCACGTAAGCGGCAGCCCAAACAGCAGGTTCAGGGCGATAGCCGATCCGATGACTTCGGCCAGGTCACAGGCCGCGATGGCTACTTCGCAGAGCACCCACAGCGTCATGGCTACAGGCTTGGAGTAATGGTCGCGGCAGGCCTGGGCCAGGTCGCGGCCCGTGACAATGCCGAGCTTGGCCGCCAGATGCTGCAAGAGCATGGCAAACAAGTTGGAAATCAGAATAACCGAAAGCAGCGTATAGCCAAAACGGGCGCCACCGGCAATATCCGTCGCCCAGTTGCCGGGGTCCATGTACCCGACGGCCACCATCAGACCCGGTCCCCAAAAAGCCATCAGCTTGCGCCAAAAGGAGGCATCTGCCGCCGGCACCTTAATACTGGCATACACCTCCGACAGCGAATTGGCGCGGCGAGCATGACGCCAACCCGCCTTCGACTCAGCAACGGGGACAGCAGGTGGAGTTTGTATAGCTGGAGGCATTGACTCAGAAGTATTGGAAGCCACTAAGTTCGCAAATTTAGATGAGCCTAAAATATTTTTTAAGCTACTTTAAATACAGGATTTTGACAAAAAAGTTTCGATTTCGGGACGATTCAGTTTTTTACCGGATTTTTGTCGGCCCGTTTGGGGTTTAGTCCTCCACTATGTCATTGAACAAAACCAAAAACCGGCTTGGCCTTCTCTCATTGGTCGTAAGCGCCGTGCTGGTCGCCATTAAGTTTTACGCCTACTACCTGACCAAGTCGCAGGCCGTGCTCACCGATGCGTTGGAGTCGATTATCAACGTGTTTACCAGTGGGTTTGCGCTGTACAGCCTGTACCTGGCCGGGCTGCCCAAGGATGAAAATCACCCCTACGGCCACGGCAAAATCGAGTATCTGTCGGTAGGGTTTGAGGGCGCTCTGATTCTGATTGCGGGCGTGTATATATTTTACAGCGCCACCGTGGCGCTGCTGCATCCGCACCCTGTCGCTCGCCCCGATTCGGGCATTGCCTTGCTTGGCGCGACCGCACTTATAAATCTGGGCGTGGGCTTCGTGCTGGTAAAATCGGGCAAAAAGCTCAGCTCGGTGGCACTGGTAGGCGATGGACAGCACTTATACCTCGATGCCGTGAGCACTTTGGTGTCGTGCGTGGCACTGGTATTGGTGGCTGCTACTGGCAACGTGCTGTTCGACTCCGGTGCGGCCTTGCTGTTGGGATTGTTTATCGTGGTAAACGGATTTCGCATGGTGCGCCGCTCGGTATCGGGGCTCATGGACGAATCGGACGTGGACATTGTAGATCAGGTGATTGCCGAATTGCAGCGTTACCGCCAGCCGTCCTGGATTGATGTGCACAACCTGCGCGTGCTGCGGTACGGCGCCAATCTGCACATCGATTGCCACATCCAGATGCCGTATTACTTCAGCCTCGAAGAAACGCACAACGAGCTGAACAAGATCGAAGATCTAATCAAGCAGCGTTTTGATGTAGAGGTCGAAATGTTCGTGCACGCCGACCCGTGCACGTTTGCAGCCTGTTCGCTCTGCCACATGACCGAGTGCCCCGTTCGCCAGCACGCCTTCCGTCACGAAATCACTTGGACGCTGAGCAACGCCGTGAAAAACGAACGTCATCATCTCGGCGAACCAGTTGAGGGCTAGCTAGCTTCTCCTCTACTTCCTATCTAGCCGTTATTCAGAGGGTAGAATGCAACTATATGATTATAAGGTAGTTACTGAATTACCACTCGATGCGAGTATTGACGTTGGCCGTCGCGTAAGCGGAAAGCATAAACGCCTGACTGTAAATCATTTGTTGGAATGCTGAGCTCGGTTTGGCCTTTGGGCCAAGGGAGCGTGCGCACCACCCGACCCAGCGCGTCGCTTAGCTCCGCAGTGCCGCTGCTGGCAGATGGGGAAGGAAGGCGCACAAAAACCGTTTGCCGCGCAGGATTGGGCCATATCTGAAACGCAGTGGCTTTGGCTGCAACCGTAGATAACGCCACGTAAGACCGGTTTTCCAAGACAAGAATGCGGTCGTCGGTAGCGGCTGGGGTGCCGCGGCCGTCGCGGTTGCTGGTGCTCACGTACACGCGCCCTTGCGGCGACACGCAAATGGCCCGTAAACGGCCAAAGGTGTTCAAGAAATCAGTGGCAGCGCCAACTGCACTGCCGTTGGCAGTAAGGGGCAACTGCACTAGTTTAGAGGCTTTTAGCGCTACCGCCAGCAAGTTATTGCGCCACTCCGGAATCGCTGGCGAATCGTAATACGCAAGGCCTGCGACCGCTATAGTCGGGCCCCAGCTATAGAGCGGCGCGCGTACGTTGTTGGCCGTACAGAAAGCCTGTTCCTCCGGCAAGTTGCAGTTGCCTTCCACCGTCGGCCAGCCATAGTTGCGGTTCGGCTCGATGAGGTTGAGCTCATCTTCGGCATCCTGGCCGTGTTCGGTGCTGTAGATCAGGCCGTTGCCAGCCCTGACAAGCCCTTGCGGGTTGCGGTGGCCGTAGGAGTAAGTAGGGCTGCCGGCGATGGGGTTGTTAGCCGGAATGCTGCCGTCGAGGTTTAAGCGCAACACTTTGCCATTCAAAGAGTTGACGTTTTGGGCTTCGGGCCGTAGCTGGGCGTCGCCGGTAGTCATCAGAATGGTACGGTCGGGAAGGATGAGAAGCCGCGAGCCGCTGTGCGTGGTCGTGGCCGTGATGTTGCCGAGCAACACCTGCGGATTGCTCAGCGAACCCGTGCCCGCCGCCGAATACGTGTAACGCACCAGCTTTTCCTTGTAGCCGTTGTCGTTGTAATTATACACGATGTACAGGTAGGGCAAAGTCGCAAAGTCGGGGTGCAGCGCCATTCCGAGCAGGCCACCTTCGCTGCTAGTGGCCACGTCGGGCACGGTTAGCAGCGGAATCACCTCGCCGGAGGTAGGATTGACGCGGCTGATGCGTCCGCCGCGCTCGGTCATCCAGATGAAGTTATCGGGCCCCCAAACCAGTTCCCAAGGTACTGCCAGGTTGGTGGCCAGGGTAGAAACGGTAATGGTAGTAGCTCCTACAGGAAAGGTAGTGGTCTGAGCCTGAACAGGTAGCGCTAGGATGGAGGCGACTATAAACAAAAAGGCGGCGAAACATTTCATAGGTAAATCGCTGATAGTGAACGGAAAGGTTAGCTTAAGAAACTAACGCAAGAATCCGCTTTCCGGATGGGCTTGGATACAACCTTGTGCGGGTTAGATTTGCTATTCTTCGTTTTGCTTTCCCACGCTGCTCATGAAAAAATTATTACCCTTGCTTGGGGTCGGTGCCATCTGCTTCGGGGCAGGCGCTTTGGTACCCCGCCCCGCCGACGTACCAGCCATTACGATACCTATGGTGCGTGCCGCACAAGAGCTTATCGGACTGAGTTTTACGGATGCTCAGATCGATTCGGCGCAACGCAACCTCACCCAGTATCGGCAGAGCTACGAGGCCTTGAGCAAGCTGAACATGCCCAACAGCGTGGCGCCGGCCGAAGTGTTCAATCCGCAGCCGCTACGCCTGCGCCAGTCGTTGGCCGGCACCCCAACCGTCAGCGCCGGCAAGCTGCCCGACGCGCCCAAAGTGAAGCTGCCCGCTAACCGCGATGACTTGGCGTTCTTCACGGTGCGGCAGCTGGGCGAATTGCTGCGTACTAAGCAGATTTCTTCGGAAGAACTGACGCAGTTTTTTATCGCGAGGCTGAAGAAGTATGATCCTAAGCTGCTGTGCGTCATTACCGTGACCGAGGACTTGGCATTGCAGCAAGCCCGGCAGGCCGACCAAGAAATAAAGGCTGGCAAATACCGCGGGCCTCTGCACGGGATTCCGTTCGGTGTCAAGGATTTATTCAGCGCCAAAGGTTACAAAACTACCTGGGGTGCAACGCCTTACAAAGACCAGATCCTCGACGAAGACGCCGCCGTTGTGGAGCGTTTGCGCAATGCCGGCGGCGTGTTGGTGGCCAAGCTCACGCTAGGCGCGCTGGCACAGGGCGACGTATGGTTTGGCGGCAAAACCAAAACTCCCTGGGACATCACGCGGGGCAGCAGCGGCTCGTCGGCGGGCTCGGCGTCGGCTGTGGCGGCGGGGTTGTTGCCGTATGCCATTGGTACCGAAACACTTGGCTCGATCGTGAGCCCGAGTACAGCGTGCGGCGTAACGGGCTTGCGGCCTACGTACGGACGCGTCAGCCGGGCAGGCGCCATGGCTTTGAGTTGGACGATGGACAAAGCCGGCCCCATCACACGCTCGGCTCAAGATTGCGCCATTGTATTTGCTGCCTTGGCTGGCCCCGACGCGCGCGACCCAGCCACCATGCAGGCCCCGACGCCTTTCAAATACGCTTTCGATACCAACATCAAAAAGCTGCGTGTTGGCTACCTCAAGTCTGCTTTTGAAGCCAATTATCCCACCAAAGTCAACGACCAAGCGACGCTGGACATGCTGCGCAAGCTGGGCGTAGAGTTGGTGCCGCTGGAGCTGCCCACGCTGCCTGCCTCCGCCATGCGCCTGGGTCTCACGGTGGAAGGCGCGGCGGCGTTTGATGAACTCACCCGCTCTGGCCGCGATGCGCTCTTGGTAGGGCAGAACCGCAACGACTGGCCCAATACGTTTCGCTCCTCGCGCTTCATCCCGGCCGTTGAGTACATCCAGTCGCAACGAGCCCGAACGCTGCTCATCGAGCAAATGGACGAAAAACTGCGCAACCTCGACCTGTACATCGCGCCGTCGTTCAGTGCTAGTCTAACCATCACCAACCTCACCGGGCATCCGGCGGTGGCGGTGCCTAATGGTCTCACTGACAAAGGCCTACCCACGACCATTACCTTCACCGGCCAGCTTTACGAAGAAGGCAAGTTGTTGGCTCTGGTGAAAGCTTATCAGGATGCTACGGACTTCGACGAAAAGCACCCGCCGCTGAACTTCTGAGTATGCCTGTCCCTTACACCTGTGTGCACCCCGATGGTGGGTTTGTAGTTGATACCAGCCGTGAGCGGCTGGACGTGCCCGTCATCCATCGGTATTTGGCCCAAGAATCGTACTGGGCCCAGAACATCCCGCTCGAAACCGTGGAGCGAGCGCTTGATAATTCGCTCAACTTTGGTTTGTATACTGCTGATGATCAATTAGTTGGATTTAGTAGAATTGTGACCGATCGTGCGACCTTTGCGTGGCTTTGCGACGTATTTGTACTGCCGGAATTTCGCGGCCAAGGTCTGTCGAAATGGTTGATGGAGTGCGTGTGGGCGCACCCGCAGTTGCAGGGAATCCGACGCCGGATGCTGGCCACCCTCGATGCCCACGGCCTGTACACGCAGTTTGGTTTCGTTCCGCTGGCAAATCCCGAACGGTATCTGGAAGCCCGGCTGCCTAACCCTTATGGGGTACCGACTGCGAATTAATACATTGATAGTCTACTCTTTATATAATTTCTGTGATCGCTACTACTACCACCCTTCCTGCCCGCTGGAGCCGCCTTACCACGCCGTTGGTGAGCGACGTGGCCGTTCGGCAGGCCATGCTTCGGCAGCTAACAGAAGCGTACGACTCATCGAGCCGCCACTACCATACATTTACGCATATCCGCAACGTGCTCGATGACTTGGAGCGCCACGCTGCTCAGCTCCAAGATCCGGTGGTGGTACAGTTGGCCGTGTGGTTTCACGATGCCTTGTACAACCCCATGCGCGACGACAACGAAGCCCGGAGTGCCAGCATGGCTCAGGAGTTTCTGGCGCATACCAACCTGACCGCTGCCCGCCGCGAGCGGGTGAGCTACCTCATTGAGCGCACCAAAGACCATACGGCCCCTCAGCCTGCCGCCGATACCGATCTGCACCTGCTGCTGGACGCCGACCTGGGAATCTTGGGCGTTTCGGAGGCTGATTACTGGCAATATGCCCGCCAGGTGCGGCAGGAATACCGGCTGGTTCCCGATTTTATGTACCGCCGCGGCCGTCGCAAAGTGCTCGAAAAGCTGTTGGCCGCGCCGATTATTTATCATACCGCCGATTTCCGGAATAAACTGGAAGTACCAGCTCGTCGCAACCTCAAAGCCGAATTGCGTGCTTGGGAGCAGGGTGGGATTTAGCTACCAAGGCTACCAGGCATGTAGTTGACTGTGTGTGCCAGTCCTTGCCGGAAGCTGTGTACTTTGCACCTCTCGTACATTTTCTTCTCTGATGCGCCTTACTTCTATTGCCTGGCTGTGGCCTTGGTTGCTGCCAGCCGCCGTCGTTGCTCAATCTCAGCCAACGCCTGCTCCCACCTCCCTTGCCCCGCTGACGGTGGAGAAAATCATGCGCGATCCGGCGCAGTGGATAGGTACTTCGCCTTCCAACGTGTCGTGGGGCGAAGATGGTAAGCACATCTATTTCAACTGGAACCCCGAAAAAGCCCGCCGCGATTCGCTGTATTCGGCCACGCCCGACGGCAAAACCATTCGCAAAGTAAGTCTGCGCGAACAACGTGCTCTCCCGGCCAACAACGGCGCATACGATCGGAAATACGCTCGAAAGGTTTACGAAAAGGAGGGCGATATTTACCTGCTGGAGCTGAAATCCAACAAAATCCGGCGCGTGACCAACACCGCCGAGCGCGAGTTTGCACCGGCGTTTGCCCTGCAAGACCAGCTTATTAGCTACACGCGCGGCGGCAACCTCTTTACTTGGGACCCGGCTACTGGCGAAACCGTGCAGCGCACCGATTTCCGCAAGGGCTCAAAGCCCGGCAACGGACAGTCGGGCGAGAAAGCAGACAAATTCCTGCGTGATCAGCAACTATCTCTCTTTCAAATAATTAAGAAAAAAGACCAGGATCAAAAAGATCGGTTGCGGGCGCAGAAGGCCTTGGCGCGCTTGCGGCCCAAGTCAATATACATAGGTGGCCAAAGCGCAGATAATCTGCAACTTAGCCCCGATGGTCGGTATGTGACTTACACATTGGTGCAGGAGGCCAGCGGCGATCGGGTGGCCGTAGTGCCCAACTTCGTGACTTCTTCGGGCTTCACGGAGGAAATTCAGGCTCGCACTAAAGTTGGCTCTCCACAGGCCACTTATCAGTTGGGTCTATATGATATCGGGCGCGATACCACCTTCACGGTAGGCTATACGGGCCTTAAAGGGCTAGATGAGCAACCGGCGTATCGTAAAGAGTATCAGGTTAAAAGCAAGCCGCAAACTGCCACTGACACAAGCAAAACAGCCGCTAAGAAACCAGAAAAAGCCGGCGAGCTGCGCCGGCTGGCCCCATTTGGGCCGTTCTGGTCGGACAACGGGCAGCGGGCCTTTCTGGTGTTGCGCTCGGCTGATAACAAAGACCGCTGGCTGGTTTCCCTCGATCCGGCAACGCAGAAGCTCACTTTGCTCGACCGCCAGCGCGACGAAGCCTGGATCAACGGCCCTGGTATTGGCTATGAAGCAGGTAACGTTGGGTGGATGCCTGATAATCAACGCATTTGGTTTCAAAGCGAGGAAAGTGGCTATTCGCACCTCTACACCGTCGATGTGGCCAACGGCCAAAAGAAAGCCCTGACCAGCGGCAAATTTGAAATCCAGAGAGCCCAGCTCAGCCGCGACAAAAAGACGTGGTACCTCACGGCCAACAAAACGCACCCGGGTGAGCAGCACTTCTACAGCATGCCTGCCAACGGCGGGCCCCTGACGCAAATCACGACGCTGCCGGGAGCCAGCGAAGTCACGCTGTCGCCCGACGAGAAAACGCTGGCCGTGCGCTATAGCTACAGCACCAAGCCGTGGGAACTATACGTTATGCCCAACAAAGCCGGGGCCAAAGCCAAACAGATCACCAGCTCGCTCACCAGTGAGTTCAAAAGCTATGCGTGGCGCGAACCGGAAGTCATCAGTTTTAAAGCCCGCGATGGCGCCGACGTGTACGCTCGCTTGTACCGGCCCGCTACGCCGCAGGCGCAAGGCCCGGCGGTGATTTTTGTGCACGGCGCGGGCTATTTGCAGAACGCCCACAAATGGTGGAGCCAGTATTTTCGCGAATACATGTTCAACAACCTGCTGGTGGAGCACGGCTACACGGTCCTTGACATCGATTACCGTGGCTCGTCAGGTTACGGGCGGGAGGTGCGCACGGGTATTTACCGTTACATGGGCGGCAAAGACCTGAATGATCATGTAGACGGGGCAAAGCTGCTCGTTGAGAAATACAGTGTCAGTCCCCAACGCATTGGTCTTTACGGTGGTAGCTACGGCGGCTTTATTACGCTGATGGCAATGTTTACCCAGCCCGATGTATTCAAGGCCGGTGCTGCGCTACGCTCTGTCACCGATTGGGCGCACTACAACCACGACTACACCGACAACATTCTCAACGAGCCTTATAACGACAGCATCGCCTACCGGCGCTCTTCGCCCATCTACCATGCCGAAGGTCTGAAAGGCGCCTTGCTGATGTGCCACGGCATGGTCGATACCAATGTGCATTTTCAGGATATCGTACGCCTAACGCAGCGCCTCATTGAGTTACACAAGGAAAACTGGGAACTGGCCGTATATCCTGTTGAAAACCACGGGTTTGAAGAGCCCAGCTCCTGGACCGACGAATACAAACGCATTCTGAAGCTGTTTGAAACGAATCTGAAACCGGGCGCCAGTGGCCCGGCCGGCGGTAGCGGCACAGGGCAATAGCATACCAAAAGATTACCAAGAACAGGATTTGTATAAGTATCTCGCTGTGAGGTGATTATGTAAATGCAATGTTATGTCTTTGGTTCTTTTTGCGTACCCAAATCGGCATTCTCGCTACAACCTTAAGCTGGAAGCAAGTTTACCAGCACGAATGCATACTTAGAGGTATAACGATAGGTTTACTAAATCAATACGATCTAAGTAACAAGTGAAAAGCGTAGCTTTGCGATCCGCAGTGCGCTCAAGCGCCTCAGCGGCTAGGCTTTATTTCACCGATAACGAACCAAATGCCTTATCTCTTCACTTCCGAGTCTGTATCGGAAGGCCATCCCGATAAAGTAGCCGATCAAATTTCTGACGCCATTCTCGACGAGTTTCTGCGTTTGGATCCGGAAGCCAAAGTAGCTTGCGAAACCATGGTTACCACTGGTTTAGTGGTAGTGGCCGGCGAAGTAAAATCAAAAGCGTACGTCGATGTGCAAACCATCGCTCGCAACGTGATTCGTCGCATTGGCTATACCAAAGCCGAATATAAGTTTGAAGCCGAATCATGCGGTATTCTGTCGGCCCTGCACGAGCAGTCACCGGATATCAACCAAGGCGTTGAACGCCAAAGCCCTGAGGATCAAGGGGCTGGTGATCAAGGTATGATGTTTGGCTACGCCACTCGCGAGACCGAGAACTACATGCCGTTGGCGCTGGATTTGTCGCACCGCCTGCTACGGGAGCTTTCGGCTATCCGCAAGGAAGGCCAAAGCATGACGTATTTGCGGCCCGACGCGAAATCGCAGGTGACGATTCGCTACACCGACGACAATAAGCCTGAAGCCATTGATACCATCGTGGTAAGTACCCAGCACGATGATTTCGATGGTTCGGAAGAAGCCATGCTGCAGCGCATTTCCGATGATATCAAAACCATCCTGATTCCTCGGGTGAAAGCCGGTCTTGGGCAGGAAGTATTGAAGTTATTTAACGATCAGATTACTTACCACATCAACCCAACCGGGAAGTTTGTAATCGGTGGCCCGCACGGTGACTCTGGCCTCACGGGCCGGAAGATCATTGTGGATACTTACGGTGGCAAAGGAGCCCACGGCGGCGGTGCTTTCTCGGGTAAAGACTCGTCGAAAGTCGACCGTTCGGCCGCGTATGCTGCCCGCCACATCGCTAAAAATTTGGTAGCGGCCGGCGTTGCCGACCAAGTGCTTGTGCAGGTCGCTTACGCTATCGGTGTTGCGAAGCCTGTAGGGCTTTACGTGACCACCTACGGCACCACCAAAGCAAAAGGTGCTGACGGAGAACTGCTTACAGACGGTGCAATTGCTGAAAAGGTAAACGCGCTGTTCGATATGCGCCCTTATGCCATCGTGAAGCGCTTCGGTTTACAGAACCCCATCTTCGGCGAAACGGCCGCCTACGGTCACATGGGACGCCAGCCAGGTACAAAAGAAGTAAAATCCACTAACGGCGGTTCTAACACCTACGAAACCTTCACTTGGGAGAAGCTCGATTACGTCGACCAGATCAAAGCAGAGTTTGCCTTGTAACGTTAGCAAGTAGTTACCCATAAAAAGAGCGGCTGCCCAGTTGGGCAGCCGCTCTTTTTATGGGTAACTACTTGCTAATAAGACATTTAGTGGCTTACGGATTTCTCTTTGTATTTCGTGATCTGGCGGCGCAGACCGTCGGTAGCAGCATCGGTGGCAGCTTCGAAGGAAGCCGCATCTTCTTGCGTAAAGAGGGTAGTGCCCGGAACGAAGAGTTTCACTTCGACCGTTTTGTTGGCTACACCGTCTTTGTTGTTCAGCTTCAGGATAACCTCGGCTTCCGTAACGCGGTCATAGAAGGTCTCAAGTTTGTCGAGGCGCTTCTGGATGAAATCGAGCAGTTTTTGGTCGGCGTCAAAATGCACCGAATGCATCTGTACTTTCATCATTCGTAGGGTTTTGGTAAAAAGAAAGAAATAAACTAAGCCTTAGGATGGGCCTTTTCGAATACAGCTTTGAGCTTGTCTATTGACAAATGCGTGTAGACCTGAGTCGCAGCTAGGTTGGCGTGCCCCAATAACTCCTTAATTGCATTGAGATCAGCCCCTTTGCTCAGTAAATGAGTAGCAAAAGAGTGCCGCAGTACGTGCGGATGCTGCTGCGAAGAAGCAGTTGTAATCTGGCTCAAATAGTGCTTCACGGTACGGTACACGAACTTTTCGTAAAGAGGTTCTAGCTTATCCGTAACGAGGAGCGCCCGGCAGACGTTGTCTCCTGAGCCAAATTCTAGACGCTTCCGCGCTATATAGCGTTCGAGCACTATTAGGAGGTTGGGATTGAGTGGCACGACCCGTTGTTTGTTGCCTTTGCCGGTTACGCGCACTGATCGCCCAGCTAAGCTTATGTCATCGTGTTGAATGCCAATAAGTTCTGAAAGGCGAATTCCCGTTCCATAGAGCAACTCTAGGATCAGTTGATCGCGTACGCCTGCGAACGTATCCGGGAACTCAAAGGAATTGAGCAAGCCGTTGAGAGAATTCTCCGGTACAAAATCAGGAAGTTTTTTTGCGGCTTTGGGCGACTTAATCCGGAGCATCGGGTTGCGCTGAATGACTCCCGTACTCAGTAAAAATTTAAAATAGGAGCGCAAGCAGGCGATCTTGCGGTTGACCGTGCGTGGGTCGTGCTGCTGTTGCATTAGCTCAACTACCCAGGAGCGTATCAGGGTATGGTCAGCTTGTGCGGGCTCCTCTAGCTCAAAAGTTACTTTGAGGTAGCTCATAAACTGCCGAAGATCAGTTTGATAGGAGAGGAGAGTGTGAGGACTGTACCTGCGCTCAAACCGGAGGTAGTCAAAAAATAATTCCATACGCTGGGCGCCGGCCGCTGAGGCCGAATACCTAATGTATGGAATTAAACTGAAAAGTAAGAACGCGAAAAAACCGGCTGATTTGCCTATTGAGGCGAATCAGCCGGTTTTTCAGCAATGGCTGAAAACTACTGCTTAGTAGTTTTCAGTAGCGTACATCGTTTGCTTGTAGATCGCCTTTTCTTTCTGCTTACGCGAGGTAACAGAAGGCTTCTGGAAGAACGTGCGGCGACGCAGCTCTTTCAGCACACCGGTGCGCTCAAACTTCTTCTTGAACCGCTTCAGCGCGCGGTCAACCGACTCGTTCTCCTTAATTTGGACGATGATCATATGCTAAGTGGAATTGAAAACTTTCTTTTGAGGGTTGCAAAGGTAACAGGCTCTTTCTTACTACGCAAGTCCTTACGAAGTTGCTCTTTACTTCAGCAAGTTACGAGCAATAACTAGCTTTTGTATTTCGGAGGTGCCTTCGCCGATGGTGCAAAGCTTGGCATCTCGGTAAAATTTCTCAGCAGGGTAATCTTTTGTATAGCCGTAGCCCCCAAATATTTGCACGCCTTCATTGGCAGCCCGCACCGCTACTTCCGAAGCATACAGTTTGGCCATCGCTGATTCTTGTGTAACATTCAGGCCCCGGTCTTTCATGTCAGCAGCTCGATAAGTGAGCAGGGAAGCGGCTTCAATTTCGGTAGCCATATCAGCTAGCTTGAAAGAGATGCCCTGAAAGTTGGAGATCGGCTGGTTGAACTGGTGCCGCTCCTTTGAATATTGCACTGCGGCTTCATAAGCTCCTTTGGCAATTCCCAGCGACAAAGCCGCAATGGAGATTCGACCGCCGTCCAACACCTTCATGGATTGGATAAAGCCGTCGCCGACT
Source organism: Hymenobacter sp. BT491 (assembly GCF_014349165.1). Classification (NCBI taxonomy): domain Bacteria; kingdom Pseudomonadati; phylum Bacteroidota; class Cytophagia; order Cytophagales; family Hymenobacteraceae; genus Hymenobacter; species Hymenobacter sp. BT491. The sequence continues at coordinate 738,130 of NZ_JACSJJ010000003.1, read as the reverse complement.
TTTCCTAGGATATTTTCTTTGGGCACGCGGCAGTCGGTGAAAATAAGCTCCGTAGTTTCTGATGCCCGCATCCCCAGTTTATCAGCTTTCAGGCCGTGAGTAAAACCTTCGGTGGGTTTCTCAATCACAAAGGCGGTCATGCCGTGCGAATCACCGACTTCACCGGTCCGCGCAATGACTACGGCAATCTGACTGCTTTTGCCATGCGTAATAAAATTCTTAGCTCCGTTAAGTACATAGTAGTCGCCGTCTTCTACAGCCACCGTGCGCATGTTGCCGGCATCTGAACCGGTATTAGGTTCCGTGAGGCCCCAGGCGCCTATCCATTCGGCAGAAGCCAGCTTCGGCAGCCATTTGTGTTTCTGTTCTTCGGAGCCAAACTGTAGAATATGGCCCGTGCAGAGCGAATTATGCGCAGCCATAGACAAGCCGATGCTCCCATCTATTTTGGCCAGTTCAGAAATCGCAGTTACATATTCGGTGTAGCCAAACCCCGAGCCGCCATATTCTTGAGGCACCAAGACACCCATCAGGCCTAACTCGCCTAGTTGGTGGAAGATATGGATAGGAAACTCCTGGCTTTCATCCCACTTCATCATGTTGGGTTTGATGTGAGTGGCGCCAAAGTCGCGCACCATTTGGGCAATCATTGTTTGGTTCTCGGTAGCTACCAATTCCATGGGTGGAGGTAATTTGGGTGGGTGGTAAGGGTATAACCGGATGAGTCCGGTTTTGGGTTCGCGAAGGTACCATTTTGATTATACCGAAGCCAGCCGCGACACCGCCTCTGTTGGCCCGTATTTTGAAAGGGCGTGCTAATTCGGTTACTTTGAAGGTTTTTCAGGGTAAATCTGCTCTTGGAATGGGACGGGCCCTAGTACTTCACAACTAAATAATCGGCTTCTCAGCCTGCATGCAACAACCTGATTTTCGCCGCCTCCTGCGCTTCTGGCTGCTGTGCCTGCCTGCGATCGTATTATTAGCTTCCTGCACAGCATCCCGTGTCCGGCAGCAGAATACCATGTTCCGAACAGATGGGGGCGTTGCTGATACAGCCCGACTCCGTACAGCGGTCAATCGCTTGGAGCGCAACTATGTCATCCAACCGAACGACTACCTCGACGTTAGGGTATTCACGAACAAAGGTGAGCGCATCTTGGACCCTAATGGGGAACTTCAGTTTGGCGCCCCCGCCGGGTTGGGCACGGGCACTGCTAAACCAAGCGGACAACAAGGTTCCACAAGCAGTGGCGCGCAGTTTCTTGTTCAAAACGACGGGATTGTGAAACTGCCTATGGTGGATTACGTGAAAATATCTGGGCTGACCCTCCTGCAGGCGGACAGCCTTCTGCAGATTAAATACAGCGAGTTCTACCGCGACGTGTTCGTGATCACACGCGTTTCCAACAACCGCATTATTGTACTAGGAGCAGTAGCGGGCTCATCTGGCCAAGTGATTCCATTGGCCAACGACAATATGAACCTGCTTGAAGTGCTAGCCTTGGCAGGCGGTATCGAAGGCGGGGCAGTAGTCGGTACGGGTGGGCGCGTCGGTCGCGCCGACAATATCCGGCTTATACGAGGGGACCTTAAGAACCCGCAGGTTCAGGTAATTAATCTTACCACGTTTGAGGGCATGCGCAGAGCCAACCTGCAAGTGGAACCCAACGATATAATATATGTTGAGCCTATACGCCGGCCTTTCTTTGAGGCAATAAGCGATGTTGCCCCTTTGTTTGGGATAGTTAGTGGCCTTACCGGTCTGGTTTCAACCATTTTGTTTGTAGCTATAAATCTTAGATAGTAGGTGCTAACTATTCTATTTTACTAGTCAACCCCGGAGTAGTCCATGGCCTTAAAAGAAGAAGCTGAACTCGAAGAGTTAATTCGAAATTCTAGCGGAGTAGATGCAGAAGCTGCCGACGAAGACAGCGAAGGCTTTGATATAACCACGTTGCTTACGGTAGCTCGCAAGAGCCTGCCTTGGATTGTGTTGCTGATCGCCTTGGGGCTTACGGGTTCTTGGCTGTTCCTGCGCTACACGAAACCCGTCTATAAGTCGTCGTCGCTATTAAAGATTGATGAAAGGACAGAAGCTGGAGCTTTAGGATTAGGAGCCTTAGGCCAGGGTGATGGTCGGCAAAATATAAACAAGCTTTCTGGTGAAGTTGAATTAATTAAATCTAATATTATTTATCGTCGGCTCAAAGAATCGTTGGCGCTTGATGTAAATTATTATGCAGAAGGCGCAGTTCTGGAAAGTGAACTGTATGGCAACTCTCCTTTTAAGGTAGAATATAACATCAAGAATGGAGCATTTTATAATACCCCAATAAATATACAATTCGTTGATAATAAGCACTTTAAGATATCTTATAATTTTCAAGGGCAGGAAGTAAATCGCGAATATTCGGTTGGTCAGACGATTTCAACCCCGGATATGGTATTGGATATTACAACTACTCCGGCTTTCAATGACCAAATAATCAATAAAAAATATTATTTCATTATTAATGATGAAGGAACGCTCAACTCGTATTTCGAGAAAAATATAAGTGTAGATATCATAAACCCCAACGCTAATACGATTCAAATATCTTTTCAGGATTTTAATCCGCTTAAGGCGCGCGATATCGTTAACAAGATTGATAGCGTTTATTTAGAAGAAAAGCTTGCGCAAAAGCAACAAGCTACTGCCCAAACGTTACAATTTCTGGACAAAACTTTAACGGAAAACCAGAATAAATTAGAGGCGGCCGAAAATAATTTGCAAGGGTTTGTCCGGCGCAATAAAACGTACGATGTTCGTTCGGATGTATCAACGGTTATTGCCAAGCTGGCCCAGCTAGAAGAAGACCGGCGTAAGCTGGATGAGAAATCGAGGTTGCTGGAAGAAGTTTCCCGTTTAGTTGAGCAAGAGCGCTTAACGACCAGCGAGGACTTAACCGTTGAGAAAAGCATTCCGGGTTTGGCCTTGCTCGAAGACCCAGGGCTGACCGAACAGTTGACGGAGCTTAACAACCAGCAATACAATTTGCAACGCCTGCTGCGTTCTTATAAAGAAACGACGGAGGCCGTGAAGCAGCAGGAATCCATGCTGGTGTTTATCAAGCAGAACATCCGGCGCTCATTGCAGCAAAGCCGCATTTTGCTACAGCGCCAGATTACTAAGATGCAGCAGCAATATGCCGAGCTCAACGCTAAGTTACAGGCTTTGCCAGAGAAGGAAACCGAGTTGGCACGCCTTCGTCGTCCAATGGAATTGTATGAGAAGTACAATTTAATGCTTTTGGACAAAAGGACCGAGTTCAACATCTCCAAAGCAGGCACAACAGCAGACTTTCAAATTCTTTCTCCCGCCAGCTATCCTTACTTGCCGATTTCGCCCATCAAGCTAATGGTTTATGCTATTGGCTTGGCCAGTGGCATTGTGTTAGGGCTAGGCTTGATTGCCGTTCGCTTCCTTATGCACAATACCGTAACCAATGTGCGGGAGTTGGAAAGAGCAACTTCGGCCTCAGTGTTGGGTGTTGTGCCTACCTACGATAAGGAGAAAATGACCGTTTCGAAGCTGGTTGTAGATAAGAACCCTAAGTCAGCAATTTCTGAATCCATTCGCTCTATTCGTACTAATCTTGATTTTATCAGCTCTTCCAAAAAGAAAAGATTAATCTCGATTACTTCTACAATTTCAGGCGAAGGCAAAACTTTTGTCACAGTAAATCTGGGTGGAATTATTGCTTTGTCGGAGCAGCGCGTCGTGATTCTGGACTTGGACATGCGCAAACCAAAAGTGAATTTGGCTTTTGGAACAGAAAACCTGAAAGGCGTAAGCACTATTTTAATAGAAAGGCATTCGGTTGAAGAATGCATTCAGCATACACCAATTCCTACGCTTGACTTCATTTCTGCTGGGCCAACTCCGCCAAATCCTTCGGAATTAATTTTAAGTCCGAAATTTGACGCCATGCTGGCTGAACTGTATCAAACGTATGACGTGGTCATTATTGATACACCGCCCGTTGGTCTTGTGACGGATGGTATATTAATTATGCGCAAAGCTGATATTCCACTTTATATTGTTCGGGCTGATTATTCAAAAAAATCATTTCTGAAAAATATAAACAAGCTTATCCGCGCTAATAATTTTACCCGGATGTGCACCATTCTAAATGATGCGCGGGCCACGGGTATGTACGGATATGGCTACGGCTACGGCTATGGTTACGGGCAGGGCTATTACGAGGAAAGCAAACCGGATGAAGGTTTCTTTACTCGCCTACGCAAACGCTTCTCATAGCTTATTAGAAGTCGTTTTATGGCGTCTTTCTTCCAGAAATTTTTTGGCTCTGCGGCCGCGCATCCGGTTGACGACGTTTCCTTGGCGACTTTGGTGGCGGATATGCATTCCCACCTGCTTCCTGGGCTAGATGACGGTGCCGAGACAATAGAGCAATCGCTTGATTTGCTGCGGGCGTTGCAATCCTTAGGTTTCCGCAAGCTCATTATGACGCCCCATATCATGGGCGATTTCTACAAAAATACCCCCGATGGTATCAGATTGGCACTCAATAAGTTGCAAAGTGCAGCTGCTGTCAATGACCTCGGCGAGATGGAGTTGGAATGCGCGGCCGAATATTACTTGGACGAATGGTTTGGCCGGAAATTACACGCCGGAGAAGATCTGCTGAGCTTTGGTGGCGCTAAGAAGTACGTGTTGTTTGAGACCTCGTACATCAACGAGCCCTTCAACTTCAACGAAGTAGTGTTTCAATTGCAATCTTCTGGTTATCAGCCAGTTCTGGCGCATCCCGAGCGCTATACTTATTTTCACGGCCGGTTTTCGGATTTGGAGAGAGTGCGGGAAAATGGCGTACTGCTACAGCTTAACCTCAATTCCTTGGCGGGCTACTATTCGCCTAGTGCAAAGCGGGTGGCTGAGAAGATGGTTGATGCAGGTATGGTCGACTTGGTTGGAACCGATACCCACAATCTGAAACATACCGAGACACTACGCACCAAAACCCTGCAAAGCGAGTACCTGCGTAAGGTGCTGGCGTTGCCTCTGCTGAATAGTTCGCTCTAACGTGTGAGCGTTACCTTTGCGCATGATCTTCGTCACCGGTGGTAGCGGCCTAGTAGGCAGTTTTCTTATTCCAGCCCTGATAGCGCGTGGCCATCAGGTGCGTGCCCTCTATCGGAAGACGATTCCACAGCTAGAGAATACCGGTGAGATAGAGTGGCTGGAAGGCGACATTCGCGATACTGGCCTGTTGCGGACTGCCTTGCAAAACGTCACGCATGTGTTTCACTGCGCCGGGCTCGTTTCGTACGCGCCGCAGGATGAAGAAGCGCTTCAGCAGGTAAATGTTGAAGGAACAGCCACGATTGTCGACGCTTGCCTAGAACATCCCGGTGTTCGTCTTTGCCACGTTTCATCAGTGGCTGCTTTGGGTGGAGCTCAGACGCCAGAAAGTGTTGCCGGTCAGAAGGTTAAAGTACTGGATGAGAATGCTAAATGGGACTTGGGTGCCGAACACCCGGCTTATGCCACTTCCAAATACCTAGGGGAGTTGGAAGTTTGGCGTGGCATTTCGGAAGGCCTGTCCGCAGTTATGGTCAATCCGTCGGTGATTTTAGGCCCTGCCGATTGGGATCGCAGCAGCACCCGTTTGTTTCGCTACGCTTATAACGAACACGCCTTTTATACGCCCGGCTTCGTCAATGCCGTGGATGTGCGCGACGTGGTGGATGCAATGCTCCGGCTGACTTTCGATACTGCCATTTCCGGAGAGCGGTTTATTCTTAGCGCCGAAGTCATCTCGTTGTGGGAATTACTGGGGCAGGCGGCCGCTTGCTTTGGTAAAAAGCCGCCCACAACGTCCGTACCGAATTGGGCGGCCGAGATTATCTGGCGGCTTGAGCACGCTCGCGCCATGTTGACCGGTGCGCGGCCCCTCATCACAAAAGACACGGCCCGGGCCGGCCGCCGAGCCGTAGAATACCGAGCCGATAAGGTGCAGCAAGCAATTGATTTTCGGTTCCGGCCGCTCAGCGAAACAATCAAATGGTGTTGCGCTCATTTGCGAACGAACCCTGCGGCCTCCGGTGCGGTTGTTGTATCTTAGGCCTGTTGCCTCTTCTTAGAGCAAAGCCATAATTAAATTCGCGTAACCTGTCTTTTTGGCGGTTTGCGTAGCTTGTATCAGAATGAGAATGAACGAAAATTTTGAGGATCGGGATGAAGTACTGGACACGGTGCGCCGCTTTGAGCGCATGGTGGCCCATAACGAGCCCGTCTTTTTTGATTTGGCCGATTTTGAAAACATTATTGACCATTATACTAGTAACACCTTGTACGACAAGGCTTTGCAGGCATGCGAAGCTGCCATTGCCCAATACCCTTTCTCTACCGAATTATTAATTGATCGCTCGCAGGTGCTGGCCATGAAGGGCGAGTACATCGCGGCGGCCCAGCAGATTGAAGACGTCGCGCAACTAGACCCCGACAACCCCGACGTGGCCGTAACCCGTGGCATCATTGCCACGCAAAAAGGTCAGTTTTCGGAAGCCGTAGCCTTCTTTCAGCAAGCCGTGGAGCGCGCGCCCGACCGCGACGACATTTACTTTAATCTGGGGTTGGCTTACCAAAGCTGGCAGAAGTTCAAGAGCGCCGCTAAGTATTATAAGCAGAGCTTGCGCCTGAACCCCGACAACGACATTGCGGTGCAGGAACTCCTGTACTGCTTGGAGGTGTCGGAGCGGTTGGAGAAAAACCTCGATTTTTTCCGTCATTTCACCGATCAGGACCCGTATTCGGCGCTGGCTTGGTACAATCTGGGCCAAGCTTATTACCGGGCCGGCAAGTACGACGAGGCCGTCGTCGCTTTCGAGTACGCCATCCTGATTGATGCCAAGTTCTATGATGCGCACGGCTTTCTGGCCAGCACTTACGTCAGCCAACTCAAGTACCGGGAAGGCATCGAGGAGTTCAAGCTGAGCTACGCCGAGGGTGAGCCAACTGCGGAAGCACTGTGCAACATCGGGGAGTGCCACGAGAAACTGGCCGAGTGGGACCAAGCCCGGCGCAATTACCAGCGCGCCATCGATCTGGAGCCGGACATGGACGAGGCTTGGTTTGGCATTGGCATTGTGCTGAACGCGCAGGAGCGATGGTTTGAGGCCATTCATTTCTTCCGCAAGGCCGTGTCTTTGTACGAAGAAAGCGTGGAATACTGGCTTGCGCTGGCTGCTGCCGAATACCAGGTGGGCAACGTCGTGAGCGCCATTGAGGCGTACGAACGTGCCTCGCAGGTTGCCCCCGACAGCAAAGATGCCTGGCTCAACTGGAGCATTATCCTGTACGAACAGGGCAATTTTGAGGGCGCCATCGACTTGATGCGCAATGCCGTCGAAATTCAGCCAGGCGAAGCGGAACTGCATTATCGCCTGTGCGCGTATTTGCTGGCTGCGGGCCGCTACCGTGAAGCGTATCAATACCTCGAGAACGCGCTGGTGCTGGACTTCGATAAGCATCGGTTGCTGTTCGAGTTCTTTCCCGAACTAGAGTCGCAACGTGCGCTCACCCGCCTGATCGAACAATACCGAAAGTAAAAGCCGAGTGCTTCGCAACAGAGGGTCTTGGCAACTGGGTTTTCATGCCAGTTGCCGAGGCCCTTTTCCTTTTTCGGAGCAGTTATAGAATTCGGGCGTACTTTTGGCCCCGTCAATTCATTTTCGCAGGTGCACCCCGTTCTTGCGATCATAAAATTCCAACGATGAACTACAACCTGACGCAACTACCCGAACGCACCAGCAAACCCCGCGAACAAGGCTTTACGATGGTAATGGACAAGGGCCTGAGCATCCGGGAAGTCGAAGACTTTCTGGAAGTCGGCGCTCCTTACACGGACATTGTGAAGCTCGGCTGGGCTACTTCTTATGTAGTACCCAACCTGAAGCGAAAGCTGGAAGTGTACAAGGAGGCAGGCATTCCGGTGTATTTTGGGGGTACGCTGTTTGAAGCATTCATCATCCGCAACCAATTCGATGACTACCGCCGCCTGCTTTCCGAGTATGGGATGGAGTATGCAGAAGTGTCGGACGGGTCGTTGGAGCTTGACCACGATCGCAAGCTCGACTACATCCGGCTGCTGGCCAAGGATGTGCAGGTGCTGTCGGAAGTAGGTTCGAAAGACGCTGAGAAAATCATTCCGCCCTACAAGTGGATTTCGCAGATGCAGACCGAGTTGGAAGCCGGCGCCGTGAAGGTGATCGGTGAGGCCCGCGAGGCCGGCAACGTAGGCCTGTTTCGGAGCACCGGCGAGGTACGTTCGGGCTTGGTAGAAGAGATTTTGACTAAGATTCCTTTCGAGAAAATCATTTGGGAAGCCCCGCAAAAGGCTCAGCAAGTGTGGTTTATCAAAATGTTGGGTGCCAACGTAAACCTAGGCAACATTGCCCCGAACGAGATCGTGTCGCTCGAAACCATTCGCTTAGGCTTGCGCGGCGATACATTCACGCACTTCCTCGACATGGACAACGTCGATCCGATGTTTAAGCCCGAAGTAAAAACCGGCCGGCCCGGTACTTCTATGCCACGCGGATAAGTACTTGATTATTAATATTTTGTATATAAGTAAAAGCGGCCGGCAACGCAAGTTTTCGGTCGCTTTTGCTTTGGCTGACACACCGCATCGCTACTGACTCGAATAGAGGACAGCCGGCAGCCATATTCAACCCAATCGCTGTCTGCGGGGTATGGTAAATATCCTGCGCCTCTGAATTGTTACTGCTCATGCCTGAAGTAAAATCTCAAGTTGATCCATCGGACGCAAGTCCTTTCACCCGCGTCCGGCAGCTGGCCCAACGCGCCGGGCTCGACGGCTTCTTGTTGGCGCTGCTTGGCGCTATTTTGTTGGCGTATCTGTGGCCGCACTTCGGCAGCGACGACGGGCCCTTGCCGCTCAACCAAATCGCCAATTACGGCGTCTCAATCATCTTTTTTTTCTACGGTCTGCGTCTGAGTCCCGAGAAGCTAAAAGCGGGTCTGTCGAACTGGCGGCTGCATTTGGTCGTCCAGACGACGACGTTTCTGGTGTTTCCGCTGCTGCTGATTGCGGCCCGGCCCTTCTTCGATACCGGCAACCAGAAGCTGCTGTGGCTGGGCGGCTTTTATCTGGCAGCGCTGCCTTCCACTGTGTCTTCTTCGGTCGTGATGGTGTCGATTGCGGGCGGAAACCTGCCGGCAGCCATCTTCAACGCCAGCATTTCCAGCCTGTTAGGCGTTTTTGTTACGCCCATCTGGATGGCCCTATATCTGCCTAACGGAGGCCACAACTCCAGCCTGTGGGGTACGATTGGCAACTTGGCCCTGCAAGTGTTGCTACCCGTAGTGGTAGGCGTACTGCTGCATCGGTGGCTATCGGCGTGGGCCAAGCGCTACGACAAGCAGACGCGCTACCTTGATCAGTCCATCATCCTGCTGATCGTTTACACTTCGTTTTGCGAATCCTTTTACCGTGGCATTTTCCAAGGGTACCAACTGACCAGTATTCTGCTGCTGGGCGTGCTGCTGCTCGCTTTGTTTTTCGGGGTGTACGCCTGGATCTTGTTGGTAAGTAAGGTGTTAGGTTTTGAAAAAGGCGACACCATTACGGCGCTTTTCTGCGGTTCCAAGAAGTCGTTGGTGCAAGGCACTGTGATGTCGAAGGTATTGTTTCCCGACGCCCGCCTTGCCGGCATTGTGCTCCTGCCGCTGATGATGTATCACGCGCTCCAAATCCTGATTGCCAGCATCATTGCGCAAGCCATAGGCCGCCGTGCTGCGCCGGAAGTGCCTGTTCCCGAGCCTGTTGCAGGCACGTAGCTGGGCGGCTGGCGCTTGCAAGCAGTAAAATCGTGCGGCACGTAGAAGCAAAGCGCTAACTGTTTGCCTATCAATTGCTTATATAAAATGACTTCCCGGCTTGAGCGGGCTCTGCTTATGTAAGCAAGGCCCGCTTTTTTATGCTCGCCTACTGGGAAAACAGATGGTTTTTAACAGCCGAGTATTTGCATTTTATACTGCTCAAAACAGCTTCAATTAGCTATCTTGCTGTACTATTCCGCTTATGCCTACTGCCTTTATGAAGCAACTCTACGCATTGTTAGCTCTCTGTTTATTATCGGCCACCTCGCTGGCCCAGACGGTGCCCGAAGCCCCCCGCTTATTGGTTCGGTTGAAAGAAGACACCAAGCCTGCGTACAGGCAAACTGTTGATTATAAAGGCATTGTAACTCTAGGAATACAGGCTGTTGATGCCCTGAATGTTGCCTATAAGTGTCAGTCTATCAGTAGGTTAGCGCAAGGCAATGGTCCTGGGGTCTATAGCCTCACGCTGCCTGCTGGCACCAGCGTCGAGCAGGCAGTGCAGGCGTACCGGGCCTCAGGGCAGTTTGAGTACGTCGAGCCGGATCAGCAGGGCAGCGGCGGCGGGGTGCAGGCCGTTACGCCTTCCGATCAGCTCTACAATCGGCAGTGGGGGCTGAAAAACAACGGCTCTTTCTCGCTTAGCACAGCCAAAGCCGGGGCCGACATCAAGATGGAAGACGCCTGGGCCATTCAGCAAGGCGATTCGACGGTTGTGGTGGCCATCATCGACACCGGCTGCAAGCTCGATCATCCGGAGTTTGCGGGGCGCATCTGGAAAAACCGCAAAGAAATTCCGAACAACGGCCTCGACGACGACCGCAACGGCTACGTCGACGATGTGCAGGGGTGGAATTTCGTTTCGGCTTCCAACAACCCCACCGACGACTACGGCCACGGCACCAACGTCACCGGCATCCTCGGCGCTACGGGCAACAACGCCATCGGCTACGCCGGCGTCGACTGGAATTGCAAGTTGATGATTTGCAAAGGGTTAGATGATAAGAACAACGGCTATTATTCGTGGTGGATAAGTGCCATCTACTACGCCGTGGACAACGGCGCCCGCGTCATCAATATGTCGTTGGGGGGCGTTTCCAACTCGCAGGCCATGCAGGACGCCGTGAATTATGCCTACGCCCACAACGTAACCGTGGTCGCGTGCATGATGAACACCAACACCAGTTCGCCCTACTATCCGGCGGCACTCGATCATGTGCTGGCCGTCGGCTCGACCAATCCGGATGACACCCGCACGGCGCCTTTTTTCTGGGATAGCAGCAGCGGCAGCAACTACGGCAAGCACATTTCGGTGGTGGCTCCCGGCAATTATGTCTACGGGTTGAATCACCTGAATAACACCAGCTACAACACCTATTGGGGCGGTACTTCGCAGGCTACGCCGCACGTTGCGGGACTGGTTTCCTTGCTATTGGCACAAAACAAAACCCGTACGCCGGCCCAGCTCAAGGCTCTTATTGAGCAAACGGCCGACGACCGCGTGGGTGCAGCTGCGCAAGATGTAACCGGCTGGGATCAGTATTACGGCTACGGGCGCATCAACGCGGCCCGAGCCTTGGGCTACGCCGTAGTGACGGCCGCTACCGCCCGGCGCGATGCCGGCGAGCTGAAGCTTTACCCTAACCCCGCCCACCAAATGCTCACCATTCAGGTTGGCGAAGCACAACAGTTTCGGCGCGAGTATAACCTCACCAACGCCACGGGCCAAACCGTTTTGCGGGGCCAGCTTGCGGGGCCGGAAACAACCATCCCGCTGCTGCTGGCGCCCGGCCTATACCAACTCCTGCTCCCAACGGAGGCCGGAGTGCTGGTCCGCAAACTTATTGTGTATTAACCAGCGCCGTTACCGGCCTACTCGTCAGCTACTTCGTGTGCGCAGGCCGCCTTTCTTCTCGGCTTTAGTGCTTTCTTTGTAGCCCAATCTCTACTCAACCTGCTTATGGCGCTTATTCAACAATTTTTTGATTTGGTGTTGCACCTCGACAAAACGCTCATCAACGTGGTGCAGGAGTATGGAGGCTGGACGTATCTGATTCTGTTTCTGATTGTTTTCACCGAAACGGGCGTGGTGATTTTCCCGTTTCTACCCGGCGATTCGCTGTTGTTTGTGGCCGGCACGCTCGCAGCGCAGCCAGTTGCACCCGGCTCTGAGCAGACGCTGCTGCACCTAACCTACCTGATTCCGCTGCTGTTCTTCGCCGCTTTCCTCGGCGACAACCTCAACTATTTCATCGGCGACTATTTGGGGCCACGGGTGTTTCGTGAAGATTTTAAACTATTGAAACGCAAATACTTAGAGCAGACCCAGGCTTTCTACGCCAAGCACGGCGGCAAAACCATCATCATGGCGCGCTTCATCCCGATTGTGCGGACTTTTGCGCCTTTCGTGGCCGGCGTAGGCACCATGAAATACGCGTATTTTATCAGCTACAGCGTCGGGGGGGCTTTGTTGTGGGTGATTTCGTTGGTAATGGCGGGCTACCTGTTTGGCAATATTCCGGTGGTGAAAAACAACTTCACCATCGTGATCTATGCCATCATCCTGATTTCGGTGATGCCGCCGATCTTCCAGTTTCTGAAACAAAAATTCAGCGGGCGGCCCTCGCAGGCGTAACCACTCGCCAGTATGTTTTGATAAAAACCGCCCCGAAATTATTGTTCGGGGCGGTTTTTTTGTTTTTTCGGGATCGTTATCTATTCGCTCGTTTGTATGCGCCAATTCGGTCTTATCGGCAAATCGCTTAGTCACTCATTTTCGCAGACCTATTTCACCCAGAAATTTCATAATCTCGATATCACAGATTGCCGCTACGATCTCTTCGAGATTCCATCTATCAGCGAGTTGCCCGATTTAGTGCGCGCCAACCCCGATCTGGTCGGGCTCAATGTCACGATTCCGTACAAAGAGCAAGTCTGGCCTTACCTCGACGAAGTATCGCCGACGGCCGCGCGCATTGGGGCAGTCAACACCATTGAGTTTGCCGAGGATGGGCGTCTGATTGGCCACAACACAGATTATCTGGGCTTTCGGGAGTCGCTGCGCAGCTTTTATCCCCATACGGGCGAGCAGGCCGGAGCATTGGTGTTGGGCACCGGTGGCTCTTCCAAAGCCGTAGAGGCCGCGCTACGCGAGTTGGACATTCGGTATTTGCTTGTTTCGCGCAGTCCGCTCAATTTGGCCCTCACCTACGAGGAACTTTCGCTGGAAATTATAAAAGCCCATAGCTTAATCATAAATACCACACCCTTAGGGACTTACCCGAATGTGGCCGAGTGCCCGCCCATTCCCTACGAGTTTCTTACGCCCCAGCACTACCTCTTCGACCTGATTTATAACCCGCGCGAAACCCTGTTTCTGGAAAAAGGTCGCGAAGCCGGTGCTCAAATCAAGAATGGCTTCGAGATGTTGGGTTTTCAGGCAGAGGCAGCCTGGGAAATCTGGAATAGATAAAGCATCCCGCCGCGCCTGTGCCTCAGGTGCTGTATGCAACTATTTGCTATACAAGTAGTTGTGATTTGATTTTCTTGGCGCTACTACTTGCGATTGTAGGTGCCCGGCACAAGGCGGTTGCGGGCCGGGCAATCGTCGTTTTGGGTGGAAAGCGTAAGCGTGTAAGAGTCGGCGGCAAAAATGTAGAAGCCTTTTTGGGAGGCATCGCAGGCTTTGGCTTGGCCAGTTGCCGATAAGTCGCTTAGCATAAGCATGTTGCCTCGAACGCTGTACGTGCCCGAAATCGAAGCTTTGCCATCGGCCATCGACATGGTGTAGCTTCGGTCGGCGCGAAACTCCCATACGGCGTTGGGGTCCTTGCTCCATTTGCCTACCAAAGCCGCGTTGGTACCTTGCTTTTCGGGTGGCGCGAAGTTGGTCAGCAGGCCGAAGCCGGTTAGCAAGAGAAGACGGAATAAAGTGTTCTTCATGGCGCGCGCAAACCGCAGTTGAGATAATGCTGTATTCGGTTTAATAAATATAATCAATTTCCGAAGCCATTGTGCGCGCTTAGTGGCAGTAATTATGCACAAGGCGGAAGCGGTTCTGCTGATTCAGCGATGGCATAAAAAAGCCATCGCTGGCCACCCCACTAAGGTAACCAGCGATGACTTATGATATTTTGTAAATAATTGATTGTTAATTACTTATGAAGCAAGCTTCTTGGCTATCTGGGCGGTGTGGCGACCTTGGTAGCGGGCACCTTCTAGCTCGTTGGCACTAGGCTGGCGCTCACCTTGGCCGCCGGCCACGGTGCTGGCACCGTAGGGCGTGCCACCGGTCACTTCTTCGTGCCCCATCTGGCCCTGCCAGGCGTAGGGCAAGCCCACAATCACGAAGCCATGGTGCAGCAATTCGGTGTGGAAGCTGCGGATGGTGGTTTCCTGGCCGCCGTGCTGTGTGGCCGTACTCACGAACACGCCGCCCACTTTGCCCACCAAGGCACCCTTGGCCCACAGGCCGCCGGTGCTGTCTAAGTAGGCCTGCATCTGGCCGCACAGGTTACCATAGCGGGTCGGCGTGCCGAAGATAATGGCATCGTACTCCGTCAATTCATTCGGCGTAGCCACCGGGATATGCGAAAATGCCTGCTGCGCCTGCGTAGCGCCGATCTGGTCGAGGACGGATTGGGGCAGCGTTTCGGGCACCCGCTTGATGACTACTTCGTTGCCTTCTACTTCGCGGGCACCCTCGGCCATGGCTTCGGCCATTTTGTATATGTGACCATAAGTAGAGTAAAACAAGACAAGCGTTTTCATGGGCCTTGGGCTTTAGAAATGGAGTAATAGCTGAAAATCAGCCGGAAATATCTATTCCTGTCTTACCGCAAACAGTTGAGCTAGGTTGCGGAGAGAGCCCGCACAAAGCGCTGAAGGAGTGACTGGGAACAAGTACCTTGGTTCGTATTTTGTTGCCTGTCGGCTACGGGTTTGTGAAAAAATTACGCAAAAGCGCATCGCCCATGCAACCGCTACCGCCCCTGCTAACCTCTAGTGGGTAGAAGGCCCGCCAGCGACGGTGCCTTTGTATATACTTAGTTACTTCTATCGGTCACTTATGCGGCAATCGTACCTCCAGGGCAACTGCTTTCGCCCCCGGATCTGCACCTTCGCACTGCTTACCACCGACCGCGCAGGTCGGCAAAAACGATGAGTGCGTTGTCACCGGCTTTTGGCGGAGCCAGTGGGCTGCGCAGATTGCTGGGCGGCGAAAAATCTGCTTCGCCTACGGCGTCTACCTCTGCTATATATCCTAGCCCTGCTGCCGTGCGCCAGCTTACTCCGCCTTCTCAGCTCAGCGAAGCCGAGCTGATTGACGGTTGCCTTGCCGGCAGCCGCTTGATGCAAAAGCACCTCTACGACCGGTTTTCTGCCCGCATGATGGCCGTGTGTTTGCGCTACGCTCAGACGACTTTCGAGGCCGAAGACGTGTTGCAAGAGGGCTTCATCACGGTGTTCAACAACCTGCGCAACTTCCGCCGCGAGTGCCCGCTGGAGTTCTGGATTCGTCGCATCATGGTGAACGCCGCTCTCCGCCAACACCGTCGCAACGCGCCGCTGGTGGCCGTCAGCGATGGCGGCGATTACCCCGAAGACCTTGCTGGCGAGGAGTTTACGCTGGCCAACTACGGCTTCGAAGAGCTCCTCGGCCTGATTCAGGAGTTGGCGCCGCGCTACCGCATGGTATTCAACCTGTTTGCCATCGAAGGCTACGGACACAAAGAAATAGGGGAGATGCTCGGCATCTCAGAAGGAACCAGCAAATCGCAGTATTCCCGCGCCCGCGTCATTTTAAAGTCAAAAGTAGAGCGTCTCGACGCTCACCGCACCAATGGGACTTTCCGCAAATAACAATACACCCGACCCCCAGTCGACCGGCGACCTGGAGCATCTGTTTCGGCAGAAGTTCGCGGATGCCGAAGTGGCGCCGCGCTTCCAACTCTGGGAGCAGCTCGACCACGAACTGCTGGTTCGCCAGAACGAAACGTATCGTCGCCGTCTGTTGCTGCACCGCTGGCTGGCGGCCGCCTGCGTGTTGTTTATGCTAAGCGTTGGCGGCTGGCTTGGCTTGCGTTCCGGTAAGTCGCTGGCACCGCAGGGCGAGTTGGCAAGCCAACGGACACCGCTTGAGGCCACAACGGCTGCTGGTACCCTTGAGGCCAAAACGGATGCCGCGACTGCCCATGTGGCTGACCGCACTCCGGCCGGTGATTCTTACGCCGTTTCTGCTCCGGAACCAGGCGTCCAAACGGATTTGGATGCTGCTAATGCCTTGGCTATGCAAGCTGGCAGCCCAGCCGGAACTACTTTCTTGAGCCCTGCGATGGGAGAGGAAACTAATATTTTGCAAGCATTTGATAGTCAATCATTTATATCAGGTCGTAAAGCGCGTGCTGTTGGCGGAAATTCTGCCTCTACGTCGGCGTTTGCTTCCGATGCGGCATCGGTGAACGGAAACGGGGCTTCGCTGCTGGCGCGCAAAGTGAACGCGCTGCTGTCGGATTTTGCGACTGCTTCGGTTGCTTTCCTGCGCCCCGACACGCTCAAACCCGCTTTGCAGACTACGCCGCCGGCTGTGGCCAAATCGGCAACGGATTGGGCTAGTGTTGAAGAAGAGGAAAAACCCCGCAGCAAAACCGGCCGGTGGCGCGTTGGAGGTTCGTATGGTGCTGCGTCTTACAACCCCAACATCAACTTCTCGGGCGGCGCGGTGGCCAGCTCCAACCTTTCGTATTCGGCCGCTCCAACCGTTGCTGCCGACTACCGAAACGCCTCCAACCTGTACGAAGCGGGCGCTCAGGAGTACCGCCGAAACCTGCGGCCTGGCCCGGCCCAGCGGGCGGCGCTATCGGTGAGCTATGCGCTCAACAAGCGCTGGGTGCTCCTGACGGGCATGGAAGCCGCCCGGCAGGAGGCTTCGTCCAAAACATCGTACGCCTTTGCCAACAACACCACGGCCGCTTTTGCCGGAAAGAGTGCTACCGTTAGCAACCAAGCAGCGGTGCCGTATATGGCTTATAATCAAGTATCTATGCCTTACGGGCAGCAGCGCACCACGCGCTATCGCTACCAGACGGCTAGCGTACCGGTGGCTGTTCGCTACGGTTCACCCAAAACCGGCATCTCGTTGTACGCCAAAGTGGGTGCCGTGGTCGGGGTGTTGCTGAGCAGCCGCACGGAGGTAGAAGGCGCTCCCAGCCTCACCCGCGAAGACACGTTCAAGTCCTCCGATTCCCCCTATCGGAAAGTGCTGGCGGCGGTGCGCGGCGGCGCCGGCATGCAGTACCGCCCGGCCGATGCTACCTGGACGTTGGCCGTCGGCCCGAGCGCCGAAAGCGGCCTGAATTCACTCAATGCCAATCCTATGCATGCTTCGCGGCCCTATTCCGTAGGTATGGAAGCCAGTGTAGAGTTTGGCAACACCAAAGCGGCGCCGATAGCCCGGTAAACGCGTTACGGTAAAACGTTGTTAGATAAGTAGTTACTAGCTGCAAACACATGAAGCGCTTTCTAACTTTCCTGCTCCTGACCAGCACCCTGATGGCTTTTCAGTGCGACGACGATAACGCCAAACCGTGCTCCAGCGACGCGGTAGAGCGTAAAATCGAAGAATTGAAGGCCAAGCCCAAGCAAAATCCTGCGGCCGAAGTCTACGAGTACACCTACAAAGGGCAGAAAGTATACCTGATTTCCAGCGACTGCTGCGACCAGTACAACTTGCTTTATGACCAGTGCATGACCACTATTTGCGCGCCCAGCGGCGGCTTTTCGGGCGCGGGCGATGGCCGTTGCACTGATTTTTACGACAAAGCCACCGAAAAACGCCTCGTCTGGCGCGACAATCGCTGACGAATTCAGTTTTGCTAACGAAAAACCTTGCGGCCGCGGTCGGAAGGTTTTTCTTTTTTGAGGAAACCCAAACTCCCTTGGTAGGGTTATCCTAGGCTGCCATTTCTGCCTTATATTTCCCTGGATGGAATATCAACTGACTTCTGAATTTAAGCCAACCGGCGACCAACCCAAAGCCATTGCCCAACTTGTGCAAGGCGTGGAAAGCGGCGAACCGGCGCAAGTATTGCTGGGTGCTACGGGTACTGGTAAAACCTTCACGATGGCCAACGTCATCGCCCAAACCGGCAAACCTGCTCTCGTGCTATGCCACAACAAAACCCTGGCTGCTCAGCTGTACGGCGAGTTTAAGGCGTTCTTCCCCAATAACGCCGTCGAGTATTACATCAGCTACTACGATTACTACCAGCCGGAAGCCTACATCGCCAGCACCGACGTGTTTATCGAGAAGGATTTGGCCATCAACGAGGAGATTGAGAAGCTGCGCCTGCACTGCACTTCTACCTTGCTCAGCGGTCGGCGCGACGTAATTGTAGTGGCCTCAGTATCATGTATTTATGGTATTGGCAACCCCGAGGAGTTCAGCAAGAACGTGATCTTCTTGGCGCCGGGCCTGCGGTATTCGCGCAACAACCTGCTCTACCAATTCGTCCAGATTCTGTATTCGCGGACGGAAGTTGAGTTTACGCGCGGCACGTTCCGGGTGAAAGGCGACACCGTGGACGTATTTCCGGCCTACGCCGACTTTGCCTACCGCATCTTCTTCTACGGCGACGAAATCGAGGCCATTCACCGCATCGAGCCGCAGAGTGGCAAGAAGCTGAGCGAAGAGAAGAGTATTTCGCTGTACCCCGCCAACCTGTTTGTGACGGGAAAAGACACACTGAATCAGGCGATTAAGGAGATTCAGTTTGACATGATGGCGCAGCACGCCTACTTCGAGAAAGAAGGCCGCGACTCGGAAGCCAAGCGCATCATGGAGCGCACCGAGTTTGACCTCGAAATGATTCGGGAACTGGGGTACTGCTCCGGCATCGAGAACTACTCACGCTACTTCGACGGTCGCGAGCCGGGCGGACGTCCTTTCTGTCTGCTCGATTACTTTCCCAACGATTACCTGATGGTCATCGACGAGAGCCACGTAACCGTACCGCAGGTGCGCGCCATGTGGGGCGGCGACCGCAGCCGCAAAACCGCGCTCGTCGAATACGGCTTCCGCTTGCCCTCGGCAATGGACAACCGGCCCTTAACTTTCAACGAGTTCGAGAGCATGTTCCGGCAAGCCGTGTTTGTTTCGGCAACGCCCTCTGACTATGAGTTGACCCGTGCCGCAGGTGTGGTGGTAGAGCAGATTATCCGTCCGACAGGCCTATTGGACCCCGAAATTGACATTCGGCCGAGCAGCAACCAAATCGACGACTTGCTCGACGAGGTGGACAACCGCGTGAAAATGGGCGACCGCGTACTCGTTACTACCCTGACCAAACGCATGGCCGAAGAGCTCCAGAAATACATGGAGCGCTTGGGCATCAAGTCGTCGTATGTGCACTCCGACGTAAAATCGCTGGACCGCGTGGAGATCCTGCGGCAGCTTCGCCTAGGGGTAATCGACGTGTTGATTGGGGTAAACTTGCTGCGGGAAGGTCTTGATTTGCCGGAAGTTAGCTTAGTGGCTATTCTCGATGCCGATAAAGAAGGCTTCCTGCGCGACCAACGCAGCCTGATCCAGACGATGGGCCGCGCGGCGCGTAACGATCACGGCAAAGTTATCATGTACGCCGACCGCATGACTGGCTCTATGCAGCGGGCCATCGACGAAACCAACCGGCGGCGTGCTGTGCAAATGGCTTATAATGAGGAGAATGGCATCACGCCACAAACCGTTCGAAAATCGCACGACGAGATTCGGAGCCAGACTTCGCTGTCGGATATGCGCCGCATTGAACCCGTGGCCTATACCGGCCCCGATTCGGATACGCTGACGCTGGCCGCCGAGCCCGTAATCGCAATGATGACGCGCGTCGACCTCGAAAAGCTCATCAAGCAAACCGAAAAGCAAATGGAGGCCGCCGCCAAAGACCTCGACTTCCTGCAAGCTGCCAAATACCGCGACGAGTTGGCCCAGCTCCGGCAGATGCTGAAGACGAAGCGCGAGTAGAAATCGGCACGGAAGTAGAAAAGCGGCCGGCTCGGCCGGGCTGGAGAATCTCTCCGGCCCGTGTCGAGCCGGCCGCTTTTCCTTCCACCGCAACTTGCTCTTCTTATGTCTGCTCTGGTACTCTTGTTGTCTCTTTGCCGAGCCTTTGCGAGTCTTGTTTTAAATAGGAATTGCTACGGGGTCAGCACTGGCTCAGGCGCAGCACCGACCCCCTTCCAAGCTTGGTCTCAGCGCCACATCTACGTCTACTACTTTGGCTCCCGCGTTAGGGAAATTGTACCGTTGTCGTCGCACCATTGCGGCGCTGGAAGACGTGCAGTCGAGCACTGGGCCTTCTTTCATTTGCGCCGGCTTGGCAGGGCAACTCGAGCTAGAGTTTAAGAGAGTTCACTAAAAATGAGCGCTTAACGCAAACTGAGCAACTCGAAGGCGGCGCTACCCGGATGCTGGTGCTGAACGATTTGGCTAGCGATGATTGGTAAATTATTGAAATACAGGCTCTTGGCAAGCATCTGTCGATGAAGCAATTCATAGAATCCAGCAATGCCTTCAACGATCCTACACGGCCTGTTACGACGAACATTATATCTTCTTATACGCTCATTCGCACGCGCTATCTGCTGCGGAAGGCGCAGTAAGACGAGTTATTCCTTCTTCTTCACTACGGTTATCTTGCCGTTGCGCTCCAGTTGCACGATGTCCGTTTCACTGATCGAGTCGACGTTGGCGGCTTCGCGAAGTCCTTCGTGGAGGTCTCGGTCAGTGATGTTAGCCCGGCGCAGGTTGTCAGTCAGTAGCTTACCGTCCTGGGCCAGTTTCTTCGGCGCGCCCTTGATGACTTTACCAACTGCATTGCTGTAGAACGACGCGATGGCCAGCAGCCGGTGTAGCACCACCAATACCATGCTGGCCAACAACGTAGACCCAAACGGCGAGGCCGCTACAATAGCCCGGCTCAGCACTGCCCCCAAAATAATCTTGAGTACCATGTCGAATGCCGTGCCGCTGCCAAAGGTGCGCATGCCCGCAAAGCGTAGTAGTGCCAAGCCCACGGCAAACACAACCACGGCCCGTACACACATCTGAGCCGTTGTGATGGTGTGCGCATCAGCTTGTAAACCAAGAAGTTGATCTAACCAAGCAGGAGCCATATCGGAGGTGCGGTAATTTGTTTTTCAGATTTCTGCTGTAGATGCTGACGTTATCGTGGGCAGGAAATGAGTGGGCGCCATAACCATCCAGAGCAGAAGTTAACAATTTGGTAATACTGCTTCATACCCCGGATATCGCTTGGAAGTTGCTATAGCCGAGGTTCGCAGGGGCTATGGGCTGGCTTTGCTCAAAGGCACAGATGCTTGGTTGCTTCCGTAAAAATTGCGTCCGATCATCCCTGAACAAACCGCTCGCGGCTCCAAGAATTGGCCGTTTGGAGCATAGGTTTTGCTGATTTAAGCATAAGCTATACAATATTGTACTTTCAAAAGAGAACATGACTTTCTGACGAATATTTGATTAGCAATAGATTATATTGGAATTGTGCTGATTGATCGGTACTTTAAACTTCCTTAAGGCTAACCGGAACGTCATGCAACAGCTTCTTACCCTTCCTCTCGGCCAAACTTCACATAAAGGGCCCCATCTAACGACGCTACTGCTCGTATCCATTTTTTTTCTCGTTTTTTCGCCCTTTATTCTGGCTTTTGTGCTGGTGCTGAGCGGCATACGGCTGGTGCAAAGCTGTTGC
Source organism: Hymenobacter sp. BT491 (assembly GCF_014349165.1). Lineage (NCBI taxonomy): Bacteria > Pseudomonadati > Bacteroidota > Cytophagia > Cytophagales > Hymenobacteraceae > Hymenobacter > Hymenobacter sp. BT491. The sequence goes on along the minus strand of NZ_JACSJJ010000003.1, from coordinate 716,458 downwards.
GCCCTTTGGTTTCATCCGGCGCACAAGGGGCAGCTGGAAGCTTCGTAACTTGTTTTTGTAACGAATTGGTATTCAAAACTTTGCATTAATGAAGCCTTGTTGGCTTTGCTGTTGTCCGCTATAGGCACCGGGCGGGCAAGATTGTGTTTGCTGGCTCTCTGATAATAGCGTAGCCGATGAGGCCAAAACGCCCGAGCCAGACCATCAGCGCAGGCTCTTATGATAAACCTACTTGCGCCCGTAGCAAGCTGGACCAGAAAGGCGATTAAAATTCCTATAGCTCAGCCATATGCGGACAGGCGTCTACCGAAATAGCCTGCTGGCTATATTGCTATGCTTGCTGTTGTTGAGAAAGCTTACTAACACTGTATAAAAATGAAGCTTGAAAAAATATAACTTTATACTGAATACAAGCCAGAACAGATACATAATCAAGGCATTCACGATATAACCAATAGTATTTTCGTTATTTTGCTATGCTATATCCGTTATCAATTTTATATGTCGACTATTCCTTCCTTCTTGATTCCATCAAGCGAGGCCGAACGGCTTCATTCCATCCGCGATCATGATTTAATCCATTCGCTGCGCGAACCGGTTTTCAACGAGTTTGTCGCTCTGACGGCGCGCATCTTTAGCCTCCCGGTTTCTCTGATTGCCCTCGTTGAGGAAACCGACGTCTATTACCCTGCCAACTACGGCATGCCAGGCCACAACGGCCAGCCTCGTGAAGAAGCACTTTGTGCCAGCGCTATTCTGCACGAAACTCCGGTGGTATACACGGACTTGACTTTTGAACAAGATCCTCTGATTACGGTGCAAGCCGCTCAGGCCGCCCGAAACAACAAATTTCAGTTTTACGCAGCAGCACCCTTGCGCATGCCCAACCAGCACCGCATCGGTACCCTCTGCATCATCGATCGCCATCCGCGGGTTTTCAGCGACGGCGAACGGCACTTACTCGAAAACTTAGCTGCGTTGGTCAGCCAAACGCTGGTCGTGCGCCATGCCTGCCTCCGTCAGCCGCGATCAGGAGCCGCACGTTGGAATGACCTGCACACGCAGTTGCAGGAGGAGGTACAGGCTCTGACGGCTCTGGTACGCTACATGTTTACGCGCCACGGCACCCAAATTCCGGTGCCCGCCGATATCCTCACCCAAGTCGGCCGTCGCCTCCACGACTTGCAGGAAATCCTGGATCAGTCTTAAGACAATTGCCGTTGCCTGCTGGCTTATGTTAAAAAGCAAAGGACTACTATCCGGCCTCAAGACCGCCGAACCAAGTGCACAAGCGAAATAGTATAGCCTGTGCCTTGTGTGGAGGCGCGTTTATCTTGCAGAACGAGATCGGTCTGGGTTAAGGTGACGATGGTCCGTATGAAAGGGATCGTCAGCGAGGGATCTGTCGGCCGAAGCGTTAGCGCGTCGCCTTCGCGGGTGTAATTGTAAGTAATGACAAAGGGAGTGACCGTCAGTGTAGTAGTCGTGAACTTGTAGAGTTCGGAATTGGGCACTGCTACCAGTCCGCTTTGGGAAAGTAGAGTGTTATTCGCCGTGTACTGATTTGTTTCGGTGAAAGTGGCAAGCCAAGTACCTTCTAAAGAAGGGGCCGGCGTTGGGCTATGCTTCTGACAAGCTGATGTAAGCAGGTACAACCATAAAAAGAGGATGATTCTGATCATAAGCAATTGATTATAAATTAATTATCTATTGCAGGAAACGTGTGATAGGAGCTACCGGCTTTGGCGCTTTAAATGCTTAAAGACCAAATATATTGCTACCGGCTTAAGTCTAGACCCGAACTACCCAATAGAATCCAAAAAAGAAGGAGGTTGGGCGCAACTGTCCAGAGTCCGATTGTTGCCGGCGCGCCTGCGCTTTTAAAATGTCAGCGCCGAGTAAATAAGTAACGCTCCATAGCCGGCGAAAAGCGGGCCGTACTCTCGGGGTGCCGACGGTAGAGGGGACATGTGCCCGAAAGAATGCCTCTGCTGGCCTAGAGGAGGAATGGCTTAACGCGGCCCGGCCACATTTTTAATACCCGCTAGGTATCCATAAGAAAGTGCGGTCGCTTAGGTGAGGTACTTTACTTTCCGCAACCGTGTCCTGCCTTTTCTGCAGAACATGTACAGCAAGTAGCCTGTTGCAAGCCTGCCGTTATAGCGTGCGGTTCTCCCCGAAGCGTGTTACACATCCTCCGGGTTAAGGACGACTGAACGCGGCAACGGCGACGTTTCCTCAACAACGGCAACACGACCAACTGGTGGCTTCAATGTCCAGCTTGAGTGGTTTACCCTAAAAAAGGGCCGATATTTTGGTAGCAATAACTTAGTGTTTAATTGTACATTCGCTGTTAGCCTTTCCTTATCAGCTGCTATTCTGTGACTTATTCTTCTTTTCGCATGTATGTTTCCTTCACGGATGCCGAGCTGCTGAATGCTTTACAAGCAGAAGATGAAGCTGCCTTCGCAGAGATTTACAAGCGCTACTGCTTTCGCCTTTTTACCGTCGCATACCAGAAGCTCAGGAGTAGGGAAGTAGCGGAAGAGCTCGTGCAGGAGTTGTTCGCCACCCTCTGGAGTCGCCGCGCTACCCACCACATTGAGGAGCTGCAACCCTATCTGTTCTCAGCGATTCGGTACCGAATTATCAACTACATCAAGGCGGAAAAACTGAAGGCGGGTTATGAGCTTTATTGCCGCCTTAGCACACCCGAGACTACCACCGATACGGAAGATTTGTTGGCTCTGCATGATTTGCAGGAGGCCCTGATGGCCGGCGTGCGGAAGCTGCCCGAAAAATCGCGTGAGGTGTTTGAGCTTAGCCGATTGGAACACCACTCCGTGCAAGAGATTTCAGTGCTCGTAAACTTATCGGAAAAGACCGTTGAGTACCATTTGACCAAGGCCCTCAAATTGCTGAAGAACTATCTGCGTGACTTTCTGCTGATTGTCATACCTTTCCTTTTGTTTTTAAAATAGTACAACGCGTTATTAATCAGCATGTTAGTAAATTGATAACATGCTGCTGATTTTACATTTCGAAAAAAAGTTGCGGTGAGTTTAGGGGTAGGGGCAAGTTCGTTGACTTGTACAGTAGCCCCCAAATACTCTTGCCGTGACGGAAGCCGAATTCCACAATTTACTCCAACGCTACCTCGATGGCCGCTGTACGCCCGAAGAGCGGGTGTTGGTAGAGCACTGGTACGACCGTCTCGATGACTTCGAGGGAAAAGCGTTGCAGAGCCAAAACCAGGAGGCCGTGGAAGACGCCATTTGGCAGCGACTCAAGCAAACCCAAGTGGATGCCGAAGCCAAGCCCCGGCTGTTGCGGCATCCGGCGGCTTTCTGGCAAACTGCTGGTTTTCAATGGGCTGCTGCCTTGGTGCTGTTTGCGTTAGGCCTTGGTGTGTTGCTGCCTTACGCAAAGCGTTTGCAAGCCCCATCTTCCGGCTCGGCAGTAGCCTCGCATCACGGCTGGACGCGCCGCTACAATACGACGCAGCAAGTACAAGCCTTCCAATTGCCCGATGGAAGCCACATTACGCTGCATCCCGGCAGCAGCCTGCGCTACGCCACGGCTTTTGGGGGGCCCAGAAGAGAAGTGTACTTGGAAGGCGAAGCCTTCTTCAAGGTCAGTAAGAATCGTGCCCGGCCATTTCTGGTATTCACAAAGCAAGTGGTCACAACGGTATTGGGCACCAGTTTCAGGGTGAAAGCCTACAGCGGAAGCAAAGAAGCCTCCGTAGCGGTGCAAGAAGGAAAGGTGGCCGTGCAGCCCCGCAAAAACGCTCGGCTAGATGCCACGCCTGCTAATCCGGCCGCTGCTGGCGTGCTGTTGCTGCCCAATCAGCAAGTGGTGTATTCGGTTGCTAAGCATCACTTAAAGAAGGAGTTAGTCGACAAGCCGGTGGTGCTAGCCCCCCAATCTTTCGAGTTTGAGGAACGGCCCGTAGCCGAAGTGCTCACAGCGCTGGAGAAGGCTTATGGCGTCGACATCGTCTACGACCAGGCAAAGCTCGCGGGCTGCACGGTCAGCATCACCTTCTACGATGAGCCTTTGTTCGAGAAGCTGGGCTTGTTGTGCAAGTCGTTAGGTGCCTATTACAGCCTTTCGGAAGCGCAGATAATCATCCACAGCAACGGTTGCCAGCCAGAACCGGGTAGCTAAGCTGCTGCAGGCAGTTTAACCTCAACGGTCTGATGGATCAAACAAAGATTTCTTAAATATAAGTATCTGGATATCAGTTAGTTGCATTTAAATAGTAGTGATTCTTTTGCCTTTAGTCCCCACCACAACTTCCAAACCTCCCATGAAAAACTTGGTACACCTCACCCCCACACTAAGGCATCCCATCCGGGTGTTTTTGCTGCAAGCCCTCATGTTTTGCTTGCTGGCCAGTGTGGCCACAGCACATCCGGGTCTGGCTCAGAACGTATTGGATCGAAAAATTACGCTCCAGGTTGAAGCGAAGACCATCAAGGAAACGCTGGCTCAAATTGCCAAACAAGCCGATATCCGCTTCGTGTACAGCCAACAGCTTGTTGGCGCCGAGCGCAAAGTATCGTTGCACGCCCAAGAAGAATCTTTATCGGCGGTATTGGATGAAGTTTTATCGCCGCTAAAAATTCAATACGAGGTAAACAACGACCGCGTCGTATTGCGTGCCCCTTCTAAGTCCGCTTCCGCAATCGATTCCGATGCAAACGATTCCGATAGGCAGGATATCCCTGTTTCAGGGCGGGTAGTGGACGCAAAAGGCACTGGGTTACCAGGGGTAACCGTAGTAGTGAAAGGCACTTCAAACGGGACGGGGACGGCTGCTGACGGCAGCTTCTCGCTGCAAGCCCCCGAGAATAGCGTGTTGGTATTCAGCTACGTAGGCTTCGTGCGCAAAGAAGTGCCCGTGACCGGAGCCGCCGGCAACCTGACCGTAACGCTGGCAGAAGATGTACAGGCCCTAAACGAGGTAGTGGTCATTGGCTACGGCACGGCCCGCAAAAGCGACCTCACGGGTGCCGTCGCCTCGGTGAGCTCAGCCCAACTGACGCAGGTTGCAACTGCCGACCCCGTGCAAGCCTTGCAGGGCCGTGTTGCCGGCGTAGAGGTTACTGCCAATAGCGGTCAGCCCGGCTCGGGTACGCGCATCCGGGTGCGCGGGGTGGGCACGATCAACAACAGCGATCCGCTGTACGTGGTGGACGGCGTTCAGACCGGGGACATCAGCTTTCTGCTGCCCACCGACATCGAGTCGACGGAGATACTGAAAGATGCCTCCGCCACAGCCATTTACGGCTCTCGTGGTGCCAACGGCGTAGTGCTCATCACCACCAAGCACGGGAAAGCTGGCAAAACCCAATTTAACCTGACCGGCTACACGGGCTTCCAAGAGATTCAGCGTACGCTGGACCTGGCCAACGCCTCGCAATACGCGACGCTGGTTACAGAAGCGTATGCCAACGGCGGTACTCCGGTGCCTGCCAACTACGCTGCCCGGCTACAAAGCGCCATCCAAAGTGGGGCGACCGGCACCAACTTCCAAGATTTGGTCACGCAGCGGGGCCTGATTACCAACTATAGCCTCTCCGCCTCGGGCGGCACCGAGCAGAACCGGTACTTGGTGAGCGGCAACTACTTTCAGCAGGACGGTATCATCTTGAATTCGGGCCTGAAAAAGTACAGCATCCGCCTCAACGACGACGTAGTGCTGACCGACCGCATCAAGGCGGGCTTCTCGGGCACCTTCACCCATTCCGATCTGACGGGCGGGGCTGACGGCGCCAGCACGGGCCTTTTTACGGCGCTGCAATATGCCACCCAAGCCAACCCGATTTGGACGCCCGTGTTGCCATCGGGCGATTTTACCTACGACGACATTACGCCCAACACGCCCAACGTAGCACGCTACCTCGACGAGCAGAAATACAACAAGACGCAGAACAACAACCTTTTCTCTACGGGGTATCTCGATATTACTTTGGCAAAAGGCCTGTCGTTCCGTTCAACGTTTGGCATCAACTACAACAACGGCCACCCGAAGGCGTACCAGCCGCAGTATTACCTGGGGCCAGTAGACCAGCGCGCGCAAAGTGCCCTGCTCGAAACCCGCAGCGAAAACGTCTCGTGGGTGTGGTCGAACTACGCCAACTACACCAAAACCTTCGGCGACAACAGTTCTATCTCGGCTACCCTAGGCCAGGAGGCACAGCGGGGCTACGGCAACAGCATCGGGGTCACAGCCTATAACGTTCCGGCGGAAGCCACTTTGCAGTTCATCTCTGCCAATCGCAGTGCCAACAACGCGGTGCGCAGCTCGCAGTTCGATTCGGGTCTGTTGTCGTACTTCGGCCGGGCTAACTATAACTTCCGCGACAAATACCTGGTGACGGGTACCCTGCGCTTTGACCAAACCTCGAAGTTCTTGAAGGATGTTCGCACGGGCGTATTTCCTTCCGTGGGAGCCGCCTGGAACGTCTCCAACGAGGAGTTTCTTAAAGGCTTGACTGCCATATCGTTACTGAAACTCCGGGGCAGCTATGGCGCTGTGGGCAACCAGAACGCGGCGCCTAATTACGGGTACGCTTCGGTGGCCCGCGGCAACCAGATCTATGTGTTCAACGAAACGGCGGCTCCGGGACTGGCCATCACGCAGATCAACAACCCAGACCTGAAGTGGGAAACCGCGGTTACCACGGACATTGGCATTGACGCGGAATTGTTCAACAGCAAGGTGTCCTTGACTGCCGATTACTTCGTGCGGAAAACCAAAGACATGATTGCCCTGCTGCCCGTCCCCGACTACGTTGGCCAGGCACCGGCCAGCGCCAACGTAGGCTCGCTCCGCAACCGGGGCTTGGAGTTGGCTTTAAACTATCGCAATCAGGTCGGTAAGCTTCAGTATAACCTCGGGGTGAACTTCACCAAAATCAGCAATGAAGTTACGGATCTGGGCGGAGCTACCCCCATTTCCAGCGGCAACGTGCTGGTGCAAACCGGCAACACCACCCTTACAGACGTGGGCCATGAAATTGCCTACTTCTACGGTTTGCAGGCTCAGGGCGTCTTCCACACCCAACAGGAGATCGATGCTTACAAAGGCGCTTCGGGCACGCCAATTCAGCCAGGGGCCAAACTCGGCGACGTGAAGTATCAGGACGTGAACGGGGACGGCGCCATTACCTCCCTCGACCGCAAGTACTTGGGCAGCGCCACCCCGAACTTTAGCTACGGGGCGTCGGTAAACCTATCGTACAGCAACTTCGACTTCAAGCTCTTGCTCTACGGTGTACAGGGAGTAGAAGCCGTGAACGGGGTGGCATTCAACCTGTTGAAGTCCAGTAATTTCGTGGGTGCCTGGAGCAATTTCTACGCCTCGCGCATGGACCGCTGGACGCCCAGCAACCCCAACAGCAACGAGCCCCGCGTAACGTCGAACGATACCAACGGCAACGACCAGTTCAGCAGCCGGTATGTGGAGAACGCCAGCTACCTGCGTGCGCGCAACATGGAATTGGGCTACTCGCTGTCAAAAGACCTACTGTCGAGGTTCTCGATCAACGGATTCCGGATTTTTGCTTCCGTGGACAACCTGTTTACCATTACCAAATACCGTGGTTTTGACCCCGAAATTTCCTCGGCTGGCTACTACAACAACCCCTTGGCCTACGGCGTCGACTACGGCAACTACCCCCAAGCCCGCACGTACCGCCTGGGCTTCAACGTTCAATTTTAATACTCCTTCATAACCGCGTAAGATGAAAACTGCCCACGCAGCTCGCCTCATAGCCTTTACAGTGCTGGCCACCCTTTCGCAAGGATGCAAAAGCTTTCTGGATAAAGAGCCCCTAGGGACCACCACCCAAGATACCCTGTTCCGGGACCCCCTGAATGCCGTGCAAGCGGTAAACGCCATTTATGACGTCGCCTCTTGGGACCAGGGTCCGAAGTGGGGCGACCCGAACGGTCAATTTGTGCCCCAAACGTATGAGTGGATGTTCGGCGACGTGATGAGCGACGACGCCGCGAAGGGCAGCTCACCCAGCGACTTCCCCACCCTTACGGAGCTCAAAACCTGGAACATTCCTCCCTCTAACCCGCCTGTTACGACGCTGTGGGTGCATAGCTTTACCGGAATTGCCCGTGCCAACTCCGTGATCAACAACATCGATGCCGGCACGATCGACGCAGCCCTGAAAACGCGCCTGAAAGGCGAAGCCTTATTTTTGCGGGCGTATTTCTACTTCAATTTGGTAAAGTCCTTTGGCGGGGTGCCGCTGTTTGACAAAACGGTTTCGCCGAAGGATGCTGCTAACGTCACCCGCGCCAGCATTGCGGAAACGTATGCCTTCCTGGAGAAAGATCTGAAAGCGGCCGCCACGATGCTGCCCGAAAAAGACGGCTACGCCGCCGCCGACTTAGGGCGCGCAACCAAGGGGGCAGCCAATGGCTATCTGGCCCGGGCAATTATGTACCAGCTCGGTACGGTCAATGGCAACAACCATACGTGGCAGGAGGTGTACGATCTGACCAATACCGTTATCACTTCGGGGAAGTATAGCTTGTTGCCCAACTACGCCCAGATTCACCAGACGATTGGCGAAAACAGCAGCGAATCCATCTTTGAGATTCAGTTTGCTACGTCCAATGATGGCTATGGCCCCATCATGACGGGCACGACAAACAACATTTTTCAGAACAACCGCAAAACCTTTGGGTACGGCTTCAACAACCCTACCCAGAACCTGGTAAATGAATTTGAACCCAACGATCCACGCCTAGAATGTACGGTCATCAAAAACGGCGACGTTGTATTGGGCATTAAGAACGTGATCGACATGACGGAGAATGAGACGGGATATCTGAGCCGTAAAGTGGCGATTATTGCTCCCAACAACACTGCGTCCGGACCGCAGAATATCCGCAAGATGCGCTACGCCGACATCCTGCTGATGAAAGCCGAAGCCGCTGCGCAGACCAGCAAAAATGCCGAAGCCGTTGCCTTGGTCAATCAGGTGCGGCAGCGCGCCCGTACCTCCACGCGGCCTCCGGGCACCACGGTGGGGTCCTTGGCGTACGAGCCGGCCAATACCCCAGCCGGCACCTTGCCCGACCTTTCCACCAGCCTCTCGGGCCCTGCTTTGCTGAACGCCATCTGGCACGAGCGCCGGGTGGAGTTTGGCGAAGAGTCGCTGCGCCTCTGGGATTTGATTCGGACCGGACGGTACATGACGCTATTGCCTGCTGAAGTCCGGACTCGAGCGCTTGCACGCGTAACGAAAGAAACATCGGTGAACCCTACGCCGCTGCTGCCCATCCCGCTGACCGAGGTGCAGGCCTGGAACCTGCCGCAGAATCCTGGGTATTAATTCCTGATGCCTTCGTTGCCGCTCTGGGTAGCCTGGCAATCTTGAGTTATTTGATGCAAACGCCCCGCTTTATTAGCTGTAAAGCGGGGCGTTTTGCTAATTAACGGGGAAGAAAAGCAAGGCTATGAGTACAAGAAACAATTACGTTGGCGCCCCCTGGCGCGTCCGCAGCCTGGTAGTCGATAGGTCAGGCAAGTCATTGATGGTGAAGGGTTTATCTTGTGTAAGGATGCGCCCATTTACTTGGAGAACGGGTGCCGAACCGGTTTGTCAGACAGTGAACAGGCAAGTGATTTATGCAGCGTAGTAGCCATTCCGCGTTACGCTCACGGGGTGAAAACTACCGGGTAGCCTTGCGTTTCCCACTTATGCGCCTTGTTGCCAAGCTTGGTTTCTTCTTCTGGTTTGGCGTTTTATCGGGGCCGCTGAAGGCCGCCGACGTGCTGCCGCTGGCGGGCGAGTGGCACTGCCGGCTCGACCCCGAGGATGCGGGAATTACGGCCCGCTGGTTTGCCACTAGCCTGCCCCAAACCGTGCGCTTGCCGGGTTCGCTGGCCGAGAATGGCTTGGGCGACCCGGTCTCGTTGCGAACTAAGTGGACGGCCACCATCTACGACAGCTCGTGGTTCTACAATCCGCGCATGGCCAAGTACCGTCGGCCCGACAACTTCAAGGTTCCATTCTGGCTCACCCCCAACACGTACTACGTCGGGCCGGCCTGGTATCAGAAAACAGTCGACATTCCCGCCGCCTGGCGCGGGCGGCGGCTTCTGCTGTTCCTAGAGCGCGCCCACTACGCCACCCGCGTGTGGGTGGACAACGCCGAGGTGGGGCAGCAGGTGTCGCTGGTGGCTCCGCACCTGTACGAGCTGACCAAGGTCTTGTCACCAGGCCCGCACACGCTTACCGTGCGCGTCGATAACCGCCTGGAAACCTTGAACGTAGGTCCCGACTCGCACAGCGTATCCGACCACATCCAAGGCAACTGGAACGGGCTGATTGGCCGGTTGGAGCTGCAGGCCGGACCGCCGGTCTTCTTGCAAAGCGTGCAGGTGTACCCGGATGTAGCCCACCGCGCGGCGCGGGTGAAGCTAGTAGTGCAAAACACCACTGCCAAGTCGCTCCGGAGTAGCGTGCAGCTCGCCGCGCAGGCGTACAACAGCGCCACGGCTCACCAAGTAGCTCCAGTGCAGACAGATTTCGTAGCCAAGCCCGGCGAAACAAGCCTAGGACTCACGCTGCCCATGGGTGAGGCGGTACAGCTCTGGGATGAGTTTCACCCGGCTCTCTACCGACTCACCGCCGCGCTCCGGCCGAAAAAAGGTACAGCCGACGAGCAGCAGGTTTCTTTCGGGATGCGCGAAATCAAGGCCGTGGGCAACCGGTTGGTGGTCAATGGCCGGCCCATATTCCTGCGCGGCGACTTGCACAACGGTGAGTTCCCGCTGACGGGCTATCCGGCCATGGACGTGCCCGCCTGGACGCGGGTGCTGCAAGTGCTGAAAAACTACGGTTTCAACCACGTCCGCTTTCATTCGTGGTGCCCACCCGAAGCGGCATTCACTGCGGCTGACCAGCTGGGGTTTTATCTGCAGCCCGAGGGGCCGAGCTGGCCTAACCACGGCACCTCCCTGGGCGACGGACGCCCCGTCGACCAATTTATCTACGACGAGACCACGCGCATGGCGGCGGCCTACGGCAATCATGCTTCGTACTGCATGCTGTCGGCGGGCAACGAGCCGGCCGGCCGTAACCAGGCCAAGTACCTGGCTGATTTCGTAAAGTTTTGGCAGTCACGCGATTCGCGCCGCGTTTATACGGGGGCATCCGTGGCCATGAGTTGGCCCTTGGTCCCCGAAAACGAATACATGATCAAGTCGGGGGCGCGGGGGCTGCCTTGGGCCAAAGACCGTCCCAACAGCACCTTCGACTACCGCGCCGCTATTGAGAAGTTCCCGATGCCCTACGTGACCCACGAGATGGGCCAATGGTGCGTGTTCCCCGATTTCAAGGAAATAAGCCAGTACACCGGCGTGTACAAAGCCCGCAACCTGGAGCTGTTCCGCGAAGACCTCGCCGACCGCGGCATGGGCGACCAAGCCGAGGCATTTTTGCAGGCATCGGGCAAGCTGCAGCTGTTATGCTATAAAAGCGAAATTGAGGCGACCCTGCGCACGCCGGGCTTAGCGGGGTTTCAACTGCTTGGGCTTCAAGATTTTCCGGGGCAGGGCACGGCGCTGGTTGGCGTGCTCAACCCGTTCTTTCGGGAGAAAGGCTACGCGGCGGCGGCGCAGTACCGGCGCTTCTGCCAGCCCACGGTGCCGCTGGCCCGGTTGCCTAAGTTTGTATTTACCAGCGACGAAACGTTTGAGGCGGCCACCGAACTCTACCACTACGGCCCTGAAGATTTGCCCCAAACCACGTTCACTTGGACAGTGAAGGCGCCCGATGGCTCCTTCGTAGCCCAAGGTCAATTCGCGCCGGCTGCCGTGCCCACGGGCACCAACACGCCGCTGGGCACCGTGCGCTTGCCGCTGGGCCGCATCACGAAAGCCACCCAGCTTACGCTGGCAATTGCCGCCCCCGGTACCGCCATTGCCAATGACTGGAACTTCTGGGTGTACCCGGCCCGGCTGCCGGCGCTCCTTCCAAGCGAGGTGTACTGTTGCACCCGCCTCGACGCCAAAGCCCAGCAAGTGCTGGCCCAAGGCGGCCGGGTGCTGCTCAATGCTGCGGGTCAGGTGGTGAAGGGCAAGGAGGTAGCGATGAGCTTCACGCCCGTGTTCTGGAACACGTCGTGGTTTAAGATGCGCCCGCCCCATGTCACCGGTTTTGTGGTCGATCCGGCGCACCCCGCCCTGGCGGACTTCCCCACGGAGGCGCACAGCGACTTACAGTGGTGGGAAATCGTCAACCAAGCCCAGGTGATGCACTTGGAAGACTTTCCTGCGGGCTTTCGGCCCATTGTGCAGCCCATTGACACTTGGTTTTTGAACCGCCGCCTCGCCCTGGTGCTGGAGGCTAGGGTAGGCCCTGGTCGCCTGCTTGTGTCCAGCGCCAACCTCGCCCCAACAGACGATGCCCAGCGCCCGGCGGCCCGTCAGCTATACTACAGCCTGCTGCGCTACGCACAGTCGGCACGCTTCAACCCGGCAGCAGCCGTTGACCTGCAAGTGGTGAAAGACCTGTTCGAAACGCCCTCGCGGGAGCAGTTCAGCACCTTCACCAAAGGCAGTCCCGACGAACTAAAACCGCAGCATAAATAACCCGCGAGGTATCTAATTGCTTGGAAATGAAAAGCTTACGTTTTCCACCGCACCAAAACGCTAGCACACCAAAAGTATGCAAGTGATTGACTATTAGGTGTTTACGAATTAACTCTTTTCTTGCTTACCCAGTCTTGGGTGGCACAAGCCACTTCTTTGAAAAAATTACAGAATCTTACAGCCCCACCAGCCTCCTCCTGCACATGAGACCATTCCGCTTCCTGGTAATCTTCTTGCTACAATGCTTTGTAGTACGCGCACAATCGATTGAGTTAGTCAATCCGATTCTAACAGGTTTCTACCCAGACCCTAGCATTGTGAAGGTCGGCGCGGACTACTACCTGGTGAATTCCACCTTTTCTTACTTTCCGGGCATTCCGGTCATGCACAGCAAAGACCTGAAAAACTGGAAGCAGATTGGCAACGTCATCAGCCGACCCTCGCAGATGAACTTCCTGGGCGACCGCATGACGCGGGGCCTGTTTGCCCCAGCCATTGAGCATCACAACGGCACTTTCTACGTCACGTGCACACTCATCGACCACAAAGGCAACTTCGTGGTAACGGCCAAAAACCCCGCGGGCCCGTGGAGCGACCCGATTTTCTTGCCGGAGGTAAAAGGCATCGATCCCTCGCTGTATTTTGAGGGCACCAAGGCCTACGTCATCTACAACAGCGACCCGCCCGACAACAAGCCGCTCTACGACGGCCACCGCTCCATCAAGATCATCGAGCTGAATCCGCAAACGCTGCAGACCGTGGGCGAGGCCAAGATCGTGGTGAACGGGGGAGTAGACCTGAGCAAAAAACCCGTTTGGATCGAGGGGCCGCACCTGATGAAGCGAGGCGATTGGTACTACCTCTACGCGGCCGAAGGCGGCACCTCGGTCAACCACACCGAAGTGGTGTTCCGCAGCAAGGCGCCCTTGGGGCCGTTTGTGCCCTACGAGAAAAACCCCATTCTCTCGCAGCGCGAGTTGCCTAAAGACCGCCAAGACCCCATCACCTCAGCCGGGCACGCGCAGTTTGTGGAAGGGCCTGATGATAAGACCTACGCCATTTTTCTGGCTGTGCGGCCCTACGAGGGCAACTACTACAATACCGGGCGCGAAACCTTCATTGTGCCCGTGGTGTGGAAAGATGAGTGGCCCATCACGGATCCCGGAGCCAACGGCGTGCAGTACCGTTATAAGGCCAACTACGCCGAGGTAAAGCAGCCCGGCGCCCGGCCGCAGAGCGGCAACTTCAGCTACACGCTCACTTTTGAGAAGCAGCTAGACCCCGCGCTGCTCTTCATGCGCACGGTCGACAGCGCCAACTTCTCCTTGAGCAGCGCCAACGGCCTCACCCTGAAGCTGAAGCCGGAAACGTGCGCAGAGCTCGGCAACCCTGCCTTCGTTGGCAAGCGCCAGCAGCATATGTATGGCAGCGCTGAAACGGAGCTGGCCTTTTCGGCCAAGGCAGAAAACGAAACCGCGGGCCTGGTGGTATTTCAAGACGAAAAGCACTTCTACTACCTCTGCAAGTCAGTGGAAAAAGGGAAGCCCGTGCTACAGCTGTGGAAAAGCACGCCCGAGCCCAAGAACCTGGAACTATTGGCCAAAGCGCCGCTAAAAGCGGCCGCCGCCAAGGTGCGGCTGCGCATCAATGCCGACGGCGACACGTACAGCTTCCGCTTTTCGGAAGATGGCAAAACCTATGCTGTGTTGAAAGACAAAGTAGACGCGCGTTTTCTGAGCACGCAGACCGCGGGCGGGTTTATCGGGTGCATGTTCGGGCTGTACGGCACGTCGGCGGGGCAGCCAACCACCAACACCGCTTCCTTCAAGTGGCTCAAATACGAGGGGCACGACCCCATGTACAAGCAATAACACGCGGCCTGCACCGCTTCCTTTCTTTTGCCTGCTATGCGCTTACTTCCACTGCTTTGCCTCTTGGCGTTACCGCTCGCCGCAGCCCAAGCGGCCGCCCAGCCCATGCGCATCAGCAGCCCCGACGGGGCCGTGTTGGTGACGGTTGCCGTAACGGTCCAGGGCCAGCCCACCTACGCCGTGCATTACCGTCAAGACAAGCTGCTGCGGCCCTCGAATCTGGGCCTGCAAGGCAGCACGCTCATCACCGACGGGGCCACCAACCGTAGCTTTAGCACACTGCCCTGCGCGGGCCGCACCGTCAGCGTGATGCTGCCCGCGCAGGGCGGCTTCGTGGTGCAGCCTTAAACCCGGCTGGCAAAACTCTGACCAAATAGGCGGCCCATGCGACGGGCCGCCCAGTGCCAATTACCATCCTATGAATACATTCTCCACCTTCGTTTACCGCGGTCGGGTTGGCCTGCTGCTCCTCGGCCTGCTGTATGCCGGCTTGGGCTGCGTGGACGCCCAGCGCGCGCTCAAGCCAGCTGCTACCAGCCAGAAAGGAGCTTTCTACACAGGCAAGTACCCTAACCTGCTGCGGGAGGCCGGCTACTCCCAAACTGCCATCGACCAGAAAATAGCCCAGACTTACCAGGCGCTGTTTGAAGGGCCCAACCGAATTTACTTCGAGGTAGGCGACTCGATGGCCTACGTATCGGACTTGAAAAACCACGACGCCCGCACCGAAGGCCTGTCGTACGGGATGATGGTGGCGGTGCAGCTCAACAAAAAAGCGGTGTTTGACCGCATCTGGCGCTGGTCGAAGAAATACTTGCAGCACCAGGAAGGACCCCTGGCGGGCTATTTCGCCTGGAGCGTCAACCCGGCCACGCTCAAGCGAAATTCTGAGGGCCCTGCCTCCGATGGAGAACTGTATTTCGTTACTAGTCTGCTGTTTGCGTCCAACCGTTGGGGCAACAACACTGGCATCAATTACTACCAAGAAGCCCGCCGGATCTTGGATGCCATGTGGAAGAAAGACGGCACCGGCGACGTATTCAACCTGATAAACACCCAACACAAGCAGATATCCTTCGTGCCGGTGGGCGACATGTACAACTGGACGGACCCGTCGTACCACGTGCCGGCGTTTCTGGAAGTGTGGGCTGCCTACGCCAAAGACGGCCACGAGCCATTTTATAAAGCGTGCGCCGATACGTCGCGGGCCTTTTTGCACCGCGCGTGCAGCGCCGCCACCGGTCTCAACTACGACTACACCGAGTTTAGCGGGAAGCCCCACGCGACCAAATGGGCGCCGCCGGCTTTTCGCTACGATTCGTGGCGGGTGCCCATGAACATTGCCATGGACTACGTGTGGTTTGGTCAGGACAAAGCCTGGCAGCAGCAGTATGCGCGGCGTTTGCAGGGGGTTCTGCGCGGCAAAGGCTTGAACACGTTCGAAGACCAGTTTAACGTCGATGGCTCGCGGCCCGACTTCATTCTGCCGGCGGGCAACGTCAAGAAGCTACGGCACTCGCTGGGGCTGGTCGCCACCAGTGCCTCGGCCTCGCTCATGGGGCAAGACCCCAAGCTGGACTTTGTGCACGCGCTCTGGGACGCCAAGCTGGCGCCCTACGAAGATGCTTACTTCGACCCATACTACGACGGCCTGTTGTACCTGTTCAGCTTGCTGCACTTAAGCGGCAAGTAC
Organism: Hymenobacter sp. BT491; assembly: GCF_014349165.1. NCBI lineage: Bacteria > Pseudomonadati > Bacteroidota > Cytophagia > Cytophagales > Hymenobacteraceae > Hymenobacter > Hymenobacter sp. BT491. The sequence goes on along the minus strand of NZ_JACSJJ010000003.1, from coordinate 700,263 downwards.
CAGGCGATCAAGCCCGGGTAACCCTAATTCCCTTTCAATCAGACACTTGTTTGCCCAAGCCTTCTTCTATGAAGCGATATATTTTACTTGTTGGAATCCTCCTTGCGTCGGCCGTTGCTTCTTCGCTGCTGGCGCAGGGGAAGCAGGCGCAAAACCCCATCATTTTTGCCGACGTGCCCGACATGTCGATGATTCGGGTGGGGGGCACTTACTACATGAGCAGCACGACCATGCACATGAGCCCGGGCGTACCCATCATGAAGTCTAATGACTTGGTTAACTGGCACTTAGTAAATTATGCCTACGACACGCTAGCGAGCCTGGATGAGCTGACGCTCACCAACGGAAAAAGCACCTACGGCCGCGGCTCGTGGGCAAGTAGCTTGCGGTTTCACCAGGGCACGTATTACGTCACGACGTTCGCCCAGACGACCGGCAAGACCTACGTTTATTCCACCAAAAACATTGAGAAAGGCCCTTGGAAAGTTTCTTCGTTTAAGCCCAGCTACCACGACCATTCCTTGTTTTTCGACGACGATGGCCGGGTGTACTTGGTGTATGGCGCGGGCAAGCTGCGGCTGATTGAGCTCACGGCGGATGCCTCCGGCGTGAAGCCCGGCGCCACGGAGCAGGTGCTAATCGAAAACGCCAGTGCCCCCGCCGGCCCTAACCTCGGCCTGCCCGCGGAAGGCTCGCAATTATTCAAAATCAAGGGCCGCTACTACCTCTTTAACATTACGTGGCCAAAGGGCGGCATGCGCACCGTGGTGGTACACCGGGCCGACAAGCTCACGGGGCCTTACGAAGGCCGGCTGGCGCTGCAAGACCTCGGGGTCGCGCAGGGCGGCCTCATCGACACACCCGGCGGGCAGTGGTATTCTTACCTGTTCCGCGATTACGGTGCCGTGGGCCGCATTCCGTACCTGGTGCCCGTAACCTGGGCCGATGGCTGGCCGGTGCTGGGCGCAGCCGGCAAGGTGCCCCAAACGCTGGCGCTGCCTCCTAGCAAGGGTCTGATTCCCGGCCTAGTCGCGTCCGATGAGTTTGGGCGGCGCAAGGGCGAGCCCGCCCTGACGCTGGTGTGGCAGTGGAACCACAACCCCGAAAACGCCCTCTGGTCGCTCACCGACCGCCCCGGCTACCTGCGCCTGAAAACCGGCCGCGTGGATACAACCTTCCTGCTGGCCAGAAACACGCTCACTCAGCGCACCATCGGCCCGACCTGCACCGGGACCACGGCCCTGGATGTGTCGCACCTGAAAGACGGCGATTTTGCCGGCCTGGCTCTCTTGCAAAAGCGGTACGGCCTGGTGGGGGTAAACTATCGCAACGGCGCTAAATCCATTGTTATGGTGAGCGCGGAATCGGAAAAGCCGGTGGAGCTGCAACGCCTGCCCCTGACGCAGTCCACCGTCTACTTTAAGGCTGAATGCGACTTTACGGAGCGCAAGGACGTGGCGAACTTCTTTTATAGCCTCGACGGCAAAGCGTGGAAAGCCATTGGTGCCCCGCTCAAAATGGCGTACACGCTGCCGCATTTTATGGGCTACCGGTTTGGGCTGTTTGCTTACGCCACCAAAAACCCCGGCGGCTACGCCGATTTCGATTATTTCCGAATTGCAGATACGACAGCCGGGCCCAAGTAAGAGAATGCTTGAAATACTCTTTAATCGGCAAGCTCAGCATGACGCTCTTTCTAACCTCAAACCTATCCGAAACTCCTGACCCGATGCTGAATTGTAGACTGTCATCTATCCTGAGCGTGCTGGCCTGCCTGTTGGGAGTTGCCGCCCAGGCGCAGAACCCGTTGATTACCAATCAGTTCACGGCCGACCCATCGGCGCGCGTGTTCAACGACCGGGTGTACGTGTACCCCTCGCACGATATTCGGGCCACTCCCGGACATGGGCGCGTCGGCTGGTTTGTGATGGAGGATTACCACGTGTTTTCCTCCGCCAACCTCACGGACTGGACCGACCACGGCGTGATTGTAACCCAGAACAAAGTGCCCTGGGTGAAGCCCGACAGCTACAGCATGTGGGCCCCCGACTGCATGTACCGCAACGGCAAGTACTATTTCTACTTCCCGACCACCCCCCGGGATACGACCATTAGCAAGGGCTTTACGGTGGGGGTAGCCGTGTCCGATAAACCCACCGGCCCGTTTGTGCCGCAGCCGCTGCCCATTAAGGGGGTGCGCGGCATCGACCCCAACGTGTTTATCGACAAGGACGGCCAAGCGTATCTGTATTGGTCGCAGGGCAACATTTATGGGGCCAAGCTCAAGGAAAACATGCTGGAGCTCGCCTCCGAGCCCCAGACGCTGGGCGAGTTGCCGACCCAGGGATTGAAAGAAGGCCCCTACCTGTTTGAGCGCAACGGCACGTACTACCTGACTTATCCGCACGTGGCCAACAAAACCGAGCGCCTCGAATACGCCACCAGCACCAGCCCGCTCGGGCCGTTTACCGTCAAGGGCGTTATCATGGACGAGTCGCCTACCGGCTGCTGGACGAATCACCATTCTATTCTGGCGTTCAAGAACCAATGGTACCTGTTTTACCACCACAACGACTTGTCGCCTAGCTTCGACAAAAACCGGTCTATCCGAATGGACAGCCTGTTTTTCGAGCCCACGGGCGCCATCCGGAAGGTCGTGCCGACCCTGCGCGGCGTGGGCCTGACCGACGCTAAGCAGAAAATCCAGCTCGACCGCTACAGCCGCCTGAGCAGCAGCGGCGCGTCCATCGCCTTCCTGGATACCGCCAGCAAGTTCCAGGGCTGGAAAACCGTGTTTACGGGCAGCCAAGGCTGGGTGCAATACAACGGGGTGGCCTTCGGCAAACAGGCGCTGAAGACGGTGAGGCTGCGCGCGCAGGCGGCGGCCGGCGCCACACTGCAGCTGCGGGCCGACGGGGCTGCCGGCCCGGTGCTGGCCCAGGTAACTGTGCCGAAGGGCAGCCAGTGGCAGGAGGTGAAAGCGCCCTTGTCCGCCTTCAAGCCCGGCACGCACGCGCTGGTTGTTTCCTCTAAAACGAACGCGCCCGTTGCCATCGACTGGGTCCGGTTCGAGTAAGCGGCAAAGAAGCTGATCGCTTGCAAACACTTGATTTTAAGCAACTTACATAAGCACGCAAAGCTTTTTCCGAGTTATGAGAAACATACTTCCTGTCGTTCTGGGCGTAATCCTGCTGAGCGTAAGCAGCGCTTTCGCCCAAAAAACAGCGATGGAGGCCCCTAAGGGCTTCGACCAGCCTACCGCGGGTATTGCCACCGGGCGAATCGACAGCCTCAGCTACCCCTCGAAAACGGTGGGCACGGTGCGCAAGGCGCTGGTGTACACGCCGCCGGGGTATTCGAAGAAGAAAAAGTACCCGGTGCTCTACCTGCTGCACGGCATCGGGGGCGACGAAAAGGAATGGCTCAAGGGAGGGCGCCCGCAGGTGATTCTGGATAATCTGTACGCGGCGGGCAAGCTCAAGCCGATGCTGGTGGTGATGCCCAACGGCCGGGCCATGAAAGACGACCGACCCATTGGCAATATCTACGGTCCGGATAAGGTCGCCGCTTTTGCCAACTTCGAAAAAGACCTGCTGACCGACCTGATTCCCTACATCGAAAAGCACTACCCAACCCTCACCAACCGCGAGAATCGGGCCATTGCAGGGCTGTCGATGGGAGGGGGGCAGTCGCTGAATTTCGGGCTGGGCAACCTGGATAGATTTGCCTGGGTAGGAGGCTTTTCGTCGGCCCCCAACACCAAGATGCCCGAGCAGCTGGTGCCCGACCCCGCGAAAGCCAAAAAGCAGCTCAAGCTCCTCTGGATTTCGTGCGGCGACGCCGACGGCCTGCTGCCCATCAGCCAGCGCACGCACGATTACCTCTACGAGCACCGCGTGCCCCACGTGTACTACCTCGAAGCGGGTGGGCACGACTTTAAAGTCTGGAAAAATGGGCTGTACATGTTCTCGCAGCTTCTGTTCAAACCCGTGGATGTGGCGGCGCTGCCGACATACACCGTGCTGGGCGCGCCGGCCGCCACCAACGTGCGCAACGCCAAATACCCCCAGATTTTACCCGATAACCGCGCCGTGTTTCGTCTGAAAGCCCCGGGCGTACAGCACGCGCAGCTGGACCTAGGCCACAAATACGACATGGTGAAAGACAGCAGCGGCACCTGGACGGTGACAACTGACACGCTGAGCCGGGGCCTGCACTACTACTCGCTACTGCTCGACGGCCTGCCCGTAGCTGACCCCGCCAGCGACACTTTTTACGGGATGGGGCGCATGGCCAGCGGCATCGAGGTTCCCGGCCGCGGGACTGGCTTTTACGCCTTGAGAGACGTGCCCCACGGCGAAGTGCGGGTGAGGCGGTTTTACTCGAAGGTGACCAACTCGTGGCGGCAATTCTACGTGTACACGCCGCCGGGCTACGAGGCCAACACCGCCGTCAAGTACCCGGTGCTGTACCTGCTGCACGGCGGTGGCGAAGACGAAACCGGCTGGGCCAAGCAAGGCAAAACCGACTTGATTCTGGACAACCTGCTGGCCGAGAAAAAGGCCAAGCCCATGCTCGTGGTGATGCTGGACGGCAACATGGGCGGCCCCGGCGGCTTAGCCAGCTTTGGCGAAAACACGCTGAAGCGTTTTGAAGACGAACTAAAGCAAACCGTGCTGCCGGTGGTGGAAAGCAACTACCGGGTAGCTCCGGGGGCCAATAACCGGGCGCTGGCGGGCTTGTCGCTGGGGGGACTGCAAACGCTCTATGCCGGCCTGCGCAACACCGACATGTTCCAGTATCTGGGCGTGTTCAGTTCGGGCTTTTTTGCCAACAACCCCCAGCTGTCCGACCCTCAGTATGCCTTTATGAAAGCCAATGCCAGCGCCATCAACACCAACCTAAAGCAGCTGTGGCTCTCGATGGGTGGGCCAGAAGACATTGCTTACGCCAACAACAAGGTGATGCGGGCCAAGATGGATGAGTTGGGTATCAAGTACGTGTACAGCGAGTACCCCGGCGGCCACACGTGGCCCGTCTGGCGGCACGATCTGTACCTGTTTGCCCAAGGCCTGTTTTAGGCTCCCCGCGGCGCTTGCCGCCGCGCAGGGTCGTCAAACGCGGCAGTGCCTGGCCTAGTGGCTTGAATCATAACGTTGTGTTTATTAGATAGATACCGCCTATCTCTGTCACATATGAAGCAACTTCCTTGGCCAGCTAAAACCACTTTACTGCTGTTTTGGTGGGCCGCCGCCCTTGGAGCCGCGGCAGCCAAACCGGTGCCTACCCCCTTGCGCCTGTGGTACACGCAGCCGGCCGCCAACTGGAACGAGGCCCTGCCCCTCGGCAACGGCCGCTTGGGGGCCATGGTGTTTGGCGCGCCCCAACGCGAGCGACTCCAGTTGAACGAGGAAACTATTTGGGCCGGCGGGCCCAACAACAACGTGAAGCCCGACGCGTTGCCGGTGGTGCGGCAGTTGCGCGAGCAGCTGCTGGCCGAGCAGCTGCTGGCCGGGCAGCTGGTGGAGGCGCAAGCGCTTGCGCAGGCCCAAATGCAGCCCGCCGGCAACAGCGGCATGCCCTACCAAACGGCGTCGAACGTGTACCTCGACTTTCCGGGCCACGAGAGCGCCACCCACTACCAGCGCGACCTCGACATTGGCCGAGCCGTGGCTTCGGTCAGCTACCAAGTAGGGCGAGTGCGCTATCGCCGTGAGGTATTCAGCTCCCTGCCCGACCAAGTGGTGGTGGTGCGCCTCACAGCCCGCAAACCAGGCCAAATCAGCTGCCAGCTGAGCGAGGAAAGCCTGCTGCCGTTCACCCGGCACGCCGAAAAAGATCAGCTGGTGCTGGATGGCCACGGCAGCGCCCACGAAGGCCAAGAAGGGCAGATCCGCTTCCAAACGCGCCTGAAGGCCGTCGTCGAGGGCGGCACCGTGCAAACCACCGACGCCGGCATCCGCATCCAGCGCGCTAACAGCGCCACGCTCTACCTTTCCATCGGCACCAATTTCAACAACTACCACGACGTGAGCGGCGATGCAGCCGCGCGGGCCTCGGCCTACCTCGCCGCTGCCGTGCGCAAGCCCTACAAGCAGGCGCTTGCCGACCACGTAGCCGCTTACCAGCGCTACTTCAACCGCGTGACCCTGAACCTGGGCGTGACGCCCGCCGTGCAGCGTCCTACCCCCCAGCGCCTCGCCGACTTTGCCCAAGGCCACGACCCGGCTTTGGCCGCCCTGTATTTTCAGTACGGCCGCTACCTGCTCATCAGCTCTTCGCAGCCGGGTGGGCAGCCGGCCAACCTGCAAGGCATCTGGAACGACCAGCTCAAGGGGCCCTGGGACAGCAAGTATACGGTGAACATCAACACCGAAATGAACTACTGGCCGGCGGAAGTCACGAACCTGACGGAGCTGCACGAGCCCTTGTTCAGCCTGATACAGGACCTGAGCGTGACCGGGCAGCAGAGCGCCCGCCAGATGTACGGGGCCCGCGGCTGGATGCTGCACCACAACACCGACATCTGGCGCATTACGGGGCAGGTTGACCCGCCACAGTACGGCCTCTGGCCCATGGGCGGGGCCTGGCTTTCGCAGCACCTCTGGGACCACTACCAATTCACCGGCGACCAGCAGTTTCTGCGCACCTACTACCCTGTACTGAAGGGTGCGGCCACCTACTACGTCGATGCCTTGCAGGAAGAGCCCACCCACCACTGGTTGGTAGTGGCGCCCTCGGTGTCACCCGAAAACACGTATTCGTTGCAAGGCAAGCAAATTGCTCTGGTGGCCGGCACCACCATGGACAATCAGCTGGTGTTCGACCTATTCTCGAAAACCATCCGGGCCGCCGAGCTGCTTCAGCTCGACCAGTCTTTCGCCGACACGCTGCGCACACTGCGCGAGCGGCTGCCGCCCATGCAGATTGGCCAGTACGGGCAGGTGCAGGAGTGGCTGCAGGACGTGGACAACCCCCGCGATACGCACCGCCACATTTCCCACCTCTACGCGCTGTATCCCGGTGGGCAGATATCGCCCTACCGCACGCCCGCCCTGTTTGAAGCCGCACGCGTGACGCTCACCCAGCGCGGCGACGTGTCCACGGGGTGGTCGATGGGCTGGAAGGTGAACTTCTGGGCGCGCATGCAGGACGGCAACCACGCCTACAAGCTGCTCACTGAGCAGCTGCGGCTCCGGGCCAGCGAGCCCGGCGGTGTGAGCGAGGGCGGGGGCACGTATCCCAATCTGCTCGATGCGCACCCCCCGTTTCAGATTGACGGCAACTTTGGCTGTACGGCGGGTCTGGCCGAGCTATTCGTGCAGAGCTACGACGGCACCCTGGACCTGCTCCCCGCCTTGCCCGACGCTTGGCCCACGGGCGAGGTGACGGGCCTCGTAGCCCGCGGGGGCTACGTTGTGGACCTGGCCTGGGATAAGGGACGCCTCACGCGAGCGCGCATCACTTCGCGGCTAGGAGGCAACTGCCGCGTGCGGGTGCACCGCCCCATAGCAGCTACGGGCGGCTTGAAGCTGCAGGCTGCCCAGGGCCCTAACTCCAACCCATTTTACCAGACTTTCCCAGTCAAGCCGCCGCTGGTATCCGCCAAAACCACGCCGCGGCAGCCCACCCTGGCGCCGTCGTTTGTGTACGATTTCCCCACCCAAGCCGGCCAAGCCTATTCGCTGCGAGCCCGCTAGCCTTGCTTCCCATTTTTTGCTTTGCTTCTGCTTACCACGTAGCTCCATGAAAAGTACCTTGCTCGTCGTCGCCCTGCTGGCCTTGGTGGCCTACCTGCCCGTGCGGGCGCAAAACCCGATCATCCGAGATGTGTTTACGGCCGACCCGGCGCCGCTGGTGTACCGCGACACGCTGTTTCTATACACCGGACACGACACGGCTTCCGTGCAGGAAACCAACTACAAGATGCCCGACTGGCGCATCTACTCCACCACCGACATGGTGCACTGGAAGTCCTACGGCAAATGCCTTTCGCCCAAAACCTTTGCCTGGGCCACCGGCGATGCGTACGCGGCGCAGTGCGTCTACCACAACGGCAAGTTCTACTGGTTTGTGTCCACGTTTCATAAAAAAGACGACTACAGCCAGGGCGGCGCGGCCATTGGCGTAGCCGTGTCGGACCGCCCTACCGGGCCGTTCCGGGATGCTATTGGCAAGGCCCTGATTGTCAATGAGATGACTAAAGACAAGCCGCACGCCTGGGATGATATCGACCCCACCGTTTTCATCGACCATGACAAGCAGGCTTACCTGTACTGGGGCAACGGCAGCTGCAAGTGGGTGAAGCTCAAGGACAACCTGATCGAGTTGGCCAGCCCCATCACCACCTTTACGCCCAAAAACTACATCGAAGGGCCTTGGGTGTACAAGCGCAAAAAGCTGTACTACCTCGTGTATGCCAGCGCTGGCACCAAGCCCGAAATGATAGAGTATTGCACGGCTCCTAGCGCCACCGGGCCCTGGACGTACCGGGGCATCATTCAGGAAAACGTGCCCAACAGCTTCACGACCCACCCCGGCATCATCGACTACAAGGGCAAGAGCTACTTTTTCTACCACAACGGCGCCCTGCCTACCGGCGGCAGCTACCGGCGCTCCATCTGCGTGGATGACTTGCACTACAACCCGGACGGTACCATCCAGAAAATAGTGCAGACCACTAACGGGGTAGTACCAGCTAAGTAACGCATATCACTTCCCAAGGCCTAGTTGCAGATCTAGGACTCCTGCTGGCAACAATACTTCCGCCTAAACCTTACTTGCTCAAGATTGATAATTCAAATCAACAGGATACACTTATAAAGCAACCACATTAAGGATCAAACCTGCAGTAGGCAGGTTTGATCCTTAATGTGGTTGTATAAACCAAAAACAAATCGGCCACCCAGCATTGCTGTTAAGTGGCCGATTTTAAATGAGCGAGAAACGAGGCTCGAACTCGCGACCCTCAGCTTGGGAAGCTGATGCTCTACCAACTGAGCTACTCTCGCGAAATGCTTGGTAAGACAAAAATACACGGCTTAAATCAATTTGCAACTGGTGCGCGTATCGCATGCGGTCGGCTTCGGCATCGGGCCGTCAGATTTTCGTACTAAGTTTGGTACGTCAAGCGGCCCCGGCCGCTGTTGTTTTCCAATCAGTAAGCGCGCTTCCCATGGCTACACCTCCTTACAGTCGCAATCGCGGCATTTTATACTTGGCGGCAGGCTTGTTGCTGCTCATCGTGCAGGGGCTGCGCATCCCACAGTATTACACCGACTGGGAAACCGGTGCGCTGGATACACCACGTTTCGTGCTGAGCCTAGTTTTTATCGTATTTGCCTTGTACATGCTGCGGGCGGGCTGGCAAATGTTGCGGCACAAAGATGATCTGATTGATTAAATAATCATTTGATTATCAATAGTATACAAAGCATCTGTAATGTCTTCGCCACTCCGTATCTCGGTGCCCAAACGCAGTGCTGCCACTGCGGCCGTGTTGGCAAACTTGGGTCGCCAAACCTTTCACGAAACCTTTATCTCCGACAACAACCCCGAAGACATGGCTGCTTACCTAGCCGAGAATTTTGGGGAAGAACAGCAACTCGCCGAACTTCAGAATCCCGATACGCTGTTTTTGCTGGTTCAGATGCAGCAGCAACCCATCGGCTACGCCAAGTTGCGCTTCAACTCTCCTTTGGGCTTGGAACCGGGCAAAACGCCCGACAATCGCTTGGAGGTTGAGCGGTTGTATGTGTTGCAGGACTGGATCGGGACGGGCTTGGGCGCCACTCTGATGCGCCGCATTCTGGACGAGGCACGCGCCAAGGGCTGCCGCTCGGTGGTGCTCGGTGTGTGGGAGCGCAACGTGCGCGCCATCGAGTTCTATAAGCGCTTTGGCTTTCGGCAGATCGGCAGTCACGAATTCCGGCTAGGCAACGATATACAGACCGATCTTATTCTTCGTAAGGGTCTGTAAATCAATATATTGTATTTATAGATAATTATAGGATTCTGCCCTTGCCGCAGCGCCTGCCGCAGACGTGGCGCCGGCTCGCTACCTTTGCCTATTGTCCATCAACCCGCTTCTTGTGAGAAAAGACAGGCTCGCTTGTACGCTTTCCTCGTTCCGGCCAGCGGCTGGGCTCCTTTGGTTACCAATATTGGCATTGCTCGCTGCCAGCGGCTGTACCCCCGATCGGCCCAAGCTGCCGCTGCCCACCGGGCACTACGAAGGCACGCTCACCTACCAAGGCACGGAGGCGCGGGTCGCGTTGGACATGCGCGAACCGACGCCGGATCACTTGCAGGCCGATTTTCGTTTTTTGGAAATGGGCCTGAGCTTTCCGGCTCAGAATCTGCGCTTTAACGCGCCGCTGCTGCACTTCGAGCAGCGACCCGGCCAGAAACAAGGCAACATGGTGGTGGAAGCCGTGCAGGAAGGCGATTTCTGGCGTGGCAATTTCAAAATCGATACGCTGAAAGCCGACCTGTTGCTGGTGCGCCGCGGCAAAGCCGATCCGCGCCCGTACCGCGAGCAGCCCGTGCGCTTTCGCAGCGGCAACCTGACGCTGCGGGGTACCCTGTTGCTGCCCAACGACACTTCCTTTCAGCATGCGGCCGTGGTGCTGCTGCATGGTAGCAGTACGCCCCACCAGCGCGACCTGTATTCGTATGCCGATTTGCTGGCTCGCCGCGGGTTCGCGGCCCTCGTTTATGATCGTCGTGACGCCGATCTGCCAGCTGGCCGATTGCCCGAATACAGCCAAGAAGATTTGGCTACCGATGCTTTGGCCGCTGTGCAAGCCCTTAAAAAACAACCCGATATCGATTCTACTCATGTTGGCCTGTGGGGCATCAGTCAAGGCGCGCATGTGGCAGCCATTGCCGCGTCTCGTCCGGGCCGGCCAGTGGCTTTTGTAGTCGCTTTATCGGGGCCGGGCGTACCCTATGCCGACGTTGAGCGTTTTCAAAATGCCAGCCGGTTGCGCGAACATGATGTGTCGGCCAAGGATATGAAGCAGGCTGCGAAAGCATTCGACCAGTTGGTGGGCTTCGTGCACGGCGGTGGCGAAAGTGATACCACGCAGCTGCACGAAACGCTCACTGAAGCTTGGCAACAGCCGTGGGCCCAGTACACCACACTGCCCCGGCGGGTACCGACTCCTGCCGAAATTAAAACGCAGCTGCGGTGGCGCCAACTCGATCTAGACCCCAGAGCAGCCTGGCAGCAAGTCAAAGTGCCGGCACTATTAGTTTACGGCAGCGCCGACGAGCGTTTCGACGCCAGTGAAAGCGCCCGCCGGCTGCGAAACGTAGTCGGCTACAAGCGGGGCTCGACAGTAAAAGTCTACTCAGGCGCAAACCACGAACTCATGCTGCCCGGCGGCTTAACCAAAGAAGACAAATGGGAGTGGCCCCGCCCCGCGCCCGGCTTCGTGGACGATATGCTGGGTTGGATGCGTGCCCGCACAGCTCAGTAGCGATGAAAACATAATTTATTGATAGTCAATAAATTATGTTTATGGATTGATCGGCCCTCTGGAAATCGGCTCTACAGAATCAGCAAGCCTTTTTCGCGGAGCAACAGCCAGGCAGGTGACGTCAAAAAAGCCTCGAACGACATGCCGGCGGCGCTCACAGGGAAGGAGGCGGCTGCTTCTTTCAACAACAGCTTGGTTTCGTAATCGTGGGCAAGTTTGGTAAGCAACTCCAGCAGCCATTGCCCGACGGCCTCCGATGTTTTCACCTCAAAATCTTCGGCTTGCTCATAGAATGTGAGTGTGGCGCGTGCTCCTTTTTTGCCTTCCGTAATCTCTAAATCGGGGGCGTTGCCAAGCCAGAATAAGCGCAGGTTTTGCTTGACACTGTCGGGCTTGCCTTCGGCTTGCAGGGCCTGTTGAATAAGCTGGCGCGGTACGGTGGGACGTGGCACCCGGAAATCAAACCAGAATTGCAGCGGCTCGTTGAGGGCTACGCCGTGCATGTAGTTGTACAAGGCCTTTGCCAAGCCCGGACCAAACTGCTCGTGATCGGTGCCGGTGGGGTCGTCGTGCCAGAGGTCGTTCCACGCAAAATCACCCGGTTCCGGGCCGATGGCGGCTACTTTGTACTTCGCGGGATTCTTGCCTACTGGGCTGTGCGCCGTCATGGAGAAGCGGTGCCAATAACCCGATTGTACAATGCCTGCCGCCAAGAGCTGCCGCACAACTTCCAGTGAATCAATAGTTTCCTGCGTAGTTTGAGTCGGGAAGCCGTACATCAGGTAGGCGTGCACCATGATACCTGCCTGCGTGAAGCCGTCTGTTACGCGCGCAACTTGGGCAATCGTGACGCCCTTTTCCATCAAGGTCAACAGGCGATCTGAGGCAACTTCTAACCCGCCCGACACCGCAATGCACCCAGACGCGGCCAGCAAGCGGCACAGATCCGGCGAAAAAGTCTTCTCGAAGCGAATATTGCCCCACCACGTAATGTTGACGCGGCGGCGCAGCAACTCCACAGCCAGATCGCGTAAGGCAAGGGGAGGGGCTGCTTCGTCGACGAAGTGAAAGCCAGTTTGCCCCGTCTGCCGCACAATTTGCTCAATGCGGTCGACAAGCAAAGTCGCCGGCGCCGTTTCGTAGCGCGAGATGTAGTCGAGGGTTACGTCGCAGAACGAGCACCGCTTCCAATAGCAGCCATGGGCCACCGTGAGCTTGTTCCAGCGCCCATCGCTCCAGAGGCGGTGCATGGGGTTAAGTACCTCGATTACTGATAGATACTCGGTAAGCGGGAGGTCGCTGTAGTCGGGGGTGCCTACCTCGGGGTGCGGAATATCGGCCTCGCGGCAGGCGTTGAGGTACTGCACTTGCCCTTGGGTATCGCGCAGGAAGGTGCGCTGCAAATCCTCCTGCGCGCGCTGACCTTGTAGGTGCTCCAGCAACCGGAGCCACGGCCCTTCGCCATCGTCAAGGGTCAGGTAATCAATGTAATCGAAGAAGCGAGGCTCGCGAATCTGGCGTAGCTCGGTATTGGGGTAGCCGCCGCCCATGAGCGTTTTTACCTGCGGGCGCTGCTCCTTTACCCGGCCAGCTAAGCGCAAGGCACCATACAGGTTGCCCGGAAATGGGACCGTAAAGCCTACCACGTCGGGCTCGGTACGGGCTACCAGTTCGTCGAGTAGCTCCAACAGCATCTCGTCCAGTAGGTTAGGCGCAGCTTGCAGGGCGTCGTACAGCGGCTCAAAACTTGTAGCCGACATGGCTAGTTTTTCGGCGTAGCGGCTGAAGCCAAACTGTGGCCCAACGGTTTCCTTAATCAGATCGCCGAGGTCTTCGAGGTACAGCGTGGCCAAATGGCGTGCCTGATCGGTGAGGCCCATCGTGCCGAAAGCGCTTTCCAAGTCGGCCACGTTGTCGAAACGGGCGGCTTCGGGCAGAAAGCGGCTGTGGCAAATGCGCGGCGCAAGCGTGTTATCCTTGTTTTGCAGGAATTTTATAACTGGCTCAATAGTAGCTAGATAGCTTTTCTGCAGCCGCAGCATCCGGCGGGAGTTGTCGCTCAGGGAATATGCTCCCTGTTCGATTTCGGCAAAGACGCGCTGTAACCCGGCTTTTGAAAACAGCTTCAATACCAGCTCCAAGCCCAAGTCGGCTTGCGTTACGAAGTAACCGCGTCCGCCCAAAAAGCCCTTCAGGTATGCCGTGGCCGGATACGGCGTGTTGAGTTGCGTAAGCGGAGGCGTAATGAGCAGGATATGAGGAGATTTCACGACGGCATAACAAAGCAGAAGGCAAAGATACTCCCGTCGGGAAGGATTAACCGGAATTTAGCATTGCGCGGCGCTAGGTGTACTGCTGAAGCTGGTAGTTGGGCCTCTACATCTTCATCTTGCCCATGCTCATAAACGGCGCATTCAGGCGCAGGTAAACTTCCGCAGACACCGGAGTTTTTCCGTAGTAGATATGTATTTGGTTATCAGGACGATACACTGAGCCTTGGGCGCCTATGTGCAGCTCGGGGCCGTTCTGGCCGAGCTGGGTAAGGCGGTAGTTGGCCCCCAGTGTAAGAGCGTGAATGTTGTAGGTGGGCTCCGTTTGGTCGTGCGGGATGGCTAGCTCTTCGGCGTCCTTCTGAACAAATTCGTAGCGGCCGTAAAAGGTCGGTCGGCCAAGCGTAAGGTTGGTTTCGGCCAAAACCGAGTGTTCCTTCCCGTGATCGGATTTATTGAGACCCCAGATGAGCGACGAAGCCACGAAATGGTAAGCGCCCCATGTGCGGCTGTGCAACACGGCGGCGGTGGTGCGCGTCACGTCTTCGTCGGGGCGTAGCTGCTCTGGGCTTTTTACGTAAGCACGGCCAACTTCCAACGACAACTCTTCGGACGGGTTCCACAGCAGGCGACTGGCCCATGAGTTGGCCCGTGGTCGGTCGAAGTTGTAACGGTGCTCGTCGGGCTCGCGGCCGGTGAAATTGGAGCCTTCCAGCTTAAACTGCTTGTAGCGCACTCCAAACGTAGCCACGCCAAACGTGATGTGCGTGGCATCTACCCAGTGGTGCCCAAGCGGAGCATCGGGGTTAGGCATGGCCGAAAGTCGGTGCATAAACGCTGTAGGCCCAACAGCGGGCTCACCCGGATACCCTAAATACAGGCTCAAATCCAGGTCTTTGCTGAGGGCGTGCGTATAGCCAATGCTTAGGGCCGAAAACAGATCGTGCGGGTGTTGCCGGTCGACGAGCGGCTTCCCTTTGTAGGCTTCGCCCGATTGAAACAGCAGCGGGTAGCCGTTCGCGCCTTCGGTAAGCGGGTCGAGCGAGATCATGGCGGTCAGGTTGAGCAGGCCGCGTTGCCCGAAGTTGCGCTGGGCCATGGTCATAAACCAGTTGGGCGCGTCGAAGGTGCGGCCGCCGCGCTGGCCGTTCTCCCGCCCGAGGTTCTGGTTGGTGTAGCGCCCAAAAACGGCACCGTGGTACATGAGCATCCAAGGGCCTTTGTGCTGCATCCACATGTACATGGGCGTTGCATCGGGTTGCCACGCCGTGCCGGAACCGTTGCGCGACATGGGCAGATTGCGCGAGTAAGCGTGCGACATGTTCATGTCGCCGTGGTCGCTGTGCTGCATGGTTGTGTCGCCGGACATATCCATTTTGCTCATGTCCATTCCCGGCATGTGTTGGTGCTGGGCTGGCTGCGCAGCATGCACAGTGTCGGTGGGAGAAGTGGCCGGCTGCTTCGGCATCTGGTGCATTTCGTGTTGCGCCCACGCGGGCAGCGAAACACTAGTCAGCAGCAAAAAGGCAAATAGAAGAACTGAAAGCCGCATAAAACAGAATTGGGGTATTCGAAAGGAAATTACCCTTCAAATACCCCAATCGGTAGCAACTAGTTATACAGAATTCTACTGCATAACGTGTAAGCTTTTGTGCGACGTACCTAGCTCGCGAGTTTATCCAACGACAGGCGCTTGGGCATCATATCACGGCGGAACTCGCTTACCGAGCGGCCGGTGACTTGCCGAAATTGGTTGGAAAGGTGCTGACCGCTGCTGTAGCGCATTTGGTCGGCTATCTCGCTAAGCGTCAGTTCGCCGTAGCTCAACATCTCCTTAACGCGCTCGATTTTGAGGCGAATGAGGTATTTCTCAATGGTAAGATTGGCGGTGCGCGAAAATACCTTGCTCAGGTGCGAGTACGTCGCCGCAAACCGATCGGTGAGGAAAGCCGAGGTGGTGAGGGGCATGCGCGCCGTGCGCAAGTGCTCCAGGTATTCGGCCAGCGCGCCTTTAATCTGTTCGGTGAGCTGTTCACCCCGGCCCATGAGCAGGTCGAAACCAGCTTCGCGCAACATAGGGGCCACCGCGGCCGGATCGGCGGGGGTAGTGCGGTCGAGCTGCGCTTGGCCTAGCGTAACTTGTGTAGGGCGATACCCAGCTTGCTCTAGCAGATGGTGTACAGCCTCTATGCAGCGGGGGCACACCATGTTTTTGATATGTAGCAGTGTCGTTTTCACAAGATTTATTTTTGTTCCAACCTAGAAGTAGTGCGAGTGTTTTTGCGAGCGGTAGGAGGAGCCGCCGTACGCGGCCGCCGAAGCGGCTTAGCTGGAGCTTCTACCCAACCTTTCCCAAACCAACTGCCTGATGCCCAGGTAACAAAGGGCACCACGCCTAAAAAAGTGACTGCCAATAGCCAGAAAAATACGAAAAACGCCCAGAACAGCCTCGAAAAAAAGTGGTCCTGAACACCAAACAGATACGCGATCAGCACCAAGGCCAGCAAAAACCCAGTGCCTGCCAAAATAGCCGTGTGCCGCAGCAAAGGCCGGTAAGAAGCAGGAAGGGCGTTTAGCAGGCTCATATACGGAAAGCGAACAACAAATATAAGACTTCCTCTACTCTCGCAATCGGCGGTAGCTCAGGGGCTAAGGTAGCGAATGTCTAATATAGCACTTTTCAACTGATGATGGTTGACCACCCGACGGCAGTCGATTTGGTGCGGAAAAGCCGGGAACGTAGCTCCTGCCAAATTAGGTTCCTGGACTTTGTCGTATTCGATAAAAACCACGTCGTCTGGCAGCCGTACCACGTACTATACCCGTATGATCCTTCTCCCTGCAAAACGCCCTTCCTCATGAAAACTCCTCTTTTACCCCGGCTGATGGCACTCGCGATGGCAGTGACTGGCCTTTCTGTATCTTCTTGTAGCACAGGCACTTCCGAAGGAAGCGCCAACGTAGAACGCGGCCACGACAAAGAATTCGTCAACAACAACACGCAACAGACGCGCGGCAACGATTCGAATACCAACGGCAAAGCTGCGGACACGACCAAAGTAAAAACCGGTCAGCAAGTATACGACCAGACTACGGAGCGGAAAGATCGCAACGGCGATGGCCTAGCCGACTAAGCATTGACTCGGCTAAAACACAAAAAGCCCTCCCATTATTGTGGGAGGGCTTTTTGTGTTTTGAGTGGATTATGATAACCAGTTGACTTTTAATAGAATATAAATCCGTTGGGAAGCAGATTGACGTTGAAAGAGTCAATGGCGGTGCCGTTGGCTTGGTAGCGAATAAACTTGCCGGCGGCGGTGTAAGGCGCCACCGAGCCGTAAATGGTGTTGTCCTGCGGGTCGACGCCGAGGCCGTAGAAGCTGCGCCGTATGAGAGGGGTAGCGGGTAAGGCTGCGTCCGTAGTGCTCAAGCGGTACACGCCGCCTTTGTAGCTATAGTAGAGTTGGTCAGCGGCGCCGTTTAGGTGCAGCCCGCTTGGGCTGCCGGCAAACGGCAGCACCGTCGGCGCAGTTGGGGCGGCAGGTGAGAATTTGATCAGGTTGCCGGGCGTTGAGGAAATGACCGCGTACGGTGCCGAAGTCTGGTACCGCGTGATGCCGGTGCACAGTACCCAGACGTTGCCTGCTTTGTCCTGCACCAAGTCGTTGGGACCATCTTGTACGCTGATGGCGCTCTCCACGGCGTCGGTAGCGGGGTTGATAACGCTCAGGGTATTTTCGTCGGAGTTGCTTACATACACTTTGCCGTTGGCCAGCAGGAGGTGCTCCGGCTGCCGCCCCACGGCTATGGTTTTGGTGATGGTATTGGTGCGCAGATCAAGCACGGCAACGCGCCCCTGCTCACCGCGTTTCACCCATTCGCTCACGTAAGCCTTGTCAGCGCTGACTGCTACGGCGTAGCGTGGCTGCTCCAGCCCGGTCACCGTCGCCACCGATTGAAACGTCGTCAGATTCACGACTTCCAACTTCTTGCTGTTGTTGGCCACGATGTAGCCGCGGTTGCCCACCACCAACATCGACTGCGCCACGTCGCCCAACTCGCGTTGGTTGACGGTGTTGAAAATGTGGTTGTCGACGACGGTGCGGGACGTTTTACTGAACAGGCTTACCTCGGCGTTGGGCGTACCAAAGGCGCCTTCGTTGAGCACGAATACATTGCTGCCATCTTTGGTCAGATTATAAAGCGGCGCTGCGGCTTCGTCGGTATCGTTGCAGCTGAAAACTGTGAATGCGCCAACGCCAACCAAAAAGGCGCGCGTCAGAAAAGAGGGGAAGCGGTGAGTGCGGAACATAACGCTAGAAAAGAGGAAAGGAGATAAAGGAAAGGTTAGTGCCAGGCCACGCGCACGCTCAGCAAGCCCCAGCAAGGTGGCATAGCCCGGAATTCGTAGTTCTGGTAAGTGCGGTTGGTTAGGTTGTAGCCTTGGGCCAACGCCGTCAGCGACCACGTGGGGGCCACATGCAGCGTGCGCCCTATGGTGGCGTTCAGCAGTACATAGGAAGGCAAGGTCGTTGCGGTGCTATAGGTGCGGCGCTCGCCCGTAAACGTCAGTGACGTAGTGAGTTGCCAGCCCCGCCACGTATGGTCTGTGGTAAAGGCTGCGGAATGCAAAGGCACGTAAGCCAGCTGCTGCCCCATCGGGTTGGGGTCGTCGGCGTAGCCCCGCACCTTCTCCGACTGCGTAAGCGCATAGCTGGCCCGCGCCAACAGAGCATAAGCGCCCGGATGCCACTTGGCCTGCGTGCTGGCTTCCAGGCCTTGCGCCCGCACCTTGCGCACGTTATGCGGCGTGCTGCCGCCCGTGATCGGGTCGCTGAGCCACTCCACCCAATTGTCGACCAGCTGCCGATAAGCTGTAAGCTCGGAGTGCAGTGCAAGCTGCGGCGTTAGCGACACCTCATGGCGCAGCCCCCCCTCATAGCCTATGCCGTCTTCCGGAAGAATGTTAGGGTTCCCGGTCGGCCAGTAGCGCTCGTTGAGCGTCGGCGCCCGGTAACTGCGTGAGGCGCTGGTCTTTATTGTAAATAATTGATTATCAATGTGATATATATTCCATTCGGCGCCTGCTGTTGGGGCCAGCGGCGGCCGACGATTGGGCACCATTGCTTGGCGCAGATTGAGCGTCAGGCGTACTTCTGGGCGCGGGTCGTAGCGGAATAGTGCGTAACCCGAATACCGATTTTCCGTCTTCCGGCCGCGGTAGCCATCTACCTGCGCTGCAAAGTGTTGGGCTTCGATGCCCAACCGGAAATTGGCTTTGGCAGCGAAGTTGAGCGTGTGATCGGCCTGCAACTGAGTGGTTTGGACTCGCGAATTGCTGACCAGCCCGATCTGCTGGTAGTTGAGCACATCGTCGAACCAAGCCACGCGCACGTCCGTTTCGTGGCGGCTCGCTACATGCCGATAGCCCGCCAGCAGCCGTCGGCTCTGGTCATGCTCGCGTGCTTGATTGTTGCTGGAACCAATGGCAGGCTGAATCTGGCGGTTGGCGTCGGTGAGCCAAGCCGCGGCCATGAGTTCGCTGGCTTGGCCTAAGCGCAGCGTAACATCTTGGGCAAAGCTGCCTTGGCGAATGGCCGCATTTTGCTGGCGGTGGCGCACCAACCCCCTGAACTCGCGGGCATAGTATGGAAAATCGTTTTGCGCTTCCCGGTAAGTAGCCGATGTGCGCACCGCAATTTTCTGATTGCTGAAGCTGCCCTCCAAGCTGCCCGCGCCCAGGCCAAAGCTGCCAGCATCAAGCTGCACACTAGCCCGTGGCCCGGCGCCCCACACAACCGGCGACGACAGCAACACGGTCCCGCCAATGGCGGCCGTTCCGTATGCGGCGCTGGCCGGCCCGTGCTGAACTTCCACGCGGGCGTTGCCGCTCACGGGCAACAGCGAAAAATCGGTTTGGCCAAGCGTCGGCAGGCCGATGTTGAAGCCATTCCAGAGTACGGCTGTATGCTGCGCCGAAGTGCCTCGAAAAGAAATAGAAGATAATTGCCCTGGGCCGTAGTTCTTGATATACAGCGGCGTGCGTGCGGCCAACACGTCGGTGAGGGTGCCCGAACGATATTGAGCAAGCGTGGCAGAGTCGATGCTGGTTACGCGGCTGCCCACGGCAAAGCGGCTGAGGGGCACAGCCTGCACCCGTACGGCAGGCAACACGTGCTCGCCGGCCAAGACTACTGAATCGGGCGCAATCGGATCGGCGTGCTGCGCCTGTGTGGGGCAGACTCCCGTCAGGCACAGGAATGCGCCAAGCGCACCTAGCAGCTTCACCGGGGCTAACCGACCGAATCCACGCGTATTAATCATCCGAACCAAATTTTCAATCAGTGAAAATTCAGTTCAGAACCCCGCTCAGGTCCGAAAACCCTGCGAAGCCGAGGCCGAAAACAGGAAAACCGACGGCCAGGCCGCCAACTGCATTCATTCTCCGCCTTTCACCCGAAAGCGCTGAACATAAGGGAAATGCATAGGCAGGTCTCCTGGCTCGCTTCAGATGGGCCGCCTTCCCATTTCTTCGGTTTTCCAAGCGAAAACCATCAACGAAACAGTGGCAGCGGAATGGCCCACCTACTCTTGAAGCTTACAGTTGCGGGGACAGCTCCCGATTCGCACGGGATTCCCTTTTCAGCCTCGCCCCACAATCGGGGTCTGGCCACCTATACAGCCGCAAAGGTAAGCAGCAAATTTGGGTTGCTAGTCAACTGCGGAATTTGCAGGCCATAGTTACCCAAAAGCACCAGTTTACGTTTGTGCTTTTCACGTGCATGCGATGACCGCCGTGTTGTCCGCCGTCCTAACCTGAACTTCCCACCCCGATTTTTGCCAAGTGAAGCTTACCAGCGAATTCTACCAGCGCCCCGATGTAGTACAGATCGCCCGTGACCTATTAGGTAAGTATCTGTATACCAATATAAATGGTGTGCTTACGGGCGGGCGCATCGTAGAAACGGAGGCCTACGCCCATCTCAACGACCAAGCTTGTCATTCGCACTTGGGGCGCTACACGGCGCGTACCAGCATCATGTACGAGGCCGGCGGAGTAGCTTACGCCTACCTTATTTACGGACGCTACACGCTGTTCAACATCATTACCAACGAAGCCGGCAAAGCCGATGCCGTCCTGATTCGGGGCCTCGAACCCACGGAAGGCATCCCGGAAATGCTGCTTCGGCGGGGACTGACCAGCGTTTCGTCGAAGCTAACTGCCGGGCCGGGGTTGCTGACGCAGGCCCTGGGAATTACTACCAAACACTACGGCACCGATCTGACCGGCAACCTGATCTGGCTGGAAGACCACGGAGAATCGGTACCAGAAGAAATGGTCCGCACCAGTCCGCGCGTCGGCATTGATTATGCTGGTCTTGATGCCGCCCTGCCTTGGCGCTTTCGCGAATTAGGTAGCAAATGGACAAGCCCTGCTAAATAGCATTGTTATAACTGCTTGATTATAAATAGGTTACGAAAAAGGCCTCTGCGATCAACAGAGGCCTTCAGGCTATTTTACAAAGCCCCGAAACCGGATGGAAGCGTAGCTTAAAGCTTTTCGCAAACCAGCACCATCAGGCGGCCGCGCAGGTCGGTGGTCGCAAAAAGGTACGTTTCGCCGCCTTCCCGAATGCCAGTGCGCTGCCGAAACTCCGCGACCGTATCCGGAAAGTTGCGCGTCGTGACGTGCGCCCGAGCGGCTGGCCCCAAATGCGCTTTTAGGGCGTCGCCATCGTATCGCTCAGTCGCAATAATGCGGAAGATGCGGCCCGGAAAATCAGTTCGCAAAATGTCACTTGTATATAAGTGGCTGTTTTGCTGAAGCTTAAGAAACTCGAATGCTGTGCCAATGCTGCGAAAGCCACCCGCTTTCAGGATGGCCACATTGGGCTCATATAAGTATTGCTGCGGTTCGGCATAGCGAGCAATAGCGCGGGTTTCGCGCGCACGGTTCAGGCGGAACTCCTGTTGGTCGCCATTGCGCAATAGGTTCACAGCAAAGCGCTCAGGATCTACGGCCGGCTCGGGGCCAAGTTCGTAGAGCACCTCTTTGCACTCGTTGTCAACCGCCACTACCCACAAGCGCCGTACGTGTTTTAGCTCCAGAATAGCCTGCTCAATGTCAAGCATCGGCGAGGTCTTGAGCAGGATGCGCTGACTTTTGTGCAGGAGCAAAGGCATTAGGCGCACCACATCGGGCTCACAGTCTTGGAGCTTGTAAATCTTGCGGTCGGCGTTGCTGCGGCGGGCCGGGTCGAGGTATAGCCAATCAAACTTTTCGTCCGAGCTTTTCAGAAAAGCCAGCGCGTCGGCAGCGTGGCAGGTTACATTCTCAATGCCCAGCTGGGCTAAGTTGTACTGCACTACTGCAACCAGTTTGGGGTCGCGCTCAACATAATGAACCTCGGGGACGCGGCTGGCAAAGAAACTCGAATCCACCCCAAACCCTCCGGTTAGGTCAGCCAAGCGCTGTCCATCCACCAAATCAGCTTTGAAAGTTGCCGTGCGGGCCGAGGACGCCTGCTCAACGGACAGTGCCGGTGGAAAGATCAGGTCAGGGTTATCGGCCCAAGCGGGCAGCTTGACGCGTGCCTTTTGCCGGGCCTGAATCTGGCGTACTAACTCGGGTACCGGCAAGCTCGGGTACCGGCGAGCTTGCAGCGCCAGTTGGGCGGGGTCGTCGTGCAGGTGTTCGGCAACGTATTGCCGGGCCGCTGCAGGAAGCGGATATTCCATGAAGTATCCCTACGAGAAAAAGGGAAATTTAGCGCAAACTCCAGCGCAAAGCTAGCTGAGGCTGGCCCGTGGAAGCAGCCCCTAACCCAACACCTGTCGGAGCCAAGCGCTGCAACATAGCCCGGCGTGCCGAGGGCAGATTACCGTTGTGCGCTTGCACGGCCCGCTGCATATGCTGGTTGGTATTGCGGGTAATAAATACGTTCGAAAGCAAGCTTACGGCAGCTATGCCGATGGCGGCTTTCTGGGTATTGTTAAAATATTGCTGCTTGTCGCCAGCCAATACTTGCTGGCCGTACAAGGCCACTGAGCTTACAAACAAAGCACGCTCGCCTAAGTACATCCATTTCTGCCGGCGGTAGTGGTCCAGGTTAGCAATTGCCTCCTGATCATCGGCCAGGTAAGGCCGTAACCGCTGACCGAAAAACCCCGCGTTCTGATAATCAGAGCCAGATCCGGTGGTGAAGAAGAAGTTGTTCTGCACGCCGTTCTGGCCCCGGTCCTGGTCTTCCGGACTCAGCCGAATTACTACAGACTGACGAAGGGGTTGCTGTGCTTGCGCGACAAAAGCTGCCAAAAAAAACAGGCAAATAAGACCAAGAGTGCGTTGAAAACGCAATGCAATAGGAGAGATGAGATCGGGCATAAGTACAAAAGTAACATCCTGCCCGACAGTACAATGCGTACTGTCGAAACAAACTTTACAAGGCCCCTTAACAACGCAACAGAGCTATGCGTTCTCTGTGGCGTTTAAATAGCCTTTAGTGCTTGCTTAAGACGCTCGCTTAAGACAAAATATTGCCCATGAGGGCTTTAGCAGGATATCAGGAAATAATCGCTAACAAATTGGTTACCTTTGCGGTTGAATCGCAAACATTCTGTGTATCATGGTTGAGACGACCTACGTTCCCTACAAAGTAAAAGACATCGCGCTGGCCGAATGGGGCCGCAAAGAAATTCGTTTGGCGGAGGCTGAGATGCCCGGCCTAATGGCTCTGCGTGAAGAGTTTGGCCCTTCGCAGCCACTCAAAGGCGCTCGTATTGCAGGTTGCCTGCACATGACGATTCAAACCGCTGTTCTGATTGAGACGCTCATTGCTTTGGGCGCCGACGTTACGTGGTCATCGTGCAACATCTTCTCGACTCAGGACCACGCCGCTGCGGCCATCGCGGCTGCGGGCATTCCGGTATATGCCTGGAAGGGAATGAACGAGGAAGAGTTTAACTGGTGCATCGAGCAAACGCTGTATTTCGGCGAAGATCGTCAGCCACTGAACATGATTCTGGATGACGGCGGCGACCTGACCAACATGGTGCTGAACCACTTCCCGGAATTGGCCGCTGGCATCAAAGGCATTTCGGAGGAAACTACGACCGGCGTACTGCGCCTGCTCGACCGGGTGAAGAACGGCACGCTGCCTATGCCTGCTTTCAACATCAACGACTCGGTGACGAAGTCGAAGTTTGATAACAAATACGGTTGCAAAGAGTCGGCTGTAGACGCTATCCGTCGTGCTACGGATGTGATGATGGCTGGCAAAATTGCCGTGGTAGCCGGTTACGGTGACGTAGGGAAAGGCACCGCAGCTTCGCTGCGTGGCGCTGGCGCTCGCGTGATTGTGACAGAAATTGACCCTATTTGCGCTCTGCAGGCTGCCATGGACGGTTACGCAGTCAAAAAGATGTCGAATGCTATCAAGGAAGCTGACATTGTAGTAACGGCTACCGGCAACTGCGATATCATCACCGAAGAGCACTTCCGTGCGCTGAAAGACAAAGCCATCGTTTGCAACATCGGCCACTTCGACGATGAAATAGACATGGCTTGGCTCAATGGTAACTACGGCCACACCAAAGATACCGTTAAACCACAGGTAGACCTGTATAACATTGACGGCAAAGAAGTTATCATTTTGGCTGAGGGCCGTTTGGTAAACTTGGGCTGCGCCACTGGCCACCCTTCGTTCGTAATGTCGAACTCGTTCACGAACCAGACGCTAGCGCAGCTAGAGCTGTGGCAGCACGCCGACCAGTACGAAAACAAGGTATACACCTTGCCTAAGCACCTCGACGAAAAGGTTGCGCGTTTGCACCTCGCCAAAATTGGCGTTGAGCTCGACGAGTTGAAGTCGAAGCAGGCCTCTTACATTGGCGTAGACGTGCAAGGCCCATTCAAATCGGATTTGTACCGCTACTAAGCCTGAATAGCACACGTACAAAAAAGCCTTCCTTGACAACAAGGAAGGCTTTTTTGTACGTGTGCTATTCCAAAACCATGAACCAGGGAATATGCAGCTGTCCTGACCCAGCGTGGATCTGTATGGTATCGCTGGGTTGTACTTCGCCATAGTAATCGTGCGAAACCGTTACATCTTCGGCAGTTGAGCGCGGCCCCCACGGGCTGACGTGCAGATAGTAAGTGGTGTGTTTACCAGACGTACGATGCTTGCTTAGCACCTGAGCCTCGTAGCGAGTGCCCTCACCTTCGTCGAAAACGCAGTTGTAAATTGTAGTGGCAGCAAAGCCGTAAAGCGCCGAATAAATGACTATGGAAAACAGCAGGCCTGTGCGCGAATCGTTGTGCCAGATAAACTCGCGGCTACCAGCAAACAAAGCCAAAGAAGCTCCCGCTGCTATAGTTGCTGCCTGGGGCCATAAGGGAGCATAGTCCAAAATCTCAAAGTCCAAAAGGGCGCGTAGCAACAGGGAAGAACTTGGTCCCAGAATCGCAATAGCCAAAGAGGGGTAAGCGCTGTTCCTTTTCTCATCGAGCCGGATCACTCCTTGATGAAGCCAAAGAGCTATCGTCGCTAGCAGTGGCAACACTAGCCCAATTGGTATGGCCCATTTGTAGGGCTGCGGGTACACTAGCAGCCAACCCGCCACCGCGCCGCCAGCTATATTCAAATATTTGGCCGTTCGGAGCGCGTTTGTTAACCTTGCTTCCCGTTCTTCGGGGGTTCTCCCCAGATCGTCGTTTTCTAGAAGCTTGGCCGTATCTTGTTCTTTTTCAAGCACGTCCAAATCAGGATAACGGTTTGAAAGCCAATTTTGTAGCTCCTGATAGTTTTCACTAGTATACCCAATCCTGATTTTTGGATCAGCGAAACTCAGCGGCAGAATGTGTGTATAGTTCTGGTCAATGCGGTACCCTTTGATACGGGCTAGTGACAACTCTTTGCGCCGCAAAATGCCTTCATAAATCAGCTTGTCACTGGTAATAATATGTTTAGCCTTAATGGTTTCGAGCAATCCGTAAACTAGGAAACCCGCAAAACCTAGCATCAGAGCCGACAATCCAATTTGGAACCCTAGCTGCGCGTCGTTTTTGCCCCACATTATGATTGGCACAGCCAGAAACAACAGAATGAGGGGCGGAACAAAAATGTAAATGAAGAGACGCCACCCTTTGGCAGTGCCATACTCTTGCCGGCTTTCCGGCTCTTGAACAGTAAGCATGAATTAGTAAAGTTTAGGAATAGGCAAAAAGCAAATACATGGCTTGAGGAGAATTCTTAAGACAGCATATAGCAGGTGCAGCTTACGCTAAAGTAGCTCGATTGCGGAAGTAGGCAATAAGCTGCACTCAAATTCAGATATTTGCCCGCATGCCCGTTTCCCTGTCGGTCGTCATCATCACCTACAACGAAGAACGCAACATCGGCCGCTGCCTCGACGCGCTCGGTGATGTAGCCGATGAGGTAGTGGTGGTCGACTCCTATTCCAGCGACCAGACCGTGGCCATTTGCCACAGTTACAACGTGCGCGTGGTACAACATGCTTTCGAAGGCTATGTGCAGCAGAAGAACTTCGCCACTGCCCAAGCGCAGCACGACTATGTGCTCCAACTCGACGCCGACGAAGTCCTAACCGAAGAGTTGCGCCGGTCGATCCGGGAGGTGAAGCAGAACTGGCAGGCGGCAGGTTATTCTTTGGCTCGACTTACCAACTATTGTGGTACCTGGGTGCGCCACGGCGGCTGGTACCCCGACCGGAAGCTGCGCCTCTACGATCGCCGTTTGGGCCGATGGGAAGGCCTCCTGTTGCATGAAAAATACCAACTATTTGATAATCAATTAGTTACTAACTTACATGGCGATTTGCTTCATTACTCTTATGATTCGGTGGAGCAGCACGTCAATCAACTAAACCGCTTCACAAGTATCTCGGCAGAAGAATGGGCCTTGCGCGGCAAGCGCCGCGTGACGGTTTTTCACTTGCTACTGAAGCCGCTCTGGAAATTCGGGCACGGGTACATTCTGCGGTTGGGTTTCTTGGATGGGTTTGCGGGGTTCTGCATTGCCAGCATCTCGGCGTGGGGCGTTTTTCTGAAATTTGCCAAACTGCGCACCAAATCGCGGCTCCTTGCATGAATACTTTTCTGGTAAGCCGCACCGATGCCATTGGCGATGTCGTCCTGACGCTCCCAGTTTGCGGAGAGCTTAAGCGACTATTTCCCGGTTGCCGGGTGGTGCTGGTGGGCCGCACCTATACCCAAGCCGTAGCCGAAGCCTGTCCGTGGGTAGATGCGTTTCTGAATTACGATAGCCTTTTGCAACTGTCTGATAAAGAGAAGGTTGCAGCTATAGTTCAACAGCAGGCTACAGCTATCTTGCATGTTTTCCCCAACAAAAAGCTGGCGCAGTTGGCCCAAAAAGCCAAGATTCCGGTGCGCATTGCCACGCGCAATCGCTGGTTTCACTGGCTTACCTGCAACCGATTGGTAAGCCTGAGCCGACGGCATTCGCCCCTGCACGAGGCGCAGCTAAACTTGAAGCTGCTTCAGCCGCTTGGGCTGCCAGCGGAAATGCCTTTGGCACAAGTAGCCGAACTGGTTCGGCTGCAACCAACAGAGCCGCTGGCTCCTCAGTGGCAACAGGTGCTTGCCAATCGTACGGAAAGTCAGCTCAACGTGATTCTGCATCCGCGCTCCAGGGGCAGCGCCCGCGAATGGGGCCTAAACCACTTTGGGGCCTTGGCTAAGCTCTTGTACCAAGCCGGACATCGGGTGTTCGTGACGGGTACCGCAGCTGAAGGCGAGGAGTTGCGCCCGTGGTTAGCGGAGTACGCCGCCGTACTGGCCGGCGACCTTACCGGACTTCTGATGCTGCCGCAGCTTCTGGCTTTTATCCATGCTGCCGATGGGCTGGTAGCTGCTAGCACTGGGCCATTGCACTTGGCGGCTGCCCTCGGCCGCCACGCATTGGGTATTTACCCACCCATGCGCCCGACGCACCCAGGGAGGTGGGCCCCGCTGGGCCCGTATGCCGAATATCTGGTATTCGATCGTCCCGATTGCTCCGATTGCCGTGAGCAGTCCGCCGCGTGCACTTGCATCAAGGCCATTTCGCCTGTGCAAGCACTGGAAAGAATCTTAGCTTGGCAACAACTGCCGGTAGAGCCGTAGGTTATTTTTGAAGTTTTTGGCTATCCTTTGCCATCTATGAGAGCATTCTTGGCAAACCGATGGCAACAGATATACCGGCAAGGGATGCTTTCACAGCAATTGCTGCTGCTTGCCTGCGTGGCAGGTGTAGTAGGACTGCTGGCGTCGCGGGCGTTGGTAGCCCTAAGCCCTGTTATGGGCGTGCTGGCAGTGCTTGCCAATCCGCGTGTGCGCCGCGAGTTGCCCCGGTGGCTACACAATGGTGCTGCCGGCCGAATGGCACTGCTTTATATACTGCTATT
Organism: Hymenobacter sp. BT491; assembly: GCF_014349165.1. NCBI lineage: Bacteria > Pseudomonadati > Bacteroidota > Cytophagia > Cytophagales > Hymenobacteraceae > Hymenobacter > Hymenobacter sp. BT491. Next base: position 672,083 of record NZ_JACSJJ010000003.1, on the reverse strand, counting down.
AATAAGTGCTTTATACACTGACAATTGGCCTGAATGGCGACATCAGGTCTTTCGGCAGCTGCCTTTTATTGGGGTGCCGCTGGCGTTTTGTTTGGCAGTGCCCTTGACGAACCGGCAACGGTTTGGGGTCGGCTGTAGCTTTGTTTTGGGCGTTGGGATGGTGGCCGCGGCCACTTTGCTAGACTACATCGTGCATCCGCCCACCGACCAGCACTTTTACATGGTGGGCAAAAGTCAGCCCGCGATCACCGGGATTTTCCACATTCACTTCGGGATCATGCTGGTGCTGTCGGCCTTTTTTGGTTTGCTGCTCAGCCGTAGCAAGTATGCCGCGCAGCTACTGCGCTGGCTGCTATGGCTGGCTGCGGCCGTGAGCGTCGTCACGCTGCATATGCTAGCGTATCGCACGGGACTGATGCTGTTTTATATCGCATTGTTTGTCAATGTGTTGCGTATTCTGTTTGCGCGGCAGTTTACCTTGGGTATACTGGCGTTAGGGTTGTTTGTCGCGGTGCCTTTCGCTTCTTATCGCTTCCTGCCGTCGGTGCGCGACCGGGCTATTGCTACGCGCTACGACATCGACCACTTCTACAACGGCGAGGACATCAACAACTTTTCCCTCTCCAAACGCTTGGCCGCGTGGCATACGGCCCGCGCCGTAGCGCGCCAGCACCTGTTGGTGGGTGTGGGACCAGCCGATGCACAAGATGCCATGATGGCGCAGTACCGCCGGCACAGTTACGGCCTATTGCCCCTCAATTGGGTCATGATTCATAATCAGTACTTGCACTACTTGGTAGCGAGCGGATTACCAGGGCTTTTTGTGTGGCTGCTGGTATTGCTTGGGCCGTTGGCGCAACCCACACAGCGGCGTAACCCGTACGTGTACCATTTCTTGCTTATTCTGGGGGCCGGCATGCTTGTCGACTCGTTGCTGGAAATGCAGATTGGCTTCAATCTCTTCGTATTTCTGTACGGGTTTCTCGTAGTAGCCACGGAGCGTTCCGGCTACTCCACCGTAAACCTTCCGTAAGCAACTTGGTATATTCAGTACATTTGTTTAAAGGCTGCGCATTTTTTTTAATCTTCAGCCGAAATATTTAAGCGTCCATGAGCGACTCTCCCGAACGAGTTCCGAAGTTGAGCAAAGAAGAGAAAGACCGGCGGTTCCAAGCCGAACTGATGCCTGTACTGGACTCTTTGTACAACTTTGCCTATCGCCTGACCCTTGACGAGGACGACGCCAACGACCTCGTGCAGGAGACCTATTTGAAAGCCTATCGGTTCTTTGAGTACTTCGAACCGGGAACCAACGCGAAAGCGTGGCTGTTCCGCATCCTGAAAAACTCGTTCATTAACGACTTCCGAAAGAAGAGTAAACAACCCGCCAAGGTCGACTACAGCGAAATTGAAGGGTACTACAATTCGGAGGACGTTGAGTCTGACGCCGACGCGGGTGGCACCTCGTCGGACATGCGGCAGCAATCGGTGCGCGACCTCATCGGCGACGAGGTGGCCAGCGCGCTCAATTCGCTGCCAGTGGATTTTCGCACGGTCATTATCCTCTGCGACCTGGAAGGGTTCACCTATGAGGAAATGGCAAAAGTGCTGGACATCCCTATCGGAACGGTGCGATCACGTTTGCACCGGGCTCGCAATTTCCTGAAGGAAAAATTAGACAAGTACGCTAAATCGATGGGCTACGGCGGCGATACCGACGACGAAGATTCATCAGACGACGATAACGACCAATAAATAACCTCTTACCAACTCGGGCACTGTTATGAAACCTACATCTACTACAACCAACCAGCAGGCGGTCGATACAAACGGCCCCGACTGTGAACGCGTGAATACAATTCTCGATCAAATTATCGTAGGTCAGGACCCAACCTTGGAAGACGAGGAATACTTCGTCAACCATGCCGAGGACTGCTCGCCTTGCTTCGATAGCCTTGATAAGCAGCGGGTTTTCGTTGATTTCATCAATCAACGGATCGGGCGCAAAGGCGCTCCAGAATCGCTGTCTCAAAATATCCTTGCACGAGTTCAGACAGAAATGGCCTAATTTTACCCCATGCAGGGTAAAATTATCGTTTTTTCGGCTCCTTCCGGCGCCGGTAAGACTACTATAGTCCACCGGCTGCTGGAAAGGATTCCAGAGCTAAGTTTTTCAATTTCAGCTTGTACGCGCGACAAGCGCGGCCGCACGGAAGCCAACGGCAAAGACTACTACTTCATTTCCATCGAAGAATTTCAGGAGAAAATTCGCCACGATGAGTTCGTGGAATGGGAAGAGGTATATGCTGGCAACTTCTACGGTACTCTAAAATCTGAGATTGAGCGCATCTGGGAAAGCGGAAAACACGCCATTCTGGACGTTGATGTGAAGGGCGGTCTGAGCATTAAGGAGTTTTACAAGGACCGGGCTTTAGCCGTTTTTGTAAAACCACCTTCCTTGGAAGTACTCGAAAGCCGCCTGCGTGCCCGCGCCACCGACTCCGACGCCAGCATCTCCGGGCGCCTGTACAAGGCCAAGTTCGAGCTGACTTTTGAGGACCGGTTCGATACCATTCTCGTCAACGACGATCTGGACCACGCCACCGCGCAGGCTGAAAAGCTGGTACGCGACTTTATTACCGGCGAATCGGCGATTCTGTGAGTGCTGGTCTGAAAGTGGGGCTGTTGTTCGGCTCATTCAATCCTATTCATACCGGCCATCTCATACTGGCCAATTTTATGGCCACGCACACCGATTTGGATGCGGTATGGCTGGTTGTTTCCCCGCAAAGTCCGTTTAAGATCGGGCAGGAGATGTTGCCTGAGGAAGAGCGTCTGGCACTGGTGCAGTTGGCCATTAGTGGCAATAACAGGCTAGAAGCTCTGGACATCGAGTTTCGGATGCCTAAACCCAGCTACACCATCGATACGCTTGACGCGTTGCGTCGCCGTTATCCCGAACACCAGTTTGTGTTGTTGATGGGTGAGGACAACCTGCCTGGCCTGACACGCTGGAAAGAAGCCGGACGTATTTTGGCCGACTACGCAGTATATGTGTACCCGCGGCCAGGTGTGGACATTACCACCGTCGAAACCCGGGCTAACACATGGGTGGTCGATGCCCCGCTGCTTGATATTTCTGCCACTTTCATTCGGGAATGTGTGCAAAAAGGTAAATCTATCCGCTATTTAGTGCCCGACGCAGTAGAAGCGCGTATTCTAAGCCAAGGTTATTGGCGTACATAATATCGTTACAAATCAAAAGCCCTTCCAAGTTTAACTTGGAAGGGCTTTTGATTTGTATATAAACTATTGATTATCAATCAGATAGTCATGATTTCGCTTTCTTTCTTGCTCATCAGATCGTCGATCTTGCTGATGTAGCTGTCCGTAGCTTTTTGCACCTTGGCTTCGGCGTCTTTTACGGCGTCTTCGGCGGCGCCTTCTTTCAGAAGCTTGCGCAACGCATCGTTGACGTCTTTGCGAATGCCACGGATGCGGACTTTACCGCTTTCCGACTCGTTTTTGACTTGCTTTACTAGATCGCGCCGGCGCTCCTCGGTCATGGGCGGAATATTCAGGCGTACACCTTCAGCGTCGGACTGTGGGTTTAGGCCCAAGTCACTGTTCTTGATGGCCTTAACTACTTCCGCAATGATGTTCTTCTCCCAAGGCTTGATGAACAGCGTGCGGGCGTCGGGAGTCGAAACGTTCGCTACTTGGCTGATAGGAGTAGGAGTGCCATAATAGTCTACCCGAAGGGAGTCGAGCATCGCCGGGGAAGCTTTGCCTGCCCGGATGCGGCTCAGTTCTAAGCTAGTGTGTTGCAGGGATTTACCCATCGACTCTTCGGCTTCGCTCAGGTAAAACTGGATTTCTTCGTCCATTTTTGAAAGGTTGAATTATAAAAGCAAATGTTGACAGGAGTGTATCAGTCTGGTAATCAGGGTATTGATATTAACTGACTTGCAGCCAAGAGGTTAGGCTTGCTCTGGTGCAGGCGTTACGGCTGGGGTTAAGCCGCCGTGTTTAGGGTCGAGCGAGTGCGAGGCAGTGCCATTCATGGTAACCAGAGTACCTACCGTTTCGCCATCGATCAGGCGCTGCAGGTTGCCCGTCTTATTCATGTCGAACACAATAATGGGCAAATTATTCTCTTTGCACAGCGTAAATGCCGTCATATCCATCACGTTGAGGTTTTTCTCCATCACCTCATCGAATGTGATCTGTGGGTAACGCACTGCCGAAGGATCCTTCTCCGGATCGGCGGTATAAATGCCATCGACCCGAGTGCCCTTCAGCACCACATCAGCCTCGATCTCAATAGCCCGTAGCGAAGCAGCCGAGTCGGTAGTGAAATAAGGCGACCCGATGCCGGCGCCGAAAATCACTACGCGGCCCTTTTCCAAGTGCCGTAGCGCGCGCCGCCGAATGTAAGGCTCGCAGACACGCTGAATGGTGACGCCCGAAAGCAGCCGCGTCTGAACGCCTAGCTTTTCAAGAGCGCTTTGTAAGGCCATCGAGTTGATAACGGTGGCCAGCATACCCATATAATCGCCTTGCACCCGGTCAAGGCCAAAGGCTTCTGCCTGTACGCCACGGAATATGTTGCCGCCGCCGATCACAACGGCGATCTGTGTGCCAGTAGCCGCTACGGCCTTGATTTCTTCGGCATATTGCATGAGCCGAACGGCATCGATGCCGTATTGCTGTTGGCCCATTAAGGCTTCGCCACTCAGTTTCAGCAGGATTCGGGTGTACTTCAAAACAAAGTTGGTTTAGGCGTGAAACACTTACGAAACAGACTTATTTGTAAGTGATTGATTATTAAATACTTATAAAGTATCTCAGGTGATAAGCTAGCTGAACTGCACCAGCACTTGGCCTTTGTTGACGTTGTCGCGGAGACCGACCTTAATAGAGGTTACTACGCCGTCGCTGGGAGCCTTCAGGATATTCTCCATTTTCATTGCCTCCAGCACCAGCAACGGGTCACCCTTCTGTACTTCTTGTCCGGCTTGTACGCGAATGTCTACGATCAGGCCCGGCATTGGAGCTTTCAACTCATTGACTTTGTGCGCCGTTGCGTTGCTCATGCCTAGTTTGTCCAGCAGCAAATCGAAGCGATCTTTCGCCTCAATTTCCACCACGCGGCCATTGAGTTTTAGCGATAGGGTTTTCGCTGCGTAGTCGGCACTGATTAGCTCAGCAGAATACGACCGCCCCTCATAAAGAATGTGGTAGTGCCCGTCGGCCACGGCAACTATATCCCAAGCAAAAGGTTGCCCATTAACGGTAATTGGGGCCTTGGCATTGTATTCTACTTCCCACGTTTGATCGGGGCCGGTGCGAACTTGTAGCATGTAAAAGGAAGGCGGGGTGGGGCGGAAAAGGGCTTAAAGATAGCCCAAATCTGAAATAATTTCGGAACTTGAGGCCACTTTCCCTTATTGTTCTCTCGCATGAAATATTCGGTCCTCGGCATTCTTAGCCTGGTCCTTACGTGTCATTTAGCGGCTCCCGCCCAAGCCGTTAAGTCCGGAAAAAAAACGCCAGATAAGCCCACTCATAAGAAAACGCTTACTGCCACTCCTCCGGTTTCTGAGCCTGCCACCGCGTCCGTCATAGTGCCTTCGTGGCTGCCGCCTACCGCGCCAACACAGCCCAGCGCAACTATTGTAACTGATTTGCTGGATACCAAGCTCGACGTTCGCTTCGACTGGGCTAAGCAGTGGCTTTTCGGGACGGCTACTATCACGGCTCGCCCGCATTTCTACCCACAGAATCAGTTGGTGCTGGATGCCCGGGGCTTTGACGTGAAAAGCGTTCGTGTCCTGACCGGCAACAAAGAAAAAAACCTGACTTACACTTACGACAAGCGCAAGCTGTCCATTACGCTCGATCGGCAGTACACCCGTACTGAGCCGTACCAAGTGCGCATTACCTACGTAGCCAAGCCAAATGAGCTTCAGACAAGCGGAAGCGCGGCCATCACGTCTGATAAGGGTCTGTATTTCATTAATCCGCTGGGAACGGATAAGAAAAAACCCAAGCAACTCTGGACGCAAGGCGAGACTGAAGCTAACGCCGCTTGGTTTCCGACTATTGACAAGCCCAATCAGCGCATGACGCAGGAGATTGCCATGACGGTCGATGCGCAATTCAAAACGCTGTCAAACGGCTTGCTGATCTCCTCCAAAAAGAACTCCGACGGTACGCGTACCGATATCTGGAAACAAACGCTGCCGGCCGCACCCTACCTGACCATGATGGCAGTAGGAGATTTTGCCGTGATCAGCGACACGTGGCGTGGCAAACCCGTGGAGTATTATGTGTCACCCAGGTTTCAAAGTACTGCCAAAGAGGTTTTTGGTCGTACGCCGGAAATGATGGAGTTTTTCTCCAAGAAACTGGGAGTTGATTTTCCGTGGGAGAAGTATGCTCAAGTGGCCGTCTACGATTTCGTGTCAGGTGCCATGGAGAACACAACGGCGGTTACGATCAGGCAGGAGGAAACTCAGCTGGATCGGCGCCAACTCTTGGACCGGAACGCCGATGATGTGATTGCGCACGAGCTGTTTCACCATTGGTTCGGCGATTATGTAACCAGCGAATCGTGGTCGAACCTGCCTCTTAACGAAGCTTTCGCCGACTATTCCGAATACTTATGGGCGGAACACAAGTACGGCCCAGATGCTGCAGCTTTCATTCAGCAGCAAAAGCTAGGGCAGTATCTCGATGAGGCACAAAGCAAGCGGGAGCCACTTGTGCGCTACCAGTACACCGACCGTGAGGACATGTTCGACGCGCATTCCTACCAGAAGGGTGGCCGCGTCCTGCACATGTTGCGCAAATACGTCGGCGACGAGGCATTCTTCACTGCCCTGAACCGTTACCTAACCCAAAACAAATTTTCGGCTGGAGAAATTGCCGAACTCCGCATGGCCTTTGAGGATGTGACGGGGGAGGATCTGATGTGGTTCTTCGATCAGTGGTTTCTGAAACGAGGGCATCCAGAGTTGCGCATCACGCATTCGTACACCAACGGCCAAGTGGCCTTGCGAGTGAAGCAAATACAAGACTCTACCTTTTCGCCGATCTACCGTCTGCCAATTACGGTTACCATGTGGGTTAACAATCAGCCCACCGAACACCGAATACTGGTCACGAAAGCAGACCAGACTTTTTCTATTGCTGCAACTCAACGCCCCAACTTGGTGAAGTTTGATGCAGAGGCGCAATTGTTAGCCGAGGTTGAAGAAGAACGTACTCAGGAGGAACTGCTTTATCAATATTACCATGCCCGTAACTACCTGCAGAAGTATGAGGCTATTAATCTGTTACACAACAAGATAGCGGATTTGGCTGTCAGCAGTATGATGCGTAATGCGTTGGCGGACGAGTTCTGGGGAGTGCGCCAAGCTGCCCTTCAGTCTCTGCGCAGGTATAAAGGCCCGGAAGGCAATGCCGTTCGGAAAGACATCCAGCGCTTGGCTGTTGAAGACAAAAAGAGCCAAGTCCGGGCTACTGCTTTAACTACTCTCTCTTCGTTTCAAAACGAAGACTTTGGCAGTGCATACACTGCAGCCTTAAACGACAGCTCTTATTTAGTTCTCGGCTCAGCTATCGATGCACTTGCAAAAGCGCCAACGGTCGCTTCAAGAGAGCGGATAAGTGCGTTACAAACGACTAGTAATCCCACCCTTTTAGTAGCACTATCAAATTATTACAGCCTGAATGGTACTGCGGATCAATATGATTGGTTTATCCGGCGTGTGAATGACGTAAGTGAGGATGATCTATACACATACCTGCAAAACTTTGGCACCTTAATGTTACGAATGCCTCCTATCGAGCGCGAGAAAGGAATTCAGCGGCTCGAAACACTAGCCCGTACCCATCCGCGTTACGAGGCACGGCTTGGTGCTTACAAAGGTCTTAGCTTGCTAACTGCGAGCACTCCAACTCTGAAAGCCACGTTGCAAGACATCAAAGCGAAGGAAAAAGACCAACGATTGACTTCAATCTATAGCCTTCTACAATAAGTGGGCTGTTAAATGTCTTTTTTATAAACAAATACTTGGTAGGGTTTAATAGCAAAGCTGCTGATTAAGAGGCTTTAACCTGTTGTGAGGCTGTGAAGAGCCAAAAAATGTTAGAACCTTTTTGATTGTGAGCTTGACTTGCATTAGAAACCCCTTAATTTTGCAACTCCTTTCGCCACCCACCCACTTATTTGGGGACAGTGATTAAAGGAAATTCTTTTGGCAAACGGCCAAAAAACAAAGCGGGGGGGTTCCAGAGCGGCCAAATGGGACAGACTGTAACTCTGTTAGCGTAAGCTTTCGAAGGTTCGAATCCTTCTCCCCCCACAAGCATTCTTAATTTCGTAACTCATTGATAATCAATGGTTTACGAAATTAAGAATAAATGCGGGAGTAGCTCAGTTGGTAGAGCGACAGCCTTCCAAGCTGTAGGTCGCGAGTTCGAACCTCGTCTCCCGCTCAAAGCGAGATATTTTGCACAATGGTCACGAACTAAACTTGTTTTAGTTGGTGTTCAGTGCTCACTTGACTTGAGACCCAAAATCAGCCGTTGTAGCTCAGGGGTAGAGCACTTCCTTGGTAAGGAAGAGGTCATGGGTTCAAATCCCATCAATGGCTCTGAATTACGAGTACCGACGGGGCAGCGCGACTGCACCGTTTGGATCTGTCAGTCAGGTAAAGCGACGTGCAGTTTCCCCACTTAGCGGAGCTGCGTTTCGCTTTCTTGCAGTATAGCCGAGTCGCGTTTTTCCCCTCTTCACCACAAAATTCCTCTTAATCTCTTTACAATGGCTAAAGAAAATTTTGATCGTTCCAAACCGCACGTGAACATCGGTACGATCGGGCACGTCGACCACGGCAAAACCACCCTGACCGCTGCTATCACCACGGTACTGGCGAACAAAGGTTTGGCCGCTAAGCGTGACTTCTCTTCGATCGACAATGCTCCCGAAGAAAAAGAGCGTGGTATCACCATCAATACCGCTCACGTAGAATATGCTACGGAAAAGCGTCACTATGCTCACGTTGACTGCCCCGGTCACGCTGACTACGTGAAGAACATGGTAACAGGTGCTGCCCAGATGGACGGCGCTATCCTTGTTGTAGCTGCTACTGACGGTCCAATGCCACAAACGCGTGAGCATATCCTCCTAGCTCGTCAGGTAGGTGTTCCTCAGTTAGTCGTGTTCATGAACAAAGTGGACATGGTAGATGACCCTGAGTTGCTCGAACTCGTTGAGATGGAAATCCGCGAGCTGCTCTCTTTTTATGACTTTGACGGCGATAACATTCCCGTTATTCAAGGCTCTGCTTTGGGTGGCCTGAATGGTGACGCTAAATGGGTTCCAAAGATTGAGGAGTTGATGGATGCTGTTGACAGCTACATTCCAATTCCTGCTCGTCTGACTGACCTTCCTTTCTTGATGCCTGTTGAGGACGTGTTCTCAATTACCGGTCGTGGTACAGTTGCCACTGGTCGTATTGAGCGCGGTGTAATCAACTCGGGCGAAGCTGTTGACATCCTAGGCATGGGCGCCAAGCAAGGCCTCAAGTCGGTTGTTACCGGTGTGGAAATGTTCCGTAAGATTCTTGACCGTGGCGAAGCTGGCGACAACGTAGGTTTGCTGCTCCGTGGTATTGAAAAAGATGATATCCGTCGTGGCATGGTTATCTGCAAGCCAGGTTCGGTAACTCCTCACCAGAAGTTCAAGGCTGAGGTGTACGTGTTGTCGAAAGAAGAAGGCGGCCGTCACACGCCATTCTTTAACAACTATCGCCCTCAGTTTTATCTGCGTACCACTGACGTAACTGGTATCATCACTTTGCCAGAAGGTGTAGAAATGGTAATGCCAGGTGACAACATTACCATCCAAGTTGAACTGATCAACAAGGTGGCAATGGAGAAAGGTCTCCGTTTCGCTATTCGCGAAGGTGGCCGTACAGTAGGTGCTGGTCAGGTAACTGAAATCCTCGATTAGTCTAACTATCAGAACTATCCGCCTCCGAATTTTCGGGGGCGGATTTGTTTTGTTTAGACTTTACCTTACATTTGCACTCCCAATTGAGGCTAAGTCTCGATGAGTGCATTTTTTACGGGCGTAGTTCAAGGGTAGAATAGAGGTCTCCAAAACCTTTGATGGGAGTTCGAATCTCTCCGCCCGTGCAAGAAATGACCTTTAAGGTCGAAGCAGTAATAGCCTAAACGGCGCCAGACATGAGTAAGCTAACGAATTATTTCCGCGAAACGACTGAGGAGATGCGTTACAAAGTAACGTGGCCTTCCTTCGAAGAACTGCAGAAAAGTGCCGGTTTGGTACTTATTGGCTCTCTTGTATTCGCTGCAGTAGTTGGTTTGATGGATATCATTTTCAAAACTGGCTTAGAGGCATTTTACAACTCATTCCGTTAACCAGCATCTAAGATGGGAGAGTTGAAGTGGTATGTTGTCCGCTCAGTTAGTGGACAAGAAAAGAAGGCCAAACAGTATCTCGAAACTGAGATTGGACGTCATGGCCTTTCGGAGTTAGTACCTCAGGTACTGATTCCAGCCGAGAAAGTATATGAAATGCGTAACGGCAAAAAGCGCGTACGCGAACGTAATTTCTTTCCTGGTTACATTTTAATACACGCCGACCTTTCTCACGGTGAAGTAGACCATATCATCACCAGTACTCCAGGTGTAATAGGTTTCTTGAGCGACAAGGAAGGGAAGACTACTAATACTAAGCCTGTACCTCTTCGTTTATCGGAGGTTAACCGCATTCTCGGTATAGTTGATGAGACTGAGGAAGAGGCTGCATCATTGGAGACTCCTTTTGTAGTAGGAGAATTAGTGAAAGTAGTTGACGGTGCCTTTAGCGGTTTTTCTGGTAACGTAAGCGAAGTGTTCGAAGAACGCAAGAAGCTTAATGTTATCGTTAAGATTTTCGGCCGTAGCACTCCAATGGAGTTAAGCTACACCCAAGTTGAAAAAGAGTCTTAAAATAAATCTTACGTCGCTGACTATTCGCTCCAAGTCAGCGGTGCTTCCACAAAGGAGCAACTTTCAAAACTGAGGGCACTGGTGTTACGACCTGTTGGCCTGAAGCCTTTTAAACCAATGGCCAAAGAAATTAGAGGTTATCTGAGACTTCAGATAAAGGGAGGCGCTGCGAATCCTTCGCCGCCGGTTGGACCTGCACTTGGTAGCAAAGGCCTAAATATCATGGAGTTCTGCAAGCAGTTCAATGCTCGCACCCAAGATAAGGCTGGCCAAGTATGTCCTGTGTTGATCACTATGTATACTGACAAGTCTTTTGACTTTGTGGTAAAAACTCCACCTGCACCGGTTATGCTACTGGAAGCTGCTAAGCTTCAGAGTGGTTCGAAAGAGCCTAACCGTAACAAAGTAGGTTCTGTTACATGGGATCAAGTTCGCCAGATTGCCGAAACCAAAATGCCTGATCTCAATGCTTTCAAAGTTGAATCAGCTATGAAATTGGTAGCTGGTACGGCCCGTAGCATGGGTATCACCATCTCGGGAACTTCTCCCTTTGCTGAATAACTAGAAAGGAGAAGCAAATCATGGCAAAAGTTAGCAAAAAGCGCAAGGAAGCCCTTGCCAAACACGACCTAACACAAATTCGTAGCTTAGTTGAGGCAGCTAAAGTAGTGAAGGATATTACCTACACTAAGTTTGATGCTTCGGTTGATATCGACGTGCGTTTAGGTGTAGATCCTCGTAAAGCTGACCAGATGGTTCGTGGCGTTGCTACGCTCCCTCATGGTACTGGCAAAACCGTTCGTGTATTAGCCCTGGTGACTCCTGACAAGGAAGCTGAGGCTACAGCTGCCGGTGCTGACTACGTAGGACTTGATGACTATATCTCCAAAATCGAGAAGGGTTGGACCGACATTGACGTAATTATCACTATGCCGTCGGTGATGGCAAAAGTTGGTCGTCTAGGTCGCGTACTTGGTCCTCGTGGTTTAATGCCAAACCCAAAATCGGGTACGGTTACAACTGATGTAGCTAAAGCTGTACAAGAAGTAAAAGCTGGTAAGATTGACTTCAAAGTTGATAAGACCGGCATCATTCATTGCAGCGTAGGTAAAGTCTCCTTTGATGATCAAAAGATTGCTGAAAATGCTATAGAGGTCATCCAAACGTTAACTCGTTTGAAGCCTTCTTCGGCAAAAGGCACTTATATCAGAAGCATCACGTTGTCGAGCACGATGAGCCCGGCCGTTCCGGTTGACACGACGGTAACTTCCGCTTAATAACAACTGACGACGCATATGACCCGGGAAGAAAAACAAGCCCTTGTCGACGAGCTGAGCGAGAAGTTTCAATCGCACAATTCGTTCTACATCACTGATGCTTCGGTGATGTCAGTGGCTAAAATCAATGAATTTCGTCGCCTGTGTTTCAACCGCGGCATGGAATTCAAAGTGTACAAGAACACTCTGATTCGCAAAGCACTTGACACTCTTACCAGCGATACCACTGAGATGGACGCTGCATTGAAAGGTCAATCGGGCGTTTTGTTTTCAAAAGAATCAGGTTCGGCACCAGCAAAACTTTTACAGGATTTCTATAAGCAACAAGCTTATGGCAAAGGTGTAGAGCCCAAGCCAGTCCTGAAAGGTGCTTATGTAGATGCTAGCATCTACATTGGTTCTAACCAGCTAACAACTCTTAGCACTATCAAAGGCAAGCAAGAACTCATCGGCGAAATCGTCGGCTTGCTACAATCACCTGCTAAGAATGTTATTTCGGCTCTTTCGAGTGGAGGCAGCAAATTGGCTGGTATTCTCAAAACTCTTTCGGAAAAAGAAGAGGCTGCAGGCTAACCGCTGCTCATCTTTTCCATCTTCAATTCAACTCAACAACCCTCTTTTTTTAACAATCTACAGAAATGGCAGATTTGAAAGCATTCGCTGAGCAGCTCGTTAGCCTGACGGTGAAAGAAGTAAACGAACTGGCCGCTATCCTGAAGGACGAGTACGGCATTGAGCCCGCTGCTGCTGCCCCAGTAATGGTAGCTGGTGGTGGCGCTGGTGCTGCTGCTGAAGCTCCTGAGGAGAAGACCTCATTTGACGTAATCCTGAAAGCTGCTGGCGGCCAGAAATTGGCAGTTGTAAAGCTGGTTAAAGACCTAACCGGTCTGGGCTTGAAAGAAGCAAAAGAGCTGGTTGACGGTGCTCCTAAGCCCCTGAAAGAAGGCGTTGCTAAAGACGAAGCCGACTCGCTGAAGAAGCAACTGGAAGAAGCTGGCGCTGAAGTAGAGGTTAAATAACTCTGCGGCCCCGTTTTTTCTCCCGCAAATAAGGATAGGCCTGGCAACTAAGCCAGGTCTTTTCCTGTTTGTAGGCAATAAACTTTACTGAAGTTCGATTACATGCCGCTTTGCGGCTTTTTGTGCCTAAACGCACCGGGCTTCTGTTGGGTTACCAATTGCATCCTCTCAGTGTCCATTTTCTAACCCCACATACATTGGCTACACCGAAAGCAAATGCAGCACTGCAAAAATTGCAGGCTGCTGACGAGCGGATCAATTTCGCCAAGATTAAAAAGGTTATCGAGTATCCCGACTTCCTAGACGTGCAAGTACGCTCGTTTATGGATTTCTTCCAGTTGGAGACGGCCGCCGAGAACCGGACCGACGAGGGGCTCTTCAAGGTTTTCGCCGAGAACTTTCCAATTTCGGATTCGCGCGAAAACTTTGTTTTAACATTTATTGATTATCACGTCGATCCACCGAAATACTCAGTGGATGAGTGCATTGACAGGGGCCTGACTTATTCGGTACCTCTGAAAGCTAAGCTGCGTCTGGTGTGTAACGACACGGACAACGAAGATTTTGAAACGATTGAGCAGGAAGTGTTTTTGGGTAACATCCCATACATGACCGAAAAAGGCTCATTCGTTATCAATGGTGCTGAGCGGGTTATTGTATCGCAATTGCACCGTTCGCCAGGCGTATTCTTTGCTCAAAGCAAGCACACAAACGGCACGAAATTATATTCAGCGCGCATCATTCCGTTCAAGGGTTCGTGGATTGAGTTTGCCACGGACGTGAACAATGTAATGTATGCGTACATCGACCGGAAAAAGAAGTTTCCGGTGACCACGCTTCTTCGGGCAATCGGTTACGGCACGGATAAAGACATTCTCGACTTGTTCGGCTTATCTGAGGAAGTGAAAGCTGAGAAGAAAGCTCTGAAGAAGGCAGTGGGCCGCAAGCTGGCTGCCCGGGTTCTGCGCACTTGGACAGAAGATTTCGTGGACGAGGATACCGGTGAAGTGGTATCTATTGATCGTAACGAAGTACTGCTAGAGCGTGACTCGACTATTGAGGAGGAAGATATTGACACTATTCTGAATGCGGGTGCCAAGTCGGTAATCCTTCATCGGGAAAACGTGAATATTGCTGACTTCGCAATCATTTATAACACACTTCAGAAGGACAACTCTAACTCGGAGAAAGAAGCCGTTGAGCAAATCTATCGTCAGCTCCGCAACACGGAAGCCCCTGATGAAGAAACCGCTCGTGACATCATCCAAAAGCTGTTTTTCTCGGATAAGCGCTACGACCTTGGTGACGTAGGCCGCTACCGGATCAATAAAAAGCTGGGCCTTGATAAGAACTGGGATGCGCGCGTTCTAACGAACGAAGACATTGTGCTGATTGTCAAGTACTTAATCGGTTTGATAAATTCCAAGGCAGTAGTCGATGATATTGACCATTTGTCGAATCGTCGGGTACGCACGGTAGGGGAGCAGCTTTACGCCCAATTTGGTGTAGGTCTGGCCCGTATGGCGCGTACTATCAAGGAGCGCATGAACGTGCGTGATAATGAGGACTTTAAGCCTGTTGACTTAATCAACGCGCGTACGCTGTCGTCGGTAATCAACTCGTTCTTCGGCACTAATCAGCTTTCCCAGTTCATGGACCAGACTAACCCGTTGGCTGAGGTGACGCATAAGCGTCGCGTATCGGCATTGGGACCAGGAGGTCTATCGCGGGAGCGTGCAGGTTTCGAAGTACGTGACGTTCATTACACGCACTATGGTCGTCTTTGCACGATCGAAACACCGGAAGGACCAAACATCGGTCTGATTTCGTCGTTGTGCGTGCATGCTCGTGTCAATTCGATGGGATTCATCGAAACTCCTTACCGTGCTGTAGAGAACGGTAAAGTTGACGTTAGTGAGAACGTAAAATATCTGACTGCTGAAGAGGAAGATACTCACCACATTGCACAGGCCAACGCCCGTATTGATGATGAGGGTAACTTCATTAACGATTTGGTAAAAGGACGTTTTGAAGGTGACTTCCCGGTTGTAGAACCGCAGGAGTATACCTATATGGACGTTGCCCCAAACCAGATTGTATCGGTAGCTGCTTCACTGATTCCATTCTTGGAACATGATGACGCCAACCGTGCGCTGATGGGATCGAACATGCAACGCCAAGCAGTGCCGCTGTTGAAGCCACAAGCTCCAATCGTGGGTACTGGTCTGGAGGGTCGTACTGCAATTGACTCACGTGCACTGGTAGTAGCCGAAGGCTCAGGTATTATCGATTATGTTGATGCTAATAAGATCATCGTTAAGTACGATCTTACGGAAGACGACATCTTAGTGAGCTTCGATGCTGAACGGGTTTCTTATGACCTGATCAAATTCCGTCGGACTAACCAAGATACCTGCATCAACTTGACTCCGATTGTAAAACGCGGTCAGCGCGTGGAGAAGGGCCAACCGCTATGCGAAGGCTACGGCACCAACAACGGTGAACTGGCTTTGGGTCGTAACATGCAAGTGGCGTTTATGCCATGGCAGGGTTACAACTTCGAGGATGCTATCGTGATCTCGGAGCGTGTAGTTCGTGACGACATCTTCACTTCGATTCACATCGAAGAATTTGAGTTGGAAGTTCGCGAAACCAAGCGTGGCGAAGAAGAACTGACGTCGGAGATTCCGAACGTGAGCGAAGAAGCTGTTCGAAATCTCGACGACAACGGTATCATCCGTTTAGGCGCTGAAGTTCGAGAAGGTGATATTCTTATTGGTAAGATTACGCCGAAAGGTGAAACTGATCCGACTCCAGAAGAGAAGCTACTCCGCGCCATCTTTGGTGACAAAGCCGGCGATGTGAAGGATGCCTCGCTTAAGGCGCCGCCCTCACTCAATGGGGTTGTTATCGGTACGAAGCTATTCTCACGTCCGAAGAAGGATAAGAACCTGCGCGCCAAGTCGAAGAAGGAAGTAGAAGAGTTGAAAGACCGCTACGCCCAAGAGCTTCGTGGTGTGAAATCGGTGATGGTTGACAAGCTCGTGCAATTGCTGGAAGGCAAGACGTCGCAAGGCATTAAGCACAAGTTTGGCGATGAAATCCTGAGCAAAGGCGTGAAGTTTGGCAAGAAGAATATCGCTGAAGCGCTCTTCCCCGAAAAAAACCCTTACAAGGACGAGAGCAACTACGCTGTGCCGGAAGAGGTCAACATGTTCAAAGACCTCATGCTGGACAACTGGACTGCTGATGACAAAGTGAATGGCATGGTGACGCAATTGGTGAAAAACTATACCAAGCGTCGCAACACCATCACTGCCCGTTTCAAGCGCGACCGGTTTACACTGGAAGTAGGAGATGAGCTTCCCGCTGGCATCGTACAGTTAGCCAAAGTATACATCGCCAAGAAGCGTAAGCTGAAAGTGGGTGATAAGATGGCTGGTCGTCACGGTAACAAGGGGGTTGTAGCCCGTATCGTTCGCGATGAGGATATGCCTTTCTTGCCAGATGGTACGCCCATGGACATCGTGCTTAACCCGCTCGGTGTACCTAGCCGTATGAACATCGGCCAGATCTATGAGACTGTGTTGGGCTGGGCTGGCTTGAAGCTGGGCCGTACCTACGCTACCCCAATTTTCGACGGTGCTACCGAAGAGGAAGTATCGCGCGAATTGACGGAAGCTGGTCTGCCAACCTTTGGCCGGGCTTACTTGCACGATGGCCTGACGGGTCAGCGTTTCGACCAGCCGGTAACGGTTGGTGTCATCTACATGCTGAAGCTGGGTCACCTTGTCGATGACAAGATGCACGCTCGTTCGATCGGACCCTACTCGCTCATCACGCAGCAGCCGCTGGGTGGTAAGGCGCAGTTCGGTGGTCAGCGTTTCGGCGAGATGGAAGTGTGGGCACTGGAAGCCTTCGGTGCGTCGAACGTGCTGCAGGAAATCCTGACGGTAAAATCGGACGACGTTATCGGCCGGGCCAAAGCGTACGAAGCCATTGTAAAAGGCGACGTATTGCCGAAGCCAAATATCCCCGAGTCATTCAACGTACTCATTCACGAGTTGCGCGGTCTAGCCCTGGAAATCACACTTGATTAAGCTGTTTGGTGTAGGTTGTTGACTGTCAATGTGTTGTATATTGACAGTCAGCAACTTCATCTAACCGCACTTTTATAGAATGTTACTTGTTGGTTTACTCTGGGCCAAGACCCTTGGTGTTGATAAACTAACAGCTTACAGCCATCAGCTAACAGCTTAAACCCACACAAATGGCGTTTGCAAAAAACAAGAAACTGGTGCAAGACTTCTCGAAAGTCACCATTTCGCTAGCCTCGCCCGAATCCATCTTGGAGCGGTCGAACGGTGAAGTTGTGAAACCCGAGACGATCAACTACCGGACGTACAAACCCGAAATGGGTGGCCTGTTCTGCGAGCGGATTTTCGGTCCTGTGAAGGACTGGGAATGCCACTGCGGCAAGTACAAGCGCATTCGTTACAAAGGCATCATCTGCGACCGTTGCGGCGTGGAGGTGACCGAGAAGAAAGTACGTCGTGAGCGGATGGGCCACATCGAACTGGTGGTGCCTGTTGCTCACATTTGGTATTTCAAGTCGCTGCCCAACAAAATCGGCTATCTGCTGGGCCTGCCCACCAAGAAGCTCGACCAGATCATTTACTACGAGCGCTACGTGGTAGTGCAACCGGGCGTGCTGGCCGAAGAGGGCGTACAGCAACTTGACTTCCTTACGGAAGATGAGTACCTCGACATCATCGACAAACTCCCCCGGGAGAATCAGATGTTGCCGAACGAAGATCCTAATAAGTTCATCGCTCGCATGGGTGCTGATGCTCTGCAACTTCTGTTGGAGCGCATCAACCTCGACGAGCTTTCTTATAGCCTCCGGGACTCGGCTGCGCATGAAACTTCGCAACAGCGTAAAGCTGAGGCACTTAAGCGTTTGCGCGTAGTTGAAGCGTTCCGTGATGCTGCAACTCGCATTGAGAACAAGCCCGAGTGGATGGTAATTCGCATGGTACCGGTAATTCCACCGGAACTGCGTCCGCTTGTGCCGTTGGATGGTGGTCGTTTTGCTACATCCGACTTGAACGACCTGTACCGCCGCGTTATCATCCGTAACAACCGCCTTAAGCGCCTGATCGAAATCAAAGCGCCCGAGGTGATTCTGCGGAACGAGAAACGCATGTTGCAGGAAGCCGTTGACTCGCTCTTCGACAACTCGCGTAAGGTAAACGCCGTGCGCGCCGAAGGTAACCGCGCCCTGAAGTCGCTGTCCGATATGCTGAAAGGCAAGCAGGGCCGCTTCCGTCAGAACCTGCTCGGTAAGCGTGTAGACTACTCCGGCCGTTCGGTAATCGTAGTGGGTCCTGAGTTGAAACTGCACGAGTGTGGTTTGCCCAAGAACATGGCGGCCGAGCTGTTCAAACCGTTCATCATCCGTAAGCTCATCGAGCGCGGTATCGTGAAGACGGTAAAATCAGCGAAGAAAATCGTTGACCGTAAGGACGCCGTAGTATGGGACATCTTGGAGAACGTTCTGAAGGGCCACCCCGTCCTGCTGAACCGTGCTCCTACGTTGCACCGTCTGGGTATCCAAGCTTTCCAGCCTCGCCTCATCGAGGGTAAAGCTATTCAGCTGCACCCACTCGTTTGTACGGCCTTTAACGCTGACTTTGACGGTGACCAGATGGCTGTGCACGTTCCGCTTGGGCCGGCCGCTATTTTGGAAGCTTCGATGCTTATGCTCGCGTCGCACAACATCCTGAACCCCGCCAACGGCGCACCCATCGCGGTACCGTCGCAGGACATGGTTTTGGGCCTGTATTATGTGACTAAAGGCAAGCGCAGTACACTCGAAGAGAAGATCGACGGCGAAGACATGACTTTCTACTCTTCGGAGGAAGTAGTTATTGCCATCAACGAAGGTCGCCTCTCGAAGCACGCTTATATTAAGGTTCGGACGAAGGTTCGCGACGAAAATGACAACTTGGTGACGAAAATCATCGAGACTGTTGCAGGTCGTGTGCTCTTCAACGAGTTTGTGCCAGAAGAAGTAGGTTTCGTAGATGAGTTGCTGACGAAGAAGAAGCTTCAGCAAATTATTTCGTTGGTGTTCAAGCGGACCGGTATGGCTCGCACAGCACAGTTCCTCGACGACATCAAGACGCTGGGTTTCCAGTCGGCTTACAAAGGTGGTCTGTCGATGGGCTTGGGTGATATCCAAATTCCAAAGGAAAAGGACGAACTCGTGCTGCAAGCGCAAAACGACGTGAAGGCGGTAACTCAGAACTATCAGATGGGTCTGATTACCGATAACGAGCGTTACAACCAAGTAATTGACATCTGGACGCGTATCAACAACCAGATCACTGAAACCCTTATGGGCCGCCTCGAAAAGGAGAACCAGGGCTTCAACTCGATCTACATGATGATGCACTCCGGTGCCCGCGGTTCGCGTGAGCAGATTCGTCAGCTCGGCGGTATGCGTGGTCTGATGGCCAAGCCTCAGAAATCGTTGCAAGGTTCAGTAGGTGAGATCATCGAGAACCCGATTCTGTCTAACTTCAAAGAAGGTTTGGACGTAATCGAGTACTTTATCTCAACTCACGGTGCTCGTAAAGGTCTGGCTGACACCGCGTTGAAAACGGCTGATGCTGGTTATTTAACTCGTCGTTTGGTAGACGTGTCGCAAGACGTGATCGTAAACGAAGTAGACTGCGGAACACTCCGTGGCCTCGAGGTTTCGGCGCTGAAAGACAACGAAGACGTAGTAGAATCACTGGCTGAACGTATTCTTGGTCGCGTAGCTGTTCACGACATCGTGGATCCGCACACCGACGAAATCATTCTGGCAGCAGGTGAGGAAATCACGGAGGAGTACACCCGCATGATCGACAATACAGCCATTGAGACGGTAGAAATCCGTTCGGTGCTGACTTGCGAATCCAAGCGTGGTATCTGCGCCAAATGCTACGGCCGTAACCTTTCAACTGGCCGTATGGTGCAGAAAGGTGAAGCTGTTGGTGTTATCGCGGCTCAGTCCATTGGTGAGCCTGGTACCCAGTTGACGTTGCGTACTTTCCACGTAGGTGGTACGGCTTCTAACATTGCGGTTGAGGCCAGCATCCGGGCTAAATTCGCCGGTACTGTTGAGTTCGAAGATATCCGTACGGTTGATTCGACCAACGCTGAAGGCGAAAAGGTGAAGGTTGTAATGGGACGTTCGGGCGAAGTTCGGCTTGTAGAACCTACCACGGGTAAAGTCTTCATTTCCAACCACGTACCTTACGGTTCCTTCTTGCTCGTTGACGAAGGTCAGCAAGTCGAGAAAGGCCAAGAGCTTTGCAACTGGGATCCGTATAATGCTGTCATCCTCTCGGAGTTTGATGGTACGGTTCAATATGATGCTATCACTGAGGGTGTTACCTACCGTGAAGAATCGGATGAACAAACGGGTCACCGTGAAAAGGTAATCATTGAGTCTCGCGATAAGGCGCAGAACCCCTCTATCATCGTGAAAGCGACGAAAAAGGGCGATGCCGAGCCGCAAAAAGGGTATAGCATCCCGGTTGGTTCGCACATCAACGTGGAGAACGGCGAGAAGATCAAAGCCGGTCACATCTTGGCTAAGATTCCGCGTGCTGTGGGCAAAACCCGCGACATTACCGGTGGTCTGCCCCGTGTTACCGAACTCTTTGAAGCTCGTAACCCGTCGAACCCCGCCGTTGTATCGGAGATCGATGGTGTAGTAACCTATGGTACCGTGAAGCGTGGTAACCGTGAAATCTTCGTCGAGTCGAAAGACGGCGTGAAGAAGAAATACATGGTACCGCTGTCGAAGCACATCCTGGTACAGGACAACGACTTCATCCGGGCTGGTATGCCGCTTTCAGACGGTGCTATCACGCCGTCCGACATCCTGAGCATTCAGGGACCAGGCGCGGTGCAGGAGTACCTTGTAAATGAGATCCAAGAGGTATACCGCTTGCAAGGTGTGAAGATCAACGACAAGCACATCGAGGTGGTAGTGCGCCAGATGATGCAGAAGGTTGTGATTCTGGATGCTGGTGACACAACCTTCCTTGAACACCAAGTGATTGATAAGATCATCTTCATGGAGGAGAATGATACTATCATCGACATGAAGGTGGTGACTGAAGCTGGTGATTCTCCGAACCTGAAGCCTGGCCAGATTGTGAGTGCTCGTCGTTTGCGCGATGAGAACTCTAGCCTGAAGCGCCGCGACCTCAAACTCGTGGAAGTACGTGACGCTCAGCCTGCTGTGTCTCGTCCTACCTTGCAAGGTATTACGCAAGCCTCGTTGGGCACCCAATCGTTCATCTCGGCCGCTTCCTTCCAGGAAACTACCAAGGTGTTGTCAGAAGCTGCCATCCGTGGCAAGGCTGACGAACTGTTGGGCCTGAAAGAGAACGTAATCGTGGGGCACCTCATTCCAGCAGGTACTGGTCTGCGCGAGTACACTCGCCAAATCGTAGGGTCGAAGGACGAACTCGAAACTCTGCAAGCCTCGAAAGCCGAAGCTCCTGAGCCGAAGCGTTCGTCGCGGGTAGGCAGACGCGAAACTTCCGTTCAGGAATAAGCACTGCTGATACTATAAGAGAAAAAGCCGATCGGAGGAATCCGATCGGCTTTTTCTTTTGGGTAGCTTTAGTTCTTCGGTTTTCGTACCTACATATCAAAACTTGTTTTCAATCCTATGTCTCAACAACCCGACCCCCCGGTTCCACAGGACCCCAACGCCATCAATATCGAGCTCTCAGAAGAAGTCGCTGAAGGCGAATACGCCAATTTGGCGATGATTGCGCACAGCAGCAGCGAGTTCGTGATTGATTTTATACGTCTGATGCCAGGCCTGCCGAAGGCCAAGGTAAAGGCACGCATTGTGGTAACGCCCGAACATGCCAAGCGACTATTAGCAGCTCTTTCAGACAACATTGAGCGGTTTGAACAGACTTTTGGGCCAATCAAACAGCAGCCTGATATGCCAAGCTACCCCATGAACTTCGGTGGAACTATGGGGGAAGCATAAAATTCTGATAATCAATTAATTGTAAATGAAGCTTCTGTTCCGCACAGAAGCTTCTTGTTTTAGATTTGGGTATGGGCTTCCCATCGCTTGATCGCTTTTCGGGGCATGCTGATTTGTATGCACAATACAGGATTGAGTACCCCCCAGAACTATACGCCTACATATACTCACGCTTAGAAAGTAGCATTTCAGCCTGGGATTGCGGTACAGGTAATGGCCAAGTTGCTGCTGCTTTGGCAAAGCATTTCACTCACGTAGAAGCAACCGATATAAGTGAGGCGCAACTGCAAAGGGCAATCCAACTTGATAATATCAAGTATAGCATTAGCTCAGCTGAGCAAACCCAGTTCTCAAGCAACTCTTTTGATCTTATCACGGTTGCACAAGCCTTACATTGGTTTGATGCGGCTGCTTTTCATCAGGAAGTATATCGTGTTGCCAAGCCTCAGGCAATTATTGCAGAGTGGGGGTACAGCTTGCTGAAGGTGAATCAAAGCATCGATCCTATTGTTGAGCACTTCTATGCCGAAACAATCGGGGCTTACTGGGATAGTAATCGCAAGCATATTGATGACCGATTCTCTAAAATTCCTTTCCCGTTCGCTGAGGTAGAACACCGCGAATTCAAAATCGAGCTAGAATGGGATGCGGAAAGATTCCTGAATTATCTGCGCACGTGGTCCAGTGTTCAGCAGTACCAGCAGCAAAACAATAGCGACCCACTTCTTCTCATATCTGATCAGGTAAGAAGAGCTTGGGGAGAACAAAAGCAAGTCGTTGAGTTTCCTGTATTTATACGAACAGGTAGGTTAAGCAAGCTCTGACTTGGCAGGATAACATAAGTTAAGAAGACTTATATTCCTGCTATTAGCCGCTAAATGCATGATTCTGAGAATTTAACCACTTCTCTTGCCAACTCTGCTCTCCTAAAATTATCTATTTCAACACGTTTGCTATTGTAAACCAGAGTCTATACCTTTGCAAGCCTAATTTTTTGGGAGAAGACCCTCCTCGACAAACCATTCCGTAGATGCCTACCATCAACCAGTTAGTACGCAAAGGAAGAGAGAAGCTTACGACTAAGTCGAAGTCGCCCGCTCTCGACTCTTGCCCGCAGCGCCGTGGCGTTTGCACCCGTGTATATACCACTACGCCTAAAAAGCCGAACTCGGCAATGCGTAAAGTCGCTCGTGTGCGTCTCACCAACGGCAAAGAAGTCAACGCCTATATTCCAGGTGAAGGCCACAACCTGCAGGAGCACTCAATCGTGCTGATTCGCGGTGGCCGGGTTAAAGACTTGCCAGGCGTGCGTTATCACATCATCCGTGGCGCTCTCGACACGGCAGGTGTTAACGGCCGTTTGCAGCGTCGCTCGAAATACGGTGCAAAGCGCCCGAAGCCAGGTCAACCAGCTGCTACCGGCAAAGGTGGCAAGCCAGCACCAGGCAAGAAGAAATAATTTTTAGGGGCTTGGGGTCTTGAGGACTTAGGGAAGTGGGTTTTGTAACAGGAACCTGCATGACTAAGTCCCCAAGACCCTGAGACCCCAAGTCCCTAACAGCAATATGAGAAAGTCAAAACCAAAGAAGCGCATTCTCCTGCCCGATCCTAAGTACAAGGAGACGCTAGTAACCCGTTTCGTCAACTACATGATGTACGACGGGAAAAAGAATCTTGCTTACACTATTTTCTACGATGCCTGCGAAATTGTAGAGCAGCGTACCAAGGAGAATGGCCTGGAAATGTGGCGCAAGGCCCTGAATAATGTAATGCCTACCGTAGAAGTTAAGAGCCGCCGAGTAGGTGGTGCTACCTTCCAAGTGCCTACTGAAGTTCGTCCTGATCGCCGCATTTCGGTTGGTGCCAAGTGGATGATTCAATACGCTCGTCGTCGTGGTGAAAAGACCATGAAGGACAAGTTGGCAGGTGAGATTATTGCTGCTGCTAAAGGTGAAGGTGCTGCTGTTAAGAAAAAAGACGATACGCACCGGATGGCCGAAGCAAACAAAGCTTTCTCGCACTTCCGCTTCTAATCTAGACATACAGAGATTTTAGGAGTTGAGGACTTAGTGAATCGGAATACTTTTTTCCGTGTTCTAAGTCCTCAAGTCATAAAGTCCCTAAGTCATAAACAAAGCAATGGCCGTTAACAAAGACCTGCATTTCCTCCGAAACATCGGGATTATGGCGCACATCGACGCCGGTAAAACCACGACTTCGGAGCGCATTCTTTACTATACCGGAAAAACCCACAAGATCGGGGAAGTGCACGAAGGTGCCGCCACGATGGACTGGATGGAACAGGAGCAGGAGCGTGGTATTACTATTACTTCTGCTGCTACCACCACGTTTTGGAATTATCCAACTGATGCCAATGGCGATCCTACGCCGGAGACTAAGCAGTATAAAATTAACCTAATCGATACTCCTGGCCACGTTGACTTCACTGTAGAAGTTGAACGTTCGTTGCGAGTATTAGACGGTGCGGTAGCCCTTTTCTGTGCTGTATCGGGTGTAGAGCCCCAGTCAGAAACGGTTTGGCGCCAAGCCGATAAGTACAAGGTTCCGCGCATTTGCTTCGTCAATAAGATGGACCGTGCAGGAGCTGACTTCTTCAAAGCTGTAGCCGAGATCAAGGATAAGCTGGGTGCTAACCCTGTCCCACTGCAAATTCCGATTGGCGCTGAAGATACCTTCAAAGGTGTTGTCGACTTGCTGACAGGCAAAGCAATTGTATGGGATGATGCTACCCAGGGTAAGTCATACCACGAAATCCCAGTTCCTGAGGATCTGGTGGAGACTGTAGCCGAATGGCGTCAGAAGCTGGTAGAAAGCGTTGCTGAATACGACGATCTTCTACTAGAAAAGTTCTTTGATGATCCAGAAAGCATTACCCGCGAGGAAATGATGGTGGTAATCCGCAAAGCGGTTATCGACATGAAGTTTTCTCCTGTGATGTGTGGCTCGGCTTTCAAAAATAAAGGTGTACAGTCGATGCTAGATGGCGTAATGGCCTATTTGCCATCGCCGCTTGACATGCCTCCTATCATCGGTACTAATCCCGAGAATGGCGAGGAAATGGAGCGCCATCCCGATAATGATGAGCCTTTTACCGCGCTTGCATTTAAAATTGCAACCGATCCATTCGTAGGACGTCTGTGCTTTTTCCGTTGTTATAGCGGCGTGCTAGAGTCTGGCTCTTACGTATTGAACAACCGTACTGGCAAGAAGGAGCGTATTTCGCGGCTTATGCAGATGCACTCCAATAAGCAAAACCCAATTGATAAAATTCAGGCGGGCGATATTGCAGCTGGGGTTGGTTTCAAAGACATCAAAACGGGCGATACTCTTACCGATGAAAAGTCGCCTATCGTACTCGAATCGATGTCGTTCCCGGAACCGGTAATTGGTTACGCTATTGAGCCAAAAACGCAAGCTGACGTAGATAAGATGGGTATGGCAATTGCCAAGCTCATTGAAGAAGACCCTACTTTGAAGGTAAACACTGACCCTGAAACTGGTCAGACTGTTCTGCGTGGCATGGGTGAGCTTCACTTGGAAATCATTATCGACCGTATGCGTCGTGAGTTCAAGGTGGAAATCAACCAAGGTGCACCGCAGGTTGCTTACAAAGAGATACTTACGAAGAAAGTAGAACACCGCGAAACTTACAAGAAGCAAACCGGTGGTCGTGGTAAGTTTGGTGACATTGTCTTTGAACTCGGCCCTAAAGAAACAGAGCCTGAGAAGCCAGGTTTAGAATTTGACAATGCTATCGTAGGTGGTGTTATCCCCCGCGAATTTATTGCTCCGATTCAGAAAGGTTTCGAAGAGGCAATGAAAAACGGCCCATTGGCTGGTTTCCCTATTGAAGGCATGAAGGTGCGGCTGTTCCACGGTTCGTATCATGATGTTGACTCAGACGCACTGTCTTTCGAACTTGCTGCCCGTGGTGGTTTCCGTGAAGCAGCTCGTCAAGCTGGTCCTAAACTCCTTGAGCCTATTATGGCAGTTGAGGTTGTTTGCCCTGACGAATACACTGGTCCTGTTACCGGTGACCTTAACCGTCGTCGCGGCTTGATGAAAGGTATGGATACCAAAGCTGGTGCTCAAGTTATCAAAGCTGATGTTCCTCTATCGGAATTGTTTGGTTATGTAACTGATCTACGCACTATCTCTTCCGGTCGTGCTTCGGCTTCTCTTACTTTCTCACATTATGAGCAGGTACCTCAGAACTTGGCCGATGGTATTGTTGCTAAACAAAAAGGGAATGCCGTTCGCTAATCCGCTTTAAGACTAAGAATCATGAACCAGAAAATTCGCATTAAGCTCAAGTCTTACGATCATAATCTTGTGGACAAGTCCTCCGAGAAGATTGTAAAAGCGGTAAAGGCTACGGGTGCCATTGTAAGTGGTCCTATTCCACTGCCGACTAACAAAGAAAAATTCACAGTACTGCGTTCGCCACACGTGAACAAAAAGTCTCGTGAGCAATTTCAGCTTTGCACCTATAAGCGCTTAGTTGATATATATTCTACTTCTTCCAAGACAGTGGATGCCTTGATGAAGCTAGAATTGCCAAGCGGCGTTGATGTAGAAATCAAAGTCTGAGGCTTTCCTATTTGTTAATAACAAAACACCCCACAGGTTTTATAAATCCTGTGGGGTGTTTTGTTATTGCACTAACTACGTTAAAGTAAGTTGGAACCTTTGGTATAATCTGTTTGAAGACACTAATATTTGCTTAGTGCTAAAATTGCCTTCTGCATGAATTCTATTTTAAATAAGAGGTACTTGAAGCCGCATTTTCCTCTTGTAGCAACGAGTTTCTGCTCATTAATTATTGCAGGACTTTTCACAAGTAGTTTCTTTAGGATATTACCTAGTATTGGAATAATAGGGTTATTAGTAACCGCTTTAATATATTTTTTACTCTATAGAGAAACCCAGAACAAGGAATTTAAGGTATATATCCCTATTACAGTAGTATTCTTTCTTCATCTGTCAGCTGGATTAAATACTGATGAAGCAAATCGACTTGAATACTGGCGCGATGTGCTTTTGCAATCTCCTTTTTTATTGCTTCCTGTATCTTTTGCAATACTGCCTGAATTTCCTGCTAAATATTTGAGGTGGCTTTGGATTTTCTTTTGTGTTTTGGTATTAGCTTCAGCGATAGTCAGTACGAGTAACTATTTACAACATGTAGAGCAAATAAATGAACAGTACCTAAGGTCAAAAATTATGCCTACAGAGCCTGATCACATCCGCTTTAGCTTGATGGTAACTTTGGCTAGTGCTTTCGGAGTATTGTGGATATATAATGATAAAATAACTAAAGCGAAGAAAGTCAGCATACTAGCTGGTACAATATTTTTGATATTTTTTCAACATCTATTAGCTGTTAGGAGCGGATTAATTACAATGTATGCTGTCGCGGCACTAGCATGGTTATGGTTGCTTGTGAAGTCAAATAGTTATAAGCGAATTATTTTGCTGGCTTTTGTAATGATAATAATACCCCTTATTAGTTATTTGATTTTTCCGACATTTCGTAACAAATTTACAAATACGCGTGAGGACGTTAGTAAAGTAGATAAGATGGAATCTGCTAACAACTATTCTTTAGTAGGTAGGGTATATTCTTATAAAGTTGCTTACTTAATTATTAAAGAGCATCCATGGTTTGGGATCGGTAAGGCTGATATGGATAGTGAGTTGGCAGAGTATTATAAAAAAAACTTTCCAGCAATTAGGCATAAATCATATATTAAGCCCCATAATCAGTTTTTATATAATCTCGTTGCATATGGTATAGTTGGATTAGTTGTATTTTTAGTATTCTTCTTCATGCCATGTGTGCAATTATGGTCTAAACTCAGCCCACTATTAGTAGTGCATTATACTATTCTAACCCTTTCCTTTTTGGTAGAATATACCCTAGAAACACAGATAGGGCTTACCTTCTCTATCCTATTTATTATGCTTGCTATTGAAGGCAACAGGTCGGAAGAGGAAACCTATACATGGAAACCAGCTTGACTGTGAGGCACAACCGCAATTGAGAAGGGCTTTTTACATAAAGAAGCATACCTATTCTACAAGCAAGCGCTATGGCAAGCGATGTTCATTTGTATAGCGTGAAGGGTTTGAAACAGAGATAGCAGCTATTCAATAGGCGATATGTTTAGAATAGAAAAATATTTCCAGATCACATTAGACTTTTAGACCTCTTTTGCCTAGCTTTGCACTCCCATTCTGAAAACGCCACTTGGGCGTTTTCTTTGCGTCTTTAATAAATTTCAATCAGAATGCCTGGCATCATCGGTAAAAAAATCGGTATGACAAGCCTCTTCACTCCGGACGGGAAGAACATTCCTTGCACGCTCATAGAAGCGGGTCCGTGCGTAGTGACGCAGGTTAAAACGCTCGAGAATGACGGCTACACAGCTGTACAACTCGGCTACGGCGAAAAAAAAGCAAAGAACACCACCAAGGCTTTGGCTGGACACTTTGCTAAAGCCGGTACAACTCCCAAGCGAAAACTTGTAGAGTTTCGTTTGGATGCTGAATCTACGTATGCAGCTGGTGCTCAAATCGATGCTAGCTTATTTGAGGAAGGTGAATTTGTTGACGTTGTCGGCACTTCGAAAGGCAAAGGCTTTCAGGGTGTTGTAAAGCGCTACAATTTTGCTGGTGTTGGCGGCCAGACCCACGGTCAGCACAACCGTCTTCGCCACCCAGGTTCTATTGGTGCTTGCTCTTGGCCTTCACGCGTATTCAAAGGAATGCGTATGGCTGGTCGTATGGGCGGTGACCGTGTGAAAGTGCAA
This sequence comes from Hymenobacter sp. BT491, assembly GCF_014349165.1. NCBI lineage: Bacteria > Pseudomonadati > Bacteroidota > Cytophagia > Cytophagales > Hymenobacteraceae > Hymenobacter > Hymenobacter sp. BT491. The sequence continues at coordinate 642,856 of NZ_JACSJJ010000003.1, read as the reverse complement.
AACCTGAAGGTTTTGCGCGTAGTAGCTGATAAGAATCTTATCGTAGTGAGCGGCTCTGTTCCTGGTGCCAAAAATTCTTACGTGGTCCTGGAAAAATAACGCGTGATGGAACTGTCAGTATATAACATCAAGGGTGAAGACACAGGCCGTAAGGTTACTTTGTCAGATGCCGTATTCGGTCTCGAACCTAACGAGCACGTAATGTACCTCGACGTAAAGCACTATTTGGCTAATCAACGCCAAGGTACTCACAAGTCGAAGCAGCGCAACGAGGTTAGCGGTACAACCAAAAAGCTTAAAAAGCAAAAAGGAACTGGCGGCGCTCGGGCAGGCAGCATGAAGTCACCAGTCTTCATTGGCGGTGGTCGCGTGTTCGGTCCTGAGCCGCGTGATTACGGTTTTAAGCTGAATAAAAAGACCAAGCGTCTTGCTCGTCTTTCTGCTTTGTCTGTGTTAGCACAGGAAGGAAAACTTGCTTTGGTAGAGAATATTACTTTCTCTGCGCCTAAGACCAAGGAATTTCTTTCGATTCTCTCCGGTTTAAAGCTGAACAACGGTAAAAAGACCTTGCTAGTGACGGCTACAGCTGATAAGAACGTGATCCTATCGGCTCGCAACATTCAGAAAGTGAAAGTTGCTACGCCCATTGCCTTGAACACGCACGATCTGCTCAACACAGACACTTTGTTGTTGTCAGAGGATGGGTTGAAGTCGTTAGAACAACTCTATACTACTGCTGAGTAATGAGCACGCTGAAAAAACCAATCGTGACCGAAAAGGCCACGGCTCTGAACGAAAAGGGGCAGTATGCTTTTGAAGTAGAGCGCACTGCCAACAAGGTTCAGATTAAAAAGGAGATTGAGCAAATTTATGGTGTGACTGTAACGGGCATTAGCACGATTCGCACCAATGGTAAACTCAAATCCAAGTTCACGAAAGGTGGCTCCGTAACAGGTCGTCGCCCTCATGGCAAAAAGGCTATCGTAACTGTAAAAGAAGGCGACGTAATCGACTTCTATAACGGTATCTAATTGATACAGAAGCCTTTCTGAAAAGCGAATTTAAGCTATATCAATGGCACTCAAAAAACTAAGACCAACATCACCGGGTCAGCGCTTCCGTATCGCTCCTGCCTTCGACGAAATTACGACGTCGACGCCAGAGAAGTCGCTGTTGGCACCCATGGAAAAATCCGGTGGCCGCAACAACGCGGGGAAAATGTCCAACCGCTACATAGGTGGTGGCCACAAGCAAAAGTATCGTATCATCGATTTTAAACGGGATAAAGCTGGTGTTCCAGCTACTGTTAAGACGATTGAGTACGATCCTAACCGTACTGCTCGCATTGCTCTTTTGAGTTATGCTGATGGTGAGAAGCGATATATCATCGCGCCTGCAGGTTTGGCTGTTGGATCTACTGTAGTATCAGGTGCAGCAGCTGCTCCTGAAGTAGGGAACGCTCTTCCGTTACGTGAAATGCCTCTAGGTACCATAGTGCACAACATCGAGTTGATGCCTGGTGCCGGTGCTGCAATGGCGCGGTCGGCTGGTACTTATGCTCAGCTGGTAGCACGTGAAGATAAATACGCAACGTTAAAGTTACCTTCTGGTGAAATGCGCATGGTACTAGTTACCTGCATGGCTACAGTAGGGACTGTGTCAAACGGTGATCATATGAATGTACGTCTCGGCAAAGCTGGGCGTAACCGTTGGTTAGGTCGTCGTCCACGTGTACGTGGTGTTGCAATGAACCCAGTTGATCACCCCATGGGTGGTGGTGAAGGTAAATCGTCTGGTGGTCACCCGCGCAGCCGCAATGGTATCTTCGCTAAAGGTCAGAAGACACGCAACAAAAACAAGTATTCCGAGCAGCTCATCGTTAACCGTAAAGGCAAGAAGTAACCAATGGCACGTTCGCTAAAAAAAGGGCCGTACATTGACTTCCGGCTCGAGAAGAAAGTTCAAGTGATGGAAGACTCTGGCAAGAAGTCGGTGGTGAAGACATGGTCTCGCCGTTCGATGATTTCCCCAGACTTCGTAGGTCACACATTCGCCGTACACAACGGCAATAAGTTCATCCCGGTTTATGTAACGGAGAATATGGTTGGTCACAAGCTCGGTGAGTTTGCCCCAACTCGTAACTTCCGTGGTCACGTAGCCAAGAAAGATAAAGGCAAGCGCTAAGATGGAAGCTACTGCTAAACTCCGCAATGTGCCTACCTCGCCTCGTAAGATGCGTATGGTAGCCAACTTGGTTCGCGGCCAGAAAGTAACTCGTGCTTTAGGCTTGCTAAAATTCGAAGCTAACTCAGGTGCCGAACGCATCGAAAAACTCCTTCTTTCAGCTCTTGCCAACTGGCAGCAAAAGAATGAAGAAGAGCGAATCGAAGATGCAAATCTCTATATAAAAGAGATTTTCGTTGACGAAGGCAGACAATTAAAGCGGTTGCGTCCAGCTCCCCAAGGACGCGGCCACCGCATCCGCAAGCGTAGCAATCATGTGACGCTGGTTATTGATTCGAAAGTAGAACCGATGGGCAGCAAAGCTGCTGCTAAACAAGCTGCTGAGAAAAATCCAGTTGAAGCACAAGCAGGCGCTGTACGCACTCGCCGTAGTTCTTCGAAGAAAACCACTGAAAACAAGGCAGAAGCCTCCGTATAAGCACTATGGGACAGAAAGTAAATCCGGTTGGCTTCCGCTTGGGTGTCATTAAAGGATGGGACTCGAACTGGTACGGTGGCAAGGACTTTGCCGACAAGCTGGTAGAAGACGAAAAAATCCGTAAGTATATTATGGCGCGTATCCCGAAAGGTGGTATTAGCCGCATAGTTATTGAGCGTACTCTAAAGCGCATCACTATTACTATCAATACAGCTCGTCCGGGTGTAGTGATAGGCAAAGGCGGTGCTGAGGTCGATAAGATCAAAGACGAACTGAAGCAGATTACGAGCAAGGACGTTCAGATCAATATCTTCGAAATCAAGCGTCCAGAACTTGATGCTAAACTAGTAGGCGAAAGTATCGCTCAGCAGTTGCAAGCTCGTATTTCATTCCGTAGGGCGATGAAACAAGCCATCCAAGGCGCTATTCGCGTTGGAGCAGAAGGCATCAAAGTACAAGTATCGGGACGTCTTGGCGGTGCTGAGATTGCTCGTACTGAGCAATACAAGGAGGGCCGTACACCTCTGCACACTCTGCGTGCTGATATAGATTATGCTTTATCAGAGGCACAGACTGTGTATGGTAAAATTGGCATAAAGGTATGGGTGATGCGTGGCGAAATATTCGGCAAGCCTGATCTTTCGCCAAACCAGCAGCCCGCTAATCAAGGTAACGACAACCGTAGTAATGATCGTGGCCCACGTGGTGAGCGCGGTGAGCGCGGCGGTGATCGTGGTCCTCGCCGCGATCGTAATGATCGTGGTGGTGATAACCGTGGTGGTGATAACCGTGGTGGTCAGGCTGGAGGCCAACGTCGCGGTGGTGGCGCTGGTGGACAGAACCGTGGGCCACGTCGCTAATCCTTTTCTTCTCGAATCTTTTTTTCGATAACTCATGTTACAACCGAAAAGAACCAAGTATCGGAAGATGCAAAAGGGTCGCGTAACGGGTCTTGCTCATCGCGGCAGCACCATCGACTTTGGTTCATTCGCCATCAAGTCGCTGGAGCAAGCTTGGATCACAGCTCGCCAGATTGAAGCAGCCCGTATCGCCATGACCCGCGCAATGAAGCGCGAAGGTCAAGTATGGATTCGCATTTTCCCTGATAAACCTATCACAAAGAAGCCAGCCGAAGTTCGTATGGGTAAAGGTAAAGGCTCCCCTGAGTATTGGGTAGCTGTTGTAAAACCTGGGACCATTATGTTCGAATCAGACGGTGTGCCTTTGGAAGTGGCGCAAGAATCTTTGCGTCTTGCTGCGCAAAAGCTGCCAGTGAGAACTCAATTTGTTGTTCGTCGCGACTACGTAGAAAGCAAGTAAGATGAAGAACACTGATATCCGCGCCCTTTCGCTAGAAGAGCTGAAGGAGCAAATCAAAGCCGAACAAACCAATGGTCAAACCCTGCGTTTTGCGCATGCTATTTCTCCCTTGGAAAACCCGGTTCGCCTGAAGCATAGCCGCAAGAACATCGCTCGTCTGAAGACTGAGTTGACCCGTCGCGAAAACGAGCAGGCAACCCAAACTGCTAAATAAACGATGGCAACCAACGCAGAACAGCAGGTAACTAACGCTTCCGAGCGTAACCTGCGCAAAGAAATCATTGGGCGCGTAACCAGTTCCAAAATGGACAAGTCCATTACGGTGATGGTGGAAAGCAAAATGAAACACCCGATCTACGGTAAATTTGTGACCAAGAGCACTAAGTTCATGGCTCATGATGAGAACAACGAATGCGGCGAAGGGGACACAGTACGAATTATGTCGACTCGTCCTTTAAGCAAGAGCAAGCGTTGGAGACTAGTAGAGATTATAGAACGCGCTAAATAAGATGATACAGCAAGAATCCCGTCTTACCGTCGCTGATAATAGCGGCGCTAAAGAAGTACTTTGCATTCGTGTCCTAGGGGGTACAGGTAAAAAGTACGCCAGCGTAGGCGATAAGATCGTCGTAGCTATCAAGTCGGCTCTGCCTTCAGGTAACGCTAAAAAAGGCGCTGTATCAAAAGCAGTAGTAGTTCGTACGAAGAAAGAAATCCGTCGTAAAGATGGCTCTTATATTCGCTTCGATGATAACGCTGCTGTATTGCTCAATAACAATGATGAGCCACGTGGCACTCGGATCTTTGGGCCAGTTGCCCGTGAATTGCGTGAAAAGCAATTCATGAAGATTGTTTCGCTGGCTCCTGAAGTTCTCTAAGTGATGGCAACAAAAACTAAAGAACAAAAGCCCGCAAAACTGCATGTTAAGACTGGCGATACCGTAAAGGTTATTGCTGGTGATGAGCGTGGCAAAACCGGCGTGATCAAGTCGGTGAACCGCTCAACACAGCGCGTGATTATAGAAGGTTTGAATCTGGTTACTAAGCACAATAAACCTAGTGCTAAAAACCCACAAGGTGGTATTACCAAGATTGAAGCTCCTATTCATGTGAGTAATGTGCAGCCAATTGATCCGAAAAACGCCTAAACTGGCTCTACGACAATGGCTCGACTGAAAGAGAAATATAATAAGGAAGTGGTACCAGCTCTGCAGGAGAAATTCCAATTTAAGAGCATCATGCAGGTTCCACGGATCACAAAAATCTGTATCAACCGAGGAATTGGTGCTGCAGTAGCTGATAAAAAGCTTGTTGATAACGGAGTTGATGAACTGTCGACTATAACGGGTCAAAAAGCTGTTGCTACTATTGCTAAACGCTCGGTATCTAACTTCAAACTCCGTGAAGGGATGCCAATCGGTGCAAAGGTTACTTTGCGCGGTGAGCGTATGTACGAATTCATGGATCGTTTGCTTACCGTGGCTTTACCACGTGTGCGCGACTTCAAAGGTATTAACGATAAAGGCTTTGATGGTCGTGGTAACTATACATTAGGTATCAAGGAGCAAATTATCTTTCCAGAAATTTCGATAGATAAAATCAAGTCGATTTCTGGTATGGATATTACCTTCGTGACTACCGCCGAAAATGATGAGCAAAGCTACGAGCTTCTCAAAGCATTCGGTATGCCGTTCACCAACGCCAAGAAACAGAATAATGGCTAAGGAATCCGTTAAAGCGCGAGAGAGAAAGCGTATTGCCACAGTTGCTCGTTATGCTGAGAAGCGTAAAGCTTTAAAAGCTGCTAGCGATTATGAAGGACTTGATAAATTGCCTCGTAACGCCTCACCTGTACGTATCCACAACCGTGACAAGATCAATGGTCGCCCTCGTGGTTACATGCGAAAGTTTGGCATCAGCCGTGTTACGTTCCGTGAAATGGCGTTAGCAGGTAAGATACCAGGTGTAACTAAGTCAAGCTGGTAGATGATAATTAAGTTGCTTGTGTATCCTATACACAAGTAACAAGACTTGGCAGGTTGCCGAGAGAAACCATTAGCCGAGCCCTGAAAGTCGAGCTAAGTAGTCTTAACCGAAAATTTCGTCGCCTCTTTCTGTGGTGACGAAATTTTCTTATCTTTGCGGCTCCCTAAAAAGGTCGCTCTTTCTTGATCAAATGAATACAGACCCAATTGCTGATTACCTTACCCGGGTACGTAATGCCATAAAGGCTAATCATCGTGTGGTAGAGATCCCGGCGAGTAACATCAAAAAGGAGATTACGAAAGTTCTCTACAACAAAGGATACATCCAGAGTTACCGTTTTGATGATTCTTCAGTTCAGGGTACAATCAAAATTGCCTTGAAGTATAACCCTGCTACAAAGCAACCTGCTATTACAAAGTTGGAGAGGATTAGTACTCCTGGTTTACGTAAATATGCTCACGTTGAGAATATGCCTCGTGTCCTAAGCGGACTAGGTATTGCAATCTTGTCAACTTCTAAGGGAGTAATGACAGAGAAAGAGGCGAAAGCTGAAAATGTGGGTGGCGAGGTATTGTGCTACGTTTACTAATCGAGGAGGAACTAAACTATGTCACGTATTGGTAAACTGCCGATTAGCTTGCCGACCAATGTTCAGGTCGAGATCAGCAAGGAAAATGAAATTATAGTAAAGGGCCCTAAAGGCACTTTATCAACTCCAGTGGACCGCGATATCATTGTTTCTACAAATGATGGTCAATTGGTGGTAGAACGTCCAACTGAACAAAAGCGTCATAAAGCCATGCATGGTTTGTACCGTTCATTGATCAATAATATGGTCAATGGTGTAAGCAACGGCTTTACCGAGCAACTTGAACTAGTAGGTGTAGGTTACAAAGCCTCCATGGCTGGTACTACATTAGAATTGTCACTTGGATATTCTCATAATATTTTCTTGGCTCTTCCTAAGGAGGTAACTGCTACTGCCGTTACTGAGAAAGGTAAGAATCCAATAGTCACTTTGACTAGTATTGACAAGCAATTGTTAGGTCAAGTAGCTGCCAAGATTCGCTCACTACGTAAAGTTGAGCCTTATAAAGGCAAAGGTGTACGCTTTGTGGGTGAGCAGATTCGTCGCAAAGCTGGTAAAACGGCTTCGAAATAATTTTGCATCATGGCTTTCGATAAAGCAACAAGAAGAAAACGGATCCAGCGCATTATCCGCACAAAGGTGGCTGGCACGTCCGAGCGCCCACGTCTATCAGTATTTCGTAGTAATACGGGCATTTATGCTCAAATTATAGATGATACTGTTGGCCACACGTTGGTAGCTGCTTCCTCAAAGCACGTTTCGGTGGATGGGGGCAACGGAGTAGCCCTCGCTGCCGCTGTAGGCAAAGAACTTGCCTCCCGTGCTCAGGAAAAAGGCATTACGAAAGTGGTATTTGACCGTTCCGGTTATCTCTACCATGGTCGTGTTAAATCATTGGCAGAAGGAGCCCGCGAAGGCGGACTCAATTTCTAAAAGTATGTCGCAAGATAACCGAGGTAACAACCGGGATAAACAAGTAGTGCGCGCCACAGATACAGACCTAAAAGAAAAGGTTGTGGCGATCAACCGTGTAGCCAAAGTGGTAAAAGGTGGTCGTCGCTTTAGCTTTTCTGCAATCGTTGTGGTTGGCGATGGTAATGGCACTGTGGGATTCGGTCTTGGCAAAGCCAACGAAGTTACTGATGCTATTGCTAAAGGAATAGATGATGCAAAAAAGAACCTTGTAAAGGTTCCTTTATATAAGCATACTGTTCCACATGCAATGGAGGGTAAGTATTCAGGCGGTTTTGTTTTAGTACAGCCTGCAGCGGCTGGTACTGGCGTAATTGCCGGTGGAGCTATGCGGGCTGTTTTTGAAAGTGCTGGTATTAAAGATGTCCTTGCGAAATCGAAGGGATCTTCAAACCCTCACAATGTTGTCAAGGCAACTTTCGATGCTTTAAGCAAAATGCGAGATCCGATGACTATTGCTCAGCAACGCGGGATTAGCCTTCAGCGTGTTTTCAACGGCTAAGTAGAGATGACGCAGATCAAGATCAAACTTATAAAAAGCGTTATTGACCGCCCTGAGCGTCAAAAGCGTACTGTCAAGGCTCTAGGCCTAGGCAAAATTGGTAGCGAAACGGAAGTCGAGAATACTCCACAAGTTGCTGGAATGGTGGCTAAAGTACAGCACCTATTAAAAGTAACTGAACTCTAGACGCATTAACATGAATCTCAGTAATCTCCAACCTGCCGAAGGCTCAGTTCGCAATAATAAGCGTTTGGGCCGTGGTACGGGTTCAGGCCGCGGTGGTACATCGACGCGCGGTCATAAAGGACAGAAATCTCGCTCGGGTTATTCAAAGAAATCAGGATTCGAAGGCGGCCAAATGCCATTGCAGCGCCGTGTACCTAAATTCGGTTTCAAAAATATCAACCGTATTGAGTACAAGGGTATAAACATTGATGTACTAGCTGATTTAAACGAAAAAGATAGCTCTTCCACTATTATGGATGCTGCCTATTTTGTGAAGGCTGGCTTAGTATCAAAAAATGCCAAGATTAAAATCTTAGGTCGTGGTGAAATCACTACTGCTTTAGAAGTACATGCCCATGCTTTCTCAAAGTCTGCTGTTGAAGCTATCGAGAAAGTAGGAGGTAAAGCTGTGACGCTGTAAGCCTAAAAGGCAATGAACAAGTTCATCACAACGATTAAGAACATTTTTGCGATTGAGGATCTGCGTGCGCGGATTCTCAATACGCTTTTTTTCATTGCCATATATCGGCTGGGTTCTTACGTTGTATTACCCGGCGTAGACCCTACCCGGCTGAAACAGGGCGCTCAGGGACTATTCGGCATACTTGATACTTTGCTAGGAGGAGCCTTTAGTCATGCTTCAATCTTTGCATTGGGCATTATGCCTTATATCTCGGCTTCTATCGTTTTACAGCTATTAACGATAGCAGTTCCTTATTTCCAAAAGCTCCAGAAAGAGGGCGAATCAGGACGTAAGAAGATCAACCAATATACACGTATTCTGACCATCCCAATTGTAATGGCTCAGTCGATCGGTTTTATAGCTACGATCAATGCTGAAGCTATTATTAATCCTGGGCCTTTCTTCACATTCTCAACGATGATTATCATCACCGCTGGGACTCTGTTTTGTATGTGGCTTGGCGAAAAAATCACTGACAAGGGCATAGGTAACGGTATATCCATGATCATTATGATCGGGATAGTGTCGCGGCTTCCTGGTGCCATTATTGGAGAAGCTGCTGCTAAAGGTATGCGTGGTTCTTTGATCTTCTTGATCGAATTAGTAGTGCTGTTTTTAGTAGTTATGGCTGTTATAGTCTTAACTCAAGCGGTTCGCCGAATTCCTGTGCAGTATGCGAAACAGATTGGTAGTGCTACACAGTTAAATGCACAGCGGCAATTTATACCGATGAAGGTTAATGCTGCAGGGGTAATGCCCATTATTTTCGCTCAATCGCTGATGTTTGTTCCTGCTATTGTAGCTTCTATATGGCAGAATGATAGTGATACTGCTAGCTATATTGGCGTTAAGTTTTCAGATTACACTTCATGGCAGTATAACCTTGTATTCGGTCTGCTTATTATAGTTTTTACCTATTTCTACACAGCTATTAGTGTCAACCCCAACCAAATTGCAGACGATTTAAAGCGTAGCGGTGGTTTTGTGCCTGGTGTCAAGCCAGGCCGTGATACTTCTGAATACATTGACGAAATATTAACTCGCATTACTTTACCAGGTGCTGTTGCCCTTGCTTTGATTGCTATTTTTCCTGCTCTAGCTTTATTGACAGGTGTAACAAGACCATTCTCAGCTTTTTACGGTGGTACATCTTTAATCATCATGGTAGGCGTAGTTTTGGACACATTAAACCAGGTTGAAAGCTACCTGCTAATGCGTCACTACGATGGAATGATGAAGTCTGGTAAACTCAAGGGCCGTACGCAAAATATTGCGATGGCTTCTTAAATATGATAGTCTATAAGACCGAAGAAGAAATAGAGCTTATTCGAGTAAGTGCAAAAATTCTGGCTCAAGCCCACGGAGAAGTGGCGGGCATGATAAAAGAAGGAGTTACTACTCGACAGCTTGACCAGCGTGCTGAAGAATTCATTCGGGACCATGGTGCTCAACCTTCTTTTAAAGGTTACAATGACTTTCCTTTTAGCCTTTGCATATCTCCTAATTCTGTAGTAGTACACGGCTTTCCTAGTGATTATACTTTGAAAAGCGGTGATATAATTTCAGTTGATGCAGGGGTTTTTTACAACGGCTATCATTCCGATAGCGCTTACACTTACCCAGTAGGGGAGGTGGCACCTGAAGTATTAAAGTTACTGGAGGAAACCAAAAAATCACTTTACGTTGGTATCGAGCAAGCGGTAGCAGGTAACAGGATGGGCGATGTAAGTTTCGCAATTCAGAATCATGTTGAAAAACAAGGTTATGGAGTAGTACGAGAGTTAGTCGGCCATGGAATTGGTGAGAAGCTTCATGAACGTCCTGAGGTTCCGAACTATGGTAAACGTGGTTCAGGACTTAAGTTGCAAACAGGACTTGTGATTGCAATTGAGCCAATGGTGAATCTAGGAACTAAAAATGTTGTTCAAGAGAAAGACGGTTGGACCATTCGTACTAAGGACAACAAGCCTTCAGCTCACTTTGAACATACAGTAGTAGTACGTAAAGACAAAGCTGAAATTCTGACGTCTTTCGAATACATAGAAAAAGCCTTACAGTAGCCATATGGCAAAACAATCCTCCATTGAGCAGGACGGTACGATTCTAGAAGCCCTTTCTAATGCGATGTTTCGTGTTGAACTGGAAAATGGACACCAAGTCATTGCTCACATTTCAGGCAAGATGCGAATGCATTATATCAAAATCCTGCCGGGGGACAAGGTGAAGCTAGAAATGTCGCCCTATGACTTGTCAAAAGGCCGAATTGTTTATCGTTACAAATAACCCGACGACATGAAAGTCAAAGCGTCCGTAAAGAAGCGCAGCGTTGACTGTAAAGTAATTCGCCGCAAAGGCAAGCTTTACGTCATCAACAAAAAGAACCCACGTTATAAGCAACGTCAGGGTTAGTAGCACCAGACTTTTTAAAAAGCACATGGCTCGTATTGCAGGGGTAGACATCCCAGATAACAAGCGCGGTGAAATCGCGTTAACCTACATTTTCGGCATCGGTCGTTCTGCAGCTCAGAAAATTCTGAATCAAGCTGACGTTGATCTGAACAAGAAAGTGAAAGACTGGACGGAAGCTGAGGCTGGTGAAATCCGTAGCATAATTGCTGCAGAACACAAGACTGAAGGCGTTTTGCGTTCGGAAGTACAATTGAACATCAAACGTTTGATGGACATTGGTTGCTACCGTGGTTTGCGTCACCGCAAAGGCCTCCCCGTTCGTGGCCAGCGTACTAAGAATAATTCTCGTACGCGCAAAGGCAAACGGAAAACCGTTGCCAATAAGAAGAAGGCTACTAAATAAACTGTAGCGGAAATCGGCTCTTGTTAATAACATGGAGCCAACAACTTCCGTGGTTTCGCGATAACTAAATGGCACAAAAAAGAAAAGACAAAGCCAAAAAGCGCGTTGTTGTAGTTGAGCAAGTAGGTCAAGTACACATCAAGGCTTCATTCAATAATATTATTATCTCTATTACCAACAACAATGGCCAAGTAATTTCTTGGGCCTCTGCTGGTAAGATGGGATTCCGGGGTTCTAAAAAGAATACCCCATATGCAGCTCAGATGGCTGCTACAGATTGCGCGAAAGTGGCCCATGACCTGGGCATGCGGAAGGCTGAAGTATTTGTAAAAGGTCCAGGTGCTGGCCGTGAGTCAGCAATCCGTACACTTCAAAACGTGGGCATTGAGGTAACTACCATCCGCGACGTAACGCCGTTGCCACACAACGGCTGCCGCCCACCTAAGCGTCGTCGCGTCTGATATAATGAACTGGTGAACTACCTGCTGAGCAGGTGGGTTTGCCCAAGGTGTCGGGTTTCTGATGTGGCTTACATTAAATTGTATGTTACATCCAAGAGGCCCGACACGTCTAGTTCAACCCCTTCAAAACTCAATATCCCTGAAATGGCACGTTATACCGGTCCAAAAACCAAAATCGCTCGTCGCTTCGCAGAGCCGATTTTCGGTCCAAGCAAAGCGCTTAACAAAAAGAATTATCCTCCGGGTCAACATGGCCGTGGCCGCCGTAAAAAGCAGTCGGAGTATGCTATCCAGTTGATGGAGAAGCAAAAAGTGAAGTACATGTATGGTGTGCTTGAAAAACAGTTTGAAAACCTGTTCCATAAAGCAGCAACTTTACCTGGCATTACAGGTGACAACTTGCTGGCTTTGCTAGAGTCACGTCTTGATAATACGGTTTATCGTCTTGGCGTAGCTCCTACTCGCCGTGCAGCCCGTCAACTTGTATTGCACAAGCATATCACGGTTAACGGTGAGGTAGTTAATATTGCCTCTTATAAGCTGCGCGCTGGCGATATAGTCGGCGTACGTGAGAAGTCGAAGTCGCTTGAAGCTATCACTACGAGCTTAAGCGCTCGCAATGCGCGTGCTTTCTCTTGGTTAGAGTGGGATGGCAAGGAAATGATAGGCAAGTTCTTGAACGCTCCCTCACGCGAACTGATCCCTGAGAAAATCACGGAACAGCTCATCGTAGAGCTTTACTCGAAGTAATAACGAGCCCAATAGATATTGGGCCGTTTCTTCGTTTTTTCCTTGTTGAATATTTAACGCCCCACTTATGTCAATCTTAGCTTTTCAGATGCCGGAGAAAGTTGTGATGGAGAAATCCGACGACTTCTACGGAACATTTGAATTTAAACCGCTGGAGAAAGGCTACGGCGTCACGATCGGCAATGCATTACGCCGAATCCTGCTGTCGTCGCTGGAGGGCTACGCCATTACGTCTGTCCGCACGCCTAGCGTATTGCACGAATTTTCGACCATCGAAGGGGTGATCGAGGATATGTCCGAAATCATTCTGAACCTGAAGATGGTTCGCTTCAAGAAAGTAAGCGATGCTATCGAAGATAAGATCACGGTTCGCGTTAAAGGTCAGGAGACATTCACAGCCGGTGATATCGATAAGTTTACCAACGGGTTTCAGGTTTTGAACCCAGAATTGGTAATCTGTAATGTAGATCCCAGCATCGAACTGGAATTTGAATTTACTCTTCAGAAGGGACGTGGTTACGTACCTGCAGAAGAAAATAAGCCTGCCGATCAGGTTTTCGGCCAGATTGCAATTGATGCCATCTTCACGCCTATAAAGAATGTGAAGTACAGCATTGAAAATACTCGGGTAGAACAGAAGACCGACTATGAAAAGCTGCTGATTGAAATTCAGACTGATGGTTCAATTCATCCTGAAGAGGCACTAAAAGGCGCTGCTAACATTCTTATCCAACACTTCATGTTGTTTTCGGACAACACGATGACCTTCGAAACAGCCAAGGCTGAAGAAGAGGAGACGGTAGATGAGGAGACGCTACACATGCGCAAAGTCCTAAAGACGCCTCTTGCGGATATGGATTTGTCAGTGCGTGCTTACAATTGCCTCAAAGCTGCTGATATCAAGACCCTTGGGGACTTAGTACAGTTGGATATGAGCGACATGATGAAGTTCCGCAACTTTGGTAAGAAGTCTTTGACTGAACTAGAAAATCTAGTGGAAGAAAAGGGTTTGACCTTTGGAATGGATTTGGGCAAATACAAGCTCGAAGAGGATTAATATTATGTGCTGATTATCAGTTGGTTGATACAGCTTAATACCAGCAACCAACTGATAATCAGCGCTTTGTTTTTTAGCATTTCTTAATCGTTATGCCCAAGATGTTGCGGTTCTAATGTGACGACATCGCTTTGTCATCCGCCGTGGTCGCAACATGCAAGCATACATTTTACATTTAGTACAACATCATGAGACACGGTAAAACAATTAACCACTTAGGCCGCACCGCTGCACACCGCAACGCTATGCTGTCGAATATGGCTTCTTCGTTGATTCTGCACAAGCGTATTTCAACGACAGTAGCAAAAGCTAAAGCTTTGCGCAAGTTTGTAGAGCCTTTGCTTACTAAATCGAAAAACGACACTACGCATTCGCGTCGTTTAGTATTCTCGACTCTTCAGAACAAAGAGTCGATAAAAGAGCTGTTTGGTAACGTAGCTGCTAAAATTGCTAATCGCCCGGGTGGCTATACGCGTATTTTGAAGCTAAGCGAGAATCGTCTTGGTGACAACGCCGAGATGTGCATCATTGAGTTGGTTGATTACAACGAAACGATGTTGGAAGCAAAAACTGCGAGCGAAGCTAAGGCTACTACTCGCCGTTCACGTGGTCGTAAGAAGGCCTCAGCTTCTACCGAAGCTGCTCCAGTTGGTGAAGCAGTAGCTCCTGCTGCAGTAATTGAAACTTCTGCTCCAGAAGATACAGCTACCACCACTCTGCATAACGAGGAAACTCGTGACGAAGCGAAGGCTGCCGACGAAGAAGCTGCTTCTTAGTCTACAAATTGTATCCAAACAAAAAGGACGTGCTGTGAGGCACGTCCTTTTTGTTTTTACTGGTTCTCAAACTGCGATTTTACGTTATACAAAGGGTGGCAAATCGGAAATGAGTACCTTGCTGCCCTCGAAACGGCAGTTTCTAGCTAACCAGAAACCAATGCTGTCTGAACTATAACATTCATCTTTCACCTCATTCTTTCTCAACATGAGCATTATCTCAGCCATCCATGCCCGGCAAATTTTTGATTCACGCGGTAATCCTACTGTGGAAGTGGATGTAACCACTGAAAACGGCGTAGTAGGACGTGCAGCAGTGCCATCAGGCGCTTCTACTGGCAAACACGAAGCCGTTGAGTTGCGGGATGACGATAAGTCGAAATTCATGGGCAAGGGCGTTCTCAACGCTGTAGAGAACGTGAACAGCAAAATCGCCGAGGAACTTGTTGGTTTTTCGGTATTTGAGCAAGGATTGCTTGATAAGATAATGCTGGAGTTGGATGGTACTCCCAACAAAGCTAACCTCGGGGCCAATGCTATTCTGGGAGCTTCATTAGCGATAGCTCGTGCGGCAGCCCAAGAAGCGGGTATGCCTTTATACCGTTATGTAGGGGGCGTGGGTGCTACTACTATGCCGGTACCGATGATGAACATTCTCAACGGTGGTTCGCATGCCGATAACTCCATTGATTTCCAGGAATTCATGATCATGCCCGTAGGGGCACCTTCTTTTTCAGAAGCGTTGCGTTGGGGTACGGAAATTTTTCACCACCTCAAAAACGTACTCAAGAAGCAAGGGCTTAGCACCAACGTAGGTGACGAAGGTGGCTTTGCCCCCAACATTAAGTCGAACGAGGAAGCTATTAAGGTGGTATTGCAGGCTATCGAAACGGCTGGGTACAAGCCGGGCGATGATGTGATGATCGCTATGGATGCTGCCACATCGGA
Source organism: Hymenobacter sp. BT491 (assembly GCF_014349165.1). Lineage (NCBI taxonomy): Bacteria > Pseudomonadati > Bacteroidota > Cytophagia > Cytophagales > Hymenobacteraceae > Hymenobacter > Hymenobacter sp. BT491. Next base: position 627,333 of record NZ_JACSJJ010000003.1, on the reverse strand, counting down.
GTTCTATGAAAATGGTCATTACCACTTCAAAAAGAGCACTGGTGACAAGCTGACCTCTTCGGAGATGGCTTCTTTCTGGCAGGACTGGGCCAAAAAATACCCCATCATCAGCATTGAAGATGGCATGGACGAAGACGACTGGAGCGGTTGGAAACAACTCACCGATAGCATTGGCTCGAAGGTACAGCTGGTAGGCGATGACCTGTTTGTGACGAACGTAACCCGCTTGCAGCGTGGCATCGACGAGAAGATTGCCAATGCCATCCTAATCAAAGTAAACCAGATCGGTACGCTGACCGAAACCATCGACGCCGTTAACCTAGGCCGTCGCAATGGGTACAAGAGCATCATGTCGCACCGCTCGGGCGAAACGGAAGACAATACCATTGCTGACTTAGCAGTGGCTTTGAATACGGGACAGATTAAGACGGGCTCCGCATCGCGCTCCGACCGTATGGCTAAGTACAACCAGCTTCTTCGCATCGAAGAAGAGCTGGGCGAGGTAGCTTACTTTCCCGGCAAGAAAATGTAGGCAATAGTTGCCTGCACTATGAAAAAGGGCCGACTCTGCTACGCAGGGCCGGCCCTTTTGCTATCTTTGGCATTATGCGAGCAGTTGATGTCTTTGATCGTATTCCCCGCTTTCTGCGCAGTTTCTACTTCCTGACCGGAGCTGGTTTCCTGTTGTGGATGTTTGTGTTCGATGCCAACGACTTCGTGAAGCAGTACGACATGTACGACAAGTGGCATGAACTGCAAGGACAGAAAGAATATTACCTGCAAGAAATTGAGAAGGTAAAAAAGGACCGCGCCGAACTGCTGAGCAGTCCGGAACTCCTCGAAAAATTTGCCCGCGAGAAATATATCATGAAACGGCCTGGCGAAGATGTATTCGTCTTAGTGCCGAAAGAAGCCGAATAACGGCTTACTCACCATAATTACGAAAGCCACGGACAGCCGTCCGTGGCTTTGTTTTTGATACAGACTGCCAATGACTACGACGTCACACACGCCCCGCGGAGTATTATGCAAACGCCACAAAGCTCTGATGCTCACGGCCTTGCTATGCATTTTGCTAGTACTGCCTGTTGCGGCTTCGCAGCCCTCGCAAGTGCAAGTAGCTCGGCAGTTCCTGATAGCCATTTTGCGCGGGGATTATCCCAAGGCGTATGCCTTGCTCGCACCTGAAGTAGTTGCAGCGGTATCTCCAGCGCAGTTTCGGTCGGCGGCTTTGCCTTTGCACGAACAGGGACGTCGCTACGGACAGCCTATTGATCTCTACAAGCTGGGCGTACGGATCGAAGACAGCGGCAACACACGCTTTTTCTACTCCTTCCTGTTCAAAAGCGATACGCTGAAGCCCGTGCCCAAAGTACAGCTCGACGTAACGTTCCGCGATTCGACCGCTACGCGCGTGCTTAGCTTCGGCATGATTCCCGCGTTACAGACAACAAGCAAGTAGGCTGCAAGCGCAAGTCCCGTATACAAGTGATTTATTGTCAATCACTTGTATACGGGACTTGCGCTTGCTATCAAATCAAAAGTACCTACTCGATTTTCTTGCCGGCCATAGCTTGCTTGATGGAAATATTCATCACGCGCTCGGCAAAAGGACGAGTGAGTTCCTCAAGCTCATCGACAGCTTTCAAGATGGTATCCTTGTCGTTGCTCGCGAGGGCGTCCTTTAAGTTTTGCGAGTAAGCCGCAGTCTGGGTGATTTCGTCTTCGGTGAGGTACTGAGAATTCTTATCGACAAAGCGCTCCACCTGATACACCATCTGCTCGGCTACGGTGCGGGCTTCCACTACCATACGGGCTGCTACGTCTTCCTTGGCGTGTATCAGCGAATCCATGAGCATCTGCTCTACTTGCTCGTCGGTGAGGCCGTATTGGGGCTTGATTTCAACGGCCTGCTGCGTATTGGAGCGCAACTCGATCGCTTCAACTTTCAGAATGCCGTCGGCATTGAGAATGAAGTTCACGTCTACTTTGGGCAAGCCCGCCGGCATGGCCGGAATGCCGCGCAGATCAAACTCGGCCAGCTTGCGGTTCTCTTTTACCAAATCTCGTTCGCCCTGATAAACCGAGATTTTCAGATTGACTTGTCCGTCGACGCTCGTCGTGTATTGGCGCCCGGCTTTGGTAGGAATCTTGGAATTACGCGGGATGATAGGGTCCATTAGGCCCCCCATGGTTTCGATGCCGAGCGTGAGCGGCGTTACGTCCAAGAGAAGAACGTCGCGGCGATTGCCCGCCAAAATATCGGCCTGAATAGCCGCTCCCAGGGCCACTACTTCGTCGGGGTTGAGGGAGTTGTTAGCGGGTTGTTGAAAGAATGCCGAAACGCTGTCGTACACAAGCGGCACGCGAGTAGAACCGCCTACTAGCAGCACAGCATCCAGGTCTTGGGCGGTGAGCTTGGCATCGGCCAGCGCTTGGCGGCACGAAGCAATGGTGCGATCGACCAAGGGCTGAATCAGGGCGTTAAACTTCTCCTTTGTGAGCGGAAGCTCATTGCCGTTGAGTACCGCCAGAAAATCGTCGTGCTCGCTTAAGTGCCGCTTGGCTTGCTCAGCCAGCAAGCGAAGCTGTTGCTGACCAGCCTGATTATCGTGGAGAGCAGTGGCTAATCCATAATCGCTTGTCCAGTAGTCAATTATGGCTCGGTCGAGGTCGTCGCCACCCAGAAACGTGTCGCCGTTTGTACTGAGGACTTCAAAAATCCCCTGCTGAATGCGCAGAATACTGATGTCGAAAGTGCCGCCGCCGAGGTCGTATACCGCCACGGTTTTCTCTTCATCCGGACTAAGGCCGATGCCATAGGCCAGCGCGGCGGCAGTGGGTTCGTTAACGATGCGGAGCACTTCAAGGCCCGCCAGCCGGCCGGCGTCGCGGGTAGCTTGGCGCTGCGAATCGTTAAAATACGCCGGCACCGTAATAACAGCGCGGTTGACGGGCGTTTTGAGCGCATGCTCGGCCCGGGCCCGCAGTTCCTTCAGGATTTCTGCTGAAAGCTCAATAGGGGAGTAGAAGCGGTCGCCAACCCGGATTTTGACCAAGCCTTCCGTGTTGTCGTCGATGATCTTATAGCCAAACTGCTCGGCGTGCGTGCCCAAGTCCTTGTAGGATTTGCCCAGCAGGCGCTTCACCGAGTAAATGGTGTTGTGCGGATCGGTCAGGAGGTATTCTTTGGCGTCGTTGCCTACAAGGGGCTCATTGCCGTCGGGCGAGAAGTACACCACGGAAGGCACGATCGTGCCCCGGCCCTGATCGTTGATCGCGACTGGGTACCGGCCATCCGGATGGATGTAAGCGACCAGGCTGTTGGTGGTGCCCAAGTCGATGCCCACAATGATTTCTTCCTGCTGAATGCTCCCGGTGGAGAGGTTGATTGCGACTTTAGCCATGGTAAGTAACTAGCTGCGCCAGCGCAGCGCAACGGGGTGTAGAACAGTGCATACGGCTAGTAACAGCCAAACCGTCCGGAAAGCGCAAAAATAGCGAAGAAAAGCCGGTCAGCCGGACCTGCCCCTGTGCGACCCCACAAGGAAGGCCGACACACAGGCGCGCGTTTTGAGAGATGACGCGCTGGTGCGCCGGATAAAGTTGTTACTGTGGATAAGGTCTGTATAAATTATTGTCAATCAGATGATTGTAAAAGAGGCCTTTGGCCGCTCAAAAAGCTCTTGGACAAGAGCAAAGCAGGAGGAAAGCAAAAAAAATTCTAGGATCATATCAGGGAGAAAACGTTCAGGAGGCTTCATGGTTAGGGAATTAATTATACATTGTAAATGTTGAATGCTTTCCTACCCGTCAGGATTGCATCATCTGACATTTGAGTTACGTATAGTCGTTCAGCGGTTTAAGTCTGCGCGGCCAACCGTATTTTCTTACGCCTTGAAACATTCGTGATAGATGGAAAAGCCAAATGTAGTTCACCGTCAGCGCCTCAAGCGCCGTGCCCGTCGAGCCATGCGGCGTCTTCTGCCTTTTGTAGCCTCCTTGTTTATGGCAACGCCCCTGGCGACGCCCGTGGGCAAGACGATGGCCAACACGACAGGAGTGGAGATGAAGATGCCGACGGCGAAGCAAATGCAGGAGTCGTTTTTCGACCAGCGCATGCACGATCTTTACCGCAACCTCAATGTAGAAGCCCAAGGCTTACGGTACGAGGTGTTTGCAAAAGCCGTGACTGGCTACCTCAACCTGAAGCAGGACAACAAGCTGGGTGACAAGCAGTTGCTGACAGTTGTTGACTTTGAGCTGCCTTCCACCGAAAAGCGTCTGTGGGTCTTGGACCTTGCCCAAAAGCAAGTGCTCTTCCACACGCTGGTTGCCCACGGGCACAACTCAGGCGAAAATGTAGCGACTAACTTCTCAAACGAGAACGAGTCGAACATGAGCAGCCTGGGCTTTTACGTGACGCGCGACGAGTATCGTGGCAAGCACGGCCGTTCGCTTAAGCTGGACGGTGTTGACGAAGGATTCAATACCAACGCGCTAGAGCGGTCGGTGGTCATGCACGGCGCCGATTACGTGAGCGAAGATTTTATTCGTCAGTACGGACGTTTGGGTCGTAGCCTCGGCTGCCCAGCGCTGCCCATGGACCAGTACGAGCAGATCATCGATACCGTAAACGGCGGTACCTGTTTGTATCTCAACGGTTCGAACCCAGAGTATTCTTCGAAATACCTGAACGAAGACGTGGCCATGACGGCTGTGTTGGGTAGTAACCAACTGATCTAGACATACATAACACCCAGTAAAAAGCCCGGCCGCAACATAGCGGCCGGGCTTTTTACTTTATCCGGCGGGCAGTTTTGATGCCGACTAGAGCGACAAACCAAATTTCTTTCCTACAGTTTCCAGATCCTTCACTACCGGCTCCAGCAACGGAATGCCATCGAGCAAGCGGTGTTGCGACGTCTCGCGTTCCGGATCACCGGGAATCAGCACCCGATGGCCCTCGATGGCGTTGGCGTTGCGGAACGTGGTGATCCAGTTGTCCATGTGAGCTTTGAACTCGGCGGCGGGGCGGAAGGCATCGACCCGCATCGCGCCGAAGAAGTGACCAATGCCCTGCCCCACCGGATCGGCAGGCGGCTGCAAAAAAGCCACGAAAGGCGGCACCCACGGCCCATAGTTTGCTCCTGACAGCACGGCCGAGAAAATATCGACGATGCTGCCCAAGCAATAGCCTTTGTGAGAGCCGGTTTCGCCGCCCAGCGGCAGCAGCGCCCCGCCGTCTTTCAACTCATTGGGGTTGGTCGAAACGTTGCCGTCGCGGTCCTGAATCCAGCCGATGGGAGCGGGTAGTTGCTTGCGCTGCAACATTTCCAGCTTGCCATTGGCTGCCGTAGTCGTGGCAAAGTCAGCCACAAAATCGGGTTGATCGCCGGCCGGCACTGCTACCGCAATGGGATTGGTACCCAGCAAGCGATCGAGCGAGTAAGTGGGCGCCACCAGCGGACTGGCGTTGGTCATGGCCATTCCGATCATGTCGTGGGCCAGCGCTTTCATGGCGTGGTAGCCTGCAATACCGAAGTGGTTGGAGTTCTTCACCGAAACCCACCCGGTACCCGCCACTCGGGCTTTCTCGATGGCTACGTTCATGGCTTTGGGTGCCACGACTAGGCCCAGCCCGCCATCGCCGTCCACGACGGCCGTACTCGGCGTTTCGTACACCACGCCTACGCGCGGGGTGGGGTTGATGCGCCCCGCTTCCCACAGCCGCACGTAGCCGATGAGCCGGGCCACACCATGCGAATCGATGCCCCGCAGATCGGCCGCAAGCAGGGTTTCTGTTGCGAGGGTGGCGTCGGCATCGGGGCAGCCGATGCTTTTAAACACAGACTCCGTGAAGGCGAATAAGGTATTGTAGGGAAAAAGCACGCAGCAAAATGTTAAATGGTTATTACATAAATACTTTATAATCAAGTTTTTATGTAATTGGCTGATTCTTCATTAACTGTTGTTCCTAGTCAGAATTTCAGCCAGTAGGCCTTCCTTCAAGGCAAAAGCCGAAGCGCGGATGCTCGTAAAGCCATAAGCCTTTAGCACGTAGTCGATCAGGACGCAGGCCACCACAATCATATCCGCCCGCAGTGGCGTCATGCCGGGCATGCTTAGGCGTTGCTCGTGGGTACTGTGCAGCAGTTGCTCGTAGCTCAGGTAAAAGCTCTCGACCGTGATGGTGGTTTCGGGCGGAATATTGGGGCCGCGCTCGGCGCCGGCGCGAGCCGCCTGCAAGTCGCCAAGCGTATCGAAGGTGCCCGATGCCCCGACTAGTCCAACCGGCTTGTACTGCTTCACCGCCGCCGCAAGCGGCTCCAGCACCGTGGCCAGGTATTCTTGTTCGGCCTGTACATCGGCGGGCAGGAGCGGATCTTGGTGGAAAAACATATCCAGCAAGCGCTGCGCCCCGATCTCAAAGCTTCGCTTCCAGAAGATGGTAGCCTCGTCGGCAATGATAAACTCCACGCTGCCGCCCCCAATGTCCATGAGCAGATGGGGCTGCGGGCCCAGCGGCACGGCCGTCCGAATGCCTTGGCAGATCAATTCGGCTTCGCGCTCGCCCGGAATGACATCGACCTTGATGCCCGTTTGCTCAAAAATATCCTTCACCAGCTCCGGCCCGTTGCTGGCGCTGCGTACGGCGCTGGTGGCCGTGGCGCGCACTTCCGTTGCCTGATGCAGCTCGATTTCCTCCTGAAAAGCCGCCAGCGTGTGCAGCGCCCGTGTGTAGGCCTCTGGCGCGATCTCGCCCCGACTGATGCCGCCTTCGCCCAGCTTTACCCCAATTTTGGTACGCAGCAGCACCGCCGGCTCGGTGTGCCGGGCTTCTGGCAGCTCCACAATCAGCAGGTGGAACGTATTGGTACCCATGTCGATGAGGGCGAGGCGTTTATGTTTCGTCGTCATAGCTGGGAGGCGAGGCTTATGGCAGTAGATAAGAACCTACAATATGGAAAGGATATGAAGCTTAACAAGTGTTGGTTGCGGGCAACGTAACGGGCTTATAATCAATGCATTGATTATAAGCCCGTTACGTCCGGTCAAAAGTTGCTGAGCGGCGCTACCCGCCCGTGCTGAACCGGCAGAAGGTGCCCAGCGGCAACTTGCGCTGCCCTTGGTCGTGCAGGTATATCTCGCCGATTTCGCGCTGGCCTTGGCTTTGAGGGAAGATTTCGGAAACGAGGTTTTCCAGGATCAGCGCCGAGAAACCAAGCGAATACAGGTTGATCAGGAAGAAATGATCCTCGGGGTCGAGTAGCTCTTTGCAAAGTTTGAGCATTTCGTTTAGCTCATCTTCCAGCTGCCATTTCTCGCCGTTGGGACCGCGGCCGTAAGCGGGCGGATCGAGGATGAGGCCTTGGTATTTGCTGCCGCGCTTTACTTCGCGCCGCACGTATTTCATGGCGTCTTCCACAAGCCAACGCACGCCGTCGAGGTTGCTGGCTTCCATGTTGTCGCGGGCCCAGAAGTTGACTTGCTTCACCGAATCGAGGTGCGTTACGTCGGCGCCGGCGGCTCGGGCCGCCAGCGTGGCGGCGCCCGTATAGGCAAACAGGTTTAGCACGCGCGGGGCGGTGGCTTGGCGTCGTTTGGTTTGCTCGTAAATAAACTGCCAGTTGGGGTCTTGCTCTGGAAACAGCCCGACGTGCTTAAACGACGACAGCCCTAGCCGGAAGCGCAGGCGCAGGCCGGCTTGGTCGTAGTTGATGAGCCATTGCTCGGGCATGCCGGGCTTCAGCTTCCATTGGCCACGCTCCTGGCTGCCTTTCTCGCGGGTGAAGGTGGCGTGGGCGCGCTGCCATTCGCTGGCGGGCAGGTGCGGGTCCCAAATGGCTTGGGGCTCGGGCCGGGCCAAGATGTAGCGACCAAAACGTTCGAGCTTTTCAAAATTGCCGGCATCCAACAACTCGTAATCGGGCCAGTTTCCGGTGGTCAGGAAGGAATACATAACTTTCAGAAAAACCGCCGCCGGGCGGGCAGCCAAAGGTAGGACATTGAAGCTGAACGCGGCGCGCCTGCTTAGGGCAAGGTAGTAAGCGTCACATAACCAATTGTTTATGCACGAGATAGAGATTACCCGCATGCTCGATCAGCTCCGGCGCGCCTTCGATGGCGAAGCGTGGTCGGGGCCTTCTCTGATGGATACGCTCGCCGATATTAAGGCTGAGCAGGCTGCCGCCCGGCCCATTCCGCAGGCCCACAGCATTTGGGAGATCGTGCTGCACGTTACGGCTTGGGTCCGGACGGTGGAGCGCCGCATTGCTCAAAATGAGAAGATCGATTTGCCCGCTTCCGAAAACTGGCCGCCGGTGCCGAGTCCGGCCGACGATGCTGCTTGGCAACAGACGCTCGAACACCTGCAAGAAGCCCACCGCGAGCTAACCGGCACCGTAGCCGGCCTCTACGACAACGACCTGAACCGTCAGCTCGCTTCCGACTGGGATCGGCCGCAAGGCCCGTCGTATTACGTTCTGATTCATGGGGTTGTGCAGCACAACCTTTACCACGTCGGACAAATTTCGCTGCTCAAAAAAGCGTTTACCTAATTGGCTGGCCGCCGCAAAAGCGGCGGCGCGGCGTACCTTTGTGCTTTCGTTACTTCCATGAGGCTTCCTTTTCACAAATACCAAGGCACCGGCAACGATTTCGTCATGATCGACGATCGCGCGCACCAGTTCGATGCTACGAATCACGCGTTGGTGCGCTTTCTCTGCGACCGCCGCCGCGGCATCGGCGCCGACGGCCTGATTCTGCTGCGCAAGCACGCCGATTTCGATTTCGAGATGGTGTATTTCAACGCCGATGGCTATTTAGGCTCAATGTGCGGCAACGGCGGGCGGTGCACCGTAGCGTTTGCGCATCGGCTGGGGGCAATTCAGGCAGAAACCAAGTTTCTGGCCGCCGATGGTCCCCACGAAGCCCATATCGAAGCCGACGGCACCGTGCACCTGCGGATGCAGGACGTGGCGGGCCAGCAAGAGATCGAAAAGGACGACATCTTCCTCGACACGGGCTCGCCGCACTTGGTGCGCTTTCTGCCGTCGAGCCGATTGGCCGAGCTCAACGTGTTTGCCGAAGGCCGTGCCGTGCGCTACAGCGAGCGCTTTCGCGAAAAAGGCACCAACGTCAATTTCGTCGAGATACCGCTCGTGGCCGGACAGCCTTGGCAGGTGCGCACCTACGAGCGCGGAGTAGAAGACGAAACACTGTCGTGCGGCACCGGCGTCACGGCCGTGGCACTGGCGGCCTCGCGCCGTGGCGCGGCCAGCCCCGTGCAGCTGCGCACGCCCGGCGGTGACTTGCAAGTGGCCTTTAAGGTACGCCCCGACGGCTCTTTCACCCAAGTATATCTGAGCGGCCCGGCTACCAAAGTCTTCGAAGGAAATATTGAGTTGTAAGCTGTTTATTCTATTTCATAAATAATTGATTATCAATTGTTTATGAAATAGAATCGTTGTTAATTATTTTAAAATTTGCTTCAATCCGACACCATTCTGCTCAGAGCGCTCGAAGACACCGATCTGGAGTTTTTGTATGCGCTGGAGAATGACCCCGCCATCTGGGGGGTGTCGGATACGATGGCGCCCATTTCGCGCTACACGCTGCGGCAATATCTGGATCATGCCGGGGCCGATTTGCAGGAAGTGCGGCAACTGCGCTTGGTTATCTGCGCCACCCACGACGGGCACCCGGTCGGCACCATCGACTTATTTAACTACGAGCCGCTGCATCAGCGAGCAGGCGTGGGCATCACCGTGCTAGCGAGCGAGCAACGACGCGGCTACGCCCGCGCTGCGCTGGCACTTCTGCTACAGTACGGCCGCGACCACCTGCGTTTGCACCAGCTCTACTGCACAGTAGCAAGCCGTAACGAAGCCAGCGCCCGGCTTTTTCGGGCGGCGGGGTTTCGGCGGGTCGGTACGCGCCGCCAATGGCTGCGCACGGCCTCCGGCTGGGATGATGCCATTGAATTCCAGTGCTTGCTGTGAGTTGAGCGCCGAATAGCAAGTTTTTGGAAAAGAGGCATTTATCTCTTATTTTAGCTTGCTTCCGACCTGCTGGGTATGCGCTGCATGTCGTGATCTGAGGCGCTCAGTATCCTTTTCAGGGCAACCTGCGTATACAATAAGCGCTGCGGAACCGGAAGCCTGCCTAAACGGGTGTTTTCCGGTTCAGACCTTACTTTCTACCTTCTTTGATATGCCGCTCTCCAACTCGGCGGAGGCACCACCGCGTACCTCCTCCAGCACTACAGCCAAAGACCTACTCTCTACTACGACCGATTCTACTACCGCAGCACCTATTCATAACCTGCCCGATTTGGTGTGTTTCGCACACTTGCATTGGGACTTCGTGTGGCAGCGTCCACAGCACTTATTATCCCGCTTTGCGCAGCAAGGCCGCGTATTTTACGTTGAAGAGCCCTTTATCCACCACGACCAGACGGCACCTGATTTCGCCCACATCGAAGTCAAAAACCGTCAGCACGATCTGAAAGTAGTGGTGGCCCATTTGCCGGCAGGCTTGTCGGAAGACGACGCCAACCAGTTGCAGGCCGAATTGCTGTCGCGGTATTTTGCCGAGAATAAAATTGACCAGTTCGTAGCATGGTACTATACGCCCATGGCATTGCCCAAATCGCGGCATTTGCGGGCGGCGGTCACCGTCTATGATTGCATGGATGAGTTGGCAAACTTCAAGTTTGCCCCGCCCAAGCTGCGCGAACTGGAGCAAGAGTTGTTTGAACGTGCCGATCTCGTGTTTACGGGAGGCCAGAGCTTGTACGAAGCCAAAAGCAAGCAGCACAACGATGCGCACGCTTTCCCGAGTAGCATCGACAAAGATCATTTTGGCTTAGCGCGCACCGAAATCGCCGAGCCCGCCGATCAGGCTTCCATTCCAAGCCCGCGCGTGGGATTCTTTGGAGTAGTCGACGAACGCCTTGATATTGAGTTGCTTGGCCAGCTAGCTGAGGCGCACCCCGAGTGGCAGTTTGTGGTAATTGGGCCTGTCGTTAAGATTGATCCGGCTACTTTGCCCAGTTTCACCAACATCCATTATCTGGGTGGCAAGGATTATAAGGAACTGCCTTCGTACTTACGGGGTTGGGATGTAGCAACGTTGCTATTCGCTGATAACGAGAGCACTAAGTTTATCTCGCCCACCAAGACGCCGGAGTATCTGGCAGCCGGCAAGCCCGTAGTGAGCACACCCATTCGGGACGTAGTGCGGCCCTACGGCGACCTGAATTTGGTGCAGATAGCAGCAACCGCCGAGGAGTTTGGCAAGGCCATCGAAAAGGCCTTGGAGCAGCGCCACGATACCGACTGGCGTAGTCGCACCGACGCCTACTTGGATACCATTTCATGGGATCTGACGTGGCAGGGAATGGTGGACTTGATGCAGAAGAAGTTGAATTCTAACCCCAGCGGCCTGAACGGAGCCGGTGCGGACCAGGCTTAACATATCCGTTCGGATCGCTCTTTTCTCACTACCAAGACAGGCTTAGCTATGTTTGATTATCTCATCGTCGGAGCCGGGTTTGCCGGCAGCGTACTGGCCGAGCGTTTGGCCACCCGCTCTAATAAGAAAGTCCTCATTGTGGACAAGCGTAACCACATCGCTGGCAACGCCTACGACCATTACAACGAAGAAGGCGTGCTCGTACACAAGTACGGTCCGCATATTTTCCACACCAACTCCAAAGACGTATTCGAATACCTCTCCAATTTTACCGACTGGCGCCCTTACGAGCACCGCGTACTGGCATCCGTCGATGGCCAATATTTGCCCATTCCTATTAATCTGGATACCATCAACAAACTCTACGGCCTGAGCCTGAACAGCTTTGAGGTAGAGCAGTTTCTGGAGTCGTTGGCCGAAGAAATTCCGGTTATTAAAACTTCTGAGGATGTGGTAGTTAGCAAAGTAGGCCGCGAATTGTACGAGAAATTCTTCCGCAACTACACGCGCAAGCAGTGGGGCCTCGACCCGTCGGAGCTGGATAAGTCGGTGACCTCGCGCGTGCCTACCCGCACCAACCGCGACGGTCGCTACTTCACCGATACCTACCAAGCCATGCCGCTGCACGGCTACACGCGTATGTTTGAGCGCATGCTGGACCATCCCAACATCAGCATCATGCTCAATACCGACTACCACGACATCATGGATTTCATTCCGTTCAAGGAAATGATCTTCACGGGTCCGGTTGACGAGTATTTTGATTTCAAATTTGGCAAGCTGCCATACCGCTCGCTCGAGTTTAAGCACGAAACGCTTAATACCGAGCAGTTTCTGCCGGCCCCGGTAGTCAACTACCCCAACGAGCATTTGTACACTCGCATCACGGAGTTTAAAGCCCTGACCGGCCAGCAACACCCCAAAACGAGCATCGTGTACGAATATCCCAAAGCCGAAGGCGATCCGTACTATCCAGTGCCGCAGCCCGAAAACGCGGAACTCTACAACAAGTACAAAAAGCTGGCGGATTCCACCCCCAACGTTCATTTTGTAGGCCGTTTGGCTACCTACAAGTATTACAACATGGACCAAGTGGTGGCGCAAGCCCTGACTTTGTACAAAAAACTGACCGACAAAGTGGAGAAGGCTGCCGAAAAACCTTCAATTACGGGTTCTACCTCCATCATGGAGAAACTCGTGCCGCGCGATCCGGCTAAAGAATAATTATCAAGCATAACTATCGGTATTACTGATGGTTATGTTAGGTGCTGATCTTGGGCTTGTGCTCTGCTTGCTAAATGGTAACGCCTTCGTGCCAACATCCTACAAAAGGCGTTACGGCTTGGAATGACAGAAAAAAATTTAGCCGTGAGAGCTTGTTCATTCTGGCTCCAACTTCTCCGCTGACCTGTCAATAGGTCTTATTTGCGAAACCCTGCACACTCTTTGAGGTAGCAGGGTTTCGTCGTTTCGGGGGCCGGGGCGTCGATATGGCCGGGAGTTTCCCGAAAAACGCCGTAAATTTGAGGTGCGCCCCGGCGTTTCAATTAAGAAAGACCAGCATGTTTGATTTTCTAGGGAAGACCGTCGCCAAGATCTTCGGCTCCAAATCGGAGCGGGACTTGAAGGAGATTATCCCGTACGTGGCGCTCATAAACGCCGAATATGCCAAACTGGCACAACTCTCCGATGATGAGTTGCGCCAGCGCACAGAGGAAGTACGTGGCCGCATTGATGCCCATTTGAAAGGCATCGACGACCAGATTGCGAGCCTGCACCAGCAGATCACCGATCAGCCGAATCTGGATGTAACGCAGAAAGAGAAGATTTTCGATCAGATCGACGAGCTTGAAAAGCAGCGCAACAAAGATCTCGAAGTTGTGCTGCTGGAAGTGCTGCCGGTGTCTTTTGCAATCGTGAAAGAAACGGCTCGTCGCTACAAAGAGAACGGCCAGTTGGTCGTGAGGGCTACGGACTACGACCGTGCGTATGCTGCCACCAAGCCCAACGTTCGCATCGAAGGCGACAAAGCTATTTGGGCCAACAAGTGGATCGCCGGCGGTGCCGAAATCACTTGGGACATGGTGCATTACGACGTGCAACTAATTGGCGGCGTTGTGCTCCACCAAGGCAAAATTGCGGAGATGGCCACGGGTGAGGGCAAAACGTTGGTATCGACGTTGCCTGCCTTCCTCAACGCTTTATCGCGGCGGGGTGTACACGTAGTAACCGTCAACGATTACTTGGCCAAGCGTGACTCGGAGTGGAATGCTCCGTTGTTCGAGTTTCACGGCATCAGCGTCGATTGCATCGACAAGCACCAGCCCAACACGGATGCTCGGCGCAAGGCCTACTTGGCCGATATCACCTACGGCACCAACAACGAGTTCGGCTTCGACTACCTGCGCGACAACATGGCGCGCGACCCCGAAGAGTTGGTGCAGCGCAAGCACCACTACGCCATGGTCGACGAGGTGGACTCCGTGCTCATCGACGATGCCCGGACGCCGTTGATCATTTCCGGCCCGGTACCGCGCGGCGACATCCACGAGTTTTATCAGCTGAAGCCCCGCATCCAGATGCTGGTCGATGCCCAGAAAAAGCTGGTGCAGGACTACTTGGTGCAAGCGCGTAAGCTCATCAAAGAGGGAAAAGATGGTCCGAAAGAAGGCGAAGGCGGCTTGATGCTGTTCCGTGCTTATCGGGGTTTGCCCAAGAGCAAGCCACTGATCAAATTCCTGTCGGAAACAGGGATGCGTGCCATTCTGCAGAAGACGGAGAACTACTATTTGCAGGACAACTCGCGGCAGATGCCCGAAGCCGATATGCCGTTGTACTTCACCATCGACGAGAAGAACAACCAAATCGAGCTTACCGAAAAAGGCATTGACCTGATTACGGCACAGGGCGAAGATCCGCACCTGTTCATCATGCCCGATATTGGGGCCGAGATTGCTAACATCGAGAACAGCAAGACGTTAGGTAACGAAGACAAGCTGCATCAGAAAGAACATCTAATGCAGGAATACCAGGAGAAGTCGGAGCGGGTGCACACCGTAAACCAGCTCCTGAAAGCGTATACGCTGTTTGAACGCGACGACCAATACATCCTGACCGACGACGGCAAGGTGAAGATCGTGGACGAGCAAACGGGGCGCGTGATGGAAGGCCGGCGGTATTCCGACGGTTTGCACCAAGCCATCGAAGCCAAGGAAAACGTGCGCGTCGAAGACGCTACGCAAACCTACGCTACCGTAACGCTGCAAAACTACTTCCGCATGTACCACAAGCTGTCCGGCATGACCGGTACGGCCGAAACGGAAGCGGGCGAATTCTGGGAAATCTATAAGCTCGACGTGGTGGTAATTCCCACGAACAGGAACATTTCCCGCAAGGACGAGCACGATAAGGTATACAAGACGGTGCGTGAGAAATACAACGCCGTGGCTGAAGAAATCCAGACGCTGGTGCAAGCCGGTCGGCCAGTACTCGTCGGTACGACGTCGGTAGAAATCTCCGAGCTGGTGAGCCGCATGCTGAAGCTGCGCGGCATCCAACACCAAGTCCTGAATGCCAAGCAAAACCAGCGGGAAGCCGAAATCGTGGCCAACGCCGGCTACCCCGGCACCGTAACCATTGCTACCAACATGGCTGGTCGGGGTACTGACATCAAGCTGAAGGAAACTTCGCGCGAGTCGGGTGGTCTGGCCATCATTGGTACCGAGCGCCACGAATCGCGCCGCGTCGACCGCCAGTTGCGTGGTCGTGCCGGTCGCCAGGGCGACCCAGGTTCTTCCCAGTTCTTTGTGTCGCTGGAAGACAACCTGATGCGTTTGTTCGGTTCTGATCGCATCGCCAAGCTCATGGACCGCATGGGTCTGGAAGAAGGCGAAGTGATTCAGCACTCCATGATTACTTCGTCCATCGAGCGGGCGCAGAAGAAAGTGGAAGAGAACAACTTCGGCACCCGGAAGCGTCTGCTGGAGTACGATGACGTGATGAACGCCCAGCGCGAAGTAGTGTACAAGCGCCGCCGCAATGCCCTGTTTGGCGAGCGTCTGGAGCTGGACATCTGGAACATGATCTATGACGTGTGCGAAGACATCGCAACGGGTCATAAGCTCACCAACGACTTCGAGGACTTCAAGCTGGCTGTGATTCGTGTGTTCGGCTACGATACGCACCTCACGGCACAGGATCTCAGCAACTTACAAGCGCCTGCGCTCACGCAAAGACTTTATGATGAGGCACTTGGCTATTACGAAAGTAAAAACGACCACATCGCTGGCAACACGCTGCCGCTCGTCAACGATTTGCTCTCGCAGAATGCCCCGTACGAGAACATCGCCATTCCTTTCACAGATGGTCGCAAGCAGGTAACGGCCGTAGCCAATTTGCGCAAAGCGCAGGCCAACGGTGGTCACGAGGCGCTGCGGGCGATGGAAAAGGTTGTGGTTCTGTCGGTTATCGATCAGGCCTGGACGCAGCACCTGCGCTCCATGGACGACCTGAAGCAAGTGGTACAGAATGCCGTGTACGAGCAGAAAGACCCGCTTTTGGTGTACAAGTTCGAGTCGTTTGAGCTGTTCAAAAACATGATTGGCAAGGTGAACGAGGAAACGGTTTCGTTCCTGTTTCACGCCGATATTCCGGTGCAGCAAAGCCAGGACGGCTACGCTGAGCCCGAATACTTTATGGAAGATGAAATGCCCAAGCCTGCGCCGGCTCCCAAGCTGAAAGCGCAAAAGGAAGTCTCTTCGGTATCACTTGGGGCGGGCCCTGAAGACATAGCGCCGGAAGCGCCGGTGCTGGAAAAGCAAGTGCCCATCCGAGCTCATAAAATTGCCAACCGCAATGAAAAAGTGAGCGTGCAGTACATGGACGGCCGTATCGTGCGCGATGTGAAGTACAAAACCGTGGAAGACGACGTGCTTAACAACCGTTGCGTGCTGGTAGACTAGCATTTTGGCTTCGCGAGAAACCAACTTTTAAAGGTGGCAGGCAGATTCCTCAGGATTTCTGCCTGCCACTACTAGTTTTAAAACGATTGATTAGCGTATAAGCCTGAGCTTACGTAGGTTGGGAAATTATTGCTCACGCTCTCCTGGCCACCTTATTGCTAACCACCCTCTTCCCATGATTCCATCGTTTACGGACCTCGCCTCGCGCATCGACCACACGCTACTACGACCTGATGCCACCCGCTCGCAGATCGTGCAGTTGTGCGCCGAAGCCGCTTCCGCCCAGTTTGCTACGGTATGCGTGCCGCCTTGCTACGTACGCTTCGCCGCCGACGAACTCCGCGAAACGAGCGTGCTGGTGTGTACGGTAGTTGGGTTTCCGCTAGGGTATCAGATCACGAAAGTGAAGTTCTTCGAGGCTCACCAAGCGCTGACGGACGGAGCCAAAGAGCTGGACATGGTCATGAACATTGCCGCGTTCAAATCGGGACGGCTGGAGGAAGTAGAGGAGGAGATCGGGCAGTTGGCGGAGCTTTGTCATTTCAAGAATGCCCTTCTCAAGGTCATCATCGAAACGGCTCTGCTGAGTGAAGAAGAAATTGTAACGGCCTGTAAACTATGCGCTTCGGCCGGCGCCGATTTCGTGAAAACGTCCACGGGCTTTGCCAGTCGGGGTGCGTCGCTGGCCGACATCGAGCTGATGCGCCGCAGCTTGCCCTCCAACATTCGTATCAAAGCGGCCGGGGGCATCCGTACCCGCGTGGCCGCGCTGGCCTTGCTGGCGGCCGGTGCCGACCGTCTGGGTTCGTCCAATAGCCTAGCTTTGCTGGAAGAAAATGAAACACCTGCTTTGTAAATTGCTGACTATCTGCATATTGTATTCTTTGTCGGCCTGCGCGGCATCCGCTCCGAGTGCTTCTTCGCGTAGCACTGCATCCGGCGATACCACCAAAAGCCGCCCAGCCCAGCAAGCGGCACCCGCGGAGGATCTGAGCCGTTACCGGCCTGTGTTTACGCAGCCGAAAACTACGGTTGCGGCGAGCGCCGCTGCCAAACCATTGGTGGTGCCCACCAACCACGTAAACGCCCAGATTGAGCAGCGTCTGCGCGACCAAGCCTACACCAATCAGAACGTGAAGTATGCCCGGGGTTTCCGTATTCTGGCGTATGTAGGGCTGGAGCGCGAGCAGGCTATGGCGACGCGCCGGGCCATCATTAGTCGGTACCCGGAAGAGACTGATTATATGACGTTTAAGCAACCCGTGTTTCGCCTGTGGATTGGCGATTACCTAACCCGCCTCGAAGCCGAGCAAGCCATGGTGCGCATCCGGCCGTTTGCACCCAAAGCCGAGCTGCAACCGGCGCAGGTAGTATTAAACAAAACGACGTTTTAGCGTCCGATTCCCCTAATTTCGTGGAGCACCTCATTCCTCGCATTCACCAATTGGCTACCCAGGTGGCGGCCGATGTTGTGGCGTTGCGCCACCACCTGCACGCGCACCCCGAGCTTTCGTTTCAGGAATTTCAAACGGCTGCTTTCGTCACGGAACAACTTCAGAATCTTGGGCTTAAGCCGCAAGCTATGGCCACAACCGGCGTGGTGGCCCTGATTGAAGGGCGCAACCCCGAAAGCCGCGTGGTGGCCTTGCGCGCCGACATGGATGCGCTGCCCATTCAGGAGCAAAATGAAGTGCCGTACCGGTCGCAAAACGCCGGGGTGATGCACGCCTGCGGCCACGACGTACACACGTCGTCGTTGCTGGGCACGGCGCGCATCCTGTCGCAGCTACGCGACGAATTTGAAGGCACGGTGAAGCTTATTTTTCAGCCCGGCGAAGAAATCGTGCCCGGTGGCGCTTCCATCATGATCAAGGAGGGCGTGCTGGAAAATCCGGTGCCAGACAGCGTGTTCGGGCAACACGTATTTCCGATGCTGCCTGCTGGCAAAATCGGCTTGCGCAGTGGCCGCTACATGGCCAGCGCCGACGAACTGTACCTGACCATTCGCGGCAAAGGCGGCCACGGCGCCATGCCCGACATCAACATCGATCCGGTATTGGTCACGGCCCACCTGATCGTGGCCATGCAACAGATTGTCAGCCGGCGCGCCAATCCCAAAATTGCGTCGGTGCTGTCGTTTGGAAAAGTGATTGCCAACGGCGCTACCAACGTGATTCCCAACGAGGTATACGTAGAAGGTACCTTCCGCACGCTCGATGAGAAATGGCGTGAAGAAGCCCATGTGCACCTTCGCAAGCTGGCCGAAGGCTTGGCTGAATCGATGGGCGCTACCTGCGAGCTCGAAATCCGGCGCGGTTACCCGTGCCTCGACAACGAGCCCGAGTTGACGGCCCGCGTAAAAGCCGCTGCCGAGGAATATCTGGGTGCCGAAAATGTCATCGAGATTGATCAGTGGATGGCAGCCGAAGACTTCGCATATTATTCGCAAAGCGCCAATTCGTGCTTCTACCGTCTCGGCACCCGCGCCGACGACGGTCGCTTTGCCTCATCGGTGCATACACCCACCTTCGACGTCGACAGCAAGGCCTTGGAAACCGGGCCGGGCCTGATGGCGTGGCTGGCTGTGCGCGAACTGGCGGCTCCAGCCCAAGTAGAGCCAAGTAACGCCGAAAAGGCTTCTTTATAAGTATTTGTATATCAATTGGTTGTGAATTATTCGTTTCTAATTCCGTTTCTCGTTATTGGCAGCTGTTTCACTTGCGTTGAGCGCAGCCAGGCGCAAACCCGGCGAGCTGTAAACGAAACGCAACTCCAACCGGAAGCACAGGCAGAAATAGCGCTGGAAGGCGACGATTATGTGTACGGCGCAGTAAACCTGTTGCACTCGACCGGCAACAACGCCTCCAATAAGTTCGAGCAAGCGCAGTTGCACTTTGGCTACGAGCACTTTTGGAACGACCGCTGGAGCTGGGGCGCTACGCTACGCGGCGTGTCCTATGGTAGCGGAAGCAACGGATTGGATGGTGCAGTACTACCCGAGTTGCTGATCCGACACTGGAACGCCTTGGGTGGCTTTAACTTCCGCCAGCGGCTGGGGCTGCGTTATCTGGTGCCTTTTCAATCGGGATCGAGTCGGGCACAAACGGCACTGCGCTTCGACCTGGATCGGCTGGTGCCCTTGGGGGAGCACGTGGCATTACGGCCCCGGCTGGCATATGAAGGAGTCGTGTACCTGCGTTTGCAGCGCGACCTCGACGTGCCCAAGGAACGCTTCATCGACTTCTCAAACTGGCGGGCCGAACTGGGCGTGCGGCTATCCGATCACGTTGATTTTACGCCTTGGTTTGGCCACCAAACCACCTACGCCTTCGCCCTGCCCCAAACCGACGGCACCGGCAAAGTAGTGGTTCCCGGCGGCCGCCTGAATCTGGTAACACCAGTCGTGGGCCTGGATGCGCGTTTTACTATTTTCTCGGGTGCGCTAAACGCAGAACGACGTCAGTTACCTACCCAACACTAACAGTATACGCCATTTTGACATAGATGTGAGGTGGTGAAATATGGCGTTTAAAGATAATGGGCTGACAAAATCGCGCTTGAGGTTGTTAGTCTAATTTCGCAATTTGAAATTTTAAGACTTAATGGCAGTTGTTAGAGTCTGTTTTTGCCTTGGTACAGATTTTATAGAAGTAGGGCGTACCGACAACGGTACACTCAACTTCTGACTTTGAAATCTGCTTATCACCATGGCAACTCTTCTGTATAACAACCGTCCTGCTCTTCGCCCTTCGCGCGCTTTCAATTCTGTGCTAAACGAGCTACTCCGCGACACCTTACCAGCCGTCAACGAACCCGACAAAAGCTTTGTGCCACAAGCCGACGTACTCGAATCGGCTCAAGGTTTTGAACTGCAATTAGCTGTGCCCGGCGTAGCTAAAGAAGACGTTAAAATCGACTTTCAGGAAGGCCGCCTCGTTATCAGCGGCGAGCGCAAGGCGTCTGCAGCCGATGAAAATGCTCCCAAATTCCGCCGCGTAGAAACGGCCTACGGCACCTTCACGCGCTCCTTCCGCCTGCCTGAAACGGTGGACGTATCGGCCATCAACGCCGAACTCACCGACGGCATCCTGCGTGTAAGCCTGCCCTTCGATACCAACAAAGTAACAAAGCACCACATTGAAGTGCGCTAAGCGCCTTCGGAAGTGAAAAAAAGGCACCGCTTTGGGTGCCTTTTTTATTCGCTCCGTTGTTGTACGCATGCAACCATATACTAGTCTTTTAGGCTCTTGCGTTAGTGAAGTACGAATTCATTCGGAATTCACGATTGTATTGTAACTTAAGGCGACTTCTTTCTAAATAAACCATCATTATTACCCATGCAAGCAAAACAAATGATGCTCGGCCTGCTCGGTTCCGCTATACTGGGCGGCGGTGTGGCCGTAGGTGGGTACAAGCTGCTGGAACCCGAGCGCATCAACGCGCCACAGGTGATAGCTGCTGACCCCAACGTTCGGTATACCAGCGAGTTGCGCAGTAGCAACTACGTAGTGCCCGAAGGCCTGAACTTTACGGCGGCGGCGGCCTCCGTGACGCCGGCCGTAGTGCACGTGATGACAGAGTATGCGCCCAAGATGGGTGACAACAGCACTGCCCGCATGGACCCCTTCCTGCGGCAATTCTTTGGTGACGACATTGAGCAATACCACGGCCGTTCGCAAGGCGCGCAGATGGGCTCCGGCTCGGGCGTTATCATTGCCGCAAACGGCTATATCGTTACTAACAACCACGTTATCGACAAAGCCGACAAAATTGAGGTGGTGCTCGACGACAAGCGCAAGTTCAAAGCCGAACTGGTCGGCACGGACCCCAACACCGATTTGGCGCTGCTGAAAGTGCAGGCCGACAACCTCCCTTTCGTGCGTTACGGCAACTCCGACGACGTGAAAGTAGGGCAGTGGGTACTGGCCGTCGGCAACCCTTTCAATCTGAACTCTACCGTAACTGCAGGCATTATTTCTGCTAAAGGCCGGAATATCAACATCTTGCGTCGTGAAGATAACATGGGCATCGAGTCGTTCTTGCAGACCGATGCTGTCGTGAACCCTGGCAACTCGGGCGGGGCGCTCGTCAACCTCAACGGCGATCTGATTGGCATCAACTCGGCCATCGCTTCGCAAACCGGTGTGTTTGAAGGCTACTCGTTTGCCGTGCCTTCTTCGATCGTGAGCAAGGTGGTCGACGACCTCTTGAAATACAAGGTGGTACAGCGGGCGTTGCTCGGCGTAAACATCCGCGAAGTCGACGCTACGCTGGCTTCGGAGAAGAAGCTGAAAAACCTCAACGGCGTGTATGTGGTAGGCCTGGGCAAAAACAGCGCGGCTGCCGACGCTGGCTTGCAGGAAGGCGATATCATCACCGAAATCAACGGTGTGAAAGTAAACACGGCCTCGCAATTGCAAGAGCAAGTGGCCCGCTTCCGTCCCGGCGATAAGATCAAAGTAGCATTCCTGCGCGACGAGAAAGCCCGCACCGTGAGTGCAACCCTGCGCAATGCCACCGGCACAACCGAAGTCGTGCGCGAGGAAGTCGCCAAGCCCATCAAGTACGAAGGCGCGACGCTGGCCCCAGTTAGCCGTCAGGAAATGAACAAGTTGGGTTTGGAAGGCGGCGCTAAAATCAGCGGTGTGAAAGACAGCAACTTCCGCGAAACCGGCATCGACGAAGGCTTCATCATCACCCGTATCGATAAGAACAAGGTGACCAAGCCTCAGGATGTGCAACGCTACCTCGAAGCCGCCAAGGACAATCAAGGCGCCCTGGTAGAAGGCATTTACCCCGACGGCCGGAAAGCCTACTATCCAATTGGCCAATCTGAGTAACTGATTAATAATCAGGTATTTGCAAATAAAAGCCTTCGCCAGCCAGCGAAGGCTTTTTTGTTAGCTTTGTTTGACCAAAACGATCGGCCTTTGGCCTTGTTGGAGCGAAACAGGGCATTTTACAAACCAACCACCCCATGAAACAAGCACTCGAAGAAGCTACCGCTACCGGCGACGCGCCTGCACACGCCGATCCGCACGGCATCCAAACCATTCTGCGCGAACTCGGCATTCGGGCGGAAAATCCGGCTTACAGCACCGGCCTGAACTGGGGCGGCGAACACGACCGGCAGCAACGCACCATCACGTCGCCAGCCGATGGCAAGCGCATCGCCACCATCAACCTGGCCACCACCGAAGATTACGACCAAGTGGTGCAGACGGCGCAGGAAGCTTTCAAAACCTGGCGCTTGGTGCCCGCCCCGAAGCGCGGCGAAATTGTGCGCCAAATCGGCAACAAGCTGCGCGAATTCAAGGAGCCACTGGGCAAGCTGGTGAGCTACGAAATGGGCAAAATCCTGCAGGAAGGCCTAGGCGAAGTACAGGAAATGATCGACATCTGCGACTTCGCCGTGGGGCTTTCGCGGCAGCTGCACGGCTTCACGATGCACTCCGAGCGCCCCGCGCACCGCATGTACGAGCAGTACCATCCGCTGGGCGTGGTCGGCATTATTTCGGCCTTCAACTTCCCGGTGGCTGTGTGGAGCTGGAACGCCATGCTGGCCGCCGTATGCGGCGATGTCAGCATTTGGAAGCCCTCGGAAAAAACGCCGCTGTCCGCAGTAGCAGTGCAGAACATTATTCGTAATGTGTTGCAGGAGAATGAGATACCTGAAGGCGTATTCAGCCTTGTGCTGGGCGATGCTACCGTAGGCGCAGCCATGGCTGCCGACGGACGGGTGCCGCTGGTATCGGCAACGGGCTCTACGCGCATGGGCAAAAAAGTAGGCGAAGTGGTCGGGGGCCGATTGGGCCGGGCGCTGCTGGAGTTGGGCGGCAACAATGCCATTATTCTCACCGAGCACGCCGACCTGGAAATTGCGATTCGGGCCGTAGTATTTGGTGCGGTGGGCACGGCCGGCCAGCGTTGCACTACTACGCGCCGCCTCATCATCCACGACTCGATTTATGAGGAGGTAAAGCAACGTTTGTTGGCTATTTACCCGAAGCTGCCCATCGGCAATCCGTTGCAGGAAGGCACGTTGGTCGGCCCGCTGATTGATCAGGAGGCGGTAGCCGGCTTCACCAAGGCGCTGGAAGCCGTGCAGCAGGAAGGCGGTAAGGTGCTAATCGGCGGTGAAGTGCTCGCTGGCGATGCTTATCCTAGCCCCACATACGTGCGGCCCGCGCTGGTAGAGGCCGAAAATCATTACCACACAGTGCAGGAAGAGACATTTGCTCCAATTCTGTATCTCATTAAATATCAAGGAGATGTAGAAGCCGCCATTGCGCTGCAAAACGGTGTGCGCCAGGGTCTTTCGTCGGCTATTTTTTCACTGAACATGCGCGAAACCGAGACTTACCTCAGCCATGTCGGCTCCGATTGCGGCATTGCCAACGTAAACATCGGGACGTCCGGGGCTGAAATCGGCGGGGCATTTGGTGGTGAGAAGGAAACAGGCGGTGGCCGCGAGTCGGGCTCCGATGCTTGGCGCATCTACATGCGCCGCCAGACAAACACTATCAATTACTCTACGCAATTGCCTCTCGCACAGGGGATTAAATTTGACGTATAAACTCAGTGACTACTTCGAGCGCTTGCCTTTGGGTGAGCGCTCGAATTGTTTATTGGGTGGACTCTTGTTATATTGAAAATTAAAATTAGATTTATACTGTCCCTATAACCTATTGCAATTGCTCAGAGCGGTATGATCTTGCTGTTGCTGGCAGGCATGTATGCGACGTTAGTGCCGTTAGGATGGGGCGTGTGGTTTGTGCAAGCCATTCGCCTAATCTTTCGTGGCCGCTTGCCCGATACACCCGTTTCGGCCCTGACAACCTGGTTGGGCGGGCTGGCGTTGCTGACCGTGCTGCTACAGCTGTGGTCGGTGGCAGGGCCTATCCATACCGGCGCCCACATTGTTGCCAGCCTGCTTGGGGTCGCCGGACTACTTCATTCGGCTGGCCGGCACCTGCTTCAACAGCTCGTGACCCGCGTGCAGGAAATGCACAGACTAGTACAGGGTTTGAGTATATTATTGATATTCAGTGCGTTGCTGGTGAGCAGCATGCCACCCCTCAACGTCGATACTGGCCTGTACCATGCCCAAGCGGTGCGGTGGCTGGAAGAAGTAGGGGTAGTGCCCGGTCTGGCCAACATCGACATTCACATCGGCTACAATCCCGCGTGGTTTGTGCCCGAGGCTCTGTTTAGCTGGGGGCGCTACGTGGGCTACCCCTTGCACCTGCTGGATATGGTGCTGTTCTGCTTGTTCGGCGTGTACGGGCTGCTGGGCTTGGAGGGGCTAATTCGGGGGCAGTTCCGACCGGTGGATGTGCTGCGCGTGGCCCTAACGGCCACCATGACGCTCTGGCTGTTAGAGGAGTTGCCTTCGCTGTCGCCCGACCCGCCCGCGGCCATCATCGTGTTCTTTTTGCTACTGCAAGCTATTCTGCTGCCGCTGCCTGCGAAAGGCGACCTAACCATAGCGCACGTCGCCGTCATGCTGCTGTGCGTATTTGCGGTTACGCTGAAGCTGTCGGTGGTTCCGGTATTGCTGTTGCCGGCGTGGTGGCTTTTTCGCTCCCGGCAGGGTAGGTCGGGCTACTTTCTGGCGATGATGGCGGCGCTGTCGCTCGTGCTTGTGGCGCCGTGGTGCCTTCGCAACGTACTCATTAGCGGCTATCTGATTTTCCCGCTGGCGGCCATCGACCTGTTTAATCCCGACTGGAAATTTCCGGTGGCCGAGCTGGAAAAGCACGTCGTATATATCCGCGAGTTTGCTCGCAACGAGCAGTTTTACAGCGAGATAAGCATTCACGGCAAACCCATGAGCTTCTGGCTGCCCTTGTGGTGGGTACGCCAGAGCTTACACAATAAGCTGCTGGCTGTGGCTCTACCGCTGCTGTTGGTGATTGCCGTACCGTTTGGTGTTCGGCAATACCGACAAGGGCGTTTTCCGCAGGCCAAGGCGCACTTGGGCATGTTGGCGATTGCAGTAGGCGGAATTGTTTTTTGGGCGATCTCAGCGCCTTCGTTCCGCTTTGGTTACGGCTTTTTGCTGTCTACACTGTGCCTGCTGCTACTGCCTTTCATCTGGGAAATCGCGTTGCGCAACAGCCGGCTGCTGGTCAAAATGTTCTCCGGGGCCTTGGTGAGCATCATCGTCGTGATTGTATTCAGCATCGAATACCGCAATTTTCTGCTGCCCAAAACCCTAACGCCGCGCGAATACACCACTTTGCTCAGAGGCATTGTGCCCACCCCCGACCGTACCTTTATTCAAACGCACTACCTCTACGTTCCGGCCAACCACCTGTTTGTGCTTGATGCCTTGCCCATCCGGACGAAAATGCACAGCATCGGTATTCTCATTAATAGCGGTAAGATCCACAATACCAAGGGGTTAATGAGTATGGCGAATTATTGGTTTCGGCCCGCGCCGTATTCGGTCAATGAGTTTCGGCCCTTGCAACTGGGCTCGTTGCACCTGTGGCAAGTCAAAATAGACGACATTCCCTGGTATGCGCCGTTTCCGTACGTGGCGCGCCCGCAACTGTGCTATCCTAGAGGCAATAGTGTTGCGGCAGGGTTTGGCCCGCGCGTGAAGCCCAACATCCGAAACTGGCAATTTGAATGCAATTGGTAACCGGCTAAAGTGAGCTCGTAAGCTGAACAGTAAGCAAAAAAGACATTTTGCTGCGCAAAGTCGAAGCTGATTAGGCCGCCATGATGCACCGAGCAGTCCGGATGCTATAAATGGGTTTTACAAAATCTTAACACGCTTTAAGTGTTGAGTACTAAAACGTTATAAAATACCAAAGAAAGCCGTGAGATAGCGCTCTTCTGGAAGAAGTGCGCGCCGGGGTGCAACCTTGCCGAGCGGTGGGTTGTCTTTTCGTTGCTTACTCGCCTAGGTTAGCAGCTTCACCCGAAAAGCGGTAATTTACCGTTCCTCATTCTCTCTTACCGCAACCACGTATTGCATGGAAGCAGTTGCGTACACCGACATCAATGCCCCCCTGGTGGAGCGCTGCCGCCTAGGCGACCGGCGCGCCCAGGCCGAGATCTATAAACGCTACTCTAAGGCCATGTTCAACGCGAGCCTGCGCATCACGGGCGACTACGCCGAGGCCGAAGACGTGTTGCAGGAGTCGTTTTTGAGTGCCTTTCGGGAGCTGCACAGCTACAAAGGCGATTCGTCGTTTGGGAGTTGGCTGAAGCGCATCGTTATCAACAAGAGTATCAACTGCTTACGCAACCGGCGTCTGCAACTGGTGCCTTTAGCCGAGCAGCACGACGGCGTAGCGAGCAGCGACGAAACCTTCGGCGGCCCCGATGCGGAAGAAATCAGCTGGCGGGCCGATGTACTGCGCCGCTGCGTGCAGGAACTCCCAGATGGCTACCGCGTTGTGTTGTCGCTGTACCTGCTGGAAGGCTACGACCATGCCGAAATCGCCGACATTTTAAACATTACCGAGTCTACTTCTAAATCGCAGTACAGCCGTGCGCGTAAGAAGCTCTTGGAACTCGCTCGCCAACACGGATTGTAACCTTGCCATTTGCCGGGCCTCGCTCACTGCCCGCCCCACCTCCTCGACGGTGAGCGAGTGACCTGATACCAACTGCGCGTTTGACCACCTATATGAACGAGAAGAAAACCGGACTTGAAGCCTTTGTCGAGCGCCAGCGCGCCGACTTCGATGCTTTTGAGCCGCGCCCGAATTTGTGGGATGAAATTGAGAGTCAGCTTGCGGCCCCCGAGGCGCAGGACGAGGAATCGGTGCGTATTGTAAAGCTCGAACCCGAAATTGCTGCCCCAGAGAAAGGTGCTAAGCAGGGCTTCCGCTACCGGATTGCGGCCGCCGCAGCCGTGTTGTTGCTGGCTGGCGGTGGCTTCTGGTTGCAGCGCGAAGCACCGTTGCAGCAAGTAGGGGCCATCTGGACCAAGAGCAAAACGGTGCCTGTGGTGAAAACCCCGCGTGCTGACGAGCCCGAATCCTTCCTGTATCTGGGGTCGTCGCCTGTTGCCACGCAAGCTACCGAAGGCCCGGCCCAGCGCCTCACTTCGGCGGTACAGCGCATGGAAACCTACTACGCCAACCAAATCACAGAGCGGCAAAGCGAACTGCGGCAACTGGACAAAGAAGCCGCGCTGACGCCCGGCGCCGACTGGCGCAACGAGCTGGCCGAGCTAGATTCGACGTATCGGCAGCTCAAAGTTGAGCTCTACCGCAACCCCGAGCCTGACGTGGTGCTGGATGCCATGAACCGCAACTTGCAAATCCGGCTCGACATTCTGAATCAGCAATTGCGCACCCGCGAGCGTATTCAGGATTATCATTCTCCTGCCACCGAACCGGCGGCTACCGCTGCTGCCCGCTAAACTATATGAACTCCTTGCTCATCAAGTGTAAATTCTGGGCTATAGCGGTGGTAGTGCTGCTGGCTTCTGCTACTGCGGGCAAGGCGCAAGGGCAGGAGGTAACCCCGGCTCTTTCGAACGCCACCCAGATTCAGTATTACTGCGACCCCAGTCCGGAAGGCCCTACGCTGATCTTGACGGAGCAACCGCATGCGATTCAAAGCGACAACCAACAACCCAGTACCGAAGGCCCCGACCAAGATGGCGCCGGAACGGTGCCGGCTGTAGAGAAATCACGCCACCTGAGCCGCACGTTTCCGGCGGTGGCCGGCCGGCTCTACGCCTTGGATACGCGTTACGGTCGGGTTCAGATTAACACTTGGGGCCGTAACGAGATCCGGACCGATGTGGAAATCATCACCCGGGCCGATACCGACGAGAAAGCCCAGCAGCTGCAGGATATGATTCAGGTGCTGCTGGTCGCCAACGACCCCGCTACCGGCGGCATTTCGGCCAAGTCGCGCTTCGGCCTGATGCCCCGCGCGTGCTGGAGCCGGCTGCGGCTATACGAAGTGAATTATACCATCTGGATGCCCAAAAACACACCGTTGCGGGCATATAACAGCTTCGGCGAGATCAGCATCAACGGCGACCTAACCGGCCCTACGGAGCTAGCCGTGGAATACGGTGTGCTCCACACCGACCGTCTCGAAGGCGCCCAAAACCTGGTGCGCGTGGGCAACGGCCAAGGCACCATCGCCTACGCCCGCAAAGCCGGCATCGATGCCTCGTACTCCAAGCTGCATTTAGAAGCGGGTCAAACCGTGGATTTGCGCAACAACTACTCTGATATTGACATTGGTTCGGTGCAGAACCTGACTGTGCACAGCAAGTACGGCGAAGTCGCGCTGGGCACCGTGCACAACCTGAGTGGCACTTCCGGGTACAGCAAGTTCAGCATCGACAAGCTGCGCAATCAGCTGGACATGACCCTGCAATACTGCCCCGCCTTTGAAGTGCGCAACACCGGCAAAAACTTCCAGCGCATCAACCTAGCCGGCGGTTTCAGCACCATACTGCTCAATTTTCCCGACGACGCCGGCTTCAACTTCGACGTGAACACCGAACACGGCAAAGTGGACATCGATAAGCGGTGGGTACAGTTGCAGCCCACGGCCATCAGCGCCTCCGCCAGCGACCTGCAAGGCAAATACGGCGCTGCCCTGACCAAAAACTCTGGTAACGTCAACATCAAAGTACACAACGGTACGGTAAGCTTTAATAGGTAATTTATTGATAATCAATAGATTATGTGTTTGTTATAGTATAATGTTTTCTCTAAAAAGGCCGGTTACAACCGACCTTTTTCGTTATGGGGCGGCTCGCGCTACAGTTAAAAAGCGCTATGTTTAGGCAGCCGGAAGCGTACGGTATTCCTGCGTTTCTGAGCCCGAAACTGATTGTATGCGTTGTTTCTTTCTGGTAGTATGTTGGCTGGGGCTCGGTGCTCCGGCTGTTTTGGCTCAAAAACCCATGTCTACGCCTGCTACTGCAGTTGCCTTGCCTTCGTCGATGCGCACGTTTTCCCTGCGTTTGCAGCCGGGGCAGGATTTGCAGAAGGAGCTAATGGCTTTCGTGGAGGGCCATCAGGTGAGGGCCGGGGCCATTGTAACGTGCGTGGGCAGCCTTACCACTACCACCCTGCGGCTAGCTAACCAACAGGGCCCCAGTGTGTACCGCGGGCATTTTGAAATTGTCTCGTTGGTGGGCACGCTCTCCGTAAACGGCAGCCACCTGCACCTGGCCGTATCCGATTCGACGGGGCGCACCATCGGCGGGCACCTGTTGCCGGGCAACATCATCTATACCACCGCCGAGCTGGTGATTGGTGTGCTGGGCGAAGTAGATTTTCGGCGCGAGCTCGATCCGGTCTCGACGTATAAAGAGTTGAAGATCTATCCGTTGCCGGATAAAAAACGTGCGGCCAAAAAAGGTACTCCGTAGACTCGCTAGGAGCCGAGGGAGTCAGGAGCAAGTAATTGAGAATCAAGCGGTACCTTATTGTATGACTACCACCGATACTCCCCAGGCCGTTGCTTTCCGGCGGACCATCCAGAATCCGACCAAGCTGCGGCTATTTATGCTGCGCAGCTTGCCGATGGCGTACCTGGCTGGGCTGCGCGTGAAGGATATGACGCCTGAGCACGCCGTTGTTACGGTGCCCTTTAAGTACTTGACTAAGAATCCGTTCCGCAGCATTTATTTTGCGTGCCTCGCTATGGCGGCCGAGTTGGCCAGCGGCGTGCTTTCGATGATGTACGTGAGCAGCGGCTCGCCCGTATCGATGCTGGTGGTGAAGATGGAAGCTGAGTTTAGCAAAAAAGCCGTCGGCCTGATTTCCTTTACCAGCTCCGACGGAGCTGCCATCGGGCAGGCCATCGCCGAAAGTCGGGCCACAGGCGAAGGCCGCACTGTGGTGTGCACCAGCACCGGCACCGACGAAGCCGGCGACGTGGTGGCCGTCTTCCGGATTACGTGGTCGTATCGGGCCAAGAAAGGATAAATCTGTTCTACTCTGGGCTTGCTCTTATGGCCACTCGCCGCCACTTTTTGCACACCGCCAGCCTGGCTACGGCTAGTCTCATCCTGGGCCTGCCCGCTGTGAAAAGCATGGCCAAGGAGAATTTCACGAGTCGGCGGCCCGCCCCGCCGGATCGTAATTTCACCAGCGAAGCGGTTGAAAGCACCATCCGGCGCGTTCGCAAAGACATCAAAAACGAAGAGATAGCCTGGCTTTTCGAAAACTGCTTCCCTAATACCCTGGACACGACCGTGCGCACGGGCACCCGCGCCGGCAAGCCTGATACCTTCGTCATTACCGGCGATATCGACGCGATGTGGCTGCGCGACTCGTCGGCGCAGGTGTGGCCGTATCTGCCTCTGGCTAAGCAGGATAAGAAACTCCGGACTTTGCTGCAAGGCGTGATTCACCGGCAGGCCGCTTGCATCCTGCTCGATCCGTATGCCAATGCTTTCTATGCCGATGCCACCAAGGTAAGCGAGTGGAAAGACGACGAAACCACCATGAAGCCCGGCGTACACGAGCGCAAATGGGAGGTCGATTCGCTTTGCTACCCCATCCGGCTGGCCTACGGCTACTGGAAAGCCACCGGCGATACGTCGCCCTTCGATTCCGAATGGCAAAGCGCCATGCAGCTAGTACTGCAAACCTTCCGGGAGCAGCAGCGCAAAACCGACCGCGGGCCTTATAAATTTGGCCGGCGCACGAGCTGGCAAACCGATACGTTGGCCGGGGGCGGCTACGGCAATCCCGTGCGCCCCGTTGGCCTGATTTGCTCGATGTTTCGCCCTTCCGATGACGCGACGCAGTACGCTTTTCTTATTCCCAGCAACCTATTTGCGGCGGTGAGTTTGCGGCAGCTTGCCGAGCTGTTTGGGCAGCTGAAGGAGGCCCCGGCATTTGCCGCCGATTGCGTAGCACTGGCTCAGGAAGTAGAAAATGCAGCCCGCCAACATGCCCAAACCGAGCACCTGCGCTACGGCCGGGTATACGCCTACGAAGCGGATGGTTTTGGTAATCAATCGTTTATGGACGACGCCAACGTGCCTAGTCTGTTGGCGTTGCCGTACCTAGGGGCCGTCGCCGCTTCGGACCCCGTCTATCAGGCTACGCGCCGCCTTGTGCTCTCGCCCGACAATCCCTATTTCTACCGTGGCAAGGCGGCCGAAGGCGTCGGCGGGCCCCACGTCGGGGCCGGGCAAATCTGGCCGTTGGGCATCATCATGCGGGCGCTCACCAGCCAAGACGCGGCCGAAATTCAGCAGTGCCTGACGTGGCTGCGCACCACGCACGCCGGCACGGGCTTCATGCACGAGAGCTTCGATCAGGACAACCCCAGCAAGTTCAGCCGAAAGTGGTTTGCGTGGGCCAACACGTTATTTGGCGAATTGATCTTGAAAGTGCACGCCAACCAGCCCCACTTGTTGCAGGCCTAAGCACTGGATGCAGGGAAATTATCGGCTTTATAACACCCGGAGGCGCAATCCTGCGTACACCGGAGCTTGTTAGAAGCAATCGGCCGTGGAGAAAGCCAAGGCTTCGCCTTACACCTATAACTGCACTGATAATGAGCGCAAAGCCAACTGAGTACACGTTCGGCATGATCGGCCTGGGAACCATGGGCCGCAACCTGTTGCTGAACATGGCCGATCATGATTTTGCCGTAGCCGGCTACGACAAAGACGCCAGCAAAATCCAGCTGCTGGCCGACGAAGGGCAGGGCAAGCGGGTACAGGGCTTCACGGCACTACCCGAGTTTATCCAGAGCCTGCACGTGCCGCGGGCCATCATGATGCTGGTGCCGGCGGGCGCCATCGTGGACAGTGTAATCAACGAGCTGCTTCCGTTGCTCACCCCCGGGGACATTCTCATCGACGGCGGCAACTCCCACTTTACCGACACCAACCGTCGGGCCGCTGACTTGGAGTCGAAGGGCTTCCACTTCTTCGGAATGGGCATTTCGGGTGGAGAAGAAGGCGCTCGTCGTGGCCCCAGCATGATGCCGGGCGGCGACAAAGAAGCCTACCAAATCATGAAGCCTACGTTGGAGGCCATCGCCGCCCGCGTCGACGGCGTGCCGTGCGTGACCTACATTGGGCCGGGAGCCGCGGGGCACTTCGTCAAGATGGTCCACAACGGCATCGAGTACGGCCTCATGCAGCTCATTGCCGAAACCTATGAAATCCTGAAAAAAGGCTTAGGTCTTGATAATGACGCTATTGGCAAAGTGTTCTGCAGTTGGAACGAAGGCCGCTTGCAGTCTTTCCTGCTCGACATCACCAAGGACATTTTTGCCTTCGTCGCCCCCAACACCGATCACCTGCTGCTCGACGACATCAAGGACGAAGCCCGCGCCAAAGGCACCGGCAAATGGACTTCGCAGGTGGCCATGGACTTAGAGCTGCCCATCCCGACCATCGACTCGGCAGTTGAAATGCGCGACTTGTCGAAATACAAAGCGCTCCGCGAAAAGCTCGCCGCCCTGTACAGCCCCGAAGAGCCGCATCTGGAAGTTGATAAAGATGCTTTCCTAACTAACTTGGAGCAAGCCTTTTACTTCAATATGATCATCAGCTATGCCCAGGGCATGCATTTGCTTTTGAAGGCGTCGAAGGATTACGAATATGGGTTGCAGCTAGGCGAGATTGCCAAAATATGGCGCGGCGGCTGCATCATCCGCTCGAGTTTTCTCAACGATATTTTTAACGCCTACCAGCAGACACCCGATTTGGATCATCTGCTGCTCGACGAACGCGTGATGGCGCTCGTGACCGAGGCCGTACCCGGCGCGCGCGCGGTGGTGTCGCAGGCCATAGCGGCGGGCCTTGCAGTGCCGGCATATGCGGCTTCGCTGGGTTATTTCGACGCGTTCCGCAGCGCGCGCATGCCTTCCAACCTCATTCAGGCGCAGCGCGACTACTTCGGGGCGCACACCTACGAGCTGGTCGGTCATGAGGGCGTATTTCACACCCAGTGGACGCCGGAGCACGAAGATGCGACCCACAAAATGGATACGCACGAAACGTCGAGCACCGGCAACGAGAAGAAAGTCATTCCGAACAAGTAGGCTTCTGGCCCTTACCCATCTTCTGCCCCAACCCGCGCATGATTACCAACAAGCAAATCGCGCCCACCATCTTCGTCATTTTTGGTGGTACCGGCGACCTGAATGCCCGTAAGCTGGCCCCGGCGCTGTACAATCTGTATCTGGAAGGCTGGTTGCCCGAGCAGTTTTCCATCATCGGCACAGGCCGCACGCAGCTTCAGGACGAGGATTTTCGCAAGAAGCTCCTGGAAGATATCAACCAGTTTTCGCGCAGCGGCAAAGCCGAAAAAGAGAAGTGGGAAGCGTTTTCGCAGCACCTTTTCTACCAGGTTTCCGACCTGAACGACTTCAAAACCTACAAGGAGTTTGGTACCCGCATCAAGCACTTGGAAACGGAGTGGGACACCAAAGCCAACGTGATTTACTACTTGGCGGTGGCTCCCAACTTCTTTCCCGTCATTGCCGAAAATTTGGCCAAGAGTAAACTGGCCGACGATTCGCAACGGGTGCGCATTGTGATTGAGAAGCCGTTTGGGCACGATCTGGAGTCGGCGAAGGAGCTGAACCAGTTGCTGATGCGCACCTTCGACGAGCGCCAGATATACCGCATCGACCACTATTTGGGCAAGGAGACCGTGCAGAACATCATGGCCTTCCGGTTTGCCAACTCCTTGCTCGAACCGACCTGGAACCGCAACTACATCGAGCACGTGCAGATTTCGGTGACCGAGCAGCTGGGCGCGGGCGAGCGCGCCGGGTATTACGACGGTTCCGGCGCCCTGCGCGACATGATTCAGAACCACTTGCTACAGCTGCTGTGCTTGGTGGCAATGGAGCCGCCCATCAGCTTCAACGCCGACGAAGTGCGCAACCGCAAAGTGGACGTGCTGCGCGCTATGCGTCGCTTCTCACCCGACGACGTGCGCCTTTCTACGGTGCGCGGGCAGTATGGCAACGGGTGGCTGGAAGGCAAAGAAGTGCCCGGCTACCGCGAGGAGCTGAAAGCTGAGTCGAACACCGAGACCTTCGCGGCCGTGAAGTTTTTCGTCGACAATTGGCGCTGGCAGGGGGTGCCGTTTTACCTGCGTACGGGCAAGCGCATGCACCAATCGGCTTCCGTGATCAGCATTCAGTTTAAGGAAGTGCCGCACTTCATGTTTCCGCCCGAAACGGCCGATAGCATTCACAATAACCGTTTGATTATCAGCATACAACCAGAAATGAGCATTCGGCTGCAGGTGCAAGCCAAGCGGCCGGGTCTGGATATGATTTTGAACACCGTAGACATGGTGTTTGACTACAAAGGCACCTATTCCAGCGAAGCGCCCGAAGCTTACGAAACGCTGTTACTCGATACGATGCTGGGCGACCAAACGCTGTTTATGCGCGGCGACCAGGTAGAGGAGGCTTGGGATCTGATTATGCCCATCCTGACCACGTGGCAAGGGCGCAAGAGCCTCAACTTCCCCAATTATTCCGCCGATTCGTGGGGGCCCGAAACGGCCGAAGCCCTCATTGCCCGCGATGGCTTTCACTGGTTTACGCTGCCGCTCAACGGCAAAAAATAATCGCCGATGAAGCTTACTATTTTTGCTACGGTCGAGGCGCTGCTGCAAGGCTTCGCGGAATATTTTGTGGCTACGGCCAACCAAGCCATCGCCGAGCGCGGCCAGTTTTCGGTGGCGCTTTCGGGGGGCAACTCGCCCAAAAAGCTGTTTGAGCTGCTGGCCTCAGATGCGTTCAGGGCGCAGGTAGCGTGGGAGAAGGTGTATTTCTTCTTCGGCGACGAGCGCTACGTGCCGCATACGTCGCCCGACAGCAACTACCTGATGGCCAAGAAGGCCCTGCTGGACCCGCTAAACATCGACTCGTCGCATATTTTTCCCGTCGATACCAGCGTACCGCCCGTGCAGGCGGCGCAGCGCTACGAAGCGACCATCGACCAGTTTTTTCGGGGGCAGCCGGCGCGCTTCGATTTGCTCTTGATGGGGCTGGGCGACAATGCGCACACGGCGTCGTTGTTTCCGCACACGCCCGTGCTGCACGAAGAAGCCGCAGGCATTCGGGAGGTGTATCTGGAAGACAAGAAGGTGTACCGCATCACCATGACGGCCCCTCTGATCAACCAAGGCCGCAACGTGGCTTTTTTGGTGTACGGCGCCGACAAAGCCGCTGCGCTACGGCGGGTGCTGGAAGAAGCGCGCAACATTGAGGAATATCCGGCGCAGCTCATCGCGCCCACCGACGGCGACTTGCACTGGTTCGTAGACCAAGCCATCGCTTCGGAGTTGAAAAATAGCTATAATACATAAATCATTGATAACCAGGTATTTATTATTATACATTACCTAAATTCCGCAGTGCTTAACGACTGAAGCAGATGGTGACGCTTGCTCCGAATCTCCGTTTTGAGCATCCCATTATCCAAGCGCCGATGGCGAGCGTCTCTACGCCGGCGCTTGCAGCAGCGGTTTCGCAGGCGGGTGGGCTTGGCTCTATTGCAGGCGGTATGTCGTCGGTGGAAGCGCTACAACAGGCGATTGCGGCCGTTCGGGAAGCCACTGACCGGGCGTTCAACGTGAATTTGTTTTGCCACCGGCCCGCCTCCCCCGATCCGGCGCGCGAAGCTGCGTGGCTGGAGTATCTGCGACCCTTCTTCGCGGAGTTTGGCAGTACGCCGCCTGCCGTCTTGCAGGAAGCCTACCCCAGTTTCGTTGCCAACGATGACATGCTGGCCATGTTGCTCGAAACGCGCCCGCCGGTTATTAGCTTTCATTTTGGTTTGCCGCCCACTGATAAGCTTGCTGCCTTGCGGGCTACCGGCGCTACGTTACTGGCCTGCGCCACCAGCCTTGCCGAAGCACAACAGCTAGAAGAAGCAGGGGTGGACGCCATCGTGGCGCAAGGCGTGGAAGCGGGCGGTCACCGCGGGTTATTTGAGCCCGAACAAGGCGATGCCGGCCTTTCAACCTTCGCGCTCACGCGCCTGTTGGTCCGCCGGTTGCGCACGCCCATCATCTCCGCTGGCGGCATCATGGACGGCGCCGGAATAGCCGCTGTAGTGCGCCTCGGGGCAGTGGCGGCTCAAATGGGCACTGCTTTCGTCGCATGCCCGGAATCGGCGGCCGATGCGGCTTACCGGGCCGCGTTGTTAAGCGATCCGCCCGCGGCTACGGCTATTACGGCCGTTATTTCCGGGCGTCCGGCGCGCGGGCTGGTCAACCGGTTCGTGCGTGAAGTAGACCAGCCTGGCCGGCCGCCTGTAGCTCCATATCCGCGCGCTTACGATGCCGCGAAGGCCTTGATTATGAGTGCCAAACAGCACGGAAATCTTGGCTTTGCCGCGCAATGGGCCGGGCAAGGTGCGCCGTTGGCTCGCGCGTTGCCTGCTGCCGAACTTGTGCAAGTGCTTGTCAGCGAAATGCAAGCGGTTATTTAGCTTATAACAGTCTGTATAAAAGAGGTTTATAGCGAAAGCTAATCGCCTCCTTCCAAGCTTTCTTTCGTAATCACATCCACCAAGCCGTCTTCACTGACCACGATGGCCATGCACGGATACGGGCTGCTCTCGACGTAGCGAATGGCCGAGTTGTAGCGGGCGCCGCGGGTGCTGGTGCCCCGGCCCGAAGCCTTGCCATCGAGAATGACGCCAATGGAATAGCAGTACGATTCGGGATCGACGAGCACGGCCCCGTCGATGGACGTGACCAACCGCGTGATGAGCGGCGTAAGTGGAACGGGCTCAATCAGTGTGCATTGCAGTTTGAGCCGGTCGGCTTCGGCGAGGGCTTCCGTAGTCACCACCACCAAGGTGCCGTGGGGCTGGCGGCTGGCTTCCACCATCACGTCCCAGAGCCGCTCTACTTTGGCCGGGTCGGTGAGGTTGAAGGTAGTGCGCAGGTCCTTGCGGAATTTGGTCCGGTTGAGGCGAGCGCGCGACAAACTGGGCAGCCCGTACACGGCGCGCATCAATACCTTGCTGTCGTGCTGAAACTCCCAGGCGTAGTGGTTGATGAAATTAACCACGAACAAGTCTTCCCGCGCTGGGTCGTAAGAGCCAATCTGACGGCCGAGCGCATACACGTTTTCGCCATCGGCGAGCAAGCTCACGTCGGCCGTGGTCATCTCGAGCAGCTTGCGCACGGCGCGGTAATCGGTAAGCGGGGTAGGGCAGGTGAGGGCAAAAACTTCCTCCAGATTGGGGTGCCGCCGCCGGGCCAATATCAGCTTGCCCACGCCCTCGGCGCCCTCGTAGCGCAACGAAGAAATGGTGTTGCAGGTCGCAAACAGCTTGGCTGTGGCCGGGTCCATGCCCAGGGCCTGCGCCGGCGTATCCATAAACAGCTTGCCCGCCGCCCGGATGAGTTCGTCGGTTTCGCGGGGGCGCAGCATGAGTCCGGAGCCCGGTTCGGGCTCCGTCAGTGATTTCATGCACTCCTCGTGAAAGCGTGCTGCCGCCGCCACCAGCAGCGACGAGGCCAAGGGCTTGCCATTGGTGTAGTAGCGGTTGGGTTGAAGAGAATTATGGGCCTTCAGAACCTTCCGATAGAGGCGAAGCACCGTCACGACGTAATATGAACCAACCTGAATGGGCCAGCCTGCAAAAGAAAGAATCTTGCCTTTCGGGGCATCCAGCGTATCCAGAACCTCCTGCACGGCCAGGCGCAGCCCTAAGCTGTGCAAGCGACGGTGCAGCACCTCCTCCGGAATCTGGTCGCGGTCCCAAGTGGGGGTCCATAACTGCAAACGCTGCAATTCCTTGCCGCGGGCTAGCACGTTGCTGAAATGCGAAAAATCGAGGCCGCAGTCGGCTGGTTCGAGGCACACGGCCGGTGGCTCGGCGTGGTCATGCGCTTCAACCGGAATGCCCAACAGCAGCACCGAGGGTTGCAAGTCATCGTCGAGCGCATCAAACAGGCTTACCGCAATGGCGTGCGCCGCCTGCTGGAAGCGCGTTTGGTAAGGCCAGATTACCTGTTCAGTTACCGGAAAAGGCAACGTAGGCGCTACGGGTGGCGCAGAGAGCAGGGGCAGCGGAGTAAGCATAGCTGGAAAGGGAAAGGCGGAAAGAAAGGAGGTGCGCAGCAACAGATCGGGGAGAGGCGGCAACAGGCCTCACAAAAGCAGACCCTCTAAAGAGGCAGACGGATGAGCGGCGGTTGCACTTTAAAAATTCTTCCGCGCTGCCAAAAATTACAGCTGAAAAACCACTGGTAGAACCATCTTCTGCCGCATTGGTTGTCCCTGATACTGAGCAGGTTGCCATTTGGGCGCTGCTTTGAGCAAGCGAATGGCTTCTTCGTCGCAGCCCGAACCCAGGCGCTTGGTAGGTTTTATGTCGGTGAGCGTGCCGTCTTTCTGCACGATGAACTCCATCATCACGCGGCCTTCTACCTTGCGTTGGCGGGCCAAGGCTGGGTAACGCTGGTTTTTCTGAATCCACTCAAAAAATGCGTCCGTGCCACCCACGGGCCGGGCGGGCTGGTCGGGCTTTACGGTCTGGGTTTGGGGCTGATCGGAGGTTCCGGCGGTGGCCGGGGCGCTGGCAGCATCGCCCGCACCCGCCGGAATGGCGAAGGTAACGGGCACCGTCACGCGTTGGCGCACATTGGCATTGCGGTGCTGAGCGGGCTTCCACTTCGGGCCGCCTTTAATCAGGCGAATGGCTTCGGCGTCCAGCTCCGGCGCCAATGGCTTGTCGACGGTAACGTTGGAGATCACGCCTGTTTTCTCCACCACAAACGTAACGGGCACTGTACCCTGTACGCCTTTTTGCAGAGCAGCAGTCGGATATTGCTGATGATCAGCCAGATACTGGGCATAGGCCTCGACGCCGCCCAAGGGCACGGCGGGCTTCTCTACGGCGTCAAAAATCTCGTCGGCCTGGGGTTTAGGGTATTTCAATTTTTGTTGGGCCTGAGCGGTGGTCAGGCCGGCAGCGCTGAGGGCGAGGAACAAGGCCAGTCGGCGGGCAGTAGAACGCATACGAAACAAGATAGAGAGGAAGAGCGGGAGCCAGAAACAGCAGGCTGCCTAGGCACAACAACCGCACCAGCGGACGCGCAAGTTCAGTAGCAGCACGATGCGTCCGAATTGGGTAGATTTGGCACCATGGCAACTGACGAAACGGCAACCCACTTTCATTCTTCCCGCGCTCCCGAACCGGTGGGGCTGTATCCGCACGCCCGGCGCGTGGGCAATCTGTTGTTCTTGTCGGGGGTGGGGCCGCGCCAACGGGGCCAGAAGCAAGTGCCCGGCGTAGCGCTGAATGCCGATGGCAGCATCCAAAGTTATAACTTCGAGCAGCAGTGCCACGCCGTGTTTCAGAATGTGCGCTACATACTGGAAGAAGCCGGCGCCCGCTGGGAAGATCTGGTGGATGTGACTGTCTTTCTGACGAATATGAAAGACAACTTTCCCACGTACAATCGGCTCTACGCCGAGTATTTCCAACGCAATCAGCCGTGCCGCACCACGGTCGAGGTCAACTCCCTGCCCACGCCCATTGCCATCGAGCTAAAGTGCATTGCGGCGCTAAGCGCCTAGGCGAGAGCTTGGGTGCGGGCCGCAGCGGCTGCAGCGTTATATCTTTGACGGAAACCTGCTGTTATTGTCTGTGCCCAACGCTACCGCTTTTCGTCCGCTCAGCATCGCCCCCGCTGAAATCTTTGCTGAAAATCTGGCTGCCCATTCGACCCAGGAAAAGCAGTACGCCGCTCGGCATCAGGCTGTGGCCTGGCTACGCATCGTGGTGTTTGGCGTCACGATTGCCGGCGGGTACGGGCTCTTCAGCCGCGGGCATTACGAGTTGGGCTTTGGCTTGCTTTTCCTGGCGTACCTAGCTTTTCTGCTGCTGGTGCGCTGGCACAGCAAAGTAGGCTACCTGCGCGAGCATTACCGCCTCCTGGCCCAGCTCAACCGCGACGAGCTGGCCCGCCTGGAAGGTAAGCTCACCCAATTCGACGCCGGCACTCGCTACCTCACCGTCGAGCACCCATACGCTGCCGACCTCGACGTGTTTGGGTCGCATTCGCTGTACCAGTTGCTCAACCGCGCTACCTCGCGCCTGGGCCACGATTGGCTGGCTGGCTGGCTGCTGGCTGCTACACCGCCAGCGGGTATCGTGGAGCGGCAGGCTGCCGTTGCTGAGCTGGCCCCCGACTTGGCGTGGCAACAGGAATGGCAGACCCGCGCCCGTCACTTTCCCAAGCAAGATGCCGACCCGCGCCACTTCACGGCTTGGCTTCAGCAACCCGATTTTTTCATTGGCAAAGGCTGGCTGAAAATCTGTTTGCTCGTGCTGCCGCCTTTGATTGCGGTGAGCCTGGGGCTGTGGTTATTGGGCTTTTCGGCTTGGCCGGTGTTGGTGCCGATTTTGCTGATCAACGCCATCAACTACACGTTTCGGCAGAGCATTCAGGAATACTCACAGCACAGCGCGGCCATGCGCGATGCCCTGCGCGCTTACCACGACCAATTGGCGCTGTTCGAAGCCCGCACGTGGCAATCGTCTTTGCTGCTGCGCCTGCACCGCACGCTGCACGCTGCCGCAGGCTCGTCGGCTTCGCTGCTGATCGGGCAGCTATCGCGCATTGCGGGGCAGTTTTCCTTGCAACACAGTCCGTTGGTGGGAGTTGTGGCTAACAATCTGATATTGTGGGACTTGCATTGCATGTGGCGATTGGAGCGCTGGAAAAGCCGCTTGCAGGGCCGCCTCGACGTGATGCTGGAAGTAGGGGCCGAGGTAGAAGCCTTGGTTAGTCTGGCTGGCTTTCAGTTTGCTAACCCCGCGTACGTGGTGCCCGAAATCAGCACGGCGGCTCTGGAAGTGACGGCCGAAGCGCTGGCTCACCCGTTGATCTTTGCTTCCGAGCGCATCAGCAACAATTTCAGCACGATAGGGGTGGGGCGCACGGCCGTAGTAACGGGCTCCAACATGTCGGGCAAAAGCACTTTCCTGCGCACCGTCGGGCTGAATATGGTATTGGCGCAAGCGGGCGCCGTGGTCAGTGCCCATCGGATGCGGGTGAGCCCAGCGCAGGTGTACACGGCCATGCGCACCCAGGATAATCTGGCCGAAAGCACGTCGTCGTTTTATGCCGAGCTCAAGCGCCTGCGCCTCTTGCTCGAACTCACGGCTACGGGGCAACCGGTGTTTTACATGCTCGACGAAATCCTGAAAGGCACTAACTCCCGCGACCGCCACCGTGGTGCCCGCGCCCTCATCCGCCAGCTGCACCAGCGCCCCGCCAGTGGCCTTATCAGCACCCACGACCTGGAGTTGGCCGCCATGGAAACCGAACTGCCCGGTTTCGTGACCAACTTTAGCTTCAACAGCACCATCGAAGGCGACGAAATCCTCTTCGATTATCGCCTTACGCCCGGCGTGTGCCGCAGCTTCAATGCCAGCAAGCTGATGCAGCTCATGGGGATTGTAATTGAGGAAAACTAAGTACCTCGCCTCGTTGCAACCTTTCGGCGCGCCGGAATCTCTTGAGAACAGTACGTATTGTTTGTCAAGTAAATACCTCCGCGTATGCTGCGAAAATTACTCTTGCCGGCGCTGCTTTTGCTCGCACCGCTTTTGCAAAACTGTGAAACCAGTTCGGACGAAACCGCGCCGGCTTCTGGCGGCGCAATGTATTCGGCCGCGCCATGCCCAAGTTGCGGGGGCACCACCGGTTCGTCGGCGCCCGGCGGCACGGGCTCACCAGCGCCGGGCGGCTCACAGGCGACCGCGGGCGTGCTGACGGCCGGCGAATGGAACGACTTGGCAAACTGGAGTTTCTGGCAAGGCCTCCAGAAGAATACGGAGTGGGAGGGCTACCAGAACAAATGGGGCCTGTATACGGCGGCGCATTACAGCGTCACGCTTACGGATGAGGCCGGCTTGCCTCTGTCCGACGCGCGCGTGATCGCTAGCACTTCGCCTA
The DNA here is from genome assembly GCF_014349165.1 of Hymenobacter sp. BT491. Lineage (NCBI taxonomy): Bacteria > Pseudomonadati > Bacteroidota > Cytophagia > Cytophagales > Hymenobacteraceae > Hymenobacter > Hymenobacter sp. BT491. Next base: position 584,969 of record NZ_JACSJJ010000003.1, on the reverse strand, counting down.
CCGGAACGCCTTTGTATGAAACGCGCACCGATCAGGAAGGACAAGCCGACTTGTTTCCGGTGCTGTTCCAGAAGGAAGCTGCGCCACCCTGTTTTCTGCGGGTCGAATACCAAAACCGGAGCTTCGATTTGGGCGCGGCCTCGGTTGGGCAAGCGGGAAAGCACCAACTGCCCGTGCAAAGCACTGCGCTATCGGCCGTGGACCTGATGTTTGTAGTGGATGCGACCGGCTCGATGACCGACGAAATTAATTACCTGAAAGCCGAGCTGCGCGATGTTATTGCGCGGGCACACGCCCAATTGCCCAACGCGCAGTTACGCATGAGCAGCGTGTTTTACCGCGATAAGCAGGACGAGTACCTAACGCGGGTGCAACCCTTCAGCAACGACGTGGACGCACTGCTGAACTTCGTAAATGCGCAACGCGCCGATGGCGGCGGCGACTTCCCCGAAGCTGTGGAAATTGCCTTGCAGGAAGCCCTAAAACAATCGTGGAGTAGTTCGGCCCGCTGCCGGTTGCTGTTTTTGGTGCTCGATGCGCCGCCCCACGACGAGGCCAAAGCACAAATGCAGGAGCTTACGCAAAAGGCTGCTAAACAAGGTGTTAGAATTATTCCCGTGGTCGCCAGCGGCATCGACCGCAACACCGAATTTCTCATGCGCGCCACGGCGATAGCCACCAACGGCACCTATGTATTCCTGACCAACCACAGCGGCATTGGCGATTCGCACCTCGAGCCGACAATCGGCAGCTACCAGGTAGAATTTCTGAACAATCTGCTTGTGCGTCTGATACTTAAGTACAGCAAGTCCTGAGTCCAGTGTTTCCCCTAGTGTGTGCCCGGAGATTGCCGAACGCGGCAACCTCCGGGCTTTTTGCGGTTACGGAAGGGCCGCTGTCCGCAAATTTTCGGCGCTACCGGCAGCTTCTTGGGCAGGTCAACCGTAGGTAAAGACCTAATACGGTCTTTATGTATGTTCGGAATAATCTTCGCTGGCGGGTCGTCTGGAAATATGCCTGGCGCAACGTCCTGATTTTCACTGCCTATTCTTTGCTGATTTGTCTTGTGTATGGGCCTATCGGTTTCAGGTCACTCTCGATTCCGTGGCAGCCGGTGGCCACGCTCGGCATCGCGGTTTCGTTTTATGTAGGGTTTAAAAACAACGGTTCTTACGATCGTTTCTGGGAAGGCCGACAGCTGTGGGGCGGCATCGTCAACTACAGCCGCACGTGGGCCGTGCAGTCGCTCGAATTCATCACTTCCCGCGTGGATGCTCCCGACGTGGAGGCGCCTGCCGCTTCCGCTTCGGAGCTGAGCGACCGCCACCGCCGCCTGCTCTACCGCCACATTGCCTGGATAAATGCGTTGCGCCTAAACCTGCGCCGCCAGCCCGACCAATGGGATGCTGCCGTTGCGCCGTTTCTGGACCCGGACGAGTCGGAAAAGATGCGTGCCCGGCAAAATCCGCCCGCGCATTTGCTGCGCCAACAAGCCGCCGAGTTGCGCAAGCTGCGCGAGGAGCGCGGCCTGCTCAACGACTTTCAGCACGTAAACATGATGCAGACCATCGAGCAGCTTTTCAACCTGCAAGGCGGTTGCGAACGCATCAAAAACACGCCATTTCCACGGCAATACGCGTTTTTTAGCTTTGTCTTTGTGTGGCTTTTTGCCGGGTTGCTGCCGCTGGGTCTGATCGGCGAATTCGAGAAAATGGGCCCCGATCACATTTGGCTGACAGTGCCGTTTTCGGTGTTGGTCTCGTGGGTGTTCAACACCATCGAGATTGTGGGCCACACCAGCGAAAACCCGTTTGAAAACGAGATGAACGACATCCCCATGACGGCGCTGTGCCGCAGCATCGAAATTGACCTGCGCGAGATGTTGGGCGAAACGCAGCTGCCACCCAAGCTGGAGCCGGTGGACGATATCCTGTATTGATGCTGTAGGCAGCGCTCTTTGGGCTATTTGGGCCCTAGTTGGAAGGCTGAAAAGCGCATTTTAGCAGGCATTTGTGAAAGCAAATAAGCAGAAATACGGAGGCGCTTTGGCGGTAAACACGGATTTGCTTGGCCTAACTACACGGCCTTGCCGGGCGTACACGAAACAGCTACAACTCCGTCTTTCTACACCCATCCGCTATGTCCAAAAGCCTCACGCCCAACCAGTCTTCCGGTACCACCCCAACGTCGTGGTTTGCTACTGCACCCAGCCTTCCGGTTTTCGGGGTATTGGAGAAAGATATGTCGGCCGACGTAGTCGTAATCGGGGCCGGTATCGCGGGCCTGACCACAGCTTATTTGCTTGGGCGTGAGGGTAAAAAGGTGATTGTGCTGGAAGATGGCGAAATAGCCAGCGGCGAAAGCGGCCGCACCACGGCTCACCTGTCCAACGCCCTCGACGACCGCTATACCACGCTCGAACAGTTGTTTGGTAAAGAAGGCGCAAAACTGGCGGCCGAAAGCCACGGCGCAGCCATCGACCAGATCGAAAAGATTGTGCTGGAGGAAAAAATCGACTGCGACTTCACGCGCCTCGACGGCTACTTGTTTTTGCCCCAAAACGGTACCGAGAAAGAGCTGGTCGACGAGCGAGAAGCCGCCCACCGCGCCGGCCTCACCGATGTGCGCCTGATGCCCGATGCCGGCGTGATTGGATTTGAAACCGGCCCTTGCTTGGTATTCCCGAACCAGGGTCAATTTCATATCCTCAAGTACCTGAGTGGGTTAGCAGAGGCTATTGGGCGGCAAGGCGGCCAGATTTTTACCCGCACGCACGCCATCGAAGTGCACGGCGGCAGCCCGGCGCGCGTCACGACGGCCAAGGGCCATGAAGTAACGGCCAAAGCCGTTGTAGTGGCCACGAACACGCCGTTCAACGACCGCGTTGTCATGCATACCAAGCAGGGGCCTTACCGCACCTACGTGATCGCGGCGAAGGTGCCGAAAGGCTCGGTTACCAAAGCCCTGTACTGGGATACGGCCGATCCGTATCACTACATCCGGGTGCAGGAAGTGACAGAGGGCCCGCGCGGCGGCCAAACCGATTATGACCTGCTCATCGTGGGCGGCGAAGACCACAAAACCGGACAGGAAGACAACCCCGAAGAGCGCCTGCGGTGCCTGGAAGAATGGGCGCGCGCGCGTTTTAAGGCCATCAAAAGCATTGAGTACCGCTGGTCGGGGCAGGTGATGGAACCCGTTGACGGTCTGGCGTATGCGGGCCGCAACCCCCTGGACGACGACAACGTGTACATCATCACCGGCGACTCGGGCCACGGCATGACGCACGGTACCTTGGGGCCCATGATCATCACCGATCTCATCCAGGGGCGGTCCAATCCGTGGGCGAAGCTCTACGATCCGGGCCGGGTCACGGTCAAGCCCGAATCGGCCAAGGAATTCATCCGCGAAAACCTCAACGTGGCCAGCGAATACACCGATTTGCTTACCGGCGGAGATGTGTCGAAGGAAGCGGAAATCGAGCCGGGTACCGGTGCGGTACTGCGGCGCGGCATCACGAAAGTAGCCGTGTACCGCGACGAAAAGGGCGCTACCCACGAGTGCTCGGCCATTTGCCCGCACTTGGGCTGCGTGGTGCATTGGAACAAGCTGGAAACCAGCTGGGACTGCCCTTGCCACGGCTCGCGCTTCGATGCTTTCGGCAAGCTGCTGAATGGGCCTGCTAACTCGGATTTAGTGCCCGTTAAGTAAATGCTTGATTTTCAAGTATTTAGCAAAATACCCTTTTCCGGCTAATCCACCCACTTTCCTCTGCTGAGGTATTTGTATGCCAAACAAAAAGAAAAGCGCCGACCCCCTCACCGACACGCACTGTCCGCAGCCCAAGGGCACACTGATTGCCATTGGCGGACACGAAGAAAAAGAACGCACTCAACAAGACGACGGCAAGAGCCAGACCGATGAAATGGCGAACGACGCCATTCTGCGCCGCTTCGTCGACGAGCTGCGAAAAAAGGATCTGGTGGTCGTCATTCCCACGGCTTCCAGCGAACCGGAAGAAGCAGCCAAAGACTACGTGAATGTATTCACCGACCTGGGCGTGAAGCGCGTGGAAGTGCTTAACATCAAGACGCGCAACGAAGCCGAAAGCATGGAATGCATCGGTCTGATCAAGGAAGCCGACGGCTTTATGTTTACGGGCGGCGACCAGTTGCGGCTAACGGCGCTGCTGGGTGGTACGGCTATGCTCATGTGCCTGAAGCAGCGCTACGCCAACGAGCGCATCGTGATTGCGGGCACCAGCGCGGGTGCCACGGCCATGTCGACGCCGATGGTGTACCAGGGCCGCGACGATGCCGGCATTCGGAAAGGCGAAATTCACATCACCACGGGCTTGCAGTTTATGCACGACGTGGCCATTGATACGCATTTTGTGGCCCGCGGCCGCATCGTGCGCATGGCCCAAATCATTTCTACCAATCCCGGCTGTTTGGGCCTGGGCCTGGAAGAAGATACCGGCGTCGTCGTGACGCAGGGGTGCGAGCTGGAAGTCATTGGCAGCGGCATCGTTGTCATCGTCGATGGCACGCACAGCACCTACACCAACATCCACGAAATCGCGCCGGAAACGCCCTTCACCATCCGCGATCTGCGGGTGCACCTGCTCAGCTGCGGCGAGCGCTACACGCTTCCCATTCAGGAGCAGCTATACCTGTAGCGCCGCCGCTCTTTTCTGCCCAGTGCTTCAAGCCTCAGCCCGCAAGTGCTGGGGTTTCTTTTTGGGTGGGTTTTTGTCAGCACTGAGCCCGGCTGGTAGCGCCAAAATGCCTTACTTAAAGCAACTATTCCGGGCCGAACAGCTCAGCCGGCACCGCGTATAGCTGAAACAAAGTTGGCACCGATGCCCGGCGCTTTTCTACCGTTAAACACTCCATTTTGTCAATCCGAACTTTTGAGTATCCGAACGCGGAGATGAAAGAGCAGACGCGAAAAATCCAGTATTTCCTCTTTAGTCAGGACTTTTCGGATGGTTTGCGCATCACACTTTCGGTCCTGATTCCGGCGCTGTTGTTCGCGCAGTTCGGTCAGCTCGAAACCGGCCTTACACTTTCCGAAGGCGCTCTGTGCGTGAGCATTATCGATACGCCGGGCCCGGTGCTGCACAAGCGCAACGGGATGCTGCTGGGCAACCTCTGCATTTTTGTGGTGGCCTTGCTCACGGGCTTTGCGCGCCTCCACGTCGTCACGATGGGATTGGAGGTGCTGGCGCTTAGCTTCTTGTTTACGATGGTGCAGGTCTACGGCAACCGGGCCTCGGCCCTGGGCTCGGCGGCACTGCTAATCATGATTCTGACGATGGACAAGCCGCTGGAAGCGCCTCAGGTGCTAACGCATGCCTTGCTGGTGCTGGCTGGCGGCGTGTGGTACATGCTGCTGGCCTTGGCGTTTTTCGAAGTGCGGCCCTACCGGCCGGCGCAACAGGCGCTGGGCGAGTGCATTCACGCCATTGCCCAGTTTATGAAAGTCAAGGCGGCGTTTTACCGCACCGATACCGATCTGGAGGAAGACTACCGGCGGTTGGTGGCCCAGCAAGTTATCGTAAACGAAAAGCAGGACGCCGTGCGCGAAGTGCTGTTTAAGAGCCGGCAGGTAATAAAAGAATCGACGAATACCAGCCGCCGGCTGGTGCTCACGTTTGTGGACGTGGTGGATCTGTACGAGCACATTACGGCCACCTACTACGATTATGCCGCCCTGCGCGAACGCTTCGGCCGGTCGGGCGTGCTCGACGACGTAGCCGAGCTTATTCAGGTGATGGCCAACGAGTTGGATCACATCGGCGTAGCCATCCAGTCCAATCGCCCCTACAAAACCCAGATCAACCTGAGCACCCCGTTGGAGCGGTTCAAAGCTCGTATTGATGCCACAGCCGACGAGGATGGTAACAACCTCGTGCTCAAGAAGATACTCATCAACCTGCGCAACCTGACCCAGCGCGTCAATGATATTCTTAACTACTTCAATGCCAAGGAGGTAGCCAAAGAAATCGGCAGCTACGATCTCGAGTATTCGCGGTTTGTGTCGCACCAAGATTACAGCCCGAAGGTGCTGGCCGACAACTTCACGTTCAGCTCGGCCGTGTTTCGGCACTCCATCCGGATGGTGCTGGCTTGCGGCGTGGGGTTTCTGGTGGCCAAATTGCTTTTTGCCGGCCACCACAGCTACTGGATCGTGATGACGGTGGCCTACATGCTGAAACCGGCCTTCAGCTTCACCAAACAGCGCAATTACGAGCGCGTAATTGGTACGCTCGGCGGCGGGGCCATCGCCATTTTCTTTCTGGTATTGGTGCACGACAAAACCGTGCAATTCATTGTGTTGCTGTTCTTTATGGTGATGGCGTATAGCTTTCAGCGCAAGAACTACATTGTGTACGTCACCTTCATGACGCCCTTCATCCTGATCCTGTTCAGCTTCCTGGGCGTGGGCTACCTCACCATCGCGGAAGAGCGGGTGAAGGACACGGTGATCGGTTGCGTCATTGCGTTTGCGGCCGGATACCTACTGTTTCCGAAGTGGGAATCGGAGCACCTGACGGACTTTATGCGCGACGTAATCCGGGCCAACGTCAAGTACTTACAGAAACTGGCGGAAACGCTGGCCGGCAAAAGCATCCACATCACCGATTACAAGCTGGCCCGCAAGGAAGTGTATGTGAGTTCGGCCAACCTTGCTGCGGCTTTCCAGCGCATGCTTTCCGAGCCCAAAAGCAAGCAGCGCAACAGCAAAGAAGTGCATCAGTTTGTGGTGCTCAACCACATTCTCTCGTCTAACATCGCCACCATCACGTCCACGATGATGGCGAAAAACGCCCCGTCGGCTTACCCCACCGAGGATTTGCGTGCGGTGCGGCGCTCGCTCAAATCCCTGAACAACAGCCTCAAAAAGCTCGACCCCCAGTACGCCGAACCCGCTGCTGAAGCTGCGGCGTCTGCTTCGGAGGGCCGCCAAAAAACCGAGCCCTCCGCCGACGACCGCCTGCTGATGGAACAGCTGGAGTTCATCCAAAAAGTAAGCAGCGACATCGGGAAGGTGACGGAAGCAGTAGTGGCGTAAGTCATTAGATTTCAGCGCGAAGCACAGCCAACGCCCAGGGTTTTTTGTTACACATATTCCAGCGAAAAACCTGCTCCGCGTGCGTGTTCCTGTACTCAAAGAAAGTGTCGGGCTGCGATACTTCACGTTTTTCTATCTCTATGTCATGCAAGGCATTCCCGCGGGGTTTGCCCTAACTGCAGTATATAACTATTTGATAGGCAATGGGTTATCTGCAAAGGCGGTTGGCTCCTTCGCAGCTGTTGTGGGTATTCCCTGGACGTTTCAGTTTGTGTGGGGGCCGTTGATTGACAAATTCCAATACTCCATCATTGGGCACCGCAAGCAGTGGGTGGTACTCACGCAAACGGTAGCGTTTCTGGCGTCGCTGTCGCTGTTGTCGGTACGCAATCCGGTGGCGCAGCTGTCCCTTATGGGGCTGGTATTTTTTGTGCACAGTGTGTTTGCCTCCATTCAAGATGCCAGCGTCGATGCCATCGCCATTGCCACCGTGCCGGAGGCCGAGCGCGGGCGCGTGAATGCGTTTATGCGCGGCGGCTTTTTGCTGGGCTGGGCAGCTGGCGGCGCGGTTTTGGCTTATATGCTGCACCACGGCGGCTTTTTCAGGGCGGCTTTGTTGCAGTCGCTGGCCTTGCTGGTGTTTACGGTGCTTACGTTCTTCATTAAGCTCGATCGCCACGACCGCTTGCTGCCTTCCTTTGGCCGGCATCCGCGCCCGGTGGTGCCAGGCACCGATCCTGATGAGAATCCGTCGTTGGGCTGGCTGTTTCGAGAGCTCTACCGCGCCATGACCGAGCGCTACAGCCTGCGGGCTTTCGGCATCATTCTGCTGGCTTATTTGAGCAGCTACGTGTTCGGGGCGGCCTATTCTTTCCATTTGATTCACAATCTGCACTGGCCCGACCGCGACGTGTCCATTTTGCAGGGGAGCTGGAGCAGCCTGGCCTCGTTTGGTCTGCTGCTGGGCGGCGGATTCTTGGTCGACCGTTTAGGGACGGCCCGCCTACAACGCTGGATTATGGTAGGCTTGGGCGTTTTTTTGCTGATGTTCAGTTGCTTAGCTCCGTTCTGGCACTACAAGCCGTTGGCCTTTGGCGGGTTAGTGCTGCTGAACATGGCCGATCCGCTCATCAGCGTAGCGGCTATGCCGGCCTTGATGGCGTTCTGCCAGCCCAAAATCGAAGGTTCGCAGTTTACAACTTACATGGCTATGGTCAACTTATGCGGCGTGACCAGCAGCTACCTCAACGGCTGGCTGCTGGAATTGACCACAGCGCCCATGATCGGCTTGGCTTGCGGCACGCTGGTGTTGGGCTTGCTGATCGTGTTGCGACTTCAGCCGCAGCGACAACTGGCGTAAAAGCATGAGATTAAAAAACGGCTCGTTCAAGCTAAACGAGCCGTTTTCAGGTAGTTATTTTGCCGTTTCCGGTTTCAGATACCGCGCCAGCCAATCGTAAAATACCCGGTTCCAGAGCACCGAGTTTTGCGGCTTGAGTACCCAGTGGCCTTCGTTGGGGAAATACAAGAACCGACTCGGAATGCCGCGCATCTGGGCCGTGCCGAAAGCTTCCATGCCTTGCTCCATGGGCACTCGAAAATCGACGCCACCGTGGATGACGAGAATGGGCGTGTCCCAGTTTTTAGCGAACAGACGTGGGTCGAACTCGGTGTAGGTTTTGTTCAGCGTGGCGTCCCAGGGCGTGCCGCCCATGTCGTGGGTGGCAAAGAACATTTCTTCCGTCGTCGGGTACCAGCTGGCCAAGTCGTAGAGTCCGTCGTGCGAGATGAAGGTTTTGAAGCGGCCCTGATGATGCCCGGCCAGATAATACACCGAATAGCCGCCGTAAGAAGCGCCCACGCAGCCGCGCCGGTCTTTGTCCACGAAAGGCTCTTGGCTCACCGCATCAATGGCCGAAAGGTAGTCGCGGATGGGCTGGCCACCCCAGTCGCCGGAGATGCTGTTGTTCCACTCCGTGCCGAAGCCCGGCAAGCCCCGGCGATTTGGTGCCACAATAATGTAGCCGTTCGCCGCCATCAGCTGAAAATTCCACCGATAGCTAAATGCTTGTGTGATAGGCGATTGTGGGCCGCCTTGGCAATACAGCAGGGTAGGGTACTTCTTGCTCGGGTCGAAGTCGGGCGGGTAGATGACGTACACCTGCATCTGTTTGTTGTCGGTGGTAGTCACGCGACGATCTTCGACTTTTCCCATTTTGATGCCCGCCAATTCCTGCTGGTTGAGGGTAGTCAAAGGCGTAGCGCGGCCGGTTTTGAGGTCGACGCGCACCAAGTCGGCGGGGCTGCTGATGGTGGTGCGGTTGCAGATGGCCAGGTTGGGGCCGGCCAGCTCAAACGAGTTGTAGTTCTGCTGCCCTTTGGTCAGTTGCTTGAGTTTGCCGCCCTTGCTCGGCACCGAAAACAGCTGCTCAGTGCCTTGCAGCACGCTCACAAAGTAGATTGTCTTGCCGTCGGGGCTCCAGCGAATGTTGCTGGCCGTTTGCTCCGAACCTGCCGTGATGTCCGCCCGCTTCTTGGTTTTGAAGTCGTAAACCACAATGCCGTTGCGGTCCGACTCGAAGCCCGGCGTGGCCATACTCAGCCACGCAACTTGCGTACCATCGGGAGAGAACGCCGGCTCGGTGTCGTAGCCGCCCAAGCCTTCGGAAAGGTTCTGGGTTTGGCCCGTCCGGATGTCGTATAGGTAGATGTCGGAGTTGGTGCTTTCCGCTTCGGCCTTGCCGGTGAGCTTGCGCGAGGTGTAAGCCAGCTTGTAGCCATCGGGCGCAAAAGCCAACTGCTCGGCACCGCCCAGCGGCTGCAACGGCGAATCGAATTTCTCGCCCGCCATCACGTCCTTGCCGTAGCCGGTGAGCGAGCCGTTGTCGGCGACGGGCTGGAAGAAAACGTGACTGGCTTTAAAGTCGTCCCAAGTGTTCCAATGGCGGTAATTCAGGTCGTCGATGATGCGGGCGTCGGCTTTGGGCAGGTCGGGGTAGAGGTCCTGCACCGATTTGCCCACTTTCACGTCCTGCGAGTAGAGGACAAACTTTCCCGTCGGCGCGTACTTCAGGTTGGCAAAACCGGCCTCCGAAAACTCACTGATTTTCTGCTTTCCCGATCCGTCGGGGTTTATTTCGTAGAGCTGATCGGTGCCGCTTTCGCCCGATACGAACGTGAGCTTTTTGCCGTCGGGGCGCCAGTTGATCGTGTTTTCGCTGCCGGGCGTGGTGGTTAGCTGCTTTACTGCGCCACCCGCCACCGGTACGGTGTAAATGTCGGCGTTGCCTTTGTTGGCGGCTAAATCATAGCGCGTGACGGTGAAAGCCACGGTTTTGCGGTCGGGCGACACCTGGGTTTCGCCCAGCCGCCCCAGCTTCCAGAGCAATTCCGGCGTGAGCACATCAGACGGGGCAGATTGGGCGGCAGCGACCAGCGGCAAAAACGCGAGCGCCGTGAAAAAAAGCTTTTTCATTGAAACAGAAAAGAAAGAAAACAGGCCGGGAAAGTTAGGCAGGAAATGCGCAGGAAAGAACGCTCTGTCCCCCCGCCGGCGTACCGCTAAGCCGCCTTCAGCGCTGAAACGACCGGCGGGATAGCTGGCTGTATGCATTTATTAAGTATCTTATAATCAAATATATAATGTGTTTTTCGTTGAATTCCTTCTTTTAACCTCAAGCGTTACTACTGTGAAAGCCTTCGTTGTAAGCCTACTGCTGCTGCTCGGGGCGTGGGGAAGCGCCGCGGCGCAACAACCTACGCCTCAGCAACAAACCGAACTGGAGCGGCAACGGTGGAACAAAGTGCTTACCGGCAAGCAGCCGGGCTACGTGTTCAACCAAGAGCCAAACGCCCTGTTGGCCGAAAGCATCAAGGGGCGCACGCCCGGCACAGCCCTCGACGTCGGGATGGGGCAGGGGCGCAACGCCATTTATCTGGCGACGCAGGGCTGGGACGTCACCGGCATCGACATTGCCGACCAAGCCGTGGCGCTGGCGCAAGAAAAGGCCAAGCAGGCCCACGTCACCATCCATACCGCGCTCCAAAGCGACGCCGACTACGATTTCGGTACCAACCGCTGGGATTTGGTGGCTTTCATTTACGCGGGCGGCCGGCGGTACGTCGAAAAAGTGCGGCAGTCGTTGCGGCCCGGCGGCATTGTCGTAATCGAAGGCTTTCACCGCGACGCTACCCAAGGTCGCCGCATCGGCGAAGACGTGGTATTTGATACCGACGAGTTGAAAAAGCTCTACGCCGCCGCCGGCTTCAAGATCTTGCGCTATGAGGAGCCCGAAGGCATCGGCGATTTTGGAATGCAGCGCGTGCGCCTCGTGAAACTGGTAGCGCAGAAACCTTAGCCCAAGTCTGCCTTGCGCGTACACCCGGTCCGCATCATCGACTAAGGGTGTTTTGATAAGTATTTGGTAGATAAATACTTACAAAAAAAGCGTCGGGCTCCTACGCGAGTCCGACGCTTTTGCTTTCCGCCTAAGTAGGGGCGTAGATTTAGCTCGATTTTTTACGGCCGGAGCCGCTTTTCTTGCCGCCACCATCGGCTTTGTTGACGGTGGCCCAAGCCCGACGTTCGGCTTCGTCTTCCGAAACGCCACGCTTTTCGTAGCCTTCTTCAATGTGTTCGGCTTGCCGTTTTTGCTTGTCGGTGTACGCCGATTTATCTCCTCTGGGCATGATGTGGTAAGCTAGAGAGTGAAACAAAAAAGTACTCAGCTTGCTAGTTTACGCAGCGGGTGCGGGTCTGTTTCGCAGGCTGCCGACGAAGTAGTAGGGCGGGGGCGCTATCTTCGCCTTTTCCTTGCTAATAATTGCTCCTGCCATGCGACACGTTGCCGATATTCCGCATCCTGCGGCCAAAATCACGCTGTTTTCGTGGAACGGCAAGTACCTCATCAAGCTGGAAAAAGGCCCGCTGGAACAAACTTACAAGGTGAGCGAGATGGACGTCAGCAGCGATGCCGACGTGCGCGAGTTGCTCGACGAAGAGTTTCTGCAAGCTGCCGTGCAACGCTTCGACCTGATGTGGCAGGATTTGCAGGCGGCCATGGAGCGGCACGACCTTTTTTAGCTCGACCGTAAAAAGTAGCTTATCTTAAGCTTCAAAACGTATCAATTTGATTATGAAACACTTGTATTTTCTGGTATTCGGTTGCCTTCTCGGGTGCATTGCGGCTACATCGGCTTCGGCGCAGCTCTACGACGTGCGCACCAACAGCGTCAACTACGAACGCAAAGAGCGCGACGCCCTCAAAGTGCAGGTAGAAGGCACCGCCCAATGGACGCGCGATTTCTGGGTGTCGTGGCTGAAGGATACCTATAGCATCAAGCTGAAGGGCGAGGGCGTGTTCGGCGTGGGCAAAAAAGACCTGTTGGTGGCCAAGCAAGCACCCGTGTCCAGCGTCTCGGGCAAGCTGCTGGACTTGTATTCCACCGTTACGTCGCCTTCCGATACGGTTTCGGAGCTGTCGGTGTGGGCTGCTATGGGCCCGGACGCGTTTTTGAGCCCCGACCGAACCCCATCAGAATTCGCGGCCCTGCGCAACATCACGCAGAACTTCGCTACGGCGGCCCGGCTAAAAGCCTTTCGTGAGCAGATAGCCGCCGCCGAAAAGCAGTTGAAAGACGCAGAAAAAGAGAAGGAGAAGCTGGAAAAGGAACGCGTCAGTCTGCAAAACAACACCACCAGCAACCTGGCCAAGATCGAATCGCTGAAAAAGCAGAACATCGAAAATACCCTCAAAGCCCGCGAAGACTCGGTGAAGCTCATCACCAACGCCCAACTGCTGGACCTGCGCAAAGCCCGGCTGCAAAGTCGGCGTGACCGTTTGTCGGCCCTCGACCGTAAATAGTCCGCATGCATCTTGCATTGCTTCGCCCTAACGCGCCGCTTTTGCCATGGAAAAAGATCCTTCGCCTCTCGACACCCTGCGCCAGCTCAAAGAATGGCTGGATGCGGGCGCTATTACGCAGCAGGAGTTCGATACGCTGAAGCGCAAATTGGTCTTCAGCGATACGGCACCGACTTCGCCCGCTTCGCCTCCTGCGCCGCCTGCAGCATCTACACCTGCTTCGAATCCTGCGCCGCCCGCCCCGGAATATCCTACGTTGATTCCGCCCGTGGAAGAGAGCTTTTTGCCGCCTTCCGCAACTCCGAAAGCGGAGGAGCCCGCGTTCCTGCCGCCCAAGTCCCTGACGCCACCCCCGTCCGCTACCGTGCCGCCGTGGGAGTCAACCGCTCCGTTGGGAACGCCGTCTTCCTTCACACCGCCTTCGCCCGAAGTGCCAAAAGATGAGCCACTTGCACCGCGTGCTTCCTCACCCGTAACTCCGGCCTCGCCGATTGATTCATTTATTCGGGAGCAGCAGGAAGCCAAGGCGCCACGTCCCACCGAGCCCGTGCGGCCTGTAGTGCCCCCGCCCGCTCCCGAAACTACGGTTCGGCGCGCTCCACAACCCATTGTGGAAGAAGATGAACCGTATGTAACGCCCCCGGCCGGCCGTAGCCCTTTGAGCACGATCCTGATTGTAGGCGGCATTGTGGCGTTGCTGGCGTTGGTGGCGTATCTGGTGCTCGGCAATCGGCAATCGGAGAGGCTCACCAGCACCTCCAAAACCGAAGCTGACAGCGTGGTAGTGCAGCCAGAGGTGGGGCCACAGGATGCGCAAATTGATTTGCCAGCGGCCACAGGTCCGGAAACGGTACGCGTAAGGCCCGCCATCCCCCCAGCTGTTTCGACGCCTGCCGCCCATGATTCGGCGAAGGCGCCAGTTACGGCCCCCGTGCCCGCTACTACTCCGGCGCCTGTACAAACGCCTGCTAATGAGCCTGATACACCCGCGGCTGAAGACAGCGCTACTAAGAGCGATGCATCTGTCACGTCGCGGGTGCAGAGCCTCTTAGCGGCGTATTACGAAGATTTGAAAGCGCCGCCCTTTGCAGCCGCGCAATATCTTGCGCCTAATGTAGAGCGCTTTTACACGCTGCAAAACGTGACGCCAACTGCCATCAACGAAGAGTTGACGCGCAGTCATTTCCCTGAATTTCAGGAGGCACAAACGCAGATTGAGCCGGGAAGCCTAAAGGTAGGTCCGGTTGCCAACGACGGCTCCCGCGTGATTACTTTCCTGGAAAAAAGCAGTGCTTTTCGGACGTCGCTGAACAAACACCAGCAAACCCGGGCTCAGGTACGAATGCGCCTCGACCGGAATATGAAAATCTCTTACCTCCGGCAGGAGCGGCTGTTGGAGAACACTTTTACTGATTAACTAGAATATTCCCGCGTCATTTGGCTCTTCGTCGCGGTTTTTGAGCTTTCCATGTTTCGTTCTTGCTCTATCCTGATTCAGTTGTTGCGCTCATCGGCGCTCGTCCTTCCCTTACTGCTAGCTTCCTGCATTGGCGTTATCCGGCCTAGTCGCGATTTCACGACGTATCAGCCGGCGGCCGAACCCGATTATGCCATGGCGGCCAACTGGGCGGCGCTGCCCGATCGCCGTGATTCGGCCGACGCGGTGCCGCGCAATACCGATTTGCACGACCGCCAGCGCGACGCGCCAGTGGATGTGTTCTTTGTTCACCCGACTACTTTCTATCGCCGCGGCGCTTGGAACGCTGATTTGAGCAATGAATCCGTAAACAAATTCACCGACGCCAGTACCATTCGCAAGCAGGCAAGCGTCTTCAATTCCACGGCCCGAATCTACGCGCCGCGTTACCGACAGGCTACGTTGTTCTCCTTCTTCGACGACAAGAGCGAAAGCGGCAAGCGGGCGCTCGACTTGGCATACAGCGACGTAAAAGCGTCCTTTCAATATTACCTGAGCCATTATAATATGGGTCGGCCGATCATCATTGCCAGCCACAGCCAAGGTACCTTGCATGCTACGCGCTTGCTGCACGAGTTCTTTGACAACGACCCGAAGCTGCGAAAGCAGTTGGTCGCCGCTTACCTCATTGGGTTCAACGTCAAAAACAATGAATACCAGAGTATTAAGCCCTGCGAAGATTCGACGCAAACCGGTTGTTACGTAAGCTGGAATACGGTAGAGTGGGGCAATGATTACCCGCCCTTCGAGGGCGGCGTAGCGACCAACCCCCTCACCTGGACCCGCGACACTGCTACCGCGCCCGCCGCCCTGAACTTGGGCGGCACCCCCTATAGCTTCACGGGCCTTGATAAAGCTGTGGTAGATGCCAAAGTGCACAACGGCTTGGTGTGGGTGCATCCGCCCAAAGCTGCGGGCTATCCGCGCTTCTTGCTGCCGGGGCGCCCCGAGTTGCGTCATTCATTCCACATCGCCGACTACGCGCTGTTTTACCTGAATATCCGGCAAAATGCGGAAGCAAGGGTACGAGCTTATCGGATGCACATGGCAGGTAACTAATTGATAGTCAAATATTTGTGATGGAAGGCGAAATGAATCTGTCGGTGCTGCTTATGTCGATGCAGCCGATCTTGCGGGCGGAAGAATTTGTTTTCTGTACTACACGTAACGCACCGTCTACCGCTTTGCGCGAGGCTATCTGCTGGTTTCGCGAAGAAGAAGGCTCGACACTTATCCTGACTCGGGCGCAAGCCGATGCCGCGCAGCTTTCTTATGCTTCAGCATTCCGGATGATTACCTTAGCAGTGCATTCTAGCCTCGAAGCCGTCGGCTTTTTAGCTGCCGTCACCGGAAAGCTTGCGGCAAATAGCATCAGCGTAAACACCGTTTCTGCTTATTATCACGATCACTTATTCATCCCAATAGATCGCGCCGCCGAGGCGATGGAGGTACTCTGGGAGTTATCACGCAACTCGCTCCAAGAGTAAATAAAAAAGCCCACTGGCATTACACCAGCGGGCTTTTTTAGTAAGTACGGATTCTAAGCTTAAGCACCAATAGCTACGCGCTTGAAGTCGCTGACGGTCATGCCCTTCTGCTTGTTGTCGAGCAGTTTGGCGATAGTTACCGAGTTGTCCTTCACAAACTCTTGGTTGAGCAGGGTATTGTCTTTGTAGAACTTGTTGAGCTTGCCCTGAGCGATTTTCTCCAGCATAGCTTCTGGCTTGCCTTCGGCGCGAGCTTGCTCTTTGCCGATTTCAATTTCGCGCTCTACAGTAGCCGAATCTACACCGTCTTTGTCAACGGCAACAGGCTTCATCGCTACGATTTGCATTGCTACGTCGCGGCCTACTTCGGTAGTGTCAGCACCACCTACGTTCTTCAGTCCTACCAACACGCCTTTCTTGTTGTCGGAGTGGATGTAGGAAGCAACTTTCTCAGCGGTCAGTGTTTCGTAAGCAACTACGTCGATCTTCTCGCCGATTTTGCCCATCAGGTCGGTGATGTGCTCCTGTACCGAACGGCCATCCGATTCTTTAGCAGACAACAACTCTTCTTTCGAAGCAGCATTGCTCGATACGGCGGCGTCCATTACTTGCTTAGCCAAATTGCGGAAGTCTTCCACTTTGGCCACAGGCTCAGTTTCGCAAGCCAAAGCTACCAACTTGCCTTGAGTGCCATCTTCGCTAACGCTTACCAATACAATGCCTTCGGCAGTAGCATTTTCAGCACGCTTGTCGGCAATTTTCTGACCTTGCTTGCGAAGAATGTCGCGAGCGGCTTCGAAATCGCCATCAGCTTCAGTCAACGCTTTTTTGCAGTCCATCATGCCTGCGCCGGTCATGGCGCGGAGCTTGTTCACGTCTTGGGCGGTAATAGCCATTACTGTGAGATTATGGGTGAGGAGGTTTTAAATCTTTTCAAGCCGCAAATCCTTTTGCGAAAAGGAAGCAGTTGGCCCCGTATTCCACGGATTGTACCAACTCTGCATTTCCGTCATTCTGACAGGTTGCGGGTAAAGAAAAAGGGAACACCGGAGCCGAGTGCTTCGCATGTTCCCTTTTTATAACGGTCAGCAAGCCTATTCGTCGGCGTTCTGCTTTTCCTTAATGCCTTCTTCTTCTGACTGCTTCTTGTCAGCTTCTTCCTTGTCGACTTTGCGCTCCGACAGGCCTTCTTCAATCGCTTTGGCCATTGCGCCAACAATCAGCGAAATAGACTTAGAAGCGTCGTCGTTAGCAGGAATTGGGAAGTCTACTAGCTCCGGGTTCGAGTTGGTGTCGCAGATCGCAAATACCGGGATGTTCAGCTTTTGGGCTTCTTTCACAGCAATGTGCTCGCGCTTCACGTCCACTACGAACAGGGCAGCAGGCAGGCGGCTCAGGTCGGCAATGCCGCCCAAAACGCGCTCCAGCTTTTCACGCTCGCGCGACAGCATGAGGCGCTCGCGCTTGGCCAGTGCCGCGTAAGCTGTATTTTCTTTCACCATCTTGTCGATGGTGCTCATTTTCTTCAACGACTTGCGAACCGTAGCGAAGTTAGTGAGCATGCCACCCAACCACCGGTCGGTTACGAAAGGCATTTTCAGGCGCTTGGCCTCTTCGGTTACAATTTCCTGAGCCTGCTTCTTCGTTGCAACGAACATGACCTTACGGCCGCTCTTTGCAATGTTGCGGATGGCGTTGGTAGCCTGATCCAGCGAAACAAGAGTTTTGTTCAGGTCGATAATATGGATACCGTTCTTCTCCATGAAGATGTACGGCGCCATTTTCGGATCCCACTTGCGCGTAAGGTGACCAAAATGGGCACCTGCGTCGAGCAGGTCTTTATAAGTGGTGGACTGAGCCATGATAGATTTCCTCTGGGATTAGCGTTTCGAGAACTGGAACGAGCGACGAGCCTTGCGACGGCCGAACTTCTTGCGTTCTACCATGCGGGGGTCACGGGTCAAGAAGCCTTCCTTCTTCAACGCTGGCCGAGACTCAGCAGTTTCTTCCACAAGGGCTTTCGAAATGGCCAAGCGGATAGCTTCAGCTTGGCTGGCGATACCGCCGCCGCGCACGTTCACCTTTACGTCATACTGCCCGAGTTTCTCGAGCGTAGCGAAGGGCTGGTTCACGATGTTTTCCAGGAGTTCGTTGCCGAAATAGGCTTTCATTTCCCGGTCGTTGATAGTGATATTCCCTTGCCCGGCCTGCATGTAGATGCGGGCCACCGAGGTTTTTCTTCTACCAGAGGTGTTGGTAATTTCCATTAAATGAAGAAGTTAAGAAAAAGAAAGTCAACTAGTGACTTAGAGGTTCGTTAGTTCAACAGCTTTGGGCTGCTGGGCTTCGTGTGGGTGCTCAGCACCGGCATACACAAACAGGTTACGGAACTGCTCACGGCCCAGACGGTTGCCTTGCAGCATGCCTTTTACTGCGTGCTCAATTACGCTGGCCGAGTTCTTGGCCTTCTTGTCGCGTAG
This sequence comes from Hymenobacter sp. BT491, assembly GCF_014349165.1. NCBI lineage: Bacteria > Pseudomonadati > Bacteroidota > Cytophagia > Cytophagales > Hymenobacteraceae > Hymenobacter > Hymenobacter sp. BT491. The sequence continues at coordinate 566,584 of NZ_JACSJJ010000003.1, read as the reverse complement.
GTTGATACGCTTCTGGCCACCCGGATAGCCCGAGTGCGTTACGTAAATCTTGTCGGTCATCTTCTTGCCGGTCACGCGCAGCTTGTCGGCGTTGAGAACAATGACGTTGTCGCCGCAATCGGAGTTGGGCGTGAACGAGGGCTTGTGCTTGCCGCGCAGGATGTTTGCAATTTGGCTGGCCAAGCGGCCAAGCGGTGCAACACTGGCATCAATCACGACCCAGCCCTTATTGGCGTTGGCTTTGTTGACGGATTGCGTCTTGAAGCTCAGATGATCCATTGGGGAGGAGGATAAGCAGTTGGAAATGAGAAGAATCCGGATACGGTCCGGCAAAAACGGACACAAAGTTACGGTCTTTCGCTGGATATGCAAGTCAGTGGTTAAGAATTGTATAGTGCAGCAAACGCCAAAGCGCGTTCTACTTATACTGACGTAGGTTTTCGACCAGCACGCGGAAGTCTTTTGGGTAAGGAGCCTCTACCGTAATCGGCTCACCGCTGAGCTTGGCAAAGCTCAATTTGGCAGCATGCAGGGCAAAACGCTTGATAAAAGGCTGCTCTTCTTCGCCTTCCTTCATATTGAATTTCTTTTTGATGGAGGATAGGTAAAAGTCCTCGCCCCCGTAGAGCGTATCGCCTACAATGGGTGCCTGTAAGTACATCAGGTGCAGCCGAATCTGGTGCATGCGGCCCGTAACCGGAACGCATTGTACCAAGGTATGCCGGGTATAGGTTTCGAGCGTGGTGAAGTAGGTTTCAGCGGGTTTGCCTTTGTAGGCCAAACGAGCTTTGCCTTTGGAAGTTGTTTCGATGCTGCGATCAACCAATTGGTTGTCAAACTGATGGATGCCCCAAGCGACGGCATGGTATAATTTGCTGACCTCGCGGTTTTCAAACTGCATCGAAAGGTGACGATATGCCTCCGGGTTTTTGGCCAGCGCCAAAGCCCCCGAAGTTTCCTTGTCTAGGCGGTGGCAGGCCTGCACGTCGTCGTGGTATTGCCGGGCCATGCGCAAAATGTTAGGGGCCGTTCCGATGCGCTCGTCGAGGGTAGCCAGGTAAGGCGGCTTGTTGATGACGATGTAGTCTTCGTCTTCAAACAGAATTAAGTCTTGAAAATCAGGATGCTTCATAGCGGGCCGCAAAGGTACGCCGAAGTCACGGAAGCTTATGCCTCGGTTGGGGTATCTTTGGGAGGCGCCGGGATATTTTTGGGCCGTGGAAGCTTGAATTCCAGCGTGGTACCGTGCCCAAGCTCACTGTGCACCCGAATGGCCGATTTGTGCGCTTCTACAATATGCTTGCTAATGGCTAAGCCTAAACCCGAACCGCCCGAATCGCGCGACCTGCTTTTGTCGATGCGATAAAAGCGCTCGAAAATGCGGTTTTGGTGTTGCTTCGGGATGCCCTCTCCGTCGTCGCGCACCGAAATTTTGACCACCTTGTTTCCCTCAATGAGGGTGACAGTTACGTGGCCGTTCTCACGCCCGTATTTGATGGCGTTATCTATCAGATTGACAAGCACTTGGCGGATTCGGTTGCGGTCTGCGAGCACGTAGATACCCGTAGCCGGAATCGTCGGTGGAAAGAGTACCAGTTCGACGTTGCGCTGGGCTGCTTTCAACTCTAGTAGCTCAAAGATTTCCCGCACCAGTGCCGCTAAGTCGAAGGCCTGCCGACGCATGCGCACAACGCCCTTTTCCAGCTGCGATATCGTCACCAAATCCTGCACCAAGGCATCGAGCGCGTCGAGGCTGGCGGCGGCTTTGGTCAGGAATTTCTTGCGCGTAAAATCGTCTACCTCGTCGTCGTCCAGAATGGTGTGTACGAAGCCTTGCGCGGCAAAAATAGGCGTCTTCAATTCGTGCGAAACGTCGGCTAGAAATTCGCGCCGCAGGGCTTGCAGGCGCTTGAGTTCGTCGATTTCCTTCTGGCGGCGCTCGGCCATTTGCAGGATTTCGTCGCGCAGGCGCTTAAGGGGCTCGGGGCGGAACAGAAACTTGTTGGAAAGGCGCTTAAATTCCTTGCGCTTGACGTTTTCCAGACTTGCGTAAATGTTGTTGATCTCGCGAAAAATCAGCGCTTCAAACGACAGATACACCAGCAAAAAACACGCTGCTACCGTAATGCCCCCAGCCAGAAAGGCTTCCCGAAAGGCCATGGCGGGCACCACCCACGCAAACGTAGTCAGCACGCCGGCTACCAGCAGCGCAATCAGGATGGCAATAGACCGCGATGAAAGGTCCACTTTGGAAAGTTAAATTACAAGTGTCTTATAATCAATATGTTATAAGGAGGTATATTAATTTGCGGCGGCTTAGTCGGTGTTGAATTTATAGCCCACGCCCTTGATCGTCTGGATGTGGTGATCGCCTACTTTCTCGCGCACTTTGCGCACGTGCACGTCCACGGTGCGGGCCAGTACAAACACGTCGTTGCCCCAGATATTTTGCAGCAGCTCGTCGCGGCCAAACACTTTGTGCGGTGTGGCCGCCAGAAAGGCGAGAAGCTCAAATTCCTTTTTCGGCAGCACAATCTTGCGGCCGTCCTGGTACACGGCAAAACCCGTGCGGTCGATGGTGAGGCCGTTTATCTCAATGGTGTCCTGCACGGCCTGGGGGTTGCGGTCGCGGCGCACGAAAGCGGCGAGGCGGCTAAGCAAGGCGCGCGGCTTGATGGGCTTGGCAATGAAATCGTCGGCACCGGCTTCGAAGGCCGCTACCTCCGAAAACTCCTCGGCGCGGGCCGTCAGGAATACGATATATGTGTCTTTGAACAACGGCTGCTCGCGCAGCAACCGGCAGGTAGCGATGCCATCGAGGTGCGGCATCATCACGTCGAGCAAAATAATATCGGGGCCGAACTGTGGCGCCACTTCCAAGGCCTTGCGGCCGTCGGTGGCGCTGGCTACTTCGTAGCCTTCTTTGCGCAGGTTGTACTCCAGCAATTCGACGATGTCTGGGTCATCATCTACCACGAGAATCTTGTAGGCGTTGGGCGAAGGCGTAGGCTGCTGCACGGTACGAGGGGATTGGGGGTAGAAAAATATACGCGACGACAAAAATACCGTCTGACGGGCGGCAGGACGTGTTACCATTTTGTGAAGCGCTTGCGGTTCGGGCATAAAAAAAGCGACTCACCAGAGTCGCTTTACTAAAAGGGTCAGTTTTGAGCCACCAGATTCAACCGGTTCCTCAGGCCTTGGTATTTATACATATCCACTTTCACGGAGCCTACAAACATCTCGGCCTGAATGAGTACCGGAATCTTGTTGCGGTCGTCGGAAAGGTAAACGGAGATGGCATTTTCGCCGCGGAAAAGCTTGTTGCTTGGCATTTTCGGTACCAGCTTGATGGCGCGGATGTTGCCGGCTTTTGTCTCCACAGTTTCCCGGCCTTTGTAAATGACATCCATGTTGAACACTTCTTCGTCAAAAAAACCTTGCACCCGGATGACTTCGCCAATGCGGCGCTGGTCGTAATTGATGGTGCGCAAAAAGTAGACGCCGCTGACTAGGTCCTGCACGTTGTTGGGAACTTTATAGGTACCCTGCTTGGGCGGGTCCTTCTCTTTTTTCCGTACTTCTACCATCACTACGTCCCGGGCGTGGTCGAAATCTACGGTTTCTTTTTTACGGTAATGGTTTTCTTCGATGTTGCGAAAAAAGCGTTGCGGCAGAATGCTGGTCGTATCGATATACGAACGCCACGTATCCCGGATGCGCAGAAACAGGTCGAAGGAGCCGGTTGTGCGGCCAGTCACAGTAGCCTTGTAGCACGGCCGATCGTTGATGCGGTGAATGTCGTTGGCTACTTCAATGGTCGCTTCAGCGGCATTAATTAGCCCGTAATGAACTTTATAATTGAGTACTTCGCCGCGGGTAAAGCTGGTATTGGGCACAGCCCGCATTACATCATTCGGGCCAAAAGAAGTCAACAGACCCGCTACGAGGGTCAATAGAGAGGCAAGCGCAAGCCAGCGGCGATTCATAGAGGCGGTAATGATAGTTTTAGCCGGGGCTTACTCAAACGCGATGCCAGCAAATATAAGCAGCCGACCTCATACCCCTTCCGGATTCAGCAGGAACGCAAACTGAGCAGTGAGGTTGGCTAAAATTCCCTGACCGGCTTGATACCAAGCAAACAACGGAAGCCGGGAAAAAGATATAAACACAAGTATTTGATAGTCAATTGGTTGTAAAAAAGCCTCCCCAGCTAGCTGGGGAGGCTTTTTGAAGGAAAGCGCCGAAGTTTATTCGTCTTCGTCCGCGATCGACTCGTCGGTAGGAATCGCAGCTAAGGCAGCAGCAGGCTCGCCTTTCACCATGTCGCGAATCTTCTTCTCGATTTCGTCGGCCAGTTCGGGGTTGTCGTGCAGAATGGTTTTCACACCTTCACGGCCTTGGCCCAAACGGTCGCCGTTGTACGAGAACCACGAGCCCGACTTAGCAATAATGCCCATGTCAACGCCCAGGTCCAGGATCTCACCGATTTTGGAGATGCCTTCGCCATAGATGATGTCGAACTCGACCACTTTGAAGGGCGGCGCTACTTTGTTCTTCACCACCTTCACTTTCGTGCGGTTGCCGGTTACGTTGTCTTTGTCTTCCTTGATTTGGCCAATCCGACGGATGTCGAGGCGCACGGAAGCGTAGAATTTCAGCGCGTTACCACCGGTCGTCGTTTCGGGGTTACCGAACATCACGCCGATCTTCTCGCGCAACTGGTTGATGAAAATGCAGCAGCAGCCGGTTTTGTTGATTGTGCCGGTCAGCTTACGCAGGGCTTGGCTCATCAAACGGGCGTGCAAACCCATTTTCGAGTCACCCATGTCGCCTTCCAGTTCACCTTTTGGCACCAGAGCAGCTACGGAGTCAATTACAATGATGTCGATAGCACCCGAAGAAATCAGCTGGTCAGCGATTTCCAGAGCTTGCTCTCCATTGTCGGGCTGCGCGATGAGCAGGTTTTCGGTGTCGATGCCCAGCTTTTCAGCGTAGCTCTTGTCGAAGGCGTGCTCGGCGTCGATGAAAGCGGCAACGCCACCTTTTTTCTGCGCTTCTGCAATGCAGTGCATCGTGAGCGTAGTCTTACCCGACGATTCTGGGCCGTAGATTTCAACAACACGGCCTTTGGGCAAGCCGCCAATGCCGAGCGCAATGTCGAGGCCGAGTGAGCCTGTGCTAATCGACGGAATGTCGCCGATCTTGTTGTCGCTCAGCTTCATCACGGTGCCTTTGCCGAATGCCTTGTCCAGCTTATCCATGGTGAGCTGAAGGGCCTTCATTTTCTCGGAGACCGGATTGGCAACGGCTTTGTCTGTGGTTGCAGCCATTTGGGAGGGGTTTATAGAATTTCTTAGGTTTGGTGAAATTACGCTTTTTTGGCCGGTCGTCCAATCGCTCAGTACATCTCATGTACCGAGTGCAGCCGCTGTTTCGGGCCGGCTTTTGTTAACACGGCGGCTCTATATTTTGTGCCCGCAATGCTAAAAAAATTTGCTGGGATTGAGGGTAAGCTTCTATGCTAAAAATTTTGTCAATTCTGCCGGCGCGTACTATTCTGATACTGACCTTACTAGCTTGGTTGGGCAGTTCGGAAGCGGTTTTGGGACAACTGGACAACCGGGCATTTGTCGAACCCAGACCAGGTGCAGCGCGGCAAATACACTATGCACGCGATCCGGATTATGGTCAGCAGGTAGCAAAAGATTCTGTAGGCGGCGTAATTCCCAAAACATATCCGGTGGCAGAAGCCGGTGACTTACGGCTCTCAGTTTACTGCTTCACCTTTTTTAAAGACAACGAGTACTTCAACAAAATCGCCGATGGCTACACGCTTTTCGGCACCCAGATCAATCCGCAGTTTGTCTATTATCCGACGCCTAATTTGAGGCTGGAAGGTGGCGTGTTTCTGTGGAAGGATTTCGGCAGCCCGCGGCTGCAACAGGTAAGGCCCACATTCAGAGCGACCTACACCAAGAATCGCAGCGAGTTCCTGTTTGGCAACATTCGGCCGCACCTTAGTCACGGATACATCGAGCCGTTGTTCAACTTTGAGCGTGTGATTCTGCGGCCGCTGGAAGAAGGCTTGCAATACCGCTACACCGGCGACCGGGTTGGGCTGGATGTGTGGGTCGATTGGCAACGGCAGCAGTACCGCTATAGCAATTACCAGGAAGAGATTGCGGGCGGACTGAGCGGCAACATCCGCCTTACCGGCGACGACAGTCGCGTGACTCTAACGTTGCCCGTGCAATTCACCGCCACGCACCACGGCGGCCAGATTGACACCATTGACCGACCGTTGCAAACGCTATTCAACGGTGCTACGGGCCTTGTTGCGCGATATCAGCCCAGAAACAGCAAAACCGCCTATCGTATAAATGCTTATGTAACAGGGTATTACGACAAGTCGTTTGCGTACTTGTTGCCCTACAAGCGCGGGGCCGGCCTCTACCTCAACGCCACGGCCGAAACGCGCTACCTCGATGTAATGCTCAGCTATTGGCAAGGCAATAAATTTATTGCTCCCCTGGGCGGCGACTTGTACCAGTCCGCGTCGCGTACGGTGGCCAACCCTACGTATACTGAAGCCAACCGCCGCATCCTGATTCTGAGGCTAATGCGTGATTTTTCGTTGGGCGAAGCGGCCGCCATCACGGTGCATGTAGAACCGGTATACGACTTCCAGGCCCGTAGCACCGAGTTTGCGGCCGGCATCTACCTGAACTTCCGGCAGGAATGGCTGCTGGGGAATATCGGCAAGCGGGTTCGCTTCGCTCAGTGAGCCTGCTGGTAAGTGGTCTTGTGCAGGGAAAAATGCAGAATCTCCGGTTTGGCATCCGAGCGTAACGGCCAGAGCCGCGGCCTGACTGCCAATTGCTTAAAGCCTGCATGCAGCGCCACTGCAAAGCTGCGCGGGTTATCGGCGTAGCACCGGATGGTAAGCCGCTCGGCGCTGATGGTGCTGGTGAAGCCGAAATGCACAGCCGCTTCGAGGGCTTCGCGGGCGTACCCGTTTCCTTCGGCGTCGGCGTCGAGGTAGTAACCAATCTCAGCCGTAACCGGCCGGGCCCAGTTTGGCTTCAGGCTGATATCACCTACATATTGAGCAGTGGCTGCGTTCCAGATGCCAAATGCATACAAACGGCCTGCTTGCCAGTCGTGCGCAAAAATGCGCAGCACGCGCTGGGCATCCGTAACGGCTTTTACCGCCGCCACCCGCGAAGGAAAAGCGCGGTGCAGCCGGCCCCGATTCCTGTCGAGCAAGGCAAAAAATACGGCTTCGTCCAAGGCCGAATAAGGCCGTATCGTCAGGCGCGACGTGCGGATGGGCGACAGCGACGGAACTGGAGGAGGCGAGACAACAGAAGGCATAGAAGATGGCGCGCGGGTCCGTTTGCTTACGGCTAAACAAGGCGTTGGTGTCAGAATTGGTTTGGGCCACCGCGGTAACCTGCGGTGCAACTGCCCGTTAAGTTCTAGGGTTGGCGACGCTTTCGGCTCGCTGATTTTATACGCGTTCTGTTCTACCAAACCTTAAAAAAACGAATATGACTATGCAGGGAAGACTCGAAGGCAAAGTCGCCATTGTTACGGGCGGCGGTACCGGTATTGGCGAAGCCATTTGTAAAAAATTTGCGCGCGAAGGGGCGGCTGTAGTTGTAGCAGGCTTCGTGGAAGATCCGGTGCGGGCAGTGGTAGATGAAATTACGGCCGCCGGTGGCCGGGCTGTAGCCTTCACTGGGGATGTTTCGCATCAGCAGACGGCGGAAGCGTGCGTAAAACTGGCCGTTGAGCAGTTTGGCAAGCTAGATATCTTAATTAATAATGCGGGTGTTTTCCCAACTACTTCTACCATAGATACTTATCCGGTGGAAGCGTTTGAGTACCTCATCAAAAACAACGTGTATTCGACGTTTATGATGACCAGAGCTGCTATGCCGTATTTGCAGAAAACCCGCGGCAACGTCGTGTCGGCCGGTTCCGAATCAGGGGAGATCGGGTTGGCGCAGAACTCGCCTTATGGTGCCTCCAAAGGGTGGGTGCACGCGTTTATGCGCGGCGTAGCTGTAGAGCAGGCCCGCAACGGCGTACGCGCCAACTGCGTGTGCCCAGGCCCTATTGATACTGCCTGGACGCACAAAGAAACTGGCCCCATGACTGCCAAAATGGAAAAAGGACTGGTGGCCGGTACGCCCATGGGCCGCCGCGGCACTACCGAAGAAGTCGCCAATGTGTACGCATTTATCGCTTCCGACGAAGCCAGCTACGTGACCGGTGCCCTTTACTTCGTGGACGGTGGCACCACCGTATCCAAAGGCCCCGACGGCGACGAGGTACCGAGCGAACTAAAGCAAGAACCAGAAGGTCAGTTGGCCGTCGAGCATTCCAAAGACGGGCACACCAAAATCCGCGAAGCGGATGCAGGGCACATGGTCTGAACCACGGATTGGTGCGGATTAGACGGAATTCGCGGATTTTGTAGCTGTCTTATTTTTTATTAACCCTACGTTGAGAAACAAAAAAGCCACTGCGGATGCAGTGGCTTTTTTGTTTAGTATAATGTGCATAAGGCACTGGCTGGCAACTGATTGCGAATTAGTAACAAAATCCGCGAATTCCGTCCAATCCGCACCAATCCGTGGTTCAGACTACTTTTTCACAGCCAGGCCTTGCAAATGGGGGTGTTTGTATTGCACAGGGCTGCCCAATGCCTGCTGAGTACGCATGACGTTGACGAGGCGCGCCGTTTCGTTGAAGTACTCGAGGCGGCGAATGAGCATTTCCTTCGTCAAGACGCGGCCTTCGGGCGTGCGCATGAAAGACTTTTTATCTTCCAGAATGCGACGCATAATGGCCTCGGTTTCGGACTCATGCTGCATGTACTGTTGCTCAAATTCAGCCAAACGGGCTAAACCGTCTGTAGTGAGGCGGTATTGTGCGCCACCAGCGTTGAGCACTTCGCAGAGCACGTATACTTCCAGCGGCAAAGACACTTCCAGTGGCGTAGTGCGCACATCGAGCCCGGCACGCAAAGCATCCAGAGTGATTTCAACGTTGCGCTCGAACTGTTGGTAGTAACCGGGAACTTCCATGAAATTTTTATTTAACTGTTTGCAGGTGACTGCTAACTGGCTTAAAGCAACTCTTTTATGATTTGTTCTACGGTAATGCCCTCGGCTTCGGCTTTGAAATTGCGCACCAAGCGATGACGCAAAATAGGCAAGGCCACGGCGCGTACGTCCTCAATATCCGGCGAATATTTACCGTTGAGCAGTGCATTGCATTTGGCCCCCACAATGAGATGTTGCGAAGCCCGTGGACCAGCGCCCCATTCTAACAGTTGACTTACGCGTGCGCCTGCCCGGTCGGTGTTGGGCCGCGTTTTGTGCACCAAGCTTACAGCGTATTCCACCACATTATCGGCCACCGGCACGCGGCGCACCAAGTGCTGATACGCCTGAATATCATCGGCGTGCAAAATCTTGCTGATCGTGGGCTTGGTATCGGAAGTGGTGTTCTTTACAATCTGAAGCTCAGCTTCATAGCTCGGATAACCCAGTTCGATGTTGAACATAAAGCGGTCGAGCTGAGCTTCTGGCAGTGGGTACGTGCCTTCCTGCTCGATAGGGTTTTGCGTGGCCAACACAAAGAACGGGCGCTCCAGCGAATAGCGCTTGCCGGCCACCGTCACGGCGTATTCCTGCATGCTTTCCAGCAGCGCCGCCTGCGTTTTGGGCGGCGTCCGGTTGATTTCGTCGGCCAGCACGATGTTGGCAAACACCGGTCCGTGCACGAACTGGAAATCGCGCTGTTGAGTAAGTGTCTCAGAACCAACGATATCCGAAGGCATCAGGTCGGGCGTGAACTGAATGCGGTTGAACGACAGGTCAAGCGAGTCGGCAATGGTCTGGATAAGCAGCGTTTTGGCCAAGCCCGGCACGCCTACCAGCAGGCAATGACCCTGCGAAAAAACGGCCGTCAGCACGAGGCGCACTACTTCGTCTTGGCCGATGATAACTTTGCCGATTTCCTGGCGCAGCGTACGATACGAGGCAGCCAGCGCGTCGGCGGCTTCTTTGTCAGAAGAGAATGTGCGCATCCGGGGTAGTTATCGGTAAGTAATTGCTAACAGTCAGAAAATAAGCAGGTTGTGGGTAGCGGGTCAGAAGGCTTCTGACCCGCTACCCACAACCTGCCGTGTAACTTAAAGCGCAGAATTCAGGAGCTTACAATCGGCGTATTGCGGATCGACGTCGATGAATACGCCGGTGCGGTTCTTCTCAAACCACTCATCCAACGCCTTGTTTTTCTTCTCGTTCAGAGCGGCGGCGGCTATTTTCTGGTAGTCGTCGGTGAGGTTGGCTTGGTGCGGCGGGCGGTTTGCCTTCAGCCAGATGATGCGCATGGCATCTTTGCCGTCGTCGGTACGATAGGGCAGGGGCTTGGTGATGTGCCCCACTTTCATCGTGTCGATAGTGAAGAAAATAGCAGGATCGATCTTGTCGAGCGGCAAGTAAGAGCTGTTGTCGGCGCGGTTTTGCAGCAAACCGCCATTGCCGCTGGTGCTTTTGTCATCGGAGAAATCCTTGGCGGCTTTTGCAAAGCTAATGCTGTCGGACAGGATACGCTTCCGGATCTTTTCGAGCTGGGTAGCGGCTTCGTTGACATCGTTTCCGCCCGTTTCCGGCTTCAGCAAGATATGTCGTGTGCTAAATGTTTCGCCCTTGCGCTCAATGAGTTGGATAAGGTGGAAGCCAAACTGCGACTCTACTACCGGCGACATCTGACCGGGCTCTAAGCGTAGCGCCGCTGCTTCGTACTCCGGTACCAGTTCATGGCGCTTGAAGAAACCCAGATACCCGCCTTCTGCGGCCGAGCCGGGGTCTTGCGAAAACTGCTTGGCCAGCGTAGCAAAATCTTCTCCTGCTTGGATGCGGGCGCGTAACTCGTTGAGTTTGGCAATGGTAGCCTGCTTGGCTTTCTGATTGACCTGCGCAAACTTAATAATCTGACCTACTTCTACTTCCGTAGAAAAATAAGGCAAGCTGTCTTTCGGAATGCGGTTGAAGTACTGTTTTACTTCGCGAGGCGTCACGGTGACCTTGCCCGCAATTTGCTCTTGCATTTCCTGCTGCACGAGCTGTTCCTTAACCTGCGGGCGCAAATCCTCCTTCAATTGCCGCAACGGCTTGTGATAGTATTCTTCCAGCTTCTGCTCCGAGCCGATCTGCTGCACAAAATACGCCATCCGACGATCGAGCTCGCTCTTTACTTTGTCGTCGCTGACGACCACGGAGTCGGTTTCGGCCTTGGCTAGCATGAGCTTGTTGAGCACCATGCCCTGCAAAATGCGGCACTGGGTATCGGGGGGAAGCGGTTTGCCTTCAGCCCGTGCAACTTCTTGAGCGTAAGCACCTTCCAAATCGGAGCGCAGTACAATCTGGTTATCGACCTTCACGATGATGCCGTCTACGATTTTGCGCCCCACCGGACGACCCACGCCGAGCTGCGCAAAGCTTGTAAACACCGTGCCAGCTAGCAGCCCCACACTGAGCAGAACCACACGAACCGACAAACGAAAAAATTGAGTCATGGAATCTAAAAAAGTAATGATCGTGCCGGTGAGTTTGCCGCACGAACCGACCAGCTTTTGAAACGCAAAAAGCCGCCCGTAAATTTCAACATAAATCCTTTCTCTGACAAAAACAGCAAGTTAGGCTCCAATGCGGCTCGGGCTACTTCGGCAAAGAGACCGCCCTTTGCATATTCGTTGCACGGACGAGTGTTGCCTATTTGCTGCTCCATAACAAAAGAGCTCCGGCGTTTGTCGGAGCTCTTTTGTAAATTATTGATTATCAATCAATTACTTGGTAATTAATTTATCTGCTTCGGCTTGGTTGATGGTAACCGGGTAACGCTGGCGTAACTGCGCAATCCATTCCTTCTCCAGATAATTCTGGTAATCGGAAGTGGCCTGGCCACGGGCCTCCGCTAATGTTTTAGGACCGGCGGGCAATACCTTTTCAATTGTGACAGCGTAGTAACGCCCGTCTTTCTGCACGTTGTAAGTGCCTGGTCCTTTGCTTGTTACCTCGTCTACGGCTTTGTTATCGCCCTTCTGAAAGCTGCGCTGCATGATCTGCACAGCCAGCGGGTTCTGCTTGTTCAATGCATCTTCTAAGGCAGCAGTGCTGCTGCTTGTCAGGGCAAAGGAAGCGGTAGCTACAGTGGGTTTGGTGGCCGCGACCGTTCGGATGCGCGTTTTATCAATTCCCTTTGTGGTCAGATAAGCGGCTACTTTATCGGCCCGGCGACCTGCTAACGTAGGGGTTTCCCCTCGCTTTACGTGGCCGGTTATCTCTACCGTAAGCGCTTCGTCGGTGGCCAAGCGGTTGGCGAGCTGGTCAAGACTCAGCGAGCTACCCGAGGCTAGGTCCGTGCTTCCGGTTTTGAAAGTAGCCGCCGCCGGCACGTTGCGCACCACCTGATAGCGGCCTACGGCAAGCGATGCTTTGGCTTGCGCCAGTACCTGAGGCGTCGCCGCACTGATTACGGTAGCCTGCACGCGGGGCTCCCATTGGTAATTAGATTGGTTGGCGGCAAAGAATTTTTGCAGACCTACCGTGTCTTCAATCGCCTTCGACCACACCTTCTCATCCATGAGCTGGAACAGCAGAATGCCGTCACGGTACTCTTTCACCAGCATGCGATAGTCCTCGTACTTATTTTCGAGGTTGGCCTTTTCAAAATCCGTTAGGCTCTGATCAACATACTGATCATAAAGCAGTTGCATGGCATAGCGCGGCTCTGAGCCTGCGCGGGGGTGCTGGTTTTGCTGTGCGTAGGCCAGAAAATCTTTCGTCAGGTAAGGCTTGCCCTTAATGGTGAAAAGCGAGGCATTGGCCAGCTTATCTTTCGGGGCTGGCGTGTACTTAAATCGGCCGCTGGTCAGCGTGGTGTCAGCTTTTGCAAATACGTAGTCTTTCGCCGCGGCATTCTCCGTGAAGTTGTTCTCAGTGCGAATGCGCTTGAGGAATGCCGTGCGGTTAAGCTCAGAGCGTGAATCTTTGGAAACCTTGCTTTTTAGCGTCGGCTCCATGGCTTCGAAACTCGGAACGGTCTGTTTTTCAATGAGTTTGATGATGTGCCAGCCATAAGGTGTTTGCACCGGAGCCGACAAATCTCCTTTTTTCTGGAGCTTAAAAGCCGCTTCTTCAAAGCTCGGAATCATGCGATTGGTGCCGAAAGGGGGCAACTCGCCGCCATTGGTCGCAGAGCCGGCATCTTCCGAAAACTGCGTAACCAGCTTGTCCCAGTTTTCACCGCGCTTGAGGCGTGCATACAGTTCGTCAATCTTCTTTTTGGCCGTAACCGAGTCGGCAGCCGGCATGCCCGGCGTCGCCCGAATCATAAGATGCGCTACTTTGATCTCGCCCTGAGCCGGGCGCGCATCGTTGACTTTGATGATGTGGTAGCCGTATTTCGTGCGAATCGGCTGCGATACTTGACCTACCGGCGTTTTATAAGCCGCCGTTTCAAACGGATACACCATTTGCATGGCCGTAAAATAACCCAACCGGCCGCCATTTTCGCGGGCCGAAGGGTCCTCAGAAGTTTCGCGGGCCACTTTATTGAAATCCTCGCCGCCAAGCACGCGCTGCCGCAAGGCCACCACTTTCTGATAAGCCGCCAGCGTGTCTTTAGGGTCGGCGTCGGGCGTAACCCGGATCAGGATATGCGAGGCGTTGATTTCTTTGCTCATCCGATCGTAAGCTTCCCGTACCAGTTGGTCGGTGACGCTTTTCTCAGTCAGGTAAGGTTGAGCCAACTGTTGCTTGTAGCCATCCAACTCCCGCTTAAAAGCCTGGGTGGTGTCGAGGCCGCGTTGCTCGGCTTCCAGCACTTTCAGCTTGAAGTTGGTATACAGGTCCAGATATTCCGTAACGCTGGCCCGCGTGCCGAAGTCGGGCGCGGTGCTGTTGTTTTTGCGGTAGACGTAAGCAAATTCCGCCGCTGGCACCGGTTGGGTACCCAGAGTTTCGATAACAGGCTGTTTGGCGGTGGTAGATGACTTGGAGGCCTGGCATCCGGCCAGTAGCGCGCCGGCCATGAAGCCAGCGTACAGAACGCGTTTGTGCATACAGGGAAGAAGAAACTTCGATGTGCCAAGCACTCCGGCAGCATACGCCGGACTACTGACTGATGCAATTTTACGGATTTTTTTCGGCCCGGCGCGGCCGAAAGATCAGCTACTTAGATACAAAACGAGCACCCCGTAGCTGAGGTGCTCGCCATAAGCAATGCCTGTAAGTAGAGTTAGCTTATCCGTTTGTACAAACGGCAGACGTTATGGGTTCCCGTTGTGACGAATTCTACGCGGTCCATGATGCGGTTGACCAAGGCCATGCCTACTCCGCCTTTCCGCCCCGTGCGGATGTACTCCTGTAGGTCAGGGTCGCGGAAGGTAGAAGGCACATAGGAAATAGTGCTGTTGTCCTCGATCTCAATCTCAATGGTCTGATTATCAACGTCTAGCGTTAAATTCAGAAACTTGTTTTCATCTTCGCCATTCGCATGGATGATGAGGTTGGCCACTACTTCATCTACGGCCAGCACGATTTGGTTGATGTGCAAATCCGACAGCTTGTAAGTCGACAAATATTCGCTCACAAAATCGCGCACGACCTTCAGGTTTCGGCGTGTGCAGCTTACTCGGATTGCATTTTTCATTCCCGCGATACCCCTCTGGTAATTAAATGGCGGTAGCCTCGGCCTGCGATGGAACGATAGTCATCAAAGAATCCAGCCCCAAAATCTCGAACACATTGTGGACCTTTTCCTGCATATTGAAGAAGATCAGCTTTACAGACGCGTCCTGAAAGCGCTGCAAGTGAGAGATAAATACTCCCAGTCCAGCAGATGAAATGTAGTTAAGGCGTTGACAGTCAATCAGAACCTTCTTGTTACTCAGGATTTCAGATTTCGAAAGCTCAGTATCAAGTAGTACGGACGAGCTAGCATCTAGTTCGCCATCCAAGCTGAGAATAAGGGTGTCGTCGGTGGGTTGTTGCGTTATTTTCATGCCTCGTCTCTACGTTAACTTAAACTGTCGGGTTGAGCCGCTCTGAACTTGATAACCAGCAGCGTTTGGTCGTCGTGAATGGGCTGGCCACGGCTAAACTCGGCCAGATCGGCTAGAATGCGTTGTTTGATCTCGTCGGCCTCTAAATAATAGGCGAGCTCCAGCATTTTTTTCAGCCGTTCTTCGCCGTATTCTTCTTTGTTAGCACCTCGCGCCTCTACGATGCCATCGGTGTAAATCACCATGACGTCGCCGGGGTTGTAATCGTAGAATTGGTTTTTGATGTGCTTCTCGTAGCTGTCGTTGCGAATGATGCCCAAGCCCAACCCCGCCGTACGGAAATACGAGACTTCTTCCTTAATGGAATGGTAATACAAAGTATGGCAGTGCCCGGCGCGGGCAAAGACGAAGCCACCGTTTTCATAATCAATGATGTACAGCGCCGCCGTAATAAACGACGACCGCTCTAGGCAGTGCACCAAGGCACGGTTGGCCTGCGACATAAACTTGCTGGGCGCCAGAAACTTTTCGCGTTCGTCGCGGGCCAGTGGGTTTTCCTGCATCAGCGCGTGGAAGATGCCTTTCATCTGGGCCATGTGAAAAGCCGCCGTGATACCTTTCCCCGAAACGTCGCCGATGAGGATGGCCAGCCGTTGGCCGGGCAAGTGCAGAAAGTCGTAGAAGTCGCCACCTACTTCTTTGGCCGCCAAGGCGTGCGAACTGATCTCGAACCAGTTGTCGATAGGCAAATCCTTGGGTATCAGGCTTTCCTGAACGGAAGAAGCAATTTTAAGCTCCTCCTTTACGCGCTCGTTCTGGATGGAAGCTGCCACGAGTTGCAAATTCTCAATACTCAGAATGGTCTGACTAGTAAAGGTTTGCAAAATCCCTAGGTTTTCCCGGTCAAAGCCCTGCCGTTGCTCCTTGAGCATGTACAGTGACCCGTATTGCCGTTTCGACGACCGCAAGGGCATGACAATCAGCGACCCAAACGGCAGCTCCAGGGCTCGAAAGCCGGTGCTGTTGGTCAGGTCGTTGTTGAGGTATTCGATGTGGCCTAGGTTGTAGTCGGCGAGCAGGGCCCGGATGGCATTGCTTTGATCAATGCTGATGTTGTAATGCTGGCCGCGGTAGGTGTCGCTTTCGTCTACATCAAGCCAAGCCGCATCGGCGTCCACCGTCTGGATCGCCGAGTCGAAAAGCATGCTGTACACTTCCTCTTCGGTTTGGCCTTTCTGAATGAGTTGCGTAAGGCGCTGCAAACTCAGGATCTCTTCCCGCTTCTGTTCGAAAACACCCGCCGTCGGCAGATTGAAGAACGTGACCAGCAAGCCCGTCAGAGAGTAGAAAGCGGCAAAAAATACCGTGAGCAGCAAAAAGGCATGCTGCGGCGCGGGTGCCACAAGCTTGGGGTCGTGTTCGATGCGCAGGAAATACACGACGAATACGCCCATGCAGAGCAGCAAGGCCAGTTGCAAAAATACCACCTCCCACTTCTGCCGCCGGTTCAGATAGGCAACCCACTTTTGGTTGCCGCTCAAATACACGCCATACAGGGCCAACCCGCTAACAATGGCGTATGCGATTGGCGCTGGCGGTGCCCAGTTGAGCAGGCGAAACAGAAGCGTAGCACCCAGCAACACTTCAAATAGCTCCCATTCGCGCCGCAAGCGCTGAGTAGAGCGAAACAGAACCAAACAGCGCCAGGAGTAAGTGGTGTAGGCCAGCAGCACCACAAATAACCCTAGGTTAACGGTATAGATAACAGAGAAGAAAACCTTGCTATCGGTTGGTAGCTTATACTGAATCAGGCGCTCCAGCAGGTGCAGCCCTACGCATACGCTTGCCAGCAGCCCCGGGCCTAACACGAGGCGGCGCAGCAACCCCACGAAATCGGTGCCGCGAAGAGTTTCAGGCTGACTGCGCTGGTATATGAAAACGCCGGCGGCAAAAGCTGCCTGCGCCACCAGCGTCACCCACTCCGGAGATTGGCCGAATCGACTGGCCACCGCAGAACTGGTATGAAGCAGCGTGCTGATTAACAACACCATCCAACTCACAACCGTGAACGGCAGCATTGCATTACTCAGCGTCTTGCGAAAAGGCATCGAACTAAATTAAGTGCAATAGGATGCACAGAGCAGAGGAAAAGTTTAAAAGGACTGCCAAGATACAGCGTCTGTACCAATTCAGCAGTTGTTAAAGTCAGCAATTGCTTGAAGCTAACAGGAGGACAAAACTAAAAAACCGACGGCTTTGTCGGCCATCGGTTTTTTTAGGCGTTACGCAGAAGTGAGTTTAACGGCTGCTGTAATTAGGAGCTTCGCTGGTGATTTGTACGTCGTGCGGGTGGCTCTCCCGCAATCCGGCATTGGTAATGCGCACCATGCGCGCTTGCTGAAGTGTTTCGATGGTGGCGGCGCCGCAGTAGCCCATGCCGGCCCGCAGGCCGCCCGCCAGCTGGTAAAGCACTTCGCCGGCACCCCCTTTAAACGGTACGCGGCCCACAATGCCTTCCGGCACTAGTTTCTTGATGTCGTCTTCGGCATCCTGGAAATACCGGTCTTTCGAGCCGTCTTCCATGGCCTCCACTGAGCCCATGCCGCGATACGACTTGAACTTGCGGCCTTCGTAAATAATAATATCGCCAGGAGCCTCTTCAGTGCCCGCTAGTAGCGAGCCGATCATGATGGAAGAAGCGCCTGCGGCCAGCGCTTTCACGGCATCGCCGGAGAATTTTACGCCACCGTCCGCAATCAGCGGAACGCCAGTGCCTTCCAGCCCACGAGCGGCTTCGAGCACGGCCGAAAGCTGCGGCACCCCAATGCCGGCGATAATGCGGGTGGTGCAAATAGAACCTGGCCCTACGCCGACTTTCACGGCATCGGCGCCGGCATCGGCGAGGGCGCGAGCCCCTTCGGCCGTGGCCACGTTGCCGGCAATTACTTCGAGGTTGGGGAAGCGCTGCTTGAGATTGCGCACGGCGTCGAGCACGCCTTTAGAGTGGCCGTGAGCGGTGTCAACGCTCACCACATCAACGCCAGCCTCAACCAGCGCCGTGACCCGCTCCATCAAATCAGCCGTTACGCCCACGGCGGCGCCTACGCGCAGACGGCCGTAGGTGTCTTTGCAGGCGTTAGGTGTGCGGCGGCGCTTGCGGATGTCTTTGTAGGTGATGAGCCCGGTAAGGCGGCCGTTCTGATCAATGACCGGAAGCTTCTCGACCTTAGACTCTTGCAGAATGTCCTCTGCCACAGCCAGATCGGTGCCGGTGGCTGCTGTGACCAGATTTTCTTTGGTCATCACTTCCAACACCGAACGCCCCATGTTCTTCTCGAAGCGCAGGTCGCGGTTGGTCAGAATGCCTTTGAGGCGGTGCTGCTGATCCACAATCGGAATGCCGCCGATCTTGTGATCGTGCATGAGCTGCTTGGCGTCGCCGATGGTGGCGTCTTCCTGCAGCGTGAAGGGATCCAAGATCATTCCGCTCTCCGAGCGCTTCACCCGGCGCACCAACTCGGCTTGCTTGCGGATGGTCATGTTCTTGTGAATAATGCCAATTCCACCTTCCTGCGCCATAGCAATGGCCATGTCCGCTTCGGTCACGGTATCCATGGCCGCCGAGACAAACGGCAGCTTCAGGCGAATATTCCGGGTGAGTTGGGAGCTGGGATCGGCGTCGCGCGGCAATACCTCCGAATAGGCAGGTAGCAGGAGAACGTCGTCGTACGTGAGGGCCTCGAAGGCAATTTTGGCGAGCTGGTCAGCCATGGCAACAAGAAGGTTAGGTTCCGCTTATTGCCGGGTAAAGCTACGGCGAAAAGTTGGCTTCTTCATTATCAAGCTGTTGTCTTCGTGCGCAAACCAACATCATTCGGCCGGCCGGCCGTGCTGGTTACACGTAAAAAACCAGCTTCGGTGAGGTGCGAAAACTGACCTTGCCGAAGGAAATCGGAATGGAAAGAAGTCGCTACTGCTAAACCGATTTGAATAACCCAGTAAGCCTGTTCAAATCGGATTATTAGATAACGAAGTATTGTATATAAATAACTGATTATTAAGTAGATGTGTTAAGTGCTGAAACTTGCTTTCTCTCCCCGAGTTTAACTCACCGGGTTAATCTTTTGAGAGCTTTTACAGGCTCTTCATCCAACAATAGCTTTTTATTTCAATGGCAACCGATTCTAAAGTTTGGTTTATCACGGGAGCTTCTTCCGGTTTTGGCGAGGCGCTCACCCAAGTATTACTTGAAAAGGGCGACCGCGTGGTGGCTACCTTCCGCAAGCCCGAACAGGCGGAAGAATTCACGAAAAATGCCAAAGGCAACGGCCGCGGCGTAGTGGCTGACGTCACCAACCCGGCTCAGGTGAAAACAGCTGTGCAAGAGGCGCTTGATGCGTTCGGTCACCTCGACGTGGTGGTCAACAATGCTGGCTATGGCTCGTTGGGAAGCATCGAGGAAATCTCCGAAGAGGAAACGCAGCGGCAATTCGACGTCAACGTGTTCGGTCCGTTGCGCGTGCTCCGGGCCGTGTTGCCACACCTGCGTGAGCGCAAGACGGGGCATATTCTCAACATTACTTCCGTTGGGGGCCTCATTGGGCTGGCGCACGCGGGCATCTACAACGGCTCCAAGTTTGCCCTGGAAGGCATCGGCGAGGCACTGGCCGCGCAGGTTGGGCCGCTGGGCATACACGTTACCAACGTCGAGCCGGGACCCTTTCGTACCAACTGGGCCGGGGGCTCGGCTACTTACACTCCCAATACCATCGCCGATTACGAAAGCACTGTAGGCGAAGGACTTAAGGCCTCGCAATCGCGTAGCGGAAACCAAGTCGGTGACCCCATGAAAGCGGCTGAAGCCATGTACGCCCTCGTGCGCCTCGAAAAGCCGCCGGTGCATTTGGTACTCGGCGGCCCAGCCTACCAAATGGCCCGCAAAAAATTCCAAGACATCACCCACGAAATCGAAGCCTTCGCTCATCTGGGCGAGCCTACTGATTTTTCGTAATAAATAGTTGATTGTCAGGTATTTAAAAAGATGCCCGGTTCAACACAGAGCCGGGCATCTTGCTGTTCCAGTAGGCTCCGCAGGATACTCCTGCGATCTTCTAAGCAGGGTTTCTGTAAAGGCCTAGCAGTTAGTAAAGCAACGCGATAAGGGCGACTTACTTCATTCCGTTTTGCTTTTTCGTCCCGCGGATGGGCTCGGCCTCCAACGGGTTTTCGGGCCAGTAGTGTTTGGGGTAGCGACCGCGTAAGTCTTTGCGCACTTCGAAGTAGCCCGTGGCCCAAAAGCTGCGCAGGTCGCGCGTGACCTGTACCGGCCGCCGGGCCGGCGAAAGCAAATGAATCGTAAGCGGAACGCTGCCACCGCCCACCCGCGGCGTATCCAGCAGCCCAAATACCTCTTGCAGACGCACGGCCAGCACAGGAGCGGCAGGCTCACTGTAGTCTAAAGCGATGCGGGAGCCCGTCGGGACTTCGAGGTGCGCGGGCGCCAAGCGGTCGAGCTCTTGGCGTTGTGACCAGCCACCGGGCAACCAGTTGAGTAGTGCTTCGCTCAGGTCGATTTTGTTGATGTCGGCCAAGGTGCGGGCGTTGGTGAGGTAGGGGCCAAGCCATTCGGGAAGGGTCGCGAGTAGCGCATCGTCGGCTACGTCGGGCCAAGCGGCGGGCTGCCAATGATGCATAAACGCCAGACGTTCGCGCAGTTGCTGGGCCGTTTCGCTCCAGGGTAGTCGCGCCATGCCGCGGCTGCGCAACCCATCGAGCAGGGCCGCCGCCAAAGCCTCAGGGTCAGGTTGGGCCAACTGATTTTCGGAAAGAACCAACGCCCCCAATCGCCGAATGCGGCGGGCTACTACCCGGCCGTTCTGCTCGTCCCAGCGCACTTCTTCCTGGTTTTCAATCAGATCGGCGAAATACGTTTCTAGCTCCGCCCGATCGAGCGGCGCTGCTAACCCCGCGCGCGGTGCGTGTGGTGGTCCATCGATGTAAGCCGCAGCAAAAAATACATCGCTTGGGCTAAAATACTCGGCGGGCAGCGCCGCACGCTGCCCCGTGACCAAGCGCACGCGTTCCGGCGTTTCGCGCTGGGCAAGCCGATCTGGGTAGGCGAGAGCCGCCAGCAACCCGGCTATATCGGGTTCAAGAGCCGCGCCGGCCGGCACGCCCGCGCGCTTGCTCAGAACTGCTGCTGCTTCGCGTACTCGGCGTAAGGCCCCCGCATCGGGCACCAAACCGGGCAGGGGGGGGCGGCCCGTAGCCAGAGCTTCCAAGCGCAGGCGCAAGTCTGGCGGCGTGAGGGTACCGTCGTTGAGCCGCAAAATGTCGCGTTCGGTCAGTAGTGCGGCCAAGGCACAGGCCGTGGCGCCGTGGCCTGCCTCCCGGCCGCGCACCACCAAATGCCCAAGCCGCGGAACTAGTCCCAAACCTGCTAGCGTGCGGCCGTGAGGTGTCGGTTGGCCGGTAGGCAACAGCGCACCCAGTCGCACCAATAAGTCACGGGCCTGGGCCAGCGGGGCCGACGGCGGGGCATCGAGCCAGCGCAACGTGTTGGCATCGTAAGCGCCCCACAGCGCCAGCTCGATGGCTAGGCTGCTGAGGTCGGCGGTAAGAATTTCGGGAGGCAGATGCGGCGGTAGCAGTGCGTGTTCGGCCTCCGTCCAGAGGCGGTAGCAGGTCCCGGGGCCCAAACGCCCGGCCCGCCCCCGGCGTTGGTCGGCGGCGGCTTGGCTAACCGGAACGGTAACGAGCGTAGTCAGGCCCGTGCGCGGCTCAAACTGCGGCACCCGGGCGTAGCCGCCATCTACTACTATCGTAACCCCTTCGATGGTGAGGCTGGTTTCGGCAATGCTTGTGGCCAATACAATTTTGCGTCGGCCAGCCGGCGCGGGGCGCAATGCGGCATCCTGTTGCTCGGCTGGCAATTCGCCGTGCAACACATGCAACTCGACGGTAGGCGGCAGCGTGCCTTCCAGCCGCTCTGCTACGCGGCGCTGATCGGCAAAACCAGGCAAAAACACGAGCACGTCGCTGGTAGCGTGTCGTTGGAGGGCTTCGCGGATGATCTGCGGCGTGAGCGTGGCTAGTCGCTCGTGTGGCCGGTTGCTCACGGCCGCCGCGCGGGTAGGAGCGAGGTACTGCGTACCGACCGCGTGCTGCAAGCCCGCGCTGCGTACTACGGGCGCCTGAAGCCAAGTGCCTAGCCGTTCGGCTTCCAGGGTGGCGCTCATTACTAGCAGGCGCAGATCAGGCCGCAGTACCGCCTGCGAATCCAGTGCCAGCGCCAACCCTAAATCGGCCTGCAAGCTGCGCTCGTGAAACTCATCGAACAGCACTACCGCTACGCCTTCCAGCGCTGGGTCGTCCTGCAATTGCCGGGTCAGAATAATTTCCGTCACAACTTCGATGCGCGTCTGGGCCGAAACCCGGCTTTCCAACCGCATCCGATACCCGACCGTCTGCCCCACCGGCTCGCCCAACAGCTTGGCCATGCGCGCCGCCGCCGCCCGCGCCGCCAAACGCCGCGGTTCGAGCACAATGATGCGGCCCGTAGGCGGCATCCACGGCGCTTCGAGCAACGCCAGCGGCACCACGGTAGTTTTGCCGGCACCGGGCGGCGCCTGCAAAATCACGCAGTTAGCAGCGCCTAGCGTAGCCAGCAGCTCGGGCAGGGCCGCCCGGATAGGAAGATCAGGTAAGTGCAAGAAAATGAACTAGTTAGAGAAACGGCCAATTAATAGATAGGCACCGAAGAATCGACGCGTACTGACCACGCGTGAATGCCGCCGCGCAGGTTGAGCAGGTTCGTAAAGCCATGACGGTGCTGAAGGTATGCCAGCGCCTGCGCCGACCGTACACCGTGGTGGCAGATCAGCACGACGGGCCGGTCGGTGGCGATCTCCTCGATATGCTGTGGCAAATCGCTTAAGCTAATCAATTGACTGTCTGATAGTTGGCAATACTCGTATTCTTCTGGCTCGCGCACGTCGATGAGCTGAATGGATTCGCCGTTTTGAAGGCGAGCGTGCAGGTCTTCGGGCGTGAGTTCGGGGAGCATGGACAAAGGAAAAAGCGGTTGCAAAGGCAAAAATAGTCCGTGGCTCGTTAGCTTTGGCGTTGCCCGACCGCTGGTGTGGCGGGCAAAGCTTCATCCTCTGAACTTCTGGTCTTGCTGCATTCGCTCTACGAGTTTTGGACTTCTGCCGCCGGCAACACCCCGCTGGAGTGGGTGGCCGTGCTCACCGGACTGGCCTGCGTGTGGCTGGCGGCCAAAGAATCAATCTGGAATTTTCCGGTGGCTATTTTTAGCTGTGCGCTTTACATCGTGGTGTACCACCGCGCGCAGCTGTATTCCGACCGCAATTTGCAGGGGATTTTCATTGCCATGAGCCTCTATGGGTGGTACGAATGGCTGTACGGCGGCGCCAGCAAAACCGAGTTGCCGGTCTCGCGCACGCGGCCCGCCGAGTGGCTGTGGCTGATGCTGGCAGCAGCGGCCTACACAGTTGGGTTTGGCTATTATCTACAGCACCACACCGACGCCGCCCTGCCGCACTGGGACAGCTTCACGACGGCCGGTAGTTTGGTGGCGCAGTACCAGCTTACGCGCAAACGGCTGGAAAACTGGCTGTTGTGGATTATGGTGGATATTATCTACGTGCCCATTCTGTGGTACAAGCATCTGTACCCGACCAGCGGGCTGTACGCCGTGTACCTGGTGCTGGCGATTTATGGCTACTTCGAATGGCGCAAAACCATGCGCAAGGAGCAACTGGCGGCGCAAAGCGCAGTCGTAAATTAACTTCTGGCCGCCCAAAACGTATCTTGGCCTATGCTGCGCGTCGCTCTTACTGGCCCCGAATCGACGGGCAAAACCACTCTTAGCCGCCATTTGGCCGAGTACTACCACACTACCTGGGCTCCCGAATACGCCCGTAAATATCTGGAAGAGCGCGGGCCGCACTACACCCTTGATGACTTGGAGGCCATCGCCCACGGCCAGCTCGCGGCCGAAGAAGTTGCAGCGGCCGGAGCTTCGCGTATCCTCTTCTGCGACACCGATTTGTTGGTGATCAAAGTGTGGGCAGAACATGCCTTTGGGCATTGCCCCGAGTGGATCAAAGACGAAATTCAGCAGCGCCACTACGACTTGGTGTTGCTGCTGAACGTGGATTTGCCCTGGGAGGCCGATCCGTTGCGCGAGCATCCGCACCTGCGTCACCATTTCTTTGCCGTCTATCAGCAGGAGCTGCGCCAGCTACACGCTCATTTTGCGGAGGTCAGCGGCACGCCGGAACAGCGCCTGGAGCAGGCTTGCCGCTTGGTCGATGAGTTGCTAAAAGTATAGGGATGCGCCTCACCAAGCCCCGCAATTTTCGTTAAACCCCCATGACCTACACCCTCGAAAACGACCTCTGCCGCGTAAGCGTAAATTCGCACGGCGCGGAGCTAAGCAGCTTCATCCGCAAAAGCGTCGACGAACGCGCTGAGCTGGAGTACATGTGGCAGGCCGACCCGGCCATTTGGGGCCGCCACGCGCCGGTGCTGTTTCCGATTGTCGGGCGCTTGCCACAGGATACGTATTTGCATAACGGCCATAGCTACAAGCTGTCGCAGCACGGTTTTGCCCGCGACCGCGAGTTTGCCTTGGTACGCCAGACGCCCACGCAACTGCGCTTCGAGCTGCGCGCCGACGAGCAAACCCGCGCCGTGTACCCGTTCGATTTCCTGTTGGCCATCACCTACCAGCTCCATGACCGCACGCTTACCGTGGGTTGGGACGTGCAAAACCCGGCTGCCGATCAGGATTTGCTGTTCAGCATTGGCGCGCACCCGGCGTTTCGGTGCCCGATACTCGAGGAAGAAGAGAAGTTCGAGGATTACTTTTTTCATTTCGACCACCCCGTAACCTTCGAGCGGCATGTGCTGGAAGGCGGCCTGCTCAACTGCCAAACCGAACCTGTGCTCCACGAGCAAACGGAGCTGCCCCTGACTTACCCACTTTTTGAGCAGGATGCCCTGGTGCTCAAGCACTACGATTTCACGCACATCACCTTACGTAGCTTCCGCTCCGACCGCAGCGTCCGGATGCGTTTTGATGGCTTTCCATACCTCGGCCTCTGGACCAAAGGCGAAGGTGCCCCCTTCGTGTGCATCGAGCCGTGGCACGGCGTAGCTAGCTCAATAGGCGAGGTGCAGGAACTATCTGATAAAGAAGGTATTATGACTCTAAGACCTGGCAAGAGTTTTTCCGCCAACTACGACATCACCGTAGTATAAAGCCATTAACTAAAGCTAGAAACTAGCTCCCCTCCTTTTTTTAAGGAGGGGTTGGGGGTGGTTAGCTAGAATTAGAACTAGTCTTCGCTCAACGACCTTTACCACCCCCAGCCCCTCCTTAAAAAAAAGGAGGGGAGCTTAGCTTTCTAGTTTTTAGGCTTAAAACGCATATGCACCTGTTAATCAAGAGTATAAAGGCTGATGCTACTTATGACTTGCGGCACTCGGTGCTGTGGCCCGACAAGCCGCGGAGCTACGTCATGATCGCGGAAGATGCAGAGGGGCATCACTACGGGGCTTTTCGCGGCGAGGAGTTGGTATCGGTGATTTCGTTGTTTTTGGAGGGCGACGAGGCGCGCTTTCGCAAGTTTGCCACGCAGCCCGATTGCCAGCGCCAAGGCATTGGTTCTGCGTTGCTTACGCATACCATGCAGGAAGCGCGGCGCTTGGGCGCCCGCACGATCTGGTGTGATGCGCGGGCCGAAGCGGCCGCGTTTTACCACCGTTTTGGGATGGCTGTGGAAGGCGAAAGGTTTTACAAAGGCCCGATTCCGTACGTGCGGATGCGCAAAGGTCTCCCGTAGTCTGCTTCCCACACACAAGCGCGACCCTCTCTACTTTGCTTCTGTTTCAGCCACGATGAACAGAAGGCAAAAGGTAAAGAGGGTCGCGTTTTTGTAAGTGTTTGTTAGTTAAATAGTTATAAGAGCATTGGCTCTGAAGGCTGAACGGGCGATTTGGGGCGGCGGTTGTAATCGGGCTCCCAATCGTTGATGGGGCGTGTAATGCCGGGGGGCAAATCCAGGTCGGGGAGGCCATCATCCAGTGGTTCGCCGCCATCGTCGTCGTTGTCCGGGTAAGGCGGACGTTGAAAACGACGGCGCGGAATCACCATGAAGTAGGCCAGAATGGCAAGGACCACGAGCGTATAAACAAGGCTGATCATGGCGAGGCGAGGTGTAAGTCGACTAATAGCGTAAATCCGACGAGCGCTGCTGAGATAACGATGCCGGGGGCAGAGTTGTTTCCGCAAAATCGTGCTTTTCGCTTCGCCTCCCTGCGGTATATCTTATCTCCTAAGATAGTTGATTCTCAAGCGAAAGTAAAGTATACGGGCCGGTAGTTTGGAACTGGCCCAGGCAGGCTCTAGCTTTGCAACAGAGTTTAGGGGTGCCCGGAATTTCAGATGGAATCGGCCGGGCTGAGATCATACCCATTGAACCTGATCCGGGTAATGCCGGCGAAGGGAACAAACGATCCGCGAACGTACAACCTGTTGCGCCGACCCCTGGCGTTGGGTCCGTTCCACCTTTCCATTTTTACCACTTGAAAAAAGTACTGGGTTTCGGAGCCGCGCTGCTAGCGTTGCCTCTGACCGCGGCATGGGCGCAAGGCCCCGTATCCGGCTCCATTACCGACGCCCGCACGGGGGCTGCATTGCCCGGCGCGAGCATCGTGCTCGACGGCACGCCAACCGGCGCCGCCACCGACGCCAGCGGCGCGTTTACGCTGCCTGCGGTGCCCGCCGGGGCACACGAGCTGCGTATTTCTTTCATCGGCTACCGGCAGCTGGTGCAAGCAGTGCAAGGCCAGCCAGCCGCGCAGCAAGTGCGGTTGGCCTTGGCTCCCGCCGACTTCGTGACCGGTGAGGCCGTTGTGACGGCTACGCGCGCCAACGAGAAAACCGGCACCACCTACACCAACGTGTCGAATGAGCAGCTTCAGGCCCGCAATTTTGGGCAGGACCTGCCGTACCTGCTCGACCAGACGCCTTCCGTGGTGGTTAATTCGGATGGCGGCACGGGTGTGGGCTATACCGGCATTCGGGTACGTGGCACCGACAACACGCGCATCAACGTGACGCTCAACGGCGTACCAGTCAACGAATCCGAATCGCACGGTGTGTTTTTCGTTGATTTGCCGGATCTGGCTTCTTCGGTGCAAAGCATTCAGGTGCAGCGCGGCGTGGGCACCAGCACCAACGGCGCGGGCGCGTTTGGCGCCAGCCTGAACGTCGAAACCACTGGTTTGCGCACGCAGCCCTACGCCAACGTCAACAATTCGGCCGGCTCGTATGGCACCTGGAAAAGCACTATCGCCGCCGGTACCGGTCTGATTAATAGCCACTTCACGTTGGATGCGCGCGTATCGCGTTTGCAGTCAGAGGGTTATGTAGATCGGTCGGCTTCGCGGCTGGGGTCGTTGTATTTGGCGGGCACGTATTCGGGCAAAAACACGCTGGTACGCGCCATGGTCCTGACTGGGCGCGAAAAAACCGGCCAGGCCTGGTACGGTTTAGCCGATTCGCTGCTAACCAAAAAGCGCCGTTTCAACGAAGCCGGCACCGATTACGGGCAGCACTTCCCTGCGTATCGCAACCAAACCGACAACTACCAGCAAGATTATTACCAACTGCTTGTCTCCCATCAGTTTGGGCCGAACTGGAACTTAAGCGTCACGCCTTTCTGGACGCGGGGCGGCGGCTACTACGAGGAGTATAAAGTGGGTCAGGATTTTGCCAAATACGGCATTAGCGGCCCCGTGTACGCGGCGCGTGCGGCGGGGGGGCTCGATACGATTACCTCCACGGATGTCATTCGGCGGCGCTGGCTCAAAACGGATTTGTACGGTGCCACCTACTCCCTGCAATACCGTCCCGAAACGGGCACCCTGACCGAACTTACGCTCGGCGGCGCGACCATCGGCTACCGCGGGCAGCACTTCGACGAGTTGACGTGGGCGCAATACGGCCTAAATATTCCCGAATCGGGTTACCGCTACTACAGCGAGCCGAACGCCCTCAAGACGGATGCAAATGGCTATGCACGAGCCGTTTATCAGTTGGCTGAACCGCTAAGTGCCTTTGTCGATCTGCAATACCGTTACGTGAAGTACACCTTCTTTGGCCCGCTCGCCAGCGGCGAAAAGGGGCAGCAGAACACGTATTTCCACTTTTTCAATCCCAAAGCCGGGCTCACGTATACTTTGCCGCACAGCATTACGGCATACGCCTCGTACGCCGTTGCCCAACGCGAGCCTACCCGCACCGACTACACCGATACGCCCGCTGAGCGGCGACCGGTTTCGGAGAAGCTGCAAAACGTAGAAGCCGGTTTGCGGCGCAACGCGGGCGTTTTTCAGTGGTCGGCCAACTACTACCTGATGCTGTATCGCAACCAATTGGTGCTGTCGGGTAAGCTGGATGACGTGGGCAACCCCATTCACAACAACGTGCGCGACAGCTACCGCACGGGCGTAGAGCTAACCGGCGCTGCACAAGTAGCTAAGCAACTCACCATCAGCGCAAACGCGACGTTTAGTCGCAACAAAATCAAGAACTACACCGACTACCTCGCCGACTACGACAACGGCGGCGAAGCAGCCACGCGCTATCGCGAAACGGATATTTCGTTCTCGCCGGCCGTGATAGTGGGCAATACGCTTGAGTACCAGCCGGTGAGCGGGTTACGCTTGGCGGTGCTGAGCAAATACGTAGGCAAGCAGTACCTCGACAACACCGCCTCCAACGACCGCAGCATCGACTCGTATTTTGTTAATGATCTGCGCTTGCGGTACGCTTTCCAGCCCGGAAAACTAGGGCTGCGCAACGTGGAAGTGGCGTTGCTGGTAAATAACATCTTCAGCACCCGGTACGAGAGCAACGGCTATACCTATGGCTACATCGAAGGCGGGCAGGTGCAGTATTTCAACTACCATTACCCACAAGCGCCGCGCAATTTTCTGGCGTCGCTGAACCTGCATTTCTAACAGCGCTACTGTTGTAGGTTGCACAAAAAAATAAGGTTCGCGCTAAACACTTAGCGCGGACCTTATTTTTTATTTTATCACAAAATATTGATAATCAAATAATTAGCCTAACACCGCCCAGTTCGGAGATTTGATACGGGAAGCGGTCGCCGGGGGAGCCGATGAACATGAAGTTCTTCGGGATTTGCCACTCGTAGGACAGCTTGTTGATGAGTTCCGGACCGAATTCGCCGTTGAGGGAGACAAATTCCACTTCGATTTGGTCATAGGCGCGGTCAAGCACGTCGATGTCGGTGAGCAATTCTTCCGAGTAGCGTTCGCCGTCCTTGAGCAGCGTCACGATTTTTAGGCGGTTGGTAAACTCGTTTTCCACTACGTAGGTCATCACCTTATTCAGGTTCGCCACGTTGTCGCCTTTGGTGAAAAACACGAATTCCTGTTTGGCCAGCTCGCGCAGTTGCCGCCGCACCACCACGCGGCTCACCCGCGAAAACCGGGGCAGGTGCTCGGCCAGCGACTCGGCCGCGATCAGGGCCAGATTGAGAATGACCATGCGATTGAGCATTACATAGACGATCACGATGGCAGGCACAAAGTATTGCAGAAACACCACCAAGTAATCGGGGTGAATCTTGATGTTGCCGTACAGCGCCGTTAGCACGCCTGCCAACGCCAGGGCTACGGTTACAATGCCCGCGTACACGGGCCGTGGGAGCTTGGGCCGCTTACTTTTCAACAGAAAATTGCCAATGGCAAAGAACGCCATCACCGACAGAAACGAGATGGTGTACACGCCCGCCAGCGGCCCTAGTTCGCCCTGCGTGATGAGGAGCACCGAAATGCACAGCACGAAGAAGGTAATGAGAATGATGTAGTTGCTTTTGCGCCGGTTTTCTTTCAGAAAGGCCTGGGGCAGAATGCGGTCGAGGGCCATGCGCTGCATCAGGCCGCTGACGCCCACAAAAGACGTCAGCACCGCCCCGCTGAGCACGGCTACCGCGTCCACCGAAATCAGCATGCCCAGCCACGGACCGCCCGTTATGGTGCCCATGTACGACAACAACGTTTCGGTATGTGTCCCGACTTCGGCCAGGGGCAGCGCCGCAATGGCCAGAAAAGCAATCAGGGGGTTGAACACACTCACCACGACCCACATGTTGCGCAGGGTTTTCTGAAAAACGCCAGGCGCCTGCTCTTCCACGAAGTTGGCCGAACTCTCGAAGCCCGAAATGCCCAACATGGCCGCGCTGAAGCCATAAAAAAGAGCGGTGGGCAGGCTCCCGCCTTTGATTGGGCCGCTAAAGTTAAAATGCAGATTATCAAATCCTTGTGTAAATAAGAACCACGCCGCAAAGCCCACTAGCAGCGTCAGCGACACAATGTGCGTGAGGAAAATGGCCACCGCCACCTTCGCCGACTCCGATATGCCCAGAATTGTGAGCAGCAGAAACAGCCCCAGCAGGCCGATAGTGGCCGTTTGGATGGGCAACGCGCTCCACAAATTGTGCAAGTAGTGCATGGCTTCGCTGGCCGAAATCACGGCCGTGGCCATGTAGGAAAGGATGGTTAGGCAGGCTGCTACAGCGGCGTTGCGCTTGCTGGTGGTGTTGAGCAGCACGTTGTAAGCGCCCCCGTTGAGCGGCAGCGCGCCCACAACTTCGCCGTAAATTTTGCGAAACAAAAACAGCACGGCACCTACCAAAATCAGCGCCAGCCAGGCGTATTGGCCGGCATAGGCAATGGCCAACGCCGACACGTACAGGCAGGAGGAAGAAATGTCGTTGCCGCAAATCGCCGTGGCTTCGAGTTCGTTGAGTTTCTTCGCGTGGCTCATTGGGACGGGTGGGATGGGTTGACACATGCACTGTACGGCAGAAAACGGAAAGTGAATAGCCCCGCCCGTCAGCACAGCACCGGCGGCCGAACCAACTCCGGCCAGGGCCTGTTGTCCGAGGCAAATATTCTATCTTTGGAATCATTGCCCACCCATCCCATCGCTATGTCATCGCAATCCGACGTTCTCTCGCCTAAGGCCAAAGCCAGCCAGCACCACGGCTCGACCAACGCCGCCGGCTTCACCGATTATTTCGACCTCGACGGCCTGCTCACCGAAGAGCACAAGCTCATCCGCCAGAGCATCCGCGACTTTGTGAAACGCGAAATCTCGCCCAGCATCGAAAAATGGGCGCAGGACGCGCATTTTCCTTCCGAGATTGTGCGCAAGTTTGGCGACGTGGGCGCGTTCGGCCCGACCATTCCGGTCGAGTACGGCGGGGGTGGCCTCGACTACATCAGCTACGGCCTGATCATGCAGGAGATCGAGCGCGGCGACTCCGGCATGCGCTCTACGGCCTCGGTGCAGGGCTCGCTGGTGATGTTCCCGATTTACCAGTACGGCTCCGAAGAACAGCGCCGCAAGTACTTGCCCAAGCTGGCCTCCGGCGAGTGGCTCGGCTGCTTTGGCCTCACCGAACCCGACCACGGCTCCAACCCCGCCGGCATGGTTACCAAGCTCGAAGACAAGGGCGATTATTACCTGCTCAACGGCGCTAAGCTCTGGATTTCGAACTCGCCCGAATGCCAAATTGCGGTGGTTTGGGCCAAAAACGAACAAGGCCGCGTGAAAGGCGTGATCGTGGAGCGCGGCATGGAAGGCTTCACGACCCCCGAAATTCACAACAAATGGAGCCTGCGCGCTTCCTGCACCGGCGAGCTGGTGTTCGACAACGTGCGCATTCCGAAGGAAAACGTGCTGCCCAACATCGAAGGCCTCAAAGGTCCGCTGAGCTGCCTCGACTCGGCCCGTTTTGGCATTGCGTGGGGCGCCATCGGGGCCGCCATCGACTGCTACGAATCGGCGCTGAAGTATTCGTTGCAGCGCGAGCAGTTTGGCAAACCCATCGCTTCGTTTCAGTTGCAGCAAAAGAAGCTCGCCGAAATGATCACCGAAATCACGAAGGCGCAGCTAATGGCTTGGCGCTTAGGCGTTTTGAAAAACGAAGGCAAAGCCACCTCGGCCCAGATTTCCATGGCCAAGCGCAACTCCGTGGACATGGCCTTGCAGGTAGCCCGCGAAGCCCGCCAGATTCACGGCGGCATGGGCATCACCGGCGAATATCCCATCATGCGCCACATGATGAACCTAGAGTCGGTAATCACTTACGAAGGCACCCACGACGTGCATCTGCTAATTACAGGGGCAGATATAACTGGTATTCAGGCATTTAAATAAAATTTTCTTGCCAAAAGACACAAAAAAGGGCCGCTCCATTTAAGGGCGGCCCTTTTGCATGGCACATACTATGCTTACTGCTTCTGCAGCAGGTAAATAGTTTGACTGAAAACAGTAGTGCCAGCGGTTGCTACGCCATTGGGAGCCGTGCTCACCAAGCGCCAGCCGTTGCGGGTGTACTCGTTGATGGTGGCAAGGGCCGCTTTGTGCACTACCGTCGTGTTGGCGGCTAGCTGCTTGGCGCTGCCCCGGCTGAAATCGATTTCTTTTTCCTGCTGCGTGCCATCGGGGTTGATGGTCACGATGGAAGCTTGTGCGTTGAGGCCAAACGACAAGTTGCTGATCACCATCATGCTGTTGCCGGTTTCGGCTGGCTTCGGATAAAATGCCCAAGAGCAGATGGCTACGAGCAGTAAAGCGGGGAGATAGTAGAGCTTTTTCATGCAGCAAGAAAACCAGATTTTCTGCGTCCGCAAAAAAGCATAGCCTCTCTCGGCCCGACAAACAGTGCCGCCCTTGACCCTCGAGAGATCAAATAAATTCTTGCCTACTGCTTGGCCTTCTGATAGCGGCCGAATACCCGTCCAACTGCAGTCAGGCCGAAGAAGATCATGATATAGATGCCCGCGCTGCTTTTGTTAAATCCTTCGGTTGCGAACCCCAGCAACCCGACCCCAAGCAGCCAAACGGCAGCCATGAGGATAACGGTTTTCTTAGTCGGGTTACGGAAAGCAGAATCCAGAAAATTCATCGGAATAAGGCAACGCGTGAAACAGGTATTGCAATCAAAAGAACCGGTTTTCGGGAAAACGTGCAACAGTCCCCGCAACTAAAAAGGGAAATCTGCGGCAGCGTTGTATTTTGGCCCCATGAACACTGCCGACGCCTCCGCTCCCCTCGTGCTGCTCGAATGCCTTGTGGCCGGCACCACGCACCGCCCCAACCTCAAACAGCACGAGCCCGGCTTGTATCTGGGGCAGCCTCTGCGACTCATCCGCGAGGCCGATAGCAAATACGACGACTGGGCCGTGCAAGTACACACCGAAGCCACCGACTCGGTGCCGGCTGTGTGGCTTGGCTACCTGCCCGAAGGCCGTAACGAAACAGTCGCGCGGCTGCTGGAGGCCGGCAAAAACATCACGGCCCGCTTGGTGCACAAATCTTGGGAAGAGGATTGGCTGTACCTGGAAATTGAAGTTTTGTTAAACGATTGATTAGCAATAAATTATAAATACAACGCCTGCCCGATTTTTCGGGCAGGCGCTTGCAAAAAAGGGGCGAAGGGGTAGCTATAATTAGCGGGACGAAGTGCCGGCCCGGCCGAGTGCCTCCTCATTTTTCTGCAATAGATAGCGCACCGTGGTTCCTTCCTGAAGGGTGTTTACCAATACCCAACCCTGCGTACCCAGTTCGTTGAGTTTTTTTATTTCTGCTTGGTACAGCAGGTTGCTGACGTAGCGGTTGCGGCGGAGGAGGTTTGTAGTGGAGTCGACGCGGCCACTCATGGAGGCATTAACTACCTTCTTCGAGTAAGTACTGCCGCGAAGCGTAGGTAGTTCGACGGTCGTGAAAGTTCCGTCCTCAATTACCGTCAGGGTCGGCTTGGTTGCCAAACCACCAGCATCGAGATCTAGGTCGCGCACCAGCATCAGATAACGCGGTGTGGAAGTGGATTTTTGCGCATGGACGGGCGCCAAGGCCACGAGCGATAGCAAACAAATTGAGCAAAGTAGTTTTAGCATAGCTGTAAAGATTTAGGGAACGGAATATGTGGTGGAAAGGCAGTCACGGCCTGTAGAACGTATACAGTTGAGCTAAATATAAGTGTATATCTAAGAATATTGTTATTCTAACGTAGTTCTTCGAATGCGTATTGCGCGTTGCTCCAGAACTCGTCCAGCGCGATTAGGCGCGGCTTAAAAAAGGAGATTAGTTGCGGCCAATCGTCGCGGTTGAAGAGGTTGACGGGCTGCAACTCCCGGAAGATACGGGCGAGTGGCTGGCCGTTGGCGTCCAGCGCGTCGGGTATCCACTGCCAGGGCTCGCCCACCGATTCGTGCAAAACGTTTTTCAGCGCCTGGAACTGCTCAAAAAACAAGGCCCGTATGTCGGCATCGGGGTGCGTCAGCTCGATGGCGATGGCGGCGCGCCGACCGTCGGCGTGCATCCGAAACTGCACGTGTTTGAGGCCCGTTTTGTAGTTGATCCAGTTGGTGCGCACACCTTCCGCCGAGGGCACGGGCAGCATATACTGGCCGAACGTAGTCCAGAAAGCCTGTCGAAGCTGAGCAACTTCGGTTTTGCTATACATTGTATAAAATATTGATTATAAATTAGTTATAAAAGATCGGTGAGCGCTGCGACCTCTTGTCGGGCCTGCTGCACCTGCGGTTCGTGGCCAAACTCCCGCTGCACCCAATTGGTAAAACCGGCTACCAATGCCCCCACCGCCTGTCGGCTGGTGCCGAGCGGCTCGGCGGAAGTTGTCGGGGACTTTGCATCGGTCGGAAAGGCGTTTTCCAGCCCCAGAATGCTCAGGATATCCGACACAAAAACCAGCCCGCACACTTGCATGGCTTGGTAGAGCAGCGTCAGTTCGGGAAGTGAAAGACCCAGTCGCTCGTTCGGCTGCACGGCCCCGAAACGAGCCAGCAGCGCCGCCACGGCTTCGGGCCGAAAGCTGGACAGCCGAGCTACCGCTTGCACAAACGGATGATCGGTTTCGGATTGCGGCAGCGTTTCGGCCAGCAGCAAGGCCAGCCGCAGCATTTGCAAGCGCGCCTCGTCGAAACCCAGCGTCACGACGGGCGGCAACTGCGGGTGCAGGGTTGCTTCAAATTGCGTAAACACGGCTTGTAATTGCTGCTGTCGGCGGCGCAAAGGCGCCAGCGCTGCTGCTCCGCTCGGCCCGGCAAGGTGTTGTTCCAGAGCATGTTGCAATTGCTCGCTCAGGTGCAGGCAGTACGAGAGCAACGTCTGTAGCTGCGTGCCATCGATTTGCATCTGGTGCTGCACAAAGGCCAGCACCGGCCCTTCCAAGGGACTGCGCAAACTTAGCTGGCCGACCAGCACAAAATCGTAGAGGCGCAACGGCCGTTGTAGCAACAGCTGTTGCAGAACCGGAGTCGAGTCGATGGCATTTAGGTCGGCTACTACGCTGCTATTCAGGCCGGTAAGCGCTGTTACATGCTCCGGTACGGGGCCGTGCGATTGGCTGAACAGGTGCGTGCACGCCATGCCCAGCAGCGACAAACAAGGCGACAGCCGCTGATAAGCATCGGGCGGAAGATTGTGAAGGGAAACCAGCGGTTGCTCAGACGAAAACATGCAGAAAAATCAGAAAAACGAACGCAAAGAACGGAGCTTGCGCGCATTCGCGTTCCCAAGCGCTTCTTTTCAGGTTGAAAGGTGAAGCTTGGGCCTAAGTAAAACATCAAAAATGCCGTAGGCAACCAGGTTTTACACTGGTTTTTGCTAATGCAAATAGCAAAACATCGATATGAACAGATTTTTTGCTAAAAACGGAGCTATTTCCTTGCTCTAGGTGTTACCTTCCCGCTACCAACTTCTCAATTTCGCCGTCTTATGCGTGAAACATACCTGACCGGTGACAGCAGCCAAATGGACGCCACCGACAAAGAAATAGACAAGGCCCTTCGCCCGCTCAGCTTCGAAGATTTCACGGGGCAGGAGAAAATTCTGGATAACCTGCGCGTATTTGTGGCCGCCGCCAAGCAGCGCGGCGATGCCCTCGACCACGTGTTGTTGCATGGGCCTCCCGGCTTGGGCAAAACCACGCTCTCGCACATCATCGCCAACGAGCTAGGGGCCGGCATCAAAATGACGTCGGGGCCGGTGCTCGACAAGCCTTCCGATCTGGCGGGTTTGCTCACCAACCTCGAGCCGCACGACGTGTTGTTCATCGACGAAATTCACCGCCTCAACCCTGTGGTGGAAGAATATCTGTACTCGGCGATGGAAGACTATCGCATCGACATCATGCTCGATTCGGGTCCGAATGCGCGCTCAGTGCAGATTTCGCTCTCGCCGTTTACGCTCATCGGTGCCACCACGCGGTCGGGTTTGCTGACGGCTCCGTTGCGGGCGCGTTTCGGTATCAACGCTCGTCTGGAATACTACGACTCAAAGCTGCTCACCACCATTGTGAAGCGCTCGGCCGAAATTCTGGGCACGCCGATTTACGACGACGCAGCCTTCGAGATTGCCCGTCGTTCGCGGGGTACGCCGCGTATCGCCAACAATCTGCTGCGCCGCACCCGCGACTTTGCCCAGATCAAAGGCACCGGCACCATCACCGTCGATATCGCGCAGTTTGCCCTGAACGCTCTTGACGTCGACCACCACGGCCTCGACGACATGGACAAGCGCATCCTGACCACCATTATCGATAAGTTTAAGGGTGGCCCCGTGGGCATCAGCACCATTGCCACGGCGTGTGGCGAAGAAGCCGAAACCATTGAGGAAGTGTACGAGCCGTTCCTAATTCAGGAAGGCTACATCATGCGCACGTCGCGCGGCCGCGAGGCTACCGAGGCAGCGTACCGGCACTTGGGCAAGCTGATGCCCCAACATTTGCGCGGCAACACTACTGATTTATTTGATTCGCAGGTATAAATAATTGATTATTAAGTATTTGTGTGTAATGGAACGCGCCGGTAACCCCGGCGCGTTTCTTTTTGCTCCTGCGCCTCTAATGCTTCGGCCCGGCTTTCTGCCGATCTTTGCGCACTCATTCTGGTCGTCATGCTCCCAACTGCTGCTTATACTGCCTTCATCAAGCGCCGCGCGGCGGAGCTGGGCTTTATGTATTGCGGCGTGTCGAAGGCAGAGTTTCTGGAAGAAGAAGCCCTGCGGCTCGAAACCTGGCTTAGCCGCCAGATGAATGGCAAAATGGCCTACATGGCCAACCACTTCGACAAGCGCCTCGATCCGCGCCTGCTCGTGGATGGCGCCAAGTCGGTGGTCTCACTGTTGCTCAACTACTACCCACCCCAAGATGAGCAACAGCCCGACGATACGCTTAAAATCAGCAAGTATGCGTATGGCCGTGATTATCACTTTGTTATAAAGGACAAACTCAAAACCTTGCTAGCCGATATTCAGGCTGAAATTGGGGAAGTCGGTGGGCGCGTGTTCGTCGATTCGGCGCCAGTCATGGACAAGGTATGGGCGAAGAAAAGCGGCTTGGGGTGGGTCGGTAAAAACAGCAACCTCATTACGCCCGGCGTAGGCAGCTTTTATTTCATCGCCGAGCTGATTTTGGATTTGGAACTGGAATACGACGGTCCCATCAAAGACTACTGCGGCACCTGCACCAAGTGTATGGACGCCTGCCCAACGGATGCTATTTCGGAAGCCTATGTAGTAGACGGCAGCCGTTGTATCAGCTACTTCACCATTGAGCTGAAAGACCAGATCCCGACCGAAGTGAATGGGAAGTTCGGCAACTGGGTTTTCGGCTGCGACATCTGCCAGGATGTGTGCCCCTGGAATCGTTTTGCCAAGCCGCACGACGAGCCACAATTCAACGCGCATCCACAACTCAAGGAAATGCGTGCCAGCGATTGGCAGGAAATTACGCACGAGCTGTTTTCGGAGCTGTTTCGTCAATCGGCCGTGAAGCGGACGGGGTATGCCGGTTTGGTACGTAACATTCAGTTCGTAACCGACGGGCCGAAGCCTGTCGGGCCGGGCGAAACCAACAGCGCCGAACTGCTCTGAGCAGTTCGGCGCTGTTGGTTAAGAGGCCTTGTTGTTGAGGATTAGGTCGTGGTAGATTGCGTAAACACGCGATTTAAAATACGGCGATACAGCCGGGCAAATTGTTGATAACACCATTCCTTCAACTCGACTAACTCGGTAGGGGCCAGCATGCGCAAGGCTTTGCGCAGTTCCTTTTCGAATAAGATTTTGTCGAAGCTGACCTTGAGCAGGATGGTTTTTGCGTATTCCAGCATCGTAATAAGAATGTTTTCTAGCGGGGTGTAAGGATGAGTGTGGTTGGTTGCAGTACGTATACGGCTGCCCTGTAAAAAGGCTTCCGACCAAGGAGCGGCATAAAACAGATCTACTGAAATATACAATAAATACTCATGCCAGTGCAACTATTCGAAGAATAATTGCTTCAGCAAACGTTTGCTGTGTATAACAGTAAAGGAACGGTTTTGGCCGTCCCTTTACTGTATAAATTATGTTAATTCGGTGTTAAAAAATGAAAGCCGACGCTACCGCCGTAGCCGAGGCTGCCGTCAGGGGCTCGTCGAAGGCTTCGGCTACTTTCACCAAGATCGCCGTACCGATTTTGTCGATGTCAATAGGCAGACTGCTGCCCGAATTATCGAAGGGCACCAAGATGTTGCGGGTCGAGCCATCGGAGCTGGCCAAGGTCACAAGCTGCTTAGTAGACTCTTCGCCGGCATACGCCGCGTCCGTTTTGCCCGGCACCGTAATGACCTCGTCGTTGCTGCTGATCCAGCTTTTGACGTTGGCCCCGCGTCCGCGCCGCAACGTGCGAATGTGGGAGGCATGCCGTGCTTCCATGCTGTGAATGCGCACCGCAGCTTCGACGATGGCGTTGTCGTAAGCAAGGTTGGCCACTTGGCCTTTGTAGGCCCGCACGCCGGTATCTTCCAGCGTCTGGGCTACTTTCAGAAACGTATCGAAGTTGGTAAACACGTCGCCAAACGGTGCCGACTGGCTGCCGTTTTTGCTGCCCGTAAAATCGAAGTTGGGCTTAGCAGGCAAGTCGCCACCGGAAGACTGAATTACAAGCTTCAGTGTATCAACGTGTTGCTGCTCGTGACGGTAAATCGTTTCGATGCCTGCTCGCGCATCTGCCGGAATGAGTCCTGCTGCTACGGGCGAGTTGCTGGGCAATACACCCAGAGCCCGACCGTAAAATTCACTCTCCAGGTATTCCAGGGTCAGCGCCAAACGCAGCGCATCGTAAATCGTGTCTTTGGGCCCGCCATAGGCTTGTTGCAACAGGGTGCCAAAAGCCATCGGGAGGGCTGCCACAGCCGCTTTACCGCTGAGCTTGCCTAAACGGTTGAGTACGTCGCGGCGCGGACTGAGGCGTTCGGTTATTTCCGGGTCAACTTCGGCCAGATCGGCCAGTAGCTTCAGAATGTTCATAGGAGAAGAAAACCGCCCTTACGAGGTAGGTAAGCTGGCAACGGAATAGGTGATTTTGAAAAAAGGCTTTGCCGCTTCGAGTACCTGCGTCGGTGTCAGCAGCAGGTCGAGGCCAGCGCCGTCGCCGCTCACCGGCGATACGGTAGTGTCGGCAAACGCACCGGGTTGCTGCAAATCACGGATCAGGGCGGCGTGGCGGGCTTCCACCGACGAAATTTTGCTGAGCATGGTCAGCACCACAGTGTTAGCGACCAGCTTACCCACGCCGTTGTAGGCGGCTACGCCCAAGTCTTCGATGGTTTTGGCTGCTGCCAACACTCCCGCACGGGTTGTGAGAGTGAGCGTGCTGAAATCGAATTCCTGCGTTTGAATAGCATCGGTAGTGCCTAAAACATACTTGAAGAACTCGCGGTGAATGACTTCGTGATCGCGTAGGTCGATGAAGTAGGCCAACTCGCCCGTCCGCAGATCGGAAGGGGGCGTGTCGATGATTTTTTGGTAGAATGCCGCTTCCAGCTGTTCCAACAGGTAAGCGTAGTTCATAATGCCCGTGTCGCCGCTGCCCAAACTCAACACAGGATCGGTGGCAACGGGCGTCGGGGTGTTGGTGTCGCAGCCCGCCAGCACCAGCGCGGACGTCACGGCCGTGGCACCGGCCACGCGAAAAAAGGAGCGGCGGCGCATCACGCGGTCCGCAAAAGAAGCAGAATCAGACATCAGCAAAGGTTACTGGCAAGCAATTGGCCCCGTAGCGGCCTCTACAAAGATACTCCGATAAACTCGGATGCACCAACGACAAGAGAGGCACGCACGGGAAAGGGTTGCGTGATGGCAAAACAAAAAGGACTGATCCGAAGACCAGTCCTTTTTAATAAGCGGAAACAAAGGGGCTGCGTATTAGCTAAACAACGTGCTACCCGTAATCGTGAACGTGCTGGCAATAGCCGACACCGTAGGAACGGGGAGTGGCTCATCGAAAGCTTCGGAGAAGGCCAGCGTTGGGAAGTTCAGCGACGACAGAGCCGTTTGCAGGTTTACACCGCCTTGGGTTACATTGTCCTCAGCCGGAAATGTAATACCGGTTGGAGTGTAAGAGGGAGCAGTGCCGGCGTCGTAGATCGGCGCCGTTTGGGTTGGCGAGGCACCGCCGTTGTCTTTGCCCGAAATCCAGCTTTTGGGCGATGCGTTGCGGCCGGCTTCGGTAGTACCAGCAGGTGCTACAGCAGAGGCCGTGTTGTTGTTAGCACCAGCACGGCGCATCGTGCGCAGACGCGAAGCGTGACGAGCTTCTACCGAGTGAATGTTCAACGCAGCTGTTAATACATCTTTGTTGCTCATCAGATAAGGAGCACCGCCTTTGTAGGCCCGCACCCCGGTGTCCTCCAGCGATTGCGCAACCGCCAGGAACGTGGCTGGATTCAGGAATACATCTGCGAAAGGGCCTGTGCCAGAGCCTTTACCGCCTGTAAAGTCAAATTGCGTGCGCGCCGGAGCTGCGATCGCGTTGGCACCCAGCGCAGTAGCCAGATACTTTACATGGTTGGCTTCGTCGGTGCGAATCTTGTCGAGGGCCGATAGGTTGGTAGCGCTAAACAGAGCCCGGAAAGTGGTCTGAGCGGCAGTAGCCGTGGAACCGGCAACGCCCAGGCCCGCATCGTAGAAATATGATTCCAGATACTCCAGCTTTAGGGCGAAGTTGAGTACGTCGTTTACGCTGGGGGCCGAAGTCGTCTGGCCGTAGGCTTTGTTGAAGATGGAGCCCAGCGCCAAAGGCAACGCCGAAGCCGCCAGCGTCTTGCCAAAGCCGGTCATGTGTTTGAACACGCGGCGACGCGAGTCGAAGCGTTCGAAAACCTCCGGATCTGTTTTCTCGAGCTCAGAAAGTATTGCAAAAATATTCATAGTGAATGTGCAGTTTGGATGTGGGAAAGGGCCGAAAGCGACCTGCCTTACTTGATGCCGGAAACGTCCAGCTTCGAGCCGTCTTTGAGGAACGTGTTAGCCGTAGCTACCACTACCGAAGGCTCTTTCGAAAGCTCTAAGCCCGTCGAGCCGATTGCAACCACGTCGGAATCGACAAACGAAGCTTCGGCAACCAAGTCACGGATGATGGCCGCATGGCGCGCTTCCACCGATACAATTTTGCCGGCAATTACCAGATACTGAGCCGATTGAATATAACGGCCTGCTCCATTATATGCCGCAACACCGAGGTCCTCAAATGCCTTGGCCGTGCCTAGTACACTGGTGCGGCTGTTGAAATCGATTTTCGAGAAATCAGGCTCCAATGCCTTGATGATCTGGGTAGGTGCTGCTGCCGTGATAGCCGCCTTGAAGAACTCGCGGTGAATAACTTCGTGGTAGTAGAGGTCGTCCAAGATCTGCTTCTCGGCGCTGGTAGCCGCTAAGCCAGTATAGTAAGTACCTGTACGGACTTGCGTGTAAAAACCGGCCTCGAGCTGCTCCAGGGCGTAAGCGTAGTTCAGAACACCTACGTCGCCGGTTCCGACGCTTACCATGCCAGGGGTAGTAGGAGCAGCCACGTTGTTGTCTTCGTCTTTGCAACCTGCTAATAGCAAGGCAGTGGCACCAGCGGTGGCACCAGCGTACATGAAGAAAGAGCGGCGTTTGATCGGTACATAAAGCGGCTTGGCGAATTCCGCTTCGTCCGTCCCATTTTGGGTGATTTTGGACATGAGAACAGAGGTTAAAGTGAACAAAAGAACTAGGTGGGTAATACGCTACCAGCACACTCCCAAAAGGCCGTTTTGGAGGTTGCCAAATCAAAAAGTACTAGTAGCTGTATGTCACTTACGGTGCAGGTAGGGCCGGAGGTTATGTTTTTTAGGTAAACTTTATAGGTGGGTATGATTTTCTGAATATTCATGCTGCTTGAAACGCACCCGTATATATGGCCTTAAGCAGAACAATAAATCTATAGTAAATTACAGTTGATGAGGCCTTATGTTTTTGTAATTATTTGATAGTAAATGTGTTATGTAAATATTTGCTCTTGGGCATAATTATAAAAGCAAGAGCTGCAAAAGGCAGGCTATAGCCGAGCATAGAGGGCAAAACAAAAGAGGGGTAACGCTAAAGCGTTACCCCTCTTTTAAAACCTAAATCTTGGTGTGTGCCGACGCAAAAGGGCCACCTCACGCCATAATGGAAAAATGCTATTGTGTAGCTTTTAGGTGTTTGTTGATAAAAGCCTCATAGAATCCATAGCTCAATCACCTCGTTCAAAAATCACAAGTGGCAAAGAATTTTTCTGTTACAAAAAAGGACTAGCAACACGCCAGTCCTTTTTTGTCGTTAAGTAAGAAATGCAAGGATCTAGCTTTGCACCAAGCCGCCAGCGCGCGACATATCGAGCACTTCGGCTTTGGTCAGGATTTCGTCGAATGCTGCAGCGGCATCGTCGGCCGAGTATTTCAGTGCAGATACTACTTCCACCCCTGCTTGCGTCGTGTTGCTTTCCGGAGTAGAGCCCGTGTAAA
Organism: Hymenobacter sp. BT491; assembly: GCF_014349165.1. Classification (NCBI taxonomy): domain Bacteria; kingdom Pseudomonadati; phylum Bacteroidota; class Cytophagia; order Cytophagales; family Hymenobacteraceae; genus Hymenobacter; species Hymenobacter sp. BT491. The sequence goes on along the minus strand of NZ_JACSJJ010000003.1, from coordinate 523,554 downwards.
CCGGACCAAGGGGAGCAGGCAACGCAGAATCCGAGGCCGGAATCCAGGCGGGCTGCTGGCGCATACCGCGAATGTGCGCCGCATGACGAGCCTCTACCGAGTGGATCTGCAAGGCAACGGTCAGCAAATCGGTGCCCAGCAATTCACCGGCCCGGCCTTTGTATGCCCGTACGCCTGTGTCTTCAAGTGCTTGTGCTACAACGAGTTGTGTTGCGTAATCGGCGGGGAAAGCAGATTGCTTAAAGGTCACGCCCGTAACTGGAGTGCCGTTGAGGCCTTTGATGGCGTTCGTCAGCAAGGTGACGTGCGCATCTTCGTGCTTCTTGATCTGCGTAATGGCCCCGAGTGGAGCGCCGGCCGGTATCGTGCCGGCGGCCAAGAATTTCTTGTAAAAGTCGGCTTCCAGCAATTCCAGCGTCAGCGCATAGTTCAGGATCTGAACTGGCGTTTCGGCCGCGGTTTGAGCATAGGCTTTCTGGAATAATGCTCCCAAAAACAACGGCGTGGCCGATAAAGCCGTCCGCTTGGCCATAGAGCCCAGCGAGTTGAACACAGCCCGGCGCGAGTCAAAACGGTCCAGAACGTCCGGGTCAACGGCGGCAAGCTTATCGATGATTTGAAATATATTCATGGCGAGTGTTTCTTAATTCGGTGGGAGAAATTACATGCCGACTTTTGAGCCGTCGATCGTCTGCTTGATGTACTTCTGCGCGATACCGAGCACTTCGCTGGGCGTGCGGGCCTTGTCCAAGCCTGAAGTGGGGTCCACAATGTCGTCGGCGGCAAAGCTACCGGCCGTCATCAGGTCGCGTACATAAGCAGCATGGCGCGCTTCCACCGATACAATTTTGCCCGCTACCAGCAGGTAATCCACCTTTTTGATGAGTTTGCCAGCTCCGTTGTAGGCCGACACACCCAAGTCCTCGAATGCGACTGCAGCGGCCAATACGCCGGAGCGCTTCGTGAAGTCAATGGACGAAAAGTCAGGCGTCAGATCCGCGATAATCTGGCCTGGCGCATCGCGGTTGATGGCAGCTTTCAGGAAATCGCGGTGCAGCGCCTCGTGTGAAGCAATATTGGTAAAGTACGCTTTCTCGGCCGTAGAGAGGTCGGCTGCGGGATTGGCCTTTACTTGCGCATAAAATGCTGCTTCGAGTTGTTCCAAAGCATAAGCATAGTTCAACACGCCTACATCGCCCGAACCCAAGCTAACCGAGTTGCCATTGGTAGGAGAAGGATTGTTATCGTCATCTTTACAGCCAGCCAAAAGCAACGCAGTAGCGCCAGCAGTGGCTCCGGCATACATGAAGAAGGAACGGCGCTTGATCGGTACATAAAGCGGCTTGGCGAACTCCGCTTCATCCCCACCGGTTTGGGTGATTTTAGACATGGGAAAAATGTTAAGGGTGAATTGAAAAGTTTAGGCAATAGAGTTCTAGCACGCGCTAAAAAGCCGTTTTTTGAAATCTGAGCCAGAAGGTTTCGGGTATTTGAAAGGCACTTACGGCGGTGCTGAAAGTTCGGATTGAGCTCAACCATAAATTTTCGAGCTGCCAAACCTTCGGCTAAGGTTGTGCTTAACTACTTCCCTTGAGCAAAACGCGATTCAACTGCTCCGCTTGGGTTTTTGTGTAGTTTTAAGAGTGCTGAGAATGCTTCCGTTTATTTTTCGCTTCCTGCTGCTTTGTGTGCTCTTGATGGGGTCATATTGGGCGGAGGCACAAGTTGATGCCACCGGGCAAGCCGAAATTGAGCTGGGGAAAGTTGCTTTCCCGGTCAACGAGTATTTCACCATCAGCTTCCACCTGCGCGGTGCGCCGCTGGAGCGGTATTCGGCCTTCCCCGACCTCGAAGGGTTCAAGAAAAGCGGCAAGTCGAGCACCACCACCACCCGCATCACCGGCGGACAAACCACTACCGAACTGACCATTACGCAGCGGTACGCTGCCTTTGCCGAAGGAGAGTTTGTGATTAAGCCCTTTACCATGACCGTCAATGGGCAGGTGGTGCGCTCGGCAGGCGCTACGCTGAAGGTAGGGCCGGTAGCTGCGGCGCAGGCGCCCTCGGCTACTGCACCGCCCGGTGCGGGACCGTTGCAGGGCATTGGGTTGTTGGATCAGCTTTTTGGCAAGCCACGCCCGCAGGACTACATCGAGCCGCACGACAACGCTTTTCTGGCGTTGGTAGCCGACAAAAACAGCGTGTATGTAGGCGAGGGCGTGCACATTGGGCTGTATTTCTACCTCACGCCCAGCGATCAGGGGCTGCTCGATTTCCACAATTTTGCCGGCCAGCTCCCGGATCTGTTGCGCCGGATGCGGCAGCGCACGGCGTGGGAAGAGCCCTTCGAAGAGCAAGAGATTCTGCCCGAAACCATTGTGGCCGGCGGCAAGAAATACCTGCGCTATCGACTCTATGAAGCCGAATACTATCCGCTTAATAATCAACCACTTGTATTTCCGGCTTTGCCCTTGCAAATGGTGAAATACCGTGTCGCCAAAAAGCCCGAGGCAGGCTCTGATAACCGCCTGGAGGGCTACAAAATCTATTACTCAGACGCCCGTACTGTGACCGTGAAACCGTTGCCGCCACACCCGCTGCGCGATCAAGTGCCGGTCGGTAATTACCAATTGCGCGAGGCCATCGACCGCACGGCTTTCCGCACGGGGCAAGTGTTTACGTACACTTTTCGGGTAGAGGGCGAAGGCAATCTGGCGGCCCTCTCGGCGCCGGTTTTGCGTGCCCGGCCCAAGCTGGAGGTCTACGGGCCGGATGTGCAGCAGGACCTGACGCGGCAGGGCGGCCGCGTGGGCGGGGCCAAGGTATTCAGCTACCGCATGGTGGCCCAACAGCCCGGCGTGTTGCCGCTCGACAGCGTGTTGTCGTTGGTGGTGTTCAACCCCAGCACGGCCCGCTACGATACGCTGCGCCCGGAAATTCGCCCCGACATTGGAGGCAGCGCCAAGCTGGCTTCGGGCTTTCACGGCAATCCCGATGACCCATTTTACGCCGACGTGCTCAACAACGCCGACAACCACTTACAACCGCTGGACGAGTACCGCAATGTGCGTCTGTACGCCAATTTGGTGCTGGTGCTGCTAGCGGCCATCGCCGGATTTGGCTGGTGGAGAAAGAAAATGTAGCGTTAGCTTTGCCGGCGCTGTCACGCTATTCTTTTGCTTATGAACTCTTTCGGCACTCTTTTCCGCATCACCACCTTCGGCGAATCGCACGGCGTGGGCATTGGCGTCACCATCGATGGGTGCCCGGCTGGGCTGCCCGTGACCGCCGAAACCATCCAGACGGCTTTGGATCGGCGGCGGCCCGGCCAGTCGGACCTGACTACGCCGCGCCGGGAGGCCGACCGCGTGGAAGTGCTCTCGGGGCTGTTTGAAGGCCAAACCACAGGAACTCCTATTGGGCTTTTCATTCGCAATCAAGATCAGGCCAGCCACGATTATTCGCACATCGAACACGCTTACCGCCCTTCGCACGCCGACTACACCTACGACGCGAAATACGGCCGTCGTGATTACCGCGGCGGCGGCCGAAGCTCAGCCCGCGAAACGGCGGCCCGCGTGGCGGCCGGGGCCGTCGCGGCCGAGCTGCTGGCGCATTACGGCATCAAAGCGAGCAGCTATGTGTCGCAGGTAGGCGCTGTGCGCGTGCCCGTAGGCTACGAGGAGCTTGATCTGGGCCTTATCGAAAGCAACCCGGTACGCTGCCCGCACCCCGAGACTGCCGAGCGCATGGCCGAACTCATCCGCCAGACTCGCGACCGGCACGACACCGTTGGGGGCATCGTAACGGGCGTGGTACGCGGGGTGCCCGCCGGTTTGGGCGAGCCCGTTTTCGACAAGCTACACGCCGATCTGGGCAAAGCCATGCTGAGCATCAACGCCGTAAAAGGCTTCGAATACGGGTCGGGCTTTGATGGTACGCTGTTGTTCGGTTCGGAGCACAACGATGCCTTCTATACCGACGAAATCGGCGCCGTCCGGACGCGCACGAACCACTCGGGTGGCATTCAGGGCGGTATTAGCAACGGGCAGGATATCTACTTCCGCGTTGCCTTCAAACCCGTGGCCACAATTTTACAGCCCCAAACCACCATCAACGACCAAGGCGAAGAGATTACACTGGCCGGCAAAGGCCGCCACGACCCATGCGTGCTGCCGCGTGCCGTGCCCATCGTCGACGCCATGACCAACTTGGTGCTCGCCGATATGCTGTTGCGCAGCCGCAGCAGTAAGTTGTAGGTTTTTTATGTAAGTAATTGATTGAAAGGCATTTGTGTTTAAAAAGCGCCTCTGGCCTAATCGTGATCCACGGATAAATTAGGGCAGGCGGTGGTCGGCCAGATTTACAGTAGGCGAAAAAGGCCATGGCAAACCGCGATGCACAACCCCGGGTGGGCAAACGCTGCTGTAGCTAGCGTAAAAAGTGGCCGTCCGGTTGCGCTTGCCTCCGTAGGTGCTACCAAAGCGTTAACAACCAACCGATTAGCAATAGCACAGGCAGTAGATACGGAATGGCGTATCGGACGATGTAGCCAAAAAACGAAGGCATGGGTACCCCTTCCTTTTCCGCAATGGAGCGCACCAAAAAATTGGGTCCGTTGCCGATGTAAGTGAACGCGCCAAATAAAACCGCGCCGCTGGAAATAGCCCGCAACAGCGGCATAGTCAGATACGATAAGGCAAAGGCCTGTACATCAGTGTCTTGGTTTATGTTGAGATGATGGCTAGCCATACTCAGCGACAGGAAACTGGCGTACGTGGGCGCGTTATCCAGAAAAGCGGAAAGGCTGCCCGTTAGCCAATAAAGGGCAGTGGGCGTCAGATTACCGGCCACCGAAGGCTTGGAGGCAACGGCCGCCGCCGTCTGCAAGGCGGGCATCATGGTCAGGAAAATGCCGAAAAAGAGAAAAGCTACCTCGTGCATCGGCTCGAAAGTGAAGTGATTGGCACCTAAGGCTTTGCGGTCGGCGGTACGGTAGCAGCCCCAGGCGGCCACTAGCTGGAGCATTTCGCGCACGAAGGAGAGGTGCAGTCCGAAAACATGGAGCGCCGGTACCCACGACACGCGCGCAGGGTCTAGGAAAACGCTGACCAGCACCAATAGCAGCCACGGAAGGTTTTGTGCCCCGTTGAAGTCGTAGAGCGGCAGGCCTTTTTCCTGCCGTTCGCGGCGCCTTTCGTTGCGGGAGAGGCGGCTGGGATAGGGGTTACGGCGGTCTTTCAGCCAAAACAGCAGTAAAAGCGCGCCGGTAGCCACCAGCCATGGCAGCAACAAGTGCCAGGCAGTCCAGAAAAAAGGCACGCCGCGCAGGTACCCAATAAACAGCGGCGGATCGCCGAGCGGCGTGAGCAGGCCTCCGGCATTGCTGACCAGAAAAATGAAAAAAACGATCTGGTAGGGCTTGGCCCGTTGGTCGTTGAGCCGAATAAACGGCCGGATCAGCACCAGCGAGGCGCCGGTGGTGCCAATGACGCTGGCCAGCATAGCCCCGGCCAGCAGCAGAAGCACGTTGCGGCGAGGTGTGGCTTCTAAGTTGATATTCAGATACATAGTGCCGCCGGTTACGTATAATGCCGTGAGCAACACCACGAACGAGGTGTATTCGGCCAAGGTCTCGACGGTGGTGTGCCAGTCGTGGCGGACGAAGCCGTAGTAGCCCAGCATCAGCAGGCCCAGGCCAACGGCAATGGACGCGTACCAGCGCGTCCAGAACTTAGGAAAGAACAATGGCCCGGTGGCAATCAGGGCTAACAGACCAAAAAAAGGCAGCAACAACCAGTAAGCCACTGGCCAAGAAGCGCCAGCATCCAGAAACATTGGCGCAAAACCAGGGGCGGCACGGTTAAATTCGATCATAGACCCGGCAAAAGTATCTTATTCTCAAAAGGCAGAGGTACTGCTGCGAGGATGGGATATCGCTTATATATAGCATTTCTAAATAAAGCTTCCGGTTGTTGTGTAACTTTGCAACTTCTGGTGCCGATCTTGGTTTTATAATCGATACCAGCCGCAAATCCGTATGAGGAGGCGCGCACTGTACTCACGTTTTCAAGACCACTACCATGGCTGATCATATCACCACTCCCGCTGCGCCCATCTCGATCTACGCTGAGGCCAGCCCCAACCCCGAATCCATGAAATTCGTGCTCAATACCACGCTTCTGAGCGAGGGGGTGAGCGTCGATTACCCGAATGTGGAGGCGGCGGCCAACTCGCCGCTGGCACAGGAGCTGTTCAATTTCGACTACGTAGGCCGCGTTTTCATCGCCGCGAACTTCGTAACGGTTACCAAAACCACCGATTTGCTGTGGGCTCAGCTCATCCCGGAGCTGCGCACGTTCCTGAAATCGTACGTGGAGTCGGGCGGCCCGATTTTCACCGTCGATCCGGCTGCTGAGCAGAAAGCTGCGCAAGCCGCTGCCGCCGGCGACTCGTCGGAAGCCGACCAGCAAACCAGCCAAAAAATCATCGACCTGCTCGATAACTACGTGCGCCCCGCCGTAGAGCAAGACGGTGGCAACATTACCTTCCGTAGCTACCAAGATGGCGTCGTGACGGTGAACCTGCAAGGCTCGTGTTCGGGCTGCCCATCGGCGACGGTTACCCTGAAGTCGGGCATCGAAAACCTGCTCAAGCGCATGGTACCCGAAGTAAGAGAAGTGGTTGCAGAAGGCGTTACGGCTTCTTTCTAAACAACCTCAAGCCAGAAATTAAAAAGCCCGGCCATTTTTGGCCGGGCTTTTTAGTGGGCATAGCTAAACGGATATTTACACAAGTATCTGCAAATAAGATAGTTGCTAAAACGCCGGGAAAGGGTTGAGAACGGCGGGTTCGAGAGCGGCGGGCCAGAACTCGGGCTATCTGGCCGGGCCTCGCGAAGCGTCTGGGGCCGCAAGCGCTGCAACGAATCGGCTACAGACCTTCGCGCAAGACAGGCGTACCTGCGGCACCGACCATTCCCAACCCACTTCCACAGCACACCTACTTGGTGTAGAAAAAAGCACAGTAGCGCAGGCTCGCCGTCCGCGTCCGTCGGATAGCATCCGGCGGCGTGGGGCACGCAGACCAACAAGTCCGCACTACTGGCTTAGGAGAGTATAGGCGTGGTATTTGATTGTTTATCAAGCCTTTGGTTTAAGGGTAAAGGCTCTGGAAATATTAAAGCCAAAGTAGATGTCGCCTTTCTGCCACTTGCCGGTGGTTTGGGGAATGAAAAACTTCTCGATCATGCCGCGGGAGTTGGTGAAGTGCAACTGAAACACGTGCCCCCCGGTCTCGATGTCGAAGCCCGCCGACAAGGAATTGCGAAACTCGTCGGCCGTGTGGCCGGGCAATAGGTAGTAATATTCCATCGTGAGCGCCACGCGCTTGGTCAGCTTTTGGCGGCCTGCAAATCCCAGCGCGTACACGTCGTTTTGCTCCGCGCGGGTATCGACCAGGTTGCGGTGCACCAGCGTGGGCATCAGTTGCAGCGATAAATTGGTGCTGAACTTCCGCGCAATCAACGCCTGGTACGTGTAAGTGAAACGCGTATCCGTGGGGTGCTCCGGTCCCGTAAATTTCAGCGAATTCAGCGCCGCGCTGGCAAATACCGTTACCGAAACGGGCATGGTGTGCAGGCCGGTGCTTTGGCGCAGCAGCCGGTATTTGCCAAACCCATCGAAGGTTTTCTCCAGCGAACTGCGTCCGACGCCCACCGTCAGCTTGTCGGTAAGCCCATACTCCAGGCCCAGACGAATCGTGGCTTCGTCCAGGCCGAAGAAATTGTAGGCGCCGCTGTTGAGCGTCCCAAATCGGTGCGAAATCAGAAACAGCAGCGTGCCCTGCCCCGGCGTTTCCACCGAGTGCCCGTTGATGACGCGCGTGCCCTTGAAGGTGGCCTGCGTGTAGTCGGTGTGGAGGCTGTCGGTGGTTTGGGCTTCCAGCTTTTGCAGCAGGTCATCCTGGGCCCGCGCTTTGCTGCTGCACATCAGCAGCAAAGCCACTGCCAGCCCATACGCGCCAAATGAAGAAAAACGATGCTTCATATCTCGTTGATATTAAGGCTGTTGTGGAGCAGGTTCGCAGGCCAGGGACACGGTTACTTCCACAGTTTTGGCAATGTTTTCGCGGACCAGCGCCGGAATCTCGATGTTGTAATCGGCAGGGGCCACAATGAACTTCGACTTGGCCAAGAGCTGGTTGCCCTTCAGCTCCAGCGTGCCCGGTACCTTGATGTGGCGCTTCACCCCATGAATGGTCAGATCGCCTTCTACCTGCACCTCCTGCGGACCCGGCTGGTTGAGTTGCGTGGGCTGAAAGTTGAGCAGCTTGCCCGCAAACGTCGAACGCGGAAACTTGTCCGATTCGATGTAGTTCTCGTTGAAATGCTCCTGCATGAGCGTGCGCTTAAACTGAAACGCCTTCATCGTCACCGAAAAAGCCACTTGGCCGCTCGTCAGGTCCAGCAGGGCACCCACTTGGTTGTTGTGGGCTTCAATATCTTCGATGAACGTGCTGGAGAAGAAGGAAATCATCCCGGTTCGGGTCGAATATTTACTCGCCGCATCCGGACGCGCAAGCGGGAGCAGATACAGCACCAGTAGCAACCAGTAGTTCATAAGCGTAGCCGTTAGGGTGAGTTTCAGTTATTCGGAGCGCCGTCGTCTACCCACTTCTTGATGCGGGCAATGTCGCAGTCGGCGAGCTTGGGCAAGCCAAAAGGCATCTGCTTGTAGCCCGGCGCATGGCTGACGACGCCCACCAGCAAGCCGCTGCTAGCGATGCGCTTCACGTCGGCGTAGTTTTCCAAGTTCACATTGCCATTTGTGATCTGACTGTTGTGGCAAACGCGGCAGTTCTGCGTCAGAATCGGAGAAATGGTGCTCGCGTACGTGACGGCCGAAACGTCGCAAGTGACCGCGGGCTGGTCTTTGAAAAGATCCTCGGCGTTGTCGTAGGCGCAGCCGGCCAGCACCGCCAGCGCACCCAGCAACAACCCGCGTATTGAGCGACGGCTTCCAAATGGTTTGTTCATAATTATTTATAAATCAATTAATTATGGGGCGGCCGCAAACCACAGATCACCCGATTCATTCAGGTCATGCCCTTCGACGCGCCCGCGTGTGTCGTTGTCGGCGATGTAGTAATAGAGGGGTCGGCCTTTATAAGTCAGCTGCAAATTGGCCTTGCTGGTATTGCCGTAAGGCCCGGAAGCAGAGCCCGCATCGGTGCGCGTAATGGTGCCGAAGTCGCTGGCTTTCAGCGAGGAAGGCACGGTAGGCGCGCTCATGTACACAGGCGGCCAGGTAGTGGCGCAGCTGCCGGTGCAGTTGGTCGCGAGCGTATTGGGGTTTTTGGTGTCTTTGGCAAACACGTACATCGTACGCCCTTGTGTGTCAGTTAGATAGGTGCGGCTAACGGTCGCATTGGTAGTTTTGTCAACCACACTCTTGCTGGCAATCACCACCGAATACCCGGGATTTACGACGTGCCAGATGGTACCCACGCCGTTGCCGCGGGTTTCGCCCGGTAATTCGCGCACGTTCTGACCATTGACCGCTGGGGCGTAGTAATACAAAGGCCACCCTTTGTAAGTCGTTTGCTGGCGGCCGTCGGGAGTGGTTTTGGAGCCAAAATCCGAGGCGTTTAACGCCTTCGTGACCAGCACGTTAGGCTCGTAATAGACAGGCCAAACGGCCGAGCAGCCACCGGTGCAAGCATTGGTGCCGTCGACGTCGCGGGCAAAGAAATAAAGCGTGTTGCCTTGCGAATCGGTGAGGTAAGGCCCGAGAGTAGCGGAGGTAGCCAGCTTCACCGTGGCTTGCGCATCGGTGATTTCGACCGGCTTGTTGTCGTCCTTGTCGTTGCAGCTAACAACCAGCAACGAAACCGAGCTAAGTAGTGAGGCGCCTAGCAAAAAGGTGAGGCAGCGCATCAGAGTAAAATAAGAGAGTCTTGACATGGCTGGTGAATTAATTGTCTGTAGCTCAATGGTTTGGAGGTGAGTCGCTGGCCTCGGATAAGGCACAGCAAGGACTGCTCGGGTGCACACAGAGTGTCCGGGGAAGCAGGCTTTGTCGCGAGCAAAGCCAAGGCAAGAGTCAGGAAAGTGGGTGGCAGCGCTACGGCTGCACGAGGGGCTGCATGGGCAGCAAGCTGTATTTAAGCGAGAAGAAAGCGCCGGCGCTGCTGAGCTTGACTTTGCCAAAGCCCACCCCGCCCAGCGGGATTTTCACGTAGGGTTCGCCCTGCACCGACCAGCGCCCGCCCAGTGCCCGCTCGTACCCCGCCGACAGATTGAGCACGCTGAAGAAGTGGTTGGAGCCGTTGTGGCGGGTCCACTCGCGGTTCAGAAGCTGCCCCGCCGAGTAATATGCGTAGCGGTACCGTTCGTTGCGCATTAGCAAGGACGAAAGGCCCGCCCCGGCAAACAGTGCGTATTGCGGCCGGCTCACGACATCGTAGCGCAGGTTGAGCGGCAAATCCAGGATGCGGCAGTTGGCATACACCTCGTCGAGCTTAAGGTAGTTGGTCCAGTAATGCTGTGGGGGGTGGTAATCGCTGCCCTTGGCATCGTATTTCTTCACCGACTTGATCAGGCCGGCCGCTATCCGCAGGCGAGGCGTGACCCGATACTCAAGCATCAGGCCCAGGTTGCTGCCCGGCGACGTCAGGCTGGAGGAGCGTACTTTGCTGAGTTCAGGGGCGTATAAGAAGTTGACACTGAAGCGATAACCCAAGCGTGGCGCGGGTTTTTCCGGCTCTTTACGAGCTGTCGAGTCCGGTGCGGGCGCGGTGGGCAGCGGCCGAGTACGAGCCACAGAATCACTGCTGACACTGGCCGGCAACGCTTTGTTTGACGCTTCGGAAGGTTGGTCGACCGGAACCAGCGCTTCCGAAGGAGCCGCCGCTATAGTCGGGTTTTCGTCAACTTTAACTGGGGCTTTCGGAGCCGCTGCGGTTTGTGAACTGCTTGTGTAAGAAGGTTTTGATGATAAGTCGGACCCCTTTTTTTCTAGATCAGTTCGTGGCCGCGGTGCTTTGCGGCTGCCAATGCCGGCTGCCAGTGCGAAAGTTGGTGAGCGCCGAACAACTGGCCGATTCGAGCCGGTAACTGTGCTGCGTTGGACCGCAGCCTTAGCCGATTCTACGGCCGGTTGCGTTGGCGTTGCGGGCGTGATGGCTCTACTACCAATCCCTGGGAGCGGTGACTGAACTGGGCGCCCAGATTTTGCTTTTGTAGAAGAAGCAACAGCAGCGGAGGCTAACTTCTTGGGAGTGACGGCTTTATTATGGTTATTGACAACTATTTGGTTATCAGGTACTTGTGTATTAGGAGAAGGGCTGATTCTCGGGCTGAAATGTACCCAGAGTACTGCCAATAAGGCGATCAAGGCTATTTCAGCGGCAAAAAAACCGGCGATTTTCCGGTAAACAAGTTGTTGAACAGCAGCTGCTTCCAGCTTTTGTTCCATTTGCAACCACGCGTTGAGGTTGTGTTCCTCCGGGTAGTTTTCCGCGCCCTGTCTGAACAGAGCGTCAAGCTCTTCATCCGACATTTCCGGCGTATGCATGGTGGCTAGTTTTTTTTAATAAATCCTTGAGGTGTGCCCTCGCTTTCGACAGGTTCGACTTCGAAGTACCCACCGAAATGTGTAGGCGGTTGGCAATCTCTTCGTGCGTGAAACCGTCGATAACGTACAGGTTGAATGCAGTGCGGTAGGCCGGAGGGAGTTGGTGAATCATATGCAGCAGCTCGTCGTAAGAAAGCGAGTCCAGGGCTGAGCCTCCTTCGTCGGCGAGGGCGTAAGCAGTTTTGTCCAGATCCTGCTGATGTTGGTGCTTTTCTTGGGCGCGGTAGTGGTCAATGGCCGTGTGAATCATGATTTTGCGAAGCCAGCCGCGGAAAGAGCCGCTGGTTTCGTGCTTCGTGGGATCGAAATGGCTCACGTCGCGGAATACTTTCATAAACCCGTCGTTGACTGCTTCCATCGCTTCGTCGCGCGTGCCGGCGTAGCGCAGGCAGATGCTCATGCTGTAGCTATAGTACAGCGAGTACAGACGGCGCTGACTTCCCCGGTCAGCACGCCGGCACCCGGCCAGTGTGGCCAGTAGCATCTCGAGGTCGTGTTCAGGTTGGGGCACGGTCGCGGGGTTTATATCTAACGACTCGGACGGACGGACAAAAGGGTTGCCTGTAGCTACACAAAAGATAGCGAAATAGTAATTCTTTATTTCAAGCTGTTGATAATGAAATAGTTGTGGTGTAAAGTTGGGATGCTGTTTACTCAGGATGAATTTGACTACAACAAAAAAGGCCGCTCCCAGTGTGGGAGCGGCCTTTTAGAAGCCGGAAATCGGGACTGGTTACTTAACAGCCGTCGAGAGCTTGGGAGCGTCGGCGCTGGCCACGCTAGGCGTGTTGGAAGTGCCGCGTTCGCGGGCTTCCTTGCGGCCATAGGTGTCGAGGATCAGCGGAGTCGCAATGAACAAGGACGAATACGTACCGAAGACGATACCCACCAACATGGCAAACGAGAACGAACGCAGCGTTTCGCCGCCGAAGATGTAGAGCACCAACACCACCAAGAATACCGTGGTGAACGTGATCATCGTGCGGGAGAACGTGCTGTTCAGGGCCGGATTCACAACCTGCGCAAACGTCAGGTTGGGGTTCTCACGCAGATATTCCCGGATGCGGTCGTAGATAACCACCGTGTCGTTCATCGAGAAACCAATAACCGTCAGCACAGCCGCCACGAACACCTGGTCCATTTCGTAGTTCAGACCCAACGCGCGGGCAATCGGGAAGGCCGCGATCACGAGCAGCGCATCGTGAAACAGTGCCACAACCGCTGCCATCGAGTACTGCCACTTTTCAAAGCGCAGTAATACATACACGAAGATGCCCAACAAGGTCAGGCCCAGGCTCAGAATCGAGGTTTTCTTGATGTCGTCGGCAATAGTAGCGCCTACTTTCGAAGTGCTGAGCACTTTCGGATTGTCGGCGCCATATTGCTTCAGGCCCGTAGTCAGAGCAGCCAGCACTTTCTGGTCGCCGGCAGTGCTTTCGTCTTCCGCCAAATAGCCTGTGGTGATGCGCAGACGATTGGCGGCGCCAAAGGTTTTTACCTCCGTACCCGCACCTTTAAAGTCATCGTTCAAGGCTTCTTTTACATCCGAAGCCGCTTCTGATTTGCTGAACTCGACGAGGTAGCTGCGGCCACCGCGGAAGTCAACCCCTAGGTTCGGGCCGCCTTGGATCGCCATCAGCACGAAGCCAACCACGATTACGACGGTCGAGAAGGCGTAAGCGATTTTGCGCTTACCCACGATGTCGAAGTTGACATTCTGGAACAGGTTACGCGACAGGAACGTGCTGAAGGTGATCTTCGACGTGTCCTTGCCTTTGGTCAACCACTCGATGATGAGGTGGGAAATGTAAACTGCTGACAGGAAGGAAGTTAATACGCCAATACCCAGCGTGATTGCAAAGTTTTGTACCGGGCCCGTGCCGAAGAAGCCGAGAATCACGGCAATCAGCATCGTGGTTACGTTGGAGTCGAAGATGGCCGAGAACGCCCGCTTATAACCGGCGTTGATGGCATCTTTCAAGCCGTGGCCGTGGTTGAGTTCCTCGCGAATCCGCTCGAAGATCAACACGTTGGCATCCACCGACATACCGAAGGTCAGTACCATACCGGCAATACCCGGCAGCGTGAGGGCCGTGCCAAACTGCGCCAACACACCCAGAATCAGGAACATGTTGAACAACAGAGCTGCGTCAGCTACCAAGCCCGCGCGGCCGTAGTAAATGGCCATGAACACCATGATGATGATCAGACCGGCAACCGAGGAGTAAAGACCTTGGTTAATAGCTTCTTGACCCAACGACGGACCAACTACCGCTTCTTCCACAATGCGGGTAGGAGCAGGCAGCTTACCGGCCTTCAGTACGTTGGCTAGGTCTTGCGCTTCTTCAATGGTAAAGTTGCCCGAGATGCTGGAGTTGCCACCGGCAATCTCCGACTGCACAACCGGGGCCGAGTACACATAGTCGTCGAGCACGATGGCTACCTGACGGCCGATGTTGGCGGCGGTCAACTTCTGCCACTTATGGGCACCGTTTGGCGACATCTGCATCGACACTTCCGGGCGACCGTTCTGGTCGTAGTCCTGACGCGCGTCGGCCACTACATCACCAGCTAGTGGCGGCGTAGCTGCGCTCGATTTGCGGATAGCATACAGTTGGAGGTACTCCTGGCCTTCGATGGTCGTCGGCTTCACGTCCCACAGGAACGTCAGGTTTGGAGGCAATACAGCGCGTACTTCCTGCGTTTTGAACAGCGAGTTTACGCGAGCCGTGTCGCGGACATTACTGCCCAACGCGCCTGGCATCGTGAACAAGCGAGCTAACAGGCTGCTTTGCTGAGGATTAGCGGAGTCGGCTTTCGCAACGTTTTTCGCGGCGTTCTTTTTGGCCAATTGGCTAGCCAATGAAGTTGAATCGCCCGTGGCAGCGGTGGCGGCAGTAGCCGTGGTATCCTTTTTTGCGGCCGGAGCGGCAGCAGTGCCTTGCAGTTTGTCAGCTTCTTCTTTGGCCGACAATACGCTGTTGAGTTGGTTGAAATACGGTGCGAACTCATCCGTGCGCCACACTTCCCAGAACTCCAATTTGGCCTGGCCTTGGAGCAGTTTGCGAACGCGGTCGGGGTTGTCGACGCCGGGCAGTTCGATTTGCAGACGGCCCGTGCCTTTCACACGCTGAATGCTGGGCTGGTTTACGCCGAACTTGTCGACGCGGGTACGCAGGATGTTGAATGAGCGGTCGATGGCTTCTTCTACTTCCTTGTCGATGGCGCCGATCACTTTCTCGTTGGTCGAGTTGATGTCGATGCCGCGGCTCTTGTTGGTAGTGTTGGCAAACAAGCGAGCGAGCTTGTCGTTAGGCGCCACCGTGCGATAAGCCTGCGCAAACAACGCCGTGAAAGGCGTCGAAGGGTTGGTTTTCTGCAGCTCCTGTGCTTGGGTCAACGCTTTGTTGAAGTTGGCATCTTTGGAGTTGCCGGCCATCGCGCGCACAATCTCCACGGGCGATACTTCCAGCGTCACGTGCATGCCGCCCTTCAAGTCAAGGCCCAGGCCGAGCTCGCTGGCGCGAACGTCGCGGTAGGTATAATCAACACCCAAGATGTTGGCAACAGGGGCGCGCCATACCGAATCGAGGTAGTGCTGGCGTTGTTGCTGATCCACCGTGCCATTGTGCGTGGCATAGGTCACGGCGTTGGCTTGCACCCGCCGCGAGATAAAGGTGAATGTGAAAAAGTAGGCGCACAGCAACGACACGATGAGTGTCAAAGCAATGATAAGTCCTTTGTTACGCATTTATAATAAAGAAAGGTGGTTACCTAAGAATGCCAAAGACGCATCGTCTGGCGTAGTCAATCTGCTTATAAATCAGGTGCTTATGAATGGCTAAATGCCAATTCATCGTTTTTAATTCCTGACTTCGGTGCGAAAGCTAGGGCGCCTGCGGCGACAACGCCGCGAGCAGCAACCGCGAGCGGAACAAATCCGGCACGGCACACGGGCGGGGGCGCGGCGCAGCCAGGCTGCGAACGGCTACGGCCCAGGTCAGTGGTTCGGGAGCAGGCAGCCAAGCCTCAACGGCTGGTGCCAGCCACGGGGCCAAAGCGGCCGTGGCTTCCAGGGTAACTTTTTGCTTTACCACGGCTGCCTTCGGAGCAGCGCCCACGTGCGCAGCCTTGCCCACCGGGACCCGGAAGGTAGCCACGGCCTGGTGGTTCAGCGACAGCACAAACAGCAGCGTGGCTGTGAGCATCGCAAAACGCAGGCGGGGTAAAAACGTGGTGACGGACAAGAACATGGTCAGGGTAATGGCTACAAATATAGCCAATTGCGCGGGCCAACGAAATAAGAACCTGTAGGCGGCGGCTGGTTTGGGGGTAAACGCAAGGTGTTGGCGGGGCGCAGGCAAACAAAAAGCGAGCGCTGCCGGTCCGGCAACGCTCGCTTTGGCAACAGCCTAAAGCTGCTTGCCGGTGCTTGCTACTCTGATTTGGTTTTGGTCGGAACCTTGCTTTTTAGGAAGGTAACGAGCACTTCCAGCCCCTTGTCAAAATGCCGATTGTTCGGGATGATGAGGTCGGCGTCGTGCTTAAAGGGCTTGATGTATTTCTCGTACGTGGGCGCTACGTGGTTGGTGTAGCGGTAGAGCACGTCCTCCAGATCGTAGCCGCGTTCGTCGCGGTCGCGGACGATGCGGCGCTGCAACTTCACATGCTCGCGGGCATCGATATACACTTTCAGGTCGAGCAGTTTGGCTACTTCCTCGAAGTAAAAAACGAAGATGCCTTCTACAACCACAATAGGAGCCGGATGAAAAACAAGTTCGCTGGGCGTGGCGTTGGGGTTGTTAAATGTATATTCCGGTCGGCGTACCTCCTGGCCCTGACTGATGCGCAACACATCGGCGGCGTAGGCTACAGAGTCGATGGAAGAAGGAAGGTCAAAATTTGTAACTCCTTGATCATCAACTTGTTGTGTTTCGCGCGGGTGGTAATAATTATCCTGCGAAATCAGACAAATGTCTTCCGATGGGAAGGCAGCCAGCAGCCGGCGCAAAAACGTGGTTTTGCCGGAGGCGCTGCCGCCCGTAATACCGACGATGAAAGGATGTTGCATGGGGTGGGGAAACGGCCCGTACCGGAAGGGCCAACCGTGCAAATTTACGAATGCGAAACGAGGAATTGGAAATTCGCCGCAAACTGCCCCTTATTTCTCTGCTCCAACGTCGCCCGCCGCCTGGGTATTGAGAAAGGCAACCAACTGTTGCACAGCCCGGGCGCGGTGGCTCATCGTGTTTTTTTGCGCCAAAGTCATTTCGGCAAAAGTTGCGTCGTGGCCTTCCGGCCGAAACACAGGATCGTATCCAAAACCATCTTTGCCCTGTCGCGTGTCGGAAATTGAGCCGCGCACTTCGCCATCGAACTCGTGCACTTCGCCGCTTGGCAGGATCAAGGCAATGACCGTCCGGAACTGCGCGCTGCGGTCGCTGGCCGTGCCCAACTCGTGCAGCAGCTTCGTCACATTATCCGCAGCCGAGCGCTGTGGCCCCGCATAGCGCGCCGAATACACACCGGGTTCTCCATGTAAGGCATTTACTTCCAGGCCGGTATCGTCGGCAAAGCAGGATACGCCATAGTGCTCCCACACGTATTCGGCCTTTTGGCGAGCATTGCCGGCGAGCGTATCGCGGGTTTCGGGCAACTCTTCCTCACACCCAATGTCGCGCATGCTGACTAGTTCGATGAAAGCAGGCAACAGCGGACGTACTTCGGTCAGCTTGTGTTCGTTGTTGGTGGCAAAGCAAATGCGCATACTTGTTTAGAAGTAAATAAGGGTAATTAGCCGCGTGAAGGCACAAAAATTGGCGGCACCAAACTACAACCTCAGCTTGGAATGCCCTGCGCATCCTGCGCTCATACGCCGCGTAACACCGGATAGCGCGCTTGCACCAGCATGTAGAAGCCATACGCCATCAAGCCCAGCGCTACTACCCCGAGCACAGCCGGGCCCATAGTTGCCAGCAAATCAAAGGCTTCATCGGTGGCGCCAACTGCCGAGGCTCGGGACTCACGGCCTGCTTGCACGAAGAAGTAGCCAATAATAACTAGCACAATGCCACGGGCTGTGTAGCCAATCTGTCCGGCACGGTATACAACGTTCTGCTGGTTCGGCGGAAGGTTGCTGGCGTTTATATACTGTTGAAACCTGCCGGAGTAAGCATTGATGAGCTGATAAATGCCAACGACGATAATAATCAGGCCCAACAACAACACCAGCCAGTCACCACCGGGCCAGCTGAGCACTTTGGCTGTGAGCGTTTGTTGGGTGTTGCCGCCACTGTCGGCGGCCCCATTCCAAGCTAGGCGCGCGGCAAACCACGCCAAACTAGCGTACACCAAGCCGCTGCCAATGTAGCTAAGCCGTTGGCCGATGCCTTTAGCACCGGAACCTTTGCTTTCCGTATCGCGCACGGCCTGCACGATTCGCCAGATGATGTAGCCAAGCAGCCCAAACGCAATCAGGCCCAAAAGCACTGGGCCGCCGGGTAGGCCCTGTAGCGTCTGCACGGCTTGTTTTTTATCGGCGGTTTGGCCACCCCGTTGGCCCAAAGCCGCTAGCAAAGCCAGAATGCCCATCAACAGATACACCACCCCAATGGCCGCAAAACCAAAGCGGGCCAGCATCCGGATGCCAGGGGAAGGGGAAGCCGGAAGCGCAGACGAAATGGAATCGGTTATGGACATAGGTAGGAGATCTGGCAGAAGGTGCCTCCTCCCGTACGCAGAAATCCCATAGCAAGGTTAAACGGCCGCCTGCCTGATACGCAGCTTGATTTCCCAGATCACACCAGCCTGTATCGAAAGCGTCTTACGTTAATGAAATAACTACTTGATAATTAAACAGTTGTATCTACTTGAATATAAGCTTGATACTGGCCCAAGAGCGCTGCACGGCTCTGGGAGCCTTTGCTAGCACGCTGGTATACGATCGGTCGAGAGGCACGCTGCGCACCACCAAACGGTAGGCGACCGGGCTGGCTATCGTCGGGCCAACATCGAGGTAGCGGTAGTGCTGCTGGCCCGTAGGTGCAACAGAAGCCAAACGGATATAGCCGGATTCGTGGTTGGTTTTGCGGTACAAATCGTAGGCTTGCACCACCGGCTCGCCGGCTACTTGCCACTCCAGCTGCACGTTGTTGCCCACGTATTTTGAGTGGAAGGCTGTAACGGTCGCAGTCCCAAACAGCATGGCCACGCTTGCCAACACAAGGCCTGCTACCAGCAAAAGTTTGAAGGTGAAATGCATACGCTCCGCAATCTGAAACCAAGAAGATAACGACAGCGCAGGATTAAAAGTATGTAAGTGCCGGGTGTGGCCTTGGTTTACAAGCAGTTTCGGGGAGCTTTGGTACGAAATCGGGTGGTAGGTTTTTGATTTACAGGGATAACACGTACTTTTGCAATCCCTTCCGCAAAATCGGCAGGCCCTGAAGGTTTTAACGGTATTACGACCATGAAAAAAGACATCCACCCCGAGTATCGCGAAGTCGTGTTTCAGGACACGTCTAGCGACTTTAAATTCATCACGCGCTCGACGATGACCTCCAACGACACTATCACGATGGAGGATGGCAAAACCTATCCTGTCATCAAGGTGGAAGTTAGCAGCGCATCGCACCCTTTCTACACCGGCAAAAACGTGTTCATCGACACCGCTGGCCGTGTGGAGAAATTCCGCAACCGCTACCAGAAGAAGTAATTATTTGGTTGTCAGCTTGGAGCGGCAACCCAGTAAGCAAAATATTTGGAACTCCCGCTGGCAAGTCTGGCGGGAGTTTTTATTTGTGCCAACTTGCCGTTGCTAGGCACGCGCAACCCGGCGCCTGCCTCCGGAAACGAACCACAGTCGACTTATTGCCATGACCGTTCTGCTCTTCGACGACCCCGACATTCGGCAAAATCTGTTGCCCTTTACCTTCACGCGGCCGGTGGCGGCTCTGCGCTGCGGCATCCTGACGATCGCCGAAAAGTGGCAGCATCGCTTGCGCCAGGAAGTTCATTACCTGACGGAGCCTTACTTGCAGGCAAAATACCCCGCCGGCCCCGTGGCAGGTGCCGCGCTGGTTATCAACGGCGCCATTTGCCCCGACGACGTGCTCGTGCAGCAGATTGAAAACCTCCAGCCCGGGCAGGCCCTTTTTTGCAGCGAAACCCTGGTAGCGGCCCACTTATCCGATGCTTCCAAGGTGGCAGAGCTGATCCAAGATGGTTTTGCAGACGAGAAGGAAGTTGCTGAACCCGTGACACTTATTCGGGAGGTGTGGCATTTGTTTCTGCGCAACGGCCGCGAAATCCGGGAAGATTTTGACATGCTTACCCGCGGTCGGCAATCCCAGCCCATCACCGATCCGCATACCATCGTCTACGGCGCCGAGAACATCTTCCTTGAAGAGGGCGTGAAAATCCGCGCCGCCATTCTGAACGCCGAAGACGGCCCAATTTACCTGGGCAAGAACTCGCAGGTACACGAAGGAGCCATTATTAAAGGGCCGCTGGCATTGGGCGAAGGATCTCATATCAATGCCGGCGCCAAAATGCGCGGCGACAACACCGTGGGGCCTTATTGCAAAGTAGGCGGCGAAGTCGGCAACTCCATCTTGTTTGGCTATTCCAACAAAGGCCACGACGGCTACCTCGGCAACTCCGTGATTGGCGAATGGTGCAACCTGGGTGCGGATACCAACACCTCCAACCTCAAGAATAACTACGCGCCGGTCAAGATCTGGAGCCACGCCAGAAGCCGTTTCGTGAACACCGGCCAGCAGTTTTGCGGCCTAATGATGGGCGACCACAGCAAGTGCGGCATCAACACCATGTTCAACACCGGCACGGTAGTAGGTGTGGGCGCCAATGTCTTCGGGGCGGGCTTTCCGCGCACGTTTATTCCCTCGTTCAGTTGGGGCGGGGCGGCTGGTTTCGAAACCTTCAAAATGCCTAAAGTAGCTGAAGTAGCTGAGCGCGTGATGGCCCGTCGGCACTTGGCATATGATGCTGTGGAACAAGGCATTATGCAGCACGTCTACGATGCCACGGCAAAAGACCGGGTGTGGGAACGGGCCAGTTAGAGCCTGCTGTCTACTTTCGCTACCCCGACCTTTCTTTGCGCTGGGCACAGCAAGGTCCTTTGTAGATTCAGGATGGCACTTTGTGGTAATTTATTGATAATCAATTGGTTGTAGTATAATGCGTTTTGCTGAAATTCCGGGCCAGAATGCGGTGAAGAAGCTGCTGGTGCAGTCGGTGCAGCGGCAGCATGTGGCGCATGCACAGCTGTTTCGCGGGGCTGAAGGCTCGGCGGCGATGGCGCTGGCTTTGGCTTACGCCACGTTTCTGAACTGCGAGGCCCGCCAACCCGACGATGAAGATTCATGCGGGCAGTGTGCTAGCTGCCAGAAGATTGACAAGCTCATTCACCCCGACCTGAATTTCATCCTGCCCGTTACTTCAACCAAGCAAGTGCCGAAGGACGCGGTCAGCAGTAAGTTTGCGGCCGAGTGGCGCAGCTTTGTGCTCGAAAATCCCTTCCAAGGCCTCAACGACTGGATGCAGCACATTGGCGCCGAGAACAAACAAGGCAGCATTTCGAAAGAAGAAAGCCTGCAACTGCTGAAGCTCGTGTCGCTGAAGGCGTTTGAAGCCCAATTCAAAATTGTGGTGATCTGGCTGCCGGAACTGATGCACCCGGCCGCGGCCAATGCCGTGCTCAAACTCCTGGAAGAGCCGCCGGCCGCTACCATTTTCTTGCTGGTGAGCCACGCGCCCGAGCAACTGTTGCCCACCATCGTGAGCCGCGTGCAACCCGTGGTAGTGCGCGCTTATTCGGAAGAAGAACTAGTTGATTATCTGCGAGATGTACAAAAAGTGCCCGAGGTGAAAGCCCGGCAGTTGGCGCAAATTTCCGATGGCAACCTGGGCGCAGCACTCGCCGCTCAAGATTCGGCCGACAGTGACTATTTCGCTTTGTTTGCGGAGTGGATGCGGCATTGCTACGGTCTGAAAGTAGATAAGCTGCTCGCCACCAGTGACGAATTTCAGAAGATGGGCCGCGAAAACCAGAAAGAGTTTCTGCAATACGCGCTGGGCCTGTTGCGCAAGGTGCTGCTGTTTGGGATCGACGCGAAGTTTGTGCCCCATCTGCCCGCCGCTGAGCAGCAGTTTGTCACGGGTTTCAGCCGCTTTGTAAGCCTGCACAATGCCGACCCAATTACGCGCGAACTCAACGAGGCGCACTACCACATCGAACGCAATGCCAACCCACGAATGGTGTTTATGGATACCTCGCTGCGGGTGGCCGAGTTGCTAAAAATGCCAGCCTAAAGGCTTCCAACGCCGAAAATACAGTTTGGTAAGTTGCTATAGCTAGTGCTAAATCAGCTATAGCTTATGCAAAGCGCGGGGGTGTTGTAGCTTTGTATTTCGCGGAAGCGTAGGCAAGAAACGAAATGCTATTGGTTTGGCCGCGGCATTATTTTGGCCTCCGTGGATGTTCAGGCTTCTGTATTGATTGAAGACTTATTTATGCCTACTACTCGTCCGATTCGCATTGGTACCCGCGGCAGCAAGCTTGCGCTGTGGCAAGCCCACCACGTTGCTGCGTGCTTGAAGCAGGAGCAGATTGCTTCTGAAATCGTCATCATCACGACTACCGGCGATGTGATTCAGGATCGCTCACTGGCCAAAATCGGGTCGAAGGGCGTGTTCACGGAGGAGCTGGAAGAAAGCCTACGCACCGGCCACATCGACGTGGCTGTGCACAGCGCCAAGGACGTGCAAAGCACCATTCCCGACGATCTGGAGCTGCTGGCCTTTATGAAGCGCGAACGGGTCAACGATGTCGTCCTGAGCTTCGATTCGACATTTTCTTTAGATCGGCCGGGCATTACATTGGGCACCAGCAGCACCCGCCGCAAGGCGATGTTCCGGCGTTTTTATCCCAACGCCAGCACGGCCGAAGCGCGCGGCAACCTGCAAACGCGGCTGCGCAAGCTCGAAGAAGGCCAGTACGATGCCTTGGTGCTTGCCTACGCCGGCGTGCATCGCATGGAGTACGACAAGCTTATCCGGCATATGCTGCCCGAAAAGCAGTTTGTGCCGGCAGCGGGCCAGGGCAGCGTGGCCATCGAGTGCGCCCATACCCTGGACGGTGAGCTGAAAGCTACCCTGCAGCGCATCCTCGACCACCCGGCCACGCACACCTGCCTGCTAACTGAGCGCGCGTTTCTGCGCACCATGGAAGGCGGTTGCAGCATTCCTTCGTTTGCGCTGGCTACTTTCACCACGACCGGTACGCTGCAACTCCACGGCGGCCTCATCAGCCTCGATGGGAAGCAGTACATCGACGAAACCTTTTCCACCGTTGACGCCCAACAGGCTGAGGCCATGGGAGTTCGGCTCGCGGAAAGCGTGCTAAGCAGGGGCGGCCGGGAAATACTTGACGCCATCCGGCATCACCGCACCGAAGCCTAAATTCTGGTAATTACTTACAAAAAAGCCGTCTGACATCAGCCAGACGGCTTTTTTGTAAGTAATTGATTGCTAATTATTTATGATTATTGGAAGATTTGCTTCGTAGCCAATAAATAATCAGGGCGAAGACAGCGCCACTAGTATCAGCGAGCATATCTTTTTGGGCATCCCAAATGTCGCCTTGGCTACCCAGGAATGCAGCGCCGGCCGATGGATCGCTTAAATCGGCGTATAGCCACTCGATAAGCTCGTAACTCATGGCGATGGTGGCAATGGCGAACAGCGCAAACAAATACGAAACCGCGCGGCTGCGGATGGTGCCGTTGCGGTCGGTGAGCTCGATGATGGCAAAGGCGTAGAAGCCCACGCTGAAGTGCGCCACGCGGTCGTACATGTTGCGCTTGAAGCCAAAAAGGTTGTTAAACCAATCAAAAGGCACCTTTTCGAAAGTGTAATAACCGCCAATGGTGTGCAGAAAGAGCAGCACGCTCATCAGCACATACGCCAAATTGGAGAAGCGCACGCCACGCATATACAGCACCACCAGCAGCACCGCAATCGCTACGATGGGCGTATTCTCGGCCACCCACGTCCCGCGCTCTGCCGGGTGAATAGCCAAAGCAGTAAATAAGAGCACGTAAAGGCCAAGCAAAACTTTGGGCAGCCACTGGGACTGAGCGACGGGCGTAGAGCGTTCGGGCATCAATAGGGGAGTTGGGTACGGTGCAGCTTACGTGGATTTTGGCATTTCGCCTCAGTTTGCCGCGCGGCCAACCCGGGATTTTCTCGCCGCTCCAGCCGAAAGCGCGTAATTTCGCTGTGTTATCTTTCAACTCTTACGCCTTTATGAAATCAATATTCCGCGTTACGGTGCTGCTGTGGGCCTTGTGGCTGGCGGCATCACCGGCAGTGTTCGCTGCGAAAGCCCCGAAGAAAACCAAGAAAGACGAGGTGGTGACCATCAGCACTTCGTTGGGTGACATCAAGCTGATTCTGTTCGATCAAACGCCGCGGCACAAAGCTAATTTTCTGAAACTGAGCAAAAGCGGCTTCTACAACGGCACTACGTTTCATCGTGTTATTCAGGACTTTATGATTCAGGGCGGCGATCCTAATTCCAAGGATGCGGATGCCGCCAACGACGGAGCCGGCGCTGATAACGAGAAAATGATCCCGGCCGAGATCCGGCCCGAGCTACATCATCAGTACGGAGCCGTTGCCGCCGCCCGCCAGGGCGATTTTGTGAATCCCGAGCGCGCGAGCAGCGCCTCGCAGTTTTACATTGTGCAAAACCACCGTGGCACGCCGCATCTCGACGGCGCCTATACTGTATTTGGCCAGGTGATAAGCGGGATGGATGTGGTTGACAAGATTGCTACACAGCCCAAAGATGAACGCGACCGCCCCACCACCGACATCAAGATGACGGTGAAAGTAGAAAAGCTGAAAAAGAAGAAAATCACGGAGCTGTACGGCTATCAGTATCAGTAAGCATGAAAAAGCGCATCCTGATTACGGGCTCGAACGGATTGCTTGGTCAGAAACTTGTTGCGCTACTTCGGGAGCATCCGGAGGCGGAACTCATTGCCAGCTCACGGGGGCAAAACAAGCTTGCCGACCTGTATCCGGACGTGAAGTTCGTGGCCCTCGACGTGACCAACGGCCCGCAGGTGCAGCAAGTGTTGGCGCAGGCGAAGCCAACGCACGTCATCCACACCGCCGCCATGACCAATGTAGACGAGTGTGAGCTAAACCAGGAAGCGTGCTGGCTGCAAAACGTGACTGCCGTTGAGAACTTGATAGCGGCTTGCGAAGCCTTGCACATTCACTTTGTACACGTCAGCACCGACTTTGTCTTCAGCGGCGAGGAAGGCCCGCTGACGGAAGAGGCGGTGCCGGCACCCGTTAATTTTTACGGTCAGAGCAAGCTGGCTGCTGAAAAGGCGGTGCAGGCCTGCAAAACGCCTTGGGCTATTGTGCGTACGGTGCTGGTGTATGGCATTGTGCACGAATACGGCCGTACCAACATTGTGCTCTGGGTGCGCGACTCGTTGCGGGCCGGCAAACAGATAAAAGTCGTCAGCGACCAGTTCCGTACGCCCACGCTTGCCGAAGATTTGGCCGAAGGCTGCTGGTTAGTAGCCAAACACAATGCGACGGGCATTTACCACATCAGCAGCAGCGAACTGCTCACGCCCTACCAAATGGCGTTGCAAGTAGCCGATTACTTTGGGCTAGATAAGTCGCTCATCGTGGAGGTGGATGCTACCACGTTTACCCAGCCGGCCCGGCGTCCGGCTCGAACCGGATTTATCATCTCGAAGGCACAACAGCATTTAGGCTATCGGCCGCATACGTTTCAGGAAGGTATTGCTTTGCTGGCGCGTCAAACGCAGGATGTATAGCTTTGATAACAAAAAACATAGACGCAAAAAAACCGCCGGCAAAGCCGGCGGTTTTTTTACACACCTATTGCAACAACCTTAAGGATATTGAAGCAGTCCGCATGTAATGCGGCAACTTCAATCCTATTTTTTATCTTTAAAAGTAAGATCCTGTTGATCCTACCAGCAATCCTCCCACCATAATGGCGGTACCGTTGCGCAGCGCTGCCTCCGCCGACTCAGGTGACACTAGCTCCCCGCCTAAAGTCAGGCAACCAGTAGTCTTTGTGCGTTGCCGTGAGGGCATATCCAGCAAAACCAGATCCAGAGCCAAGCTCCGACGACGACGAGTAAGCAAAGAGCAATTCATTATAAAATCACGAGCTGTGACAAGCAGTATTCAGAGGATTCTTGCTGTTATCTGTTACAAATATATAGTAGCAGTATAGCGAGATAAAGGAAGATATCGCAGCAGTTGTGACTACCCCGCCAGGGGCGTTGGTAGCCTCAAAATCACATTCGACAATCTGTGGGTATTATGCAATTGATTGATTAATAATTGGTTGTATTGCGTGCTGCTCGGTGTTCTCCTCAGTAAAAGTCTAGTTTCAGCGTGATTCGTGTGGCGATTGTGGAGTTAGTTTGTGACATTGCCTTGAGCAAGACCGGGAGATTTTATTGCCCTATTCATGCCGAGTTGCCGCAGCGCCAATACGGTCAAGACCAACGCCGCGCCGGGGAATAGAACCAGCCACCAGGCAGAGGTATCGAGGCGAGCGGTAGCCAGCGTTCGGCCCCAACTGGGCACTTCGGGCGGCAATCCAATGCCAAGGAAGGAGAGCGTTGCCTCCAGTGTGACTAATGCGGCCATACTCATCGGGAAACCAACCCATATCGGACGCCAAGCATTGGGCAGCGCATGACGCCACAACAGACGCCAAGTTGGCAAGCCAGCAGCTAGCCCCGCCTCCATAAAAGGCAGCGCACGCACGCGCAGCAGTTCCGCTCTTATCAGGCGAGCCGGTGCAGTCCAGGAAGTACCGATCAGGATTAAAAGCAAGCTGCCCAACGATGGTTGGAGCACAGCTGTGAGCGCCAACACCAAAATGAGTTGTGGCATTGACGAGAGCAGTGCCACAAGTCCCAAGAACAGGCTGTCGGCTGGAAGAGCCCAGCGTTTGGTAGCAAGTGGGGTACGCGATAAGATAAAGTATAGTATTGCGTATAAAGTAATGATTATCAATGATTTATAAAATAAGCTAATAGGTGGTATAGATCCGACGGCTATAAGAACCACTGGTAAAATCAGGGCACTGGAAACCCACCAGGGTGCGGCGATTTTTAGCGTGTGGTCGCCCCAGAAGCCGGCCATGCTACCGAGTGCAATACCGAGAAAAGTAGCGAGTAAGGCAGCAGGCAAACTCACCAGCAGCGTCGTCTGGGCGCCGAAGAGGAGCATGGATAATACATCGCGGCCCAAGGGATCGGTGCCCAGCCAATGAGGTGCATCCGTTCCGGGCCTTACAAGGCTGGAAGGTGCCACCGAAATGGATTGCTGGTCCGATGCGTCGGGTGGGTAAGGTATTGGTAGATAAGAAGTTGTGAAGGAAATAATAACAACAAACAGCAGCCAGCCCCAAGCCAGCTTCTGCATCCCCGAAAGCGAAGCCCAGTAGCGCCTCATGCCTGCAGACGAATGCGCGGATCGGCCTGAACATACAACCAATCCGTTAGCAGTTGCGCTGCCAGTCGAACCAGCGTGGTCAGGACAACGCCCCCCATAAGTACTGGGTAATCGCGGGTGGCCGCTGCCTCGGCTAACAGCAGGCCCATGCCGGGCAAGGCGAAAATCATTTCGACGATCACAGCTCCCGCCACCAGCGACGGCAAAAATTCAGTGATCAGCGTGAGCGTCGGCAGAAGGGCATTGCGAAAGGTATGCCGCCAAATCACTTGTACTTCCGATAAGCCCTTAGCGCGCGCGGTAGTGGCATAGTCGGTGCCGCGCTCGTGTTGCAGGGCCGCCTCGAGCTGCACAACCAGCCCCGGCAAGCTCACCATCACCAAGCTGACCACTGGCAACACCAAGTGATAAGCAAAATCAGCCAGCGCACTTAAGCTGCTTTCGTCTGAAGATTGGCTACCTAATCCGTAGGCCGGAAACAGAAGCAGTGCATCCGGGTTGGCAAACAGCAGCAACAACGCCGATGCCACCACAAAAAGTGGCACCGCATCCAATGCATATATTGTAGTCAGAACGGCGCGACGCCCACGCCCCGGTTTGGCCAACCAGGTACTTACTTGAATTGCTAAGCCAATGGCGACGACCGCGGCAACCAGCGTAAGGGGCAATGTGTAGCGCAATGCATTGCCAATCGTTTCGAGCACCGGACTGTCGTCGCGGTAAGAATGGCCTAAGTCGCCCCGCATAAGGCTACTAAACCAAACATGGTATTGGTTAGCTGCGCCATGCCATCGCCAATGCCTGGTAGCTACGCTTTCCTCTAGAGTAATGTAAAATAAGGGCAAGTCAAGCCCTAGGCGGTGGATTAGCTGACGTTCGGCAGCCTGTTGTTCGGCAGCGGAAGGCGTAGATAGCCCGCTGTTGTCGGAGAGGCTTTGAAGCTGCTGCGGAACCGACAAGGTTCGGCTTAACAAAAAGATAATTGACACAATACCCCACGCCGCAAGCAGGGTCCGCAGGAGCCGTTTGAGCAAGTAGCGCTTCATAGCTCTAATTGCTGGGGTCCGTCTTCGAAATAATGGTGGTAACGTAATAGTAGGGCTTCAGACCCGATACGTTTAGCTGTGCCAAGCGCTTGGCAGCCGCCAACCGGTTACGCATAAAGTACAAGACTACAAGCGGGCTTTCCTGCTGCATCAACTTCTGAAAACGGCGCAGCAAAACCGCTTTGCGCGTAGAATCCTCCTCCTGGGCTATAGCATCTATCAATTGGTCGCTGGCGGCAGTGCCAAAACGGGAGTAATTACCCAAGCCAATGCTTCGGGAATGGAGAATGGCAGCGAAGTTGAAGTTGAACGGATTGCCGTACAGCATACGTAAATATACGTCCACATCGCCCTTGCGAAGTTTGCTCGACATCAGTGTAGCCTCAGTAGGTTGTAGCTGAACCGGAATGCCAAGAGCGCCTGCCGCTGTTCTGAACTGCAACGCTGCCGCTTCAAAAGCTGGCTCGTTGATGCGGTAGCTGATGGTGAGGCTCAAGCGCTGGTCGGATTCGCTGGGTTTGGAACGCCGCACCCAACTGTTGTCGCTTTGTTTGCGCCAACCAGCCTGTTGCAACAACGCAACCGTCCGATTGGGAGCGTAAGCAACCGGAGCCAAGCTATCGTTATAATACCGCTGATCGTGCGGATTAATCAGGCCTACACTTGGGTAAGCCATGCCCTGTTGCGAGCCTTGGATAAGAGAAGTGACGTTGACCAAATGGCTCAGTGCCTGGCGTGTATAGCGATCTTGCAGCGCCGGATGGCTGGTATTGAAGCCCAGTGCCACCATATCGTACGAGTCACTGGTGTAGAAAGCCAAGCGCTGGCTTTCCTCGCTTTGTTTCAGGCGGGTAAAATCTTTCGCTGGCAACATCGGATAAATGTCGATGTCGCCGCGGCGCAAAGCCAGCAGGCTCGTTGCGTTATCCGGAATTATCTGAAAATCAATGGATTGCGGGTTGGCCTGCAATTGAGGCGGGATGGGCTTTATTTTATGGCCCCACCAGTTGGCTTTCCTTTGAAACGTTAAGTAACGTCCACTTTGCCAAGCAGTTAGCTTGTATGCCGTACAGCCCGGCAACCGCGAAGGGTTACGGCTAAGCTGTGCAGCTGAGTAACGCTGAACCAGAGCCGCCAACACAGGATTTGCTGCCGATTCGTGCTCTGAGAGAGCCTGCACCGCCCGGAGGCTAAAGCTTCGCAGCTGCCGTTGCGGGTCCAGCGCGTGCTCGGGTAAAATAGGAAAGTCGCCAGAGGACAAAACATACTCCAGCGACCGGCCCTTACATACAAATGTAAAATTCTGATAATCAGCAGTATCTATTTGAACATCCTGGATAAAACCAAATTTAGCCCTAGCTGCTTCGTTTGGCAAACCTGGCAAGTTCATGAGTTTCAGCGTGAAAAGCACATCAGCACCCTGCACCGGACGGCCATCGTCCCAAACCGCTGCTTTGCGCAAACGATAGGAGAGAAACGTAAACGAATTTTGGCGCTTTACTGTGGGCAAGGCTTCTGCCAGCCAAGGCACGTACGTCTGCTCCTTGGGGTCAACGGTGAGTAAGCTGCAGTATAACAAGTTGTTAGCTTGCAGCGCGTTGCTGTTGGCGGTCAAAGTCGCCAGCGGATCAAGATTTTGAGGATCAGAACTCCACCGGATACGAACAGCGTGTGTTGAAGACGACGAAGGGGAGCAAGCCGTAAGTCCAACGCCGCTCAGTAGCAGCAAGGCAATAATCAGTTGCTTCATTACTGGGCAGATGAACGCAAGTAGTGCCTCGGCAATTTAGCCAAGATTTCTACAGCAAAGCTTCTGCCGACCCGAAGTAGCTGGTATCTAGTTACAATCTACGCAACATCACCGCCCCAGCCGCCGGCACCGGTCTCAACGCTGGCGAGGTCACCGCCCCAGCCACCAGCACCAGTTCCTTGGTAGGCAACATCGCCACCCCAACCACCAGCACCCGTCTGAACGTGGGCGAAGTCGCCGCCCCAGCCGCCCGCGCCGGTTTCTGCACGGACGATATCACCACCCCACCCGCCAGCGC
Source organism: Hymenobacter sp. BT491 (assembly GCF_014349165.1). NCBI lineage: Bacteria > Pseudomonadati > Bacteroidota > Cytophagia > Cytophagales > Hymenobacteraceae > Hymenobacter > Hymenobacter sp. BT491. The sequence continues at coordinate 493,275 of NZ_JACSJJ010000003.1, read as the reverse complement.
CTGTCTCAGCGCTTTTGTAATCACCACCCCAGCCACCGGCACCGGTGTAGTTGGACGTCTGTTCGGAAGGCGCAACGCTAGTCTGGGAAGTCTTGGCAGCTGAAGGCGAAGAAAGGGTCAGGAGCTGAAAGAAGGCGATGGCTAGGATGTCAAACATGACGCAGGTGATTTGATGTGTTTCAAGTAATTGAATGACACAAAGTTGGGCTGCGTCGCTGCGGAAGCAAAGGAAGAACCCCGTATAAAATAGACTTGTACTTTGCGGGCTTTAATTTATAATATATTTATTGTCTATTAAGTTCACACATTACTTTCAGCACCATTACCTCGCGGAGCCATCAAAAAATAGATATTTTTAAACTGATTTGTGACATTAATCGTACTAAAAGTCTATAGAATTATATTTTACAAAGATTAACTCAATAAATTCCAACGAAAAGGAAAAAAGGCGTTTTTTTGTGACACGAGCCGCCCTATCTTTTACCAGCTCAAAGCTTTTTAACGAACCTAAAGAGGCGTTTCCTGGATGGATGAACTGAATATTTTAACCCGAATTGTGACAGGGAGGAAAATACCCGTCACACCATTACTAGATTTCAGTGATCGGAAAGGGACTAATAAGGAAGTTCGTCTTATTAGGTTGCTGGAGAAGTCGCCAAATTGTACTCCTCTCCAACTTACGAAACTTTTATATACAAAGACAACTCCGGCCAGCCAAGCAGCATTTCGGAAGCTGAAATCGCGTGTCCAGCAAAAGTTGCTGAACAACCTGTACTTCCTAGAACATACCGACCCTCGGCACCCGGTTTGGCGGCGATACGAGCTCCAATGCACGGAACTCTACCACCAAGCAAACGTGCTCAAACTAGAAGGCGAGTACACGCTCTCGGAACGGATGATGCGCAAATGCTTGCGAATCGCGCAGGAAGCAGAGTTTACGCAATACGCCGTCATGAGTGCGCAGGCCCTACGAACCCTGTATGCCGAGTTGCGTCAACCGGCTCGTTACAAGACCATTAGCGCCGAACTAATGCGTTTGCAGACGCTGCTGACGTTGGAAGAAACCGCCGCTCAAGTGTACTGGGATACCAAAATTGCTCTTGCTCACTCGGTGAAATCCCGGCGGTTTTTGCTGAACGAATTGCCGGCGCATATCAAAGAGTTAGAGAAGCTGCATCAGCAAGCTGGGAGCTTTACCACCTTCAACTACTTGTATAACAGCCTGTTGTTTCAGCAAGGCTTAGTGGGCGACTACGACGGCATCATTCGCCTAACCGCAACCACGGCCAAGGACTTTGCCAAGGGCAAGATCAATGCGAAACGCTTCGACAAGCGCTTTAACAACTTCATGAGCGTATACGCCCACCTGCGCTGCCGACGCGTGCAGGAAGGGCTGGTGCTGGCCGAGCATTTCCTCCAAGATTTTCACCACTCTTCCGGCAACTGGTTTTATTTTCTGGAGCATTACCTGTTGTTGGCCATGCACGCTGCCAACTATGCGCAAGCGCGCGATCTGATTAATATGGCGCGCAAAAATCCATATTATCGAAAGCAGCGGGTGGCAGCGCAGCAGCGCTGGGATCTCTACGACGCGTATCTGCAGTTCGTGCTGCCGGATCAGTCGCCGTTGCGGGCCATGCACTTTGCCCAATTTGTCCAGACCGTTCCGGATTATAGCCGCGACAAGCAGGGCTACAACGTGGCAATCCTGATTTTGCAGTTTCTGCACTACCTGCGGCGGCGCGATATCGAAACCCTAATGGCACGCTTGGAAAGCTTGCGCAAATACCAGCAAACGCATTTGCGCGACCCGGCTACCTTGCGGAGTCAGCTCTTTTTTCGGCTGCTGGTACTGACTGTGAAGAAAGATTTTGATTCAAAAGCCAGCGAAAAGCACGGGCAGGCATGGCTGGCTCGCTTGCGCGAAGCGCCTCAGCCCGGCGAGGCATTTGCCGAAATCGAAATCATTCCTTACGAAGACCTGTGGGCCCTAACCCTCAATATTCTGCGCACCGCGGAAGTTAAACACTAGTGCATAACTATTTGATTTGCAAATGGTTATGCACTAGTGTTATGATTGATGAGCAGGTTTACGGATGCTGCTGCCTACGCGGGGTTTGGAAGGAAGGGCTTTTGTAGGGGCGACTTTGAGTTTGGCTTGCGGGGCTATTCTGGCTTTGGCTGGTGGTACAAGCGAAGTGCGAGATTTCTGTATTTGTTGGGTAGCAGGCGTTACTGCCACAGCCGGGGGCTGAATGGCTGCCGCAGCCGAAGAATTCAGGGCCAAGTAGCGACTAAATTGTGTTTCGTTGACCACCGTCTTGAGTTCCAGAGCGTAATCGTGCTCGATCTCGCGTAGTTTGTTGCTGCGCATGGCTGGGTCGTTGCTATACAGCTGCTGTACTTCCGATTCTTTGATTAACCGATCATAAATCAGGCGGCGAACCTTGATGGTGCGGGCATCGTCGAGCGAAATCTGGCCTGCTAACTGGCGAGTTAGCTCTGTGGCCTGCGTACGCAACTGATCGGAATTCTGCTGAGCCAAACCAGCATGGGCAGAAAATAATATGCCCGTCAGGAACAACAGAAAGTAGAGTCTTGGCATGTGAATATTCGTTAGAAAATAATGCAAACGCCCAGCTCTGCAAATACCGAACCTAAATAAAATAGAGGGGAATAGTATGACGTAATTATTTGTTAATCAAATATTTATAATATAATAAGGACTGCTTTTTCCTTGCTATGGCCAGTGCTAAACAGCAAGCCCACCCGCCAACGTTTTGGCGGGTGGGCTTGCTGTTTCAACAGTTACTTACCCGTGACTTTGAACTCCGTCCGGCGGTTGAGTTGGCGACCTTGTTTAGTAGTGTTTGGGGCCACCGGTTGGGTATCGCCGTAGCCCGCAAAAGTAAGGCGGCCTTTGTCAATGCCTTTGCCAATGAGGTAGTCAACCACCGCTTTCGCCCGCCGTTGCGAGAGGTCTTTGTTGTAAGCGGCATTGCCCACATTGTCCGTATGGCCCGAAATCTCGAGGCGCAACGCGGGCGTTTCGGTGAGTAGCTTTTGCAGACGCTCCAATTCAGAGGTGCTTTCCTTGCGTAGAGTCGCCTTGTCGAAATCGAAGAAAATGTTGTTCAAAACGACTTTGACGCCTACTTCCAGCTTTTTCAGCGCAATGTCCTTCACCACTTCCGAATAAGCAGCGCCACTGGGCAGATCGAAGTTTTCGGAGTGGAACAAGTAGCCTTCCTGCCGCACCACAATGCCGTAGTTGACGCCCGAGGGCAGCGACACCAAGTAGCGGCCCGATTGGGCGTTGGCCCGGAAAGAGGCAATTACTTCATTGCGCTGATTATCAATCACATCGATGGTGGCTTCCAGTGGTTGCTTAGTCGCTTCGTCGGTTACTACACCTTTCAGAATTGTTACCTGAGCCGACGCAATGGGCACCGGCGGGGCTAGTAGTGCCTCTTTCACGGGTTGAGCACGCGAAGCCAGCAACTGGTCTTCTTGGCTCAGCACAGGCGGTTTTTCGGGCCCTAGAAAGGTGATCTGGTAAATGTCTTTACTGCCCAAGCCATCGTCGCGGAACGAGGAATAGTAGCCGTGGCGACCGGAAGCAGAAATCACAAAAAACACGTCGTCGTCGGGGGTATTGATGGGCCAGCCCAGGTTTTCGGGCTCGCTCCACTTGCCGTTTTCCAACACCGATTTGAAGATGTCATAGCCGCCCATCGAGTTATGGCCTTCCGAGCTGAAATACATCGTTTTGCCGTCGGGGTGCAGAAATACGCCTTCCTCGCCGTAGGGTGTATTGATGACCGAACCGACATTCTGGGCCGGGCCGCGCCCTTCAATTTCGATCTGGTAGATGTCACGGCTGCCCAAGCCGCCTTCCTTGTCACTCACGAAGTATAGGTTGCGGCCATTGGGTGTGAAGGCAGCGGATGATTCGTGGTACTTGCTGTTGATGCGCGAACCGAGCTTTTGCGGCTTGCCCCACGTCGCGCCCCGCAAGTTCGATTCCTGCAAGTCGCCGCCGTTGTCTTCTACATACACCAGCATGCGTTGGCCGTCGGGGGCCAGGCCCACGGTGGCATCATGGCCTTCGGTATTGACGGGGGCGCCCAAATTGCGGGCCGGCGACCAGCCTGTGCTGGTGCGTGTGCTTTGGTAAATGTCCTCGAAGAAACCGCCGGTTTCTGGGTCGTTTTGCCCCCCTGTCGAATTGTTGCGGCGGGACGTAAACAGGATCACCGACTCGTCGGCAGAAATTACGGGGCCGTAATCGGCGTAAGGGGAGTTAACACCAGGGCCGGCGTTGTCAATAAAGACGCGGGAGGGCTTCTGCATCAGCTTCTGGCCGTTTTCGCACTCCGTAATCTTCTTGCGGATATCGGTCATGAAGGCCGCCGTATTCTTGCCACCCGCAGCCGGTTGCGCCGCTTTGTATTCGACAATAGCCTCTTTCCACTTCGCATTCAAGTGTAGCCCACGTCCCAGTAAGTAGTGGATTCGCGGATCAACATCCGCGTTCAGCTTATACGCTTTCTGCAAATACGCGAGGGCCCGCGGCTTGTAGCCCGAGTGCAAGTAGCAGTCCCCGATTTTTAGGTTTAGCTCGGCGTTGTTTGCGTTAAACTTCTGGGCTTCTAGGTAATGGGGCAGGGCCTGCTCGTAGCGGGGTGGGTCGTTTAGGTACCATTCATCACCCTGCTTGAGCTCGCGCAACGCCGCCTTAAGGCCGTCTTTGTCGTTGCCGAAGCGGTCCTTGCTGAACTCCACATCCTGGGCATAAGCCGCGTGTGTGAGTAACAGTAAGATTATCAAGTATTTATACATAATGTCGTGCTGTTGTTCAGCAGTCGCTCTTGGTAGAATTCGCCAAAGAGCGGCCGCTGGGGTAGGCAGGGGTTATTTCCAATTCCTCACGTTATTCTGCACCACAACCCGAGTTGGCCGCGTGGGTAGCTCCCACTTCGAGGCCGAGCTCAGCTGCTTTGCGCCAATCTTGACAGGCGCCGTCGGCCTCGCGCAACATCTCCCGGGCGTGGCCGCGGTTGAGGTAGGCTTCGGCATACTGTGGGTTCAGCGCAATGGCTTTGGTGGCGTCAGCCGCAGCTTTCTGGTAGTCTTCCAGCTTGAGATAAGCGGCCGCGCGGTTGTTCCAGGCAAAGCTGTACTTGGCATCGAGCTCTACGGCTTTGCTAAAATCCTCAACGGCCCCGCGGTAATCGCCGGCTTCATAACGCGTGCTGCCGCGGTTGGTGTAGGCAATGGGGTTATCCGTTTTCTTCTGCACGTACTCATTGTAATCTGCCAAGGCGCCTTTCAGATCGCCGGCTCGCCGCTTGGTAGCCGCCCGGTTCAGCAGGGCAGGGAGCAAGTCTGGCTGCAAGCTGTAGGCTTTGCTATAATCCTGAATAGCAGCCTGATAATTACCAAGCTGGCGCGAAGCACTGGCCCGGTCGTGGTAGGCATACGCGTAGCTCGGATCGACTTTGATGGCTTGGTCGAAATCGGCGCGGGCAGCTTGGTACTCGCCTTTCTCAAAACGCAGCGCGCCGCGGTAATACCACGCCGGTGCGTAGTCGGCTTTGGTTTCGGTGGTTTTGGTGTAGTCCTGTTGGGCCTCGTCGCGTTGGCCAAGCGCTTCGCGGGCCTGTGCCCGCCCGAAGTAAGAAGTGAAACTCGGCTCGAGGCGCAGGGCTTGGTCGTAGTCCTGAATGGCTTGCTGATACTCTTTCAGCTCGTAACGCGTGGTGGCGCGGTTGTAGTAAGCCTTCGCAAAATCGGGGCGTGCGGCCAGCGCTTTGTCAAAATCCTGCAAGGCGGCTCGGTAGCTTTTGCTGTTGTACTTAGCTACTCCGCTGTTGTAGAGCTTCTCCGCCTGTTGGGCCGGGGGCAGGGTAGTAGCCCGCACAGAATCTACCTGGGCTTGTGCGGCTAAGCTGAAAAGGCAGCTTATCGCCAAAAGAAAAAGTTTTCGCATAGCTTCCCGCCGCTAATCATCGACGCAGGCTAAATGTAATTTTATTTGTCGGAAACCAGAACCTTAAGTTGAAAAATTAGTAGGTAGTATAATTTTATAAAGAATTGTTATTCTGGATTTTATAAAACCTGAACCATTGAAGTTGAGTCGAAGCCATCATTCTTTCTGTAGCTGCGCCAGTAGCATTTCCCGAAGCTCATCGGCTAAAGTTCCCTGAAACACAGGGCGGCTGGCTCGCCGGTACCAGTAAGCCGCGTTGCTTCGGTCGCCTTCTAGGCGGTGCAAATACGCGTGCAGCCAATTGTGAGCCGCATCCGATTCATTTTCCTGTGCCAACTCGTGCGCCTGTTTCCACTCTAAGCGGGCTGCGTGCCACAAAGCGCGCAAAAGAGGGGAGAAGCTGGCCGGAGGTGCCGAAGCCGTAAGCGAAGCCGAAAACTGGTCGTAAGTCATGGCAGAGCAAGTCAATCAAAAAATTGTACGGGTAGTATAACTAATGTGTGGCCGGTAGGGTTAAGCAGAAACGAAAAGATAGAACCGGACTTTGCGTATTTTTGCAGGGCCTCCGGGCAGTTACTCCTTACGTTTTCTCACTTTCAGTCCATTCTGTACCATTACAATGGCAACATACCCCGAATACATGGTGGCTCCCATCCGGCAAGACCTCGTCGAAGCTGGTTTTGAGCAACTGATGACCCCCGAAGAAGTTGATTCTGTGCTGCAGCAAGATGCTGGTACTGTGCTGGTTGCAGTAAATTCCGTATGTGGCTGCGCAGCCGGCAAAGCCCGGCCGGCGCTGAAGCTGGCTTTGGCTAGCTCCGAAAAAAAGCCCGCGAAGCTCGTGACGGTTTTTGCCGGCATGGAGACCGAAGCCGTAGCCAAGGCGCGTGAGCACATGCTGCCCTATCCGCCTTCGTCGCCGTGCATTGCGTTGTTTAAGGACGGCGAATTAGTGCACATGATCGAGCGTTACCACATCGAAGGCAACGACATGATGCGCATCGTCGACAATCTGCAAGGCGCTTTCGAAGAGTATTGCTAGGTTAAGGTGCCAAATGCATTTTCCTGAGAAAACGGCCTGCGGTTGCTCCGCAGGCCGTTTTCTTTTTATTTAAGCGCTCGCTTATGTTAGAAGCCATCCGGCCGCTGGCCTGGGACAGTGAGTTTTTGGGGTTCCTAGTTGGGCGGATGCACGGCACACAGGTCGCGCGCCAAGAGCTAGAACAGTTGCTGGCCGTCGCGCGTCAGCAGGGCTACCGGTTGCTGTATTACAGCGTTGCCCCCGATGACGACGAATCTGCGGCTAGTGCGAGCGCGCTTGGGCTGTTGCTGGCCGACCGCAAAGCAACCTTCGTGCAAGATATTGACTGTGAGATAGATACACTTTTTCCTCCTGCAATAGAACCTGTTTCCACTATCAGTACTGATGTCGTAGCGCTGGCCCTGCAAAGCGGCGCCTTCTCTCGCTTCCGGCGCGATCCGAGCTTTGCGGCCGGGACTTACGAGCGGCTTTATACCCGCTGGATCGAGCAATCAGTGGCTGGCGAAAGGGCTCGCGAAGTGCTGGTGTACCGCCAGGCCGACGCCGTGTGCGGGTTGATTACCCTGAGCCCCTTGACTGCCGCGTCAGCACCCAATTCGTGCGTAAGCATCGACCTCCTTGCTGTCGATGCCAAGGTGCGCCGGCAAAGCATTGGTACGCAATTGCTTGTGGCTGCTCGGCAACGTGCCCAAGTTTGGGGCTACGGCCGCCTCCACGTAGTGACCCAACTGGATAACGAAGCTGCCTGCCGTTTCTACGAGTACGAAGGCTTTCATTTGGAGCAAGTCGAACACGTGTATCACGTTTGGATGTAAGTGATTGAATATGAATTGTTTATAAAAAGAGCCGCCGTCTATACAGACGGCGGCTCTTTTTATATTTAGAAGATGCGCTTGAGTTAGTTTGCGTATTCGCTTAGAAACTTGATGCGCATCAGCCGCAAATCTTCCTCCGTATAATCGTCGGTGCCGAGCTCTTTCAGAGCCACCGCAATGTTATCGGTGTTGGCCTGCATGAAGTAGTCGATGATTTCGTCTTGGCGCTCCTCGTCCAGCACCCCGTTGATGTAGTAATCAAGGTTGAGTTTGGTGCCGGCGTAGCAGATGTGCTCAATTTCCTCAATCAGCTCCCGCATGTCGATGCCTTTGGAAGAAGCGATTTCTTCCAAATCCATCTTCTTGTCGATCTGCTGAATGATGTAAATCTTGATTTTCGACTTGTTGACGGCCGATTTTACCACCACATCGGCGGCCGTCATGATGTCGTTGTCCTCGACGTACTTCTGAATCAGCGCCAGGAAGGGCTGTCCGAATTTCTGTGCTTTGCCATGGCCCACACCGCCCACGTGCGAAAGGTCGTCCATCTTCACCGGGAAGGTGGTGGCCATTTCCTTCAGCGACGGATCTTGGAAGAGGACGTAGGGCGGCAGGCCTTTTTCCTTCGCGATTTTTTTACGCAAGGCCTTCAACATTTCAAACAGCGTGGCATCGTGGCCGGCTGCTTGCTGCACTTCTTCCTGCTCCTGCTCTTCCTTAACCTCTTCCTCGTAGTTGTGGTCTTTGGTGAGCTTGATGGAATGCGGGTTGTCGATGAAATCAAGGCCCTTCTGCGTGATTTTCACCACCCCGAAGTTGTCGATGTCTTTTTCCAGAAAGCCGTTGAGCAGCACCTGGCGCAGCAGCGAGTGCCAGAAAGCCGCGTCATGCTCTTTGCCCTGCCCGTAGATAGACAGTTTATCGTGGCCGTAGCTCTCGACATGGGCGTTGTTCATGCCCATAAGTACGGTGCCGATATGATCCAAGCCGAAACGCTCTTCGGTTTGCACCACGGCTTTAAGCGCCATGATAACTTCATCCTTGGCTTCGAAACGCTCTTTCGGGTGCAGGCAGTTGTCGCAGAAACCACAGTCTTTCTCGAAGGTTTCGCCAAAATAATGGAGCAGTTGCTTACGACGGCACACCGCCGAATCGGCGTAGTTGGCCATTTCCTGCAACAGCAGCTTCGAGTTGTCGCGCTCGGTTACGGGCTTGTCCTTGTTGAATTTCTCCAGCTTCACGATGTCGTCGTAGCTGTAGAACATCAGGCAGTTGCCTTCCAAGCCATCGCGGCCGCCGCGGCCGGTTTCCTGGTAGTAGCCCTCGATGCTTTTAGGCGTATCGTAGTGAATCACAAACCGCACGTCGGGCTTGTCGATGCCCATGCCGAACGCGATGGTAGCGACGATGACGTCGGCTTCCTCGTTCAGAAACGCATCTTGGTTTGACATCCGCACGTGCGGATCCAAACCAGCGTGATAAGGGAGGGCCTTCACGTCGTTAACGCGCAGTAGCTCAGCTATTTCCTCCACCTTCTTGCGGCTCAGGCAATACACAATGCCTGCTTTGCCTTTGTGCTGCTTGACGTAGTGAATGAGCTGCTTTTTGGTGTTATGCTTTGGCCGCACCTCATAGTAAAGGTTGGTGCGGTTGAAGGACGTTTTGAACACCGAAGCGTCGTCCATTTGCAGGTTTTTCTGGATGTCCAGCTGCACCTTGGGCGTGGCCGTAGCCGTGAGCGCGATGATCGGTACCTGCCCGATGTTATCGATGATGCCGCGGATCTTGCGGTACTCCGGCCGGAAATCGTGGCCCCACTCCGAGATGCAGTGCGCCTCGTCGATGGCGACAAACGACACCGTAGCCTTCTGCAAAAAGTCGATGGTTTCGTCTTTGGTCAGCGACTCGGGTGCCACGTACAGCAGCTTCACGTCGCCGCTGATCACGTCGCGCTTTACCTTGTTCATTTCGGCCTTCGACAGTGTCGAATTCAGAAACTGAGCATTTACACCGAACGCGTTTAACTGGTCCACCTGATTTTTCATCAGAGCGATCAGGGGCGAAATCACAATGGCGGTGCCAGGAAGCACAAGGGCAGGCAGTTGGTAGCACAACGACTTGCCAGCACCCGTAGGCATTATGACGAAGGTGTTATTTCCTTCGATGATATTCTGAATTACGGCCTCTTGGGTGCCCCGGAACTGGCCGTACCCAAAAACTTCTTTTAACTTGCCTTTCAGATCAGCCCCTTGCTTGACTGCTTGTTTTACGGCTGGCATAGACATCCTCACTTGCTCGATTGGGGTTCAGACTTGAGCACCAACACCTCGGTGTTGCATTCTCAATCTAGACAAATTTAGATTGAAACAGCAGAACGATATCAATACAATTGCAAAAAAAGTGCTTCTGCTAGAAGCAGAAGCGGTTAGGGGAGTAGCCGATGCACTCGACCAAACACCCGATTTTGCACAATGCGTAGCTGCAATACTCTCTTTACGGGGTAGGGTAGTTGTGACCGGCATTGGGAAGAGCGCGCACATTGCCGGCAAAATCGTGGCTACGCTCAACTCTACGGGCACGCCAGCGCTGTTTATGCACGCCGCCGACGCCATTCACGGCGACTTAGGCATGATTCAGCCAGAAGATTTTGTCATTGCCATCAGCAAGAGCGGTGATACGCCCGAAATAAAAGTGCTGGTGCCGCTGCTCAAGCGAAAAGGTGTCCCGCTGGCGGCCTTGGTCTCGAATGCCGATTCATACCTGGGCATCCAGGCCGACTACATTCTGCATGCGCCGGTTACGCGCGAAGCTTGCCCGCATAACCTAGCCCCAACCACCAGTACTACCGCAGCCCTAGCGCTGGGCGATGCTTTGGCAGTGTGTCTGCTGGAAAGCCGCGAATTTTCATCGGCTGATTTTGCGCACTTGCATCCGGGCGGTACGCTGGGCAAGAAGCTGTATCTGAAAGTCGGCGATTTGAGCCGTCAAAACCAGATGCCTCAGGTTCAGGAAGATGCGCCGCTCAAGGATATTATTCTGGAAATATCGGGCAAGCGCCTAGGAGCCACAGCTGTGCTAAGCAACGGCGACGGAGCGCTGTTGGGCATCATTACCGACGGCGACCTGCGCCGGATGCTCACCAACTTTACGCGGCTGGAAGACGTAAGGGCCCGGGACATTCTGACCCCCTCGCCCGTAACCATCGACGTGGATGATTTTGCGGCCGAAGCCTTGGCTCGCATGCAGGCCCGTAACATCACCCAGCTCATTGTAACCGAGCGTGGCCGGTTCAGCGGGTTTATTCACTTGCACGATTTGCTGCGTGAAGGACTTGTATAATACCTATATTGTCATTTTTACGGCGCCTAGTTCTTCCTTCTAATTCCACTAATCCGTCTGTCGGCTGTTAAGTCGTTTGTTATGGAAAATACCTATCTCGTTGTGATGGCGGGCGGCATTGGCAGCCGCTTCTGGCCTTTTAGCCGCACGCATCATCCTAAGCAATTTCACGATGTACTCGGCGTGGGCCGCTCCATGCTCCAGCTGACCGTCGATCGCTTCCACGGCATTTGCCCGCCCGAAAACGTGTTTGTTGTCACTAACCGCGACTACACCGACCTCGTGCAGCAGCATCTGCCCGATTTGCCTGCCGATCAGATCTTGGGCGAACCCATTGGCCGCAATACGGCGCCTTGCATTGCTTATGCTAGCTACCGCATCATGCAGCGCGACCCCAAAGCCACCATCGTCGTAACGCCCGCCGACCATGCGGTGATGCACGAAGAGGAGTTCCGGCGCGTCATTCGGCAGGCCGTGGATGCCGCACGGGCACACGAAGTGCTGATTACGCTGGGCATTCAGCCTTCGCGGCCCGACACGGGCTACGGCTATATCCAGTTTATGGACGACGACACCAGCGGCTTGGCGGGCGGCCTGAAAAAGGTGAAAACCTTCACGGAGAAACCGAATCTGGAGTTGGCCAAAATGTTCGTTTCCAGTGGCGACTTTCTCTGGAACTCCGGCCTGTTTGTGTGGCGTGCCGACGTGATTGTGAATGCTTTCCATCACTATCTCAGCGACATCGCTGAAGTATTCGACGAAGGTGCCCAACAGCTGGGTACCGACCAGGAAGTCGACTTTATCTCGCGCGCTTATACGCGCTGCCGCAACATCAGCATCGACTATGGCGTGATGGAAAAGGCTGATAATGTGTACGTTCTGCCTGCTGACTTTGGCTGGAGCGACCTCGGTACCTGGGATTCGCTGCACCGCATGGGCCACCACGATGCCGACGACAACGTGGTCGATGGGGATGCCTTGCTCTACGATACCCGGGAGTGCGTGATCAAAACGCCTCTCGAACGCTTGGTTGTGGTGCAGGGTCTGGAAGGCTACATTGTGGCCGAGTACGACAACGTGCTGCTCATCTGCAAGCGTACGGAAGAACAGCGTGTAAAAGAATTTGTAGCGGATGTAAAGGCCAAAAAAGGCGCTGGCTACAACTAGAATAACTATCTGATTACTAAATATTTATTAAAAATTAAAATATAAAAAGTCCTTTCTCTGCTACGCACTACGCGAGCAGGGAAAGGACTTTTTATGTTGAAATGCGGCTTCTGAATTTGTGGATTGCCTTCGGGCATTCTACGCCTTACGCAGGCGCTGACGAAGCACTTCAAAGAGCATAATGCCGCTAGCCACCGACACATTCAACGAGCTGATTTGACCCGCCATCGGGATGCGAACCTTGTAATCGGCCAGCTTGAGGTATTCGGGCGAAATCCCGTCTTCTTCGCTGCCCATCAGCACGGCTACCGGCCCGGTGAGGTCCACGGATTCGGCTTCTAGACTAACATCCGCTTTTTCAGTACATGCAACTATCTGTACGCCAGATTGTTGCAGGAACGTGATTGTGTCTTTCAAATTTGACTCGCGGCAAACCGGAATCAGGTTCAGGGCGCCGGCTGAGGTTTTGAGGGCGTCGCCGTTGATTTGGGCGGCACCGCGGCTGGGCACCACAATGGCGTTGGCACCCATACATTCGGCGTTGCGGGCGATGGAGCCGAAGTTGCGTACGTCCGTAATGCGGTCCAGAATCAGCAGAAGCGGCGTTTTGCCTTCCTCAAACAAGCCGGCCAGAATGCTGTCCAGCGGCGCGTAGTCGATGGGCGACACGAATGCCACGGCGCCTTGGTGATTTTTGCGCGTCAGGTCGTTGAGCTTCTCAATCGGAACCAGCGATATCGGGATCGTACGTTCGCGAGCTAACTCGTTGATTTCCTGCGTGACGCTGTTTTTGGTGCCGCGCAGCAAAAAAATCTTATCCAGGGTGCGTCCCGCGTGCAGTGCTTCCAGAATGGGACGCAGGCCAAACAGCATGTCGATGCTGCGGTCGGCGGCCGGACGCTGTTGGTACCGGGGCTTTGCGTTGTCGCGGTCACCGCGGTTTTCGCGCCGTCCTTCGCCGCGGTTGTCGCGGCCGACGGGGCGATTTTCGGCATCATAGTATTGCCGCCGCTCGTTCAGCGGCTGGTCTGGGCGATCAGTCCTTTTCTCCATTGCTCGACGGCGGCATACCAGAGCAATTCGTACTCAGGGCGGCGCACCAATTCATAGTGTTCGGCCGCAAAGGTACTGGGTTTGGAGCGGAACACGTACGTACCGCCGCTGACTTCCACGTTGCGGTACACCCATTGCTCTTCGCCGGCACTTCTATACACGACATCGGGCGGACCCAACACGACGTACAGTATGCCCCGATCCGTCATCCAGCCGTCTTTGTGCGCCGAAAAGAGCTGGTTGGCCTCGGCCACGCGGCCGTAATAGGTCCGGATGAGCAGTTTCGCCACACTCTGTTGGCCGGCGGCCAAATCGAGCCAGAAACGATCGACGGCGCGTTTGGGCTCGGGCGCGTCGTAGAGCTTTTTGCGCTCGGCGGACGTAGTAAGGTAAATAAGAGGCTGAATCAGTTCGGCAGCGGACGTGAGCGCCGGGAAAGAAGAGTCCTCAACCAACAGCCCCGTGGACGTACCGTCGGCTGTGCGCAGGTTGTAAAGTCCGGCCGTGGACAGCACCAGCAGCTGGCCTGCCCGGAACGCCAAGGTGTCCTGAACGCCCAAGGTCGGTGGCGGGGCAGGCTGCGTTTTGGGGTCGGTCATGGGAGGCAACGCTGCCCCGAAAGTAGCCGCGTACCGCTTGGTCGCAATGGGTTGGTCGGGACCGTAAGTATCCAACAGAAAAGGCTCTTGCACGCGCACGTAGCGGCGCAGCAGGGGCGAACCAGCCGAATCGGTCAGCACAAAGGTGCGCCCGAGGGTTTCCGTAGTCACTTGCAGCCACGCCGAATTCTCAACGGCTTCGTCCTTGCTAACCGGGCTCGAACTTACTTGTACCACTTGGCCCGGCACAAGACGAGCGGCGGGCAAGCAGAACTCGACCCAAGTTGCCGCTTCTGCACGGCGTATCCGCCAAGCCGACTGCCGAACTGAATCTAGGCGCATCGGCCGTTTGGCGTCGTAGCTGCTCCAAAGAGCAATGTGCAAAGCCCTTTTTGGGGGCAGAACAGTGCTTTCCGGGAAGCGCAGATAAATTCGAACGCTGTCGGCCTCCCGGCGAGTATCAACAGCTACCCGCTGCCCCAACCGATACAAAAAGGCAAAATTGCGGCGAGGCGCTGCTTGCAATGGGTTGATTACCAGAATGCTAGTAATGCAAACCAATGATAAAAATAACCAATTGATTGTCAGATGTTTATAAGAGGCGTTGGCAAAGTTGTCAAGCCAAACAGCAGGCCGGAAAATTGAATTGACGCGCATATCTCAACCGAAACTGTTTTCCTAACAACGTTCAGGATATCTATAACATACGTGTGAAAACAAGAAAAGCCAGTTTCCGGCCGGAAACTGGCTTTTTTAAGCATTGTCGTAATCTGCGTGCGGCTTATTGCTGCTGACGCGGATAGTACTGATTGAGTAGCTCCACCGCCTTAGAAGCCCGCTGCTGATCCTTGATTTGGTCGGCCGCGCGGTACACGTTTTGCAGCGTAATCAGGTTCATCGTGATCTCCGAATCGAACAAGCTGCTGTTGTGCGTGCTGTAGTACGCCAACGCTTGCTGCGCCCGGCTGGTCATCAAATCCATGATCTGATTAGCCTGTTGCTGCTCACCTACTGCTACCATGATGGGCACAAACTGCGGCACATAATAGTCGTAAGGAATTGATTTATCGGGCATTACCGCAAAGCTCTTATCTACAATCTCTTTGGCTTTGGCCTTGTCGCCGGCTACCAAATACGATTGTGCCAGCCGCGCCAGCTTGTCGCGGTAGTTGGACGGGAAACGCAGGCTGTTTTCGTCGTAGTATACCTTCGGGTTGTCGAGGCTGCGGTACGCGAACTTCTTCATGAGGTTCTCGAACATTAAATCCTTCTCCACAAACCCATCATCCTGACCTTTAGGGTCATAGTTCGGATCTTTGGCGGGCAAAATACGGTACGCCATGCCTTCGAGCTGGAAGTACGGCATCAGGTTCATGAAGTCGGCCGCGAACACCGTGCTGGAGAAGTAGATGGGCCGCTTCCAGTTGTTGGTCGCCAGCATATCCAGGATTACCAGATTCTTCTTCTCGATGGCCCGCTTGCCCATGTCCCACTCCATGCGCGTAACAAGCTGCTTGCGACGATCTTTGGGAATGATGCCGGTGCTAGCCACCGCCGCCGTGTCTACGTTCAGGAAGAACTTATTTGTAGGGAAGGAGGTGAGGGTCGGGCCGCCTTCGCCGTAGCTCACCTGTAGGAGCGGGCTTTTTTGGTCAACTAACTGAATGAATTCCTGTAAGTTAACTTCGCTCACGGCCGGGTTGGCCGCGTAGGGCAAATAGTCGTTGGTGCCCTGCGTGTAGCTTTCGCTCTTCATCGAAATGGGCAGCGGCTGCGAGGCGTAGCTGCGGCGCTTCATCTGTTCGATGTACCAATCGGTGTTGAGGTAGCTCAATACAGCCACGCGCACGTCGGTGCGGAAGCCTTCCACCTCCTGTGCGTACCACAACGGGAACGTGTCGTTGTCGCCGTTGGTAAACAGAATCGCGTTAGGCGCGCAGGAGTTCAGCAGGTTCTTAGCCGAATCGACGGAGATGTAGCGGTCGGAGCGATCGTGGTCGTTCCAACCTTGCGCTGCCATCAGCCCTGGGGCCAACAACGCCAAAACGGTGGCCACGCCCGCGCGCGTCGTATCGGATTTGATAACGGCACGCAGCATTTCAGCTAACCCAATGACACCCAGGCCAATCCAGATGGCAAAGGCGAACGTGGAGCCTGCAAATGTATAGTCACGCTCGCGCGGCTCGATGGGCGGCTGGTTGAGGTAGAATACAATGGCGATGCCCGTAAACAAAAACAGCAGCCCCACAATAAAGGCGTTGCGTCCGTCGCGGCGAACGTGGAAGAATAAACCTATCAGTCCCAGAATCAGGGGGATAGCGTAAAAGTTGTTGCGGGCTTTGCTATCGGCCACGCGCTCGGGAAGGCCGTTTTTGCTCGCGTCCCAGGGCCAGACTACGCCGGCTTGCTGGATGTCACTTTCGCGTCCCACATAATTCCACAGGAAGTAGCGCCAGTACATGTGCCCGATCTGGTAACGGAACAAAAATGCTAGGTTCTGGCCCATTGTCGGTTTCACACCCTCCTGAATATCAACCCATTTCTTGTAGTTGTAGATATGATCGGGCTGCGAACTGTAGAGGCGCGGGATCAGCATTTTGTCTTCGTCGCGGTAGATGGTTTCCAAGCGACGCTCGGCTACCACGTACTTATCGCCCTTGCGCACGTAACGCGGCGCTCCTTCCACCTGATCAATAGGCTGGGCGTTGAACTGCGGCCCGTAAAGCAGCGGACGGTCGCCGTATTGTTCGCGCTTTAGGTAGCTTACAAACGACAGAATATCCTCTGGATCGTTCTCGTTGATGGTTGGGTGGTAGCTCGACCGGATCGGCACGATTAGGTACGATGTATAGCCGATCAGAATAAATACCAAGCAGAGCATGGCCGTGTTTACCAAGCGGTTGCCTGTGTGGAACGAATAGCGGAAACCAAACCAAAGCAGCCCGATGAACAACAGCAGGAAGAAGATCAGGCCGGAGTTGAAGGGCAAGCCGATGCTGTTGACGAAAAACACCTCAAACCAGCCCGCCAGCGACGGCAATCCCGGAATGATGCCAGCAAGTATCAGCCCGACAATTACGCTGCTCACCACCAAGGTGATGATGCCACCTAAGAGTGTGGGGTTAGCGTGACGACGGTAGTAGTAGATAAAGCCCAAGGCCGGTACTGCCAACAGGTTGAGCAAGTGTACACCGATGGAAAGGCCTATTACATAGGCAATTAGGATAAGCCATTTGTCCGAATCGGCTTCGTCGGCGCGGTTGTCCCACTTGAGCATGATCCAGACCACAACTGCGGTGCACAGCGATGACATGGCGTATACTTCGCCTTCAACGGCATTGAACCAGAACGAATCGGAGAAGGCGTAAGCCAATGCCCCGACGGCCCCGGCGCCCAAGACCAATAGAGTTTGGCCGAATGTTGGTTCGAGGCCGCGATCGTCGTGCATGCCCGGCCGGTTGAGCACCAGCTTTTTAGCCAACATGGTGATGGACCAGAACAGAAACAACACGGTAAAGGAGCTGCTCAGGGCCGATAACGTGTTTACCAACACCGATACCTTCGTGACATCACCAAAGGAAAAGAGCGAGAAAATGCGCCCTAGCAGCAGAAAGGTAGGTGCCCCCGGAGGGTGCGGAACCAAGAGTTTGTAGGAACAAGCAATGAACTCGCCACAGTCCCAAAAGCTGGCCGTGGGTTCGAGCGTGAGCAGGTAGGTGACGGTGGCAATGGCAAACACCAACCAGCCGACCAGATTGTTCAGGCTTTTGTAATTACGCATAGATGCTTAGTCAGAGAAGGGCCAAAAGTAGGCAATAAATCCGGCTGAGCCGCACGCCTTTTGCGGCTCTGGTAGGCCGGGCGGGCCTCACGGGCATAAAAAAAGCAGCCGAAAGAAACGGCTGCTTTGGAAGGCGAAAACGCACGAAACAGAAGATCAGTTCTGTAAGACGAGGCGTTTGGTAGTCAGTACTTTATCGTTGAGGAGCAAGCTGTAAAAATACATGCCCGCCGGCAGATCGGAGAGGTTGACGGCCATGGCATTGTTGGAAACTTCCGGCAAAACCGTGATGGTGCGCACTTCGCGGCCGATAATGTTGCTGAGGCGCAGCTTGTAGGGCTGCCCCAGGTGTTGGCTAACCGATATCATCACCATGCCACGGGCTGGGTTAGGATATAAGCTAAGCGTCGGCGTCAGGGTGCGTGAGCCCAACGAGGAAACGGTATTGCTGGCGCTGACCGGCGAACTTGTTTGAAGCTGACGCGGAAGGGCGCCAAGCTTGCCCGCTGTTAGGGTAGCAGCCACAGCAGCAAATTGCGCCGATAGCAGCAGTACCATGAGCGTAATACGGGTAAAGGTTTTCATAGCATGTGGGAAAGTAGGAGTGGCGATGAGCCAAGAGCTTCGTTCAAATATAGCGGTTATGCTTTGAATGAGTAAATTCATTGTGGGCATGTTTATATAAAAACAAGCACCGTGCCTGAATTTTTTCTGTCAGCTACGACCGCACTTTTGGCTCAGCAATTTTATAGATACTTGGTTGGAGAAAATGGTTGCATTCGGAGTGCCGCATTTCCTTTTTCGAATATGGATGTTGTGCTATGAATAATTTATGAAGTTACAGAATATACTTAATCTCTTGTAAATCAAATGATTGTAACTTGCCCTCGATTTCTACCGTCAAGCGTCCGTTTTCGTCTGTGCCTACAATCTGACCGGTTACGCGCGTGCCATTTATTTCGTATTGGTGCCATTCCCGATAGCGGAACAGCACTTGTAAATAATCGTGGCGCAGTGCGTTTACATTGCCGGCTCGCAGCTGTAAGTATCGCCGCTCCAAGCATTCGAGCAGGCGTGCGGCGAGCGTAGGAAGGGAATAATGGCGACCAGTAAGCCGAGACAAAGACGTGGCCGTGGGCACGCCGAAATCTTGTTGGTTTATATTCAATCCGATTCCGGCGATACTAGACTGAATTTTCGCGCCGTTAAGCGTGTTCTCAATCAGGATTCCTCCTAGCTTTTGATCACCGAAAAAAATATCATTGGGCCATTTCACCCGCAGTGCCGGATCGGGGCCCAGCAAGGCCCGCCCCCAATCGTGTACGGCCAAAGCTACGGCCATGCTCAGGTGAAATTGCTCGGAAGCGGCCAGAAACGTTGGCCGCCACACCACCGACAAGGTGAGATTCTCGCCTGCGGCAGCTTCCCAGCGGTTGCCACGTTGGCCGCGGCCAGCGGTCTGTTTGTCGGTAATGACGGTGCAGCCATCGGTGGCGCTGTTTTTGACTACTAACGCCTGTGCTTCTGTGTTTGTGGAAGCACATTCAGGCAACCAGACAAGCTGTTGGCCCGTGAAAAGAGTTTGCGGGGAAATTGCCTCCACCTGATTTTGTAAGTTGTGACGTTCAAACCTAATAATACCCTAATGAAAATTACCTCGGTTCGGCAGGATTCGGACAGATTGGCAGATGTAGTAGTACGCGGCATGCAGGAAAAAAAAGCAGCCGATATTGTAGTACTCGATCTTAAGGAACTTAAAAACGCCGTGGCCGATTATTTCGTCATCTGCTCGGCTTCATCCGATACTCAGCTCGACGCCGTAGCCCGCTCGGTGGAAGAAGAGGTAGAAAAGCTAACCGGCCAGAACCCTTGGCAAACCGAAGGCCGGATGAACCGCGAGTGGGTGTTGCTTGACTACGTTGACGTAGTAGTGCACATCTTCCTCCGCGACCGGCGGCAGTTTTACGCACTCGAAGAACTCTGGGGCGATGCCGATATCAAATATATTACCGAGGAAACGGCAGTTCTGTAAAGTAAAATGGAACTGAGCGCGTCTTAACAATTAGCGCAGACGGCGTGTTCCGTCTATGTTTATCGCTTTCGTAATCCTTTTTTCATGCCTGATAACACGCCCAAAAAGAAAAAGAACATGTTGCCCTCGCCTGCTCCGCGGCCGAGCATGCAGCTGTGGGTGCTGGCCGGCTTGGTAGTATTCATCTTCGGGATGTTCTACTTCAACAGCAGCAATTCAGCAATCAAAATCAACCAACAGCGGTTTGAGCAGATGCTGACAGCTGGTGACGTGCGCGACATTACGCTCGTCAACGAGAAGCTGGTGGAAGTAACCATTAAGCCTGAAGCTGCCCGTAACGCCAAGTATACCCAGGACTTAACCCGCCGTGGCATGCTGGCCATGGACCGCGGTCCACAATATTATTTCCCCGTTGTCGATGGCAAAACCTTCAAGGAAGACCTCGACAAGGCCCAGGCCAACTTGCCCCCCGAGCAGCGCATTGGCCTCAACATCGACTCGCGGCAGGGTTACGGTGACCTCATCACGAGTTGGGGCTTCATCATTATTCTGTTCGTAGGCTTCTGGTTCCTGATGCGTCGCATGAGCGGCGCGGGCGGTCCTGGCGGTCAGATCTTTAACATCGGCAAGAGCCGTGCTGCTCTTTTCGAAGGCGGTGACAAAGTGAAGATTACGTTCAAGGACGTAGCCGGCCTGGAGGAAGCCAAAGAAGAAGTAGAGGAGATCGTGGAGTTCTTGAAGAACCCCTCGAAATTCACGGTTCTTGGTGGCAAGATTCCGAAAGGCGCTTTGCTGGTCGGACCTCCCGGTACAGGTAAAACCCTGATGGCCAAGGCAGTAGCTGGCGAAGCCGACGTTCCGTTTTTCTCGCTGTCGGGTTCCGACTTTGTGGAGATGTTTGTGGGCGTAGGTGCAGCTCGCGTACGTGACTTGTTCAAGCAAGCCAAAGCCAAAGCGCCTTGTATCATCTTTATCGACGAGATCGATGCCATTGGCCGCAGCCGTTCGCGTGGCAACGTACCCGGCGGTAACGACGAACGCGAAAACACGCTCAACTCGCTGCTGGTAGAGATGGACGGCTTCGGTACCGACTCCGGCGTTATCATTCTCGCCGCTACCAACCGCCCCGATACGCTTGACTCCGCGTTGCTGCGTCCGGGTCGTTTCGACCGTCAGATCTCCATCGACAAGCCCGACATCAACGGCCGTACGCAGATTTTCGACGTGCACTTGAAGCCACTGACCCTCGGCCCCGACGTTGATGCCCGCAAGCTAGCTGCTCAAACTCCAGGTTTTGCTGGTGCTGAAATTGCCAACGTTTGCAACGAGGCAGCCCTGATTGCTGCTCGTCGCGACAAGAAGATGGTAACGATGCAGGACTTCACCGATGCCGTTGACCGGGTGATTGGTGGCTTGGAGAAGAAGAACAAGATCATTTCTCCCGACGAGAAGCGCATTGTGGCCTACCATGAAGCGGGCCACGCCATCGCGGGCTGGTTCTTGGAGCACGCCGATCCGTTGGTGAAAGTGAGCATCGTACCGCGTGGCGTCGCGGCGTTGGGTTATGCCCAATACTTGCCCCGCGAGCAGTTCCTCTACAACACCGAGCAACTCACCGACGAAATGTGCATGGCCCTAGGCGGTCGCGCTGCGGAGGAGTTGGTATTTGGCAAAATCTCGACCGGTGCTTTGTCTGATCTGGAGCGCATCACCAAGATGGCATATTCCATCGTGACGATGTACGGCATGAACAGCAAGCTCGGCAACATCTCGTACTACGACTCGAAAGGGCAGAACGAGTACGGTTTCAGCAAACCGTATTCAGAAGCTACTTCGCAGATGATTGACGAGGAAGTTCGCAACATTATTTCGAACGCGTATATCCGCACCAAGGAACTGCTGACCGATCGCCGGCACGAGCTGGAAGTGATCGCGAAAGAGCTGTTGGACAAGGAAGTACTGCTTCAGGAAGACTTGGAGCGCCTCGTTGGCAAGCGTCCTTACGATACCAAAACTTCGTATCAGGCGCACATGGCCGGCACCGACCGCAGCGAGACGCTCAGCGAGCGCAAGCAGGAGCACCCGGTTCCGCTCAGCGAAGACCTCCCGGACATGAATCTGCCCGGTGTCGACGACGAATCAGGCGAAAGCCAGCGTGATGTTCCTACAGGTAGCTCAGTCGCTCCTGTATAAATTATTGATTATCAAGTGATTGCAAAACGCCGGTTTCCTAAGGAAGTCGGCGTTTTGTTTTATAGACGAATAAGCTTCTTTACATTCCAGCGCTGTTTTTACCCAGTGTAGCTTCGCAACTGCCTATCTTTATCGCGCCGCTTTCACCACATTCCGGCTTTCTTATGTCCGAAACTTCCCGCGACATTATTCTGCGTCGAATCCGCGAATCCTTGCAAAAGCCTTCGCCTCAGCCTTCCGCCCCCGATTTTACGGCGCCTTTGCATCCTGCTGCCACCGAAGACTTGGCGGTGGCATTTGCGCAGAGCTTTCGCCGCGTAGGTGGCGAATTCTATTACTGCGCGACGGAAGAAGATTTCTACGACCAGCTCTTCACTTACAAAAAAGAGAAAAGTCTGGAGAACCTTTATGTGTGGGAGCCAGAGCTGAAAAAGCTTCTTCACGCCGGCGGAATCGTGTTTCTGGGCGACGAGAAGGATTTCATTCAACACGCCGATGCGGGGCTTACTACCTGCGAAGCCTTGGTGGCACGCACGGGCAGTGTGCTGGTAAGCGCGGCAACCAGCAGCGGTCGGCGGCTGAGCATTTACCCCGATCAGCATTTAGTAGTGGCTCGTACGTCGCAGGTGGTAGCCGACATTGGCGACGCGCTGCAAATCGTGCGGGAGCGGTATGGCGACAAATTGCCGTCCATGATTTCGCTCACGACCGGCCCAAGCCGCACCGCCGACATTGAAAAAACGCTGGTACTCGGTGCCCACGGCCCACGCAGCATCGCTTTGTTTTTAATTGATGACGCGCCCGACGCAACTGCCTGATCTTGCGCTGCCACCCGGTCGCAACGTGTATTTCGCTTCCGATTTCCACTTGGGCGCCCCCACTGCGGCCAGCTCGGCGGCGCGTGAGCGTAAAATCGTGCGTTGGCTCGACCAAGTAGCCCCCGACGCGGCCGCTATTTATCTGCTCGGCGACATCTTTGACTTTTGGTTTGAATACCGGCACGCCATCCCGCGCGGCTTCATCCGGTTGCAAGGCAAGCTGGCCGAACTAACCGACGCCGGTGTTCCCGTCACGTTCTTTACCGGCAACCACGACATGTGGATGTTCGACTACTTTACAAAGGAGTTGGGCATTCCAATTCTGCGCAAGCCGGTTAGTCAAGTAATTGGCAATCAATTATTTCATATTGGCCACGGCGATGGACTGGGGCCAAAAGACTACACGTATAAAGTACTGAAGCGCATTTTTGCCAGCCCAGTTGCGCAGTGGCTTTTCGCCCGTATTCATCCCAACTTGGGCATTGGCATTGCCAACAAATGGAGCCAGCGCAGCCGCATTCAGAACGCGGCATCGGACGAAAAATACTTCGGTGACGACGAATGGCTGCTGGTGTATTGCCGGGAGCTAGAACAGCAGCAACACCACGATTACTACGTGTTTGGTCATCGGCACTTGCCCCTTGATGTGGCCGTGGGCGAACACAGCCGCTACGTAAACCTTGGCGAGTGGGTCAATTATTGCTCTTACGCGGTTTATGATGGCAAGCATTTGGCCCTGCGGCATTTCGAGCAAGCGTAACCGCTACAAGCGTCTTTTGCAGGGGCTGCTTATAGCAGGGAGCTGTATTGCCGCTGCTACTGCGCAAGCTCAAACAACTGTGCCTCAGGCCGCTTCGGTAGCTCCGCCTTCTAAGCAAGCGCCGGTATCGACAACGCCTACCAGCAACGGCATTGCTGCTCTGAACGCGGCCAACTCCTGGACGCTGGTGCGTACCATCAAGCTGCCGCAACCCGGCGTTGCGTCCGTCGATCGGCGGGGCACGCTCTATGTGGCTGACCAGCAAAACAATATTCACCAATACGGCCCCGATGGGCAGCCGCTCAACACGTATTCGCCGCCTTTGCCGGGGCACGTAGCGCAGCTGGAAGCCTGGAACACCACCAAGATGCTGGTCTTCTACGATGACCGGCAGGAAGTGCTGCTACTCGACCGTTTTTTGGCCCCGATTACGCAGGTTCGCATTGCGGATTTTCTGGACGGCATGGTGCGGGTGGCCACCCTCGCGCCCGACGACAAGCTGTGGCTCTTCAACGAAAGCGATCTGAGCTTGCAACTCTACGACCCCACGCCGCAACGCCTCACGCTGCGCACCCCACTCGACCTCATTATCGGGCGTACCAAACCTGATTTTCGCTTTCTGCGACAGTACCAAAACAACCTTTACCTAGTCGATCGGACAAGCGGTATCTATGTGTTTGATAACTTAGGTAATTATCGTAAGAAGCTGCCGTTCAATGGGTTAAGCTTTGTGGGCTTCCGTGGCGATGAGCTGTATTATGTAGGCAGCGACAATGCCCTGCATTTCTTTCAACTCTACACCTTCGCCGAGCGGTTGCTGCCGCTGCCGGCCGTTGGCGATGTGCGGCAGGTGGTGTTGGGGGAACAATACACGTATGTACTTACCGCAGCCGGGGTCTTGGTATATCGACTCTAGCGCTGCCTCAGGCACAACGGACCCAACGGCAAACGCCTCGTCTATAAGTCTGTAGACGAGGCGTTTGCCGTTTGTGAACTAGCTACTGGAGCTCGGCAGTAGTAACCCGGCCGTAGAGCGGTGCGTTAGTCAATACCGTGGTCTGCCAGGCCATTTTATGCCACCCCATCTCCAAAACCAAACCCTATTTTTATGAAAGCACTCGTGTATCATGGAATGAGAGACGTCCGCGTCGATACAGTAGATGATCCTAAAATTGAAGAGGCACGCGACGCTATCATCCGCGTTACCAGTACCGCCATTTGTGGTTCCGACCTGCACATTTACAACGGTAGCATTCCGCAACCCCGTCCAATGGTACTGGGGCACGAGTTTATGGGCATCGTTGAGGAAGTTGGCAAAGGCGTAGGCAACCTGAAAGTGGGCGACCGCGTGGTAGTGCCCTTCCCGATTGCCTGCGGTACGTGCTTTTTCTGCAACCACGAGTTGCCCGGCCACTGCGAAAACTCTAACCCCGACCATTACGGTCCCGAAGGTGGCCTCATGACGCAGAAAGGCGGTGCCTTGTTTGGCTACACCGACCTGTACGGTGGCTACAACGGCGGCCAAGCTGAGTATGTACGCGTACCGTATGCCGATTTTGGCCCGCGCGTGATTCCGGATAGCCTCACCGATGAGCAGGCCCTGTTCCTGACCGATATTTTCCCAACGGGGTACTCCGGCGTAGACTGGGGCGAAGTGAAAGGCGGCGAGTTCGTGGCCATTTTCGGTTCGGGCCCAGTCGGGATTATGGCGGCAAAGTCGGCGTGGTTGCGTGGCGCTGCTCGCGTGGTCATCGTGGATACGCTTCAGTATCGCCTCGACAAAGCCCAGCATGCCACCCATTGCGAAACCATTCTGTGGGAAGATGCCAAATCGGTAGTGGAACAAATTCGGGCCATGAGCAACGGCCGCGGTGCCGACGTATGCATCGAAGCCGTAGGATTTGAGCCTGATCGTGATCTTCTGGATCGCGCCAAGGCTGTAATCAACTTCGAGAAAGGCTCGCCCAAAGTGCTCGAAACTTGCATGAGCGCCGTGCGGCGTGGGGGCATTGTGTCGGTGCTGGGCGTGTACAGCTCGCCTTACGACAACTTCCCCGTGCACCAGTTCTTCGACAAAGGCATCACGTTGCGCGGTGGCCAAGCACCCGCCCAAAAGCACATCGACAAGCTGCTGCAATACGTGATCGAAGGCAAAGTAGTGCTGGATGACATCATCACGCACCGCCTGCCGCTGGCCGAAGCCGCCCACGGCTACGACATCTTCCGCAACAAGAAAGACAACTGCGTGAAGGTGGTGCTAAAACCATAACGTCTCAACGGCGTTCATGTCGCTGTAAAAGGGCCTGCTTTAAGCAGGCCCTTTTTGCGTTTTTACACGATTATTTACCTGTTTTTCACCGCGCATAAAGTTTGATGCAATTATGAAATATATTGATTGTTAGGTATTTATATAATAGCACTCAGCTTCTTGCGATTGGGGGCTTTCCTTATCTTTGGAAAGGACTGTTTTGATCCGGCCGCCGCTCTTATCCGCTCTCACCCACCGTTTCGTTAATGCGCGATTTCTACTGTTTGTTCTGGTGCCAAGCCAGCCGAAAGCTATTGGTGCTGGTGTTATTGCTGAGTTATAGTAACAATTTATTTGCTCAGAAGCGGCTCCAAGATGTTCCGCGAGACAAGATGGCTCCTTCATTGCATAATGCATTAAGCGAGAAGGGGTTACAAAGCGTTCGGGTAAGCGTGCAGGATGCCGCCAGCTTTCGGCAGTGGCTGCGCGAACACCTACCAACCGCGGAGGTTACCCAACCGGCTTCGTCTAAAGGTGTGCTGGCATTAAGTAAGCTGAGCCCGGCCCAAGTGCAGCAGCTGGCCGTGTGCCCGCTAGTCGAGTTTGTAGATGTGCCCAACCGCCGCGCACACGAAGAAAGTCAGCAGAACAAGTCCGATCTGAGCCTGAACAAAATAACGGTCGTGCACAGCCGCTTCCCGCAGATGGCGGGCCAGGGCATGACCGTGTCGGTAAAGGAAGGCCAGTTCGACGCCGCCGACATCGATTTCAAAGGGCGTGTACTCAACGCCAATCAGTTTTCGGGGCCACCTTCGGCGCACGCCACGGCCATGGCTACGTTTATGGCCGGCGGCGGCAACTCGGCCCCCACAGGGTTGGGCGTGGCTTGGAAGGCTCAGCTTGCCACTTCCGATTTTGCGCAATTGCTTCCCGACGATGCCCAGCAACTTCTGCGAACTGGGGTGTCGGTCCAAAACCATTCTTACGGTGTCGCTATCGAAAATTATTACGGCCTCGAAGCCCGTGAATACGACCGCAGCACCTGGCAGAATCCAACGTTGCTGCACGTGTTTTCGTCGGGCAACGACGGCGACAAAGCCAGCCCCGATGGACCGTATCGGGGCATTGCGAACGTCGCCAATCTCACGGGGCAGTTCAAAATGTCGAAGAATACGCTCAGCGTGGGGGCAACCGGTGCCACGGGCCAGGTTTCACCGCTTAGCTCGCGAGGCCCTGCCTACGACGGCCGCATAAAGCCCGAGATAGTCGCCTACGGCGACGGCGGCACTTCTGATGCCGCCGCGCTGGTATCGGGGGTGAGCTTGCTGGTGCAACAGGCTTACCAACAGCAACATAGCGGCGCGTTGCCGCCTGCTGCTCTGGTGAAAGCCGTCCTGCTCAACAGCGCCGACGATGCAGGGCGGCCCGAAGTTGATTTCGAATATGGCTTTGGCCAAACAAACGCACTCGGGGCTGTCCGGACCGTGGCCGACAATCGTTTTTTCACCGATGCGCTCACCCAAGGCAGCGATAAAGTTTTCCCAGTGACCGTGCCGCCGGGCGCGCGGCAGTTGAAAGTGACACTGGCCTGGCACGACCCGGAAGCCGCAGCCAATGCCGCTCAGGCTTTGGTCAACGATCTGGATTTGGAACTCGTGCAAACCAGTACATCTGCGCACTGGAAGCCTTGGGTGTTAAGCACTTACCCTCATGCCGATTCGCTGATGCTGCCCGCCCGCCGCGGCCCGGACCATTTGAATAACGTCGAGCAGATCACGGTTGCAGTGCCAGAAGCGGGTCAATACGAGGTGCATGTGCGCGGCTACCGGGTTGCGACTGGTCCGGCCCAGCCTTTCAGCGTTGCTTACGAAACCAGCAGTGGCTTCGAGTGGGTGACGCCACTTCAGGAAACCGCTATTCGTCCCGGCGCGGCTACGCTTTTGCGCTGGCAGTGGAGTGGGCTTGCTACTACCGGCCACCTTGAGTATCAGACCGTTGGTAGTTCAACGTGGCGGCTCGTCAATGCCAACGTCGGCTTGGCCCAAGGGTATTATTCCTGGACTGCACCCGATACGGCGCAGGTGGCGCAGGTCCGCCTGCTAATTGATGGGGTAGCGTACCCGTCGGAGTCGTTTCTGATTGCTCTCCCGCTGGCGTTGCAAGTTGGTTATGCCTGCGCAGACGAAGCGCTGCTGTATTGGCGGCGCGTGCCAGAAGCCTCTGGTTATCAAGTATATAAAATGGGGGCAAATTCTCTGGAGCCAGTTGTGCTCGCCACCGATACCACTTTGGTCATCAACCGCAGCCAGTCGCCGGCCTTGCAGTATGCGGTGGCTCCGGTGTGGCAGGGCCGGGAGGGCGCGCGCAGCATCACCATCGACTATACGCTACAGGGCACGGGCTGCTACGTCAGAAACTTCCTGCCCCGCCAAGCCGTGACCGATACCGTGCTGCTCGACCTAGAGATCGGCAGCCTGTACCAGTTGCAAGCGCTACGCTTGGAAAAGCGGATCAACGGTACGTACCAACCCATCCAAACGATTACGCCGGTGACGCAGTTGCGCATGGCCCTAACTGACCCGGCGCCTAACCCAGGCCAGAATATGTACCGCGTCCAGCTCGTAACAGCCGACCGGCGCACCTACTACAGCCAACCGGAAGCGGTGCAGTTTGTGCCGACCAACGACGTGCAAGTGTACCCCAACCCAGTAGCGGCCGGCCAACCGCTCAGCATAATCAACGGCGAAGACACGCCCGTGCACCTGCGCCTCTACGACAGCATGGGCCGCTTGCGCCGCGCCGCCACCGACAACGGCGTCACCAAAACCTTCGATACTTCTGGTTTAGCCAAAGGCCTCTACTTCCTGCAAGTGCGCACCAAAGCCGGCCGCCAAACAACCCGCAGGGTAGTGATTCTGTAATTGTCAGATTGTCAATTGGTTACGGATAAACAAAAACCCTGGTCCGTAATGGGCCAGGGTTTGTCTTTCCTTTACCTAGAGTTTACAAGCTGGAAGGCCGATTAATAGAGGTAGTTGAGAGCCGTGCGGTCGTTGGTGTTGAACGGACGGTTTACGCCAGTACCGATGCAAGCCAGCATCCACGAGTTCGGATCTGGGCCGGAAGGAGTGCCGGGAATTAGCACGGCGCCAACGGTGCTCGCGCCTTCGTTTACGGCTGAGCCACCGCAGCTATACTGCCGGCTCATGTAGTCGGTGTGGCGGAAACCGATGCAGTGACCGATTTCGTGAGCCAGTACGCTGGCAATGGTCGTGGTGGCATAGCTGGTGCCTAATGCATCGGAGTTGACCAATACTTGGTTGTAAGGATTACCGCCCGAAGGAAAGCCCGCCGAAGCCAAGTAAGAAGAGCCACTGGGCGCTTTGGTAAGAGTAATGTTAGCGCCCGAAGTAACGCGGCGCATCGTAATGCGCAATCCCTCAGCATTATAGCGACGAATGGCTTCGTCGGCGGCCGTTACGTATGCCGATGGCAACGTGCTCGACACGGCCACCGTGATGGTGCGGGGCAGGCCGGTTACCAAGTTATTGGTGCGGTACTGCTCTTCTTCGCCAACGCGCATGAGCTTATACTCGGGGGCCGTGCCCAGCTGTGCTGCGTCGATGCGGATATCGCCTTCTACCAAATACGAATCGCCTTCGCGGGTAATATTTTGGGTGCTGAAGCCTAATTGTTTAATTTGAGCCAGCGCTTGTGCCGAAACCTCTTCTTTTTTGGGAGAGTTGGTCGCAACGCCTTCTTCTTTCGAGCAGGAGGCCAACGCAACCAGCGAGCAGGCGCCAATAGTAAGGGTGGAAAGTAAGTGGGTGAATTTCATAAGGGACTGTGGTTGGATAATGTGGGTGAAGGGAGATAGGTAAGTGAAAGAGTGGTCAAAAAGTATTGTGATATTTTCAAAAATCAACCGCAACTTTTAAAATATTTATACGTATCGGCCTGTTTTATTGCGAAGAACGCAATAAATGGATAGAAAAATCTCTTTCTGAGCGCAAGAATGTTCTATCCAGTTGGGTGGAAATTGCTACTGCCGGTATTCCGAGCGCGCTGCTTTACTGGCTACCTAATGCATTTGGCAATGCGCGTAGCACCCTCGGCTAGGCAGGACAACCTATTATCAGGGATAGCGAGCAATTACGGTCCGGCTAAGAATTATTTATTTGTACATAATAAGTTGATTATCAAATTATTATGTCTTTATAAAACTCGTCCGTATTGCTTCAGCGTTTGAGAAGTCGTATAAAGGTGAGGGAAAGGTTACTCGACGCGCCCAAGGAAAAGCCTGGGCAGGGGGGAGGGCTTTGAAATTCCTATCTTTGTAGACAACCGATTTCGTGCGGACACTTGTCCGCCTCACGATATATATATTCTCAAGCCGTGGCTTGTTCTTCTTGTTCTTCCGGTGGCGGTTGCTCCACCACCGCTGCCGGCTGCGGCTCCAAAGGGAGTTGTAGCTCGGGCGGGTGCAACCGCCTCAATGTATTCGACTGGCTTCAGGACCTTGACCTGCCCAGCGATTTTAAAGAGTTTGATTTAGTGGAAATCCGCTTCAAGGGCGGACGCAAAGACTTTTTTCGCAACGCCAGCCGGCTACCCCTCGTCACCGGCGATCCGGTAGTGATTGAAGCAGCCGGCAACGGTTGGCATCTGGGCCACGTCTCGCTGAAAGGGGAGTTGGTGCGCCTGCAAATGCGCAAGAAAAAAGTCCCCGTCGACTCCAAGGAAATCCGCAACATCCTGCGCGTCGCTTCTCCTCAGGACGTGGAACGTTGGGAAGCCGTACGCGACCTCGAAACCGGCACCATGTTCCGGGCCCGTTCGGTGGTCGAAGAGCTGAAGCTGAAAATGAAGCTCTCCGACGTCGAGTACCAAGCCGACCGTTCGCGCGCCACGTTCTTCTACTCCGCCGACGACCGCGTGGACTTCCGCGACCTGATCAAGCGCTTGGCCGATGAGTTTCGTATCCGTGTGGAAATGAGGCAGATATCGCTTCGTCACGAAGCCGGCCGTTTGGGCGGCATTGGTTCGTGTGGCCGGGAGCTGTGCTGCTCTACGTGGCTCACCGATTTCAAAAGCGTAAGCACAACGGCGGCTCGTTACCAAAACCTGAGCCTCAACCCGGCCAAGCTTTCGGGTCAGTGCGGCCGCCTCAAGTGCTGCCTTAACTATGAGCTCGACACCTACCTCGACGCGCTGAAAGACATTCCGCAGGTGTCGCGGGCATTACAGACCGAAAAGGGCGAAGCCTTTTTGCAAAAGACTGACATCTTCAAGAAGCGCATGTGGTTTGCACTGCGCGGCGACAACAACTGGGTGATGCTCGACACTGCCCGGGTGCGCGAAATTCAGGACATGAACAAGCGCGGCGAAAAGCCTGAGAGCCTGCTGCCCCCGGTGCGCGAGGAAGACAAAGCGCCCGAAGTTTCGGCCATTGTGGAAGGCAACCTCGATCGCCTCGACGACAAAATCAAAGGCGCCAAGCGGGCCAAACGCAAAAAGAAAAAGTCGGACAAGCCGGCTAGTTCTATTGTCGGCACGTCGATGATTGGAGTGCCCAACACACCTTTGCCGTCTGCGCAGGTGGTTGTCAAAACTCCCGGTACTACTAAGGCCCCCGACGCTCCAGCCGGTACTGCTAACGCTGCCGAAGAGCCGCGCCGGCCGCGCGGGGCTGCTGCCCGGCCCCTCAACCGTCGGAACAACCGCAACCGCAACGCCGACGGCAATCGCCCCGAAAAAGGCGACGCCCGCCCCGATACCCCCGCCGAGGGCCGGCCACCCCGCCCAGAGCGGACGTCAGAGCGCCGCCCACGGCCCACGCCGCCGGCTGGCCCGGAAGGTTCGGGTCGCCTAGCAGGTGAGCCGGGTAGTGGCGAGCGCGGCAACCGCGAAGGCCGCTCCTCTCGCCGTGGGTCGCGCTCGTCGCGCTCGGGCGATAATGGCGCGCCAGGTTCCACTCCTTCGCCCTCAGCTTCCTAAATGGTTATGGTTCAAGTACTTCGTGCACTACCATTTTTGGGGTTGCTGCTGATGCTGGCGTCTTGCGATCCTAACCAGATCTACGAGAAAAACACTGATTTCAAGGACTTTACGTGGGCCGTACAGGAAAAGCCCGCGTTTGAGTTCGAGATCAAGGACACCACGCAGCGCTACAACGTTTACTTCAATATCCGCAACGCCTCGGCGTACGGCTATTATAATCTCTACGTGAAGCACACGCTCTCCGACCCCAACGGCAAGCGCGTCTCGCAGCTCCTGCACCAAATGGTGCTCATGGACCCGCAAACCGGTGAGCCCCGGGGCCGTGGCACCGGGGATATTTTTGATCACCAGTTCTTGGCCCTGCCCAATCAGCGGTTTCACGTGGCCGGTACGTATAAGCTTTTGTTAGAGCAGTATATGCGTCAAGATCAGCTGCCTGGCATTATGGCCGCCGGAGTACGCGTGGCCAAAACGGAGGCCAAATAAAGTACGCGCCCTAGCGCTACCACAACCCCACACCGCCCGCCTGCTTACTCCCTAAGCAGGCGGGCGGTGTGCATTTGGGAGCAACTGGCCCAAAAAAATCCCGCTCCGGCATAGGCCGAAGCGGGAAGGCAATAAGTGTGTAGGATCGAGCTACTAATGTAGTAATTAAATACGCTCTACTTTCACTGCGTTCAGACCTTTTTTACCCTCAATAACTTCAAACGATACACGGTCGTTCTCGCGGATCTCGTGGATTAAGCCTGTCTGGTGTACGAAGATGTCTTGGTTAGTGTCATCCTGGATGATGAAGCCGAAGCCCTTGGACTCGTTGAAGAACTTCACTTTACCTGTTTTCATGGAAGCTGTACTGGTTGTATGGTTAGAATGTAAGATTAGGGTAAAAATATGGGTATTTCAAAACTTCGGTAAAGGAAAAGTGCATTGATGAGTTTGTTTCGCCCTATTTCCGGCCGCTAACGATCGGTGGGACAAGGTGAAAAGAGCAGCGTAGAAAGTTGTAGTCGCGTAGCCGGACGTGTTGCGTCGGGCCTCTCGGAGGCGGTGTGCACCAACTCTGCTTTGCCGGCCGCGTATGGAATAGCCAGGCATTCACTGACTTTTCTAACCTCCGATTTTATGGCCGACAATCAAGAAAAACAATCCGATAAAAAATCCGCATTGGCGGCTGCCGGCACTGAGCGTCCAGCGCCGCAGGATTCTGCCGCGCCCGTTGCCTCTGTATCCAGCGAAGCTTTGGCCAGTGCCGAAACAAGCGTCGGCAAAGGTGCCGTAGCCGGCGAAAACGATACGCAGGAAAACAAAGAAGCCGACCCCAATACGCTGCGCTAAGCGCCCGGCGGCTTTGAGCGTCCGCGCAGGTTTGGCTCCGCAGCTAGCAAAAAACTCTGCTTTCGGCGGCGCGTATGGTGTATCACTAGGAAGCGCCTTGCTGCTTCCTTTCTTCAGACTCGCAAGATTATGGAAAACGACAAGTCCACGGAAGGCAGCCAGCCTGCGCAGGCGCCTAAAAATGCCGAGCCGCAGGTCGGCGACGGCGCCACGGCCAGCGAAACGACGCAGGACGCCAAAATGGGCCCCGGTGCCAGCAATACCCTCGCCAACAGCCGCACGCAACCCGAAACGCCCGGTATGCAAAACGCCGGCGCTCATGGCGCCTTGGAAAGAGCAGACAATCCTTCGGGGCAAGTATCTGACAGCCAGCAGGATATAAAAACCAGTACGGGCGAGGGCGGACCCGATGCGCCGAAGAACACACCAACCAACTACGGCGGCAACTTCGGCAACAGCGTGCAGGATATTTTCGATGACCCCGACCGCCTCGAAAACCAGTTGAGTGGCCCAGCCCGCGGCGAATTTGGTAGCCACGGCTCCGGCACTACCCAAGGCGGCTACGGCAACCAATACCGGGCCGACGATACGTATGCTGGGCATTTGGGCACGCAACATGCTTCCAGCGGCGGGTACCAGGGCGGCCGGGCTGAGAACAACACCAGCTCGCTGGAACAGGAACCCGGCACGGGTTTCACGCTCCAACCCGACAACAGCACGTTTGGTACTCAGCCGGGCACACCGCTAACGGGCACCACCGTCGATCCGCAATTTCACAACGACAATGCCTCGCCCCACGGCGAAAGTGCCGGCTACAGCGCCGATTACGGGCACTCGTCACTGGGCGGTGCTCAGGCGCCGGCACAGCCAGCAGCAGCGGAAGTAGGCGATGGCCAGCGCAACCAACGCGAAGACTACATTCCATCGCAAACGGACTCCGACCGCGACGGTTTGGCTTTCGACGCGCAGCCGGTTGGTACGGCCCAACGCCAAGCCGCCGACAACGGCGGACGCGATGAGCCCGGCCCGGCCGGAGCTCCCGAAACGCCAGCACCCGGTCCTGATCCGGCATCGCGCACTGGATATACCGACACCAAAGGCCAGCAGAGCTACACCGGCAACAGCAGCCAAGGCGTAGGGTCGCGCGGAGGTTCTTACAACGACCCCAACGACAACCAAGCCGGTACCGACACCGACAAGCCGAGCCAAGAAAGCTACGGTCGTGCCGCCGACAACCAAGCTCCCGTACCCCCGAAACCCGCCGACGACTCCGACTACGGAACGGCTCCTCGCCGCAACGCTGGCCGTGACAACGACGAGGCTCGTTCTTAGAAGTTGTTGATAGTCAGAGTATTATAGTAGTAAAGCAGAAAGGCCTCCCGTAAGCGGAAGGCCTTTCTGCTTTACTACCGTTCGTCAAGACTTGGAGTAGATTCCGCGGCTTACTGCGCGGGAAGGAAATCGATGCGGTTGGCTTGGGCAAAATCCCGGATGGAAAACGGAGCCCGGCCGAGGATGTTCTGTACGTCCGGAGAGGTTTGCGAAGCGTAGCCAGCTTGGCTGATGTGGTTTAGCTCCATGAGCGCATCGGTCATCCAGGCCGGGGCTTGCGCCATGGCTTGGCGAGCGGCTTCTTCCGAAATAGCTACGTACTCTACGGGGCGGCCGGTCGCTTCTCCTAAAGCTTTCGCAACCTCTTGCATATCAATGGCTTCGGGGCCGGTAAGCATATACGCTTTGCCATTGTGCTGCTCCACGTCATTGGTCAGGATGGCCGCGGCTACTTCGGCAATGTCGCGTACGTCTACATAGGCCACCTTGCCTTCGCCCACGGCGGCGTACAACTTGCCTTCGTGGCGGATGGAGTCGGCGTTGTAGTTGATGAAGTTTTGCATGAAGCCGCCCGGCCGCAGAATGGTGTACGGTATGCCGCTCTGCTCCAGATACTTCTCAATTTCGCGGTGCCAGCGCCCCAACTGAATCCCAGGCTCACTTTCGGCACCGGCGGCCGACAAACGCACGATCTGTCGGACGCCAGCCTGCTTGGCTGCGTCGATAAACTGCTTGCTGATGGCCACCTGGTCTTCGGTGAAGGGCGTGATCATAAACACCCGCTCCGCACCCGTCAGGGCAACGTGCAGCGTTTCAGGCTTATGAAAATCGACCTCGACCAACTGAATATCCGGGTCGAGGTGCTTCAAACGATCGCCTTTGATAAGCGAATGCACCCCGGCCCGCACCGTCAGTCCTCGGTTGGCCAACGCAATCACCGCTTCCGAGCCGACTGTGCCCGTCGCGCCCGTAACAAGAATAGTGTGAGACATTCTTTTGATAATTAGAGAGTTATATAAGTCAAGAAACTAGGTGCCGCCAGCAGAAGTACGCGTAGAACAGGCGAGCGTTCGATTTGCTTTTCGGCCGTTTTGCTGCGCGGTTCCGTCGTGGTGGGTAGCGGTTAGGGTTTGTAAGTAGCGCGGTAAATGCGGCCTTTTTCGTTGCTGATAAGAAAGTCGTGATTGTTGACGAACACCAGCGCCTCGGCCTGTCCGCTTTCCGGAATTGGGAGGCAGCTTTTGGCGCCGTCGAACAGTTTGCGGCCGGGCTCCAGCCCGATCAGATATACGTGCCCGTAACCCAGCAGCGCCACCGTGTGCCCGTCCGGACTGATGTCGGCCGCCGTAATCCAGGTATTAATCTGCACGCTGTCGACCAGCCGTGCCGTGTAGCGGCCGGGCTTGGCGGGCAGCACGTATTGCTTTACCCAATGGCCCTCACCGCGATTTTTGGTGAACAAATACAGGCTGTCTTGGCGGTAAAAAAAGGCTTCGCAGTCGAAGTTGCGCTTGGACTTCTTGGGCGGAAAATCGTGCTGGTCGGGGTACAGGAAGTGCGTCGTGTCGATTTGGCGCAGGTCGGGGCCACTGAGGCGGTAGATGGCCAGGTTGCGGCGCTTGTTTTGGTTGTTGCCGAAGTCCCCGATATACAAGCGTTTCTCGTCGTCTTGGGCCAGGTCTTCCCAGTCGTTGTTCATTAGGGGCGCTAGGTCGAGCGTGCTTAGTAAGTCGCCCTGCGGCGTCACTTTGTAGAGGCGGGCTGTGTTGCCGCCGTCGCCGTGGGTCCAGAGGTCACCTTCGTCGTTGGCCAATTCAAACCCGGAGCTTTCGACTACCTCGCCCTTCCGCATCCGCCCGACCTGCTTTACTTCGTACGACTGGTTGACGTTGTCGAAACTGCCACGGCCCTTGTCTTTGGAGCAGCCACAGATGACGGATTGGAGAAAGACCAGCAGCGGAAAAAGCTTGTCGCGCAAAAGAAACAGCATAAAAAGTAAGTGAGATGAAACCGGCCGTCGCGGCCGCGTGCGTAGCCCCTGCATACGGAAGGCCGAATGGCAAGGGCACTTCTGCGCCAAAAATGTACGTTAAGCAACTAAGAGTCTGCGCTTTTGCCTGGCAGAAAGGCTATCTTGCTCTGTCGTTTTTCTCATTGTTTTCGCTGATGCGTTTCTTGTATTGCTTGTTGCTGGCCAGTAGCCTGCGGGCCGGGCCGGCGGTCGCTCAGGCCTTGCTGCCTACTGCCGCCGATACCCTCCAGCCCCAGTCTGCGTCTGTGCCTTTCCTGAAACGGCCAGGTGTATGGCGCACGGCTATTCCGCTGAGCCTCATTGGCTTGAGCTATGCTGGGCGCAACGAGAATTTCATTGACGAACTCAAAGAGGAAGTGCGCGAAGAAAGCCGCGAAAACTACCCGCGCTTTCGCACTCATGTCGACGATTACTCGCGCCATGCGCCCTTGGTGGCAGCCTATGCCTTGCAGGTAGTGGGCCTGAAAGGCGAGCGCGGCGTCATTCCGTTCACCATCACCTACGGGCTTTCGCACGCGCTGAGCACAGGCATCGTCAGCCATCTGAAGAAGTGGACCCGCGAGCCCCGCCCCGATGTGGCCACCGATTTTAGCTCTTTCCCCTCGGCTCACACCACCGAAGCTTTCCTGACCGCGACTTTGCTCCACGAGCAATACGGCCGCCAATACCCGTGGCTAAGCGTGGCCGGCTACTCGGTCGCCACGGCTACGGGCGCCATGCGCGTGCTCAACGACCGCCATTGGGTGACCGATGTAGTGGCCGGTGCGGGCATCGGGTTTTTGTCGGCCGAAGCCGTGTGGCGCTTGTACCCGTTGGTAGCACGTTGGGTGCCGGGGAAAGTAGGCAAGCTGCTGGTCGTCATGCCGACGTATGCACCGGGCGGGGCGATAGGCATGGTCCTGGCTGTGCGACAGTAAGTTGCTGCATAAGTATTTAATTGTCAAATACTTATGTAAAATACAATAATTAAAAGCGTAGGTAAGGCAGCAACTTTGCGAAAGCTGCGTCGTCGAGAATACGAATCTGGCGCAGGTCGCTGGCTTGCCGGAACGGGCCGTGCTGCTGCCGAAACGCCACAATCACGCGCCCAAAGCGCAGGCCCACGTACGGATGCTCTTTCAGCTCGGCCAGCGATGCATTGTTTACGTCGATAAACGCCGGGATAAAGCCTTGATTGACAAACGTATACTTGCGCAGACTGTCTACGAGGTCGGGCGCCAAGTTGTAGATTTCGCCCACCTGCTCTTCGCGGATGAAGCCGCCCAGCCGCTCGCGGTACGCCACCAGCCGCGCCGAAAGCCGGCTGCCAATGCCGCGAATCTGCTTAAACTGCGTGGTGTCGGCCGCGTTCAGGTCGAAGGGCGCGAGGTGCGTAGGCTTGCGCGCAAACTTGTTGGGCGGGTAACTTGCAAACGACTTGTTGGCGTTGCGATCAGGCCCGGCCGCGTAGTCCCGAAACTTGCTTTCACGCGCCGGTAACTGCTCCGGCAGCTGTATGTAAGGCGCCAAGCGCGCGTACACCGAATCGGGGAGGCCATACGTGCGCCGAATTTGCTCTTTGGCCTTAAAGCCCCCGATTACATCGCGAAAATGCACGATGCGCTGCGCCACAAAATGCGGCAAGCCGCGGGCCTCCCAGCCTTCTGGCGTCAGGGAGTTGGGGTCGAAAGGGGACAGCGCCACCCGCGGCACCGCCGTTCGGGCAGCATAGCTCCGGCGCGGGTACCGCGAATCGAAAGCTCGCGGCTGGCGTTGCGCTTCCAACTCGGCGGCCCAGCGGTTGAGCTGCTGTTGGTCGGCCTGAGGGTCGTAATGCGGCAGGGCGGGGCGCAGTAGCCATGGCAACACCAGCCACAGCAGCATCAGGAGAAATAACACGACGAAACCGGAGGTTTCGCGGCGCGAAAACCCAAAGTAACGCCGTATCCAACGTAGCAAAGCGTTGGGTCGGCCGGGCTTTCCAGCAGCAGGATCAGACACGGAAGATGACTCGGAATAAGAATAGAAGCTCTAAAATTACGGGCTGGCCTGCATTTGACAATAACCTGCAAAATGGGCTTGGCCTTCGATAGCAGTGGCTTATAAGTAAGATGTTATATATCAATAGTTTGCATGCAAAACGTTCCTTGCCGCCCGCGGATGTTGTTATTCTCATTCGGAGTGAGGGGTCAACGAGCAGCAACTTTGTTGTTTCAACGCAATACGCAAGGAATGAGAACGTTAGAATGTATGGTGCTGCAAACGCCCGTCGCAGGCCGTGCTAAAAAAGCCGGGAGTTGTGAAGAATATCGGGATTTGAAGGGAAAGGCGCCTTAACTTGCCAAAAACCAAATCCGAACCGTATCATTACTGTGCGTTCTGCACTTTTTGACTTTACCCTGTTGCCTGCTATGAGCCAACCTGTAACCCGTACTGCCGATTTCCTGGATCAGCTCACGGCCGATTTGCAGGCGATGCGTGACATCACGATGCGCCGCTTTCGTCCGCTTACCGACGAGCAACTCAATCGCCGTCCGGGCCCAGGGAAATGGAGTGTGGGCCAGTGCCTGGAGCACCTCAACATCATCGGCGGCCACTATTTGCCCGTCATGACGCGCAGGCTGAAGCAGGCGCAGGAGCGCGGCTCGCGGCCCTCCGAAACCGTCAAGCACGGCATCATCGGGCCGCGGCTAACGGCTGCCATGCGGATGCCTGCTTCGCAGAAAGCGCTCAAAGCGCCCCAGCAATACGCACCCAGCGGCAGCCGCCTGCCCCGCACTGTGGTCGAAGTGTTCAGCCGCCAGATCGACGAACTGCTGCAAATGGTGCAACAGGCGCGCGCCATCAATGCCAACGCCGTACGCATTCCTAACCCGCTGATTCCGCTGATTCGCCTGCGCCTTACCGACCAATTTGAATTTATGGTGGCTCACATCCAGCGCCACGTCGCGCAAGCCGAGCGCGTGTTGGATGGCGAAACCCGGCCTAGCCACTTGTCCGAAAGCTTGGTGTAGATTGTAAGCTGTTTATTAAAGGAGTTATCCTTAGTGATGGTGTTCCTCCGGCGGCGGGGGTAACTCAGCCGCGGCCCGGTGCAGCAGCGCCGTCGGGACGCGCGGGTAATGGTGATGCACGTGGTGAAAAGCAAAGGACGACACCACCGGCGTCCAAATTTGGGCCATCGCCGCCGCGACGCGGG
Source organism: Hymenobacter sp. BT491 (assembly GCF_014349165.1). Lineage (NCBI taxonomy): Bacteria > Pseudomonadati > Bacteroidota > Cytophagia > Cytophagales > Hymenobacteraceae > Hymenobacter > Hymenobacter sp. BT491. The sequence goes on along the minus strand of NZ_JACSJJ010000003.1, from coordinate 453,559 downwards.
CCGCCGGATTGCGAGAAGCTACGTGGTGCGGCACATATGAAGCCCAAATGGGCATCGTGGCGCTCATCAGAAAAGCTACTGCCCAGTATACCAAGCCAATAGCCGAATCGAGATAGTAATATAGACCCACAAAAACGGCCAATATAAATACCGTAGCGGCCGTTTCGAGCAGCTGCCTGTTGCGCGTTTTGGGCGCAATGCGCAACGACTCGCGGCGCAACATCAGGATGTGGTATGGGCCCTGCCAAAGCACCCGCGCAAAGCTCCACGTAGCTGGCGCACCTTCGGGGTCATCGTCGGTGAGGCAACGACCGTGGTGACGCAAGTGCGTGACCTGCATGGCTTGGCCGCTTTTCAGAATTAGCAAAGCGCTGAGCGTCAGCACGCGTTCGTTGTTCTTTTTCGACAAGCCCAGAGCGTTGTGCATGGCATCGTGCATTTGCACAAAGGCCGCTAGGCACACGGCCACGGCCAGCGGTACGGCCAGCCACCAAGCGCCCGCTACTGCTGTCCCAATATAGAGAGCCACCAGCACCCACGGGCGCGCCAACTCTACCACTCGCTGACGCGGCGTGAGTTGCAGATAAGCAGCAGCGGTATTAGGGTTCATGTGCTTATAAATACTTGACTATCAATATTTTGTAAATATGAATTCGGGGTAAATTTCGCTTACTCCCGTACTTCTTCGCGTTGTGGTAGGGCATAGGCCGGAATTTCGGGCTGCGTGACCGTGCGCCAAGTCGGGCGAAAGGAGCCATGATAGCCGAAAAGCTTACCAAAAGCGGGGTTAAGCACTTCCACCTTGATGCGGTAGCAGTCGGCATCGTCGTCATACCATTCTTCTACATCGGCCAGGCCCGACATGAGCATAGGAAACCGAAACTTGATGGGGCCTTCGTAGAAGCGCTGTTCGCCGGAACGCAGGCGCAAGCCGCCTCTTTCGGTCACGGCCAAATCGATATCCACGGCAAGGTGCTGGTGCGTGCCCAAGTAATCGACGATGCAATTGCGGGAAGCGCTGCGTATCATGGTGGCGTCGAAGCAGCGTGTGCAGTTGGGGAAGCTGAAGCGACGAATCCAGGTCACGGTTTCGCGGCCGAAGGAATCGCGGTACGCGTAGTTCTCGATGCGAAACGGCACGTTCTTGCCGGCATCCGGAAACATGATGTTGCGCAGCAGCCCGACGCGCAAAAAAGGCAGCGTGTAAAACGGTCCGTGCCACACGCGCTCCATGGTGCCCTCGCCGATGAAAGCCCGGTTGTCGGCGCTGGAAAAAGCCAGCCGCTCCTGAATGCGGGGGTGGAGCTTCTGAAAATCGGCCCCAAGTTGTTGCTGATAAATCGATTGCATAAGTAACAGATTAGTAATTAGTTATGGGGATATGCAGGAGGTTGGCGCAGGCAGCGAGTCGCGCTTGGTAAGTCATCGGACAAAGTCAGCAAGCCCGCACCGGCCAGCGCCACCATCGCCAGATTCAGCGTCAGGGGGTTGAAGGGCGCCGCAAAAACGGCCGGCTGACTAAACAACGCGCCTGCGCCCAAGACGACCAAGCCTACCATATTTAGCCAGTACACGAGCCGCAACAGGCGCACTGGCCGCAGCCAAAACAATAGGCCAAACAAAATCTCGCCGATGCCTACCACTGCGGCCACGCGGTGCGCTGCCGCGGGCGAAAAGCCCGCGCCTTGCAAAATGCGTAGTTCGCCGGTGTCTGGGTACAGCAACTTCGGCACCACGCCCTGGTACACCCAGATAAAGCCCAGCGACACCCGCACCAAAAGCTGAATGAGCGCCAGCCGCAGCGAAGCCGCGGGCGAAATGCCTTTTTCCAGCCACAACCGCAAGCAATCGAAGCTCCAAGCCGTGGCCCATCCAATGAGCGGCCGAAACGCCAGCCGGTCGAGCCAGCGGCCGGGTGCCCCGAAGCGCGTCTGGTAGTCGTAGCCGGTCAGAAAACGCAAGCCATCGGTGGTCGGGATGTATTTCCAGTAGCCCGAGCCGGTGCGGATCAGTGACACCCATTCATCAGACCAAAACTTCAGTACCGAAGTCCGTTCGCCGTTTTTCTCCTTCGTGCCCACGCTTTCGCCCCGGCCCGCAATGCCCAACCCAAAGCCAATGCGCGTGGCGTACAGAAACTGCTGCGGTGCGGTTTCGGAGGGACGAGGCAAGTATTCAATTTCCGTGAAGCGCAAATCCCATTGCTGGTGCAGCTCGGGCCGCTGCGTGTGCTCCCAAAGATCCTCCATCGGGCATTGGATGAAGGTTTCGACGTAGATTGGCGGATTTTTCAAAACGACAGCGCCGGCGGCGCGATTGTATGAAGAAAGGTAGTTCAGGTCCGTTGGTATCGCAAGGAAAAACAGGGAAGAAAACAGCGGAAATAAATATTTCTATAATGAGATGAGTGTGGGGGAGTTATGAGGCCGAAGTCAGCGCAAACCCAAGCACAAAAAAGCCTGCAATAGCGAAGATTGCAGGCTTTTGCAAACAGGAGATCAGGATTACTCACCGCCGAAGAAATACGGGAGCGTCAGCTGAACTGCCCAGTTTTTTGGCTTGTAGCTCTGGTCACCGACGTAAGTGTTGGCGCCTGGGGTGAAGGCGCAGCTGTAGCCCAGTTGCCCCTGCCAAGAGCCCCGTTGGTAACCTACGCCCCATTAAGGCCCGCGTTCGGCAGCGGTACAAGCAGTTGCAGCCCTCCAGGTGGTTTCTTCCGAGGTAGTAACCGCGATCGTCCGCCATCCTGAGCCGATAGCGGGCCAGTCAGGCTGCCAGCGTAATTGTAATTGTGATACCGCTGGCGGCCGCCCACGCATGCAGCCACGTAGGGCCCGGCAAAAAGTTGTAGCCCCATGGGCCCACTGAAGGGGTGCACAAAGTGGATCGGCAACTCCAAGTAGTTAAGTCGGGTGGTGGTCACTGACCGGGCGTGGTAGACCGGCTCATCGATGTTGTCAATAATGTAGGTGTTGTCTTCGTGGTAGCCGCGCTGCAAAAACACCAGTGCCGGCTGTAGGGCCAACTTCCCAAATTGAGCTTGAAAAACGACGCCAGCTTGCGCGCCCAGCACCGACGAGCGGCCAGGAATGCTGGTTTGGGTAGAATAGTTGCCTCCCACACGCACACCAACACGCACTGGGATAGGCGCCATTCGAATCTGAATTTGGGCTTGAGAAACAGTTGAGCCACTCAAAACGCGAGTGAAGCCTAATAAGCTGATAAGTAAGGATTTATGTATTTTTATAATGTAATTAAGGAAAGAATCCGCCTTAGAAAGCTAAAAAAGGGAGGCAATACAGTGGGGCTCATCACACGTTTTTAAGCATAACAATACAAATAGTCGGGAGGCGCGTGTGGAATTCAACTCGGCAAGGCATCTGATTTTTGACATCTTGCTTTCGCTTTCAAATTTCTGCTGCTATGCGCTCCCTGCCTTTGTTTTTGCTGCTATGCGTGTTGGTTTTCACGGTCGGCTCATCGGCGCCCGTGCCGCCAGGTGCGAACGCCAAAAAATGGAAACAGATTGATGCTTTCCTGAAGAAAAACCAGACTGCTTCGGCCGGCAAGCTCGTGGAGGAAATCTACCAGCAGGCGCGCCGGCAGCAACAGACGCCGGAGTATCTGCGGGCCTTGCTCTATAAGCTGCGACTGCTGGAAGCCAAAGAGGAAGATTCGGATGAAAAAGCTATCGATCTGATTCATAATGATTTGCAAACGGCGCAGTTTCCGGCTCGTCCTATTCTGCATTCGTTGCTGGCGCAGCTCTACGCCACGTACTACGATCAGCACCGCGGCCAGCTCTACGACCGCACGCCCGGCGCCACCGGCCCCGCCACCGACACCACGGCCACTTCCGGCCTGGCTACTTGGGATGCGGCTCGCCTTGGCGCTGCCGTAGTCGAGCACTACCACGCTTCCCTCAGCGACGAGCCCCAACGCCAGCAACAGCTGCTGCTCAAGGACTTAGGCGACGCCATCCGCGGCGGCGATGCCGAAGGCCGCCAACTGCGCCCCACGCTGTATGACCTGCTCGCGCACCGTGCCATCGATGGTTTGCAGAATGACGAATTCTATATCACGCGGCCTGCCGAGCAGTTTCGCCTGACCAATCCGGCTTTGCTGGCGCCCGCCGCCGAGTTTGCGCGCCTGCCGTTGGAATTCCCCAAAGCCGATTCGCTCAACGGCCAGTTTCACGCCCTGCGCGCGTTGCAGCAACTCACTGCGTTCCGTCTGAAAGACGCCCAAAACCTGCCTGCACTGGCCGACGTGGACCTGAAGCGGCTGCGCTTGGTGCAAGAGCACGCCGAATTTGCCAACAAAGATTCGCTGTTTCGGCAGGCCTTGGCCCGCGCCGCCGACACGTACAAAGCCTTGCCCATCAGTACGGAATTTCTCTTTGCCGAGGCCGACAATCTGGAGGAAAGCTCGCCGGCGCAGGCCCTGATCCTGTGCCGCGAAGCCGTGCGGCGTTTCCCCAAATCGCGCGGTGCCCAACAAAGCGAGGCTTTGCGCAAGCGTATCGAGGCGGTTGAGCTGCGTTTCGCGACGGACGAAGTGGTGCTGCCCAACCAGCCGTGGCTGCTACGCTTGGAGCAGCGTAACGTGAAGCGGCTATACGCCAAAGCATATCGAATCAGCACGGCTCAGACAATAAATACTTTTAATCAAAGTGGTGATAATCAGGAATTTGCCAAAAGATATGCCCGTGCTTTAGCTGCCAAGCCAGTTGCTGCCTGGTCCCTCGAAGTACCCGGTTCGCAGGATTACAAGTCGCATTCGGTGCAGCAGGCGGGGCCGGCGCTGCCACTGGGGCACTACCTCATCGTGATCAGCACGGCCGAAGAGAACCCGGTGAAAGCACGAGCCGGCGCGACGACGGTGTGTAACCAGTTGCAAGTAAGTGCTTTAAGCCAGGTAAAACGTGGTAGTGCCGACAGCGAAGGCCCCGAAGTTTTGGTGCTGCATCGCCAAAGCGGTGCGCCGCTCGCGGGAGCCCACGTGCTGCCGTTTTACGAATACTACGACCAAAAATCCCGCGAATACAAGCCCCGGCGCGGTACTGCCGTAACGACCAATGCGGAAGGCGTAGCGCAAATTCCGGTAGGTGTCAAGACGGGCGAGAACACGCAGCTTCGGGCTGTACTGCTCACGCAAGGCGCTGATTCTCTGTTTGAAACGGGCTACAGTTACTACCGCCCGCGGCGGCTGGAAGTGCAGGACGATCAAGCGCAGCGCCGCACGTTTCTCTATACCGACCGCGCCATTTATCGTCCCGGCCAGACGCTATACTTCAAAGGCATCCTGACCGAAAGCCGCGCCGGCAAAAGCCAGCTGCTTACGCAACGCGCTGTATCCCTGCGCTTTGTGGATGTGAACGGCCAAGTCGTGCAGACGCTGCCCTTTACGACCAACGACTTCGGCTCTTTCCACGGCTCCCTGGTGCTGCCGACTAGCTTACTGAACGGCGAGATGTCGCTGCAAACCGACGACGGCAGCGTGTCGTTTACGGTGGAAGACTACAAGCGGCCCACGTTTCAGGTTGCGTTTGAGCCGGTGAAGGGCGCGCCCCAGCTTGGCAAATCGGTGACGATGCAGGGCAAAGCCACCGCTTACGCCGGTCAGCCCATCGACGGCGCCACAGTGCGCTACCGCGTGGTGCGCCGCACTGTGTGGCCCTTCTTCCGGCCGTATGGCGACGCCCTGATTCGGTTTCCAGAGCCCGATGAGCGGCAGGATGTTGAGATCACCAACGGCACGGCCCAAACCGATTCGGCGGGCGGCTTCCGGGTCACGTTCACGGCTCTGGCCGACGAAGAGGCGCAAAAGCAGCGCGGCTGGCGTCCCGGCTACGTGTTTGAAGTGACCGCCGACGTGACCGACGCGGCCGGCGAAACCCGCACCGGGCAGCAAAGCGTGAGTCTGGGCACCAGCGCACTCACGCTGCGCCTGGAAGTGCCGGAGCTCCTAAATCGGGCGCAGGTTCCCGCGCTAAGCTTAATCACCCAGAATGCAGCAGGCGAAGCCGTGCCCGCGCAAGGCAAGCTGCGCCTCTACCGCCTGGCGCCGCCTGCGCGAGGCCTGCGCCCGCGTCTTTGGGAAAAGACTGATGTTGAGGCTTTAACGCGAGAATCGTTTGTGCAAAAATTCCCGCACGACGCCTACGCCGACGAAGCTGACGAAAGCAAATGGTCCCGCACATTGGTGTTGGAACAGGGTTTCGATACCGAAAAGTCGCCGTTGCTGCTGGCGCTGCCAGCGCCGCTGGCCCAGCAAGCGCCCGGCCGCTACGTGCTTGAAGCCACCGCTGAAGATGCTGCCAAGCAGCCCACAAAAGCCGAGCGTTACTTTACACTCTACGACCCCGCTGCCAAAGAGCTTCCGGTTCCGACGCCTGACTGGTTTGTGACTGTGCAGGACAGCGTGCGGCCCGGCCAAACGGCGCAATTTCTGGTGGGCAGCAGCGAGCTTGGCGCCCGCATTCTGGTAGAAGCTGAAGCCAAAGGTCAAACCATTATGCATCAATGGCTTACGCTTGCTGCTGGCGAACAGCGCCTTGTGGCCGTACCGGTGCCAGCAACGCTGGGCGAAACCCAGCTGTACTTCCACGCCACGCAGGTGCGCGACAACCGCCTGTATACGCACACGGCCACAGTACAAATCGCGACGCCGCCAGCACCGCTGCGCCTGAACATCGCCACCTTCCGCGATCGGCTCCAGCCCGGCGAGAAGGAAACCTGGCGCGTCACGATTCAAAACGCCGACGGCAAACCTGCTGCCGCCGAGCTGTTGGCGACTCTTTATGATCAGTCGCTAGACGTATTTCGGGTGCATGCATTTGAGAATCTGAACTTTATGAAGCCGTATTTCCCATCTCTGCTGGCTTGGAATGGACGGTTTGAGACTGAGGAATCGAACGAACTCTTCGGAGAAGGTGCTTCGACTGACGAAAATGAAATTCTATATCCTCATTTAAGCTGGTGGGGATATTCACTTGGCGATGACGAGAGCAGCAGCGATTATAAACTACTGCCTCCACCTCATAACGGAGCCATGAAATTCACGACTGTGAGGTTCAGGCCTCCAATCGTCAAACGCGATGAGGAAGTGAGAAGTACTGCGGGTGGAGTAGCCGCTTCAAATGTTGCGCCTCAAATGGCAATGAGGCGCATGGCTCCACCCCCGCCACCTAACGCCCCTCCCGCTCCAGATTCGAGCGACGAAATTCCAGACCAAGAAGAGTTGAAAGACAAATCGCGTCCGGTGGACCTTTCCCTCATCCAAGCTCGCAAAAACTTTCAGGAAACTGCCTTCTGGCAGCCCGACCTGCGCACCAACGACAAGGGCGAAATCGTGTTGGAATTTCAGATGCCCGAAGCCGTCACGCGCTGGCAGCTGCTGGCCCTGGCCCACGACCAACAGCTGCACAGCGGCCTGCTCCGCCGCGAGCTGGTGACGCAGAAGCAGCTGCAAGTCACGCCCAACGCGCCCCGCTTTTTCCGCGAAGGCGACCAGCTGACGCTCACAGCCAAGCTCAGCAACCTCACGGCCAAAGCGCTGAGTGGTAACGCACAACTGTTTCTGTTTGACGCCTGCACTCAGCAACCCATCGAGGCAAAGCTGTTGCAGGGCAAAGTCCGGCAAAAATTCAGGCTGAAAGCCAATCAAAGCCTGGCGCTCGGCTGGAATTTGCAAGTGCCTGAGGGCCAGGAAATTCCGTTGGAAGCGGTTACGTACCGCGTAGTTGCGCAGGCCGGCGAATTTTCTGACGGCGAGGAAAACACGTTGCCCGTGCTGCCCAATCGGTTGCTCGTCACGGAGTCGTTGCCGCTGTCGGTGCGGGGCGCGGGTGCGAAGGATTTCGAGCTGAAAAAGCTCACGAGCACCACGTCAGCTACGCGTCGCAACTACTCGCTCACACTGGAGATGACCCAGAACCCAGCGTGGTACGCGGTGCAGGCGCTGCCGTATCTGATGGAGTATCCATATGAATGTAGTGAACAGACATTCAGTAGGTTATATGCCAACTTGCTGGCCGCCCGTATTCTCACCCAAAACCCGCGCATCCGGCCGGTGCTGGAGGCGTGGAAGCGGGCTGCCGCCAGCGGCGACAAAAATGCCCTGCGCAGCAAGCTGGAGCAAAACCAGGAGTTGAAAAACCTGCTGCTTCAGGAAACGCCTTGGGTGCGCGACGGCCAAACCGATACCGACCGTATGCGCCGCCTCGGCGAGCTATTCGACGAAAACCACCTGCGTACCGAAACCGCCAAGGCCCTAACCAAACTAGCCCAGCTGCAACAGCCCAACGGCGCTTTTCCGTGGTTCGAAAAGATGCCCGATGACCGCTACATCACCCAACTCATTGTGGCGGGTTTTGGCAAGCTACAACGCCTCGGCGCCTTCGATGCCGCCCAGGACGAGCGCGCCCGGCCTATTCTCACCAAAGCCCTGCACTACCTCGACGCGCAGTTGCAAAAAGACTACGCCGAACTGCGTCGCCAGAAAGGTATTGATCTGAAACAGAACCATTTGGGTGATATACACATTCAAGCGCTGTACGCCCGCAGCTTCTGGTCGAAGCAGCCCGTTGCCAAAGCCGATCAGCCGGCTTTCGAATATTACCGCCAGCAAGCGGCCACATTTTGGCCGACCCAGAATCGTTGTTTGCAGGGATTTATCGCACTAACACTGCATCGGGCTTCTGCGCAATCGTCTGTCAGTCAAAATATTATGAAGGCATTGGCAGAGAATGCCTTGCACAACGACGAGCTGGGTATGTACTGGAAAGAAGTACGCAGCGGTTACTACTGGCGCGAGGCCCCAACCGAAACGCAAGCCACTCTGATTGAGGCCTTTGACGAAGTCGCCAACGATCAGAAATCGGTTGACGAAATGAAGCTGTGGCTGCTGCGCCAAAAGCAGACTCAAAACTGGGAAAGCACCCGCGCGACTGCGGATGCCTGCTACGCCCTCCTGCTACGCGGCTCCGACTGGCTCCAACCTGCTCAGCCGCTGGAAGTTGCAGTCGGTGGCGCGGTCGTGAAACCCAACGCCACGGAAGCGGGTACCGGCTATTTCAAAACGACTTTTCCCGCCGAGCAAATCAAGCCTACGCAGGGCCGCGTAAGCATCCGCAAGCCCGATGCGGGCGTGGCGTGGGGCGCATTGTACTGGCAGTATTTCGAGCAGCTCGATAAGATTACGCCTGCCGCTACGCCGTTGCAGGTAGAGCGGCAGCTTTTTCGGGAGCAGCGCACGGCGGGCGGTCCGGTGCTCGAGCGCCTCACGGCTACTACGCCGCTACGCGTTGGGGATGCGTTGGTAGTGCGCCTCATCTTGCGTACCGACCGTGACTTAGAATACGTGCACCTCAAAGACCAGCGCGCCGCCGGCCTGGAGCCCATCAGCCAGACGAGCGGCTACCGCTACCAAGGCGGGCTGGGCTACTACGAGAGCCCGCGCGATGCGGCCACCAACTTTTTTATGGGGCAGCTGCCCAAGGGTACACATGTATTTGAGTACCGATTGCGGGCGGCGCAAAGCGGCAATTTTTCGGGTGGCTTAAGTCAGATTCAGTGCCTTTACGCGCCCGAATTCACCAGTCATTCGGCCGGCGAGCGGCTTCGGATCGAGCCGGAAAAGGCTCGGTAAGGGCAATTGCATTTTTCAGGAGTGAATGTTGCCTGACGCTGCGGAAAGCCGCTTTCAGGGCGGCGCGGTAAGGGCCTGGGTTGTCAATATGCTCAGGCTGTGGTACTTTTGCTCTTTCCAATCCCTTTGCAACGATGCCGCTACGAAAGATATATGTGCTCGCCGGTCTGCTTTTGTGCAGTGCGCCGGTCTTCGCTCAAAGTGCGAAAAAGAATTCCGGTCCGTCCGTTCCCGAAGGCAAAGTAGCGTTACCCGTAACGCCAGCGCTACCCGGCGAAGAAAAGCTCACCGCCCGCGAGCGGGCCGAGCGAGACTTCCTGATGCCCGTGCGCCGCAAGCGCGCCGCGGCGCTCAAGCCTTCTGCTACCGACCAAGCCTCGGCTACCGACATAACCGCGCATGTCGCCGAGGAAGCCGAAGAAATTGCCCCAGCCGAAGAAGCTGCTGCGTCCAAAACGACTGCTACCCACACCTCGCACCGTCGTCGGTCTAGCTCGTCGCACCGCCGCAGCACGGCCGCGCACTCGTCCGCCAGAAAGAAAACGAGTGCCAAGAAGTCGAGCTCTAAAAAGTCTTCATCGAAGAAATCAACGGCCAAGAAGTCAACGACTCACCACAAAACTACCAGCTCCCATCGGCGGCGCTAAACGCCCTACCCATTGAAGAGTAGCTTACACACAGAAGGCGCGCCACAATGGCGCGCCTTCTGTGTGTAACAGCGATATGGTGAAACCAGAATCTGTTGCGTAAGGAGTTGGTTCTAAGCCATTTGTGGCATGAGTCGCACCACCAGCCCATCGAGGCGCGGGGTAATGCGGATCTGGCACGAGAGGCGGCTGCCTTCGTTGAGGATGGGCAGGCTCTCGAGCATATACATCTCGTCGTCGCTGGGCTCGTCGAGGGCGGGGCCGGCCAGCACTTCCACGTGGCAGGTGCCGCACAGGGCCATGCCGCCGCAGGTAGCCTGAATGTCGTAGCCGCTGGCTTTAAGCACTTCCATAAGGCTCAGGTTCATATCGGTAGGGGCCTGAATCTCAATGCGTTGACCCGGTGCCTCCTCAACGTAAATGCGTACTTCAGTAAGGTCTGAACTCATATCTTAGGGCTTGTCGGTAGGAAAAGGTTGGTTGCCAGTGGGTTGCTAGCTAAGCAGTCTGTTTGCGTAGCAAACTAACCACCTATTTTCAACTTCTGGCAACCACCCTCCCAAAACCGGCTTACAGCGTAGGTACGCCGTTGACGGTGGTGTACTTCAGCACGTATTTCTTGTCGGGGAAAATGTATTTGTAAGCGCCCTGGGCCATGAGCGCGGCTTCGTGGAAACCGCACAGAATGAGCTTGAGCTTGCCCGGATACGTGTTGATGTCGCCGATGGCGTACACGCCCGGCAACGAGGTAGAATAATCTACGGTATCGACTTTCACCGCGTCATCTTCCAGCTCCAAGCCCCATTCGCCAATCGGGCCGAGCTTAGGCGTCAGGCCAAACAGCGGAATAAAGGCATCGGTGGTGACGGTTTCGGTGGTGCCGTCGTTGGCCGTGATGGTCACGGCTTCCAGCGTTTCCTGGCCGTGCACATGGCTGACATTCGAAGACAGCACCAGCCGCACCTTGCCGGCTTCGTGCAGCGCCTTCACCTTCTCAGCCGAGTCGGCTGCGCCGCGGAACATGGTACCGCGGTGTACCAGCGTGACTTCCTTAGCCACATCGGCCAAGAAAATCGTCCAGTCAAGCGCCGAGTCGCCGCCTCCGGCAATCACCAGGCGCTGGTCGCGGAAATGCTCGGGGTCGCGCACCATATAATATACGCCGCGGCCGCCTTCGTACTTCTCCAGCTCATCGATGGCAGGCTTGCGGGGCTCAAACGAGCCGAGGCCGCCGGCAATGGCAATAGCCTTGCACAAAATCTCGGTACCGTCGGTGGTGAACAGCTGAAACGAACCGTCTTCGAGCTTGGCAAAACGCTCCACCCGTTCACCCAAAGTGAAGGTAGGGTGGAAGGGTTCGATCTGACGCATCAGGTTCTGCACCAGGTCGCCGGCCAGTACCTCGGGGTAGCCCGGGATGTCGTAGATGGGTTTTTTGGGGTAAATCTCGGAAAGCTGACCCCCTACTTGGGGCAGGGCATCGACTACGTGGCAACGCAACTTCAGCAATCCAGCTTCGAACACAGCAAACAGCCCCACTGGGCCGGCCCCGATAATGCAGATATCGGTGGAGATAGAATTCATCATGAATAGCAGGTACAAGAAAATGGCTTCATGCCAATCTAATAACAACGAAAACCGCAGAATCGTTGAGGATGTTGGCCGACCGACCAAAAATCAGTCCGCCAACGCATTAGGCGCGTTGCGCCGCGCGAAAGGGGTCCGCGCGGCCGTCGCCAAACTTCTGCGGCATACCGGCTCTGCCGGCCCGCAAAGATACGCACGAACCCGAGGGCAATAAATAATGCCAAATGTTTGTTTTGCTGGATATCGTAATTAATTGATTATAAGTTATTTACGATAGCGACGTCGGTTTGACACAGGACTTTAGCAAGAAAACGTAAGTGTCAACTAGCTTCTTGAGCGAGGGCAAAATGTGGCGAGTACAGGAATATTGCTTTGATATAGGATTATAGGAATAATAAATATAATATTTATTATTTAAAATTTTTGTCATTCATTAGAGAATCACTATTTTAGATAGCGTTCTGGAAGTAGCAGATGACGTTGTTTTTCGTCTGCAGTGGTTTGGCTATCAACCTTTTAATTCTTGCGGTGCCATGAACAATGCTACCCGTTTTTTGTGGCAGCCAGTACGGCTCATTCTATTACTAATTTTGTGCTGGTCGCTTGCGACTCCCGCTTGGGCGCAGACTCCAGCCTGGCAGTGGGCGCAGGCAATAAGCCCGGTTACGCTGGTTGAAAAACCCACCGCCGATGAGGGCAGCGTGGCTGGCCAGAAAGTAGCCGTCGATGCCCTCGGCAACGTGTACGTGGTGGGATCATTCATTGGCAACGCCCGTTTTGGCACTCTCACGCTCACTGCAAGCGAAAGTTCAGCCGACGTATTCGTAGCCAAGCTCGACCCCGCTGGGAAATGGCAATGGGCTGTGCGAGCGGGCGGCACCAGCATCGATGCCGCCACCGGCGTGGCCGTGGACGCAAGCGGTAGCGTGTACATCGTCGGCAATTTCCTGAGCCCTCGCGCCGACTTCGGTGCTACTACGCTCACTAATACGGGCGGCTCCGACGTGTTTGTGGCCAAGCTCAACCCGGCCGGCCAATGGCAATGGGCGGTCGGGGCTGGTGGGGTAGAGGTTGAAAGAGTAAACGAAATTGCCCTCGATAAAAGCGGTAACGTGCTGATAGCCGGCGACTTCTTTAGTCCCAGTGCGCGTTTTGGGCCTATGACCCTCACCAACAACACCCTAATGAGCCTGGATCTGTTCGTAGCCAAACTCGACCCCGCTGGGCAATGGCAATGGGCCATCAGGGCGGGCGGCACGGGCAATGAAAGCGCTGCTGGTGTAGCCCTCGACGGCAACAACAATGTGTTCCTGACCGGAGAATTCAACAGCCCCGACGTGCGCTTCGGCGCGACTTCCCTTGCTGCTGAAAACGGTTCCACGGACGTGTTCGTGGCCAAGCTAAATCCGGAAGGCGAATGGCAATGGGCCGCCAAAGCAGGCAGCAGCGCCGGCACCGATGTCGGCAATAGCGTCGCCGTGGACAAAAGCGGCAACGTGCTGGTAACGGGCTATTTCCTAAGCCCGCGCGCCGACTTCGGCACCACCACGCTTACCAGCAGTGGGTCTTCCGACGTATTCGTGGCCAAGCTCAACCCCAGCGGCCAGTGGCAATGGGCCGTAAAAGCAGGTGGCCTCGCCGACGACCGTAGCAATTGTATTGCCGTAGATGGCGCTGGGAATGCAGTCGTAACGGGTTATTTCTTGAGTCCTAGTAGCCTTTTCGGCCTGAGCAACTTGACCAATAGCGGTCCGTTGGGTGTTGATTTGTTCGTGGCCAAGCTAAATCCGGAAGGTGAATGGCAATGGGCCGCCAAAGCCGACGGCACCGCCGACGATACCGGCAGAGGTTTGGCCGTTGACGCTAGCGGCAACGTGCTGGTAACGGGCTATTTCCTGAGTCCCAGCGCCCTTTTTGGAACCACTGCTCTTACCAACAGCGGCTTGTATACGGGGTTTGTGGCCAAGCTATTGGGCGGCGTAACCACGGCCCAGACCCGTTCAACTACGCTGGAATGGCGGGTCTTCCCTAACCCCGCCGCCGAATCCGTGACAATACAGCTAGCCAACTGGAACGGCGCAAACCTGCTTAGCCTAGTCGACAGCCAAGGCCGCTGCGTTCGGAAAATGCAGCTGGTCAATCAGCGCGGCCCCCTGGACATTTCGCTCCGCGGGCTGGCACCTGGTTTTTACCTAGTGCAAGTGACTTCAACGGCCGGCATCGCGAGCCGCCGACTCGTTGTTCAATGAGCCTGAGAGGTTAGCGGCTGTAGAATGCTTATCCGGAAAATAATAAAGGCCCTCAACATGCTGTTGAGGGCCTTTTTGTGGTCGTGTAAGGAGTCGAACCTTAAACCTTCTGATTCGTAGTCAGATGCTCTATCCAATTGAGCTACACAACCATTTTTCCTTTGCGGAGCACAAAGATAGTAGGTAAAAGTTTAGTCGGGCAAGAGACAGGATACTTTTAAGCGAAAATTTCCACTCCTAGTCCCGCAACCCACTGAAAGTCAGTTTTAATTTTTTTTATGCTGCTCGGTAGCGCTCCGGCCAAGGGCGCGCTTCAGAGCTTGATTAAATACGTAGTAGAGCCCAAACAGCGAGACCACCACTAGCCCCAGCAGCAGCAGTTTGCCCGCCGTACCTGTATCAGGATTGCGCACCAGCGCGAATACATCCTGCGCTTTGGTACCCAGCCAGTAGAAAAACAAGCTGCGCGGCAGCATACCTACTACCGAAGCCAGCAAAAAGCGCCGCGGATTGACGCGCATCACGGCCAGCACGAACGTCATCAGGGCGAAGGGCAGCACGGGCGAGATGCGCGTCAGCAGGATGAGCTGCCAGCTTTCGTGCTTCAGTTCGCGCATGACGGCATCCGCCTTCGGGAAATGGCTGAGGAAAGCGAGCATTTTGCCGTGGTCGAGGGAAGTGGCAATGCGGTAGCCAACTGCTGCGGCTAGGGCATAAGCCGCTACCATGCCCGGAAGCCCCGACCAGCCGAAGTAAAAGCCGGTCACGAGCGCCACAAAGGTGGTGGGCGTGAAGGCAAACGCCATGGTGAAGGCAATCACGATGAAATAAAGTATTGATTGCCAATTGCTTAGATGTTGAAGTAGCGCTTGGTGCCGGTACAGCAGGATCGTGAGCGAAGAGCTGCCGAGCAAGGGCAGGGCTACCAGCAAAAACATAGAAAGCAGGGTGGAGGCGTTTTTCTGGAAAAGCTCTTTCAGGAACATAAGCAGCAACAAAAGGGGCCTGCCACAACCGCCGGCCCGAACTCGAAAGGTAAACGTAGGAATCAACTCGGCGGCTATGCTTCGGGTTCTATTCCTGACTTACGCGTGGGTGTTTCGAAGAATTACGGACGTGTTTGCGGTGGTAAAATAATGTCTCGTGGGCCTTCTTACCTTTGAGGCCGTAGTAACAAGTCGCGCAAAGTGCCCATGTGGCCTTTCTAACCACCTACTTATGAAATTCGGTACCAAAACCATTCATGCGGGCGTGCACCCGGACCCCACAACCGGCGCCATCATGACGCCTATTTACCAGACTTCGACCTACGTGCAGCGCTCGCCCGGCGACCACAAAGGCTACGAATATTCACGGACCCACAACCCCACCCGCACGCAGTTGCAAGATGCGCTGGCCGCGCTCGACAACGGCCAGCACGGCTTGGCGTTTGCCAGCGGCATGGCCGCTACCGACTGCATCGTGAAGTTGCTCAAGCCCGGCGACGAGGTAATCTCAACCAACGATTTGTACGGCGGCAGCTATCGCATTTTCACGAAAGTGTATGAGCCCTTGGGGATTAAGTTTCACTTCGTGCCGATGCACGATATGACCAGCGTGCGCGAAAAAGTAAACGAGCGCACCAAGCTGATTTGGGTAGAAACGCCCACCAACCCGCTGCTCAACGTGATCGACATTGCGGCTGCGGCGGCCGTGGCCAAAGAAGCCGGCGCGTTGCTGGTTGTCGACAACACATTTTCCACGCCGTATCTGCAAACCCCGCTCGACCTCGGCGCCGACTTGGTGGTGTATTCGCTGACCAAATACATGGGCGGCCACTCCGACGTGGTAATGGGAGCCATCGTGCTGAAAGACGACGAGTTGCACGAGCGCCTGCGCTTCCTGCAAAACGCTTGCGGCGGCACGCCCGGCCCCCAAGACTGCTTCCTGGTGTTGCGCGGCCTCAAAACCCTGCACATTCGGATGCAGCGGCACTGCGAAAACGGCCGGGCCATTGCAGAATATTTGCAGGCACATCCTAAAGTAGGGAAAGTGTATTGGCCTGGTTTTGAGCAACATCCCAACCACGAGGTGGCGGCTAAACAAATGCGCGACTTCGGGGGCATGATCTCGTTTGTGCTGGACGGCGACCGGAAAGAAGACGCCATCGCGGTGCTCGAAAAGCTCGAACTGTTTGCCTTGGCCGAAAGCCTGGGCGGCGTCGAGAGCCTGTGCGGACATCCTGCCACCATGACGCACGCCAGCATTCCGGCCGAAGAGCGCCTGAAGGCTGGTCTCAGCGACTCGCTCATCCGTTTGAGCGTGGGCATTGAAGATGTAGAAGATCTGATCGAAGACCTGAAACAAGCCATCGGGTAACCGAGCCGCCCGATAAGTCATTTCTAAAACGGGGTGCTGTAAATTGCTGTCGGTCAGTAGTTTACAGCACCCCGTTTTCTGTTTCGGGACTTTTCGTGACATTTAAATTTAATTAATTGATTATCAATATTTTATGGTTTAATAGATAGTCTGAAACGTCACTTGTAGCTTGCTGCTTATGCCTCCCGAGCACCCAAACGCCAGGGAAAATTTCCTCTATTTTTGTCCGGATGGCGAGGGTAGTATCGAGCACTAGTTGTTGTGCCGCACTCTCGCGTTGTTGTTACGTCTGTTGTTGCCCTTCTTATGAAGCTAAACTACCAGTACCCAGTGCTTTATCTGATGCTGTTCATCCTGTTGCTGCTGGCTGTGCCGCACGCAGGCTTCGAGTCAGACATGTTCTATTGGGTACACTGGAGCACCACCATCTTCGAGCGCGGACTTGGCAACGTGTATGGGCTCGGCAATAACGACTATAATCCGCTGTACCACTACATCTTATACCTATTTGGTAAGATGGCTGGCAGCGTCGAAAAAATTCACCATTATCCTCATTTGCTCAAAGGCTTTACCCTGCTCTTCGACTTTGCCGGGGCTATTTTGGCGGCTTCGCTGGTTTCGGATCGGGACCGGCGGTTTATGCTCTCGCTGTTGCTGCTTTTCAACATGGGGTACCTCTACAACACCCTGATCTGGATTCAGGTAGACAGTATTTTCACGTGCCTTGTTTTTGTGGCGGCGCTGTTGGCTGTGCGGGGGCAGCCGGTCGGGAGTGCCCTATTTTATGTGCTGGCCCTCAATGCCAAAGCGCAGGCCATTATTTTCCTGCCGCCGTTGCTGTTTCTGTGGTTTCCGCAGTGGGTGCAAGCCCCCACAAAACTCCTGCTGACGGTGGGCGCGGTCGTGGCGCTGCAAGTGCTTATTCTGGCACCTTTTATCTGGGGTGGCGACGCCAATTACCTAAGCCGGATCATCGAGATCAATACCACGGCCGTCGATCGCTACCCGTTCATCACCATGAACGCCGCGAACGTCTGGTATTTGCTGATACCCAATAGTCCGCTACGGGATACGCCTGATACTGGGACGTTTATGAACCTAACTTACAAGCACTGGGGCCTAATCATGTTCTTCCTCGCGGCGGGGCTGGCGCTGTTGCCGCTGTTTGTAGCGGCGGTGCGGAGTGTGCTTACGGGGCAGCGGCCGGGCAAAGAGCAGCTAGCGCTGGTGTTGCTGAGCTTCGGGTTGGTTCCGCTACTGTTTACGTACTTCAACACCCAGATGCACGAGCGGTATTGGCACGCCGCCGTTCTGTTTTTGGCGGCTTATGGATTCGTGACGCGCGAATACGTGCTTTACGCGATCACGTCCATCGCCTACTTTCTGAACCTGGAGTCGGTGATGCATTTTCTGGGGCTCAAAAAATACGGCATTCTGTTCTTCGATTACCGTTTTTTGGCGGGGCTGTTTACCCTGGTGATCGTGTTGGGTATCTGGAAAATTTACCGGCGTGCCCCGCTGAAAGAGCATTGGCTGGCGATGTGGCGCAGGCAGCCGCAGCCCGAATCGCTAACGGCAGCCTTTTAGGAGCTACAGAAAAGTAAGCTTATCCGGGTTTGAAGTCTGCACGGTCGCGCTTTTGCGACCAGGCTTCGCCGTGCCCAATAAAAATGGCCGACAGCAAACGATTGAATAGCTAAAAATTTCATTATTAGGATTTTAAGCTGTAATATTTCTCTACATTACGAAGCTGATAAGGCTGAGCTTCGATCAGTAGACCTGAAAGCAGTGTTGTTGTCTGCTACATTCTGAGCAGCTCGAACTCGTTCTTTTAACCCGTTAACTCTCCCTGACTTTTATGAAAAAACGGATACTATTTCCCTTGGTCCTGCTGCTAGTGCTCATATCGATGAGCCAGGCGTGGGCGCAGAACCTTACGGTGACGGGCCGCGTGACCGGCGCGAGCGGCGCGGCACTTCCCGGCGTGACCGTGTTGCAGCGGGGCACGACCAACGGCACCTCCACCGACGGCGAAGGCCGTTACAGCATCGCGGTGCCTGGCACGGCCACGCTGGTTTTTTCGGCTGTAGGGCAGGTTTCGCAGCAAATTGCCGTCAACGGCCGCACCAACCTCGACGTCCGGCTTTCGGAAAGCCAATCGGAGCTGAACGAGGTGGTAGTAACTGGGTCGCGGGCTACGGAAGGCCGTTCCAACATTCTGACTACCTCCCCAGTCGACGTAATTTCGGCTCGCGAAATAAAGGCGTTTGCGCAAACAGATGTTAGTCAGATACTTACCTATGTGGCGCCTTCGTTTCAGTCGTCGCGCCAAGCAGTATCGGACGGCACCGACCACGTAGACCCGGCTAGCTTGCGCGGCCTCGGTCCCGACCAGGTGTTGGTGTTGGTGAATGGCAAGCGCCGCCACACTTCGGCGCTGGTCAACATCAACGGTACAGTAGGCCGCGGATCGGTGGGCACCGACTTGAACGTGATCCCAAACGCTTCTATCAAGCGCATTGAGGTCCTGCGCGACGGTGCCGCTGCCCAGTATGGCTCCGACGCCATTGCGGGCGTCATCAACATTCAGCTCAAAGACGACAGCACCGGCGTGCAAGCCAGCAGCACCGTGGGGCAAACCTACGAGAGCGACGGCCGCCTTTACCAAGCCGATGCTAACGTGGGCCTTGGGCTCGGCGGCCGGGGCTATGTGGACGTCAGCGGCCAGTTTAGCAACCGCGGTTACACCAACCGTTCCGGCATCGACACCACACCGCTCATTTACTTAGGCAGCGGCGGCACGTACCCCAGCAGCGCCAACACCGAAGACAAACGCCGCGCCCTCAAAGCGGAAGACGATGCTTTGGTCGCTAAAAATGGCTTTGATCGGAAGGACATGCGTGTTGGCCAATCGGAATCCCGTAACTACGGTGGCTTCCTGAACTCGGCTTACCGACTGGCTCCTTCCATTGGCTTGGAGGCGTACCTTTCGGGGGGCATTACGCACCGTACGGGCAAAGCAGCCGGCTTTACGCGCTTGCCCAACCAACCCACCCAGATTGATCTGGGGCTTTATCCGAATGGGTTTCTGCCGTTCATCAACACCACCATCAACGATCAGTCGTTTATTGTGGGGCTGCGGGCGAAGGTGGCCGGCTTTGATGCCGACCTGAGCAACACCTTCGGCCGCAACGAAATCCAGTTCGACATCACCAACACCCTCAACGCTTCGCTGCCGCTGGGCACCAGCCCCACCGAGTTTTACGCCGGCCAAATCGCGTTTCGGCAAAATACTACCAACCTGAACTTTACGCGTCGCTTCACCGACGTAGCCTCCTTGAGCACGCTCAACGTCGCTTTTGGCGGTGAGTTTCGCAGCGACAACTACCAAATTGAAGCCGGCGAAGAAGGCTCATATGTAAACGGTGGCCGCGTGGTAGTGCCCGCTTCCGGCACTACACCCGCGACTTTTGCGGCGGCTGGCGCGCAGGTGTTTCCCGGTTATCAGCCTAGCGATGCGCTAAATAAGTCGCGCACCAACATTGCCGGGTATATCGACCTGGAAAGCGACCTGACCGAGAAACTGCTCGTAGGTGCCGCCGGCCGCGCGGAGCGCTACAGCGATTTTGGTGGTAACGTAAGTGGCAAGTTGTCAGCGCGTTACAGCATTTTGCCTGATGTTGCTATTCGGGGCACACTGGGCAACGGCTTCCGGGCGCCTTCGTTGCAGCAACGGTATTTCACCAACACCAGCACCCAGTTTGTGAGCGGCGTGCCGCAGCAGGTACTTACCGTCAGCAACGATAACCCCGTGGTGCGCAACCAGTTTACCGACACGCCCAAGGGCTTCGGCGTATCGTCCCTGAAGCAGGAGAAATCGACTAACTACAGCCTCGGCCTCACGGCGCGCCTCTTCAAAACGGGGACGTTGACCGTGGATGCCTACCGCATCAACATCCGCGACCGCATTGTGCTGTCGTCGCAGTTTGCGCGCAGCGGCGTGGCGACGGGCACCGTCGATCAGATTCTGGCTTCTTATCCGGAAATCGGTCGCGTTCAGTTCTTTGCCAATGCCATCGATACCCGTACCCACGGCGTCGATGTGGTGTTCAACGAGCGCCTGACGTTTGGCGAAAGCCGGGTGGGCTTCACGGCTGCGGCCAACTTCAACGAAACCAAAGTGCGGAAAGTCCGCAGCTCCTCGACCATCGACAACGCGCCAGTGACGGCCACGCAAAACCTGCAAAACACGCTCTTCGACCGTCAGCAGCGCAACCGCATCGAGTCGGCCCAGCCGCGCAACAAAATCAACCTGACCGCCAACTACGGCTACAAGATTTTCAACGTGGAAGTCCGGACCGTACGCTTTGGAGAAGTGCAGTATAAAGATGCCGACCCAGCCCGCTCGTTCATCGACCAAACCTTCTCGGCCAAGTGGGTTACCGACCTAACCGTAACCGCACAAGTGCTTAAGGAACTGGGAATTACCTTCGGCGTGAACAACATTTTCAACGTATATCCCGATAAGTTCATCGCCAACCCGCGCAACAACCCGTTGAACTTCTCCGTGGACCCAACCACTAGCTACAGCTCGTCGCTCGACAACACCAACCGCGGACGCATTGTCTACAACCCCAACCAGTTTGGGTACAACGGCGGCTTCTATTTCGTTCGGGTAGTGGTAGCGCTGCCCACCAACTAACGGCGCTTGACGTTCCGTTTCGTTGGCTCATATTAACAAAAAGGCCCGTTCTCAGCGAGAACGGGCCTTTTTGTTAAATGTTTGACAATCAATTACTTAGCGTCTGAGGTAGAATTGGTATCCAGAATCTTAAAGAGCTCATCCAGCTTGGGCGTCAGGATGATTTCGGTGCGGCGGTTCAGGGCTTTGTTGGCGGGCGTATCATTCTTAGAAACAGGTAGATACTGCGAGCGGCCCGAAGCCGTGATGCGTTCGGGTGCTACGCCGCCGGCGGTGAGCAGCCGCGAAATTTCGGTGGCGCGCAACACGCTTAGGTCCCAGTTGTCCTGCATGCCTTGGGTGCCTTTTACAATCGGCACGTTGTCGGTGTGGCCTTCCACTACCACATTCACGTCGCGTTGCTCTTGCAGCACAGCGGCCAGTTTTTTCAGGGCTTCCTGCCCTTTGGGGTCGACTTTGGTAGAGCCCGATTTAAACAAGAGTTGTTCGGAAAGCGACACGTACACTTTGCCGTCTTTCATTTTTACCTGCAGATCGCTGGCCTTGAAGCTGAGCAATGCGTTGCTGACCTTGGCTTTCAAGTCGTTAACGGCTTTGTCTTTAGCGGCCAAGGCCTGTTGCAACTCAGCCACTTTGGCTTCCCGGGCTTTCAGATCGGCGTTGGTCTTTTGCAAGCTGGCGTCGAGTTCGCCCAGTTCGGCTTCGCGGCGCGCTAGGTCTTTCGCCACTTTGTTGTAGTCAGCCGACTTATCGGCCATGGCGCGGTCGCTGTTTTTGAGCAGCTTATCGTAGCTGTCGGTTAGTTGATTATAAAGCGTGCGCGTACGGCGCAGGGCGTTGCCGGTCTGCGTCGAGTCGTCGACGAGGCGGCGATTGGTGAGGCGCAGCTCGGCCAGTTCATCGGAGGCCTTTTTCAGCTCGGCTACGGCTTGGCGTTGCTGGCGCTCTACGTCGGCTTTGGCTTCTTCGGTGGCCGTCTGGCGGGCCCGCAAATCGTCGTATTTCTTGGAGGCCACGCAGCTTGGCAGCAGCGTGGAGGCCGCTAACGCCAGCGAGGTCAGGAGCAGAGGGGAGGAGTACTTCACAGAGAAAACATCTGGTAAAACGAGGTTCGGGCCCGGTAATCGACCTGACTACACAGACCCGCGACAAGGTAGCCACTGGAGGCCGCATCTTCCAACCCACGGCCTCCGGCAAACCGATTTTCGGCCTATATTTGTCCACTGATCTCTGCCTCTTTTCCCCAACCCAACCCTGAATGGCTTCTGCAACTTTCACCCGCTCGGCCGAAGTGGAAGCACTACTGCAGCACGAGTGCAAAACCGTGGCGAAGGACCTGCTGCACCAGCCCGGCCCCGATTTTCTGGACCGTTGCTTTGTGCCTTCCAACCGTACGCCGCAAGTGCTGCGCGCACTGGGGCAGCTTTACCACCACGGCCGCTTGGCGGGCACGGGCTACATGTCAATTTTGCCGGTAGACCAAGGCATTGAGCACACGGCCGGCTCTTCGTTTGGCCCAAACCCCATCTATTTCGATCCGGAAAACATCATCCGGCTGGCCGTGGAAGGCGGTTGCAATGCCGTCGCGACTACGTTTGGCACCTTTGGCACCGTCGCCAGAAAGTACGCGCACAAAATCCCGTTCGTGGTGAAAATCAACCACAACGAATTGCTTACGTACCCCAATAAGTTCGACCAGATTCTGTTCGGATCGGTGGAAGAAGCTTGGAACTTGGGCGCAACGGCTGTGGGAGCGACGATTTATTTTGGCTCCGACGAGTCGAACCGGCAAATTCAGGAAGTATCGGCGGCTTTTGAGCGGGCGCACGAGTTGGGCATGGCCACCATTTTGTGGTGCTATACCCGCAACAACGCCTTCAAAACTGCCGACAAAGATTACCATGTCGCGGCCGATCTGACGGGCCAAGCCAACCACTTGGGCGTGACCATCGGGGCGGACATCATCAAACAAAAGCTGCCGGAAAACAACGGCGGCTTCACGACCCTCAAATTCGGCAAAACCCACCCGGCTATGTACGAGTCGCTGTCGTCGGATAACCCGATTGATCTGACTCGTTACCAAGTCGTTAACTGTTATATGGGCCGCATTGGCCTGATCAACTCCGGCGGCGAAAGCCTCGGCGCCGGCGACCGTGATCAGGCCATCAAAACGGCCATCATCAACAAGCGAGCGGGCGGTCAGGGCCTTATTTCGGGCCGGAAAGCATTTCAGCGGCCTTTTGCCGAGGGAGTGGAGTTGCTGAACGCGATTCAGGACATTTACCTCGACGAGTCCATCACACTAGCGTAACGAAAAGAGTTATCCTTTGTTTGTATAAGCATCAGTAAATCAGGTGGTTATGAATTAGGCTTTTGAATGCCGAATTCGTCTGACTTACTCGCAACTTTGCTACCAACTGTAGGGTAACGGATACACGATAATTTCAACAATATGTCTTGGTTTAAGCGCGTAGAAAAAGGCATTGTCACGCCGACGGAGGAAAAAAAGGAAACTCCCGATGGCCTGTGGTACAAATGTCCCGAGTGCAAAACGGTAGCCACCATGGCCGAGCACAAGCGGCTGCTCTATACCTGCGCCAAATGCAATCACCACGATCGGATCGACTCGGACGAGTACTTCGAGATTCTGTTCGATAACAACCAGTTTGTGGAGCTGGACGCTGAGCTGAGCTCGGCCGACCCGTTGCACTTCGTCGACACCAAAGCCTACCCGCAGCGCGTGGCCGCCACGCAGAAGCAAACAGGCTTGCGCGATGCCGTCCGCACGGCACACGGCCACCTAAACGGGCTGGGCCTGGTGGTGGCGTGCATGGATTTCAAATTCATCGGTGGCTCGATGGGCTCGGTGGTAGGCGAAAAGATTGCCCGCGCCATCGATTACGCGCGCCAAAACCGCCTACCGTTCCTGATGATCAGCAAATCGGGAGGAGCGCGCATGATGGAAGCTGGCTACTCACTGATGCAGATGGCTAAAACGTCGGCTAAGCTGGCGTTGCTCTCAGAAGCGGGCCTGCCCTACATTTCGATGCTCACCGACCCCACCACGGGCGGCGTAACGGCTTCGTTTGCCATGCTGGGTGACTTCAATATTGCCGAACCCGGCGCCCTCATCGGGTTTGCAGGGCCGCGCGTGATCAAAGAAACGATCGGCAAAGACTTACCGAAGGACTTCCAAAGTGCCGAGTTTGTGCTGGAGCACGGCTTCCTCGATTTTATCGTCGACCGCAAAGAGCTAAAGCAGCAACTCACCGACTTGCTGCTGTTGTTGCGCCCCGTGGAAGTGTCGGCGGCGGCCGAAGCCACTGCTCCGCGGACGAAACAGCGGGTATAGCGCCGCTGCGTTTTCGGCAAGCTTTTTGGAAAGCCTGACAATCGTGTTCTGAGCGCGAATGTTGGGCTTTTCTGGCTTTGTGGCTGGTTATTAGTTCACTCCCAATCAGTTGCAGGCATCACCTGCAGTGCTAAGAACATTTTTAGCCAAAGCGGAGTAAAGCACCAACGGAAGCGAACTCCACTGTTCTTTTTCTTTCCACCAATTTTAATCTGATGAAATCTCCCAAATCCATTCTCTCTTTCTTCATGGCACTCACGTTGCTGTTGGGCTCTTGTGCTACCTCCCAGAATGCGGGCAGTAACACGGGCAACACCAGCAACTTACCCGAAGGCAACGGCACTGGCGCTCGCAAAACGGGCATGAGCAAAACGGCCAAAGGTGGCTTACTAGGTGCTGGTGGCGGAGCGGTAGCAGGAGCTGTACTGGGCCGCGTGATCGGGGGCAAATCGGGTACGGCAGCCGGAGCCATCATCGGAGCCACTGTGGGTGGAGCCGGCGGTGCACTCATCGGACGCAAGATGGACAAGCAGGCCGAAGAACTGCAGAAGGACATGGCCAACGCCAAAGTTGAGCGCGTAGGCGAAGGCATCAAGATCACCTTTGATGCTGGCATCCTGTTCGACGTGAACAGCGCCACGCTGCGCCCTGCTTCGATGACGGAAATCGAGAAGATGGCCACCACGCTGCAGAAATATCCCGACACCAATATCCTCATCGAAGGCCATACCGACAACACCGGTAGCGACGCCATCAACCAGCCTCTGTCGGAGCGCCGCGCTGAATCGGTAGCTGCCTACACACGCCAGAAAGGCGTGGATGCTGCTCGTATTTCCACAAAAGGCTACGGCTCTACGCAGCCGATTGCTGACAATACTACTGCTGAAGGCCGTCAAGCCAACCGCCGGGTAGAGGTAGCAATCTATGCCAACGAAAAGATGAAAAAGGCAGCCGAAGAAGGTCGTCTGTAATCATTTGAAAATCAACAGTTTAGTGAAAAAGGCCGCGCAGATTGTGCGGCCTTTTTTGTGGAAATCATGGTGCTAGTACTGGGAGGTAACGTGGGATAATAGCGAGCAACTTGTGCTTCAGCTTTCGTGTAACCTTGGACCCGGCTACTTGCGTTGAAGATGCATAATCCCATTGTTCATTTTCATTAAACTAGGAAGTCATGAAAACCTTCAAGTTATATTTGGCCATGATCGTGGCCATGATTATGCTGAGCACCAACTTCGCCCACGCCCAAACCACCAAAAAAGGTTGGAGCAACAAAGGCAAAGGCGCTGCCATCGGGGCGGGTAGCGGTGCCGTAGCCGGCGCCGTGATTGCCGGTAAAGGCGATCGGGGCAAAGGCGCTTTGATCGGCGGCGCGGCAGGTGCTGTAGGCGGCGCCATTATTGGCCGCAAAAAAGACAAGAAGAAAGACCCCGTGCGGTACAGTGCTTATAAAAAATAAGGCTGTCAAGCCATCCAGGCACCGCTTTAAGGGCTTTGATTGCCAAGACCACATCAAAAAGATGTGGTCTTATTTTTTGTCGTAACCGCGTTGTTTTTCAGGGTTTTTGCAGGAATTTCGAAGGACAAAAAACCTTGTTATTCTCTTGATAATGGGTTTTTATGCAATTTTGGGGCGCGCTTCCCGTTTTTGGCAAGGTGGTTGCAATTCAAGTGACCGCAGCTGGTAGCCACCGCAAAATCTCTTTAGGTGGCCAAGCGCATTCCCCAACTGCTTCCCAAATCATACCAAAACAAACCCCAAGATTATGACAACGTTCCGCTCATATTTCGTAGCTCTGCTCGCCTTGCTGTTGCTCGGTAGCAACTTTGCGGAAGCTCAAACCACGACCACTACAGCCAAGAAGCCGTGGAGCAAAACGGCCAAAGGCGGCCTGATCGGGGCCGGTGGCGGTGCCGTAATTGGTGGCGTACTCGGCCGCGTGATTGGCGGCAAGAACAGCACCGCTGGTGGTGCCATCATCGGAGCCGCAGTAGGCGGTGGTGCCGGTGCCCTGATCGGCCGTCGGATGGACAAGCAAGCTGCTGAGCTGAAGAAAGACATGGCCGGCGCCACTGTAGAGCGCGTTGGCGAAGGCATCAAGATCACCTTTGATTCGGGTATCCTGTTTGCCAAAAACTCTTCTAACCTGACTTCGACTGCGCAGGCCAACATTGCTAAGCTGGCTGCTACGCTGATCAAATACAAAGACACCAACGTGCTGATTGAAGGCCACACCGACAACACCGGTAGCGATGCCATCAACGATCCGCTGTCGGTACGCCGCGCGCAGGCCGTTGCTAATTATGCCCAAGGCCAAGGCGTGGAGTCTTCGCGTTTTGAGGTGAAAGGCTACGGTTCGCACCAGCCCATCGCCGACAACTCGACCGAAGCTGGTCGGGATGCCAACCGTCGCGTGGAGGTTGCCATCTATGCCAACGAAAAGCTGAAGAAAGCTGCCGAAAAAGGCCAGATCTAAGCTTCGACAATTTCGCACTACACCTATTGCCAACCCGGCGGCGTCCTTGTGATGCCGCCGGTTTTTTTGTGTAAGTCGAAAGGATGCGATGTTTTATAAATATCTGATAATCAATATATTAAGTTAATAAGTCGCGTAGACTTGAATTGCTCTGTAACCCCGGCAATAACCCGGCGGTACAACCGAGCATGACCGATGCCTACACACTCACTCCCGCCCAAAAAGCCTGGCAAGACCACGAGATTCTGAATCAGTTCTTCGGCCCTTTGCCTTTGGAACCACGCCGCATCCCCATGCGCGAGCTGATTTCGACGCTGCTTTCGCACCGCACAACGCACGTTGATGAAGAACTGGCGTACGATCGCATGCTCGAAACCTTTGGCGATTGGGAAGGTGTGCTGGCCGCGCCGGTGAAAGAATTGGCGCACGCCATACGGACCACGCGCTGGCCCGATACGCAGGCGCCCCGCATCCAGGAAATTCTGCGACGCATCAAAGCCGAGCGCGGCGAGTTTACCCTCGACTTTCTGGCCGAATGGCCCGTGGAGCAAGGCTTGCAATGGCTCACCGACATGCCCGGCATTGGGCTGAAAACGGCTTCGCTGGTGCTGCTTTTCAACTTCCAGAAACCGGTATTGCCCGTCGATACGCACGTGCACCGCGTGGCTCAGCGCGTCGGGATGATCGGCCCGAAAGTATCAACCGACAAAGCGCATCAGGTTCTGCTCGCGCTGCTGCCTAAAGATTCGGTGGTGCTGCTCAATTTTCACAAACACAATTATTGGCTCGGGCAGCACATCTGCTTCTTTACAAAGCCCGATTGCCCGCGGTGCCCCTTAAAAGGCTTCTGCAACTATTATTTGGAGCATTATGGGCCGGCGGATGCCGCTGCGCTGGCTGCCACTCCGGCGCGGTGGGAGCGAAGCTGGGGTGAGCTTCAGCATTAAGCTGAGCCGGCGCTTCCCCGCATTGCCCTACCTTTGCGAACATGCGCCTCGTTCGTCATCCGGTACTCTGCAACTATTACGTTACTTACCGCTGCAACGCGCGCTGTTCCTTCTGCGATATCTGGGAGAAACCGTCGCCCTACATTCAGCTTGCCGACGTCGAGCAGAACCTGCGCGACCTCAAGCGCTTGGGCGTAAACGTTGTCGATTTCACGGGTGGCGAGCCGCTCTTGCATCGCCAGATTCATGAGTTTGTGGGCCTGGCCCACGACATGGGCTTCATTACGACGCTCACCACCAACTGCTTGCTGTACCCCAAGTACGCCGAACGGCTGCGCGGCAAAGTGGACATGCTGCACTTCTCCTTGGATGCCTCCGAAAAGGAAGTACACGACCGCGGCCGCGGCGTGGCATGCTTCGATTTTGTGCTGGAAAGCATTCGCGTCGCCAAAGAACTGGGCGAGCGGCCCGACATCCTGTTTACGGTCTTCCGCGAGAACCTCGCCGATCTGGAAGTCGTCTACCGCGAAATAACGCAACCCAATGATCTAGTGCTGATTATAAATCCGGCATTTGAGTACAACAGCGTCGAAACCGGCGAGCAGCTGACGGCCGCGGAACTGGATTATCTATCGGCTTTCGGCAAAAAGAAAGGCGTGTACCTCAACGAAGCGTTTATTCAGTTGCGCAAAGATGGTGGTAACCACATAGCCGCGCCCGTATGCCGCGCCGCAAGCACCACGCTGGTGATATCGCCAAGCAATGAATTGGTGCTGCCCTGCTACCACTTGGGCGAGCAAAAATTTCCCATCAACGGCGAGCTGCATACACTCTATACCTCGGGGGAAGTGCAGCGGCTGGCCGCGCTGGAAGGCCGTTTGCCGCAATGCGAAGGCTGCACCATTAACTGCTACATGCAGCCCAGCTTTGCCGTAGAAGTAAACAAATACTTCTGGCAAGCTTTACCCAGCACCCTGAAATACAACTTCACCAAAGGCACTTGGAAACGCATGCTGGCGCGTTAGCAGGCGGATTTTTAGCAGGCGGATAAGCGCCGGTGTTGAGCCCAGCAGCTACTGATGCAGAAATAGCTCGCCGGGCTCGGTCCGATGGGTTAGGTGTAGGGTGAGTGATATCTAGAATTCTGCCATGTCTCGGTTGCTCCGAAAGGCTTTCATGCTGGCTTCAGTATCCAGATACGCTTGAAAACGCGCTACTTTGCCATCCTGCATGATGAAGGAGTGCGCCCATTCTTCCTCATTAGTTCGCCCGGTAGCGCGCACTTTGCCCTTAGAAAACCCCAGCACAACTAAGCGGTCGCCCTGAGCGATATAATTTTGGGGCTCAAATCGTTCGTAATCCATGGCATCGTGGAGCTTGGCAAAAAACGCCGCTACTTGTTCCTTGCCCCGATACACGCCCGCAAAAGGAACAGTTTCGGCTGAGCCCGGAATGATAAACTCAACGTCGTCTGTGTAGAGGTTCAGCAGGTTCGGAATGTCGCCTTTGCCGAAAAGCGCGTATCCTTCCTGCACCGTTTGGGTGTTTTGCTGTTCGTTCATGATTGTAGCAGCTTTTTGATTGAGGAAGGGCTGCAAACCAAAGCCATCTCTCACCGCAGCCCGATAGGCAACAGACGCTCATCCCGGCTAAGGGAATGTCTTAACAAGCTGATGCACAGCACCCATCAGCTTCTATTTAATTTAACGAATATTTACCTGACTTCCATGCCTGCTCTCATTCTTGCCGTCAAAGGAGTATCTCCCCAAATTGGTCCCGATTGCTTCCTGGCCGATAATGCCACCATCGTCGGCGACGTGGTGCTGGGTGCCCACTGCACCGTCTGGTTTACGGCCGTAGTGCGCGGCGACGTAAACGCCATTCGCGTCGGCGACCACACCAATATTCAGGACGGCGCGGTCATTCATTGCACCTACCTGAAGGCGGCCACGACCATCGGAGCCCGCGTGAGCATCGGCCACCGCGCCATCGTACACGGCTGCACCGTAGAAGACGACGTGCTGATCGGGATGGGCGCCATTGTGATGGACGGCGCCGTGATCGGGCAGGGCTGCATCGTGGCCGCGGGTGCCGTGGTGCTGGAAAATACGCAGTGCGAGCCGGGCTACCTCTACGCAGGCGTTCCGGCTCGTAAAATCAAACCGGTAAGCGCCGAGCAATTGGCCAACCTGCGCCGCACCGCCGATAATTATGTGCTGTATGCCAGTTGGTTTGAGCCAGCGGCAGAAGTGCCGGCAAAAGTTTAGGCCCAACGGGGACATACAAAGAGAGCCGACTACACGTAGTCGGCTCTCTTTATATATGTTTGATTGTCAAGTGTTTACGTTATAAAGACAATCCATCGTCCGAAACCTCTTCGCGTTCTTGCGGAACGGTTACGCGAAGCTGCACCAGCTCCACCGACCGCCGTGAGCGTTTCAGCACCCGAAACTCGTAGTTGTCAAGGACAGCCACGTCGCCGACTTCGGGAATGTTGCCGTAAATCACGTTGAGCAAGCCGCCAACGGTTTCGTAGTCTTCACCTTCCGGCAGCGGATAGGGAAGGTATTCGTTGGCGTCGGGGATGGGCGTGGAGGTATTGACGCGGTATTCGGTTTCGGAGACTTTCTCCACCACCGGCACCTCGTTATCGTACTCATCCTGAATTTCGCCAACCAGCTCTTCGATGATGTCTTCGATGGTAACGATGCCCGACACGCCACCAAACTCGTCCGACACGATGGCGATGTGCATGTGTTTGCGCTGAAACTGGCGAAGCAGCCGGTTGATCTTTTTGGTTTCGGGCACAAAGTAGGCCGGCCGCATGATCTTGGGCAGCACGATGGTCTCGTTGCGCCGGATCAGTTGCAGCAAGTCCTTCACGTACAGGATGCCCACAATGTTGTCGATGTTGCCTTCGTAGACCGGCATCCGCGAATAGCCCTCGGTGTACACGGCTTCGAGCACTTGTTCCTGCGGAGCATTCACGTCGATGGCGGCCAGCTTGGTGCGTGGCACCATAATCTGCTTCACCATCCGATCGTTGAACTCGAACACGTTCTCAATCATCTCGTGTTCCGACTCGTGGATCTCGCCGCTCTGCTTACTCTGGTCGAGCAGCAGCCGGATTTCTTCGGCTGAGTGCACATCGGCAGCGTGCGTGGCCTGTCCGCCGAAAAGGCCGGCTACCAGGTTAGAAAGCTTATCGAGGAGCCAGATGAGCGGAAACGTAACTTTCGCAAATGCCCACAGCGGCACGGCAATGGCAATGCTGGTAGTTTCGGGTTTCTGAATGGCCAGTACCTTAGGCGCCTGCTCGCCCAGCACAATGTGCATAATGGTAATGAGCGAAAAAGAAGTAGCCAGCGCTACGTTGTGCACCGTACCCGGCTCAAGCTTGAGCCCAAGCTGATGAATAATGGCCAGCACAACCTCGGCCACTACGCTTTCGCCAACCCAGCCCAGTGCCAGCGAGGCCAGCGTAATGCCGAGCTGCGTAGCCGATAAGTAGTAGTTGAGGTCGTGCAGCATGCTCTGCACAAGGCGCGCCAAGCGATTGCCGCTCTGTGCTTTAACCTCAATCTGCGAGAGGCGAACTTTGACGAACGCAAACTCCGCCGCCACAAAAAATCCGTTCAGCAACACCAGCAGAACGGTGAAAAAAATGTTTAAGCCCATAGATGCGGAAGCTTCGACTCGATCGGTCCGGCTCCCTTTGCTTCACAAAAGTACGAGAATATGCCCAAGCGGTTCCCGCTCCCGTAAACTAAGCCACTTTGCAAGACGTTAGGCATTCCAAAATAGTAGTAACTCCAAGGACGCGCGCAGGGTTCATTGCGGCTTTGTGACACTTCCTGCCGTTCTTTGTTTGTTGACCTGGTTCCCCGCAGGGAAAAATCAGACTTATTCCGCTGAACAAATTATTTTCCATGTTCGCCCCCCGCAAACTTCTTCTGTTGCCGCTGCTGCTCTGGCTTAGCCTATTGTCGGCTGCCGCTCAGATCCTTACGCCCACCAAGCTCGCTACGGCGGTCAGCAACCCCACGGCGAAAGTGGGGGAAGAGCTGGACCTGATCGTTAATGCCCGCATGAACGATACGTGGCACCTCTACGCCACCGACTTCGACCCGGATCTGGGACCGGTAGTCTTTACCTTCACTTTCGCCAAAAGCCCGGCCTACACGCTTGTGGGTGCCGCCAAGTCCATCGGCGCCAAAAAGAAATTTGACAAAGTCTTCGGCGGCGACGTTACGTACTTCGAAAAAACCGGCCAGATCAAGCAGCGTATCAAAGTGTTGCAGCCCGGCGCCTTCAGCATCAAAGCCGACGTCGAATACCAAACCTGCTCCGATACCGACGGCCGTTGCGTTCCCGGCAACGAAACGCTCACCTTTGGCCCCATCGAGGTAAGTGGAAAGGCTACAGGTGCAATGCCTGCTCCGGCTTCCCCTGCTACTGGCGCTGTTCCGGCACCTGCCGCCCCCGCTGCGACCGCCGCAACAAATGTTGCTTCTGATCAACCAGCGCCAGCCCCCGCTTCCGACACGGTAGCTACTGCGGCTACGGTAGCTTCCGTTGCGCAGCAGCCCACTACGCCCATCACTACCGTAGGTCCTGGCGCGCCTATTACGGCTGGGGTTGCCGCCTCGGCCAGCAACACGAGCGGCGGCTTATGGAGTTTTGCCGTGCTGGCCTTCATCTCCGGCCTAGCAGCCCTCCTTACGCCCTGTGTCTTTCCGATGGTACCCATGACGGTTTCGTTCTTCACCGGCGGCTCCGATACGCGGGCGCGCGGTATTCTGAAGGCGCTGGTGTACGGTCTCTCTATTATCTTGATTTACACCATTATAGGCGTTGTTGTGGCTCGGCTGCTGGGCGAAGATGGGCCAAACTTTATGGCTACGCACTGGCTGCCTAATCTGCTGTTCTTTGTGGTGTTTGTGGTGTTTGGCCTGTCTTTTCTGGGACTGTTTGAAATCACGTTGCCGCACGCATTAGTCAACAAGGCCGATGCCCAAGCTGATAAAGGCGGTTGGCTCGGCGTATTCTTCATGGCCTTCACGCTGGTGCTGGTCTCGTTTTCGTGCACGGGCCCTATTGTGGCAACGGTGCTCGGCTTGGCCGCACGCGGCGAAACCATGATGCCAATTGTGGGCATGTTCGGCTTTTCGTTGGCGTTTGCGCTGCCATTTACCTTATTCGCCATTTTCCCCTCGTGGTTGAAAGGCTTGCCTCGCTCGGGCGGCTGGCTCAACACGGTAAAAGTGGTGCTAGGCTTTGTCGAGCTGATGCTGGCGCTTAAGTTCTTGAGTATGGCGGACTTAGCTTACCACTGGAACCTGCTCAGCCGCGACTTGTACATCGTTCTTTGGATCGTGCTTTCGGCGCTGCTGGGCTTTTACCTGCTGGGCAAGTTCCGCCTGTCCCACGACAGCGAGCTGACGCACCTGAGTGTGCCTCGCCTGCTGATGGCGGTGCTCTCGTTTAGCTTTATGGTCTATTTGGTGCCGGGCTTGGTAGGGGCGCCGCTGCCCTTGCTGGCGGGCTACTTGCCGCCGCAGTCAAATCACGATTTCTCTTTGGCTACTGCCAGTCCGGCCGTACCAGCCGTTAATAGTTTATGCGAAACACCACGTTTCGCCAACTTCCTCGAGTTGCCACACGGCTTGCAAGGGTACTTCGATCTGGAGCAGGCCAAACGTTGCGCCCGCCAGCAGAAAAAACCCATTTTCATCGATTTTACTGGCCATGCCTGCGTCAACTGCCGCAAGATGGAAGCTACGGTGTGGAGCGATCCGCAAGTGCTGCAGCGCCTACGCAATGACTATGTAGTGGTCGCACTCTACGTAGATGACAAAGCTGAACTGCCCAAAAACGAGTGGTATACCTCCAAGCGCGACGGCCAGCAGAAAACTACATTAGGCAAGCAAAATGCTGATTTTCAAATAGATGCCTACGGTGTGAATGCACAGCCCTATTACGTGCTGCTAAACCCCGATGATGCAGGCAATAAGCCTTTGGTAACGCCTGTTGCCTATGAGCCTGATATTGAGACCTTTGTGAAATTTCTGGATGCTGGTCTGCAACAGTACCGCCAACAAACCCAACCAGTAGCTGTGCAGCAGCACTAACGAAGGGGGCGGTTAATCTCAAATCCCGAAATCAACTGCCGAAACAACGTGATACTTGGCTTAACGCAACGGTTTTGGTAGACAGTCGCCGTAAAAAAAGCAGAGCCCCTCGTGCAACTTTTGTTGCGCAAGGGGCTCTTGATCTTTTGGAAGAAGTATGTTTTACAACTGGAAAAAGCGAGCTTTGCCCGATTTTTCACAAGATTCTCACGCTAGTGAACCAGCTTTGCGGCCTGATTATGCCTGATGCCGCGCCAAAAAGAAAGGCTGCACCCACCCAGATGCAGCCTTCTGAAAAGAGACGCACCCACCCAGATACGTCCCGGTTTTTCCCCTCTTCGGTATTCCCAATTTTCAGCTGTAGAAGAAGGGTTCGAACCTCCACGAAGCAGTTAGCCGGCCGCCGGACCAGTTTATCCCAAATCTTCACCCCCGAGAGAGGAGGGCTTGTCTGCCAATTCCAACATTCTACAAGTTGTTTATCTTTCCCCCGCCGTTCGCGTTGGATTATGACAAATGTAGTAGATGATTCTTTATTATAAAACTTTGGCAAACTTATGATTGAAAATTTACATACTTTTTAATATTCGTTCTGAATCATTGCCAAATCGATAATCAACCTGTTGCAAAATGGCCCGTAATTACGAACTTGACGACACCGACCGCAAAATCTTAGCGCTCTTGATTGACGACGCGAAAATGCCCTATACCGAAATCGCCCGCAAGGTGCATGTTTCGGGGGGCACCGTGCACGTGCGCATGGCCCGAATGGAAGAGCTCGGCATTGTGCAAGGTGCTACGTTACGCATTGATTATCAGAAGCTTGGGTACGGTGTTATTGCCTTTCTGGGCATTTATCTGCTGAAAAGCTCGATGTATAACAACGTGGCCGAGCAACTGCACAAGATCCCGGAAGTCGTGAACATCAACTACACAACCGGCAACTACAGCATCTTCGCTCGGCTGGTATGCCGCGATACCCAGCACCTGCGCGACGTTCTGCATGACCAGATTCAGCTCATCGACGGAATCGAACGCACTGAAACCCTCATTTCTTTGGAAGAAAGCCTGAACCGACCGATTCAGTTGCAGTAGTTTCATAAAAAGGGCTCCCAGAATTGGGAGCCCTTTTTTGTGGAATTGACAATTAGTAGTGTTAATCGTTGCGACTTTCTCAATCGGAAATTTCTATGACGCTACAAGTCGTTTTTGGTAGTAGTTGTGGTAGTCGTAGTGGTTTTTTTGCCAGGAGTAGGTTTGGCAGGCGGGCTTGTCCGCTTGACGGTAGTGGTGCGCTGCGCGGTTGTGCTCGGCGCCGGCACACCTACTTTGGAAGTTGTCGTCGTTCGAGTCGTTTTTTTGGCTACGGCGGGCTTCGTTACCTTTTTGGTAATAACTGCTGAGGTGCTGTGTTGCACGGCCGTTTGCTTATTCACGGCGGTAGTGTCTTGGGCTTGAGCGGCTAGGCTCGCAAAAGCCAAGGGAAAAAGGAGCGTGAGAACGCGGTTCATAGGGAATAGGGTGGGAAAAAAGAGTGAATGAAACTGACTACTACTTATGAAATATAGCATTTTTTTAAGTAACCGATAGGCTTTTTTGGCTGCTGTCGAGCCTGTTCCTATCTTTCGTAAGGCCCTGATTACCTTGAATTGCCTGCGCGTATGAAATCCCGTCTCGTCGCATTATTTGTCTGCCTAGTTGCTCCGTGGGCCGCGGCAGCGCAGAACATGCCCGCTGTTTACCTCAACGATCGTGACGAGGCCACGGTGCCCGACAGCGCTACTCATTACCGACTTATCGAGCGCAAAAACGAGAGCGCGGGCACGTACGCCATTCAGGAATATTCGTTGGCGGGGCAGTTGCTGTTGCGTGGCACCTTTTCCACCATCGAGCCTCCGGTCCGCAGTGGGCAGTTTACGTGGTATTACGCCAACGGCGCTCGCGCCAGTCAAGTGCATTACCGCGACGACGAAGCCGATGGCGTGTACGTCGCGTGGTACGAAGATGGCAAAGTGAGCAACCGCGGCGAATACGACAACGGCCAGCGTGTGGGCCGTTGGGTATCGGTGCACCGCAATGGCCAAAAGCGCTCCGAAGGGCACTACGTGGCCGGCCGGCCGCACGGCGAATGGCGCTACTATTACAACACGGGCCAACTCAGCGCCATTGAGCAGCTCGACAAAGGCAGGTCGATGGGCACTGTATTCTACAACGCCGACGGCACGCACGCGGCCGCTACCGTGGAGCGCCGGCAGGTGCCGCAGTTTCCGGGTGGCGAGGCAGGGCTGTTGCAGTATCTGGCCCGCAACGCAGTATATCCGAAGGCCGCGCGCCGCAAGAACATCACGGGCAAAGTCTACGTGTCTTACACAGTGGGCGAAGATGGCCGGGTGAGCCACGTGCAGGTTGTCCGCGGCCTAGCTCCCGACGTCGACAACGAGGCGCGTCGTGTGGTGGCAAACATGCCCGCTTTCCTGCCCGGCCGCGAATACAACGTGCCCACGGCCATGACGTTTACACTGCCCATTTACTTTGCCCCCAACTTTACCATCTTCGGCGGCACCCGGCCACGGCAAGTCCCGCCCACGGAAGCCTTGGCGGGCATTCCCGAAGAAATTTTCTAACCCTATTCTATCGGTCAATTCGCGCTATATGTCGATTGCTTTTGATATGGTTTTGTGCAAATATTTGATAGTCAAATGGTTATATATATAGCCCGATTTAGGGTTTCGGGGAGCTGGCATTAGGCTTGCCTAAGGGATATCAGCAGCGTATTGTACGCTGCCTCAGCAGTAAGGCTTTGATAGCCAACCTGTTTTGTTATTCTGGCAATCTTTCCTAACCGCTTTCCCATGAAAACTTCCTTGCTTTCGTTTGTTGCTGCTGTGGGCCTGTTGGCCACCACCAATTCTTTTGCTGCCACCACCATTCCGGATCACGAGCGTGACGGCCGCCGTACCGAAGAGTATAGAAACAACGACCGTCATACGTCGGCTGGTGAGCGTGCCCGCTACGAAGCTTCGCAACGCAAGAACCAGCGCGAACAAGAACGCCGTGTGGCTCAGGAGCGCGCCCGTTATGAGGCACAACGCCGCGCCGACCAGCAACGCGCTGCCGAACGTGCCCGCTACGAGGCCCAACGCCGCCACAACGACCACGGCCGCGACCGCGACCGTGAGTATGGCTATCAGCGCTAACCTCTGAGTGGGTCAAATGCAAAAAGCCCCGCTGCCAAATCTGGCAGCGGGGCTTTTTGTCTGACTATGCAACTGGTAATTAGGCAGTAACCTGAGCGTCTAGTTTTTGGGCCAGAACGTGCTTCGGTACGGCGCCTACTTGCTTATCTACGATTTGACCGTTCTTAAACACCAACAGCGTCGGGATGCTGCGGATGCCGAACTTAGCGGAAGTCTGAGGATTGGAGTCGACATCGACCTTGCCCACCACAACGCGGCCTTCGTATTCGCCGGCCAGCTCTTCTACTACTGGGCCTACCATGCGGCAAGGTCCGCACCATTCGGCCCAGAAGTCTACGAGCACGGGCTGATCGGAATTGATAATTTGATCGAAGTTAGCATCGGTGATTTCGATGGCTTTGTGTCCCATAACAGTAGGGGTTTTGTGAATTACGTTAAACTGCTTCTTACGAGCAATGGGGATGCAAGGTAGCAGATTGCGTGTTCAACAAGATGCGAGCCGGAAAGTTCAACCGGCCAGAGTGGCAGAGTTTCGAAAAGTTTAAATCAGTTGGCAAGCGTCAATTTCCATCTCGCGCATCTTCCGGATAAATTCTTTCGGCTCGATGCGGTAGCGCCGCGAATACGTGTCCACTGTCAGGTGTTCGTGCGGCTCTGCAAACTTGATTTCCAGCTTCTTAGAGCCCGGCGCTTCTTCCACAGCCGCCATAAACCGGTCCATAAACGGCTCGGTAATCGTGCGCAGATCGAGCTGCACGCGCACGCCATTCGATAGCTTTTCGGCTACGTTGAAAAGTGGCTCCATGGTAAGAACCTTAAATTCAAACTGATCCGAATCGCGGAATCGCTGCTGGTATTTGCCCCGGATATACATGGGCGGCACCTGTTCTTTGTCGTAGTTGCGGGGGTTAATCAGGCCCGAGAATTTCGAATAATCGTCGCGGAACAAGGCCAAGTTCAGCGACGAATCGTAGTCTTCGATGTTGAACGACACAAACGGCTGCCCTGTCTTCGTCGTCTTGAATAGCACGTTTGAGATCAGCCCGGCCACCGTGATATCGCGGTTTTTATATGTCTCAATTTTGTCGAGGCCGCAGGTGCAATACGAGTCGATTTCGAGCTTGAAGTCATCGAGCGGGTGGCCCGAAAGGTAGAAGCCCACTACTTCCTTTTCGCGGCGCAGCTTCTCGGTGGGGCTCCACGGCTCCATATCCACAACTTTGGGCAGCGGCGCGGCCACAGCTCCGAAAGCCCCAGCGCCGAATAAGCTGTGCTGCGCCGATTCTTTAGCCGCTTGGTGCTGCTGGCCCATGCGCATCGACTTCTCGATGAGGTTCTGGTCGCCGGCAGGCGCTTCGATGAACTGTCGGCGGTGGTAGCGCTCAAACGAATCGAACGCGCCAGCCTGAGCCATGCTTTCGAAGGTTTTCTTATTGACAGCCCGCAGGTTCACGCGCTTGGCGAAGTCGAAAATGTCGGAGTACGGCCCCGCGTTTTCACGCTCCCGCACGATTTCTTCCACGGCCGCTTCGCCGGCGCCTTTCACGGCGGCCATGCCGAAGCGAATCTGACCTTTGTCGTTCACGTTGAACTTCAGGATAGATTCGTTCACGTCGGGCCCTAATACCGCAACTCCTTGTTTACGAGCCTCTTCGATGAAGAACGTTACCTTCTTGATGTCGCCCATGTTGTTCGTGAGTACGGCGGCCATGTACTCGGCGGGGTAGTGGGCCTTGAGGTAGCCGGTCTGGTAGGCGACCACCGAGTAGGCGGCCGAGTGCGAGCGGTTGAAGCCGTAGGCCGCAAACTTCTCCATCACGTCGAACACCTCGGAGGCTTTCTTCGCGGGAATGCTATGCAGCTTTTTGGCGCCTTCCACGAATTTCTCGCGCTCCAGAGCCATCTTTTTCATGTCCTTCTTACCCATCGCGCGGCGCAGCAAGTCGGCGCCGCCGAGCGAGTAGCCGGCCAAGATCTGGGCCGTCTGCATGATCTGCTCCTGGTACACCATGATGCCCTGGGAGTAGTTCAGGATGGGTTCCAGCAGCTCGTGCGGGTACTCGACGGGCTCGCGGCCGTGCTTGCGGTTGATGAAGTTTGGGATAAACTGCATCGGGCCCGGCCGGTAGAGCGCGTTCATCGCGATCAGGTCCTCGATGTTGGTCGGCTTGAGGTCCTTGAGGTACATGCGCATGCCCTCGGATTCAAACTGGAACGTGCCAATCGTGTCGCCGCGCTGGTAGAGCTGGTAGGTTTTCTCGTCGTCGATCGGAATATCGTCGATGTCGATCTTGACGCCGTGGTTCCGTTCGATCAGGTTGATGGCGTCGACAATGATGGTCAGGGTTTTGAGGCCCAGGAAGTCCATCTTCAGCATGCCCGCCGACTCGATTACCTTGCCATCAAACTGTGTAACAAGCAGATCCGAGTCCTTCGACGTCGAAACCGGAATGTACTTCGTGATGTCGTCCGGCGCGATGATAACGCCGGCGGCGTGAATGCCGGTATTGCGCACCGAACCTTCGAGACGCTCGGCCAAGCGCAGGATCTGTCCGCGCAGGTTGTCGGGCGCCTCGTCGCGGCGAATCATGTCCAGCTCCTGGTTTTCGGCAAAGGCCTTGGCTAGCGTCGTGCCTACTTGCTCGGGCACCATCTTGGCTAGGTCGTTGGTCTGGGGCAGCGGCAGCTCCATGGCCCGCGCCACGTCCTTGATCGACGACTTGGCCGCCATCGTACCGAACGTGATGATCTGGGCGACCTGCGTTTTGCCGTATTTGCCTACTACATAGTCGATTACCTTTTGGCGGTTCACGTCGTCAAAGTCGATATCGATATCGGGCATCGACACACGTTCCGGATTCAGGAAGCGCTCGAACAGCAGCGAATACTTGATCGGGTCGATGTTGGTGATGCCGATGCAGTAGGCCACCGCCGAGCCCGCCGCCGAACCCCGGCCCGGTCCTACAGCCACGCCGATGTTACGACCGTGGTTGATAAAGTCCTGAGTAATAAGAAAATAGCCTGCAAAGCCCATCGTCTCGATCACGCGCAACTCGTAGTCGAGGCGCTCTTCGATTTCGGGTGTGCGCTCCGAATACCGGGGGCGCGGACCTTCGAAAGCGCCCTTGTAGGTAAGGAAGCGCAAGAAGGCGTCGGCGGTAGGGTGCTCGGGCGGCAGCGGAAAGTTGGGCAGCAGAATATCGCGCTGCAGCTTGGGCGGCGTGATTTTGTCGACGATGTGGTTGGTATTGTCAATCGCCTCGGGCACGTCGGCAAAGAGATGGATCATCTCCGCCTGGCTCTTGAAATAAAACTGGTCGTTGGGGAAACCGAAGCGGGAGCGAGGCTTGGGCATCTGCTGCTGCTCGTCGATGCGCATGAGCTGGCGCCGCATGATCTCGTCCTTGTTGCCGAGGTGACGCAACTTGTCGAGGTGGTCGTAGTGCACCTCGTTGTTGGCCGACACCAAGCGGAAATACTGGGTCTGGAAGTCGCCCACCGGAATGCTGTGCTCTTCACCCGTATTCACGCACAAGAGCAAGTCGTGGGGCGCAAAGTCTTGCTGCTCAACGTAATGCGAATCGTTGGTGGCAATGGTTCTGACGTTGTACTTCTTGGCCCACTTCAGCAACACTTGGTTGATGTCTTCCTGGCTTTTGCCGGTGTTGTCGATGTTCATCAGGCCGTGGCGTTGCAGCTCGATGTAATAATCGTCGCCAAACACGTCGATCCACCACTTCAGAATTTCTTCGGCTTCGTCTTCGCTTTTCCACAAAATCGCCTGCGGTACCTGCGCACCGATGCAGCAGGAAGTCGCGATCAGGCCTTCGTGGTATTGCAGCAGCAGCTCCTTGTCGATGCGCGGATACTTCGAGTACACGCCCTCGATAAAGCTCATCGAGCAGAGCTTGGCGAGGTTGTGGTAACCGGCTTGGTCCTTGGCCAGCAGCAGTTGGTGGTAGCGAATGTCGCGCTCGCCTTTCTCGCGGCTGAAGCTCTTCTTGTGCCGGTCTTCGACCAAATAAAACTCGCAGCCCACGATAGGCTTCACGTTGTACTTGTTTGCCTCCGCCACAAAGTTGAACGCCCCGAACATGTTGCCGTGATCGGTGAGGGCCACGGCGGGCATGCCGTCGGCTTGGGCCTTTTTCATCAGCGAAGCGATGCTGGCTTGACCGTCGAGAAGCGAATATTGCGTGTGGCAGTGAAGGTGCGAGAATACAGGCATGGGAGCAAAGGTTAAACAGACCGGCGCGAAGCGTTCTGTAAAGTTACCGCCGAAGCGCGGGAAAGGAAAGTTGCGAAAGCCGAGCTTTTTGTGTAGTCAAGTAAGCCACTGCCGCCGCCAGTGTGGCCAGAGAAAAGGTTGCTTTTGGGTTGGCCGATCGGTCGCGGCCCGCAGTTGCAGGGCTAGGGTAAGCGACGCAAGCTCAGACGTACCAGTTATTAAAGCGCTACCTTAGCCGACGACACGGCTCAGATGTACAAAATAAGCTCCACCATACGGAACTAAACTGGACAGTATTGCTGTCGTCGAGTTATATAAGTTATTATTATCCAGATAGTTATATAAACTAAAGAATGTCCTGGACGCTCTCGAAGAGGGTCTTATCCTGTTTGTTGCATTTGCCCATGAAAACATTGTTGCCCTCCACGGACCCCGTCTACCAGAAGGTAGAACACCCCTCGTGGCTTGATGAAAAACTGCTCACCTTGTGCCAAGACCCTCGGGACTTGCCTTTTTTGCATCTTATTATTGCTCTGAGTGTTACGTTGCTCCCGCTGGCTATTTTGCTGTTTGTGCCCGGCGTTACGGACTGGCAATGGTGGGTGGTAGCCATTGCTTATCAGGGCTTGAACAACTTTTATTTCAAAGGACCTTTCGGGTTGATGTTGCATTGCACATCGCACCGAATCCTGTTCAAAAAGCAATACAAGTTTCTCAACAATTACATTCCGTGGGTGCTGGGGCCCATGTTTGGCCAGACGCCGGAAACCTATTTTAGCCACCACATGGGCATGCACCATCCGGAAAACAACCTGCCGGACGACCGCAGCTCCACCATGTTCTACCAGCGCGATTCGCTGGCTGGTTTTCTGCACTACCTCAGCGATTTTATCGTGCTGGGGCTGCCGCGGCTCTTTCATTACTTCATCATCATGAAGAAGAAAAAGCTGCTCATGCGCTCGGCCCGGGGCGAGTTTGTGTTCATCGCGCTGTGCGTAGCGCTGTGTTTCGTCAATTGGCAGGCCACGGTCACGGTTTTTATTCTGCCTTTGGTGATTTCGCGGATTGTAATGATGCTCGGCAACTGGGCCCAGCACGCTTTTATCCGCTCCGAAACGCCCGGCAACTGCTACACCAACAGCATCACTTGCATCAATACCAAGTACAACCATAAGTGCTGGAATGACGGCTACCACATCAGCCACCACCTCAAGCCCGCCATGCACTGGACTGAGCACCCGACCAGCTTTCGTAAGAATATAGCGCAATATGCTGATAATGAAGCAATTGTGTTTGATGGCATTCACTTCCTGCACGTCTTCTTTTACTTGATGACCAAGCGCTACGACTTGCTC
Organism: Hymenobacter sp. BT491; assembly: GCF_014349165.1. NCBI lineage: Bacteria > Pseudomonadati > Bacteroidota > Cytophagia > Cytophagales > Hymenobacteraceae > Hymenobacter > Hymenobacter sp. BT491. The sequence goes on along the minus strand of NZ_JACSJJ010000003.1, from coordinate 410,681 downwards.
GCCCGCAACTTTGTCAACCTAGGCGATCGCTATGCCAGCGATGCGGAAGTAATCGAACTGCTTGAGTCGCGCACCCGCAAAATTTCCCGGCAGGACTACGCTTTTGCGTAACCCAATTGTTTGAATTACGGACAGCAAAAAGGGCAGCCACATGGCTGCCCTTTTTGCTGTCCGTAACAGGTGTTGTAGAAGCTATTTAGCTACCTGAATTGTCAGGACTTCGCCGGGGTGTACGTTGAAGTCGGGCTTGCCATTCCACTCCATGATCTGCTTAATGGTGACGCCGTACTTGCGCGAGATGCCATACATCGACTCGCCGGCCGCCACGGTGTGCCGAACGGTAGAAACTGCCATCGGAGCAGCAGTTGAAGCTGGCTTTGGAGACGACGCTGGAGTGGCTGGAGTAGCTGGTTTTGGCGCTGGCGAAACCGGTGCAGCAGCCGGAGCAGCTGCCACAGGCGGCGTCACCCGGAGCGTCTGGCCAAGCCGGAGCGAAGGGTTAGCTGGCAAGTCGTTCCAAGCAGCAAGGTCGGCGGGACGAATGCCATAGCGCCGCGCCACGCTGTAAAGCGATTCGCTTTTTTGCACAATATGGATGCCGTTCGCAGGCAGAGGCTCTACAGCAGCGGCAGGCACAACTGCCGAACTCGGCTGGGGAGAAGCTGATGCAGGCGCAGCGGCAGGTTTGGGCGTGGCTACCGGGGCCTTGGCCGGAGCAGGATCGCGCAACACAATTTTTGGGTTGTCCTTTACAACGGGTTCCACTTTTGCCGTTGTGTCAACGACTGCTGGTACAGCTGCTGCCGTAGTATCCATGGATATTTCGGTTGCTGGCTCAGCAGCTACAGGGGCAGGCTTCGAAGCGGGCTGACCCGAATACACCCGCGCGTTGGCCTGTTGAGGAGCTGGCTGCGTTTGGGCAGGGGCTGCGGCGGGCAGATCGTTGAGGTTTTCCATCCCCGCATCGCTCACGCTATCCGTGGGCGCCGCCACCGATTCTGTCGCTAAGCTATCCGAATAGGATGCTTCTTCCAGCGCACGACTTTGCGAGGAAACGCGGCCTTTATACGGCTCTGCCTCTGCGGTACGGGGTTTGGCAGGCTTGGCCGGCGAAGTCGGGATAGGCGTCTGGGCGGCTGCCGGGCGCTCGAAAGCAGCCATTGCTACTTCATTTTTTCCTTCGGCGTATTCCACGGCCACATCGCGCGGACGCGTATGCTGAAGCCACAACACGCGCCCCACTCGTAGATCCTCGTTGCGGGCCATGCGGTTTTTGTTGAAAATGGCTTTTGCGCGCACCCCGTACTTCTGCGATACCGTCGCGACGCTCTCGCCGGATTGGGCAACGTGGTACTCTACAGCAGCCTTATCGCGTTTTTTCTGCACGAAATAAGGTTGGCCTACCACGATGTTGTCGAATGCGAATAAGTCATTGAATTGCATGAACTTACGCATCTTCAGCTTAGCACGCTTGGCAAGAGTTTCCTTGGTGTCGCCGGGGAGAGCCACAATGGCACGCAGCCCGTTGATGCGGACGAATTCGGCATTTTCGGGGTCAATCTGGGGTTGGTTCAGAAGCTGGCCCGCCGTAGCCGTGCGCTGCTGGGCAGCAATGGCGGTCAGCTGAATTTCGTCGGTGATGGGCACCAGTACCGTGTAGGCGCGGTCGCTAGGAATGGCCGCGCCGTTGAGTAGCCACCGATTGTGCTTGGCGAGTTCGTTGGGGTCAGTTTGCAAGGATTGGGCAATGACGGGCAACTGCTGCCCGGCCAACGCCGGAAATTCCTGCAAGATCATCGGGGGTTTCGGATTCTGACCCACCGCCGATTCAAAGGCGATTTTGTGCGCCAGAAACGTAAGTATGTAAGGATGAGTCTGTTCCGAAATCTCCATTTCCGAAGCGTTTGCGTCGGTGGGCAGGGTGTAGGGCTTGGTGCCGCTTAGCCCGAGGTTGTAGCTCAGCAGCGTATTGGCCCAATTGTGCAGCGCCGCGTTGTTGCGCAGCAGATATTTCGCCGCCGCGTGCGAGGAGGCCACAATGTGCTTGCGCTCGTCCACCACATCGTTCATGACCAGCCCAAAATCTAGGGCTGCTTCGCGCTTGAACTGCCAGTAGCCAATGGCATCGTGAATGGATTGCGCTTCGCCCTGCAAGCCGCTCTCTTGAAGCGCGAGGTAATGAAAATCCTGCGGCAGTCCTTCGGCCTGAAATACCCGGTCGATAATTGGGAAATACGCATCGGCCAGATCCACGCGAGCCTGAAAAGACGGCTGATAGCGGCGTAGGGCGTCTACTTTCTGCTGCACGGCCGTCCGGCCGCCGGGCGTGAAGCGCAGGTGCAAACCCGCAAAATCAAGGGTATTGGGAACCGTAACGCTCTGAGCAACTGCCAGAAAGGGCAGCAGGCAAAGCCACGTAAGCAAGAGTTTTTTCATGGATGCGCAAGACCTGACAGCGGCCGCGTACACCATGTTCACGGCCGCTGTCAGTTTACAAAATAGCGGAAAAATCCTGGGGTGGCGAGGCGCTCACCCGCAAATTCCCGTGCGCAGCCCGGTTTTAGCCACCGCCGGGCGGTGGGCCACCCGGGCCACCGCCGCCTGGGCGCCCGCCCGGAAAGCCGCCGGGGAACCCGCCGCGCTGGCCGTCGCGGCCCTCCGGACTGGCCGGGGCGGCGTTGCCGTTGCGCAGGTTGTAGGTAAACATCACCATGAAGTATTGCTGCAAAATGTTGGTGGTCACGGTTTCGTTGTACGCCGCCGAGATATTGTTCTGGATGCTGCGGTTCTGCTTCAGGATATCGAAGGCGTAGAGTTTGAATTCACCGCGCTGATTCTCAAATACTTTCTTGCCCAGGCTGGCATTCCAGAGTACGTATTGCTGCGTGCCACTGCCGGAGAGGCCCTTGTTGTACTGGTGCGTCACGTCGGATTGCAGCGTGAAGCCCGGCCCCACAATCCAGCTCAGGCGCAGGGCGCTGTTCTGCACGTAGTAGTTGGTGTTGAGGCGAGTATTAACCGTGTTGCGGGCGTAGGTCAGGTTGCCGTTCGACGAAAGCGTAAAGTCTACTTTGGGGCTAATGTTGCTGCTGAGCGTGGCGCCCAAGCCCCCGGAAGGCGACTGCGAGTAGTTGACCACGTTGTTGTTAAGACCGGGCGTGCGCGAATACCCCACCGAACCGTTCAGGTTCAGGTTGGATTTGATGGCGCTTATGGGCCGCCCGTACACCGCAAACGCCCGTACCGAATACTGCTGCCCCAGGTTGATGGGGCGGGTCAACTGGCCGCCTACGGGCAAAAGCACCCGTCCACCGTTGATGTTGATTACGGTGTCCTGGGGCGCTACAAAAGTGCTGTTAGTGATGTAATTGTTTGTAAATGAGCCAAATATACCGGCAAAGAAAGACGTCGAGCTTTCGGGTTTAGCGGCCGAATAGCGCAGCGTGGCCGTGTGCTGAAACTGCTGGTTCAGGTTGGGGTTGCCGGTAGTCAGTTGCAGCGGGTTGGCGTTGTTCACGACTTCTTGCAACTGGCTGATGCTGGGGGCCGCCGTGCGGCCGTTGTAGTTGAACCGCAGGTTCTTCTGCCGCGAAAAGTTGTAGCGCAGCATGGCGTTCGGCAGGAAATTGTAGTAGGTGCGGTCGAGGTTGCCGGCGGCGGGGAACTGCTGCCGGTTGTTCAAATCTGCCCGTTGGCCCGTGACACCAATCATCGCCTGAAAATCACGCGTTTGCCGCCGGATACTCGCCCCGATGCCTTGGGTTAAGTAGCTGCTGGTGAATACGTTACTGAGGCCTTGGTTCAGGCTGGTATAGTCGCCCGTGTCATTGGCGAAGTCGTAGGTTTTTTTATCCGAATCATTCGGGGCGTACGACACATTGTAGGTCAGCTGGAGGATGTCCGTTTTGCTCAGCGGCTCGGTGTACGAAACCCCCGAACTCAGCTGCCAACCCGTCTGCAACAGCCGCGAATACTGGTCGAGGCGCGTTTCGATGGTGGTATCGCGCAGGGTGCCAGCGATGCGCGACACGCTGCGGGAGTTAGAAAAGAGGTTGTTGTTGCCGTCTTTGTCGTTGTAGTTGGCGTTCAAATCCAGCGAGATGGTACGGCCGGCTTTGGCGAAGCGGTGCCGATATAAGAGTTGGTTCGACGAGGTAACGCCCGTCAGATGCGAGCGGTAGTTGCTGACCACGTTGCCGCGCTGCTGATCGCCGAGCAGCGTAATGCCGTCGAGGTTGCTGGTGCCGTTGTTTTGTTGCACCGACAGGCGCGGAATAAACAAAATGGAGTTGGCCGTGTCAATTTTGTGCTCCAGGCGCAGGCTAAACCGGTGGTTGATGTTGCGGCTGCCTTCCAGCGAATTTTCCTGATAGGTCTGGCCCTGGTTGGTGCCCGCGTACCGCCGGAAGGTGTTGCTGTTGTTGGTGTTATTACTCAGATTGAAGAAATAGCTGGCGGTTACCTGCGTTTTCTTGCCCCACAAATCCGAGTAGTTGACGCCGATGGCGTTGGTGCGCGTGATGCCCCCATTCTGGTTGACGAGGAAGTTGCTGGCGCCCGCGTTGCCCCCTCCGCCACGGTTGCCCCCGCCGCCCGGTCCGCCACCTCCACCGCGGTTGCCGCGTCCGCCGCCCCCGCTGTTGCCTACCACGCCCAGCAAGTCCTCAGTGCCAAAGTTCTGCTCGTTCACGTTGTTGGACTGCGCCACAATGGAAATCCGCTGGTTGTTGCGAAACATGTTGTAGCTGCCGCTCACGCGGTAGCGCTCGGCCCAACTGCTGCTGCCCGTCTGGGAGCCGCCGCCCACGCCGGCCACAAAGCGTCCAAACTGTCCGTTTCGGAACTGAGGCTTGGTTACTATGTTGATGGTTTTCTGCGTGTTACCGTCGTTGAAGCCCGAAAATTGCGATTGGTCGCTCTGGCGGTCGAATACTTCGATCTTGTCGATGATCTCGGCGGGCACGTTCTTCAGAACCGCGTCGGGGTCGTTGCCAAAAAACTCCTTGCCGTCTACTAGCACGCGCTGCACGTCCTCGCCTTGGGCCTGCACCTTGCCGTTTTGGGTCGTGACGCCCGGCATCTTCGTGATCAGGTCCTGCGCGTTGGCGTCGGGGTTGGTTTTGAAGGCGTTGGCGTTGTACTGGGCCGTGTCGCCTTTCTGGACGGCAGCGGGCGTTTTGCCCACCACTTCTACGCCTTTCAGCGTCACGCCGCCCGTTTGCAGAGTTATATTGCCTAATGCAAGTGGCTGTGCCCCAACCTCTACAGGTCGGCGCAGCGTCTGATATCCCAGGAAGGAAACGGTGAGCACGTAGCGGCCCTGCTCCAGCCCGGTGATCTCGAAAGCGCCGGTGGGATCGGCGGCGGCTCCCTGCTTCGTCGAATCGGGCAGGTGAATTAAGACCACGTTGGCCCCGATCAGCGGCGACTGGTCAGCCGCATCCAGTACCCGGCCGGCCGCGGTGGTTTGCGCTTGGGCCGACCAAACAGCGCCCAGAAAAAATAGAATTGATAACGCTGTTCTCATAACATCACAGGCAAATACATGGTCGCTTAGACGCCCTATTGCCCGAAATGTTTAACACCCGCAGAAGCTCGACTTCTGCTTTACGATGTCTTTATCTGTAAGTAATTGATTTACAATAACTTGCGAATCAATAAAATTCCATCTCGAATTGGTAGAAGTACGTTCTCTACGCGACTGTCCTGCTGAATTTTGTCGTTGAAAGCACGCACGGCGTGGGTGTCTTTGTCGGCAGGCTTGGCTTGGTGCGAGTCGAGGGCTTTGCCGCTCCACAATACGTTGTCAACCAGCACGAAACCACCCGGCCGCACCTGGTTAATGACCAGCTCGAAGTAGGCGTCGTTGTTGATTTTGTCGGCGTCGACGAACACCAGATCCCAGGTTTCGGCGAGCGTGGGCAGAACGTGCAGCGCTTCGCCGATGTGGACGTGAATACGGTCGGCGAGGCCCGCTTCGGTAATGTAACGACGGATGCGGCTCTCCAATTCGGGGTTTTGCTCTATGGTATGGAGTTCACCCTCCGGTGCCAGGCCTTCGGCCAAACACAGCGCCGAATAGCCCGTGTACGTGCCGATTTCGAGGATGCGGCGCGGCCGGATCATGTGGCTGAGCATGCTGAGCACGCGCCCTTGCAGGTGGCCCGAAAGCATACGCGGCGCCAGTACCTGCACATGCGTTTCGCGGTTAAGACGCTGTAATACCGCCGATTCGGGCGAAGTATGCGCCTCAGCGTAGGCGTGATTTTCGTCCTGGATCACGGAGTGAGTCGGATGGCTTAGTGGAAGAATGGGCGCTGCGCCAGGGATTGCGCAAAACAGCCGAAGACAAAACCAGCGCCGCGGCACTGGCACTGATGCCGGACACGATAATGGGCACGATCAATCGGTGGCCTTCAATTTGGTTGATGAGCAGAAACACCACCCAGATCACCAGCATCAAAAAAAAATTGACCCGCCAGAAAGCTTGTCGATGAATGTGATCCAGCCGCTTGGGGCCCGTCACTTTGGGCAGCCGCCAAATGGCCCACCCCACCACCAGCAGGCCCAGCACCGAAGAGATGAGCTGGAGCCAGCCTAAAAGTTGTCGGCCGGCCACGATTTTTTTCAGGAAAGGCAGCAGATCCGCGATGTAGCCTATGTGCGTGAAGCCGTCCCAGAGCAAGTGCGACAAACTGCCGATCACAATTGCCAGCAGCACCCGCGCGCTCCAAAGATTGGTGAGGGGCCAGGGCTTTTCGGCCATCCAGCCGAGCCGATCGTGGAGCACGGTGGGCAAGCAGCGCACCAAAGGCTTGCGCACAACGCCGTGCACCAGCGCAATCACCAGCAAACTCAGCGGCAGATCAAACCACACCAGCGCCAGCAGGTTGTGCGCGTGCCCGCGGTTGGAGCGCAGCCGAAAAAAATACTCGAAGTCGGGCGCCATCGAACCCACCACCAAACCGGTGGCCGACAACCACCGGCGCAGCGGCCGAATCAGGGGCAGGACTAAGGCAGGGTGAGCAAGGGTAAACGGCACGCTACGAAAGCTTGGTACTTATTCGGGGACGTACTGCAGTACGCTCAAATTGTCTTCGCGTAGCACGTCATTGGCCAATTCGCATAATTCGGAGGCCGTAATGCGCTTGATTCGGTCGAAAATCTCGGTCAACGGCTCTACGCGCCCGATGTCGAGGGTGCTTTTGGCGAGTAACTGCATCAGGCCGCCGTTGCTTTCCTCGGCCATTGCCAGCTGGCCCATGAGCTGCTCTTTGGCCGTGTGCAGTTGGAGCGAGCCCAACGGCTTTTCGCGTAAAATCCTTAACTCTCTGTTAATCAAAGAGATAGTACGCTTGACTTGGTTTTTCTCGGTGCCGAAGTAAATGCCGAATAAGCCCGTATCGGTGTAGGGGCTGTAGGTGGCGTCGATGGTGTACACGAGGCCGTATTTTTCGCGCACGCCCAGGTTGAGGCGCGAGTTCATGCCAGGGCCGCCCAGAATGTTGGACAACATGAAAAACGGAATCCGGCGCTCGTCCTGAATGGCGTAGGCCGGGCCACCGATCAGGCAGTGAGCCTGCGTGATGGGCCGGCGCTCCAATTGCTCCAGGCGTTGGTAATGGTTGAAGGGCGTACGCGGCCGCTCGCCCAGGCGAGAGGGCAGCGGAGCCAGGTATTTTTCGGCCAGGCGCAGCACCTCTTTAAACGGTAGATTGCTCACCGAGCTGAACACCAACCGATCGGTGCGCACGTTTTCGGCCAGAAACTGTCGGAAATCGGGCTGCTGGAAGCTGGATACGCTCTGGCGCGTACCCAGAATGTTGTGGCCCAAGGCGTGATCACCGAAAATCACGCCGTCGAAATCATCGACGATGGCATCTTCGGGCGCATCCTGGTACATCGACATTTCTTCCAGAATCACGGTGCGCTCCTTCTCAATTTCGCGCTCCGGGAATATGGAGTTGAACGTCAAGTCGGTCAGCAGCTCAAAAGCGCGCTCGAAATGCGTGCTGAGCAACGACGCGTAGAAGCAGATTTTCTCCTTGGTCGTGTACGCGTTCAGCTCGCCGCCCACCGTTTCGAGGCGGTTGAGGATGTGAAACGAGCGGCGCTTTTCAGTGCCTTTGAAGGCCATGTGCTCCCAGAAGTGAGCCAGACCAAGCTGATGGGTTTTTTCATCGCGCGAGCCAATGTCGAGCATGAAGCCGCAGTGCGCGATTTTGGTGTGTAGAACTTGCTTATGGAGAACACGAATGCCGTTGGGCAACTCATGCAGGTCGTAATCAGGCATCGGATCGGAGCGAAGAATAGAATCTGCAAAGGTAGCTAAAACCGGCCCCAAAGCAGAAGGTTTAGGAGGTTACACTTGGCCCGCGGCCCAAGCTTCGGCTTCGGCTAGCGCTTCGGTAAGCTGCTCAAGGCGAATGCCGTGGGCACAATGGAAGTGGCCGAGCGGGCATTGGCGGTAGCCGTGCAGGCCACAGGGCTTGCAGGCCAACGGTTCCTTGAGTTCCACAATGCGAGAGAACGGGCTGAGCGGGCCAAAACCGAAGTACGGTACTGTAGAACAATATACGGCGCACGTAGGTGCCCCCACCGCCGAACACAAGTGCATGGGCGCCGAATCGTTGACGTAATTAAGCACCGCGCTGCGCATCAGGGCCGCCGAAGCCAGCAACGACAGTTTGCCGGCCAGATTCACGACGTTGGCGCGGCCGCTGGTGAGCCGCAGTCGCTCGCAGGCCTCCACATCGGGTGGGCCCCCGATCAGATACACCGTGTATTGGGACGGCAAGATGTGCAGCAGTTGCACCCATTTCTCCTCCGGAAACTGCTTGGTAAACCACACCGACGTGGGCGCGATGCAGATATAGCCGCCTACCGCCGCGTACGGCGCGGCCGCGGCCTCGTCGGCGGGGGTAGGGTAGAGGCGCGGCGGCGTCAGCGGAACCTCGTCGGCGGGGTCGAGCAGGTTCAGGTTGCGCGTTACCTCGTGCACGCCCGCATCAAAAACGTGCGGAATGGCCATCGTAAACAGAAACGACAGCGGGTTTTTGTCGAACCCGATGCGTTCCTTTGCTCCCGAAAAAGCCGTCAGGAAACCCGTGGAGGCAAAGCGCTGCAACGTAATAACGCGCTCGTAGCGCATTTTTCGTATTTGCAGGAGCAACCGCAAAAGGCCCAAGTACTTAGCCTTCTTCTTGTCCCACACCAGCACGTTGCGCACATACGGGTGGCTTTTCACCAAACCTTCATTGCCTTTGCGCACCAGTATATCGACGGGCGTATGCGGTTCGGTGGCGTGCAGGCGCTCCAGCAGGGCCGTGGCCAGAATGACGTCACCGATAAAGGCGGTCTGAATGAGCAGGACGGCGCGGTCGGTGGCTGGCATAGCAAGCGAAGCTAAACGGAAGGGCGGCAAAAATACAGAACCTGCCGTCAGGCGGGGCAGCTTTTTTCGGGTGCCGATGCGGTCCCGCCGTCGCCGGCTCGATTGTTAAAGTAGCGGATGCCAAGCGAGTTTTTAACTTGCGTCCGTCAACCCAACCATTATCGCCCATGCGTTACGGCTCCATCGCCCCAACTTTGTTTACTCACAACCGGCGCAACTTCACCCAGCAGCTGTTGCCGGCGTCGTTGGCAATTTTCCATTCCAACGACATCATGCCCACCAACGCCGATGGGACGATGGCCTTCCGGCAGAATAACGACCTTTTCTACCTTTCTGGGGTCGATCAGGAGGAAAGCATCTTGTTGCTTTTCCCCGATGCCAAGCTGCTCCAGCACCGCGAAATACTCTTTCTGCGCGAAACCAGCGACCTGATTCTGGTTTGGGAAGGCTACAAGCTCACCAAAGACGAGGCGTGCCAACTGTCTGGTATTAAGACGATTATGTGGCTCGATAGTTTCAAGCAGGTGCTGACTGCCCTCATGAACGAAGCCGAACACGTGTACCTCAACTCCAACGAGCACATCCGGTCGGTGGTCGAGGTCGAAACCCGCGATGCGCGCTTTATCAAGGAGATAAAGGCCCAGTACCCGCTGCACGACTACCGCCGCGCGGCGCCCATTCTGCACCATCTGCGGGCCATCAAGTCGGAAGAAGAGATCCGGTTGATGCGCGAGGCCATGAACATCACCGAAAAGGCCTTCCGGCGTGTGCTGGGCTTTGTGCAGCCCGGGGTGTGGGAATACGAGATCGAGGCAGAGATCGTACATGAGTTTGTGCGCAACCGCTCGCGCGGGCCGGCGTACGGCAGCATCATTGCCTCGGGCGCCAACGCCTGCATTCTGCACTACGTTTCCAACGACCGCGAATGCAAAGACGGCGACGTGCTGCTAATGGACTTCGGCGCCGAATACGCCAATTACGCCGCCGATCTGTCGCGCTCCATCCCCGTTAACGGCACGTTTACCAAGCGCCAGCGCGACGTGTACGAGGCCGTGCTGCGGGTCATGAAATTTGCTACTTCCAACCTGCTGGCCGGCAACAACATCGAAGACTACCACGCCGCCGTGGGGCGCACCATGGAGCAGGAGCTGATCAAGCTGGATTTGCTCACCGAATCGGACGTGAAAAATCAGGATCCGAGCGCGCCGCTCTACAAAAAATATTTTATGCACGGCACTTCGCATTATCTGGGCCTTGATGTGCACGACGTCGGCGCCAAGTACCGGGTATTTGAGCCTGGTATGGTATATACTTGTGAGCCAGGTATTTATATTCGGGAAGAAGGACTGGGTATTCGGCTTGAAAACGATATCCTGATCACGCGCAGCCAGCCCGAAGACTTGATGAAGAATATCCCGCTGGAAGCCGACGACATCGAGCGGCTGATGCGTGAAGCTCGAGCGTAACTGCCTGATTCGCTGAGGCAACTGAAAAGTCCTGGGGCAGCAAAGCGAGCTTTGCTGCCCCAGGACTTTGTATTTTACAAGGATACATCAGCCCATATTTATAAATATCTGGGTAATTAGATATAGGTTTGCTACCGCAGAATAAGGCATATAAACAGGGCGAAACTCGGCAGAAACCAAGTCCGCGCTTCCGCCGTAGGTTGGTGTAATCTGGATAGAAGATTGACATAGCTACAACTTTATTGCACTACAGGAAGTATAGGCCCTTAGTCGTGCTTTACTGCCGGAGTTGTTAGCCGAAGTAATGCGTACCAAAGATTCCCAAAACGTTCTAACTATGAAACACCTCTTAACAACAGCAGCGGCCTTCGGGCTGGCGCTCCTGTCGGCCGTGCCAGAAGCTCAGGCGCAGAGCGCTGACAAGAAGACCGGCATTAGCCTTTACGGCAGCGGCCTGCAGTACATCGGAGACCTCGGTACTGGCGCCTACAAGTACAACCGGATCGGTTACGGTGGCGGCGTCACCATTAGCCGGTACATCACGCCGGGCATCGATATTGGCTTGGCGGGTAACTATGGCATTCTGAAATATACCGGCAAAAACGGTACGGCCCACGACGGCGTCGGATTCGAAGCCGATGCAACTACCATCAACATTCCGATCAAGCTGAAGCTGAACAACGGCTGGGCTCTGAAGGAAGACGCGGTGATTGCTCCTTACCTGCTGATTGCACCAGGTGTTTTGATTGCTAGCTCCGACCATTACCAGCCGGAGCGCCGGTTGGTTGACAACGTAAACTATAAGGCGTTCGATCTGCACGGTGCAGCAGGTGTCGCCTTCCAGTTTTCGCCAGGCTTTGCGGTGTTTGTCCAGACTGGCATTCACCAGCAGTTTGGTACTGATATGATTGACGGCGTTAGCGGCGGCCACAAAGACCGCTATCTGCAACACTCGGCCGGTATCACCATCAACCTCGGCAAAGCCAAGGATACCGACATGGACGGCGTTCCGGACCGGAAAGACAAATGCCCCGATACCCCTGCTGGCGTAGCGGTTGACGAAGCCGGCTGCCCACTTGACGGCGACAAAGACGGTGTTCCGGATTACCAAGACAAGTGCCCAACTGAAGCTGGTACGGCCGCTCTCGAAGGCTGCCCAGACCGTGACAACGACGGCGTGCGCGATTCGGAAGACGAATGCCCAGACCAAGCTGGAACGGCTGCCCTCAAAGGTTGCCCCGACGCCGACGGTGACGGTGTAGCTGACAAGAACGATACCTGCCCGAACACGCCGGCCGGTACTCAGGTTGACGCCACGGGTTGCCCAATCGTACTCGATAAAGACGGTGACGGTGTCCTCGACAACGTAGACAAGTGCCCCGGCACCCCAACTGGTGTTCCAGTTGACTCGACGGGTTGCCCCATCATCGATCCGGCCATCCGCAGCCTCGAGAAGCCAATCACGTTCGAAACCAACAGCACCGTGATTCGGAAGAGCTCGTACCCAACGCTGAACAAGATGGTTCAGGCGCTGAAAGATCACCCAGAGCTAAGCATCCGCATCTCGGGTCATGCTGACAGCCGCGGTACCGACGAGTACAACCAAGGCCTGTCGGAGCGTCGTGCTGAGTCTGGCAAGAAGTTCTTCGTAGGTCGCCAGATTGATCCGGCTCGGATCACGACGGAAGGCTTCGGCGAATCGCAGCCAGCTGCTCCGAACACGACCAAGGCAGGTATGGCGAAAAACCGCCGTGCAGAATTCAAATTCGAATTCTACATCCCAAGCCAGCCCCAGCCCTAATCGGCACTGAGGCAAACTAAAAAAGGGCGAACCGCAATGGTTCGCCCTTTTTTTGTGCCTACAAAAGACAGCAGTGAAGAGTATGGGCTGCGAAAAGTGTATGTGCCGAGCCCAACCCGCCGAGCCTCGAACCAAGAGTATCAGCAGCAGGCCATACTTTTGATCTATGTCATTACCCGATTCTTTGATTCCTGCCAACGATATCCAGCGCCTGCACGCGTTAGCGCCCTATCAAGTGCTGGGAACTGCCCCCGACGCGGTGTTCGACGAGGTTGTTCGGCTCACAGCTAAGTTGTTCGGGGTACCCATTGCCTTGGTTTCTTTGATTGAAGAGGACAGCGTATGGTTCAAGGCCAACTTTGGCTTGGCTAGCGCCGAGCGGGTCGCCCGTAACGAAAGCATCTGTTCCGTGGCCATTTTGCAGGAGGAAACGACGATCTACGAAGACTTGCGTGCGCAGCCCTGCCACCTCACCAATCCTGGCGTAGCCGAAGCATTGGACCTGCGCTTTTACGCGGGGTACCCATTGCGTACTACCGAAGGCCATTCGATTGGTGCCCTGTGCATCATCGACCGGCAGCCCCGGACTCTTTCTCCGATGGAACAAGAGCGCTTGCAAAAGTTGGCGGCCGTGGTCATGAAAATGATGGACCTGCGGCTGGCTCTTAAGCAACAACCTACACAAGCGGTTGTAACCTGGTTGCAACTGTATCACCATCTGGATCAGTCGCTTACGCGGCTGGATACACTGGGGAAGCTAATTCAGTGGGAAACTTCGCCCACCACTGCGGCAGCCCTCGATTACCAGCAGTCTATCCAAGAAGAGGCTACGTTGGTGACCCGCGTGCTTGACGAACAAACCACAGCCGCACTGTCGGCTTTGCAGCGCAGCTAATTCGCCGCTTAGGCGAAGAACAGCTTACAGGTTTTCTGGAACCGACCGCTAAGAGTGGCAATAGATAAAGACTTGATAGTCAGATATTTATGAAAAAGGCCCTGTCATGCAAACGACAGGGCCTTTTTACTTTTATGGTGGTTAAGCGTACGCGCTACTTAGTAGTCTCGCTGATGACGCCCGGCAAAAACTTAGTTAACGCAGTTACCTGCTCGCGGGTGAAGTTGCCGGAAATAGAAGCCAGCACGAACGAATCCGGAGCGCCATCGACGTGGCCGGATGCCGCAATCTCCTGCACCTTATCGCCCGACTGGCGCGTGGCGTAGCGCATGGTAGTCGAGCCACCCGATTCGGCTAGGGCCGTATAGCGCTCATTTTGCAGCAAGCCATCAACCTCCTTGGTCAGGCCTTCGGCAACCAACTTCTGCGAGCTGGCCGAAGTAGGCGTAAACGTGATGATGCGAAAGCTGCGAATGGACGTCAGGGCTTGGCTAAGGTCGTTGTCGCCCCCAAACTTGCCCAGCTTGCTGAGCAGCAGGCGCGTGGTCAGTCCCGCCGACCAGTCGGTGGTTTTGAAGCCGGGGCGGCCCTCGTATTTACTGAAAAAGGCAGCAACCGTGCGGGCAGGTGTACCGGGGCCGGCAGTGCGGCAGCTGCCCAGCGCGAGAAGCGCCAGCACAGTGCAGATGGTGATCAGGCGAAGTTTCATGGCGGTAAAATGAGCGAAAAAATTATGATTCGCTCACCCATACGCAGCAACTCCCGCCTAGTTGGCTGCCGCAGTGCTAGTCGAAGGCAACAGAATTGAGGAAAAACACGTCGCGGTCGCTGCCGCGGTCGGCGTGCACGTGCTGGTAACCAAAGGCCAGAAACCGGCTTCCGTACCACGGCAACAGCCCTTCCTGGCTGGCATTGTTGGCTTTCTCTTTCGTGCCCGTCGAGGAAGTCTGAACCGGAACCTCCAAGTCGTTGGGCGAAGAAGCCGTGTGATCGACGATTTTGTAATGGATCTTGTTGTCTTCCATATAAGCCAGCACCAGCCGCTTGCCGTCGGGCATGGGGCGCAGGCGCACGGTTTCTTCCAAGTCGCCGTGAGAGTTGTCTTTCAGCACGAAAGTGTTGTCCCACAGTAAGTTGCCTTTCTTGTCGAAGCCGCACACGATGGCATGGCTGGAGTAGTAGCCATCGAAGCGGCGCAACGACGAGCCCATGCTTGAGTAAGGATAGGTGTACCCGTAGCTGTAGCTATTGCTATAGCCGTAGCCATCGTAGCGGTAGCGTGGGTAATACACCTCGGCCACCATTACGTAGCCATTCTGAAACGGCACCAAGTCATGAATCATGAGGCGGAAGTGCAGGCGCAACTGACGCTCGGTGGCCCGCAGGCGCTCGCCGCGCTGTCGCAAGCGGGCTTCGCGGGCGGGCTTCATGTAATCGAAAAAGTGCTTCAGGTTGAGGAAATCGTAGAAGCGCAGCGAGGGACGCCCACCAGTGGGCGAAGTTCCGGCCGCCAAATCAGCGGCAAACAGGCCCTGCGAATACCGCGAGTCGCGCAGGGTGTAGGTGCCCGTCAGCAGGCGCTGGTCGTCTTCGCCGGGGCTGATTTGCGCGGTGAGCAAGCCGCGTTCGCTTTCGGCCTGCACATATTCCGAGTGCAGCAAGGTGCCTTTATCGGAAAGCTGCTTGACCAGCAGGCGCGATTTGAGTCCATTCGATTGGCTCATCACGAACTTGGCGCGCTTGCTGGTAGAATCGGCCAGGAAGGTGAAATTGGTCGGAATTTCTTCGTAGACCGACGGCAAAAACCGGTACTCGTTGTGCTGCAAATCGAGCAGGAGCACGGTCATGTGGCGTTCCAACAAAACAGTCACAAACAGGTTGCCGTCGAGGGCCTTTACGTCGTAGAGGTCGCGGGTATCGGTCATGCCGCGCGAGTTTTTCATGTCGAAGGTGGTGGTGTGCACCATGCCCGTCCGGCCGTTGAGCGTCGCGACCAGAAGCCGCCGCGCCGAGTACTCCGACTGAAACAGCGCGTACACGCTGGTGCCCTCGAAGGTGGTGCGCACGAGCCGAAACTCCTGGGGTACTTCCAAAGGCGTTTCCCAACGCTGCCGCAGCTGAGAATCAAACTTTTGGAAAAAATAATGATTGCGGCTAGAGCTGTACGGGTCGCGGTCGACGAGCAAGACCACGCTGCTGTCTTCCAGCAGGGGGTGCACCTGCACATCGCTGTTGTAGGTTTGCAAAGCCAGCTCGGCGCGGGCGGGCTGAGTAGGGGCCGGGTGGTTCTGGGCGACGCTCCATCTCACCGACCCTGTGCTGAGCGTCAGGAGCAGGACAAGGAATAGAATTTGTTTCATAGCAGTGCGAGAAAACGGTTCCCAGTGACGTACAGTAAGATACGATAAACCCTAGGCAATTGCACAGGGTTTTCAGCCCACCAAATGCTTTTTCAGCATTCCTGACCAAAAAACCAGCGAAATCCAAGTACCACTTGCCTAGAACATGAAAAACCTGCCTTGCTTACGCAAAACAGGTTCTGAAATGACTAAAACCGGAGTTGCAGAATCAGCTGCCCAGTTCCAGAACCGTATCGAAGTCTTCGGGGCGCAACGGCATCACCGACAGCCGCGATTGCCGCAACAGGCCGATCTGGTGCAGGCGGGCATCTTGCTTGATTCGCGTTAGGGTTACGGGGTGCGCGAGAGCCTCTTGCGGCTGCAATTCTACGGCTACCCAGCCGCTGCCGGGCTCAGCGGTAGCATCAGGTGCGGCCGCCTTGCTGACTGCAGCGACGCCAACTACCGTTTTGTCGGATACGCTGTGGTAGAACAGCACCAGGTCGCCGGGTTGCATTTGTTGTAAGTAATTGCGAGCCTGATAGTTACGGACGCCTGTCCAATCGGTGTAACCATCACGCAGAAAATCGGTCCAGGAGTATTTTTCGGGTTCGGATTTGACGAGCCAGTAGTTCATGGCCGCAAACCTACACAGGAATGCCTGGAGATCGGAAACAACAAATCGCCCCTGCTTTTGACCGGCGATTTGCTTGGCCCGGCAGGAATGAGGCTGGGCGTTATTCGATACGCCTCACTTTCAGGACGTTATTTTCTAGAGACAGAATCTCAAGCTTATAATCCGGGTCGCGCTTGTCGTCGAGGGAAATCCGGATAATGCGGTCGCCTTCGGCCGTCCAAGTGCCTTTGCGGCCTTCTAAGCCGTCGGTAGGAGCGATGTCGTATTGGGTAAACAAGCCGTTGTGCGTGAAGCTGAAGCCCGTACGGCCCCGCGAAGGCGGGAAACTGTAGGTATTGGGCCGGTACACGCGCACATCGCCTTGGTCTTCTTCGTGGGCGTGCAGCCAAGTGCCTTCCAATTCCTTAAACTCGGCCATTTTGTGTGTATCGGGTTTGCAGGTCCCGGCCAGCAGCACAACGCTTAGGCAAACCAAGAGGGTGAACAGGCGCATACGGCGGCACGAACAAAGATGGAAGGAAGCACGAACAAGGCGCGTAACGCGCCGTAAAGCGAATGTACGACATTGCCCCGTACCTTTACCTGCCCGCTCCGACCCACCTTCCGGCTTTTATTTGTCTACTCTCTTGGATAACCGCGCCCTCATTCGTGCCTTCCGGCTAGCTGCTTCGTTGCTGGAACTGCACGACGAAAATCAGTTTAAAATCCGGGCGTACGAAGGCACCGCCGCTGCCCTCGAACGCCTCGAATTCCCGGTGGCCGACCTCGACCGCACCGGCTTGCCCGACCGCACCGGCCTGAGCAAAACGGCGGCCGCCCGTGTCGCTGAGCTGCTCGATACCGGGACCTTCGACGAGCTTACGCGCCTGCTTAGCATCACGCCCGCCGGCGTGGTAGAAATGCTCAATATCAAGGGCATCGGCCCCAAAAAGATCCGGGCGTTGTGGCGCGAGCTGGGCATCGAAAGCCCAGAAGCCCTGCGTGAAGCCGCCGAGCAAGACCGCGTGAGCAAGCTAAAGGGCTTTGGCAAGAAAACGCAAGATGCTATCCTGCAAGCACTTGAGTTTACGCAGCAAAGCCGGGGCAAGCTACTCTTCCCGCAAGCCGAAGCCTTGGGCGAAGACTTAGTGGCTCGCCTTCGCGAAACCCTCCACACCGACAAAGTAGCTGTAGCAGGAGAGATCCGTCGCCGCTTGGAAGTAATTGAGACAGTGGCTGTTGTGGCCGCTACCGCGCAGCCTTGGCAAGCGCACGCCATGCTGAATGCCCTCGATGGCCTGACGCATGATGCAGCGCGCTCCGGACCTTTTGCGTGGCGCGGCACCGCCACCGAATCCGGCGTGAAAATCGATGTGCGCCTCGTTTCCAAGGAGGATTTTACCAATCAGCTTTTCTTGCTCACGGGCACCGAAGCCCACCTGTGCGAACCTTTGGCTGAGGCGGGCCCCGGCCAGCCCGCCACGTTGCGCCAACTCGTGAAGCGCGAGCGGTTTTATCAGGAATCGGCTATCTATCAGAAAGTTGGCTTACAGTATGTGGAACCTGAACTGCGGGAAGGACTCGGTGAGTTGGCCTTGGCCAAAGACCAAAAACTGCCGCAGTTACTGGAAGAAAGCGATCTGAAAGGTTCGCTGCATAACCACAGCACTTACTCCGACGGGTCGCACTCGCTGCGGCAGATGGCCGAATGGCTGCGCGACCACGGCTTCGAGTACCTCGGTATCTGCGATCACTCGCAGGCAGCGCATTACGCCAACGGCCTCAGCGTCGAGCGTGTGCGTCAGCAGCACCGTGAAATCGACCAGCTAAACCAGGAATTAGCGCCTTTTCGCATTTTCAAAGGCATTGAAAGCGATATTCTGG
This sequence comes from Hymenobacter sp. BT491, assembly GCF_014349165.1. Lineage (NCBI taxonomy): Bacteria > Pseudomonadati > Bacteroidota > Cytophagia > Cytophagales > Hymenobacteraceae > Hymenobacter > Hymenobacter sp. BT491. The sequence goes on along the minus strand of NZ_JACSJJ010000003.1, from coordinate 392,286 downwards.
GCGACGGCTCACTCGACTATTCGCCCGATGTGCTGGCCTCCTTCGACTTTATTGTGGCCTCCATCCACAGCAATCTCAAAATGGATCAGCACCGCGCGACCGAGCGCCTGCTGCGCGCCATCGACAATCCGTACACAACCATGCTAGGCCACCCCACCGGGCGGCTGTTACTGCGTCGTGAGGGGTATCCTATCGATTACAAAGCGGTTATAGATGCCTGCGCAAAACGCGACGTCATGATCGAAATCAACGCCAATCCCTGGCGCCTCGACCTCGATTGGCGATGGGTGCATTACGCGCTGGAGCAGGGCGTGCGCTTGAGCATCAATCCTGATGCGCACCACACCGATGGCTACGCCGACATGCGCTACGGCGTGCTGATGGGGCGTAAGGGCATGCTTACTAAAGAAATGACTTTCAATGCCTTATCTGGGGAGGAAGTAGCAGCCTACTTTGCCGAGCGCAAGGCGAAAATCAAGCCGCCGGAAGAATTTAAAGCAACCTTGTTCGGCTAGCGAAGGCGCTTATGAAAATTCTCGTCCTGCGCTTTTCTTCCATCGGCGACATCGTGCTGACTACGCCCGTCGTGCGGGCGTTGAAGCAGCAAGTGCCTGGGGCACAGGTGCATTTCTGCACCAAGCCTGCTTACCGCAGCATCGTCGAACCGAACCCCTACATCGACAAAGCGCACTACTTGACGGGTTCGCTGAACGAGTTGGTGGCCGAACTGCGCGAAGAGCGTTTTGACTTCATAATCGACCTGCATCGCAACCTGCGGACGCTGCTTCTGAAGGTGCAGCTTGGCGTGCCCAGCCGCAGCTTCGACAAGCTGAATTTTCAGAAATGGCTGCTCGTCAACTTCAAAATCGACCAGTTGCCGCGGCTCCATATTGTAGATCGTTACTTGGCGGCGGCCAAATCGTTGGGCGTGCGCAACGATGGGCAGGGGCTCGATTATTTTATTCCGGAGGCGGAAGAAGTAGACATAAACACATTGCCTTCTGGTTTTCAGCGCGGGTACGTAGCTTTTGCCATCGGGGCCCAGCACGCGACCAAGCGCCTGCCCGTTGAGCGCATCATCGAGCTGTGCGCGTTGCTGCGGCGGCCCATTGTGCTGCTTGGCGGTCCCGAAGATGAAAGCACCGGCCACGTCATCGAGCTGCATTTCGACCATACCCCAGCCGTGGCGGAGGCCCCGCGTACCGTTCCGGTCAGCCCGTATTATTTCCCCAAAACGTCGGGTATACAAGTTCCCAAGACCATAATCTATAATGCTTGCGGGCATTTTTCACTTAACCAATCGGCTTCGTTGGTGCGGCAGGCGCAGTTTGTTGTGAGCCACGATACCGGACTGATGCACATTGCGGCCGCGTTTCAGAAGGAAATCTTTAGCGTGTGGGGCAACACGGTGCCGGAGTTTGGGATGTACCCGTATCGTACGGAGTTTAAAATCTTGGAAGTAAGGGGGTTATCGTGCCGGCCGTGCTCTAAAATCGGCTACGCGAAGTGTCCGCAGGGGCATTTCAAGTGCATGCGCGACATTTCCTTTGATTTGGAACTGCCCCCTCCGCACGACGGGCGATAAACTCAAGGGGGCATTTGCGGCAGGAGAGTGAGAATATGATTTTTGGAATATTGGCATAAGACTTGTGTTATTGCCGGCTTATTATTGCTGCTGCGGTCAGGCAGAGCCTTTATTCCTCACTTCCTTTTCTTACTCTATGCAGTTTTCTACCCTTCGAATGCTGGCCGTAGCGCTGGTGTGCACTCTTCTTACGGCTTGTGGCCCCAATATTTATTTAGCTAACGATTTTCGGTCTTATGCGCCTAAGCATAAAACGGTAGCCATTTTGCCCGCTACCGTAACCATGCAATTGCGCCCCAATCAGGCTCGTAATACAACAGCCGAGCAGCAGCGCGACCTAGAAGCAAAAAGCGGCATTGACTTTCAAGAGAAAATTTACGCTTGGCTGCTGCGTCGCAGTCAGCAACGAGGCTACACTGTGCAGTTTCAGGATGTAATGCGAACGAACTCCTTGCTGCGCGAAAGCAACATTCCGTATGGCGAGTTGCGCACGCATTCGCCCCAGGAACTAGCCAAGCTCCTCGGGGTAGATGCTGTCCTGACTACCAGTGTGCGCACCAGCAAACCGATGAGCGATGGCGCCGCTGTTGCCGTAGGTCTGTTGGTAGGGGCCTGGGGTGCCACTAACCAAGCCAACATCACCGTGGACATCCACGAGGCCGACGCCGGCAAGTTGCTGTGGAAGTACGACTATGTGGCTTCCGGCTCGGTGGGTAGCTCTACCGAAGGCATGGTAGGCGCACTGATGCGCAATGCGTCCAAGAAATTCCCTTACACACCTAAATCATAAGTAGCAACGCCTGACTGCTCCTTATCGAAAAGGCTGTTTCTCCTGCAGGAGGAACAGCCTTTTTGTTGAAAAAAGGCTAATATTTAGCCCGCAAGCATCAGCTTAAATGCACTGATGCTTAAGCCCTGTGCTACTCGGCAGCAGGCCATACTGCGCAGTAACTTTTGCAGAATATTAGTGTTGAGCTAGTTACACCATCCAAAGCTTACGGTTATGGCTGCGAATAAAGATGTAGTGGTTCGGGTTGCGCAAGGCGCTTTACTGGCCGACGTACAGGCTGGTCGCCACACTTTCCGGGTAGATGAGCCCATCGAAGTAGGAGGGCAGGACACCGGCCCTACGCCTTACGACTTGCTTCTTAGTGCGTTGGGCGCGTGCACGGCCATCACATTGCGCCTGTACGCCGACCAGAAGAAGTGGCCGCTGGAATTGATTGAAGTGCGCCTGCGTCACCAACGAGTGCACCGCGACGACTGCGTGCAGTGTGAGATGGCGAGTGCCATGCTGGAGGAAGTGCAAAAGGAACTGCGGCTGATTGGCCCCCTTACGCCGGAGCAGCGACAGCGGCTGGAGGCGGTTTCGCAAAAATGTCCTGTGCAGAAAACCTTGGCGGCGGGCATTCGCATTGTGTCGCGCCTAGTACCCGAAGGCGCCGAATTTGCGGCTTAACTTGTTGCCGACAGCGAAATCTTCTTTATTTATTAAATGATTGATAATCAAATATATAATATATATGGAACCGGTCTGTACGCATCTCGCCAGCCTAGATCATTTGTATGTTGCCACTGAGCACATCTGCCCTGAGTGCGTAGCACTAGGCGATAATTGGGTACACCTACGCGTGTGCCAAACCTGCGGCCACGTCGGGTGCTGCGACAACTCCAAAAACAAACACGCTACCAAGCATTTCCACGCCACACAGCACCCCGTTATCACCTCAGCCGAACCCGGCGAGCGCTGGGCCTGGTGCTACGTGGATAGTGAGATTATGGAATATTGACCGTAGTCGCCTGCACTCCAAATTTGCCCTGCTCCTTGCTCTGTACAGAGCGTCGTGCAACGACCTTTCTGAATACACAAAGCCCTGTTTCAAGGTGCCGTTGAGCAGCCGAAACAGGGCTTTGTAACAAGCGGTAGCGGCAAGAATAGCGTTACTTGATCAATCTTACTCTCTACCCAATCTTGCTGAAGCCGCAGTAGCTGTGCAGGACTTCGGGTAGTCGGATGCCGTCTTCTGACTGGTTGTTTTCCAGCAGGGCCGCCACGATGCGGGGCAGGGCCAGGGCCGAGCCATTGAGTGTGTGCAGAAGTTGCGTTTTGCCGCCTTCGGTGCGATACCGCAGCTTGAGGCGGTTGGCTTGGAAGGTCTCGAAGTTGCTGGCCGAACTTACTTCCAGCCAACGACCTTGCGCGGCGCTCCACACTTCTAGGTCGTAAGTGAGAGCTGAGGTAAAGCTCATGTCGCCTCCGCACAGGCGTAGCACCCGATAAGGCAGCTCTAGCTTTTGCAGCAACCCTTCGATGTGCGCTACCATGCTGTCTAAGGCGGCGTAGCTCTGCTCAGGATGCGTTATCTGCACGATTTCAACCTTATCAAACTGGTGTAGGCGGTTGAGGCCGCGCACGTCGGCACCCCATGAGCCGGCTTCGCGGCGGAAGCAGGGCGTGTAGCCAGCATTGCGAATGGGCAGCTTTTCGGCCGGAATAATTTCGTCGCGGTACAGGTTTGTGATGGGTACTTCCGCGGTCGGAATCAGGTAGAGATTGTCTTGCGCGTCGTGGTACATCTGGCCGTCTTTGTCCGGCAACTGGCCCGTGCCGTAGCCCGAAGCTTCGTTAACCAGAATAGGCGGCTGCATTTCGGTGTAGCCAGCGTTGCGCGCTTCGTCGAGGAAGAAGTTGATCATGGCCCGCTGCAACCGCGCGCCTTGCCCTTTATACACCGGAAAGCCCGCGCCCGTAATCTTGTTGCCGAGGTCAAAATCAATGATGTCGTACTTCTTGATTAACTCCCAGTGAGGCAAGGCGTTAGCAGGAAGTTCGGGTTTTTGACCTTTTTCCGAAACAACTTCGTTCTCTTGGGGCGTGCGGCCCTCAGGCACACTGCTGTGCGGCAGATTGGGTAGCTTTACCAAGGTTTGCTGCAACGCGGATTCTACCTGCGCCAGCTCATCGGCGTGCGCCTTGATTTCTTGCTTTAGTACGGCAGTACGGGCTTTCAGCGCTTCTGCCCCCGATTTGTCGCCGCTTTTCATCAGGCCCCCGATCTGGCGGGCCAGTTCGTTGGCTTCGGCCTGGGCTTGGTCGTGCTCGGTTTGGAGTTGCCGCCGCCGCTGGTCGAGATCCAAAATCGACTGCACATCGGCTTCGGCGTTGGCATAATGCTTTTTGGCCAGCCCGGCCAGCACCATTTCGCGGTGCTCTTTCAGAACAGAAACTTGCAGCATACAACTAAAAAACGCGGATTTGAACTAGGGCAAAAGTAGAGAGAAGTAGCGTAAGCTGCCGATCTTTCGATGCGCGTGGCCTCACCGAAGCCAAAAGGGCTCTGTGACACCGAAATGTTGAAATTTTGGTTGCAGAAAAAAGATGAATCCCATTTGGCTATTCGGGCGTATTAGCTTAACATTGCGTTAGCAAGCCGGCGTCTGATGCCGGGCCCGCAGTTGGTTTTTGCTCGCGTTTGGCCCGTTATTATTTCCAGCGCCATCCCCCTGTCGTACCATTCCGTTTTAGTTAGAATCTGTGCTCAGCGCCGTTTAGCGGCAGCCTCCATTGCTCGGCTTGGCTTTTGTTACGCCGCCTCCGGCCCCTTACCCCGATTTCTCTTCCCACTCCCTATATGTACACTATTGATGAATTGAAGGACCGTCTGCTTTCTGAGTTAAAGGAAATTGCAGAAGTACTTAACGTCGGTAACTTCAAGAAACTAAGCAAGCAAGATCTGATTTATAAGATCCTTGATCAGCAAGCAATTACCCCGGCCGATAAACTGCCGAAGAAAACACTTAAGCCCGGCGCTGCCAAAGGCGAAGACGAGCCTGCAACGGACGAAGCCGTAGCAGCTCCAGCCGTTGTGCGGGCGGCCCCTGCACCCCGAGCCAATGGCCGCCAGAGTGCCGCACCGCGCGAAAACCGCCGCGCTGCCGCTCCTGCCTCCCAGGCTGCGTCCGCGCCAGAAGCCGCCGTTGCGGAAGCGACGCCCGCTCCAACGCCAGAACCTGCCCCCGTCATCGCTGAAGCGCCGGCCGAAGCCGTTGCCTCGGCACCTACCGAAAACGGCGCTGCTACCGATCGTCCGGTAAGATTATATCAGCGCCCTGAACGCCGCAGCCGCAATGGGGAACGCCCGCGCAATGCCCCTGATGGACAGCCAATTGCTGTCAACGGCCATGAAAATGGCGCTGCAAGTACTCCAGCCGTCGCTGCTGCCGTGGTAGAAGCGCCAGTTCTGGCGGCTCCCGCAGAAGCCGTTGTTGCAATGCCAGCGCCCCGCGAAGCTCGCCCCGAAACTGCGCCTACCGCTTTTGTGCGTGAACCGCGTGAAAGCCGCGAACCCCGCGAAAACCGGGGCGACCAGCCGCGGGAATTCCGCGAAAACCGTGAACAGCGCGCCGAGGGCGTACGCGAAGGCCGTGAGTACCGCAACGATCAACCACGGGAGGCGCGTCCGTTGCGCGATCAGCCTCGTGACCGCGACCAGCGCCGCGACGACCGCTTTGCAGCCCGCGAACAGCAGCGTCAGCAGCGCCAAGGCGAACCCCGGGAGCCACGGCAAGGCGCTGAGCCTCGTCAGAACGATCAGCAGGCCCAACGCCCGCGCAACGATTTCGAAATCAGCATTCAGAGCGAAGGTACCCTGGAATTAATGCCAGATGGTGGCTACGGTTTCCTGCGTTCGCCTTTCTATAATTATCTCTCGTCGCCCGACGACATCTACGTAGCGCCGCAGCAAGTAAAGCAGTATGCTTTAAAAGCTGGTGACACCGTAAAATGCACGATTCGGCCACCGCGTGAGGGCGAAAAATACTTCGCGCTGATCAGCGTAGAAGGCATCAACGGCCGCACGGTGGAAGAAGCCCGCGATCGCATCCCGTTCAACAATCTTACGCCGCTGTTTGCGGAAGAGCGCCTCAAGCTGACTACCAAGCCTAACTTGCTCAGTACCCGCATCTTAGACTTGTTTGCTCCGATTGGCAAGGGCCAGCGTGGCCTGATCGTGGCCCAGCCTAAAACGGGTAAGACGGTGCTGTTGCAGGAAATTGCCAACGCCATTTCTGAAAACCACCCGGAAGTTTACCTGATCATCTTGTTGATCGACGAACGCCCGGAAGAAGTAACGGACATGGCGCGTTCGGTGAAAGCCGAGGTGCTAAGCTCGACTTTCGACGAAACGGCCGACCGCCATGTCAAAATCGCCAGCATTGCGTTGGACAAAGCCAAGCGTTTGGTAGAATGCGGCCACGACGTGGTCATTCTGCTCGACTCCATTACGCGCTTGGCGCGGGCTTACAACACGGTACAACCCGCTTCCGGCAAAATTCTGTCGGGTGGTGTGGATGCCAACGCGCTGCACAAGCCGAAGCGCTTCTTCGGAGCCGCACGTAACGTAGAAAACGGTGGTTCTCTGACCATTATCGCTACGGCGCTGATCGAAACCGGTTCTAAGATGGATGAAGTGATCTTTGAAGAATTCAAAGGCACTGGCAACATGGAATTGCAGCTCGATCGCAAGCTGGCCAACAAGCGCGTGTTCCCGGCCATCGACGTACCGGCTTCCGGTACTCGCCGCGAAGACTTGCTCATGGGCAAAGACGAGCTCAATCGTATCTGGGTGTTGCGCAAGTTTATGTCCGACATGACGGCTACTGAGGCCATGGAATTCCTCAAAGACCGCATGAAAGGCACGCAGAGCAACAGCGAGTTCTTGGTGTCGATGAACGGCTAATCGTTTGTAATTCGTTAAAAAGGCCACTTGGGAATATCCAAGTGGCCTTTTTAATGTTCAGCTGTTCTTGAAACAGTACAGTTAAAATTCAAACCATCCTGCCAGCTTCTGGTTTTTGCGTCTATGCAACCTGCCTCTTCCGATCGACCCGAAATCCTTTACATCTACGATCCGCTCTGCGGCTGGTGCTACGGCATGACACCCGTAATCCAACGCATTCGCGACGAATACCACGATCGGCTCGACGTGTCGGTGCTGAATGGCGGCATGGTTGTGGGGGAGCAAGTAGGGCCTCTTCGGGAAATGTGGGACTACATCGGCGGTGCTCTGCAAAATGTGGAAGCGGTTACCGGCGCCACGTTTGGCGATCCGTATCGTGCGCTGGGCGAGGAGGGAATCTATGTGCAGAACTCGGAGCCCCCTTGCCGCGCGCTTACCGTTTTTCGCCAGCTCGATACCGAGGGCCGCACCGTTGATTTTGCGCACGCTATTCAACAGGCGCTGTTTCGGGATGGGAAAGACCTCAACCAGCGTGCTACGTACGAAACGCTATTGAAACCGTATGGCTTGGACGTAGCCGAGTTTGGCCGTCGCTTTGAGGCCCCCGAAGCGGCCGCAGCCACCCGCCAGGAATTTGCTGCCGTCGCCCGGATTGGCGTGCAGGGTTTCCCGACTGCCGTTTTGCGTGTGGGCGAACAAGGCTATGTGCTGGCGCGCGGCTTTCAGCCCTACGATACTTTTGCCAGCGGTTTGCGAGCCGCATTACGCCAATCTTACTCGGAAAACGGGTTTTAGGCCTTGTTTATAAATGATTGATAGTCAATTATTTATAAATATACAGATTTTAGCCGCCCGAACTAGGGAGCTTGATGACCTGCTTCTTAAGCGGCGACCAAGCAATGCGGCGGCGATCTTCCTTGCCCACCAAATAGTCGAAGCCAATGGCGTCGGGACGACGTTGCAGATCATCCCAAGTGGTGCGGTCGAGCGAGCCGCCGGGGTAGGTATCCTTGGCAGTGAGAGCCGGTCGATGGAAATTTTTATCCGCAAAAAACTCGTCCATGCGCCGCCGGACAAAGGCTTCGCGCTCGGCTTGGCTGGCGGTGTTGCCTTTCATTTCATAGACCAAGGCGGCTTCTAAATCGGCGGCGGTCAGCACTTCGCGAAAAATGACTTGGCCGCCGGCGTCGGTAATCGTGAAGGTAGCTTCGCCACTGAGCAGGTTGGGCCCGCGCAACGCCAACATAAACAAATCGGGCACGGACGGAGACGAAAACGGATGCCGACGCCGCACCACCTTCAGCGTGTCCGATTGGGCCGTGACTTTGGCGGCGCGCGCCGTATCGAGGGGCTCGGCTGCAGCCGTGTCGCTGGCCAAGGCGGGTTCCTGCGTCCGGGTTGCTTTAGGATTAGAGCAAGCAATTGGCAGAAGTAACAGCGGAAAAAACCGAAGAAAGCGCATACGCTAACAAGTTGGGTACGACCTGTTTCCTACGTAAGTACCTTGGTTGTCGTTGGGAAAGCGAACGGTGACAGTCCCGCTTACAAATATCCGTGCTGCCACACCAGCATGGCAATAAAAGCGGCGCTTAGGCACAGCGACGATACTTGATTCATGCGCATGGTATGGTCAAAATCAGCGGCGGCCGGGTCGTGCCACGCCTGCATGGCCCACCGCCCAAACAGCAGCGTGATCGGCCCGGTAGCGACCAGAAAGATCAGCAGGTTGCGTAGCTCGTTTCGGAAAGTGTACACTATTGCCAGCAACGCCGCCCCAAACAATAGTCCTACGGCCGCAAATACAAACGTGCCACGAATGCCCAATACCAGGCTCAGAGTACGATCGCCGCGTTTTCTATCTTCTTGATGCTGATATACTTGCGTAAGTGGGTAGGAGCCGCATAGAAACAGCGTGCTCACCAAAGCCAAGAGCAGATTATCGGTGGCCAGCACTTCGGTGAGCCGCACGCCGGCCCCAATCTGCGTCATGACAAATGTGAAAGCGCCCTGAAATATCACCACAACCACGGTGCTCAAGAGCGGGTATTTCTTCAACCGGATGCCTTCGTAGCTGTAGGCTTTCGAAACCAGCAAATACACCGCCACCATCGCCGCGAAAAGCGGCGAAAGCCACCACGCCCCCACGATTGCCAGCGCATCGAACACCCACACCAGGTGCAGCAATTCTTGCGACACCTTGGGCGGTCGGCGCAGACCGCCGATGCTGCCTTCGTCGCGGTCGTAATAGGAGTTATAGCCGTTGGAAGCGGGGTACGCCAGCAGGTGCAACACCACAAATACGCCCACCACCCGGCCCACATGCAGCGGCTCGCGCACAGCACTCAGGCCAAACCAGAAGATCGGCATCAGGTACACCGAAAAAGGAATGCGCAACAGGGGCAGCGCGCGACGATAGCCGGAAAGGGTCATAAGCAAGCAGGAAGGCGCGGCGCCCGCGCCCGGCATTGGCGGGCAAGGTACGGAACGAATTGGCCTAACGGCACGCGCGCAAAGCGAGTTACGCAGACCTTGCTATTTCGGCCAGCCCACCAGATAAGTTACCTGCGAGCCCGTCCAATGCCGCACTTTGCCGGTCTGCCACTGAAACGTCTGCTCCGGATCGGCCCGGCGAGCCAAGGCCAGCAACTGATCCGGCGAATACATCCGCAGAATGGATACGGTGCCATCCCAGATTGTGCACAGCGGAATGAGCGGGATGATGTAGGTAAAGAACAGTCGACTCAGCCGAAAGGGCTTCATAAATGGCGTCGCCAGCAATTGCAGCACCGGCAGCACCGTCCAGGCCAGCAGGATTTCGTGCCAGTGCTTGCCGGCACCTTCAAACGCCCCAAAACCGGCCCGTTTGCGCACCGCATCGGAGAGCATGGCTTCGGCTGCTGCGGGCTCAAAATGGTGAAAGGCCGAAAAGATGGTTCGAAAGCCGGTAAGCGACTCTGGCACCGCCAGCGCATTAACGGGCGTCGGCTCGTAGCCGATGATGCCCCAAGTGCGATGACGAATGTCCTGCCAGGCAGCGGGCTGCGGATACAGGTCGGTTAGGGTCACGCGCACCTTCGCCATGCCCGGCAGCCTGCGAAGGTCTTTTACCACTTCCTCGGTGCCGCCCCCCGCGCCGGCGCCTAACTCGATAATGCGTTGTTGATCAGTCTGTTGTAGGGCATTGTGCAGCAGCGGCACAACGGGCTCGTAAATGTCCAGGTTACTGATCATGAAGCGCAGGTAGTCCATCATGCCCGCGCGGATGACAGTTGGAAACCACGGCAAATCTTCGAATTCGAATAGTTGGGCACGGAAGCGCATAGGCATAAGTCGATTTCGAGAGGGCGGAACAGCGAGCGCATCTACTACGGCCCGGCTGGCTATTCGGATGGCCGTAGTGCGCTCCAGACACCCAAAATCAGCGATATCTGGGAAGCCAGGCACTGAAATTCAACAAGTGTATCTGTTGAATATGAAGTATCAGTGAATCAAGTGATTACCCCATGTTTTGCGAACTTTAAAGAAGTAAAATTCTGGGCACTAATGAAAATAGAGGAAGCAAATGCTTGTACGCGCTGCAAAACTTTTACAGCTTTGCAGCACAAAGTGCTTTTAAGCAGATGAAGCCAGCCACCGATCCTTTAGCTCAACTCACCGAGATCCGCGCCATCATGGAGCGGTCTTCCCGTTTCATCTCGCTCAGCGGCCTGTCAGGAGTAGGAGCGGGGATAGTGGCTTTGGCCGGTGACGCAGTGGGGTATTGGCGTTTGCGCACGCAGTACGGCGAAGGCGGCTACGTGCGCCTGTTGGAAGGCTCGCAGCAAGACCGTATCGCGACGTTGCCGTTTCTGCTGGGATTGGCCGCTGCGGTCATCGTAGTAGCTTTGGGAGTGGCAATTTATTTTACGCGCCGCCGGGCCAAGCAAGAAGGCGCGCCTTTGTGGAGCGCCTTGGGGCGGCGTTTGGCACTTAGCTTAGCCATTCCGCTGGTGGCGGGGGGGCTGTTTTGCCTTCAACTGTATATGCACGGCGCGGCGGGCTTGGTGGTTCCCGCTATGCTGCTGTTTTATGGCTTGGCGCTTCTCAACGGCAGCAAATACACACTCGACGAAATCCGGTTGCTGGGCCTGACGGAAATAGCCTTGGGCTTGGTGGCAAGCTTGCTGCCCGGCTTAGGATTACTGTTCTTTGCGCTCGGTTTCGGCTTGGGCCACATTGGCTACGGGCTTCTCATGTACAATCGCTACGAGCGCGCCCCTCAATCGCTGTGAAGCACGTAATTCATACCCTCAACAAAGCTTTTGACAACCGCGTCCGACTCGGCGTGATGGCGGTGCTTATGGCCAACGATGCGGTAAGCTTCAACGAGCTCAAAGAAGCCCTCGACCTCACCGACGGCAACTTGGCCAGCCACGTTTCGGCCCTCGAAAAAGTTGGTTATGTAGACGTTAGCAAGCAGTTTGTTGGCAAGAAACCGAACACAACTTATACCGCCTCCAAAGAAGGCAAACAGGCTTTTCAGGAGCATCTGAACGCGCTCGAAAAATTGCTGAAAGGGAACAGCTAAAATTTTTTGTGTTTGCGCTTTGAAATACAAAGTTCTTTTAAAATCTGAAAGTGATGTTGGTTCAATGCGATCTTCCATAAATGACACTAAATCAATAAGATATGAACACTGATATTCGGCTGCCCATTACGCTTGAAAGAACTACACAGCGCGCCGTGACCCCGCGCATTTCGCTCACAAAGCTGCAAAAACTCCTGCTCCCAATCGGGGCGATAGCGTTTGACGTGTTGTTCTGGGAACATGCGGCGGGCCTCAATTTGGCGTTGTACACGTTGTTTGTGGTGGGGGGCGTGTTAGCGGGGCAGCCGCTGCACGCCGCGGTGTGGCGCTCTGGCTACTTCTGGTTTGCGCTGAGCGGCACGGTACTGAGCGCCGTGATGGTGGTATTGTATGCCTCCGGTGCGGCCCAACTAGCGTGCGTAGCTTCGCTAGTTATTCTGTTGGGCTACGTCAACCAGCCGCATTTGAAGCTGGTCGTGTATGCCTTGTTCACGGCCATTGCCAATTTAGGGCATGCGGTGCCGGGGGTGCTGTCGTACCTGCGTCCGCCGCAGAATGTAGGCTCCAAGGCAGCGCGGACGTGGTTTTATGGGCGGCTACTGGTGCTGCCGATGTTGGTGCTGGGGCTGTTCCATGTGTTGTTTTCGCTCGCCAATCCCAAATACAACGCCTTGTCAGCGAGGGCGTTGCAAATGCTCTCGGATTGGCTAAGCGAGATTTTTGTGCACATCTCGGTGCCGGAGCTGCTGTTCTGCCTACTGGGCTTGGTGCTTACGGCGGGGGCGCTGGTCGTAGTGCCCGTTCACCTCTTCGCCGACCACGAATCGCGCTTCGGAGAGTTTGTGCGGCGGCAGCGCAACCGGGTGGCTTCCTTCGCCGTGCGCCAGCCCGATTTTCGCACTTGTTCGTTTCGCGCCCTCGACCTGCGCAAAGAATACCTGATGGCGCTGGCCGTGTTGGCTTTGGTCAATGGGTTGCTGCTCGTGGTCAACGCCATCGACATCAACTGGATCTGGTTTGGCTTTCAACCCGCCCCCGGCTTCGACCTGACGCAGTTTGTGCACGAGGGCACGTACGTGCTCATTCTGAGCATCTTGGTAGCCATGGCCATTGTGCTGTGGTTTTTCCGCCGCAACCTCAATTTCTACCAGCCGGGCTTGCGCACGTTGCGCATCGGGGCCACTATTTGGGTGGTGCAGAATGCGGTACTGGCCATCTCGGTGGGGCTGCGAAACTACTATTACATTCTCCATACGGGGCTGGCTTACAAGCGCATCGGCGTGTACGGCTTCCTGCTCGACATGCCCGGCCGCGTATTGCCCGAAGTGGTGGAGCGCCGCGCTGTGCTCAACGAAGTGCCCAAACTCACCTTCGAAGACGGCTACAATGGCTTCATCCCCTTAGGGCCCCAGCAGGCCCAGACTCGGCTCGACGCCACCGTTGCCGAATGGGTTCGCCATTACGAAGCCCACCGCCTGCACGATTGGCAAAGCTGGAATTACGCTGATTATCAGGCTTATCAACAACTCAAACGTCGCTAAAACTATGCTCATGTTAGTAAAAGTCAGCGCCACGGTATTGCTGATTGTGCTCACGGTAGGCGTGTTGCTCGCGTTGGGTGCGCTACTCGGTTGGCAGCAACACGCCGCCACTTCCTCCGAACGAATCCAGCGGCTGTTGAGTGGCGTTTTGCCCACAGCCGGAGTGTTGCTGAGCTTATTGCTCGCGGCTTTTGTGTGGGTGGCGTTGCTGTGGAGCGCCCAAGGGCCGGAATATGTGCCAAGCAGTTGGCAGTAGAATTGGGCTATGTATCATGCTTGTAAACTATTGATAATCAATTAATTATTTATGGAGATCATATTCGTGTATAATCCTTCAGGTGCGGTGCCTTGATTACCGTTCGGTTGAGGCACCGCGTCTGTTATCCATTACTTCACTAAGCGAATACGCACTCCACTGAGATCTATCTCACAGAAAATGAGACGTTTCCTTTTCAAGTTGCTGCTGCCTTTGCCCGTCATTCCGCCCATGTTTCTCTGGACGGTGGCCGCGCTGTTGTTCGTAAGCCTGAACCTGCTGTGGAGGCAGGAAATCTGGCCGCATACGCCCGGCGCCTCGCCCGTGCTCGAGGCGCTGTTGATAACTACACTCGGCTGCCTCATCCCGCAAGGCATGTCCATCGCGTGGAGATGGCTGTCGGGGCATCCAGGGCCCAGATGGATGAAGGCGCTGTTGCAAATCGGCCTATTGCCACTGCTAATGGGTGCGGCGTTGCTGGCGCTGGTCTGCTTGATTATGGCAGTAATAGCGTGGTTGCAAGTGCTGTAAAAGGGCTTTGCCATACGGTTGAGCTATCGTGGTTCCAGCAGAGCCAAGTGGACGTTGGCAGGCGATTTTGAGCATCCTTTTAGGCCCTGATAGCAGGAGATTGTAGCTGAATACAAGCGTATTAAGTGGTTATAGCCGCCGGGCCGCGCCTAACTGGTATATTTGCGGCTCCGTAGCCAGCACCGCTGGCCGGGTTTGGTCCCAACGCGCTCCGAATGTCCGCTCCCAAAACGCCTCAACCAAACGACGCGCCCCGTCCACGGCGCCGCTGGCCCAACATTCTGACGCGTGCCATGTGGGGCGTCTTTGCCATTGGTGTGGGGATATTTTTGCTGTACCCCATTCTGGTAGGCACCAACTTTTTGTTCCTGTTCGGCAAGTCGCCGGGCCTCGACGAGCTGGAAAATCCCAAAGTGGAGCAGGCTTCCGAAGTGTATACTTCCGACGGCGTCCTGATCGGCAAGTATTTCCGCGAGAACCGCTCGCCGGTGGCGCTCAGCAAAATGTCGCCGCTGCTGATCAAAGCGCTCATCGCTACCGAGGACGTGCGCTATTATAAGCACGCTGGTATCGATCCAACTGCCTTATTAGCAACATTTTACTACACGGCTCGCGGTGAGAAGCGCGGGGGCAGCACCATCACGCAGCAGCTGGCCAAAAACCTCTACAAAACCCGCCGCGGCGACCGCGGCGTACTGGGCCACATTCCGCTGGTAAATGTGATCGTGAGCAAAACCAAAGAGTGGCTCACGGCCGTGGAACTAGAGCGTCGCTACACCAAGGAGGAAATTCTGCGGATGTATCTCAACACCGTTGAGTACGGCTCCAACGCGTTCGGCATTAAGGTAGCGGCCAAGACGTTTTTCAGCACCTCGCCCGATAGCCTCAAGCCCGAAGAAGCTGCCATGCTCATTGGCGTGCTCAACAATCCTACGGCTTTCAATCCGCGCTTTCATCCGGAAGCGGCCCTGAAACGCCGGAATGTGGTACTCGAACGGATGGGGCAAGCTAACGTTCTGAAAGCGAAGGCAGTAGATTCTTTGCAGAAAATGCCCATCGCGCTTCGTTACCAAGTCGAGAAGCACGTCGATGGACCGGATACGTATTTCCGCGGGGCCATTAGTTCTTTCGTAAACGACTGGTGTGAGCGCAACGGCTACGACATGTACCGCGACGGCTTGAAAATCTACACCAGCATCGACTCGCGGATGCAGCAGTACGCCGAAGAATCGGTGCAGCAGCGCATGAAACGGCTACAGCAAGAGTTTGATGCGTCGGTGCGTAACCGCGGCACCAAACCTTGGATTGATGAAGACGGCAAGGAAATTCCCGACTTTATCGAAACTCAAATCAAGCGTACCGAGCAGTATAAAGAACTGGCGGAGCGCTACAAGGGCCAGCCCGCCCGCCTCGATTCGGCCCTGCACGCCAAGCACCCCATGAAGGTGTTTACGTGGAAGGGCGACGGCGATACGACTTTGGTTCTGTCGCCCCTCGATTCGCTGGCGTACTACAAGCGTTTCCTGCACGCGGGCATGATGACCATGGACCCGTACACGGGCTACATAAAAGCCTGGGTAGGAGGGCTTAATCACCGCTTCTTCCAGTACGACCATGTGCGGCAGGGCAAGCGCCAGGCGGGCTCTACCTTCAAACCCTTTGTCTACCTGACGGCCCTCGACAACGGCTACTCGCCCTGCGATCGCATCCGCGACGAGCGCGTGACCATTAAATACGTCGAAAATGGCCAGCCCATGGAATGGAAGCCCGACAACGTAACGCGCGAATACACCGGCATCAACATGACGTTGCGCCACGCCATGGCCCGCTCCGTCAACTCCGTGACGGCGCAGCTTACCGAGCTTGTGGGCTGGGACAAAGTGGCTGACTACGCGCATAAAGTAGGCATCCGCAGCAAGCTTTTGCCCGTGCCCAGCATCGGGTTGGGCTCGGCCGGCGACGTGAGCGTATACGAAATGGTGGACGCCTACAGCACGTTTGCCAACAATGGTTTCCGGACGGAGCCCTTGCTCGTAACGCGCATAGAAGATCGTAATGGCAACGTAATCAAGCAGTTCGATCCGAAGCAAAAGCGCGTCATCTCACCCGAAACGGCTTGGCTAATGACCTACATGCTGCGCGGCGGTATGGAAGAACCCGGCGGTACGTCGCAGGCACTTTGGGATTACAAACTTTGGAAGAATAACAACCAGATTGGTGGCAAAACGGGTACCACTTCCAACTACTCCGATGGTTGGTACATGGGCGTCACCAAGGACCTTGTAACCGGGGTGTGGGTAGGAGGGGAAGACCGCTCGATTCACTTTTTCCGCTCGCAGCAAGGCGAAGGCGGGCGCATGGCGCTGCCGGTGTTTGGGCTCTACATGGAAAAGCTGTACGCCGACGAAACGCTCGGCATTACAATGGGGCCTTTTCCCAAATCGCCCGTCAAAATCACCAAAAAGTACGTTTGCTACACCGAAGTACCCCGTCCGCGTCGCGCCGAAGTCGTCGATTCAATCGTGACGGATAACCTGCTGGAGCGGATCAACAGCGGCGCTGTAGCAGTCCCGGATAGCTTGTGAGCTAGAAAGATAATTATTTGGTTACCAGGAAGTTACGGCTATTCGGGTTCCTCTTTATACAGCGCCTCAAGGGCCGGCTTCAAGTGAGGGTATTCGAATGTAAAGCCTTGGCGAAGCACCTTTTCGGCGCTTACCCGCTGCGAAGCCAGCACAATCTCACTCATTTCGCCCATCATCAGCTTGAGGCCAAACGCCGGCACTTTTGGCAGAACCAATGGCCGGTGTAGCACTTCGGCTAATGTTTCAGTGAACTCCTTATTAGTGATAGGGTTAGGCGCGACGGCGTTGTAAACGCCGTGCCACTGAGGTTCTTCCAGCATCTGGATCAGCAAACGGCAGAGGTCGTCGCGGTGAATCCACGACATGTATTGCTTACCCGAACCTAGGGGCGCGCCGGCACCTAATTTGGTAGGCCGGGCAATTTGGGGGAGGGCGCCGCCCTCGGTGCTGAGCACAATGCCAATACGGGTAATGACGGTGCGGATGCCCAACTGCTCAATTTGTTGCGCTGCTAACTCCCATTGGTGCGCCACGTCGGCCAAGAAGTCGTCGGCGGGCGCTGGTGCCGTTTCTTCATTTACCAGCCTGTCATCCATGTCTCCGTAAATGCCTATGGCTGAGGCAGATATGAAAGCGGTTACGTGGTGATCGGCTTTAGCTAGCTCCTGGGCCAGTAAGTTTGTGCCGCCCAAGCGGCTGGCCATAATATCGCGTTTGCGCTCGTCGGTCCATTTGCCTTCCGACACGCTGGACCCGGCTAGGTTGATGATGCAATCGGCGTAGCGCACCGCGGCTTCATCGAGCGTGCCTTTGTTAAGATCCCAACGGAAGCTGCGGTAGCGGCCGGTGCTGGGCTGGCGGCTGAGCAAGGCCACTTCGTAGCCCGCATCGATGAGCATGTCGGCAAGGCGGGAGCCAATCAGGCCCGTGCCGCCGGTGATGAGAACTTTTCGAGACATGGTGTGTAGGCCAGTAGCGCTAACTACTGGGCTGGTAGCTGCTTAGGTGGGATAGGAAGTGCAAGCTAACAGCAATCGGCAAATTCCGATGAGCGTTACTTCCCAATTAATCGCAGAAACTCGCTGCGCAGCGTTTGGTCGGAGGCGAAAGCGCCCCCGTATTCGGCGGTGAGCGTACCGCTGCTGGTGTCATTTACGCCGCGGCTCATCACGCACAGGTGGTCGGCTTCGATCAGCACGGCTACGTCTTCGGTGCGCAACGCATTCTTCAGTTCCTCGGCAATCTGGCGCGTAAGCCGTTCTTGCACCTGTGGACGTCGGGCATAATACTGCACCACTCGGTTTAGTTTGGAAAGACCAACTACGTGTTCACCCGGCAGATACGCAACGTGCGCCTTGCCAATGATCGGCACAAAGTGGTGTTCGCAGCACGAAAACAGCGTGATGTCGCGCTCCACAAGCATTTGTTGGTAAGAATACCGGTTGTCGAACAGTTTTACATCGGGCCGGTGCTCGGGATTGAGCCCGCGAAACCACTCCTGCACGTACATTTTGGCCACGCGCCGGGGCGTACCGTTTAGGCTGTCGTCGTTGAGGTCAAGGCCGAGCAGGTCCATGATCTGCCGGAAGTGACCCGCAATGGCGTCGATCTTGGCCTCATCGGGCATATGAAAAGCATCGGAGCGAAGCGGGGTGCGCAAGTCGGCCGACAGGTGGGCATCGGCGACGAGGCCGTCCGCAGCAGAGGCTGCTGGTACGGGGTTATCCATGGTATTCTACAAAATTGCGGTCGGTCTCGTGCAGCGTGACCGACAGCTCCAGGTGAGGCTCTACATGAGCCCGTAGCCGGTTCCAGATCACGACGGCAATGTTTTCGGCCGTGGGGTTGAGATGGCGAAATTCTTCGGTATCCAGATTAAGGTTCCGATGATCAAAGGTATCCAGAATCTCGCGTTTGATGAGGTTACTCAGGCGTTTGAGGTCGTACACGTAGCCTGTCTCCGGGTCGATGGGGCCGCGTAGCCGGACCGTCAACTCGTAGTTATGTCCGTGGTAATGAGGGTTATTGCACTTGCCAAAAACCTGTTGGTTTCGTTCCTCACTCCAGGCGGGGTTGTGCAGACGGTGGGCGGCGTTGAAGTGTTCTTTGCGGCAAACGGTGATTAGCATAGTCGTGTTTTAACAGGCAACCCAGGCTTTTGTTTGAGCAGGCCAACCTCGATAATAGGCTGATATAAAGAACATTTTGGAAGCGTTTCCGGAGAATTTAGTAGTTAAATTATATAGCTTATGAATTATTAAATAAAAGCATATAATCTTAAAAAAAAACAATCCTGCGAGGTCGGAGATGCGCTGAGTGTCGTTAAATTTGGTGAGTCGGATACAAAAAACGACCCCCACTTTTGAACCTGTAACCACTTTCTTACCAACACATTTCATTGCTTATGAAACGAAGCATACTCCTCTCCCTCCTGTTGATGTTCGTGCTGACGGTGACTGGCTATGCGCAGAAGTCTCCGGTTGATGAAACGGACATGGCTGTTAAAGGCATCCCGCGCAAAGGGCAACGCGTTACCATCCAGCTGGACAGCAAGCGCGTCGACGACTCCTGGTTGAAGCACCTCAACGAAAAGTTTGGCAACAAAGTAAAGGCCGACAAAGGCGTTTACAGCATGGATGGAGTCATCATCGAAGAGATCTCCAAAACGCCGGTGCGCGTGATCAGCAAAGTGGATGCTACGCCGACCGGTACGACCGTTTGGTGGTCGCTCGACCTTGGCAACGCCTACCTGAGCAAAGACGCTACGCCCGTACAGTGGAAATCGGCCGAGGGCTTCCTGAAGGATTTCGCTCGTAAGCTCTACCGCGAAGACTTGGCCATCCAGGTAGCGGAAGCTGAAAAAGCGCTGGTTTCTTCGCAAAACAACCACATGGCCGTAATTGCCAAGTCGGATGCTATCAAGAAGGACATCGAGAAGAACAAAGCAAAGAAGCAGGAGATCCAGCAGCAGTTGGCCCAGAACGCAGCCGAATTGCTTCAGTACAACAACCAGATCGACATGAATCTGAAAGAGCAGGAAGCTGCCCGCGCCGACATTGTGAACATGCGCGTGGCTTTGGAAGCTGTGAAAGATCGCATGAACAAGATCGAGTAGTAGATAACTTATTGATTAATTGATATTTATAGAAAAGCCCCGCCAGTATTGGCGGGGCTTTTTGCTTTTGGGCTTCGGGTAGTAAAATTACTGCATAGCGGCTTTGATGCGCCGTTCGGCTTCTTTCTCGTCTTTCCAGCCCATGATATGCACCTCGCCGGAGCGGCCGCGGTGCTGAAACCATAGCCGCAGCACTTCTTTGGCGGCTGGGTAACGGTGCGTAAGATCGGCCCACGTAGTGATATCGGGCAGAATGCGCTGGCTGGGTCGGGCGGGCACGGCCAATACGATTTGTTCCATCACGCCTACGTTGTCGAGCAGCACTAGACCCACTGGCTGTACATCCATGACCGTACCGCTGGGTTGGCTTTCGGCCAGTACCAAAATAGGAAGCGGCCTAGCTGCAACTCCCGGAGCAGGTTCGAGGCGTGTTCCCGGAATAAAGCCATAATTGCCAGGGAAGGGGAGGAATTCTACCATTCGATCGGTGCCAGCGCGCTGTACGGGCTTAAACTCTTTGGTTTTGGGGTCGTAAGCTTGCTCCTTGTTGGTGCCGGCCGGCACTTCGATTACGGCCTGCAACAGCTTCTTCTCCGGCGAGAACGTGGGTAGCTCGGCGTAATCGGTCCGGCAACCGATTACACCGAGGCTACTGAGCACGACAAACACGAATCCACGAAAGTGCATACGTTCAGATAAGCTCCTATTTGCCTAGTTGTTCGTCCAGAATGCGCAACGGATTCAGCTGATCGAATCGCACGGTAAAGCGAATGCGGTCGGTGAAATCTTTGCGGCTGCTGGGCAGGCCGTTTTCGTATTGCGAGCCCGCCACCGGGAAATAGAATTGCAGGATGTTTTTGAACACCGGAAACACGAAGCCAGCGTCGTAAAACAGGCGTTGCGAGCGGTCGCGGCCATTTGCCACTACGAAGCGCTCCTTGGCAGCGCCAAAATCCGCAAACACCGATAGGGGCGTCACGGGCAGATCGGCCTGTACATTCAACGTGCTGAGCCAGCGTGAGCTACCCACAGGTAGATAAGCCTTGAAGGCGCCGTCGCGGTCGTCGGTCTGGTGTGTTTGGGCCGTGAAGGCATCCGAAATCTGCTGTCGGTCTAGGAAGAACGTCTGACGCCGGTAATCAGGGCTACCGCTTAGGCCAATGATAAAGGGTTGATCATCAGATTTTTGTAGAAAACGTCCGCCAAACAGGCGCACTTGCACGCGTTTCTTGGGCGAGTAGAACCGCTGATACGTAGCCGAAGCCCGCAGCAAACTAGCCTCGCGCGATGCGATGTCTTCGGAGAGGCTGGGTGTCAGGTGGTTAAACTCTACGCTCGCATTCCAGGTTTGCAAGGCATTGCCGCCCCGCACCTGGTACTCCACTGTCTGAATGCTGGTGGTGGTGCCGGCTTGCTGGAGCTCGTTGGCATCTTGGCTATAAATGGAGGTATTAGCCAGCTTAAGCATATGCTGCGGCGCGTTATAAGCCGATTTGGGCAGCGAAAACGTGATGCTGGGCTCTATCTTCCGGTAGCGCTCGAAGCGCTGTACCAGCACCCCAGTTACGATCTGGCGGGCAAGGCTGGCCGGCAACACGTTGATGTTCAACATGCCAATGCCGTTCAGCTCGTTGCGGTTGAAGCTATACATTGGCATAGCCAAGTAGCTGATACGCTTGATGTTAAGCGGGCTGTTGTAAAATGCAGCCCCCAACATAAACTTGTCAGAGGTATTGGCTCCCAGTACCGGCACCCAGTTAATGGTGGCACGGTCCCAGCGCTCCACGCTGCTCAAGGGCTTCAGGCGCAGCGGCCGGGTGCCTCGGAATGTGCCGGTCAGGGCGCGGCGGTCGTCGCCACGGTTAAGTTGGGGCGTCAGATACATGGGGTCGATGACGACGGCTGCTACGCCTTCCCGCCGGAAGTCAAGCTGGGTTTCTTCGTCGGTCTCGGAGCGGCCAAGCAGCGGCGTCCACTGCGTTTCCAGCACCTTGCCCTGCGCATCGAGCGTGGCAACCGGCACGGCAAACGGCGCCGGCGAGTCGTTGCGGATCAGTACTTTGACCTGCGAATTGGTAACGAGCAAATCGGATACGGCTGCGTTGTAGCGGTTGGTGGTTGCCAGCATGTCTTTGAAAAACCAATCCAGCTGCTGGCCGGTGCTCTGTTCAAATACCGCCTGCATATCCTCGGGATAGGGATGGCGGAACTGCCACTGCTCGTAGTAGGCGTGCATCGCGTTGTCGAACTTTTCCTGCCCCAGAAAGCCCGCCAAGTACTTCAGCAGCGTGGCCGTTTTGGTATACACGATGTCGGCGTAATTGAACGTGCCATACTCAGCCGACGCGACGCCCGCAACTGGTTGGTCGAGACCGCGGCTGGCGGATGCTTGGTACAGCACCTGATTCAAGGCATTGGCTTCCAGCCCGTCGATACCCAAGGCCGCAGAGGCTTTTGGCGAGCGAAGCAAGCCTTCGTACTGACCGGCCAAAGGGTTGTCGCGTTCCGCGACGCGGGCTTCTACGTAGGAGTTTACGCCTTCGTCCATCCACGGATTATCGCGCTCGTTGCTGCCCAAAATGCCATAAAACCAGTTGTGGCCCACTTCGTGCACAATGGCATCGGGCTGGGTCACGGTGATCATGGGGTATTCCATCCCCGAACCTGCACTCAAAGCGCCATCCACGGCCGTGGCCGATGAGTAAGGATATTCGCCGACCCATTGCGAGTAGTAGGTGAGGGCGTCGTTGACGTCTTGCAGGCCTTTAATCCAGCGCTGAGCGCCACTGTTGGTGAAAAGCACCCAAGAGGTCACCTGCTTGCCCGAAGGCAGCGTGACGCCGCTCTTTAGCACGTTGAAGCGCTTATCGGCAAACCAGGCGAAGTCGTGCACCCGATCCTGCACGTAATGCAGGGTTTTGGTTTCGCTGGCCGAAGCCGGAAAAGACAGGTCGGTGCCGAAATCCTGCTGCGTTTTTTTCAGCGCAGTAGCAGCGGCAAGCTGGTCAAGCCGTTGTTGCTCGTCGGGGTTTTGCAGCTCACCCGTAGCGCCAACCGTATAATTACTTGGTAATGTGATTCTTACGTCAAAAGAGCCATATTCGGAGAAAAATTCGCCTTGGTCGAGGTAAGGCATCTGGTGCCATCCTTTGCGATCGAATACCGCGGGCTTCGGATACCACTGCGTAACCTGATACGACTGCCCTACGTGCCCCATCCGTGAAAATGAGTCCGGCAGCTTCACCCGAAATGGCGTCGTGATGGTGGCTTTTTCGCCGGCAGCCAAAGGCTTGGGCAATATCAGCTTGGCAATATCCGGATTGTTGGGGTCAAACTCCAGTTTCGCCGTTTGGCCATCTACTTGAAAATCAAGCTGATCGATGAAGCCGCGCTGATCGGGTTTGGCAAACTGAAAATCGAGTTTGCCGTTGCGGAGCTGTTGCTTGGCAAAAGCAGTAGTGTTGTCACGGTAGGCGTTGGGCCACAGGTGAAACCAGATGAAGGTCAGCTTGCTGGGCGAGTTGTTAGTGTATTGAAGCTCCTCTTTGCCCGTCAACACATGTTGTTGGTCGTCCAGGGATACATCAATGGAATAATTGACTTGTTGTTGCCAGGGCGTGGCAGCGCTGCGGGTTTGAGCGAGGGTTGCGAGGGGCAAAACCGCTAGCCAGTAGCCAGCAAGTAGTTTTTTCATAAAGGCCAAATAGAGTAAAAGAAAGATCGTGCGGCGAAAGTACGTTTTCGGGCCCGAAAAGCTGCCTGTTCACAACCCCTGTCCGGCGGCACTCGTTACCTCAAGCTCATCACACCCCGAACACTAACCGCATATTCCCATGGAAAAGACAGATGTTCAGCACCAAGTGCACCTCGACTCAACGGCCAGCCTACTTGCCGGCGATTTGCAGGAGGAAAGCACCAAAGCCGGTCTCGATAATATTTTGCAACGTTGGATCGAAGACGTAAAAGAGGCCGATAACCCCGAGCTGCACCAGATTGTAATCGACCTGCAGCAGCTGAAAGCGCACCTTGGCTCGGGCACCTACGATAACCGCCTGATTGGGCAACTGCTTGGTCGCTTAGGGGAAAACACCATCAAATCGGCTGTCTTCGCGACTGGCAACACACAGCCCCGTGTCGAAAGCCTAGGCGAAGCGCTGTTGAAAGCAGCTAAAGCGATACAAAGCCCCGGTTCTGCACCCGAGGATGATCTGAAAAATTCAAACCAGGCCAGCTAACTGCCTGATAGAGTTGAAC
The DNA here is from genome assembly GCF_014349165.1 of Hymenobacter sp. BT491. Taxonomy (NCBI): domain Bacteria; kingdom Pseudomonadati; phylum Bacteroidota; class Cytophagia; order Cytophagales; family Hymenobacteraceae; genus Hymenobacter; species Hymenobacter sp. BT491. Next base: position 368,114 of record NZ_JACSJJ010000003.1, on the reverse strand, counting down.
TTATTAGACAACAAAAAGCCGACCTTCTTGCGAAGGCCGGCTTTTTGTTGTTCGGAGAGAGTGCAGCTTAGCGCTTCTCTTTGATACGAGCCGCTTTACCCGACAGACCGCGCAGGTAAAACAAACGAGCACGACGTACTTTGCCGCGACGAATTACCTCAATCTTGTCGATGTTTGGCGACAGCATGGGGAAAATCCGCTCAGTACCGATCTGGTTCGATACTTTACGCACGGTGAAAGTTTCGCCGTTTGAATTAGAATTTTTGCGCTGGATCACCACGCCTTGGAACTGCTGAATGCGTTCCTTGTTGCCCTCGCGGATTTTTACGTGGACGTTGATGGTGTCGCCGGCGGCGAATGCTGGGAAGCTGGCGCGGCGCTCCTGGGATTCCTGCTGGATAAAATCGAGTAATACGCTCATGGCTGGAAGAACTAAAAAGGACGGCGCCGCCGCCCGAGGGGTTTCTGGGTAAAAGAGGCGCAAATATAGCGGTCTGTTTTTTACATTGCAAGCGCCGCCGCTTAAATGAGTCGTAAAGCAAAGGCGCTTCGCTCAATTACTTTGCAACGCGAGGGCGCTTACTTACTCGTCGAGCAGGTCGGGGCGGCGCAACCGGGTACGCTCTAGGGCCTGCTCGTGTCGCCAGACTTCAATTTGCGGAGTATTGCCTGATAGAAGAATGTCGGGTACTTTTTCGCCTCGCCACTCGGCCGGCCTGGTATAGACGGGAGGCGCAAGCAAATTGTCCTGAAAGGAATCACTTAAAGCCGACTCTTCATTGCCAAGTACGCCCGGCAGCAGTCGCACCACCGCATCTACGAGCACGGCAGCACCAAGTTCGCCGCCACTTAGTACGTAATCGCCGATGCTGATTTCGTGTGTGATGTAGGCCTTGCGAATTCGCTCGTCGATGCCTTTGTAATGACCACAGAGGATTAGTAGATTCTGCGCCAATGACCACCGATTGATCAGCGGCTGACGCAGCGTTTCGCCATCTGGCGTCATGTAGATTACGGCCTCGTATGCGCGTTCGGCCAGTAGCTCATCGAGGCAAGCGGCAATAGGCTCGACGCGCAATACCATGCCGGCGCCGCCACCAAAGACGTAATCATCAATCTGCCCGTGCTTGTTGATGGCGAAACGCCGAAGATCATGTAAATGAATCTCGGCCAAGCCTTTGTCCTGAGCACGTTTTACAATAGAATGCGCGAACGGACTTATCAATAAATCGGGCTGGCACGTTACGATGTCGATGCGCATGAAAGCTTATGCTTGAGCCGGAGATTCGTCGTCGGGGCCAACGAACTCGTCGGGTTCGTCGCGCTCGCGGGAAGCAGGGCTGAGGTAGACGTCGAGTAAGCCTTCCGGCAAGTTCACGTAGATCTTCTTCTCGTCCTCATCAGCGTGCGAAATCAGTTCGTCCACCACCGGAATCAGTACTTCCTTGCCCTTGTAACGCATGGCCATCAAATCTTGCTGCGGCAACTCGTAGAAGGCCTCGACAATACCCAGCTCGCCAAGTTGTTCATCTACAACTACATAGCCAATCACGTCGTGGAAGTAGAACTGATCTTCGTCCAAAGCCGGCAGTTCTTCCAAGGCCCGATACAGGTTCGCATTGCGTAACGGCTCAGCGGCCTCAATCGTGTCGATGCCCTGAAGCTTAAGCAAGGCCCTGTCGTCCGTCTGAGGCTGCACGCGCTCCACCCCAAACGAAGTTAGCTTGCCTGGAGCAGTAGGCAGTTCCAAGAACACAGACTTCATCTTGCGGTAAGTGTCCAGCTCATCCACGTCCAGAAACGCGACCATAAGGCCTTTCAGGCCGTGTGGCTTCACAATGGAGCCGAGCAGATAGCAGTCGTCGAGCGTCATGACAAGAGAATGATTTAGGAAATGAAGGAGAGGATACAGGAAAAAACGAGAAAGAGTTTAGTAGATGTTTCGCTCAGAAAAAATCTGAGCGAAACATCTACTAAACTCTTTACCTCAAACCTTCGAAGCGGAATTAAGCGCCGGCTTCTTCGGTCGTAGCGTCGGCTGTAGCAGCGTCGGCAGTTTCGCCTTCTTCGGCAGCAGGGGCTGCAGCCGGAGTGTTCTTCAAGCGGATGGCTTCAGCGCGAGCTTCCCGAACTTTAGTTTCGGCAGCCAGCTGTTGCTTACGCGTTTCCTCTTTGGCAGTGCCCAACGAGCTGCGCTTGGTTTCGATTTTGGCGTCTTTTTGCTCCTTCCAATCGGTAAAGCGCTGATCAGCAACATCTTGCGAAATAGCGCCTTTGATTACACCCAGTTGGAGGTGCTTGCGATACAGTACGCCTCGGTAAGAGAGCATGGCCCGTACCGTGTCGGTAGGCTGGGCACCCTTCATGATCCAATCGAAAGCCTTTTCGCTATCGAAGTTGATCGAGGCAGGGTTGGTGTTGGGGTTGTAGGTACCGATTTTCTCGATGAAACGGCCGTCGCGAGGCGAGCGGGAGTCAGCTACAACGATGTCGAATTGAGCGGCCTTTTTGCGGCCGCGGCGGGCGAGGCGGATTTTAACTGCCATGAACCTGAGGGGTTAGCGACGGAACCCGTCCGTCTGGTTGAAAGTGAGGCGCAAAGGTACGCAATTCCCGCAAAGAAAAAGATGTATACACCTAATAATTAGTCCGACTAGTCAAGCAACAAAAAAGGCTGCCCCAGGATGGGACAGCCTTTCTTAACGTATCGACGCGCTTACGCCGCCATGCGGGCTGCGGCTTTCTGCTTTCGCTTGATTTTGATGACACCTACTTTATCCAAGCTCCAGATGAACACATAGGTAGGGTCAAACTCCCACCATTTCACGCCAAAATTGACGCGCATGGGCAATTTGTGGTGGTTGTTTTGAAATAATTCGCCGAAAGCCAGGAAATCTAGGGCCAATGTATTCTTCGATTTGTCGTGGTTGTCGAAGTTCTGGTAGCCGTATTTATGACCGCCCCAATTGACGATAGCACCGTGCAGAGGCCCCATCAAAAAGTGAATTGGGAGGAGCAAGTATTGCCACCAGGCGGTAGCGAAGTTGATGTAAAACAGCACATAAGCCGTGCCCCAGCCAATGCGCGAATACCACTTGTCGCCGAAACTCTCTACCGCATTCCACACCGGATAATCGCCTTCAAAACGCTCTGCCGCGGCGTAATTATGGTTCAGCACATCGTTGTAGATATTCTTGGTTTTCCACATCATCGAAAAAGCATTCGACGAGAAGTGCGGCGAGTGCGGGTCCATCTCGGTGTCGGAATAAGCGTGGTGCATGCGGTGCAGCAACGCATAGGCCCGTGGCGAAAGAAAGGAGGAACCCTGGCAGATGTACGTGAACAGGAAGAAAAACTTCTCCCAGAACTTGTTCATGGTGAACATCTTATGGGCTGCATAACGATGCAGGTAAAACGTCTGGGTGAACAGCGACAGGTAATAGTGGGCAATGAAGAAAACGAGAATGGCCATATACCAAAAAGGGTTGGAAGCGATGTCGGGAAGCCGCATGCAGCTGCCCGCAGAAGCGTAATGGAGCAGCTTTAGTTCAGATTACTTTTACAAACCTACGGCCAGACTCGCGGGGCGTCAATAAATGGCCAGAAAAGGCCAAAATCTTATTCAGCTTACCCTTGCTGGCTATTCTTACTGAGCTGTTCATCCAAGATTATCCTTAAACGAAAAGCCTCCGGATAGGGAGGCTTTTGGTAGTATAAAGTTGAGGCTTAGCGATATACACTATTGCGCATAAAACGCTTTGGCAGCTTCCCAGTGTGCTACTTCAGGCACCGGAGCTTCAATGCAGAGCTTCTCTTTCGTAACGGGATGTTCCAATTCCAGCCGCCGGGCATGCAGGGCGATGCTTACATCCGGGAGGGGAGCCAGAAAACCATATTTCACATCGCCTACGATGGGCGTGCCCAGCCCCGTGGCGAGCTGCACCCGAATCTGGTGGGGACGACCTGTAACAGGGTTTACCTGAAGGAGTTGGCGGTTGCCAGCTTGCCCTAAAAGTTCATAGCTCAACTCGGAACGTAAGCCTTGTGGGTGCAGCTTTGGGTAAGCTTTCGTGACGTTGCGGATGGGGTCTTTCACCAACCAGTGCACCAGTTGGCCGCTTTCCGGCTCGGGCCGCTTCCCTACCAAGGCCCAGTAGGTTTTGTGCACCTTGTTGTCGCGGAACATCTCGTTGAGCCGGCTCAAGGCTTTGCTGGTTTTGGCCAGCACCACAATACCGCTTACCGGTCGATCGATGCGGTGGACAACGCCCACGAACGCCGCGCCGGGCTTCTTGTACTTGAAACGCAGATACTCGGCCGCTTTGGTCGAAAGGGGCTCATCGCCCGTCGAATCGCCCTGCACGAGCAAGCCGGCTGGCTTGTTGATGATGAGTAAGTGATTGTCTTCGAACAGAATCTCTTTCTGATCTGACCACAGATTTGGACGATTCACGCAGTAAAACTAAAATCCCAATTGATTATCAAATACTTGATAATCAATTGTTTATATACTAATAAGCTTCTTCTCTGCTGGGGAAGTCGCGGTCTTTTACATCCTTGATGTAGCTGCGAACAGCTTCGCTCATGGTTTCGTGCAGTTCGGCGTAACGACGCAGGAAACGTGGCTTGAATTCCTTCGTGATGCCCAGCATGTCGTGCACCACCAGCACTTGGCCATCCACATCCGGGCCGGCTCCGATGCCAATTACGGGAATCGTCAGCTGTTCAGCTACTTGTTTGGCCAATGCCGACGGAATCTTTTCCAGTACAATCGCAAAGCAACCCAGTTCCTGCAACAGTTGCGCGTCTTCCAGCAGCTTTTGCGCTTCGGCCTCTTCTTTGGCCCGCACGGTATACGTGCCGAATTTGTAAATGCTTTGGGGCGTCAGGCCCAGGTGGCCCATCACCGGAATGCCCGCCGTGAGGATGCGGGTAATGGACTCCTTAATTTCGGCGCCGCCTTCGAGCTTGATGCCGTGCCCACCCGATTCCTTCATGATACGGATGGCCGAGCGCAGGGCTTCAGAAGAATTGCCCTGATAAGAGCCAAACGGCATATCGACTACCACAAACGCCCGCTTGACGGCACGCACCACCGATTGGGCGTGGTAAATCATCTGGTCGAGCGTGATGGGCAGCGTAGTTTCGTGGCCGGCCATCACGTTGGAAGCGGAATCGCCGACCAGCAGCACGTCGATGCCGGCGCCGTCGAGAATGGAAGCCATCGAGAAGTCGTAGGCCGTGAGCATCGAGATTTTTTCGCCGCGCTGCTTCATGGCGAGCAGCTGGTGGGTGGTCACGAGCTTGACTTCTTTGTGCTGCGACATAATGTTGAGGAGCTTATAATTCTGGGGAGGAGAAAAGACAGGGCGTTCTTAAACTTAAAACGGAGGCCAAAGCTGGCAATTTTCTGGCAAAACGTCCCGGCGGTACTTCCCAACGTGCCCTTTCTAGAAGTGAAAAACGCCCGCCAGCCTAGCGATTCAGGAAAGAGCGGTTGCGGTTCAGCTTCAGGTCTTGCAGCAACGACGACTTGGCCGCGATGGTAATGTTATAGCCCTGGGTATAGCCAAACGGCCGCCAGTTGCCGCTGATCTGCCAGCAATGGAGGTCTTGGTAAAAGTCTAAGGACGTGATCGTTACTTGGCTATTCTTGAAGTCGTAGCCGCTGCTGTAGCCTAGGCGCAGGCGCTCCGTAAGCTTTACCGAGCCGCTCAGGTTGAGCGAGGCCGAGCTGAAAGGCGTGGGCCGCAACTGCCCTACCCGCGATACCTTAGGGCCGGGATCGGTGTAACTGGCTGCAAAAGAAGCGCTTAGCTCCCAGGGGAGTTCAAAGTCTATGTAGTCCTCGTAAGGATTGACAGGATTGGGATTGCCCAAGGCCGGATCGTTGGTAGGTGCCACTGCCCGCGGAATGCTGCTTTTCTTGCCGCCCTGCGCCGAATTGAACTGGTAGCTGAGCGAAAAGTTGGCGTTGGCCAGCCGCGCCAGCCGGCGTTTCGACTGATCGAACAGGTACTTGTTGATCACGCGGCCCGTAGAGTCACGCTGGTAGAAGTCGAAGGTTGCGTTGAGCAACACGTTAAGCTTACGAGCTATCTGGGTGCGGAAGTTGGCCGACAAGGGTTGCAGGTTGAGCGAGTCAGCCGCAAAGTTATAACCCGTACTAAAGTCGAGTCCGTCAATAAGGCTGCGCTTCTCAAAAGGCGTGGTGCCGGTCGTATCGTTTTTGGTCCGAACCTTCATTTCTACCTGGTTTTGCAGGCTAAAGCTCACCTGACTAACCTTCGTGCCGCTGGGGGCGCCGTACGGGAAGTTATTGTAGTAAGAAAAGCTACGCGGGTTCAGGATTCGGCCGCTGGCAATGTCGAGTTGATTATACAAGTTGCCGTTGGCGTCACGGATATTGCCAAGATTAAACTCCTGAGTATAGAAGTTCTTGTTTTTCAAGAAGTTAGGGGCAAACTGGTAGCTCACGCTCGGCGTGATCTTGTGCCGGATGGCTTCGATCTTTTTGCCTTTCACCTGCACAATGCCGTAAATATTGGTGCCCAGGTTCAGGCCGCCCGAGTAGCTGTACACGCGGTTGAAGCCCCGGATTGTGTCAATCTGGATTGCGTTGGCTGTGGGCACATACTTATAATCCAGCCGTTTGAAGTACCACGTTTCCCCATAGTTGATGGAGGGTTGCAGGTTGAAGTGCTTCAGGAACGTGTAGCTGCCAATCGAAATCTGAAACTGATGCTGAATGCCGGTTTGCGAGTTGCGCAACAGCGGGGCTAAGTTGTTGAGCTTCACGGGAATGCGAGTGGCTTCGCGTGAGCCGCCGATTACCGGAATGGCACCCCCGTCCAGCACCCGGGCGGGCAAGGAGTTTGAGAGCCGGTTCTGGGCCGTAAGTGTGTACGAAACCGCAAGCTGATCGTAAAGCGGATTCGCTTTCAACCCTACCAGCTCGTATAGGTATTGCCGGGCCACGCCCACCGTCACGTCGGGCAGGGTAAAGTCCATGGTGCCCGTAGACGTGTTCTGGCTCTGGCTAGCCTGCACCGAATAGTTGATGGGCAGGTTGCGCAGCTGCTTCTGGTAGCTGACCGTGGAGCTAAACGCGGGCGTCAGGTAGGTCTTGAGGTTGGCGTTGTTCTGGATATTAAAGTCTGAGCTACCGGCTTGCACGCTGGCCGAGAAGCGTCCGCCACCGGGCCGGGGAGTGGGGGAGTGGCTCCAGGTAAGCCAGAACGTTTTGGGGTTCACCGGCTTCCGATAAGCCGGATTAGTATTCTCGGTGTTGGTGGCTAAAATCTGGTTGGCGGGGCGTTGACTGTAGCTCAGATTGAACCGGCCGTTGTAGGTGTAGCGCTTGATGTACTGCACCTCCCCGGTTAGGGCAAAACCCCCAAACGACTCGGCGTTGCCGGAGTAGATGTCGCCGGTCAGGCGTACGCCAATGTATTCATTAGCAGCCCAATAGTAGCCACCGTTGCGCAAGAAGAAGCCGCGGTCAGAAGTCTGGCCAAAAGTTGGGATGATCAGGCCGGAAGAGCGGTTTTTACCCGGGGTGGGGAAGTAGCCAAACAGAAAACCCAGCGGCAACGGAATATCACCAATCACCAAATTGAAAGGCCCACTGGCCACCAACTTCTTGGGAATCACCTTCATCCGACTCATGTTGATGTAGAAGTGCGGATGTTCCAGGTTACACGTGGTGTAGCGACCGTGCAAGCCGTAAATTTCGTTTAGCTGGTTTTTCTTCACGACTTCGGCGTGCACGTAGCCTTCGCCCTGCTGCGTTACGGCATCCTGAAGCTTGCCTTTTTTGGTTTTGAAGTTGTAGCGCAACGGACCGGTGGCGAAGGTTTCGCCGCCGTTCTTAAACACCGGCTTATCGCGGATTTTGCCCGTTGAGTCCGGGGCTCCTTCGGCGCTGAGCACGTTGGTTTTATAATCGACCGTAATCTGGGCTGCTTTTAGCGAGATGTCGCCGTAGTCGATGTTTGACTTGCTGTAGAGCTTCGCAATGCGGTTTTGTACGTCGAACTGAATAGAGTCCTTAGCGGCATATTTTACCGTAGTTTCGATGTCGCCCTTGCGGCGCGCTGAAATTTGCAGCGAGTCGTTGGTGCGAGCTGTATCGGACAAAACTGCCAAGCGGGAAGTGCGCGACGAATCGGGGTTGGCAGGCAACGCGGGGTGCCCATCCACGTTCAGCCGCGGCGTGGGAATGGTCTTGGCCTTGGGCTGTTGCTGGCCCATGACGGCGTTGCCGGCTGTAAGCCAAAGCAATAGCAACGTCAGGAGCGGGAGGCGCAACGGACCGGCGAAAAGACGAAAAATAGCAAAGCTTGACAGCGCGGGCAGGGCCACGTAGTTTTATTCGTTTATTTTGTGGCGGTTTGCAAAGGTAGCGGGTCGCTGCCCCAACTAACGAACTCCGTGCGGAATATTGTCACTCTTTGTGTGGCGGGCCTGTTATTTATTTCCGGTCCGTCGGTGGCTGTGGCGCCGGGCGCTCCGGTTCTGCCCCCTACCAAATTTCATTTGCGTACCGTTGTGCTTGATGCCGGGCACGGCGGGAAGGACCGTGGGTGCGCCGGCGTAAGCGCCCGCGAAGCCAACGTGTCGCTCAAAATTATTCTCGAACTGGGCCACCTGATCGAGGAGAATATGCCCGATGTGCGCGTGGTGTATACCCGCAAAACCGATGTGTTTGTGGAACTGGCCGACCGCTCGGGCATTGCCAATCGCCACAACGCCGACCTGTTTATTAGTGTGCACTGCAATGCTGGGCCTTCGGCGGCCTATGGCACGGAGGTCTGGACGATGGGCTTGCACAAGACGGAGGCCAACCTGGCCGTGGCCAAACGTGAAAACGCAGTTATTCTGCAGGAAGACAACTATAAAGAACGCTACAACGGCTTCGACCCCAATTCTCCCCAAAGCCAGATCCTGTTTTCGCTCTATCAGAGCGCGCACGTAACCAACAGCCTGCGCTTCGCCCAAAAAGTAGAGCGCCAGTTCCGGACCAACGTGGGCCGACACTCGCGCGGCGTGAAACAGGCCGGTTTTCTGGTCCTCTGGAAATCCACGATGCCCTCCGTTCTCATCGAAGCGGGCTTCTTAACCAACCGCAACGAAGAGCGTTACCTCAACGATAAGTCGGGCCAGTCGTATATGGCATCAGGTATCTACCGGGCCTTCCGGGATTATAAAAGTGAACTCGAAGCCATGAACGAGGAATAACCCTGGTTCAGCTTGATTTCGGCCCGTATCTGATTCTACTCTACTCACTCATTCGCTGACCCAACGTGTCGAAAGAAGTCAAAGTGGCCCTACTGGGCATCGCGGCAATCGCTGCCTTATTTATCGGATTTAACTTTCTGAAAGGCAGCAACATACTATCTTCCAACCATACGTACTACGCCAAGTACGACAACGTGGACGGACTCACCGTCGGAAACCCAGTCATCCTAAACGGCATCAAAGTCGGGCAGGTGAAAAACATGGAATTGCTTCCTGCCGAGCGCAACCGCGTACGCGTGGCTGTGGAATTGGACAAAAACGTGGTAGTGGGCGACTCAACTGTCGCCAGCTTGTCGGGCTCGTTGCTGGGCAGCAAGACCATCACGCTGTTTCTGGGCAAAAACTCTAAAGTATTTGACGGCGGTCAAGAATTGAAGTCCTACACAGTAGCCAGCATCACGGATGCGTTTCAAGCGCGGGCTTTGCCGGTGCTGGGTACGGTCGATTCAACTCTGATTAAGGTTAATGGTTTCCTGAACAAGGATGCCAAAGTAAGTCTGCAAGCCACGTTGCAGAATGCGCAAGGTTCTACAGAAGCCCTTAAGAATCTGTTGCTTATGAACCAGCGCAACATTAACCAGATCACGACCAACATGGCCGAGCTCACCCATACGCTGGCCGTAACCTCACGCAAGCTCGACCGCATCACGGTGAACTTTAGCCAGCTTAGCGATTCGCTGAAAGCGGCGCCCGTTGGTCCGGCTTTGCGCAAGCTCAACTCCACTATGGGAGAGGCACAGTCGGCCATGAAATCGCTCAACCAGACCCTTACTAGCCCCAAAGGCTCGCTCGGCAAGCTTATCAACGACGACTCGCTCTATACCAATCTCAACGCGACTGCTTCCAGCTCCAACGCGTTGCTGGTCGATTTGAAGGCCAACCCAAAGCGCTACGTACACTTCTCGGTATTCGGGGGCGGCGGCAAGGATAAGACGAAGAAGGAGACCACGCAGAAACCGAACGGCGAAATCGAGACCGAAACCAAAAAGGTAGAAGCCGCGCCCAAAGTCACGATTCAGGTCGACAGTACGGCCAAGCCCGAGAAATAAGCTGTGTACCAATTTTAAGTACCTTTGAAATCCGCCTTCGGGCGGATTTTTTTGTGCCTGCCCCACCCAGTTTTTTGTTCTCAAATCACCCTTCCCACCCGCATGGACCTCGAATTCAACAAAAACGAAGACCAACTAAAACAGCTCACCTACCAGCTTAGCCAACGCTACAAAAAAGTAGCCCTGGGCGGTGGGGAGAAGCGCATCGAAGCGCACAAAGCCAAAGGCAAACTCACAGCGCGCGAACGTATTGATTACCTGGTAGATAAAGATTCTCAAACGCTTGAGATCGGCGCTTTTGCCGGCGAAGGTATGTACAAAGAACACGGCGGCTGCCCATCCGGGGGCGTGGTGGTAGTGATGGGCTATGTAAAAGGCCGTCAGTGCATTATCGTGGCCAACGATGCCACCGTAAAAGCCGGCGCCTGGTTTCCGATTACGGCCAAGAAAAACCTGCGAGCCCAGGAAATCAGCATCGAGAACCGCCTGCCAATCATTTACTTAGTCGACTCGGCGGGCGTGTACTTGCCGATGCAGGACGAGATTTTTCCGGACAAAGAGCACTTCGGCCGCATCTTCCGCAACAACGCCGTGATGAGCAGTATGGGCATCGTGCAGCTGGCCGCCATCATGGGCCCGTGCGTGGCCGGTGGCGCGTATTTGCCCATCATGTCCGACGAGGCGATGATTGTGGACCAAACGGGCTCGGTATTTCTGGCGGGCTCGTACCTCGTAAAATCGGCTATTGGGGAAACTATTGATAATGAGACACTTGGTGGAGCCTCTACGCATTCCGAAATTTCGGGCGTAACGGACTACAAATTCCAGAACGACGAAGAGTGCCTCGACCATATTCGTAACATCTTCGACAAGATGGGCGAAGGCCCGAAAGCCGGATTCAACCGCGCCTCGCCTGTATTGCCTGCCTCAACGCCCGAAGAAATCTATGGTTTGCTGCCTTCCGACCGCGCCAAGCCCTACGACATGATGGACCTCATCAAGCGCTTGGTCGACAACTCGGAGTTTGAGCCCTACAAAGACCTTTATGGTCAAACACTTATCTGCGGTCTGGCGCGCATTGATGGCTGGGCTGTGGGCATTGTCGCCAACCAGCGCAAAATCGTGAAATCGAAGAAAACGGGCATGCAGATGGGCGGCGTAATCTACTCCGACTCCGCCGACAAGGCCGCTCGTTTCATCATGAATTGCAACCAAAAGCGCATTCCGTTGGTGTTTCTGCACGACGTATCGGGCTTCATGGTGGGTTCGCAGAGCGAGCAGGGCGGCATCATCAAGGACGGCGCCAAGATGGTGAATGCCATGGCTAACTCCGTGGTGCCGAAGTTTTCGGTGATCATCGGCAATAGCTACGGCGCCGGCAACTACGCCATGTGCGGCAAAGCCTACGACCCGCGCCTGATCGTGGCGTGGCCCACCGCTCAACTCGCCGTCATGAGTGGCGCAGCGGCCGCCAACACGCTGCTACAGATTCAGGTGGCCAGCCTCAAAGCGAAAGGCGAAGTCATCACACCGGAAGCCGAAAAGGAATTGCTCGACAAGATCAAAGCGAGTTACGAAGAGCAATTGTCGCCGTATTATGCAGCCGCTCGCCTATGGGTGGACGCTATCATTGACCCGTTGGAAACGCGAAAAGTTATTTCAATGGGTATTGAAGCCGCTAACCATGCGCCGATTGAGAAAGCGTACAATGTAGGCGTGATTCAAGTATAATGCCATCGGTTTCGAAGTTGAGTTTGACGTTACTGTTCTTCAGATGATAACCCTTACCCGCACTACTTCCGACAACCCCGATTTTCGGCAACTAGTAACACTGCTAGACCAAGACTTAAGCATTCGCGACGGCGCTGACCACACTTTCTACGCCCAGTTCAATAAGATCGACAAGCTCAACCACGTCATAGTCGCGTACAGCAATGACGAGCCCGTGGCCTGTGGCGCTTTCAAGGAGTTTAGCCCAGAGTTGGTCGAGATTAAGCGAATGTTTGTGCAGCCTGCGCAACGCGGGCAGGGAGTAGCGCAAGCCGTGCTGACGGAGTTAGAGCAGTGGGCCAAGGAGCTACAATACGCCGGTTGCGTCCTCGAAACCGGTAAGAAACAGCCCGAAGCCATTCGCCTCTACCAGAAAAGCGGATATGCCCTGATCTCGAACTACGGCCAGTACATCGGCGTGGAGAACAGCGTGTGCATGCAGAAAGAGCTGGCATAACGGCGCGGGCGGCCTACCCTGACCGCCTGCGCCTTGCTTTCCGCCGTATAGGCTTCAGATAGCAACCTGAAGACAATGGCGAAAAAAACTGTATCCGAAATTATAGTAGATACCCTGATTGCCGCCGGCGTGAAGCGCGTGTACGGCGTCGTGGGCGACTCCCTCAACGGCATCACCGACGTGATCCGGGCGCGGGAAGGCATTGAGTGGATTCATGTACGCAACGAGGAAGCCGGCGCATTTGCCGCCGGAGCCGAAGCGCACATAACGGGTTCGCTGGCAGTTTGTGCCGGTAGTTGCGGTCCTGGTAACACCCACTTGCTCAATGGGTTATATGATTGTCATCGGAGTAAGGTGCCGGTGCTGGCAATCGCCGCCCAGATTCCGAGCGTGGAAATCGGGAGTCAGTATTTTCAGGAAACGCATCCCGAACTGACTTTTAAAGAGTGCAGCGATTATTGCGAACTGATTGGGCACCCCGACCAAGCCGTGCGCACTACCGAAATCGCCATTCGAACGGCTTTGGGCAAGCGTGGGGTAGCGGTGCTGGTGGTACCGGGTGATATCAGCCATCAGTCGGCGGAAGCACCGGAGCCGCAATTGCCCTCGTGGCGCAGTGCCACGCTGCACCCCGCGGCAGAGGACGTGCAAGCGGCCGCCGACTTGCTCAATAGCTGCGAAAAAATAACCATCATGGCCGGTGCCGGCTGTGCTGCCGCCCACGCGGAACTACTGCAAGTAGCCGAGGCGTTGGGTGCGCCCATTGTGCACGCGTTGCGGGGCAAAGAGTCTGTTGAAGGCAATAATCCGTACGACGTCGGGCTGAGTGGGCTGCTGGGTTTTACTTCCGGCTACGATGCCCTCATGGACTGCGACGCGATGTTGATGCTGGGCACCGATTTTCCGTATCGGCAATTTTTGCCGCAGGAAACCCGCACAGTACAAGTTGATATTCGCGCCGAGCACATTGGCCGTCGCACCCGCGTAGAAGTGGGTTTGGTAGGCGATGTTGCGGCTACGCTACGAGCGCTTCTGCCGCAGCTTCAGCCCAAAATCGACCGCGCTCACCTCGAAAATGCGCTGGAAAACTACCGCGAAACCCGCAAAAGCCTCGATGAGTTAGCCACCGGCGAACCCGGCGATACGAGCATGCACCCGCAGTACGTCGCCCGCCTGCTCAACGAGCAAGCCGCCGAAGACGCTATTTTTACCTGCGACGTCGGTACGCCTACCATCTGGACGGCCCGTTACCTGCGCATGAACGGCAAGCGGCGACTGATCGGCTCGTTTAACCACGGCAGCATGGCCAACGCCATGCCGCAAGCGCTGGGCGCGCAGCTAGCTGCCCCCGGACGCCAGGTTATTGCGTTGGCCGGTGATGGCGGCTTCGCCATGCTCATGGGCGAGCTGCTCACACTGCGTCAGCTGAAAGTGCCCGTCAAGATTGTGATCTTCAACAACGGCAGCCTCGCCTTCGTGGAGCTGGAAATGAAGGCGTCCGGCATTATTCAGTACGGTACTGAACTGGACAACCCCAACTTCGCGGCCTTGGCCGAAGCCGCGGGCGTGCGGGGCATTCGCGTAACCGATCCGGCCGACTTGCCCGCCGCCTTGGCCGAAATGCTGGCCCACCCCGGCCCCGTGGTGTTGGATGCCGTGGTGAAGCGCACCGAGCTTTCGATGCCGCCGAGCATCCAGAAAGAACAAGTGCTGGGCTTCAGCCTGTACACGCTCAAAGCCATCATGAGCGGGCGGGGCGACGAAGTACTGGAGCTGGCGAAGACCAATTTGTTCCGCTGAACAGATTCGTCGGCAAACCCTTCCGATTGAACATTCTCTCGTGCCACACGTGTTAAATAAAGGCAACCGACGGTGGTGATCCCGCGTCGGTTGCTTTTATTTGCCCCTTCCGCTTGCTGCGCACCGCGCGGAGCCGCTTACCCACTACATGACCAACAAAGAAATCAAAGCCCTCATCTCACTGCTCGACGATCCGGAAATCGCGCCGCAGATTCATGAGCGTATCCAGACGCTGGGGGAAAGTATTATACCGTTTCTGGAAGAGTCGTGGGAGGAAAGCCTCGATCCGCAGCAGCAGCAGCGCCTCGAAGACCTGATTCACCATTTGCAATTTGAAGGCCTTCAGCAGCGCCTGCGCGTATGGCGCGATTCGGGCGGCGAAAACCTGCTGGAAGGCATGTGGCTGCTCAACTCCTTTCAGTATCCCGACGCCGATTTGCAGGCCCTGAACCGCGCCGTCGAGCAGTTGCGCTTCGAGGCCTGGACGCTGCTGCGCCCCGATATGCACCCCGCCGACCAAGTGCAGGCGCTCAACCACGTCATGTTTAAGGTGCACAAGTTCTCGGCCAACACGCAGAACTTTCATTCGCCGGCCAATTCTATGCTCCATCTGGTGTTGGAAACGCGGCGCGGTAACCCATTGACACTCTGCGTGATATATTTATTGGTTGCGCAGCGCCTAAACCTGCCGATTTACGGCGTGAACTTGCCCAACCTGTTTGTGCTGATGTATCAATCGCCGATTCCGAAAGTCGAGCCTTTTTACATCAACTGCTACAACCGTGGCCTAGTACTATCGCGCACCGACATCGAACACTACGTAGCGCAGCTCAACCTCACCTCCAACGACATCTTTTTCGAGCCGTGTTCGCACCTCGACATTGTGCGTCGGGCCCTGCGCAACCTGATGCTGAGCTTCGAGAAAATGCAAGAGCCCAGCAAAGCCATCGAGGTCGGCAAGCTGTTGGCTATTCTGACGGACGAAGCCGGCCCAACTACCGACACGGAGGAATCGGGTGAAGAATAAGGTTCGCATCGCCTATTGGGTCCTGCAAACGCCATATCAACAGAAACAAGAGCAGCACAAAAAAGCCAGCCCCGCGGGGCTGGCTTTTTTGCGAACGGGTATGGCTATTGACGCTTGGCTGCTGGAGCTGGGTTGTGGAGAGGTGAAAGGCCACTGCCCGGTGCGGCGTTTTTAATTTCGTTTGATAAGGCAGCCGGCAGCACGCTTGTCGGTGACGCCTACTGGGCGGCCTGCCAGCACATTATCCAGCGCCTGAGCTAAATAACGCTCTTTTACATAGCTTTCTACCTGCGCGTTGTCGTCGATGGCGCCTTTGTAGCGCACGGCAAACCCATCGCCGGCGGGCTGGAGCAGCACCACTTCGGGCGTTTTGGTGGCGCCCAACAGCGTGCTTACTTTCTGGCCCTCGTCGGTGAAATAACCCAGATTGTCTCCCGAGGTCTTTATCGTAATCGCCTTTGAATCAGTGGGTTCACTAGAGGATTCTAAGTTGATAGGCGTGTCGATAAACAAAAACTGCACGCCTTGTCCGCCGTATTCGGAGGCGAGCGTATTTAGCCGGCCTTGATAAAGCTTGGTGAAAGCGCAGTTTTGGTTGATAAACACCACCACCACTGCTTTTTTGGAAGCGTAGCTGCGCAGCGCCACCTCGGCGTTCGTGACGCTTTTCAGGGAGAAATCGCTTACGGTGCGGCTACCCTGCGCCCGCGCCGTGCCGATGGCAACAGTGCAAAAAAGCAAGGCAATGGCAGCCACTACTGAGATTCGGCGAAAGGACATGGAAGAGCAGGATTAAGCAGGAGGAAAGGAGTCGGTTTCGACGCAATACGTAAGCACGTATTGTTCGGTCAGGCGCTGGTAGTAGATCTGGTGTTGGCTGCGGAAGTTTTCGAGGAGCAGGTGCCCCGTCAATACACCTGCCTCCCGCAGCCCAAACGGGTCGAGCCGAATTTGCTCTTTGAACACCAGGCCCCGGCGACTGTGCAGCTTATAAAGCGTCTCTTTGGCACTCCAATAGAGACTGTATTTCGTTGCGTCGTCGCCAGCATCGGCTCGCTCGGTTTCCGATAGAAACCTGGGAGCCAACTGTTGCGCTTTGGTTCTAACTAATTCAATATCTGTGCCAACCCGCCCGCGCGGAGCTACTACTGCGGCCACCCACTCGCCCGAATGCGACAGCGACACGGCAAAATCCGGCTGGCCGTCGAAATGAGGGCGGCCGTTGGCGTCGTTGCGCAGGAGCGCCGGGGGCAGATTAAGTTCTTGCGAGAGCGTGTGTGCCAGCGCCCGGCCGGCCCACCATTGCGTGGCCCGCGTTTCGTCGCGGCCTCCGGGTTGCAACTCGGCGTAGCGCTCGGGGTAGGGCAAAAGGGCCGCCAATTCGGTTGAGGGCTCCGTCAGCTGCCAAAGGCCTAATACGGCTTGGTTGGGAAGCGGCGTGGCGGAGTGAAAGGGCATGAGGCAAAAAATAAATCAAGAAGCAGCGTGCCCGGTTGTAGTCGGGGCAAAGCACAAAACGGCTTGCTCGTCAAAACTGCCGTAATTTCGGCCCAAATCCTAACCCTACGGCATGCCTTCGCTTTTTCGTTTGCAGGTGCAAAAACTAGCCGCGCTCACCGGGCACCGCGACTGCGTGTACACCCTGGCCGGCGACCCCGATAAGGCCGCATTTTACTCGGCCGGCGCCGACGGCATGGTGGCCGTATGGGACATCGACAAGCCCGAACGCGACGGGGAATTGGTAGCCAAAGTCGAAAACTCGGTGTACGCCCTGCAGTATTTGCCCACGCGGAATCTGCTGCTGATCGGGCATA
This sequence comes from Hymenobacter sp. BT491, assembly GCF_014349165.1. Taxonomy (NCBI): domain Bacteria; kingdom Pseudomonadati; phylum Bacteroidota; class Cytophagia; order Cytophagales; family Hymenobacteraceae; genus Hymenobacter; species Hymenobacter sp. BT491. The sequence continues at coordinate 350,897 of NZ_JACSJJ010000003.1, read as the reverse complement.
ATTACCAGGGAATTCAGGCGATTGACTTGGCCGAAAAGAAGCTGGTTTTTGCCACTCCGCTGCCGCCCGTCGCCATCTTCGATCTGGCATACTCCGAGGCTCGGCAGCGCCTGTACGTGGCGCTCGGCGATGGCACGCTGGCCGTGCTGCGGGCCGCTGATTTCAAAGTCGAGAAATTGCTGCGCCTGTCGGATAAAAGCCTGCGTTGCTTGGCGTTGCACGAAGAGCGCAACGAGCTGGCCGTGGGCGGTAGCGACACGCTGGTACGCATCCTCGATGCCGATTCTTTGGCGCTGAAACACACTTTGGAAGGTGCCACCAACTCCGTTTTCACCGCCGCTTACTCACCCGATGGCCGCTACCTGCTCACAGCCGGCCGCGACGCACACTTACGAGTATGGGAAGTGGAAAGTCAATATGCTGAATATCAGTATATTGTGGCGCACATGTTTACCATCAATCACATCGCCTTCAGCCCCGATGGCACCTACTTTGCCACCTGCAGCATGGACAAGTCCATTAAGCTTTGGGATGCCGAAACGTTCCGGCTGCTACGCGTGATCGACCGGGCGCGGCACGCCGGACACGGTACCTCCGTCAACAAGTTATTTTGGTCAGGACGCCAGAATCGGCTAGTTTCGTGTAGCGACGACCGCAGCCTTGCCGTGTGGGAGCTCCTGGTCGCACCCCCCGCCTTATGAAGATTACCGCCCTCGATATCCGGCAGAAGACCTTTGAAAAAGCTTTTCGCGGCCTCGACAAAGACGAAGTACAAGCCTTCCTGTTGACGCTCTCGCAACAGTGGGAGCGCATGGGCGACGAAAACCGCGAGCTGCGCCTCAAGCTCGACCACGCTACCCACGAAGTGCAAAAAATGCGCGAGGTAGAAACGTCGCTCTACCGCACGCTTAAGACCGCCGAAGACACCGGCAACAGCATCACCGAGCAGGCCCAGCGCGAAGCCGAGCTGCGCATCCGCGAAGCCCAACTCAAGGCCGAGCAGCTGCTTTCGGATGCCCGCCAGAAGGCCCGCGCCGTGGTGGAAGATGCCTACAAACAGGCCGAAAAGACCATTGCCGAAATGCAGGCCGAAGTCAATGGCTTAGGTCAGGAATGCCAACGCCTTGAAAATCAGATGGAAGGCCTTGTGCGCGATTTGCAGCGTCTGGCTTCCGATACCCTCGATAAAGTAGAAAAAGCGAAAGCTCGACCAAAAGCTTCGGTTGCGTCTATCCTTTCCCGTGCGGCCAGCGTAAAGGTGAATAAACCCGATTCTTCACCCGAAACTGATTCCGCCATGTACGTAGGTTCTGCTTCCACATCCTCGGCCGCAGCCGTAGCCGGGGCTTCCGGCGCTGCTGTTAACGGCGGCGTGGCCCAACCCGAAGCCCGGCCCATCGGCCCGCAGCCGGGCCGCAATCCGCAGCCGGGGCAGGAGCCCAATCCGGGGGCACCCTCGCAAGTGCCCGGCCCCGAAATTCGGCCGAGTTCACCCGACGAAAACCCCGGCAAATCCGATCCTTCCCGCATTTACCAGCCCGAGCCTTCGCGCATTCCTGACCCGACGGGGCCCAGCATCGAGCCCACGGCGCCTGATATTCAGCCCATTGGCCCCGGTCAACCCGAAATAGCCCCGCCCGCACCGAGCCCTGGTTTTGCGGCCGCTGTGGCTACCGAAAAGTCGTTCTTCGACGAGATCTAATTGTACTTACCAGAAACCAACCGGCTGTCCTTCGTGCCTTAGAAGGACAGCCGGTTTTGTTTTGCAGAACCTTTGATACACTATGGAAATCGGCCAGATTGCGCTGGAGGGAATGGAGTTTTTTGCCTTCCACGGCTACTACGACGAAGAGCAGAAAATCGGCAATAAATACGGCGTCGATCTCTACATCGAAACCGACCTGCACGCCGCCGGTGCTTCCGATAAGCTGCAAGCCACCGTGAACTACGAAGTGCTTTATAAAGTAGTGGCCGAAGAAATGCAGGCCAAAGCGCGCTTGCTCGAGCACCTTGGCCACCGCGTCATCGACCGCATTTTTAAAGAGTTTCCGCACGTGCACTCGGTGAGAGTGAGCGTATCGAAATTCAACCCGCCGCTGGGCGGCATTTGCCACCGGGCCCGCGTGACGCTGGAGCGGGCACAACGTAAGTTTTAGTTTTGTAAAATATTGATAATAAAATATTTATGTTTTAAATAAATATGTTTTAAACCGCTTTGTTTTCAATTGCTGCAAAAAGCCAGGCTAGTCGAGTAGCCTGGCTTTTTGTGTTTTATAGTTGGGTTGGGCAGCGTCGAAAAAATATTTAGAAGTCGTTGTAACGAATGGTGAAATTGGCGGTACTCCCAGCAAAACCAACCCAAACGCCCCTTCTGACCCGTGCATAGCGTAAGCGACGAAACTCTAATGGCCCAGGTGCGCAGCGATGAGCTACGCTGCCTGACGCCGCTCTTCGAGCGCTACCACGGCCCGATTTTCAACTTTCTCTACCGCCTCACCAACGACCGCGATACCAGCGAAGACCTCGCCCAAAACGTGTTCTACCGCATTCTGAAATACCGCAACAGCTACCAACCACCGCAGCCGTTTCGGGCCTGGATCTACCAGCTGGCCCGCAACGTGCACGCCGATCACTGGCAGCGCCAACAACAGATGCGCACCTCCGACATTGACGTGGTGGAGCGAACCGGCGCTTTCGGCAACGCGGCGTACGCTCAAATGGCTACCGTCGATCGGCAACAAGGCTTGCAGGAGGCGCTAGCGCTGTTACCACCGGCCCAGCGCGAAATCTTGGTGCTACACCGCTACCAGGGCTTCGATTACGAGGAAATAGGAGAAATGCTCGGGTGCTCGGCGGGCGCGGCCAAGGTAAAAGCGCACCGGGCACTCCAGGCGTTGCGCAAAATATATTTCGCTTAACTCATTATGGACCAGTCCTTTCTTATAGATCCCTGTGCTGAGATTGCCGACCAGTTGGTCGACTATGCCGAGCACAACCTGCCCGAAAAGGAGGCAGCGCGCATCGCCGCTCACGTGGCCCAGTGCGCAGCGTGCCAGCAGGAAGTGGCCGAAATTCGGGCCCTAACGGCCGAATTTGAGGCCGTGGTGCCCGAAGTGCCCAGCACGAAGCTGCGCACCAATTTCCTGGCGATGCTGGCCGAAGAAGAAGCCACGTTGCAATCGGCGGCGGCTCCAGCCCCAAAAGCCGAAGGCAAGCAGCGCTGGCTGACTTTCGACGCCCCGGTTGCGTGGATGCGCATTGCAGCCAGCATTGCGCTGGTGGCGGCCGGTGTGCTGCTGGGCTTGTTGCTCGGGCCGGCTAAGAATAGCGCGCAGTTGGTCGCCTCCGATTCGCCGGTTGATAAGTCGGAGCAGTTGGCGCAGGCCCTGAAGATTGTGCCGACGCCCGCCGTATCGGCCAGCGACCGGATTCAGCTGGTGAGCCAGTCGCCGGGCAACGTCGAGCCGGGCTCGCCGGCCGTGCAGGTGCTCATCAATACGCTCAACTTCGACCCCAACCCCAATGTGCGCTTGGCCGCCTGCGAGGCGCTGTTTCGCCTGCGTGCCGACCCGCGGGTCGGCGAGGCCTTCGTCCAGTCGTTGCCCATCCAGACTGATCCGAACGTGCAAATCACGCTCATCGAAATGTTGGTGGAGCTGAATGAGCGGCGGGCAGTGCCGCAACTCGAACGGCTGGCTAAGCGCCGCGATGCCCTGCCCGTAGTGCGCAAGCAAGCCGAAGCAGGAATTGGGATATTGATCTGATAATCAAACATATATAAATAATAAGGTTTGCATTAGCCAGAAGCCGCGGTTCTGGCGCCGACCCTCTTTTGCTCAAAAATAACCTCTCCCTCATATGAAAAAGTCCCTCATTCTGGCTGCGCTCGCGTTTCTGGCCGCCAGCACTTCCTTGCAAGCGCAGGAATACAAGACCAAGCTTAGCGGCAAAGACCGCAAAATCGTGATTGACATGCAGGGCGGCGACGTGACCGTGGAAGGCTACAACGGCGACGAAGTAGTGATCAGCAGCAAGGGCGACAACGCCTACGAAGAGCCCAACAAGCGCGCCGACGGGCTGCGGCCGGTGTATAACACGGCCATTGACAACACCAAGCTAGGCCTCGCGGTGACTAAAACCGAGAACACCCTGCACATTGCCAAAGCTTCGCGCGCCGATGCCGATTACGTTATTCGGGTGCCGCGCCAATCGAATTTGGTATTTAAACAAAACGGCTGGAACGGCGGCGACCTGACGGTGCAGAACCTCGACGGCAGCCTGGAAATAGCCATGACCGGCGACAATGCCAAACTGCTGAACGTAAGTGGCCCCGTGGTGGCCAACAGCGTGAGCGGCGACATCACGGTGCGCTATTCCTCGATGCAGTCGCAGCCCAGCTCCATCTCCGTGGTCAGCGGTGACCTCGACGTAACCATGCCTGCCAACGCCAAGGCCAACCTGAGCCTGCGTTCGGTTTCGGGCGAGATTTATACCGACTTCGACTTGGCGCCCAACAAAGGCGATCTGCACCGGATAGGCGGGCAAACCATCACGGGCAACATCAACGGGGGCGGAAGCGCGGTATCGCTCAAAACGGTCAGCGGCGACATTTTCGTGCGGAAGGCGAAGTAGCCAGTATTTCTGCTGAAAAGGTTGTATCATCCAATAAGTCAATACTTTAGCCTTTTACGTTATGTCGCGTTTCCTCTCTCTTGTTTTCCTGGGGCTGCTGTTGAGCGTTGCCCAATTGGCCACGGCCCAAAAAGTGATTGAAAAGCAGGCGCCCGTGAAGGCCGGCCAGCGGGTGTTCCTCAATCTGAAGCAGGCGACTAACATCCGGGTGCGGTCTGGCTCGGGCTCGGAGGTGACGGTGAAAGCCAGCGTGACCATCAACCAAGGCAAGCTCAACGATGCCCTGCTGCTGGCCGTGGACCGCACCGCCGAAGAAGTAACGGTCGCTTCGAGCTTCGACGAAGCGCTGCTGCAAACGGGCCAGCCCAGCGACTGCCCCGGCAACGGCGGCACCAACTGGAGCCAGAACAAAAACGGCAAAAGCTACTCGGTGTGCAGCGACATTCAGTTTGAAGTGACCGTGCCCACCGGCGTCGCTTTGCGCATCAACACCATCAGCGGCAACATCGAAATAAACGGCGTTACGGCGCCCATCGAGGCCAAATCCATCAGTGGCTTCGTCGATGTAAGCTGGCCAGCGAGCCAACACGCGGAAGTCGCTCTCAAAACCATCACCGGCGAAGTCTACACCGACCAGGAAATTGCCTTTGTCAACCGCAAGGAAAATCCCGGTCCGGTGGGCTACCAAGTGCGCGGCACGCTAGGCGGCAGCGGCCCGCTGGTAAAGCTCGAATCCATCAGCAACGACATTTACTTCCGGAAGCGGAAGTAGCATCGAAGGGCGTTGGGCCTTCCGGGCCGATGTTGTGGGCGTCGAGAGGCGCTTAATCTAAGGCAACCAGATCATAAGCAGAGTATTCAAGCTGCATAAATATTTGATAATCAATAGATTATAGAATAAGCAAAAAAATCATTTGGGAAACACTTGCATCTACGATAAGCTTCGTATATGTTTGGTATACGAAAGTCTTCGTATACCATAACCTCATCATTATGAGCAAGTCACCTCCCCCCAAGCCAACCGAATCTGAGCTGGAGATTTTGCAGGTATTGTGGCAGCACGGCCCCAACACCGTCCGTTTTGTAAACGACCAGCTGAGCCAAAAGCGCGACGTGGGCTACACCACCACTTTGAAGCTGCTGCAACTCATGCTCGAAAAGAACCTCGTGCACCGCGAAGACGACTCCCGGACCCACGTGTACCGCGCCGCGGTGAAGGAAGAAGAGACGCAAGGCGTTCTGCTAGACCGCTTTGTAGAAGCCACGTTTGGCGGCTCGGCCATGAAGCTCGTGATGCAGGCGCTCGGCAACCGCAGTACTTCTAAGGAAGAGCTGGACCAAATCCGCTCGCTGCTGAACGAAATCGAAAAGCAAAAAGACGAAGAGTAATGAACTGGCTCGAACATTTTTTGTCGCCGGCATTGGTGCGCGCCTTGGGCTGGACACTGGTGCACTCTATTTGGCAGGGTGCCGTGGTGGCGCTGGCCCTGGCGGGGTTGCTGCTGCTGTTGCGTCGGCACAGCGCACAGGTGCGTTATGCCACGGCCGCTGCGGCCCTGGTTACGTTGCTGAGCCTGGCCGTCGTGACCTTCGGGCGGCATTATTATGTCGCGCTGCGCCAAGATGCCGTGGCCGCCTCGGTGGCCGCCGCTGCCAAGGCCGAGCCAGTCGCTAGCACTTCGCACGCCCTTACCCACGCAGCGGCATCGACGCCTGTAGTGGCTGCTTCGGCCGCCGAAGCCCCAACTACGAGCATTCGGGCGTGGCTAAATTATTTCGACCAGAATATACCCGTGATGGTAGCGGCTTGGCTGCTGGGCTTGCTGGCCATGACGCTCCGGTTGCTGGGCGGCCTGGCCTACGTGCAGCGGCTGCGGCATTACCGCGTACAGCCGCTCGCCCCGGAGTGGACGGCCCGCATAGCCGTGCTGGCCGAGCAGGCCGGCGTACGGCACCCCATTGCGCTGCTGGAGTCGGCGCTGGTGAAGGTGCCGCTGGTGGTAGGGCATTTGCGGCCGGTTATTTTGCTGCCTTTCGGCACCGTAACGGGCCTGAGCCAGAGCTATATGGAAGCCATTCTGGCCCACGAGCTGGCACACATTGCCCGCCGCGACTACCTGATGAACCTGTTGCAGTCGATTGCCGAGATTCTGTTTTTCTACCACCCAGCTGTGTGGTTCGTAACGGCTTGCATGCGTACCGAGCGTGAAAACTGCTGCGACGATGCCGCCACGGCCCTGGTCGGTGGCGATCCGTTGCGGTTGGCGCGGGCCTTGGCCGCCCTAGCCGAACTAGGGCTTGAGCGTACGCCCGCCGCACGGCTCGCGCTCTCGGCAGTAGGCCCCGATGGGTCGTTGCTGGGCCGGATTCGGCGGCTGGTGCAGGGCCGTAGCGCCCCGACTTTCTCCGAAGGCTTTATGGCGGCTTGCGTCGTGCTTTGCGGGCTGGTGCTGCTGACCACGGCCGTGGCCATGGCTGATCCTCGACCGCTGTCGGCCAAAACCGGTACTCTGGGCAAGCTCAGCAACCTTCCGTTAGGCCAAAAGCTCGCAGAGGAATGCACTGACCTGCCGGTTGTTGCTACGTCGCTTGCACCATTGGCCCAGACGGAGCCGCTGGCGCCGGTTGCTGCCGCGCCTCAACAGGATGGTGATAATGACGGCGATAAAGACAAAAACAAAAAGCGCAAACGCACCGAGCGCGTGGTAGTTGTGAACGGCTCGCGTCGGTCGGGTGGCACGGTGGTCATCGAGAAAGATAAGAAAGGCCGCATCACGGATATGTTCGTCGACGGCGAGCGCGTGGAAGGAGTAGCGTCAGGCTCCAAAAGCAAGACCACCCTTAGCAAAATCAAAGACGACAAAGGCGGCAAGCGGGTAGAAGTGGTGAAGGTGGTGCCCAACGGCAGCTTCTGGTCGAAGGACGGCGACAACTTCACGTATTTCTACGACCCCAACTTCAAGCGCAACTTTACCTTCCGCATTCCGGCCGGCGACCAAGCCGAGATCGAGCGGTCGGTGCGCCGGGCTCAGGCCAATGCCGACGCCGCCACGCGTCGGAGCCTGCAGAACCTGCGCCTGAACCAATCTTTCACCTACAGCTTCCCCGGCGACCAAACGCCGGAGGATGCCAACGAACTGGCCCGCCGCGCCTTGCGCCAAGCCGACGAGGCCCTGCGCCGGGCCGAGCAAGCCGAGAAATCGGAAGAAACCCGCGCTCGACTGCGCGAGGAGCGTGAGCGCATCCGCGAAAAACAGGAAGAGCTGCGCGAGCGGTTGCGGGAAGAGGAAGAATCTCGCCGCGACAGCGACGAAGCCCGCCGCGAAGTGGACGATGAGCGTCGCCGCACCGTAGATGAAAGCCGCCTCGCTATCGAAGAAAGACGGCGCGAGCTGGAAGAAAAACGGCGCGATATGGAGGAAATGCGTCGTGACCGCGAAGCGGAGCGGGCTGAGCGCGAGCGCCATCGGGCCGACGAAGAGCAGAAGCTCAAGCAGGAGTTGGTCAAAGACAAATTGATCACCGACACCCGCAATTACGAGTTGACGCTCACGGCCAGCGAAATGACGGTGAACGGCAAAAAACAGCCCGAAAGCATCCATCAGAAATACCTGAAGCTCTACGAAGCACGCACCGGCCACAAGATGACCGGCTCGTCGATGTGGCGGGCGCGCGAAAACAACGACAGCCGCTCGTCGGAAACTCCGCCCACCCCGCCGAAAGCTCCGCAAGCGCCCAAGGCTCCTCGGGCACCTCGTATGCCTCGGCCCTCGGGCTCTCAGGTAACGCCTCCTACGCCTCCAGCTCTCGAAGCCCCCGCTGCGCCTACTACGCCTCCGGCCCCAACGCCTCCTACGGGTGATGTAATTATCACTCGGCCAGCTTCTTACACGGTAGAAGTTGTGAACTCGGAAGTGCTGAACAAGCTGAACGAGCACGTAGCGCTGGTGCAGCTGACGTCCAGCAGCCAAAGCCAGACGCTGGAAAATCTCAGGCAGTATCGTCGGCTGGTGAAATTGAATGCAATTAAAACCAGTTGCCCAGACCAAAAACCAAGCAACGAATAAACTTTTCGTTGGCGAAAAACCGGCTTTCTATCTAGGGAAGCCGGTTTTTTTATTCTTTCTAGTCGGCAAGGCAACCCTTTGCGGGCTGGGTTCATCTATTGCCTTATCTGAATATTGTTTTTGATGAGGAACCGCGGCAGAGTAGGGAAGTGAAGTGTGAACCCGCAGTTAACGGTTTGATAATCAATTGTTTGTAAGTTTTATTCCTAGCTGTTCTGCCGCGATGCGTGCGTGCCTGCTTTTCCTCTGCGGACTTCTCTGGTCTGCCACCGTGGCTACGGCCCAAACTTCTCCGGCGTCGGCTACTACCACGGCGTCGGCCATGGCGCCCAAGCGGCAGCTAACGGCCCTGCGCATTACGCAGCCCATCAAAATCGACGGTGCGCTCGACGAAGCCGCGTGGCAGGAGGCGCCCGTGGCTACCAAATTCATTCAGGAAAAACCAAATCCTGGTCTGCCCGAAAAGCTGCCTACCGAGGTGCGCGTGCTCTACGACGATGCCGCCCTGTACATCGGGGCCGTGCTGCACGATGTGTCGCCCGATTCTATCATGCAGGAGCTAAGCCAGCGCGATAATTTGGAGAATACCGACTTCTTTGGGGTGTTCATCGATACCTACCACGACCGGCTGAATGGGTATGGCTTTCTCATTACGCCCGGTGGTGTGCAACTCGACTCGCGCTACTCGCCCGCCGGGGGCGAAGATTTTGGCTGGAATGCCGTATGGGAAAGCCGAACGAGTCTGCGCGGCACCGACTGGATCGCCGAAATTCGCATTCCGTACTCGGCCATTCGCTTCAGCAAAGCCCCCGAGCAGCTGTGGGGCCTCAATTTTATGCGTCAGCGCAAACGCGACAACCAGCGCTTCTTCTGGAACGAGGTGCGGCCCGCCGTCGATGGTTTCGTGAACCAATGGGGCGACCTGACGGGCGTGCGCGACATCAAGCCGCCGTTGCGCCTCTCGCTCACGCCGTACGTGTCGGCCTACGTCAACCATTATCCCTACCACCAGCAAGGGGTGCGCAACACGGACATGTCGTTCAACGGCGGCGCCGATATCAAGTACGGCATCAACGAAAGCTTCACCCTGGATGCCACGTTGGTGCCCGATTTTGGCCAAACCCAAAGCGACAACGTGGTACTGAACCTTTCGCCCTTCGAGGTGCAGTACAACGAAAACCGCACGTTTTTCACCGAAGGCACCGAGCTGTTCAACAAGGGCGGCTTGTTTTATTCGCGCAGGGTAGGGGCCCAGCCGATGGGCTTTTACAACGCGGAAGGGCAGTTGCGGAAGGGCGAGCGCTTGGTCAGCAACCCCGGCGTTTCACGGCTCATTAACGCCACCAAGGTTTCGGGCCGCACGAGCAAAGGCTTGGGCATTGGGGTCTTCAATGCCGTGTCGAAGGAGATGTTTGCCACGGTGCGCGACAGCCTCAGCGGCGACGAACGCCAAGTGATAACCCAGCCGCTGAGCAACTACAACATCGTGGTGCTGGATCAATCGCTGAAAAACAACTCCTATGTGAGTTTGATTAACACCAATGTCACGCGTGCGGGCCAAGTGTACGATGCCAACGTGACGGGCGGCTTGTTTCGCATTGCCAACAAAAAGAACTCTTACGCCGTCGATGGGCAGGTAGTGTATTCGCGGCGGCGCGGGCAGGCATTTGCCAGCGAAGCTCCTATCGACAACAAAAACGGCTACAAATACTTGGTGGGCGTGGCCAAAATTGCCGGCAACTTCACCTGGCGCCTGAGCCAAAGCATCACTTCTAATACCTACGACCCCAACGATTTGGGCCTCCTGTTCAGCAACAACGCCATCACGCAGGTCGCCGACTTTTCGTACAACAAATACAAGCCGTTCTGGAAGGTCAACAACATGTACACCTACTGGGGCGTAAGTCAGTCGTTGCTCTACAAACCAACTCGCTACCAAGATCTTAGCGTTTATGGCGGCGGCAATACCACGTTCACCAAGTCCTTTATTACGGTGGGTTTTAACGTGGATGCTTCGCCGGCCACGCACGACTTCTACGAACCGCGCGTCGAGCCCCTGGGGCGCTACTTTGTGCGCAAACCGGCCAACGTGGGCGCCAACGCCTTCATCTCCTCAGATTACCGCAAAAAGATAGCCTACGATGTTTCCGCCGCGATTCGTGGGTACGCCCACGACGGCAGCCGCCACGGCCGCGATGGCTACGGCCTGAGTTTTTCGCCGCGCTACCGTGTGAGCAATCAGCTCACGTTTCGCTACAACTTCGACTGGCAGATGCAGCGCAACCAGATCGGGTTTGCCGGGGGCCTCAACGGCGACGAGCCCCTGGATAGATTTTTTTATGACCGGGGCGATATCATGCTGGGACGCCGCCGGGTAGTGACGGTAACCAACACATTATCTGGCTCTTATACCTTCAACAACCGCATGTCACTTACCATCCGGACGCGCCACTACGTGAGCACCGTGCACTACCGCGACTTCACCCGCCTGCTCGACGACGGCAAAGAAGAAAGCATAGACTACCGCCGCAACCGCGACACCAGCTTCAACGCCTTCAACGTGGACGCCGTGTATGCGTGGTGGTTTGCGCCGGGCTCGCAGGTCAGCATTGTCTGGAAAAACGCCGGCTCGTCGTCCCTGATCGCTGATGAGGCCACACCGCAGTATTTCCGAAATCTCAATAATACGGTCAATACGCCACACAATAACTCCTTGTCAATCAAGGTGTTGTATTATATCGATTATCTGATGCTCAAGCCCAAGCGCGGTTAGTGCGACCAGTGGCAATCCGTAAATCCGTTTGAGCGTAAATCTCGTCTAACTGCATTTGCACCCGCATTTATGGCTCAACGCATTGCCCACGTAACGCTAGTAGTGCGCAACTACGACGAAGCAATTGCCTTCTACACGCAAAAGCTAGGGTTTGAGGTGGTGGAAGACGTCGCGCAGGGCGACGGCAAACGCTGGGTGGTGATTGCGCCCGCCAATTCGCCCTCTACCAGCCTGCTGCTAGCCCAAGCCGCCTCCGACGAACAGCTTCAAGCAGTGGGCAACCAAGCCGGCGGCCGCGTATTTCTGTTTCTGCACACCGGCACGTTCTGGGACGACTACCACCGCATGAAGGCGCAGGGAGTTACGTTTCTGGAAGAGCCGCGGCAAGAACCCTACGGGAACGTGGTGGTATTTCAGGACTGCTACGGCAACAAATGGGATTTGCTCGGTCCGAAACCCGCTTAAATAAACACCCTACCCAATCTTAATAAACCCTCACCCAGTCATGCAGAGTACAGCCCAGCATGACTGGGTGAGGGTTTTTGGTGCGCTGTTTTTAACCCAGCCCCAGCAACTCTTCGGCCGCCCCGAACGCCGATTTACGACCGTCCATGACTTGCTGACGTAGGCTAGGAAGCTGTTGCTGGACAGCGGGTTGCGCATAGAAGCGTTCTTCCAGCGCCTGCCGGACTGTTTCGTAGAGCCAATGCAGGTTTTGCTCTTGCCGGTGCTTCTGGAAATATCCGTTTTGTTGGGTGTGTTGCACGTACTTCTCCACCACTTGCCACACTTCGGGCACACCCGCGCCGGTAAGCGCCGAGCTGGTCGTCACCTTGGGGCTCCAGCCGGAAGGCCCTAGCGGAAACAGGTGCAGGGCACTGCGGTATTCGCCTTTGGCGCGGCGGGCAGGCATTTTGTTGCTGCCATCGGCTTTGGTAATGACCACTGCATCAGCCATTTCCATAATGCCTTTTTTGATGCCTTGTAGCTCGTCGCCGGCACCGGCCAGCATGAGCAGCAGGAAAAAATCGACCATGCCGTGCACGGCTGTTTCGCTCTGGCCCACACCCACCGTCTCGACGAAAATTACGTCGTGGCCTGCGGCTTCGCAGAGCAACATTGCCTCGCGGGTGCTGCGCGCGACGCCGCCCAAGCTGCGGCCGGCCGGCGATGGCCGAATAAAAGCCCGCTCGTGGGCGGCTAGCTGGTTCATGCGCGTTTTGTCGCCCAGAATGCTGCCGCCGCTGCGTTGGCTGCTTGGGTCGATGGCAAGCACCGCCAAACGCTTGCCCAGTTGTCCCACAAGGTGCAAGCCCAGCGCTTCGATAAAGGTGCTTTTGCCCACTCCCGGCACGCCCGTAATGCCCACGCGCACCGAGCGGCCGGTGTGCGGCAACACCCGGTCGAGCACTTGCTGCGCCAGTGCCTGATCGGAAGGGAGCGTACTTTCGACGAGCGTAATGGCGCGGCTCAGCAAGATGCGATTGCCGGCCAAAATGCCATCGGCGTACTGATCAACGGAAAAGCGTTTGGGCATGAAAACGAGCGTGAGCAGCCGGCACCGTCGGTTGGGCGGGAAAGGAGCGGGTTGCGTGCGGTGCAAGCTAAAACTTGCGCTACATTTTTCCGGGTTCGCGGATGAAATTAGGCAAGCCCAGCTTGCTGCGCCGGCCTCCCAGGTTGAGGCCATTGTCTACGTAAGTACACGCCGCACCGGCCGCATTGGGGTTTTGAATGACCGCCAGATACGGGTTGTCTTCGCGCGCCACGTAGATTTTGCCATCCGGAGCGAGTTGCAGCGAGCCTACCTTCCGGTTTTTGGAGCTGCCGATGGCTGTCACTTTCTTAGTTGCCAAGTCGATCTGCCAGATCTGAGCGTTGCCGCCACCGGTACCGTTGCTGGTGCCGTAGAGCTTGGTGCCGTCGGGCGAAAACTCGACGCCATACGCTTCTTCGTAAGGCCCAAAGGAGCGCGGCTTGCTGACCACGCCCGTATTGGTGTCAAAATCAAACACTTCGAACTTGTTGCTTTCGCGCCAGATGGCCGCGGCCAGCTTGGTACCGTCGGGCGAAAACTTCATGCAGCCGATGGCATTACGGCCCGGTCCGGCGTGCATGGTGCCCACGTTGCTCATGATGGGTTTGGCCGCTACGCCATCGGCCGTGACGAGGTAGGACACAAAAGCATTCGAGTTCCACCGGTGGCCCACCACCCACACATCGCGCCCGTTTTTGTGGCGCACGGCGGCCAGCTTTTCGGCTACCGGTGTGATTAGCAAAAGGTTAGCGCGCGGCACGTCGCCGAGGCCGTTGTCGCGGGTCATATCCACTACCGAATAGCGCATGCCGCCGCTCCGGCCCTGAAAGTCAGTGGTGAACACGTAAAAGATGTTGCCGCTGCCCGGATCGGGAACGATTACGGCGCCCTGCGTGCTTTCGGGGCCGCCCATGATCTTGCGGCCGTTGGGCATGGGCTGGTGCTGGCGGTTGAAAATGGTGCCTCCGTTGGTGTAAAACAGCAGCTGACCGCGGCTGTTGGTAGCCACGGCGCAGTTTTCATAGCTCACCATTTTGCCATCCAGCAACGGGGTAGGGGCACCGTTGGCGAAGCTCAGGCCGGCTTGCCCGCCAAAATACCAGATGGATTGCTCGCGCTGGGCGTGTACAGCCGCTGGCAGCGCCAGCCAAAGCAGCAACAGAAGAAAGGAAATTCGTTTCATAAGCTCAGAATTGGGCGGCAAATTAAGCAACAGCGCCAATGCCGGGATAAAACGGAATTTCGTGCCAGATTGGTGTAAAGACTTATGGTTTGGGCTTTTCCCTAGGAATCAGATATCCCATTTCCCGGCCAGCAACGGCGCAATGAGCGGCCGAATGATGCGGTAGCTTAAGCCCCACAGCCGGTATTCGCCTACGCGGTAGAAAGCAATTTGCTGAGGATCAGGCCAATTCGGGAACTGTACCAGCTCTTCGCCGTGCGTAGCCGGGTCGGCAAGGTGCCGGACCGACACTTCCAGTACTTCCGCAATCTCGTGTTCCATCCAACGCCACTCCTCGGCCGGGCGGGTGATGCGCCCCAGAAATGGCGTTACACGAAACCCCGACGCGTTCGTCGAAACGGCCGGAAGTTGCGTGAGTACCTCAACTGAAGTAGGCGGCAGATGAATTTCTTCTTCGGTTTCGCGTAACGCCGTGGATAGTAATGAATTATCATCTGGGTCGCGTTTGCCACCCGGGAAGGCAAGTTGCCCGCCGTGTACGCCAAAGTCGCCGCGCCGCACAAGCACCAACTGCAAATCACCGGCTGCGTCGCGGTACACAGGCACCAAAACGGCAGCTTCCCGAAAAGTGGTGTGAATGGTTGACAAAGGAAAGCTGAGTTCAGATTTTGAAACGTAATATACTAATTATCAGTAAGTTGCGGTAAGGTGCTTTCAAATGGGCAAGTTTTCATTCGAAAGCATAAAGCCCCGTAGGTTGTACCAGAACCTTTGGCAAATCGTGGTGCTTTTCAAAGTACTGGTAACCAAGTTGTAAGCTTTGCCAAAAATAATGATGGGCATGGTGTTGATACGTAGTCAAGTTCTCATCGCATAACTCAAACGGGAAAATGTGCACGGGGATCGTCGCCTGGCCAGCATTGCGGGCTTCTACGGCCAGCACATATACCTCTTCAATCAAGGCATCGGTAATGGGCAGACAGCCAATGGTTTGGTCGGAGCCATGGATGAAAATATCGCCGCCGGGGTCGGAGCCGCTTAGGAGCATGTCGGAATTGTTTGGGTAGTCAAGCCCCAGCGACAGATGGTACAAACTGTTGGGGTTGAAGCGGTTGACTGAATAAAACCCTTCGGGTACCTGGCCATCGCCGGCGCAGCGCTTGGGCCCTAAGGTGCCTGAGGTGCCTGCAATAAAGTATGTGCGCAACGGTTGAAGCTGAGCGTCACCGCGGTTGCGGCCCCACACTTCCAGCCGCCGCCCGATTTTGAAGGCGCGCACGAAAATTTCCAGCTCCGAGGCCCTGATGCCATGCGAAATCAGAAGCCGTTGCAACTCTGGCCATTTGGCGGCGTACGCGGCCCGCACCCGCGGATATTGCAATTGTTGCTCCCGAAACGAAGGCGCGCTCGAACGGGCGCCCAGAGTCGCCAACAGGCCCAGGGCCAGCAGAAAATAACGCATAGAAGAGGTGTTGCCGCAGCATTCCCAGCCTGCAAAATACAGCGGGTGCCGCAGCCAAGCCCGAACGCTGTGCAGTATTAAAATAGTATAATATTCTATATCGTAATTTTTTGAGCGCCAACGCACGTGGCTACGCTGCAAAATGAGCCGAGTGTATCTTTAAGCGTTCCTCTACCCATTGCCTTTGAACCAGCACTACGACGTCGTTATTATTGGGGCGGGACCAGCGGGCACGGCTTGCGCTTTGGCCCTGCACGGCAGCGGTTTGCGCGTGGCGCTGGCAGACCGGCAGCAGTTTCCGCGCGATAAAATCTGCGGCGATGCCATTCCGAGTCCGGCCCTAAAAGCCATCCGGCAGCTTTCGCAGGCTTGGTACGACGAGCTGTTTGAACTGACCACCAAAGCCGAAACGCGCAACAGCCGCCTGGTAGCCCCCAACGGCACCGAAATCGTGGTGCAGTGGAAAGCACGTACGTTCAACAGCCCCCGCCTGCACTTCGACCAGCACCTGCTTTCGATGGTAAAACGCCACACAAAGACCGAAGTGCTGGAAAATTTCGGCGTTAAGCGTCTGGAAATCAGTGCGCAGCAAGCCACAGTTTTTCCTTCCACCCAAGCCGCGCCGCTGACGGCCGCACTCGTGATTGGGTGCGACGGAGCTAACTCCGTGGTGGCGCGCCAGCTCACCAACCGTACGCTTGACCGGACGCGGCAGTGCGCGGCGGTGCGGGCGTATTTTACGGGCCTGAGCGAGTCGGATGAGCAAACCAGCGAGTTCTTTTTCCTCGACGAATACCGCTCCGGCTACTTCTGGATTTTTCCGGTGGGGCAGGGTGTGTTCAACGTAGGTTTCGGCATGCTTTCGGCCCAAATAGCGGCCCGCAAGCTGGATTTGAAGCAGGCACTTCGGCACATGACTCAAACGCATCCGCGGCTGGCGACCCGTTTTGCACAAGCCAAGCAACTTTCCGATATTCAAGGGTTTGGCCTACCGCTGGGCGGGGTGCAACGCCTTATTTCGGGCGCGCGTTTTCTGCTGGCCGGCGATGCCGCCGCGCTCATCGATCCGCTGCAAGGCCACGGCATCGATAAAGCAGTCCAGAGCGGAATTCTAGCGGCTCAACAAGCCGTGCGCTGCTTTCAAACGCATGATTTCGGTGCCGCGCAATTGTTTGAGTATGATCGCCAAGTGCAGACGCACATCGGCAAGAGACTAGCGCGCAGCTACCGCCTTATGCACTTTCTATCGGCGAAGGCGTGGCTGGTAAATGGCGCCTTTCGCCTCGGACGGCACCCGTTGGTTAAAAACCTGCTTCTGAAAGCCGTGGGGTAACTAATTGATTATTAATAACTTATAAAAATAGCTTTTCCTGCCACTTCGCGCCACCGATTGCGTAAAGACACAAGGTGCACTTCTAATCTGAGCCTTGATGTCTATTGCTTTCGTTCGCAGTCTGTTGTTGGCCAGTGGGTTGTTGCTGCCGTTGGTCGGTTTGGCGCAGGCCGGCAGCGATACCAGCTTGGCCGAAACCCTAAAAGCCAATCGCTGGCAAAAGCGGGTGCTGCTACTCTGCGCGGCTTCGGCCGATCAGCCAGCCTTGAAGCAACAACAAGCATTGTTGGCGCAGGATAAAGCAGGCTTGCAGGAGCGCGACATGCTCGTGCTTGATCTCGTAACCACCGAAATGAGCACGGCCGACAAACAGTTTCTGCGCCAGAAATTAGGCGTAGCAGAAGCTCCTTTTACGGCCGTGCTCATTGGCAAAGACGGGGGCATCAAGCGCAAAGACACCGCGCCGATTACGCCGCTGCGCCTCTTTGGCACCATCGACACCATGCCGATGCGGCGCCAAGAGGCAAAGGGGAAGAAGCCGTAGCCGCTAGCCGATGCTGCGAATCACGCCGCCATCGACGCGCACCGAAGCGCCGTTGGTAGCCGAGGCCAGCGGGCTGGCCAAGTACACAACCATGCTGGCCACTTCCTCAGTCGTCGCGAAACGCTGGAGCAGCGACGAGGGCCGCGCATTCTGAAAAAACTCGGTTTCGGCCTCTTCCGGCGACTTGCCCTCCGTCGACATTTTTTGCAAAAACTCCTGCACCCCTTCCGAAGCGGTGGGGCCGGGCAGCACTGAGTTTACCGTCACGCCAGTGCCCTTGGTGAGCTCAGCTAGGCCGCGTGCCACGCCCAGTTGCGCCGTTTTGGTAGTCCCGTAATGAATCATTTCGGCCGGAATCTGGAGGCCCGATTCGCTGGAAATGAACAGCACACGGCCCCAGTTTTTGCGCAGCATCAGCGGAAAATACTGGCGCGAGAGCCGCACGCCGCTCATCACGTTCACTTCGAAGAAGCGCATCCACTCCTCGTCGGTAATTTCAGCGAACGGCTTGGGCTCGAAAATGCCGACGTTGTTTACCAAAATATCTACTTCGGGCACCTCTCGCATCAAGTGCTGCACTTCGTCGGCGTGGCCAAAATCCACGGCTACACCGCGCACCTTCGCGCCGCTTACTTGCGCCGAAATGCTGCGAATGGCTTCCTGAATGCGGCCTTCTGTGCGGCCCGTGATGATTACTTCGGCACCTTCGGCGGCCAACTGTTGTGCAATGGCCAGCCCGATGCCGGCTGTGGAGCCCGTAACCAGGGCAATTTTATTGGTGAGTTGCAGATCCATGAGACGTACTTAGCTAGTTGACTTAGCTAAACCCCAAAGTGGCAAATTTGTCTGCGGACTGGAAACCTGTTATTGTGTAAATGATTGATTGTGTGACGTTTATGCAGGTTAATCGCCTGCACCTTGGTTTCCACTTGCTACAATTTGCCTAACGCCTTCACGTGCACTGATGGGCGTGTAGCCGAAGCGTTTTTCAAACTTGCTGCTGTCGAAAAAGTAATCCTGGCTGTATTGATAAGCCATTTCGCGCAACTCGCGCATCACGGGCACAAACAGGCCCAGCAGGCTCATCAGCCACAGCGGCACCACCCGAAACTGGGGCGCGACGTGCATTTCCTGCGCAAACATTTCTACCCACTGCCGGCCCGTAATAGGGGCTTTGTCGGTGGGCAGGTGCCAGACTTGGTTGTAGGCGTCGGGTGTGTTGCCCAGCAGCGCGGTGGCCTTGGCGGCGTCCAGCACGTTGGTCCAGTTATGGATTTTGTCGGCGTTGGCCAGCCAGTCGGCCCGTTTGCCCTTGCTCAGATTTTTGTAGACCGTTTCCACAAGCACGCTGTTTTTCAGGCCCAGAAAGTCGGCCGAGCGGGCGATAAGGGCCTGCACCTGGCCGCTTTGCGCTGCAGAAAGTAGCATTTGCGCTATCTGCGCCCTGATTTCGCCTTTTTTGCTGGTGGGCCGTACGGGCGTTTCTTCGGTCATGTGCGCAATGTAGGCGCGGTCGTACATGTACACGTTGTCGAAGAACACGAGCTTAGCTTGGTGCTTCTGGCAGGCATCCAGTACGTTGCGCATGGTAGCTGGCCATTTGGCGCGCCACACCCTCCGGTTGTATTCATAGCCGACGGTAAGGTACACGACGTCCGAGCCCGCCACTGCCCGCTCGACCTGGGCCGCATTGGTAAGGTCGGCCGAAAACAGCTCGTCGGTTGGGTTGACGGCTACGGGCTTTCGCCCCACCAACCGCACCCGGTCAGTGTAATGCCGGAGTTCGCGGGCGAGCTCGGTGCCGATGGCACCCCCGGCACCTAAGATGGTTTGCATGGCCATGGAGTTTGGGTAACAAATAGGCGAGCTTTTTCGGCCTATATAGCGAAAACTAACTGTTTGCCGATGCACAACAGTAGTTCGGATAGAATACGCTGAGGTTGGGCGCAATTAACGGCATTTAGTACAATCGCTTCGTTGCTTTGTACAGCAAATAAGTCAGGGCAACGCACCTGACGCGCCATCTTACCGTCCTGTTTTCGCCCTTCTCACACTTTTATGCACACAACATTCTTTGCTCGTCTCACCACTTTATGGTTGGTAACGATATTGCTTTTCAGTATAAGTGCTTATGCAACAACGCCTTGCACTCGTGCTCAATACAAAGGCCATCGGTTTGTGCACCGCCCGTATTATAAACTGTACAAACACAGTAAGTCCCGCACGTTTTTGAGCTTTGGTAAGTAAGCCCAAAGCGCAGAAACGGCGCGTCGGCTCGCTACTAAGCTGAAAATTGGCTTAGCAGATGCGGGACGACGCGCCGTTTCTGCGTCAACTCTTTTTGAGCAGGAAGTACGCGTAGCGTTCGCCGAGCTCGACTGCCTGCTGGCGCTCCAGGGTGACGAGTTGGGGGGTGAAGCCGCACTGCTCGGCGTTCTGCCAGAACTCCTCGATGCGGTAGGTAGTCATGTGCGGCAGGTTCTGCGCGTAGCCCCACCGGTGCGGCTGACTGGCCGATGTGCCATCGTCGTAACGGATCTGAATAAACGCCAAGCCGTCGTTGGTCAGCAACTTGCTTGCGATGTTCAACACCCGGCTGCCGTATTCCTTGGTGGGGAAAATCTCAAATACATAGGTAGAAAAAAACAAGTCACACGCCTTGGGAATGTGCTCTAGCGCGTGTTCGGGCTGGTCGGCCTCAAACTGGACGGGGACGAAGGCCTCGCAGGCCAGGGCCTGGAGCTGGCGGTGGCACTCGCGCAGGCTGGCGGCGGTGATGTCCACGCCGTAGTAGCGGGCCGCGCCGGGGGCGAAGTGCACGGCGTTGGCCCCGCCGCCGCAGCCCCAGTCGACGATGCGGCGGGGCGTGCGCAGGTAGGCCGGGCCGGCCAGGCGGGCGAACTGGGCCAGGTTGTGGCGGCCCATGGCCAGCCAGCGCGCGTCGTCGCCGGCAAACACCCCGTTGCCCCGCCAGTGCGCGTTGCCGGGAATGCACGAGCGGTCGGTGCGATTCCAGTAGCGCTGCGAATCCGCAATGAGCTTACTTTCAGGATCGTATAAGTGGAGGTTTTCGCGTATTACTCGTTCGCCAGAGCGGTATACATGAGCAATCACGTTACGAAGTTGCGTAGCCATAGCCATGACAAATACAGGCTGGATAAGTCGACTAAAAATGTTTCGTAAGGCCTTAGAGAACCGCCTATCTATCGGGGCAGGCGTAGTAGGAATGCAGTAAATATTTGATATCACAAATATTTAGGAGCTCAACCCGGCTTGGGGAGCAAGAGTTGTGAATGTATAAAATTTATTATAAGAAATCACGGTAAAATTATCTGTTGGGATAAATTTTTACCGTGCTTCTTTTTTACCCTGCATTTCGCCAGCCCAACCGACGAAATGCAGTTATCCTTACAACGCGCAGAGCCCGCCTGCACTTTGTAATGGATTGTCTATCAATGCATTGCAAAGTGCAGGTGCGCTACGTACTACTGACTCAGTCTTTTTTGAGCAGGAAGTACGCGTAGCGTTCGCCGAGCTCGACTGCCTGCTGGCGCTCCAGGGTGACGAGTTGGGGGGTGAAGCCGCACTGCTCGGCGTTCTGCCAGAACTCCTCGATGCGGTAGGTAGTCATGTGCGGCAGGTTTTGCGCGTAGCCCCACCGGTGCGCTTTGCTCTTGCTGCTCTGATCTTTGTACTTGATCTGGATAAAAGCTAACCCGTTAGTATCGAGTAGTTTGTAAGCGATATCCAGAATGCGTTTCCCATAGTCCTTGCTTGGAAACAGCTCAAATACATAGGTAGAAAAGAAGAGGTCGCAGGGCTCAGTAATCAAGGCGAGTGTGCGTTCGGGCTGGTCGGCTTCAAACTGGACGGGGACGAAGGCCTCGCAGGCCAGGGCCTGGAGCTGGCGGTGGCACTCGCGCAGGCTGGCGGCGGTGATGTCCACGCCGTAGTAGCGGGCCGCGCCGGGGGCGAAGTGCACGGCGTTGGCCCCGCCGCCGCAGCCCCAGTCGACGATGCGGCGGGGCGTGCGCAGGTAGGCCGGGCCGGCCAGGCGGGCGAACTGGGCCAGGTTGTGGCGGCCCATGGCCAGCCAGCGCGCGTCGTCGCCGGCGAACACCCCGTTGCCCCGCCAGTGCGCGTTGCCCGCCACGTAGTCGCGGTCGGTGCTGTTCCAGTAGCGCTGCGAATCCGCAATTAATTTGTCTTCCGACTCATAAATTCGGAGGTTTTCGCGGATCAGGCGCTCACTTGATCGATAGGCACGCGCAATAATACTACGTAATGATAAAGGCATGAACTGGCTGAGAAGGCGCTTGGGAGCGTTTCCTAGGGATTTAGAAAACGCGCTAAGATCTGAGTTGGAGTATGAAGGCCACATGAAGAGTATCGAATGCTGAAGCGCCCTCTGGGCTATACACACGTAGTTGGTTTTTGCTGATTGAAAGATATGGCAAATAAGTTATAATAAATCACGAAATAATATATTGGCTTGGACTATGTCATTCGCTCCTCCAACATACGTGCCCGATGTATTGGGCGAAGGGTTTGAACAACACTCCATTGCGCAACCCAATGATTATGAAGGGCCTGTGCGCTGCACAATTATTCGGAAGCGAAACCCGCGAGCTGCTGCCAACCGGGCGGTGCTGTATTTGCACGGCTTTACCGATTATTTCTTTCAGCGGGAACTGGCCGAGCAGTGGCTGGCCCACGGATTTCAATTCTATGCCCTGGATCTGCGCAAATACGGCCGCTCGCTGCTGCCGCACCAGCGCCCAAACAACGTCCGCGACCTGCGCGAATATTTTCCCGATCTGGACGCTGCCCTCGACCTGGTTCGGGCGGAAGGCAACCAGACCGTTGTGCTCAATGCGCACTCAACCGGCGGCCTGATTGCCGCGCTCTATGCCGATGCCGGGGCGCACCGCGCTGCGTTGGCGGCGCTGGTACTTAATAGTCCGTTTTTCGAAATGAACCTGCCGTGGCTCGTCCGCCGGGTTGCCCTGCCGTTGCTTACGCGGGTGGGCGCAATATTCCCTAATCTGACGCCGCGGGCCTCGTTGGGACGCGGCTACGGCGAAAGCCTGCACCGGCAGTTTCGCGGCGAGTGGGACTACAACCTGGCGTGGAAGCCGGTAGAAGTATTTCCGGTCAATGCCGGGTGGTTGCGCGCCATTCGCAAGGGGCATCGGCAAGTGGCGCGGGGCCTGAGCGTGGCGCAGCCCGTGTTGGTGCTGCACTCCGACCGCACGCTCCGCCGCTACCGCCCCTTCAACGACGATTTTTTCCGGACCGATGGCGTGCTGAACGTGCAGCACATTCGGAAGCTGGCGCCGCGCCTGGGCCCACGCGTGACGGTGCGGGCCATCGAAGGCGGCATGCACGACCTGATCTTGTCGCGCGAACCGGTGCGCAGCGAAGCCTACCGCCAGATTTTCGAATGGCTAGCCACGGTTTTGCCGCCCGTAGAGTGAAATACTTCTATTATATAAGCATTTGATTGTTAAATATTTAGCTTGTTGAATACTGACTTGTTAAACAAGTGCCGACGTAAGTGGTTGGCACTCCAACCGCAGCAAAACCCTGTAGCTCTGCGCCCGACTCTTCTGGCGCAATTCCCGTATGGACGGTAAATCGTCCGCCAAACTGCTTTTTTCCGATGTCCTTTTACTCCACTCAACCCGAAGACCTGTTGTTTGATGCCGCTCGCAAAGGCGATGTGGCGTATTTGCAGCAGCTGGTCGCCAACAACACCAACGTCAACATCCAGAACAGCAAGGGCTTTACGCCGCTGATTGTGGCCGCCTACGATGGTCACCTGGAAGCCACGCAACTGTTGCTCGACGCCGGCGCCGACCCCAACGTGCAGGACGTCGCCGGCAACAACGCGCTCATGGGCGTGTGCTTCAAGGGCTACCCCGAAATCGCGCAGCTGCTGATCGAGCGCGGCGCCGACCTGAATCTGCAAAACGGCAACGGCGGCACGGCCCTCATGTTTGCCACCCTGTTTGGGCGCAACAACTTGGTAAAAGTCATGCTCGATGCCGGCGCCGATACCACCATCCGCGACGTGCGCGGCCTTACGGCCCACGACTTGGCCATTCAGCAAGGCAACGAAGAAGCTTTGCAGATATTCGAGCAAATTAGTAAGTAATTGACTGTAAAGCACATAGAAAAAGCCCCGGCTGGATGGTCGGGGCTTTTTCTATGTGCTTGATGCAGAAATGCCGGGCGTTATTCGCCGCTGGTGTTCCAGATGTCGCGCTGAATTTTCCAGTCGTTGCCTTCCTTCTTCCACATCACGATGTACTTGCCGTGGTCCATTTGTTGGCCTTCGGCGCCGTTGAGGCGGTATTGGCCCAGCTCAATGGCCGTATCGCCGAAACTTTCTACCTCCATCGAGTGCAACCGCACCTGCTTGATGCCCATGTCCATACCGCCCTTCCAGAAGGACGCAATGGCCTCGCTACCCGTAATCGGGCCGCTGCCGGGGGGCAGCAGCGAGCCTTCTTTGGTGTAGAGGCTGGCAATGGCGGCCACGTCGCCGCGGTCGAAAGAGCTTTCGAACTGGTCGTTGGCGTGACGGATTTCGTCAAGCAGGGTGTCGATGATTTCCATGGGCAGGCTGGCGGTTAAGAGGGTGGAAGTAAAAGATGTGGGCCTGGCTAAACCTACTCTTTTTTCGCTTGCCTACCAAGGCGTTAGCCTAGCTGGCGGGAGATGATTTTCGACGTCTTTGTTAGTGGTGCACCGTGACCATGCGGAAGCTGATGCCTTGTTTATATTCGAGCTGAAGCACGTACAGGCCATCCGGAATCTTGGTCGTGTCGAAATTGATTTCGGCCAGATTGGACAGGGGCTGGAGCGCATGCGACGCCACTGCCCGGCCCTGATACGAGTACAACGTGGCTTGCAGGGCCTCCACCTTTTCGCTGCTGGCGAGCTGGAGCGTAAACCGGCTCTGCACGGGATTGGGGAAGATGCTGACCGTAACCGAAGGCGGCGTGCTGACCTGCGACACGGATTTGATGCTGTAGCGCCCGATGTAGCCTTGCGTGTGCACGCTTTTCAGCGAAACTGGACCAAATCCGCAGCTTCCCGTGAAGGCGCCGGTCGTGTAGAGGTTGTGCTTGGAATCGATGGCCAGCTTACCCGCCGAACTGGTGCCTGGCCCACTAACGAGCTCGGAAAACTCCTTTTGCCCATCAGGATTGAGTTGCGCCAAAAACGATTGATTAGTAGAGTTATAGGTAAAGTTCATCATGCCCGTCGCAAACACTTTCCCCGACTGCTGATCGACGGCAATGTCGCTGATGTAGTCGCTTTCGGGGCCGCCCAGCGCAGTAGCCCATTTTACGTTTCCCTGCGGGTTGAAGCGAGCCACAAACCCGTCGGTGTTGCCAGCGCTGGTGAGGGTAGTGGTACCGATGGTGGCGGTGCCGGAGAAGTTGCTGGCAATGTAGATGTTACCTTTTCGGTCGGTGTCAATGCTGCGGCCGTCGCCGTACGGCAGCTGCCCCTTGGCCCATACCAGTCGCCCTTGCCGAGCGTTAAATTTGGCCAAGAAAACGCTGCCACCCTCGCTGGTCACCGTGGTGCCATCGAGCGTCCAGCCCGCGGTGAAGTTGCCACTTACGTAGCAGCTGCCCGCATTGTCTACGGCCACGCCGCCGCCCTGGCATACGCCATTGTCGCTCTGACTTGACCACACCCGCGCCCACCGCAACGCCCCCTGTGGGGAATAGCTGGCCACAAAGGCCTGCCGGCCGAAGTGCTGGGGAAAGGTGAGCGATTCGAAAGCAATGTTTTCGCCAGATACTGAGCCGGTTACGTAGCTGTTGCCGGCCAGGTCAACCGCTACGCCCCAGCCGGAGCTGGAGCCGCTGGGGCTGCCTCCTTGGTTGCCGGCCTGCTTGATCCAGCGCACCACGCCGTTGGCGCCGCACTTCAAAACAAAAATATCGCTGCCGGACACCGACGTTACCGACCCAGACTTCGGGCCGGTGGCGTAGCTCAGGGTGCCCGAAAAGCTGCCCGTGAGATAGCTGTTGCCGGCCTTGTCGACGGCAATGCTGGTGGGTAACGCATCGCCGGAAGCTGCCAATTGAATGACTTTGGCTACTTGGCCGTTGGGTTTGCACTTGGCAATGTACACGCACAGGCCCGAACTAGTTAACTGCTTGCCACCCAAGGACATAGAGCCTGTGAAGCGACCCGTAACGTAGAAGTTGTTATCGGCATCCGTTGCCACGTCCATTGCGCCATTTAGGTCGCTAATGGGGTAGGCAAAAGTCCACGCCGATTGTGCGCTGGCCGTAAGAGAGACCAACCAAAAAAGAACCGAGAAAAAGTGTTTCATCACAAAAAAGCTCAGAGTATAGAAATTGAGAAAAGGGCCTGTATCAAGGCGCTGAGCGGTACTACAAGACAGATACGATACTCTGTTTTTGCGTCGGCATCATCCGACATAGCTTCTACACACTCCTCCGCCACACGTTGCTGCCGATGCGCTATTTACCGACAGTCAGTCTCCATCCCGCCTAAAGCGGCTCCATGAACCTTAGCTATAAGGCTCGCGGATTTGATTTACAATTTTAATAATTAAAGTCATAATAAAAATTGATATAATTATATAATATAAAAATGTCCAACTATGCTGTGAGCAAGGTTAGCCTTTAGCAATTTTAAATAAGGGCAGGTAGCAATTTTAAATAAGGGCAGGCGCTCATGTACCGCTTAAACGAAACCGGCCCGCTGGAAGAGCGGGCCGGTTTGAGGTATTTATAAAATGGTAGCTGCGTCGAAAGCGTTTTGCTGGGCGACGGAACTTGGAAGCTGGGTTCGGCGCAGCAGGGTGGCAATGTCCTTGGGCAGTTCCGCCACGGTAAGCGGGCGCTGGGGCCGGGCCACTAAATAGTAGCGCGTATCAGCCCGGTCGTGGAGGCGGGTTTTGGCAAAGGAAAACAGACCGCGGCGGGCGTAGCGTGCAAATCCTTGGTAGCTGCCTTCATCGGCCCCGGCATCCGCTTCTGTTACCACCGGCGAATCGGTTTCTGGGAGCGTCAGGAAATACTGATGAAGCTCCAGCAGTGCTTCCTGCGAAGCGGCAACTGATTCGGGCAATATCCCGCCGCCAGAGGCAACGTGTAGAATACAGCCGTTGCTGTCCGTAGCGAACCAGTCGATATCCGCATCTTCTTGGTCTATTTCGTCGATGCGCATTATTAGGCTTCTTGTTGCTCCGTCAGCTTCCTGAGTATCTCCTGCGCGGCCACAGCAATCACAGTCCCTGGCCCGTACACGCCGGCCACGCCCGCATCATACAAAAACTGATAATCCTGAGCCGGAATAACGCCGCCTGCAATCACCAGAATATCAGCACGATCCAGTTTCTTTAGCTCCTCAATCAGCTGCGGAATCAGGGTTTTATGGCCGGCGGCGAGGCTGCTCACGCCCACTACGTGCACGTCGTTTTCGGCGGCTTGGCGGGCTACTTCGTCGGGGGTTTGAAACAGCGGCGCAATATCCACGTCGAAGCCCACGTCGGCGAAGGAAGTGGCGATGACTTTGGAGCCGCGGTCGTGGCCGTCCTGGCCCATTTTGGCCACCATGATGCGCGGGCGCCGGCCTTCGCGGGCGGCGAAGTCATCGGTCATTTGCTTGGTGCGGGCAAACTCTTCGTCGTAGTTCATCTCCGAGGAATACACGCCCGAAATGGCGCGAATTGTGGCTTGGTGACGGGTGTATACTTTCTCCAGCGCGTCGGAAATTTCCCCCAGCGTGGCACGCACGCGGGCAGCTTGCACGGCTAGTTCCAGTAGATTGCTGTTGCCGGAGCGGGCGGCTTCGGTCAGGGCGTCGAGGGCTTGCTGCACGGCTTCGGAGTTGCGCTCCGCCTTGATTTGGTTGAGGCGCGCAATCTGCGATTCGCGCACGGCGGCGTTGTCGATGCTGAGTACATCGATTTTCTGCTCCTCGCTGGGGCGGTATTTGTTTACACCCACAATGATTTCCTTGCCCGAGTCGATGCGCGCCTGCTTGCGGGCTGCGGCTTCCTCGATGCGCATTTTGGGCAACCCGGTTTCGATGGCTTTGGCCATGCCGCCGAGCGCTTCCACCTCCTGAATCAGCGCCCAGGCCTTGTCGGCGAGCTGGTGCGTGAGGCTTTCGACGTAGTACGAGCCACCCCACGGATCGACGACGCGCGTGATATCGGTTTCGTGCTGAAGGTAGAGCTGGGTGTTGCGGGCGATGCGGGCCGAAAAGTCGGTGGGCAGGGCCATGGCTTCGTCCAGCGCGTTGGTATGCAGGCTCTGGGTGCCGCCCAGCGCCGCTGCCAACGCCTCAATGCAGGTGCGGGCCACGTTGTTGAAGGGGTCCTGCTCGGTGAGCGAGTAACCCGACGTCTGGCAATGCGTGCGCAGTGCCAACGACTTGGGATTCTGCGGGTTAAACTGCTTCATGAGCTTGGCCCACAGCAAACGCCCGGCGCGCATCTTGGCAATCTCCATGAAGTGGTTCATGCCGATGGCCCAGAAGAAGGAGAGGCGCGGCGCAAACTGATCAACGTCCATGCCCACGGCTAAGCCGGCGCGTACGTATTCGAGACCATCGGCCAAGGTGTAAGCCAACTCCAGATCGGCGGTGGCGCCGGCTTCCTGCATGTGGTAGCCGCTGATGCTGATGGAGTTGAAGCGCGGCATGTGCTTGGCCGTGTAAGCAAAAATATCGGCAATGATGCGCATGCTCGGCTCGGGTGGGTAGATGTAGGTGTTGCGCACCATGAACTCTTTCAGGATGTCGTTCTGAATAGTGCCCGCCAGCTTTTCCGGCGTTACGCCCTGCTCTTCGGCCGCCACGATGTAAAAGGCCATGATGGGCAGCACCGCCCCGTTCATGGTCATCGATACCGACATCTGATCCAGCGGAATCTGGTCGAAGAGGATTTTCATATCCTCCACGGTATCAATGGCTACGCCGGCTTTGCCCACGTCGCCCACCACGCGTGGGTGGTCGGAGTCGTAACCGCGGTGCGTGGCCAAGTCAAACGCCACCGACAAGCCTTTTTGCCCGCCCGCCAGGTTGCGCCGATAGAAGGCGTTCGACTCTTCCGCCGTCGAAAAGCCCGCGTATTGCCGAATTGTCCAGGGGTTCTGCACGTACATCGTGGCATAGGGCCCGCGCAGATACGGCGCCACGCCCGCCCCAAAACCCAGGTGGTCGAGGCCGGCCACGTCGGCAGCCGTGTAGTAGCTTTTTAGCGGAATCTGCTCAGCAGTAGCGGCTTCGGTGGCTTCGGCAGGGGCCGGGGGCAGGGGCGAGGCGTTATAGGCAATGCGGGAAAAGTCGGGCTTCATGGCGGTGGATTGTGAGCTTTATTGTTATTTATAAATTATTGATAATCAATTACTTATGATTATGCCTTTGGTGATTATAAGCAGCGAATAATTTTTGAAGACCGTTTAGCGGCCCTGCAAACGGGCGAGCACGTCTTCGGTGCTGTAGCCTTGCACCGTAAATTCCTCAAACCCGAACAAGGCAATGGCTTCCTGCATGGTGGCCATGTCGGCGGTGAGCAGGTGCGGCGGAATAAAATCGTGGTCTTCCTTCGAGACGTGGCACACGACGCGGGCAAACAGGCCAAACTGATCGGGCGTCGCGTACATCAGCGTTGCGGCTTCGGGCGAGGAAAACAGCACCGACAGCTTACCGTCCGGCGTGCGGGCATCTAGGGCAGCTCGTTCCTCGGCTGGCAACAGCCGCAGAAACGACTCCAGAATCATCTGGTTGGTGTGCGGGCCCAGCAGCACGACTGCCGCCCGCTTATGCTTTTTTTCGCGGCGCTGAAAATGCAGAGCCGTTGCCAAGCGTAGCACTTCGGTCGGGTATGCAGCCCGGGTGGCGTCGAACTCGCGGCTGCGCAACAGCTTTTTGGGGTTGTAATCGAAGGTTTCGTTGGGGTCCTGAAAGCGGTTGGTCCCTACTACTACCTTTTCGCCGGTGGCAATGTCTTTAAACTGCTGCTGCGCGACCACCAGCAACTCCTGCATCATCAGGCCCAGCGCGCTCGGCATTCCGCCTTGCGCTTCGATGCGTTGGAACAAAGCCCACGCTTCCTGCGCCAACTGATCGGTGAGGGTTTCTAGGTAATAAGAGCCCGCCGCCGGATCGGTAACCAGATCAAGGTGCGATTCTTCGCGCAGGATGACCGACAGATTGCGGGCCAGACGGTCGGAGAAATCATTGGGCTCGTGAAACAGCTTGTCGAAAGGCGCCACGCTTACGGCATCGGCGCCGCCCAGCACGGCAGCCATGGTTTCGGTCGTGACGCGCAGCAGGTTGGTGTACGGGTCGAGCGTCGTCTGCGACCAGGTAGCAGTGCCGGCAAAGAGGCGCAGCTGGGCAGCGGCCTCCACGGGCAGTCCGTAGGCGCAAAGCAGTGTAGCCCAGAGCTTGCGGAAGGCCCGCAGCTTCGCGATTTCCAGAAAATAGCTGGGGTTGACGGCCACATTTACTTGCATGGCCGCTGCCACCTCGGCCACGGAGAGCGCGGCGGTCGGCAGGCTGCTCAGGTAGGCCGAAGCCGCCGCCAACGCAAAAGCTATCTGCTGCGTAGCCGTGCCGCCCCGGTTGCCGAAAAATGCGCCATTCAGCGCCAGACTGCGAAATTCGGGCATGTCGTGGGTGAGGGAAATGGCTTCCCGCAGTTCCGCCAGCTGGTGGTGTAGGTCGGGCGCATGGTTAGTGATGGGGTCGCAGCGCAAAAAGCCCCGCAACACCGTAGCGCCGGTAGCCAGCAGGCGTTTCACGAAAGCCCCCGGCCCCGTGCGGATGGTATAGCCCACGTAAGCGGTGTCCAGCGGCAGGCGCTCGTGCAGATATGTTAGGTCGAAAGCTGTGGTGTCAGTCAGCTCGAAATGGGCACCGTCGGCACCGCTCGCGATTGCGTCCGCTGCCCGATCTATGAATGCGCGCCCCGTGTCTGATGCCCCTACGAAATGCGTGGGCACGTTCAGCCACGCGTTGCCGGCAGTGCCAGTACGTATTTGGGGCGGCGGCAAGGTGCCAAGGGCTTCCAGGGCTTCGCGGTGGTAGAAAGGCTGCACGATGAGGCCATCCGGCAGTCGCCATTCCAACTCTGCCGGATCAGCGCCTTTCAGGTCGCGGCGGATGCGCTCCTGCCAGGCCGCGGTCGTCACGGGTTCGAACTCAGAAAAAGAAACGGGCACGGTGGGCGGCGTATCAGCCATAGCGATAGGGGGTGGAAACCTAGCAAATCGAAGAACAGACTGCCCTAAAGATACCAGATTGGCCTTAGACAGCCGAAACGGGCTTGCTGATTCGAAACGCAGGCAGCAATTCCGCGCCGACTTTTGCATCCAACGCACCAGTTCTGAACCAAATAATCTGAGCCGGGCTTACCTTTGCCAACTACCCAGCCCGTTTTTCAATGCAATTCTTTCGTTCCCGCGTCGCAGCCCTGAGCTTATTGGCCGCTGTAGCGCTCACTCCTGCCTGTCAGCGGGGTAGCTATGTAGCTAAGCCTGAGCTGGCTCCGGTTACGGCCCAGCCCGTCGGCAAAGCCTACGCCGAGGACCCCAAAGTGGCCGCCGTCATCGAGCCCTATAAGCAGCGTGTAACCCAGCAGATGACCGAAGTAATCGGGATGGCACCTGTAGCCATCACCAAAAACAACGGCGAATCACCCTTGGCCAACTTTGTGGCGGATATTCAGCGCGAACGGGCTTCCAAAGCGCTGAGTCAATCCATCGACGTTGGCGTGATGACCAACGGCGGCCTGCGCGCGGCCTTGCCCGCCGGCAACATCACGTTGGGCTCAGTGTTTGAGTTGATGCCGTTCGAAAATGAGTTGGTAGTCCTTGATACGCCCGGCCCGGTTATGCAGCAGCTATTTGACTACGCGGCGCATCTCAAAATGGCGCTTTCCAACGTTACCTATAGTGTAGGCCCGGATGGCAAGCCGGCCAACATTCGCGTGGGTGGCAAGCCCTTCGAGCCGGCCCGTACGTACACCGTCGCCATCTCCGATTACTTAGCTGGTGGCGGCGATAACATGGTGTTCTTCAAGGCGATAAAGCCCCGGAGCACTGGCGTATTGTTGCGCAATGCCATCGCTGACCACATCCGCAGCCTGACCAAGCAAGGCAAGCCGATCGAAGCCAAAGTGGAGGGCCGCGTAAAAGTTATGTAATCAGGGTTGAAAAGAAAGGATAATATTTTATAAATAATTGATTGTCAATAGCTTATAAGTTAATTTACTGAATACGAAACATTGGCTAACCGCCACCATTTCAACAACATGAACCGTCGCGACTTCCTTAAAAATACCGCTTTTGGTGCCGCCAGTGTAAGCCTGCTCGGGGTGAGCCTGCCCGCGATGGCCCGCGATTCCAAGGGCGCCCGGCTTACTATCCTGCACACCAACGACATGCACTCGCGCATCGAACCCTTCCCGGAGGGCAGCGGGCAGTGGGCGGGCCTGGGTGGCATGGCCCGTCGTGCCGCGCTGATTGAGCAGATCCGGCAGCAGGAGCCAAACGTGCTACTGCTCGATTCGGGCGATATTTTTCAGGGCACGCCGTATTTCAACTTTTTCGGCGGCGAGCTGGAGTACAAGCTCATGACCCAGATGGGCTACGATGCCAGTACCCTCGGCAACCACGATTTCGACAACGGGCTGGAGGGCTTGCAGAAGCAGCTGCCCAACGCTGGCTTTCCCTTTTTGATCGCCAACTACGATTTTTCTCAAACTATTTTGGCCGGCCGTTTTCAGCCCTACAAAGTATTTGAGAAAGCCGGGCATCGCATCGGCGTGTTCGGCCTCGGCATTGAGATGGCAGGCCTGGTGTCCGACCGCAACTTTGGCGCTACCAAATACCTTGATCCTGTGGCCACGGCCACGGACATGGTAGCCAAGCTTCGCGGCCCAGAGCGCTGTGACATGGTTATTTGCCTTTCGCACCTCGGCTACAAGTACGAAAGCGCCAAGATCGACGACCGCAAACTGGCGGCACAGGTAAGCGGCATCGACCTGATTTTGGGTGGTCACACCCATACTTTTATGGATGCGCCCGAGCCCATTGTCGGCCCCAATGCGCATCGCACGCTCATCAACCAAGTGGGCTGGTCGGGAATTAACCTGGGCCGTTTGGATTATTCTTTTGCCCATGGCACCCGGCAACCGACCGTAGCAAGCTCAGCAGTCATGCCTGTGCGCGCCGCCTGACAAAAGCAAGCAATAGGGGGTTTTTTTCTCTCCTGACTTTTCCACATTTTTGTCTCCCTCCTGAAAAAACGGGCGCCTAAACGTCCGTGCCCGAACCCTTTTTCCCGCCCCAAGCACCTGTTGCTTTTGCACCTAATTGATTGATGCTGAAGGATTGCCGAACCGTATGGGCCAACTGTCTTCGCGTCATCAAGGCAAATATTGGTGAGCAGAGCTACCGTACGTGGTTCGAGCCAATTGTGCCCGTACAGCTCCACAATAACGTTTTAATCATTCAGGTGCCTAGCCAATTTTTTTATGAATGGCTGGAAGAGCACTATGTGGACGTACTCAAGAAGGGCATCTACCAGGAGCTGGGTCCGGAAGGTCGGCTGGAGTACTCGATTGTTGTAGACCAGGGCAATAGCCAGAACAAGCCCCGCACAGTCAACATCCCGACTTCGCGCAAGACCGCGGCGCCTTCGCCGGTGGCCAGCCAAGCCGCTGCCGTTGCGGCCGGCGCCATGACGGCTTCGGCCCGTAACGTGGCCGCCGCTGCCGCCGCTCCTGCCAAAGACAACACCACGCTGCGGAATCCTTTTGAGGCGGTCAAGTCTATCGACCGGAATTACCTCAATTCGCAGCTCAACAATACATATTCCTTCGAAAACTACATCGAAGGCGACTGCAATCGTTTGGCGCGCTCGGCGGGCTTGGCGGTGGCCAACAAGCCAGGCACGACAAGCTTCAACCCGCTGATGATTTACGGCGGCGTCGGACTAGGCAAAACGCATTTGGTGCAGGCCATCGGCAACCACATCAAGGCCACCACGCCCGATAAGTTTGTGCTCTACGTGTCGGCGGAAAAGTTTACGAATCAGTTCATTGAGAGCCTGCGCAACAACGGCGTGCAGGAT
Source organism: Hymenobacter sp. BT491 (assembly GCF_014349165.1). Taxonomy (NCBI): domain Bacteria; kingdom Pseudomonadati; phylum Bacteroidota; class Cytophagia; order Cytophagales; family Hymenobacteraceae; genus Hymenobacter; species Hymenobacter sp. BT491. The sequence goes on along the minus strand of NZ_JACSJJ010000003.1, from coordinate 317,220 downwards.
TTTGCCAACTTTTACTTGTTGGTGGATATCCTGATTTTGGACGACGTGCAGTTTCTGTCGGGCAAGGACAAGACGCAGGAGATGTTCTTCCACATCTTCAACCACTTGCACCAAGCTGGTCGGCAAATCGTGATGACGTCGGACCGGCCTCCCCGCGACCTCAACGGCTTGGAAGATCGCCTGCTGTCGCGCTTTAAATGGGGCTTGACAGCCGATTTGCAAAGCCCTGATTTTGAGACGCGTATGGCCATCATCCAGAACAAAATGGAGCAGGATGGCATTGATATTCCGCCGCAAGTGGTAGAGTATCTGGCGCATTCTGTCAATACCAACGTGCGCGAGCTGGAAGGCGTGCTCATTTCTCTAGTTGCCCAATCGAGCCTCAACCGGCGCGAGATTGACCTAGAAATGGCCAAACAGGCACTGCGCCACATCATTGAAGAAGTAGAGGCGGAAGTAAACCTCGATTTCATTCAAAAGACTGTGGCTGAATACTTTAGCATTTCAGTAGATCTGCTAAAAGCCAAAACTCGCAAGAAAGAAGTGGTAACGGCGCGGCAGGTGGCTATGTATTTTGCCAAAGAGCACACTAGCCATTCGCTCAAAAGCATTGGGCACAACTTCGGCGGCCGCGACCACAGCACCGTCATTCATTCCGTCCAGACGGTTTCGGACCTGATCGACAGCGACAAAAACTTCAAGCAGACCATTCAGGAACTGCGCAAGAAGTTTGCCGGTAAGTAGTTTGTAACTATCTGGCAATCAAGAGATTACGAAAAAGGCCTGCTGAACAGCAGGCCTTTTTCGTAATCTCTTGATTAGGTACACCTTATTTCTTGGGCAGAGAATCGCGCAGCGGAATATTGTAGGTAGTAGCGAAGGAATGAATCTGGTCGCGCAGGCGGGCTTTGCGTTTGGTGCCTTTCACCTGGCGCAGGCTGAGCGCGTACACGTTGCCATCTTTGAGGCGCACGCGCAGTTGTTGGGCCACCATGTCCAGCGATTCCATGTCTTCGGCCGCGAATACTTGCTTGGCCCGAAACAAGCCATTTTTGTGTACGATGTAGCCCGGCGTAAACTCGAGGTAGCTTTGGGTGCCGAAAATAGGCGCGTTGTGCACCAACACGTACCCTACGTACACGAAGCTGAAAATGAGGAACGCGTAGTTGAGAAAGTAAAACGACTGCCGCATGCTGTCGTCGGCATCGTCGTGGGCCCACAGCGAAAACACGGTGTAGGCAATCCAAAGGCCTCCGATGATGAGCTGCCCCCAGAAGGGAATGCGCGAAGTATTGGCGGGCTGGAGGCGAATGCGGGTAGAGGTGGGGGGCATAGAAGCAAATAACGGCCGGATAAACGACAAAGTAAACGAAAAACCGGCAAGGCAGCGTGCTTTGCCGGTTCTAAGTCTTGGGGTTGAGTATCCGGGTTACAAAGTCAGCAACGGGCCGACCCCGTTACACAGATTGCGTCTGCTTCAGCGTGGCAGAAGCCAGCTCCATTTCGGGTACAGCGCTAAGGAGCTGTGAGATAGGGCAATGCGCTTTGGCATCTTCGGCAAACTGCCTGAACTCTTCTGCTGAGAGGCCGTCCACTTCGCCTTCGGTGGTCAGGCTGATTTTGACAACCTTCGGCACGTCGCCGGAAGTGTCGAGGCTGACCTTCGATTCGGTGCGGATCTGCTTTACTTGTTTGCCCGCCTTGGTAAGCTGGCCGGTCAGGAACATGGTGTAGCAACCGGCGTGTGCCGCCCCAATAAGTTCTTCAGGGTTGGTGCCCTTTTGTCCTTCAAACCGCGCCCCTACCGAGTAAGGTGCGCTGACCGTCCCGCTTTGGGTGCTGATCGTGCCACTGCCTTTAATGTCGCCGTTCCAAACAGCGTTACCGCGTTGATTGATCATAATTGAGAAATTTGAAGCGAAAGAATAGACAAGTACCTAAAGCAATACCGTTCGTACTTACGTAAGGTTGCAACGACTGAAGGCGGCTCCCCAATAAGGCCGGCTACCGTTGTGCTACATTTGCCTCTTCTGGTTTTTTCTTTTTCCGTTTATGGGCCTCAAATCTGCCTTGAGCCGTCCGCTGGCCGCCTTTGTGCACCATCGCTACCAACAGTGGATGCGGCAGCCCGTGGCTACCCAGCAGCGGGTGCTGACCAGCATCACGTCCGCGGCCGATCGCACGGCCTTTGGGCGCGACCATGATTTTCCGTCCATTGCGTCCCACGCCGATTTGGTGCGGCAGGTGCCCATTCGCGATTACGAGGCCTTGGCTCCGTACTTCAACCGGGTAAAAGCCGGTGAAGCCGACGTGCTGTGGCCCGGCCGGCCGCTGTATCTGGCCAAAACTTCGGGTACAACCTCCGGCGCCAAGTACATTCCCATCACGAGCGCCAGCATCCCCAACCACATCAACGGTGCCCGCGATGCGCTGCTTCACTATGTGCATGAAACTGGCAAAAGTCAGTTTCTGGATGGCAAGCTGATTTTCCTGTCCGGCAGCCCGGAACTTGAAAAGGTGAACGGCGTGCCTACCGGGCGCCTTTCTGGCATCGCCAACCACCACGTGCCCGCCTATCTGCGCCGTAACCAAATGCCGAGCTATGCTACTAATTGCATCGAGGATTGGGAGGCCAAGCTGGAACACATTGTAGATGAGACACTTACCGAAAGAATGACCCTGATCTCGGGGATTCCGCCGTGGGTGCAGATGTATTTCGACCGCATTCGCGAGCGTACGGGCAAGCTGGTGAAAGACGTCTTTCCCGACTTCAACCTGTTCGTATATGGCGGCGTCAACTTCGAGCCGTATCGTGCCAAGCTATTCGAAAGCATCGGCCGCCCCGTCGATAGCATTGAGTTGTTTCCGGCTTCGGAAGGCTTTTTTGCTTTTCAGGATCAGCCCGGAAATCCCGGTTTGCTGCTGCTGCTGGATGCGGGTATCTATTACGAGTTCATCCCGATTGAGCAGTTTTTTGAGCTTAATCCGCCGCGTCTGTCTCTTGCTGATGTGGAGCTGGACAAACAATACGCGCTCATTATCAACAACAACGCAGGGCTTTGGGGCTACAGCATCGGCGACACAGTGCGTTTCGTGAGCAAAGATCCGTATCGCATTGTGGTATCGGGACGCGTAAAGCACTTCCTGTCGGCATTTGGAGAGCACGTCATCGGCGAGGAAGTAGAGCAGACCTTGCGCGAGGCGATGACACAATACCCTGAAGTAGAGGTAGTTGAGTTTACCGTTGCGCCACGTATCAGCAACGACGCGTCCGAGCCTTCGCAGCACGAGTGGCTGGTGGAGTTTGCCCGCCCGCCGCAAGATGCCGCCGCCTTCTCTGCGGCCCTGGACGCCGGCTTGCGCCGCCGTAACGTGTATTACGACGACCTGCTCAGCGGCAACATCCTAGCACCGCTCCGACTGACGGCTTTGCAACCCGGTGCTTTTCAACGCTATATGAAAAGCCAAGGTAAGCTAGGTGGGCAGAACAAAGTACCGCGGCTGAGCAATGACCGACAACTGGCGGATGGGTTACTTATAGCAAGCTAAAAGCCGTACAACTTTATTAGTTTGGCTGACTTGCGAAAGAACAAAGCTCGCACTGGCCGCTATAAATATGCTGCCGACCTGCGCAGTCTTAATGAGGTAAAGGGAGGATGACAGAAGGCTCAATTGAATTTGTTGTTAGTATAGACTATGACGGAGACTGTGTATTCGACGTGACTGTTCTGAAAGGAAAAATGGAAACGCACGTACACTTCTATGCGGATGCCGATATATGGAAAGATTTTGGCAGGCGCCTAGCAGACTTTCCTCAGGACAGTTTAGAGCGAGTAGGTTTTGACACTAGATCAACCTACGCCCATACAGATTCTTTCATTCTTGAGGCTTACTGCTACGATGAACAAGGCCATGCGGCTATAAGAGTATCGACCGACAATAATAAAAGTGATCCTCACAGATGCCGGCTTGAATTTTCGATACCTGCAGAAATAGCTTCTGTTAACCGTCTGGGCCGGCTTTTATTGAATTGGCAAGTAGAAAATGATTCTAAAATAACATGGCAGGCTCAAACCAGCTGACCAAATCACAACTTTACGCCGCCTGCCAAGCCTACGTCCAGCAACGCATCGACGCGGCCCAGCACGCCATGCAAGCGGCCCAAGAATCGGCCAACTCCGAAACCAAGAGCAGCGCCGGCGACAAGTACGAAACCGGCCGCGCCATGGCCCATGAAGAGCGCAACCGTAATGCCGTGCAGCTGCAAGAAGCACTAAAACTGCGCGCCGAACTGGAGCGCATCGATATCCAGAAGCCCTTCACCATGGCCCTGCCCGGTGCTTTGGTCATGACGACGCAGGGCAACTATTTTCTGAGCATCAGCGCGGGCAAGATATCCCTTGAAGGCACCGATTATTTTGCGGTTTCGCCAGCTTCTCCAATTGGGGCGCAGCTCAAAGGAGTGCATGCGAAGGACAAGGTGACATTCAACAACCGTTCCTTCACCATAACCAATATTCTGTAAGCCGGTTGCTTAGTATACCGCGCCGCTTCCGGGCAAATGGCTGTTACCTTTGTCTGGCAAATTCCCCCGTATGAACTCTCTTAAACGCGTCACGCTGCTCGGTTCTACCGGCTCCATCGGGACCCAGGCCCTTGACGTTATTCGTGCGCATCCCACTCGCTTTCAGGTCACGGCGTTGTCGGCGCATGCCAATGCCGACTTGCTGATCCGGCAAGCACTAGAGTTTCGGCCGGCCGCCGTGGTCATCGGCGACGAAAAAAAACGAGCCACGGTGCAAGCCGCTTTAAGCGGACAAGCCACGGAGGTGCTGGCCGGCGCCAAAGCCCTGGAAGAAGTGGCCTCCCGCCCCGACACCGACGTAGTGCTGACCGCCATGGTCGGCTATGCGGGGCTGCTTCCGACGGTGCGCGCTATTCAGGCCGGCAAAACCATCGCGTTGGCCAACAAAGAAACGTTAGTCGTTGCAGGTCAGCTTATTACGCAGTTGGTCAAGAAGTACGGTGTAGGTTTGTATCCCGTTGATTCTGAGCACTCTGCGATATTTCAGTGCTTGGTAGGCGAGGAGCGCAACCCAATCGAAAAAATCATCCTGACGGCATCGGGTGGCCCGTTTCGCGGACGCTCGGCCGAGCAATTGGCCAGCGTTACCAAAGCGCAGGCGCTGAAGCACCCAAACTGGGACATGGGCGCCAAAATCACCATCGATTCGGCGTCCTTGATGAACAAAGGCCTGGAAGTGATCGAGGCCAAATGGCTTTTCGGCCTGCGCAACGACCAGATCGACGTGGTGGTGCACCCGCAGAGCATCATTCACTCGTTGGTGCAGTTTCACGATGGTTCCTTGAAAGCCCAACTGGGCCTGCCCGACATGAAGCTACCGATTCAGTACGCGCTGGGCTACCCCGAGCGGCTGCCGTCAGAGTTTCCGCGCTTTTCCTTCCTCGATTACCCCCAACTCACCTTCGAGCAGCCCGACCGCGCTACGTTCCGCAACCTGCCGTTGGCGTTTGAGGCCATGCGCCAGGGTGGCAACGCGCCGTGCGTGCTCAACGCGGCCAACGAAATTGCCGTAGCCGCTTTTCTGCGCGACGAAATCGGTTTTTTGCAAATGCCTGACCTTGTCGAAAATTGCCTCTCGAAGGTTTCGTACCTTGCCGATCCGTCGCTGGACGACTACGTACAAACCGACAACGAAACCCGCCGCGTTGCGCAAGAACTGGTTGGGGCCTTGTAGGTGTTGTGCAGGCATCGGTTATCCTGAATTTGCGAAGGAACTTGCCACACCAAAGCCAACTTTGCGGTTGACTACATAAGGGCAGTTATTTCGTAAATATCTGATAATCAGATATTTAAATTTTATTCTCAATTCAATCTCTTTTTTGCTTTGGAAGGATTAATCATGGCTGGCCAGATGCTGCTGGGCCTCTCCATCTTGGTGGGCCTGCACGAATTTGGTCACTTTGCCGCCGCCAAATACTTCAAAATCCGCGTCGATAAGTTTTACATCTTCTTCGATTTTCTGTTTCCCTTGCCCGGCGTGGCCAACTTCGCCCTATTCAAGAAGAAAATCGGGGAGACAGAATACGGGTTGGGCTGGTTTCCGCTGGGCGGCTATGTCGCCATCCACGGCATGATTGACGAAACCACCGACGCCGATCAGCTTTCCGCTGAGCCGCAGCCGAACGAGTTTCGGGCCAAGCCGGCTTGGCAACGCCTCATCGTAATGCTAGGTGGCATCATCATGAACGTGATCACGGGCATCGTGATTTTCACCTTGATGACTTATGCCTACGGCGAGAGCTATTTGCCCGCGTCGGAAGCACGTTACGGCGTGATTCCGAATGAGTTGGGGAAAGAAATCGGTTTCCGGAGTGGCGACAAAATCGTGAAAATCAACGGCCGTCCTTTCACCGAGTTCGACGACGTATACAACCCCGACGTGGTGCTGGGCAACCACAGCTACTACACCGTTGATCGTAGTGGTCAGCTGGTAGATATCACCGTGCCCGCCGACTTCATGGATCGCCTCTCCGACAAAGGCCAAACGGCTTTCGTTGAGCCGCTTAACCCGTTTGTTGTCGATGAAGTGGTGTCGGGCAGCGCGGCGGCCAAAGCGGGCCTCAAGCCGGGTGATCGCATCCTGCGAGTAGCCCAGCAATCGACGTTGTTCTTCCCGGAGTTGCAACAGGCCCTGAAAGCCAATGCTGGCAAACCTACTCCGCTGTTGGTGGAGCGAAACGGCGGTAATGTCACCCTGACTGCTAACGTGGAAGATGACGGCACCATCGGCTTCCGTCCCAAATCGTTGTTGCACCTGGCAACTCGCCATTTCAGCTTTGCCGAATCGGTGCCGGCGGGTACTAAAAAGGCTTTTGGCATTGTCACGACCCAAATCAAGGCCTTCGGTAAGATCTTCCGCGGGGAGGCCTCGTTGCGCAAATCGTTGGGCGGACCTATCGAAATTGCCCAGCAGTACGGCGGCAAATGGGACTGGATTCGCTTCTGGACGCTCACCGGTATGCTGTCGATGGTGCTGGCTTTCATGAACTTACTGCCCATTCCGGCCCTCGACGGCGGCCATGTGCTGTTCCTGCTCTACGAGATGATTGCCGGCCGTAAGCCCTCCGATGCTTTCCTCGAAAATGCGCAAAAGGTAGGCATGGCCTTGATTCTGTGCCTGATGGTGTTTGTGCTGGGCAACGGCCTTTTCAAAACGCTGTTTTAAGCTAAGTAGCTCTAAATCTGGAGGCTGACTTTGGAACGAAGGGCCTTCCTTGCACGGTTGCATAGTGGTTTCCGATACTTGGAACTACTATTGCAACGTGCAGGGAAGGCCTTTTGCTTAGGTCTTAGCTCTGCTTTTTACCTCTGTTTTTCTGTATGCGCCGTTTGTTTTTCCTGTTTTTTGCCCTGCTGATCAGTGTTGCTGCCTGGGCGCACGCCTACCATGCCAGCATCATGGACGTGCACTACAATGCCAAAAAGCAGCAGTTGGAAGTGGCTTTGAAAGTATTTACGGATGACTTTGAAAAAGCGCTCTCCATTGGGCAACCCGCTGGCATCAGCCTCGAGCAGTCGCCTAAGCCGCAGGTAACTATGCTCACTACCAATCTGTTGCGTAAATCTTTGGCATTCGGTAGCAAGCCGGGCGAGGCATTGCCCATGCAATTTGTGGGCATCCAACGCGAAAACGACGCGCATTGGCTCTACTTTACCGTGAAACTTGCCAAGCCGCTAACTGGTATTTATCTGCGCAACAGCTTATTGCAGAGCACCTTCCCCGACCAGATGAATATCGTGAACGTCGACGCGGGCGGGAAAAAGGAAAGCGCCTTGTTTCGCGACGGGGAAGAAAGCCAGAAGTTAAGCTGGTAGGGCTTGGTATAAGTACTTTATAATCAAATACTTATACCGTATATCTGCTATACGAACTGCGAAAGCACAAGTACTAGTGCAAAAGCAGCCACCGACAGCGCTGTTTCCATTACGGTCCAGGTTTGCAGAGTTTCCTTCACGGTGAGGCCCAGGTATTCTTTCACCAGCCAAAATCCGGCATCGTTGACGTGCGATAAAATCAGGGAGCCAGCGCCGGTGGCCAACACCATCAGCTCGGGACTGGTACCCGGCACGCGGGCTACGATTGGTACCATCAAGCCGGCCGTGGTCGTGAGCGCGACCGTGGCCGATCCTGTCGCGACCCGCACCAGCGCCGCAATGGCATAGGCAACTACCAGCGGCGACCAGTTGGCGCGCACCGCTAGGTCGGCAATGGCTTTGCCCACGCCGCTTTCGATCAAAATGGCTTTAAAGCCTCCGCCCGCCCCGATGATCAGCAGCAGGCCGGCCAGTGGAAGCAGGCTTTCGGAAGTGCTCATGAGCAACCGGCCGGCACTCATCCCGCGTGCCAGCCCCAGTACTTGATACGCCAGTAGTACGGCTAATAATAAGGCAATCACGGGGTTGCCAATAAAAATCAAAACAGATCTGACCGCCGAACCGGGGGGTAACATTAACTGCGCCGCCGTAGCCATGAGCATCAGGGCAATCGGAAACAGTACGGTCAGGAGAGTAGCCGGCAAACTTGGCAAGGGATCGCTCGTTGCGGCAGTGGTTTGCGCGGCAGCCCCCGACCACGCCGGCCCGCTGGGCTGGATGCGCTTCGCGAGCCACGCCCCTAATAAGGGTCCTGCGACTACCCCGCTCGGCAATGCCACCAGCAAACCGTACAGGATAGTTAGGCCAATGTTGGCGTGGTAAGCATCGACTGCAATAAGAGCGCCGGGGTGGGGTGGCACGAGGCCATGGGTAATCGAGAGGCCCGCCAAAACCGGAATACCGATTGCCAGCATCGACTGCCGCGACTGACGTACCACCGTCAACAAAATGGGCAACAGGAGCACCACTCCGACTTCGAAAAACACGGTGACGCCGATCAGCAGGCCCAAAAACAGCATGGCCCACGGCAGTCGGCGCTGCCCAAACAGCCGAATTAGCCAGCTAGCCAGTTGATCGGCTCCGCCCGAATCGGCCAGAACCTTCCCCAGAATCGCGCCAAGCCCCAGAATACCAGCCAGATGGCCCAGCGTAGCGCCGACGCCTGTCTCGTAGCTGCTAACCAGCTTGTTGGCTTCCATGCCGGTGGCCAAACCCAGAAAAAGGCTTGCCAGAAGGAGCGCTAAGAAGGCGTGCAAGCGCAACACGGCGACCAGCACAATTACAAGCACAATGGCTGCTGCCGCAAGCCCAATCAGGGTACTGCCACCCATAAGATTTTGGTAGTATAGAGCTGTAAGTTAGGATGTTGCTCCTTACCGCCACGTGGTAGTTGTCGAGTTTGGCAAAGAAATTTTATTTAATCGCTTGATTCGCACATGGCCTAAACGTGCCGCTCCGAAGCACTACTTGATAAGTTTCAAGGCCACAAGCCACAACGCAAAAGGACAAACACTTGCCGTCAGTTTTGCCCATAAGGGCTTCCTGAGAAAGAATACTTGGACTGCTAAGATGACGTACAGAGGCAGCAGAAAGACAAAAGCCCAAGGAATCAGAGATAAAAGCAAGCAAACCACCTCGGCAGCTATATATCGCCAAAGACGGTATGTGTCTGATTTGTAAGGCATTAAACTGGCAGCGGTTTACCAACCCGCGCCACTTGCTTCTTTCTTCTCGCTGCCATCGGGTTTGAGCAAGCGAAACTCTACGCGGCGGTTGATTTGGGCTTCGGCTTCGGAAACTTCGTCCTTCAGGGGTTGCGTACTGCCGTAGCCCATGCTGTCGATGCGGTTGGGCTTGAGTTTGCCCTTTTGCTCGATGTATTTGCGAATGGCTTCGGCCCGGTCCTGCGAAAGCACAAGGTTGTCGTCGGGGTTGCCGCTGCCATCGGTGTGGCCTGAAATGCTGAGGCGGAATGTCGGGTGATCGACCATAAACAGCGCGATCCGGTCCAGCGTGGCGTGCATCGAAGGCAAGATATTCGACTTTCCTGCGTCAAACTCTATGTTCTTGAATATTAAGGGGATGCGATAGTTAATCGAATTCGTCATCAGCTTCATCACCGTATCGCCTTTTAGCGCGAAGCTTTTTTCGACGCTGAAAAAGTCGGGGCTCTGAATCAGCATGACGTAGTGCGAGCCTTCGATCAAATCGAAGTCGAAGCTACCATCGGGACGCAAGTATTTGCTGGCTACTTCAATGCCGTTGTCGGTGTCGATGACGCTCACTATGCCGTTGAGCGGCTTGCTGCTCACCGAATCCAGCAGACTGCCTTCCACGTGCGTCGTGGCCAACGGCTGCGCTTCCATGGGCAGCGGGAAGGAGTAGAGGTCCAGGTTTTTTAAGTCTTGGGCCTCAGAGCGAGCGTAATACAGATCCTTCGACTCGCTGTCGATGGTAAAGTAATACTCTGATCCTTTGCCGTTTACCAGCGGGCCAATGTTCTTGGGCTCCTGCCAGCGGCCGTTGGCGCGGTAAGTTTTGTAGATGTCGAAATCGCCAAAATTGAGCAGTTGGCCGCGCGAGCTGAAATACAGCACGTTGTAGAGCGGGTGGTAAAAAGGACTTACCTCGCTTTCGCGGGTATTCACCACCGGGCCCATGTTTTCGGCCTTGGCCCACTGCCCGTTTTTGAGCTTGTAGGTGTACCAGATGTCCGACAAGCCGAAGCCGCCCAAGCGATCGGAGGCGAAGTAAAGTGTATCTTCGGTGCGCGACAATGTAGGCTGCGAATCCCAGGCGTTGGAATTGACAGTTGTTCCCAGGCTCTTGGGCACCGACCACTGGCCGTCTTTCAGCGACGAGACAAATAAGTCGCAGTTGCCGTGGCAATCGGGGCATTCGCACCGTGCGAAGTAGATGGTTTTGCCATCTTTGGTGATGCACGCCGAGCCTTCGTTGTAGGTGCTGTTGATGGGCTTGGGCAGCGGCTCGGCATCGGTCCAATAGTCGCCTTCTTTGCGGGAAGTGTACAGGTCTTCATCAATGACGCTGTTGATGCCGCGCATCTTGCGCTTCGAGGAAAAGATAAACAAGCCCGCTTCCGAGTTCAGCGTGGGGCCGTAGTCTTCAGCTTTGGAATTGATGGCCGTGCCCATGCTGGTGTACACCCCTTTGGGCGGGTGAAATGTAGCAATGCCCTTGCGGTATTCAACCAAGTCATAGTACGTCTTGAGGGGCACGTACAGATCCGCTTCCTTCTGCTCGAGCGAGTCGTAGTAAAGCTGAATTTTGCGTACGTCGCGTCGGCGGTGCTTGAGGGCCAGTCGATAGTAAGCTTTGGCTTTTTCTTCGTTGCCGGCGCGGTCCCAGAGCTGACCTAAGTGCCACAGTAACTGCGTGTCACGCGCAAAGTTGGCAATACCAAACTTGCTCACGTAGGCTTCGAGCAGGTTGCGGGCCTGTACCCAGCTGCGGCGCTTTTCGGCGCGCTGAATTTCCTTTAGCTCTTTTTTATTCTGGTAGTAAGCAACGTGGTTGATGTTGGGGAAAGTAGGCGTGCCATCGTTACGGACCCGCAGCGTACGTCTGGCCTTAGCAGGCAACGGTCGAGGCCGAACCGGCGTATTGCCGGATTGTTGAGCTAGCGCCACACTGCCGCCTACAACCCAGATCAGCAGCAACAGAAAACAAAAAAAGCGGGGCATAATGAATTTTAGCGCGACTGCCGCCCCAAGTAGGCGCAGTAAAAGTCAAAAATAGGAATTTTTTGATGCCTTCTAATGTCCTAATGTCTGCCGGAGTGGCCGATAGATGTGTCTCCTTGTCGGAGCAAGGAGCTGTTTCTAGCGGCTGTAACTTCATGGCACACCGCTTGACAAAACCGTATCTTCGGAAGATCGCTGTTCCAGAGGCCCCCTCTACTGCGGTGGGTATGCCAATCTGGCACCGGCTTTCCATTACCCCGAACACAACCCATGAGTCAAGACCGTAATTCGCCAACATCCTTTCTTTCTCCTTTTATGCTGATGGCGGATGATCCGGCTGAGATGGTATCTATTGTAGCCGCTGATCCTGACCAGTTGCTATCGGAGCAGGACGCGCCGGACACGCTGCCTTTGTTGCCTGTGCGCAACACAGTTCTGTTTCCGGGAGTCGTGCTGCCCGTTACCGTCACGCGCAAGAAGAGTATTCGTTTGGTGCGCAAGGCGTACCGCGGCAATAAAATAGTAGGTGTTGTAGCGCAGAAGAATACCAGCAGCGACGATCCTACGCTGGCCGATCTGTTTGAGGTGGGCACTATGGCGCGCATCCTGAAGCTGCTGGTGCTGCCCGACGGCAATACCACCATCATCATTCAGGGCCAGAGCCGCTTCAAGATTGAAGAGGAAAAGCAAGCCACGCCGTACCTGACGGCGCGGGTGAGCTATTTTCCCGAAGCTTTCCCAAATAAAAATTCTAAAGAAGTGAAGGCTCTGGTAGCGTCGTTGAAAGATGCCGCCGCCAAGATGCTGAAACTCAACCCCGAGATTCCGCAGGAAGCGCAGGTGGCGCTCGAAAACATCGACTCGCCCGCTTTCCTGACGCACTTCCTCTCCTCCAACATCAACGTGGAAGTGGGTGTGAAGCAAAAGCTGCTCGAAATTAACGACGGCGTGGAGCGCGGCACGAAGCTGCTGGAACTCATGCTGAAGGAAATTCAGCTGCTTGAGATCAAGCGCGAAATCCAAACCAAGGTCCACACCGACATCGACCAGCAGCAGCGCGATTACTTCCTGCGGCAACAGATCAAGGTGTTGCAGGATGAACTCGGTTTCGACGGTCCCGATCAGGAGGTGGAGAAACTGCGCCTACGCGCCAAAGCCAAAAAGTGGCCCGAAGCCGTAGCCAAGCATTTCGATAAAGAGCTCGACAAGCTCAGCCGCGTCAACCCGGCCGCAGCCGAATACCCGGTGAGCGTCAATTACGTGGAGTTTCTCCTGGACTTGCCTTGGGCCGAATACACCAAGGACAACTTCAACCTGAAGCGCACCAAGAAAATACTGGACACCGACCACTACGGGTTGGAAAAAGTAAAGGAGCGCATCATCGAATACTTGGCGGTTCTGAAGCTGAAGCAGGACATGAAGGCGCCCATTCTGTGCCTGTATGGCCCGCCCGGCGTTGGCAAAACATCGCTGGGGCGCTCTATAGCTAAGTCCTTGGGTCGCAAGTATGTACGCATGTCGCTGGGCGGCGTGCGCGACGAAGCCGAGATCCGGGGCCACCGCAAAACGTACGTGGGCGCAATGCCTGGCCGCATCATTTCGCAGATCAAAAAAGCCGGCGCTTCTAATCCGGTCATTATTCTGGACGAGATCGATAAGGTAGGTTCCGACTTCCGCGGCGATCCGTCGTCGGCGTTGCTGGAGGTGCTCGATCCCGAGCAAAACTCCACGTTCACCGATAACTACTTGGAGGTGGAGTACGATCTGTCGAAAGTGCTTTTCATTGCCACTGCTAACTCGCTCGATACCATTCATCCGGCCCTGCGCGACCGCATGGAAATCATCGACCTGACGGGTTACACGCTGGAAGAAAAAACCCAGATCGCCAAGAAGCACCTCTGGCCCAAATTGCTCACGGAGCACGGCCTGACGCTCAAAGATGTAAACATCACGACCACTGCCTTGCAACGCGTCATTGATGATTACACGCGCGAATCGGGCGTACGTAGCCTCGAGCGCAAGCTGGGCGGCGTTGTGCGCAACGTGGCCAAGAGCAAAGCGCTGAAAGAAAAGTTTCCGGAAACGCTGGAGCCCAAGGACATATCGCGCATTCTGGGCGCCGCTATTTTCGACCGCGATCAGTACCAGGATAACGAAACTGCCGGCGTCGTAACGGGCTTAGCCTGGACTTCGGTAGGCGGTGATATCTTGTTCATTGAGAGCCTGTTAATTCGCGGGCGAGGCAAGCTGACCTTGTCTGGACAACTGGGCGATGTGATGAAAGAATCGGCGATTACGGCGTTGTCGTACCTGCGCAGCCGCGCCGAGGAGCTGAACATCGACTATCGCCTTTTCGACCAATACGACCTGCACATTCACTTTCCCGAAGGTGCTGTACCCAAAGACGGTCCTTCGGCGGGCATTGCCATTTTCACGAGCATTGCGTCGGTCTTCACGCAGCGCAAGATCCGTTCGCACTTGGCCATGACCGGTGAAATCACCTTGCGCGGCAAAGTCTTGCCAGTGGGCGGCATCAAGGAAAAGATTCTGGCAGCTAAGCGTGCTGGTGTGCGCGACGTGATTCTGTGCGTGAAAAACCGCAAAGACATCCAGGAAATCCCGGCTGAATACCTCAAAGACTTGAACATTCACTACGCCGACCGCGTGGATGACGTGCTGAAAGTGGCGCTGCTGGATGAGTTGGTGGCCAACCCCCTAAAGCTGGTGGTGCGCGACGAACCCGTGCCCGCTTTGACAGGGCCAAGCGTGGAAGTATCATGATGTAGCGGACTCTTTATCCACAACCTATTGACAATCAATGGGTTGTGGATAAAGAGCTTTTAGCCTTTTTTAGAAGCTACAAAATCAGGTTCTGGGCGCCTTCCCATCACACTTCCGACTTATCTTGAGACGATGATTCGACTGCTACGGGGCCGCTTTCTGGGTGTCATGGTCGCCGGGGGCATGGGGATGCTGGCAACTCGCACGGCGCAAGGGCAAATAGGGGGGCAACAGGCCTTTCCCTTTCTGAACCTGCCGACGAGTGCCAAACTAGCCGGAGTGGGCGGAGTGAATGTTTCGTCGCGCGACGCCGACCCGACCATGCTGTACGGCAATCCGGCGCTGCTAAACGCTGACATGGATGGCCGGTTGGCGCTTGGCTACGTCGACTACTTGGCTGATATCAAGCAGAGTACGGCTGCATACGTGTTCAATACACAGCATGCAGGCCGTTTCGGCGTGGCCCTGACCTATCTGAACTACGGCAAGTTTGAGCAGTTCGACGCGGCGGGCAATAGTTTAGGCGATTTCTCGGTGAACGAGTACGCGGCGAGCGTATCGGATGCCTATACGGCCGGCAACTTTACGTTGGCTGGCACCCTGAAGCTGGCCGTTTCGGGCATTGCAGGCAATCATTCGGTGGCTACTCTGGCCGATGTGGGCGCCTTGTTCAAGCACCCGGAGAAAGATTTTACAGTTGGACTGGTGGTGCGCAATGCTGGTTACCAACTGAAGCCGTATACTGGCTCTCAGCGAGAGCCGATGCCGTTGGATGTGCAGTTGGGCGCTTCCATCAAGCCCGAGCACATGCCGTTGCGGTTTTCCCTGACCGCGCATCATTTGCAGCAGCTCGACATCGTGTACCTCGATCCCAATCAACGCGGCCAGCTCGACGAAAACGGCAATGAGATTAAGCCCAAAAAGACGTTAGGCGATCAAATTGCCCGCCATTTTGTGGTCGGTGCCGAGCTTATTCTGAGTAAAAATCTAAATGTAAGGGTGGGGTATAACCACTTGCAGCGCCGAGAGTTGCGCTTGGAGAATGCCTCGGGCGGCGCCGGTTTGAGTTTTGGGATGATGCTGCAAATCAGTCAGTTTCAGCTTGATTATACCCGGGCTTATTACCACGCTTCGGGAGCCGCCAACTACTTTACCATCGCCCGTAACCTCGATTCTTTGTTTAAAAAGAAAGAAATATAACTAATTGATAATCAATCGTTTAATCTAAATTGATTTTTGATCTTTCATCGTTGACTCATCTGTCTATTACCGTTTTCCAACTGGGTCGTTCATCACCGGCGTCGGCCACAGGAAACGAATTCTACTCAGCGGCTGAACAAAAACTACAGCGCCAGACAACGGTTTGCGTTACACCATTATCTGTTCTTTCAGGTAAGCGGGCTTCCCCATTCGCTTGCCTTAACTTCATCATCCTACCACAATGCTGGATTCTGCTAGCTTTCTGACCCCGGCCCAAATCGTGGCCGAACTCGACAAATACATTATTGGCCAGCACGATGCCAAGCGCCACGTAGCTATTGCCTTGCGCAACCGCTGGCGTCGGCTGCACGCACCGGCCGACATGCAGCGCGAAATCGTGCCCAACAATATCTTGATGATTGGCTCCACGGGCGTCGGTAAAACCGAAATCGCGCGCCGACTGGCCAGCATTTCCGGGGCGCCCTTCACCAAGGTAGAAGCGTCTAAGTTCACGGAAGTCGGCTACGTGGGCCGCGACGTCGAGAGCATGGTGCGCGACCTTGTAGAGCAGTCGGTAAACATGGTGCGGCAGCGCCGTAAGGACGAAGTGAAAGTGCAAGCGGCGCAAATTGTGGAAGACATCATCCTGGATGCCCTGATTCCGCCAGTTTCCAGTGGCGTTGCTGCCAGCCCAAAGCCCTCAATCGGTTACGGCGGTGGGAGCGAGGCTTCCATGCCCGAAAGCGATTACGAACTGAATGAGCGCACGCGCGAGAAATTCCGCCAGAAGATTCGGAACGGCGAGTTGGAAGATCGCAAAATCGACATCAAGATTCAGCAGAATAACACGCCCGGCATAGGCGTAGTAGGCGGCCCAGCGGGCCTGGACGAAGCTTCGCTTTCGGGTTTGCAGGACATGTTGGGCAGCATGCTGCCGAAGAAAACTCGCAAGCGCAAAGTGACCATCGCCGAAGCCCGCAAGATTCTGCTCGACGAGGAAGCCGCCAAGCTCATCGACATGGACGAGGTGAAAGACGAAGCCATTCGGCAAGCCGAGAATGCCGGCATCATCTTCATCGACGAAATCGATAAGGTAGCCAGCCGCGGCGGCAAAGGCGGAGGCGGCCCCGATGTGAGCCGCGAAGGCGTGCAGCGTGACCTGTTGCCCATTGTGGAGGGCAGCGCCGTAAGCACTAAATACGGCATCATCAACACCGACCACATCTTGTTTATTGCCGCCGGCGCTTTCCACGTAGCCAAGCCCAGCGACCTGATTCCGGAGCTGCAAGGGCGCTTCCCCATTCGGGTCGAGCTTCAGAGCCTGACCAAAGAAGATTTCTTCCGCATCCTCAAAGACCCTAAAAACGCCCTAACCAAGCAGTACGAAGCCTTGCTCAAGGCCGAGGACGTAGAGCTTTCGTTTGATGACGCAGCACTGGAGCGAGTGGCTGAAATTGCCTCGGAGGTGAACGAAGAAGTAGAAAACATCGGCGCCCGGCGCCTGCACACGGTTATGAGTCGCTTGCTCAACGACATTCTGTTCGATGTGCCCGACGTTATCGGTGCCAATGCCCACATCCTGATCACGCGCGAACTGGTGGACGAGCGCCTGCGTGATATGGTTAAAAACCGCGACCTGTCGCAGTATATTCTGTAGCAGCTTTGGCAGCAGAGACAACCAAACTCCTTTGGTTGTTGCGTATAAGAAAGGCGGCCCCGGTGGTCGCCTTTCTTTTTATCCTAAAGCGATGCACTATTACATCATTACAGGCGCCAGCCGCGGACTTGGCAAAGCGTTGGCCGAGAATATTTTACGTCAGCCGGATACGGTCGTGGTCGGCGTTTCGCGCCACGCTACCATCGAGCACGACCGCTACCACCACCAACCCCTAGACTTGTCCGATATCCTAGCGGTAGAGAACAACCTGCACAAGGTGTTTCCCCAAAGTCCGGATGCTGCTAGTGTCACGCTCGTTAACAATGCGGCCGTAATCGGCGAGATAGGCTATATGGGCGAGTACGGTAACGATCAGTTCAATTTTGTGTTTGACGTGAATGTAATCGCGCCAGCTATGCTAATGAACACATTCATAAGTGCTTACGGGCAACTTAAGTGTCCACGCACTATTCTCAACATCAGCAGTGGCGCTGCCCAGAGGCCCATCGATGGCTGGGCAGCCTACTGCGCTTCCAAAGCAGCCCTGGATTCTTTGTCGCAA
The DNA here is from genome assembly GCF_014349165.1 of Hymenobacter sp. BT491. Taxonomy (NCBI): domain Bacteria; kingdom Pseudomonadati; phylum Bacteroidota; class Cytophagia; order Cytophagales; family Hymenobacteraceae; genus Hymenobacter; species Hymenobacter sp. BT491. The sequence goes on along the minus strand of NZ_JACSJJ010000003.1, from coordinate 299,356 downwards.
ACCGCTCAGAAAGAGCAGGATCTGCGCGGTTCGGGTATACGCATCCGCAGCTTAGCACCCGGCGTGCTCGATACGAGTATGCAGGAGCACATCCGCACGGCCGAAGCGGAAAGCTTCAGTGAGGCTTCGCGCTTTGCTGCGTTGCATGAGCAAGGCAAGCTCGTTAAGACAGAAGATGTAGCGGCTAGTATCGTGGCGTGGCTGCAAAGGGATATGTCACAATCCGAGCAAGTAGTTGTTAGGATATCCGACTTGTAACCTGTTGGTTGATAAGCATAAAAAAGCCCCGGCGTGAGCCGGGGCTTTTTCGTGGTAACTACACAAGCTGTATGTATGAATTAATACAGCGGGTTCTGGGCAATCAACCCATTGGTAAGGCTAACCTCACGCAGCGGAATTGGGAACAGATTGCGGAACGTTTGTGTGTAGGTAGGTAAAGCAGTTTGTACCGTGTTGGTACGGCGCAAATCATACCAATACACTCCTTCGTAGGCAAGCTCCAAACGACGCTGCAACAGAATGTCCTTGATCAGGTCGGTGGCTGTGGTGGCTGTGGTAGGAGCCAAGCCTGCCCGTGTCCGGATGATGTTCAGCTGCGTGGTAGCCGTGGTAAGGTCACCGGTTTGCGCAGCTGCTTCCGCAACAGTAAGCACTACCTCTGCATAGCGGATCACGTTGAATGCATCATCACGCGTAGTAGTACGGAAATACTTCCGTGTGGTGCCGGGCTGCAAAGTGTACGGTGCGCCCGATACAGTAACGGAAGTTGCAGCTGTCACTACGTTAATTGGGAGCCGGAGATCGCCAGCAGGGTGAGCTGCTGCAATAGTCGAACCTGGGTTGAACTCGTCACGACCGCCGGGCGAGGGGTACCAGTAGAAAGCGTACTGACTCTGGTCGGTATTAGAGAAGAAGATCGACCAGAGTGCATCAGGAGCCGTAGTGCCGGTGGGCGCCGTAGTAGCAAAGTTGGCAACGGCTGGCACCTGCTTGGCAAAAGTCAGCGCATCAGCATAGTTGCGCATACGAAGCTCAAAGCGAGCCCGAAGTGCCAAAGCCGAGCTTTTGGTGATGCGGTTGCCCGTTCCCGTTGCCAAGTTGGCAATTGCAAAATCTAGGTCCGACCGGATAGCAGCGGCAACTTCGGCTTCTGTAGCGCGCGGAACGAAGGCTGTCTCGGTGCCAATAGCAGTAGTAGGCGTAAGCCGTAAAGGCACCCCTAAACCACCAGTGTAACCATAACCCTGAGGAGTACCACCCCACAAAGCCAGCAAGTTCATGTAGTGGAATGCCCGCAGAGCCCGCGCCTGTGCCTGCGTAGAGAGCTTAGCAGTGAAAGTTGGATCCGTGATCTTGTCGGTCTCTTGGAGCAGGTAATTTACCCGGTTGATGGCGTTGTAGATGGTGTTCCAAGAGTTGCCGATCTGGATGTTATCGGGCAGCGCCTGGTTCTGACCTATTACCCCATAGGTAGTAGTGAAAGTACCCCGGAAGGTGATCTCTCCAGCGATCAAATCAGAGATTGTGGGGAAAGCCAAGCCATAGTAATCGGATGATTGAACGGCATCGTACGCGCCCAGCAAGCCGGCGGCAGCATCTTCTTTGGTCGTAAAGCCGGTATCGGAGCTAACGCTGTTCGATGGCTCTACATTCACTGCATCATCACACGATCCTACTGTCAGTCCTAAGCTTAAAAGCAGTGCTGAGCGGATAGCAAGCTGACGAAAATTAAATATTTGCATGATTGTATTAAAGCAACAAGGTTAGAACCCTAGCGTAACACCACCAGTGATGGTGCGGGCTTGTGGGTAAGTGAAGAAATCGGTGCCCAGCGAAGTGTTGGTGCCGCTGAAGGTGTTCACTTCAGGGTCGAGGCCCGAGTAGTTGGTGAACGTCACCAGGTTTTGTGCCTGAGCGTAGATACGCACGGTGCGTACGTGTGCCCGGCTTGCCAGCACAGCAGGTAACGTGTAACCTAACGTTACGCTTTTGAAACGTGCATACGAACCATCTTCCAAGAACCGGTCGGAGTTACGGGCGTTGGTATTGGGGTCGCCGTATACGGCACGCGGGATTTTGGTGTCCGTGTTGGTAGGAGTCCAACGATTCAGAACAACAGCATCCTGCCCGTAGGTCGTGCTCATGCCCTGGGTGTTACTAGCAGCTGAGTTATAAATCTTGTTGCCAACGCTAAACTGCAGCAGGGCGCTGAAGTCGAAGTTCATGAAGCGGAAGGTGTTAGTAAAGCCTCCGATGTACTTAGGCTGGGCGTTGCCGATAACTTCCTGGTCATCAGCCGTGATGCGGCCGTCGCCATTCAGATCCTTAAACATGATGTCACCGGGGCGTGTAGCCGTCGATTGGTAAGTGGCTGTGGTTGAACCACTTTTGACTTTAGCATTGGCGTCCAAAGCCGTAATTTCTTCCTGCGTCTGGAAGATGTGGTCTACGCGGTAGCCATAGAAAGCACCGAGTGGCTGTCCCACGAGCAGGCGGCTAGCAAAACCAGCAGCCGATCCCGTTGGGCTGGGGTCAGACAGCTTCGTTACTTTGTTACGGTTGAAGCTCAGGTTGAAGTTGCTTTCCCAGTTGAAGCCGGTTCCTTCATTGCGGAAGTTGATGGTCGTCAGGGCAAATTCGAGGCCTTTGTTTTCCATGTTGCCGATGTTGGCGCTGTAGCTTAGGAAGCCAGTGTCAGCACCAAGGCGCTGGGCCAGCAGCAGGTCATCCGTTTTGCGCTTGTAAATGTCGGCCGAAACGTAGAAGCGGTTCTGCAAGAAGCCGAAGTCCACGCCCACGTTGGTCTGGCGCGTGCGTTCCCATTTCAGGTTAGGGTTAGCCAACTGGCTCAGGGCGAGGCCGCCTTGGTCTAGGTAGTTGTAGCCGGGGCTGATCAAGCCGCGCGAGCCAAAGTTGGCAGTCGGCTGGTTACCGGTTTCGCCGTAGCTACCGCGCAGCTTCAGTTCGCTCATCACATTCTGATCCTTGAAGAATTTCTCCTCAAGCACGCGCCAGCCAGCCGAAACAGCCGGGAAGTAACCTACTTGGTTGTCGGCACCGAAGCGCGAAGACTGGTCACGACGAACCGAAGCGCCGAGCAAGTAGCGGCCTTTGTAAGAGTAATCTACTTTGGCCAGCAAGCCAAACAGCGCGTTGCCGGTTGAGCTAGAAGTAGCAGCCGTTTTGGTAGCACCAGCCGAGAGTTCGCGGATAGCGTTGCTGGGGAAGCCGGTAGTTTGAGCATACGTGTCGCTATAGGCATCACGCTGATACTCACCTACTAACAGGGCGCTCAAGCTGTGAGCTTCAGCGAATGTCTTGTTGTAAGAGAATGCGCTGATGTGGTTGTAGTTCAGATCCTGCACAGTGGCAGCAGTCGCTTCACCACGTACAGCGGCGCCCGCATTCGTCAGGGTTGAGTAGAAGCGGTTGTCACGGCCATACGTGTAATCGATGCCAAACGTAGCCCGGTATTTCAGGTTCTTGATCAGCTCGAACTCCGTGTATTGACTGCCAATCAGACGGTTGTTAGTGCTCTTGATATAAGGCTCTTTGGCCGCAGCCACTGGGTTTTCCAGCGAACCGTTCTTGTAGTAAGTGCCATCAGCGTTATAGATGGGCAGGTCAGTAGCGTACAGCCGCGAGGTCGTCAGAACGCCGTAGATGCTGTTGTCGTTGTTGATGCGGTTGTTATTGCTCTGGGTTAAGCCAATGGATGCTCCCATGCGTACCTTTTCCGACAGCTTGTTGTCCAATGTCAGGCGGGCACTGCCACGCGTAAAGCCCGAACCAACGATGGTGCCTTGCTGGTCGAAGTAGTTCAGGGCTAGGCGGTAGCGGCTGGCATCTGAACCACCCGAGAAAGTAAGCCCGTAATTGCTGATTGGGGCCGTGCGCAAAACCTTGTCGCTCCAGTCGGTATTGGTAGCCGTGGTGGGGTCTTGGAACTGAGTCAGCGGACGAATTGGGTTGCCGGCAGGGGTAACGTAAGGCACAACACCGTTTACGGGAGCACCCACATCGCCAGGACCGTAGATGTAAGCAGCCAAGTCAGCCTTGCTGCGGAATACATAGCCAAAAGCGGGATAGTTGCCGTTGGTGTTAGCAGGGTAACGGTTAGCTGCAGCGTCCAGGAACAGCTCGGTTTGCTGCTGGCCGTTCAATATATCTGGGCGCTTCCATACCGTTTGCGCACCGGTATAGTAGTCCAAGTCGATGCGGGGCTTGCCTGATTTACCGCGTTTGGTAGTGATCAGTACTACGCCGTTCGAAGCACGCGAACCGTAAATAGCTGCCGAAGCCGCATCTTTCAGTACTTCGATCGACTCAATGTCGTTAGGGTTAACGTCGTTCAGCCCGTTCGTGCCTTGGTTACCGGCGCTTAGCTGCGACGTGTTGCCTGTAGTAATCGGCAGACCGTCAACTACATACAGTGGTTCGTTGCTGGCTCCGATGGAAGCCGCGCCACGTACCCGAACCGTGATGCCCGAACCGGGAGTTCCCGAGTTCTGGATAACCTGTACGCCGGCTGCACGGCCCTGCAAGGCCTGGTCAACCCCGATAATGGGCTGGTCTTTGTAGGAGGCTGAGTTCACCGAGGCTACGGCTCCGGTTACTTCCCGACGCTCAAGCTGCTGACCGTAACCGGTTACAACAACTTCGCTAAGCTGTTTGGTATCAACTGCTAGCGTTATGTCAATACGGTTATCCGTGCCGATCTCGCGCTCGGTATTGAGGTACCCTACCGAAGTGATTTGCAGCGTGCCGCCCGAAGATGGAACGGACAGGGCAAAAGTGCCATCAGCATTGGTTGAAACCCCAGTGGTCGTGCCTTTTAATAAAACTGTAGCACCCGGCAGGCCCTCACCAGAAGTGCGATCAGTTACGCGCCCAGAGATATTCCGGGTTTGTGCCACTACCTGATGTAGTAGCGTAATCATGAGCAAGAAACCCATGAGTAAGGATTTTTTCATGCAGAAATAGGTTGGTAGAAAAACGAAAAAGAAGCTTGTGATGAATCCTAAAAATAGGTAGGAAATTTATAATGCAAGTTGTTTTTGAAAAAATACTGGATAATTACTGTCAAAATAAAGGTTAACGGATATTATATTGTGTTTTTTAAATAAATAATATAATAAAATTGCAGCAAATTTTTATCCATATCACTGTTGCGTCCAATTCGATTGGTATATAGGTGTATCGGGTTTATAAGGTCTTGTGTATCAGATTGCTACCAATTTACATCGATCTGCGAGCGTAGGGATTTAAAAGGTGTGACAGTAATATGTAGTGCCTAGTTATATAGCATAAAGGCTATGAGATGTTTATTGTTCTGATTTAAAAGCTTGATAAACACATGGTTATTGTCAGGCTGCTTTCTTAGACAATAGTTTGGTGTGCGATAATTAGCTGTATGGGTTTCGCAAGCGCAAGTATTTCGGGAGCTGAGAGAAACGGCAAGTGCGAACGACGAAATAACATGACATATGTCATTGTTTTAGAGGATATTAGTTCTGGTTTTGGAGGCAAGTTCAGCGGTACTTGGCTTCCGAAATCCTGTCGAGCTGGCAGCTGCTGTTGCATCTAAAACTACAGCTGCGAAGACGCTGGCTGCGAAGCCACTGTCGGTGATTGGGATGCTTTGCGAATGGAATACCCAATTCAGTAATACGTCTTATGAAACCTTCCTTTTTGGTGATCAGCGATCTGCTGGATGTCACGCAGCGCGCGGCAGCCTGGGCCGCTCGGCTGGCCGCCCCGGCTGGTGCTCAGTTGGTGTTGCTGCATGTTGAAACCATGCCCGTTATCGATCCTACTTCAGGCATGATGGTTACGCCGGTCATGTATCTGTCGCCCACGCAAGAGATCAATGACGCCCTCACGGAGCTGGCGCAGCAACTGCCCGTAGAAACGACGGTGGAAGTGTGGGGCGGCGTTCTGTCGGCGGTGTTGCCGGAAATGATTGCCCGATATCAACCCGAGTTGCTCGTGCTGGGGCTGAACGAGGAGCATGATGTACTGGATCGGTTGCTGCTCAACCAAGCACTGCCCTCCTTGCGCGACACGCGACTGCCGCTTCTGTTGGTGCCCGCGGCTACATCCAATCCCACCTTGCCGCACCGGGTAGCCTTAGCCGTAGACGGCGAACCTTTCCACCTAAGCAAACAATCGGAGGCGTTGAAGCCAATCCTGAGCGCTTGGGCGGCCGAGTACTCGGTGGTACACGTAGCGCGGGCCAGCTCCGCACCCGAAAAAGAGATGCGGCAGGCGCTGGCGAGTGTACAGATGAGCGGCCTGTTGCCGGCGGTGCCAAACGAATGCGCCCACGAAGTGCGGCATGCGTCGCCGGCTACTGGGGTGCTGCGCGCCGTGGCCGAAATGCAGGCCGATTTGTTGGTGCTCATTGCGCGGCCGCGCAGTTTTCTAAGCGCCCTTTTTCATCACAGCGTCACGGCGGAAGTAGCACGCCGCAGCTTGGTGCCGATGCTTGTGCTGCCTGTACTGGAAGAGCACAGTCCAATTGCCAAAACGCAGCCAAACCCGTCTGTTGATCTAAAGGCTTATTAAGTAAGTAGTTGTCTCGTGTGTAATCAATTGTAAATCAGTAATATATGCAACAATTTGAAAACCAAGTAGTTATCATTACCGGTGCCTCGTCAGGCATTGGCAAGGCAGCCGCAGTGGCTTTTGCCCAGGCCGGAGCCCACGTAGTAGTGGCCGATGTAATAGAAGAGGCCGGGCAAGCTTTGGCACAACAACTTAGCGCCTCCGGGCCGCGCAGCCTCTTTGTAGCCTGCGATGTGGCCTCCCCAGCCAGCGTGCAGCGCTTGGTGCAGCAGACGCTCAGCACGTTCGGCCGCCTCGATGTGGCCATCAACAATGCTGGGGTGGGCGGTGCCTCCGCGCTGAGCGCCGATTATCCGGACGAAGAATGGCAGCGCGTGATCGGCATCAACTTGAGCGGCGTCTGGTACTGCCAGAAATACGAGTTGCAAGCCATGGTCGCGGCGGGCCGGGGTGTCATTATTAATATGGCTTCCATCTTGGGCAAAGTGGGATTTGCGGGCGCTTCGGCTTATGTGGCGGCTAAACACGGCCTCATTGGCCTGACCGAAACGGCTGCGCTTGAATATGGTCCGCAGGGCATTCGCATTAATGCTGTGTGCCCTGGGTTCATCGAAACGCCCATGCTTACCAAAGCCGGCATCGAAGACAACCAGCAACTGCACGACCAGATTGCGGCCAAACATGCCTTGCAGCGGATGGGCAAGCCGGAAGAAATCACGGGTGCGTTGCTCTGGTTGGCCTCCGATCAGGCCTCCTTCGTGACGGGCCAAGCCATTGTGGTGGACGGAGGGTACTTGGCGCAGTAGCGAGCTGTTCCGCGCAGCCTTATTACGGCTAACGCAGTGGGCTATATTCTGAATAGGTATTTGACGATATTTACAACGTGTTGGATAATAGCTTGTTATATCAGACAGGCGCGATGACGCGCTTCGCCGGCCGCTTCTTCCGGGAGGGGTTCCGGCCGCGCTATGAGCTGGCCGAATTGCTGTATCAATGCTACGTGATTGGCTACCAATCGCTGCCCTTGGTGGGCATTACGGGCTTTATTATGGGCATTGTGCTTACGTTGCAAAGCCGGCCGACCATGGCGCAATTCGGCGCTGAATCGTGGATTCCGACCATGGTTGGCCTGACCATCATCCGCGAAATGGGCCCCATCATCACCGCCCTGATTTTTGCTGGCAAAATCGGCTCCAGCATCGGGGCAGAGCTGGGCTCGATGCGCGTAACCGAGCAGATTGACGCCATGGAAGTATCGGGCACCAATCCGTTTAAGTACTTGGTAGTCACGCGTGTACTGGCCACCACGCTTATGCTGCCCGTGCTCACGCTGCTGGCCGATGCCATCGCGCTGTACGCTTCTTACCTCGGGATCAACCTGAAGGGTGTGACGACCATCGCGCTGTTTGTCAACAACATTTTGAGCCGGCTCACCTTCGGCGATGTGTTGCCGGCCGTGATCAAGACTTTCTTCTTTGGGTTTGCCATCGGGATAATTGGCTGCTACAAAGGATATTACTCCGAGAAAGGAACCGAAGGCGTAGGCCAGGCTGCCAACTCGGCCGTGGTGGTGTCGTCGCTGGTGATCTTCATCCTCGACTTGCTGGCCGTGCAAGTGACGGGCATGCTGGGATTGAATTAAGAGGAAGACGCCGCAAGACGTGCAGGCCGACCGAATTTGGAAATCTATAAGTATTTGTCTATCAAATAGTTGTAAAGTGATATGGCAAAGCTGTTAACCTTGGGCATTATAAAAGCGGTCCATACGCTGATCTGGCTGTTTTTCAACGCCGTCATTTTTTATCTGCTCTACGCCGCCGTCAGCGGCCGAATCGGCGTGTGGGTGTGGCTCGGGTATGGCCTGATTGCGCTGGAAGGCTTGACGTTGCTGGCGTTCAACTTCTTTTGCCCGCTGACCCTGATGGCCCGGCGCTACTCCGATTCGGCCGCCGACAACTTTGATATTTATCTGCCCAACTGGCTGGCTAAGAACACCAAACGGATTTATACATCGCTGGTCCTCATCAGTGCGCTGCTCACGGTCTACCAGTTGCTGAAGCCGTAAGACTTCCGCCGGAAATATATCCAGTTTGCTCTACCCCCTGCCATCATGCTCCCCGAGACTCTCACCCAACCTGCCCCGGCGGGCGCACCCAGTGCCCGCGAAGCGGTGCTGACGGTTGCGCACGTCAGCAAGTCGTTTGGCGAAAACCACGTGTTGCAGGATTTTTCGCTTACACTACACAAGGGCGAAAATGTGGTGGTGTTGGGCAAATCGGGTTCCGGCAAGTCGGTGCTGATCAAGTGCATCATTGGGTTGCTGCCGGTTGATGCCGGCACCATCACGGTGCTGGGGCAGGATGTAGCGCTGCTCGACCACGCGGCGCTCGATCAGCTGCGCGCCAAAGTCGGCTTTCTGTTTCAGAGCAATGCCCTCTACGACTCGATGAGTGTGCGCGAAAACCTGCTTTTTCCGTTGCGCCGCCACTGGCTGGCACATCGGCGCGGTGAAGAAGCCGAATTGGTGCGGCAGGCGCTCGACGACGTTGGGCTGGCGCAAACGGCCAATATGATGCCCGCTGAGCTTTCGGGTGGCATGCGCAAGCGCATTGCGCTGGCCCGCACGCTCATTCTGCGGCCCGAAATCATTCTCTATGACGAACCCACCACGGGACTCGATCCGGTAACGGCCCGCGAAATCGACGAACTGATCCGGGAGGTGCAGCAGAAATACAACACTTCCGCCCTGATCATTTCGCACGACATGAATTGCGTGCGCCTCACAGCCGACCGCGTGGCCCTTCTTGAACAGGGCCGCTGCTACGCCGCAGGCACTTTTGCCGAGCTACAGCAGCGGCCCGATCCGGTGGTACACGAGTTTTTCGCGTGAGATGCTTCGGCCTATCGCTTCTTACTTTTTTAGACCCGCAGACCATGCCTGAACGCAACGCCAGTAACCACATCCGCCTGGGCCTGTTCGTACTGGCTGGGCTGGGTTGTCTGATCGCCATTCTCTTTCTGCTCGGGCGCAAGCAGAATCTGTTTAGCTCCTCGCTGCAAGTGCAGGCCGACTTCCGAACCGTATCGGGTTTGCTTACCGGCAACAACGTACGCTTGGGCGGCATCGACGTGGGCACCGTGCACCGCATCCAGATTCTGAACGACAGCACCGTGCGCGTGGTGATGAACCTAAACCGCGAGGTGCGGCCGTTTGTGAAGAAAAACGCCGTGGCTTCCATCGGTACCGATGGGCTGGTGGGCAACACCATCGTCAACCTAAACGCAGTGGCCGCGCCCGCGCCGCCCGTAGCGCCCGGAGATGTGCTGCGCACGTCCACGCCGCCCACCATCGATGGCATGCTTAGCACGCTCAACGTGTCGAACAAAAACCTAGTGGGCATCACGCAGGACCTGCGCCAGATTACCGGCAAGCTCAACAACAGCAAGGCCCTCTGGCAGCTCCTCGACGACCAGCAACTGGCTACCAATGCCCGCCAAAGCCTACGCCACCTAGAAGCTACTACAGCGCAGTTACAGGCGGCCGCGCGCGATGTGCAACAGCTTACCTTGGGCGTACGCCAGGGCCGCGGGCCGGCCGGCTACTTGCTCACCGACACTGCTTTTGCCGGCCAGCTTCGGCATACCACGCGGCAGCTGGCGGGCGCCTCCGATACGCTGGCCAGTACCTTGGCTGGCTTGCAGCACCAGGTGCAAACCGAGGCGGGGCCGCTCAATACATTACTCACCGATACGGTCTTCAGCCGGCAGCTACGCCAGAGCATGCGCCACGTCGAGCAGGGCACGGCCGGTTTCAGCCGCAGCATGGATGCTTTGCAACATAATTTCTTGCTGCGCGGCTACTTTCGTCGTCAGCAAAAACAACAAGCGCGCGCCGCCGAATCAGTGGGCAGGTAAGATAACTTATTGCTAAATAATATTTTACAATATCGTGGCTGCTCTGGTGCCGAACAACTGGCGCCGCAAAAGCGCATCCCGACCATACACATCGGCGTAAAAGCGCGGCTTGCCACCCACAACGGCACACGTGGCATACCGAACGTGCAGCGGCAGCGGGCGCTTCAGGTAAAAGGTGCGCGAGCGAGGATTGGCTTCGCATTCGCCGTCTTTGGGCAATGCGGCCCGGGTGCTGTCGGGGCCCAGCAGATAGGCCGCCAGCCGCATCGGGCGCTCCACGTGCATACATCCTTCGGCCAGCGCCCGGTACGTGCGCTCAAAATCTTTGGGTTCGGAGGTGTCGCTGATGTAGAGCCCGTAGGGGTTGGCAAATCGGAACACAATGTTACCCAGCAAGTTACCGCACCCCGGCTTTTGGCGAATGGCATAAGTAAAATTCTGCTCCGTAACCTGTAGCCAGTTGATGGTGCTGGGGTCCAGCTCCCGACCCTGCGCATCGTACAGGGCGTAGTTGTTGTCGGCTAGAAAATCGTGCTCCGAAGGAAATTTCGCGTTCTCCTGCAAATAGGGCAGGATTTGCTGCACGGCAACGCTGCGCGGCACCCGCCACTCAGGTGCCACCGTGAAAGACGCAAGCCGGCTGCTGAACGTAGGCGTGGGCGTGCTGGCGCGCCCAATAAGCAGGCGGTGTGTGTACACGACCCGGCCCCGCCGCACCACCTCCAGGCGGTAGGCAGGCAGGTTTACTACTATATAATCGGAATCGGGAATGGCAACCCAGCGCCAGCGCTCTAGGGTCAGGGCCATTTGCTGCTCTTGTCGCCGATGGGCCACCGGGTCAGGTCCTGCGGGTTGCTGTCGCCAGTTGGCCAGTGCTTGCTGCAACTGTTGGTACTCGCGGTGCTGAGGTTGGCAGCGCAACAAGGCCGTCGCGAAGTCGGGGGCCATGAGTGCCCGTGCTACCCACGCCGCAGGCTCAAACGGCGCTTCGGGTTGCTCCAAGGGCGACGGGGTGAAGGCGTAGAGCTGGCCCCGGCGCAGGTGCCGCGCAAACCGCAGCACGCCGTCGGTGAGCAGCACTTCGAAGCGCGCCTGCTGCGCTACGTGGCGCGCCGGCGGCGAGGGCAACGCCAGCGAATCGGCTAAGGCCTGGAGCGCCGAGGCCTGGTAGCGACGAGGTTGCAGGCCGAAGTCTTCGGCCCGCGTCAGCAATGCCAACGCCGCCCGGCCTATTGTGCCGATTTCCAGGCCTGCGCTCCAGGCTGGCTGGTAATTGCGCAGCGCATAAAATGACTGATCGCCCTGCAATTCGGCCAGCGGCACGCGGCGCGGCGGCTTGTCGGCCGTGTCGAGCAACAGCAACTGAATATGGGCCGGCAACGAATTGGGCTTGGTTTGGAGCGGCCTTACACGGCCTTGGCCACCCGCAGGGCGCTCGGGTAGCGTAGCAAATGCAGTAGTCAGGAAGGCGACGAGCAACACGCACATTATCAAGCGCATAACCAAATAACGAATAAGGTTGGAAGAAAAACATGCGTTGGCTCGCGACAGCGGGTCAGCTTTGTGGCCGACGGCGGTGCGTGCTAATGCCCAACAGGGCGTACAGCGGGCTGTAGCCGGCAACGCCCGTCGCCAGCAAGGCGAGCGGCAGGAGAAGCCAGGCCATGAGCATGGGCGTGCTCAGGTCCTGCCGCGAGATGATGCCGGTCAGGACGGTAGCCAGCAGAATGCGGATCACCCGATCGAAGGAACTTAGATTTTGATGCATGATTGACACAGCATTAGGGTCGAAAACGCATACCAAAACGGGCGGGCGTTGGCCGCTTTTTCAAGCCGCCAACGCCCGCTGCTGTTGTGCCAGATGTTCGGCGCGGGCGCGAATGCCGCGCAGCATCCGGGCTTCCATCAGTGCGTGCAAGGGCTCGACGGCCCCGCGCCACAGCAGGAAGTTGGGGATCGTGGGTGGGTAACGAAAGCGCGACACGGCCACCAAGCGGGTGCGCATCCGGGAGAGCGGCCGCAGGTGAAACGACCACAAGTTTTCGGTGCCCGGTACCAGGCGCCCGAAGAAGACGAGGTGTTCCGCGTCGGGCTGGCGCGCCAAGCGCGGTCCGCCCATCGGGCCCAGCTGCAACACGTCGCCGGGCTGCGGCTGCTGAAACTGCGGCAGCACCACATCGGCGCTGTGTACCGGCAGGCCAATGAGCCGTTCGAGCCAGTCGTAGCTATAAAATCCGCCTTTATCTACGCCTAGCTGCCGCAACCAGGGCATGATGGCGGCGGGTGGTGCCGCCACCGTAATCGCCCGGACAGTGGAATAGGTGGGGTGCGGCAACAGCTCGTCGCCGGGGTAAGCCAGCTGCATTTCCTCGGCGGTGGCACCCCAGCGTGCCAACCGCGGGCGGGCCACCCAAGCGTAAGCCGCCAAGGCGAACGTCATCCAGCCCAACGCCGTTGCAGCTTTCATGGCATGTAAATTATTGATAATCAAGTGATTGTGAAATAAACATTTGCTGCTGAGCAATTCGGCTAATGCGGCACCCGAGGGCGGCGCTGCCATCGGCTCAGGGCCCACCCCAGAAGCTGCCCAAATACCAGCATGACAATCGCGGGGGCTACAATTAGGGTCAGCGCCAGGGAGTTTAGTTGCTGAATACCCAACAGCTCGCGCAGGCCCGGCAGGAAGTAGGAGAGCAGCAACAGCCCCGTGCACAGCGCCAGCGCCAGCCACACGTAGCGGTTGCGAAACACGTCGTTGTGCCGCAGTGGCGTACCGATACCGGCCATGTTGAAAACGTGCAGCAGCTGGGCCGTGGCCAAGCCATAAAACAGGATGTTGTTGCTAACCGTAGTCGATAACTCGTATTGATAATGGGCTGTGAAATAACTGGTTAGCAAAGCCAGGGTCATGAGGGCGGCGTAGGCGGTGGCCAGCCGCCAGTCGCCGGGCCGCATGACGGGCGAGCGGGGCGAGCGCGGCGGATGCTGCATGACGCGGCCACTGCCCTCGCCAACCCCCAAGGCAAGGGCAGGGAATACGTCGGTCAGCAGGTTCAGAAACAGGATCTGCAAGGGCAGCAATCCCAGGCCCACACCAACCAACCCAGCCGTCGTGACCACCAGCAGCTCGCTCAAATTGCAGGAAACCAGATACAGCACGAAGCGCCGGATGTTGGTGAAAATGATGCGCCCTTGCTCTACCGCCGCCACAATCGACGCAAACGAATCGTCGCGCAGCACCAGAGCGGCAGCTTCACTGGCCACCTGAGTGCCGCGCAAGCCCATGGCCACGCCGATATCAGCTTTTTTGAGGGCGGGGGCATCATTAACGCCGTCGCCGGTCATGGCCACAATGTGTCCCTGCTGCTGATAAGTGCTAACCAGATCGAGCTTTTGGGCCGGGCTTACGCGGGCGAATACGGTGGTTTGCAACAGCTGACGGCGACCGGCACCGTTGGGATGCGCCGTCAGGTTGAGCAGCTCCGCTCCGGTGAGTACGGTGGGGTGAGGGTCGGCGGAAAGGTGTACCTGCCGGGCCACGGTGAGGGCGGTGGCGGGGTGGTCGCCGGTAACCATAATCACCCTAATACCAGCATGTTGACAAGCGGCTAGTGCCGGAATCACTTCTGCCCGGGGCGGATCGAGAAAGGCTACCAAACCCAGCCACACCAACTCGTGCGCCCAGTCCGGCTGGTCTTCGGAATCGAGCACGCGGTAAGCGAGCGCCAGCGTGCGCAAGCCACTCTGGGCCAGCTCTTCGGCGCGGTGTAGCCACAGCGCGGTTTCGGTTGCCGTGAGCTGCTGCGGCCCGTCGGCGGTCTGTACCTGGGCGCTGTGGTGCAACACTTCTTCGGCCGCGCCTTTGACGGCCACCCAGGCCGGCACGTGGGCGCTGGCGTGCAGCGTAGCCATCAGGCGGGTGTCGGAGTTAAAGGGCTGCTCGGCCAGCCGCCGCGAAGCGGCTTGGGTGCCGGGCACGTCGAAGCGGCTGGTGTGGGCCAGTGAGAGCAGCGCAACTTCCAACGGGTCGCCTAGGGTGGCATCGGCGTCGGCCGGCGAGAAGGTGGCGTTGTTGCAGAGCACGGCCACGCGCAGCAGGTGCTGGTAGGCTTCGCTGCGCAGCAACGGGTTGGCATTAAACTCAATCTCCGTTTCGCCGGGCGTAAATTCTATCCGGCCTTCCGGCAGCCAGATGGTTTGCACAGCCATCTGATTTTGTGTAAGGGTGCCGGTTTTGTCGGTGAAAATAACGTCGGTGCCGCCCAGGGTTTCAACAGCCGCCAGGCGTTTTACCAGCACGTTGCGCCGCGCCAGCCGCAGCATGCCGTAGGCCAAGGCCAACGTCGCCACGATGGACATGCCTTCCGGAATAGCGGCCACGGCCAGCACAATTGCGGTTTTGAGCAGCAGATACGTCGATTTGCCCTCCAGCACGCCGGCTACTACAAACAGCGCCGCCAAGCCCACGGTAATGAACACCAACTGCTGGGCCAGGCGGTCGAGCTTGGCCTCCAGTGGCGTCGCCGCGTGGCGGGCCTGCTGCACCATCTGCGTGATGGTACCGAGCTGAGTGGTGCCGCCCACGCCCGTCACGTAGGCCCGGCCAGTACCGTTGACGACCGCGGTGCCCTTGAACAAGGTGTTGACTTGCTCGGCCAGCGGGGCGTCGGCAGCTACCTTGGTAAGCTGCTTGCTGACGGGCATGGATTCGCCGGTCAGGGCCGATTCGTTGACCTGAAGCTGTTGCGCTTCAAACAGCTCGGCGTCGGCGGCTACTACCTCGCCGGCTTCTACCAGCAGCACGTCGCCCACTGTCACCTGATCCGATGGGATGCCGCGTACCTGGCCTTCGCGCAGCACGCGAGCCGTGCTTACCCCCAACCGGCGCAAGGCCGCCATCGAGGCCTGCGCATTCCATTCGAGCCAGAAGCCGATCAGGGCATTGAGCAGAATGACGCCCACAATGGCATAGCCCTCCGCTAGGTCGTGGAAAGCAAATGAAAAAATGGCCGCGCCCCCCAGCACGGCCACGATGAGGCTCCGAAACTGCCGCGCCAGCACCCGCAGCCAGCTTTCATCGGCCACGGTTTCCACTGCATTCGGACCGTAGGAGGCGAGTCGCCGCGCAGCTTCGGCGTCGCTGAGACCCGTAACAGCGGCGGGAGCGATGACGGGTGGGGCTTCGACAGAAACGGGCATAACAGTAGCGATGAGTGAATAGTGTAGATAGGTATAATTATTTGATTATCAATAATTTAATATCAAATGAATCTACACTTCCGGCCACAGCATGCCGTCGTCGGCCGACAGGTGTAGCGGTTTGCGCCGTGGCGCCGATGGCTCGCTTACCGGCAGGACCAGCACCGGAACCGGACTCTGCGCAATAACCCGGGCCGTGACGCTGCGGTGAAACAACTCGCCGAGGTAGCTGTGCGGGCGGGCCAGCACCACCACAAGGTCGGCGGCTTGCTCACCGATGGCTTCCAGCACGCCGCCGCTCGGATTTTCGTGCTGGTAGCCCCGCAAATCGACGGTGCGGACGGCGGCCGTCAGGCCGCTGCGCTGCACGGCCCGCAGCGCACGGGCGCAGGCTTCATCGTCGTCTAGGGGTGACACGTGCACAACGGTCAGCTCTGGCGCCAAGGCCCGAAACAGCTCACTCACGGCGGCGCAGTCTTTCAAGGCAAAGTCGTCGCCGTCGGCCGCAATCAGAACCCGTTGGGGCAAGGCTGACGCAGCCGTCGCGACGGGCACCAGTAGCATAGGCAGCTGAGCAGACCGCAGCAAGTCGAGGGCGGCTGTGCTCAGCAGCTCCGAGGAAGTACGCTCAGTGGCCGGCAGGCCCAGCACAAACAACGCCGGCTGGTGCCGGGAAGCAAGGTCGAAGGCTACTTCGGGCAGCAAGTCGGTGGTCAGCTCAACCGTAGTGGGCGCGCGCAGCCTGCCCACCAACTGAGCCAGTAGCGCGCCGGTATCTTTCTCGGAATCAAGCTCTTCTCGGCGCATGGTTTCGCCTACGAAAACGTACGGGTCGAAGAGGGAAGCGCGCTTAACGTGCAGCAGCACCAGGCGGCCGCCCAAAGCACTGGCCAGGGAGTCGGCATATTGCACCGCTCGTTGCGCGGCCTGAAAAAAGCCGCCGAGCACCACCAGCGAAAAGCGCATCATAATCGGGAGTTAAGAAAGCAGGAGACAAAAGCAACGACTATCGAGCACGCGGCCTCACTCAGTCCAGTGCGGGCAAAAGCAGCACCGGAACGGGGCTTTCGCTGATGAGCTGGGCCGTAACGCTGCGGTGAAACAAGCTGCTAAGCAGGCTGTGGCGACGGGCAACCACGACCAGCAAGTCGGCCTTCACTTCGGCGGCACCTTGCAAAATGCCTTCGGCTGGTTTGGGGTGGTAGACTATCCGCACGTGTTCGGGCGTCAGCGCGGTGGCCACCCCGCTTTGCTGGGCCGTGTGCATGGCCCGGTGGTAGGCTTCGGCCCCCGGATCGTGCTGATCGACTACGTGAATGACGTCCAGCGTGCCCTGTAAGGCTTGCAGTAAGTCGCTCACAATGTGTTGGTTATCATACAGGGAGAACGAGTCGCCGTCGACGGCTAGCGCTAGGCGGCGGGGCGGAAACGTGTCCCAGCCCACGGTAGGCACAATCAGCAGCGGGAAAGGCACATGGCGCAGCACGTCGAGGGCGGCGCTGGTCACTACCTCCACGGGCGTAGTGGCCGTGCCGGGGCGGCCCAGCACAAGCAACTGGGGCTGGTGGTGACGCACTGCTTCGGCCACGGCATCGGGCAGAAAAGCCTCGGAAATCTCGACCTGCGTGGGCACAGGTTGGCCTTCAGCCAGCGCGTAGAGGGCCTGCTGGGTTTGCCGGGCGTTGCGCTCCGCGTGGCGGTCAGCGTATTCCTCGGGTGAAAGCAAACCGTCGTGGCGCACGTGCAGCAGCACCAGATGCGACTGAAGCGGCACGGCTAGTCCTGCCGCATACGACAAGGCCCGGTTAGACACGGCAAAAAAATCGGTCAGCACAACAATGGCGGGAGTCGTCATGGCGCGGTAGGAATAAAGATTTAGAAAGAGCCGGCGTAGCGGCCGGTAACGAAACGGTTGCGGGCCAGCCCTTCCGCTTCCGTCAGCGTGTCGCTGAGTGGGCGGTATTCTGGCGGCATATGATAACTGGGGTTGGCATGCGTACGCGAGCGACTTCGGTGGCCCCGGTGTTGCTCCGAAACCTCACTGTCGGGAACAGAGGTCGGGAATCGTTGATACTTCTTCGGAAGGCGATGGTGCATAACTATTTGATAGTTAGGTTTATATACATAACAGTGTGTCGTAGGCCAAACGTTGGCTTAGCCAGACTAGCCCGAAAACTCAGGCCGCACCGCGCAGGTGCAGGTGGTTGTTCACGTCGCGGGCGCCGCAGGCATAGGCTTCGGTCGCAGCGGTTTTGCGGTCGATCAAGGAATCGACGGTGCCGGTGAGGGTCACGCGCCCGTCCCGAATCAGCAGGTTGATGTCCTGGTCGTGCAGGCGCGCCGACCAATAGTAGTGGTTGCGCAGGCGCTTTTCCAGCACGTGGTCGGGCTCGATGTTTTCCAGGTGAATCGGCACGTCGCCTTCCCCGATGGCGGCTACCGCGGGTGTAAAATGCTCAGCAGCAAATACCTGCAAGTGATTGTCTACTTCAATGACGCCGTTGACGCCCGCCGCCACGTCTTCGGCCCGCTCCTGATCGGAGTGCGAATGCACGGTGCCGTAGAGCTGCGCCTTGCCGTTGCTGACGTTCACCGTAAAACCGTAGTGGCCCACAAAAGCATCGCGGGCCAGCGCGGCTTTGATGTTGCGCTGAATGGCCGCGTCGGGCGACGGGTAGTAGGCGCGCACTTGCAGCAGGTTACGCACGTCGAACACGCCCACTACATTGGCGGCATCCTCGCCGGCGGCGCGTTTGGCAGCTAGGCTGCTGACTACGCCGCTCAGCGTTGCCACGCCATCGTGCACGCTCACGTGGGCGCCGGGCTCGAAGGCCCGCACCCGCGGGTCGTAGCCAAACATGTCGCGGATGGCCTGGGCGATGTCCTCGTCGGCTTTGGAGGCGAATTTCTGATTGCGCAATTCCTTATCCAGTGCCCAGTAGGCCACGAATAAGTCGCGAGCCTCTACACGGGTGGCGCCGGCCATGTAGGCCACTGCCAGTACATGGTCGCGCTCAGCGGCGGTGCCCACCGTGCCCGCTACGTGCACCACTCCGTGATCGGTCCGGACGGTAACCAGGGTGCTTTTTACCCGAATATCCCACTCCAGCAACGCCCGGATTTGGGCCGTGATTTCGTCGTCGGAATTGGTAAGTTCGCCGCCCCGGATGTGAAGGCGATTCTCTATCTGGCGCACGCCGTGCACGCTTTTTAGCACTTGCAGCACGAGCTGCTGTTCGGCCCACGATTGCACGGTGCCTTCTGTCAGCACGGTGCCGTCGTGGACGAAGCAGCGTACGTTGTAGTCGGCTGTGGCGGGATCTTGGGCCAGCGCTTTCTCGACGTTGCTCAGTAAGTCGGCATCGGGCACGACGGGCGTGCGCACCAGCAGCTCGTTGATTACGCCGCGCACGCCGCGCACGGCTTTGGCAATCTCCTCGGCCCGTTCGCGCGAGAGCAGACTGGTGGTCGAGCCGGTCAGCTTAACAAGGCCGCGATCGGTGGCCACGTGGATGAAATGCGCGCTAACGCCTTTTTTCATCCGAAAAAGCAGTTCGATGGCCGCTGTGATGTCGGCGTCGGCGAGGCGCTCTTCGGGCGCGAGGGTGGCAGACGAGGGGTTCATGGCTAAGGCTTGCGTGTAACGGAAAGGATATCAAGCAATTGACAATTGCAAGGTAGCGCAGCAGCCAAACGGCGAAAATGACGATTGCCAGACCAAAACCTGACATAGATCAGGTGCGCCGGTAACTCGATTTTCTTTAATAACGATCAGTACATCAATCGATTGACTAGCGAAGGCGCTTGTTGGCCCTTCGTCCGCACGCCCGGCACGTAGTTCGTGCTCACGGGCACCGTCGAGAAAGCGGCGCGCGAGGATTTGGGCGCCGCCCAAAATCAAAAAACAAATTCGCGCTCCTAACTATCGGAGCACCAAGCGATTGGTTCTAAGCAGCCTGCAGCGTTTCGGTGACGCGGCGAATCGTGTGCGACCCCAGCTGGCGGCTTTGGCGAGCGAACTGCCAATGCGCCAGCATGGTGGCAAAGTTGCGCAGCAGTCCGCGAGCCTCAGTTGCCTGCGGCCCGTGAAAGTGTTGGTGTAGCGTGGCGTCCAGCAGGTGGCACCACTGGGCAAAATGCTGCCCGGTGAGGGGCAACTGGTGGGCCTCCGGAGTCAGGCGTCCTGTGTAGCATTTGCCGGCTAGCGCTTGTTCCCACCATGCACATTCGGCGCGCGATACGCGATGGCCCACGACGGAAAGCTCCCCGGCAAATGCAGGCCCCAGCAGCCGATCGGCGGCCACGCGCGCGGCAAACAGGTGCACAAACCGCCGGCGCTGCGCCGGGGTAACCAGGTCGGGAAGGAAGCGAGTGTTCATGGGAATGGGCCTAACAGAGTGGGCTTTACCCCGCAGCAGAATTGTCGCGGGCCGACTGATAAAGGTGCCAACCAAAGCTTGCCAGCGTCAGCAGCAACAGCGAAAACCAAAAGGTGGGAGCAATCATGGCAGTGGACCGTTTAGATGAAAGAACACCGCCCGCATACTGTAAGCGGCTACACTATAAAGATACAGCCAAACGATGCCGATCGCAATGACTATAATCACGGAAGTGCTTGATTTTGATCATGTTTGATGAGCTTCCGTGGCCCGACATTCAACTGCATTCGGCAGTTGCAGCCGCCTAAAAAATCAGCCCTAGGCAGGTGCTGATCGCGCTTTTGGCGTTCACATTCACTTGTTTCTCATGGCACAGCGACTTCCCGATACGCTGCCCGCCGGCCTGGCTTCGGCGGAAGTACTACAACAGCGGCAAAAGTTCGGCTCCAACACGCTAGCCCAGCCCAGCCGCAACGGCCTCCTGACCAGCCTGCGCCACGTCGTCGCGGAGCCCATGTTTGTGCTGCTCGTGCTCACGGCAGGGCTGTACCTGCTCATCGGCAGCCGGGCCGAAGCCTACGTGCTGCTGGGCGCCACGGCCTTGGTGGCGGGCATTTCGCTGTACCAAGAGGCGCGCAGCGACCGGGCGTTGCAGGCGTTGCAGGCTCTCACGCAGCCCCGCGCCCGCGTGCGCCGGGCCGGTGAATGGGCGGAGGTAGCGGCCTCCGAAATCGTGGTAAACGACATACTGGTGGTGGCCGAAGGCGAACAAGTAGCCGCCGACGGTGTGTTGGTGCAAGCCCACGATCTGCTGACCGACGAGTCGTTTCTGACGGGCGAGTCGATGCCGGTGGCCAAAACAGCCGACGGCAAGCAGCAAGTGTTTGCAGGCTCGGCCGTAACCCGCGGCGAAGCGGTTGCCCGCGTCACGGCCGTCGGCGACCGCACCCGCCTGGGCCGCATTGGGGGACTTATTCAGGAAGTAGAAGCGCCCGCCACGCCCTTGCAGCGGCAGATTTCTGGCTTCGTGCGCCGGATGGCCCTGGTGGGAGCCGGGGCTTTTGTGGTAGTGTGGGGCTACAATTGGTGGGAATCGGGCAGCTTGGTGCACGGCCTGCTCCACGGCCTGACGCTGGCCATGGCCGTGCTGCCCGAAGAGATTCCGGTGGCGCTTTCGGCGTTTATGGCCCTGGGCGCGTGGCGTCTCATGCGCCAGGGCATTCTGACCAAGCAGCCGCAAACTGTAGAAACGCTGGGCTCAGCCACCGTCATTGGGGTAGATAAAACCGGGACCATCACGCAGAATCGCATGACACTGAGCCAGTTGTATTGCCCTGGTGCGGAGGGCGCACAGGTTTTCGAAGCAAGCTCAGCGCCTCTAACACCTGCCCAGGCGGAGCTGCTGGCCGCCGCCATGTGGGCCAGCGAGCCCCAGCCCTTCGACCCGATGGAGCAGGCCCTGCACCAAGCCTACGCCGCCACCGCTACTCCCGACGCCCGGCTCGTGTACCAGCTCGTGCACGAATACCCGCTCGGCGGTCAGCCGCCCATGATGACGCACGTTTTTGCCGACGTCGCTGGCCACCGGATTGTGGCCGCCAAAGGCGCTCCAGAAGGGATTATCGCCCGATGTCAGCTTGCGGCGCCAGAACAGGCTGCCGCTTTGGCTGCGCTCCAGGCCATGGCCGTGGCCGGCTTGCGGGTATTGGGTGTTTGTGTAAGCACTTGTAAAGCAAATAGTTATCCATCTACTCAAGAAGGCTTTGCTTGGCAGTTTGTGGGCTTGGTTGGGTTCAGCGATCCGCCCAAAGCCAGCTCGGCGGCAGTGTTGCGGCAGTTTTACGAGGCGGGCGTTGCGGTGAAGATGATCACCGGCGACAACGCCGTTACGGCCGCTGCCATTGCCCGACAGGTGGGCCTGCACCGTCCCGAGCCCGTGCTCACCGGCACCGACGTCATGGATCTGGACGAGCCTACGCTCCGGCGCCGCGTGGGCGAAGTCAACCTGTTTGCCCGCATGTTTCCCGAAGCCAAGCTGCGCGTGATCGAGGCCCTGAAGACCAACGGGGAGGTAGTCGCCATGACCGGCGACGGCGTCAACGACGCGCCGGCCCTGAAAGCCGCTCACATCGGCGTGGCCATGGGCCGCCGCGGCACCGAACTAGCCCGTCAGGCCGCGGCCTTGGTGCTCCTCGACGACGAGCTGACGGGCATGGTGACGGCCATTGGGTTTGGCCGCAAGATCTACCACAACCTCACCAAAGCCGTGCAATACATCATCGCCATCCACATCCCGCTGATTTTGGCGGTGCTGGTGCCGTCGGTGCTTTCGTGGCGGTTTCCGGTGCTGCTCGGGCCGGTGCACGTTATTTTTCTGGAATTATTGATGGGCCCAACCTGCTCCATTGTGTTTGAAAACGAGCCCATGGAACCCGGCACGCTGCAAGAGCCGCCGCGCCCCGTCAACGCTACGTTTCTGTCTTTGCAAGAACTGAGCGGAAGCTTGGTGCAGGGTCTTGTGGTGGCTGTAGGCGTTATTGGTTTGGGCTATTACGCACAAAATCAGGGCTATAGCGAAGTGCTTGTCCGCACGTTGGTTTTCACCACTCTGGTACTGGCCAACGCCCTACTGACGCTCGTCAGCCGGTCCCGCACCCTCACGCTGCGCACGACGTGGCGTTACACCAATCCGTTGCTGCCTGCTGTGGTGGGTTTCACGCTGGTGCTGCTAGCCCTGTGCCTGTTGGTGCCCGCCCTGCAGCATCTATTTGATTTGCAGTCGCTTACGTGGCGTCAGCTGGCGGTGTGCGCGGCTGTGGCTGCCGCGAGCACAGGTTGGTTTGAAGTGTACAAAGCCTTTAAGAAATGAGAATTGATTCTTAAGAGTGCTTTAGGTTGTAAAGTGTTGATTTGCAATAGATTGATTATCAAATAAATAGCCTGCGGGCCCATGAACTGGTATCGGTTCATGGGCCCGCAGGCTATTAGGTTAAAGCCGCGCCGGTTTGCTCAGGAGTCGGTGGTGGGCAGCACGAGCATCGGTACGGGGCAAGTGCTCAGCAGCCGGTTGGTTACGCTGCGGTGAAACATCGCGCCCAGAAAGCTGCGCCGGCGAGCCAGCAGCACGACCATTTCGGCTCCCGTTTGGGTTACGGCTTTGAGGATGCCGTGCACCGGAAACGCGTGTTTTACCACTTCCAGCGTGGTGTGGCTGGCCGCATCGGCGAGGCCATTGACCTTCACTTGGTGCAGCGCGGCCGCGCAGACTTCGTCGTCTTCCACCATCGACACGGTTACGACCGTCATCCGCGGCTCGATTTCCTTGAGCAGCTGCAAAGCGGCCTTGGGCTTGTCCAGCGTAAACGGCTCGCCGTCGGCGGCTACCAGCACCTGCTTCGGTGTAGCGGCACCGTGGTACGTTTCCGGCACCAGCAACAACGGAAACTGCCCGGTGCGCAGCACTTCCAGCACGGCCGTGTTCACCAAGCCTTCCTCAGCAGATTCCTCGGTGCGACCCAGCACAAACAGGGCCGGAGCGTAGCGCTTGGCAAGGGCCGCCGCCGTGGAGAACTGCAAATCCGGCACCAGCTCGATGCTGGCGGGCTTGTAGAGTTCGTCGGCCAGCGTCTGAACGGCCATGCGCAGCTCGCCCTCACGTTCGGGGTCATGCGGCAGCAGTTCGCCTTCGAGTTCCGAAACCTCGCGCACGTGCAGGAGCACCACTTGCGCCCCGATGGGGGTGGCCAGCTCGGCCGCGTAGCGAATGGCCCGGTGCGCTGCCGGCATAAAGTTGGTCAGCACTATCAAAGAGAGGACGGGCTTGTCTTCGGCGGGCACGGCCGAGGGCATGGTCTGGGCCAGATTCTGGGTCATAGTTGAAAGGCGTTAAGTAAAATCGGCAAAGCGCATCGCCCCGAAAGGTCAGAGGGGCTTTTTCGGTTGGCTACAGTTCAAAAATACCACAGCCCTTCTTTCACAGCAATGATTGATGTCATGTAATAACCTTTTGTTAATCATGAAATTACATGGGTTTGCCTACGGGCTCCGAAAGCCCGGCTACAGCTTAGGCGCGGCGGCAAAAAGGGCCTGACGCAGTCCGGCATCGAGGCGGTAGACGTCGTTGTAAAATCGGAGTTTTCCGCCTTCCGCCGCGCAGGTGAAATACCGAATGTGCAGCGGCATGGGCTGCCGCAGGCGCACGTCTTGGGGGCGGGGCTGGAGCGCGCATTCGGCTTCGCTGGGCAAGTTCACGGCGCGGCCCTCGCGCTGCAGCAGGTAAGCCGCCAACTGCATGGGCTGCTCCACCCGAATGCACCCGTGGCTGAGGGCGCGGACGGGCTGCGCAAATAACTGTCGCACGGGAGTGTCGTGCAGATACACCGAGTAGGGATTAGCAAACCGAAACACAATGTTACCCAAGGCGTTGTCGCAGCCCGCCGATTGGCGGATGGTGTAGGCAAAGCTGGCCGGGGTGACTTGCCGCCAGTTGATCTGGTAAGGGTCCAGAGGCCGGCCGCGCGTGTCGTAGAGGGCGTAGTTGTTGCGGGCCAAGTAGCCCGCATCGGCTTGCAGGCGCGGCAGAATTTCCTTGGTAGCAATGGAGCGCGGTACGTGCCAGTCGGGCGCCAGGGTGAAGTAGCTGATGGCACTGCTGAGCGTGGGCGAGGGCGTCTGGGGCTTGCCAATGATGATGCGGTGCCGACGCAGCACACTGTCGCCGCTTACCACATACAGCTCGTAGGCCGGCAGGTTGATCAGCACATAGTCTGGGGCCGCAAAAGCTTCCCAGCGCCAGCGTTCCAGGTTAAGTGCAGCTTGTTCATAATGAGACTGTTGCTGGTAAGCTGAGTCGGGTGCTACCGGCTCGCGTAGCCACTGCGCCAGTGCCTTTTGCAGGCGTTGGTACTCGTGGGTGGGGGGCTGACAGGCCAACACCGCCGCTACCACGCGCCGGGCGGCCAGGGCTTCCCGCAACGTATCGGCGGGCTGGAACACGCGCTTCGTGGCTTTTTCCAGCGGCGACGGGGTGTAGATCCGCAGCCGGCCCCGGTGCAGATCCAGCATGAAGCGCAACACGGCGTCGCTCAAAGCCACGTCGAAGCGGGCCTGCCGGGCGTTGCGACCCGCCGAAGCCGCAAAGCGCAGGGAGTCGCGCAAGGACGACAGGTGCAGAATCGCATAGTTTTCGGGCTGCAACCCATAGGATTTGGCCTGGGCCAGCAGCGTCAGCGCGGCAGTTGCCTCGGTCGTGATGCTGTCGGTGCCCGCCGTCCAGGCGGGAGCCGGTTCGGCGCCGTAAAACGTGTGCACGTAGGAGCCAGCTTGCAAGGCCGGACGGGCACCGGGAGCGGTGCGGCTGAGGGCGGAGGTGTCCAGCATCGCCCTAATCAGTTGGCTGACAGTCGCTTCCGTTGGGGTAGTCGCCAAGGCGGTCGGGTGGGCTGGGGTAGTCAGGGCTGGGTGTTGCTGCTCAGTGCATTGCAGTAAGCTAAGCAGGGTGCTGGTTACCAGCAGGACAATTCGGTGTAGCACGCGGGCGGCTGGAAGAAATAATAGGGATTCGGGTAGGGTTGTTCGAAAAAGCGAGTGCTGAAAACAGAACTGCGCATGGCCGAGCGTCAGACCTTAGCGGGCGTAGACGAAGTCTCCAGACGCGCCAGGATATCGTTCATCATTTCCACCTGAATGCGCTGAATCTCAAGCAGATCCTGCTGCTGGTGCAGAATCAGGTGATCGAGCTTCTCGTGCAGCATCCGGATTTCAAGTTCCGACTTCAGGTTGATCATGTAGTCTTTTTTGGCCCGTTGGCGATCCTTGTCTTCCTGCCGGTTCTGGCTCATCATAATGACCGGGGCCTGCATAGCCGCGAGGCAGGAAAGCAGCAAGTTCAGCAGAATAAACGGATAGGGGTCGAAGCCGCCGTTGCGTAACCACCAGGCATTCAGCACGATCCAAAGTAGCAGGACACCGAAAAAGCTCAGGATAAACGTCCAGCTACCCCCAAACGCGGCAATGCGGTCGGCCAAGCGTTGGCCCAGGGTCAGGGGTTCAACCTCTTCTTCGAGCTTATCGGTGAGGGTGCTGTGGCCCTCGATGTGGTCGAGCACGGTTTGCTCCAGGTCCGAAAGCTCCCCGACCTCCCGCAGCAGATAGTTTTGAATGTACTGGCGGCGATAGGTGTTTAACTCGCTTATTGCCAAGTAGTTATCACGGGTAAAATCGGGGTGGTCCTGCTGGATCAGGGTGAGTAGGGTCGGGCGCAGCGTGTGGCCATCGACTTGTTCGCTCACCGGAAATTCGCGGCCTGAGCAAGCACTGATAAACGTGGCAGGGATGGGTTGGGCGGGCATAGACGGCGCTTAAATACCCGTGAACAGCACATCCGACTCCAGGTACTCCGGCACGATCACCGACGACCAGCCCCGGTCGTGGCGCAGGGCCTGAGCCAGGCTTTCGGCTGCCAGCGGCTCGCCGTGCACTACAAACGTGCGCTTGGGCGCCTGGGAAAAACCGCGCAGCCAGCGCAGAAGCTCGGAGCGGTCGGCGTGGGCCGAAAAGCCGTCGAGCTCCGTTACGTGACAGCGCACCGGTACCCACTCACCGAACATCTTGATTTGCTTTTCGCCGTCTTGGAGGCTGCGGCCGCGGGTGCCTTCGGCCTGGTAGCCGACCAGCAACAGCGTATCCTGGGGGCGGGGGAGGCGGTTGTGGAGGTGATGCACGATGCGGCCGCCCGTGCACATGCCGCTGGCCGAAATGATGATGGCCGGACCCGTTAGCCGGTTCAGCGCTTTGGACTGCTGCTGGTCGCTGACGAAATGCAAGCCCGAAAAATCGAACGGGTTATTCAGCCCCAAGCGGTGTGCCGTGGGGTGCTGACGAAACAGCGAAGTTACCCGAATGCCCATCGGGCTGTCTACGTACACCGGTATCTGAGGCACGCGGCCTTCCTGGCGTAGCTTTTTGAGGTAGTAGAGCAAGGTTTGGGTGCGCCCCACTGCAAAGGCCGCAATGAGCAGTACGCCGCCCCGCTCCACGGCCTCGTTGATAAGTCGGGCCAGCTCCGCTTCCGGGTCTTCAATGCGCGTATTGCGGTCGCCGTACGTAGATTCTACCAGCAGCACATCAGCCTCTTTCACGGGCGTTGGGTCAAACAGCACGGGGTTGTTGTAGCGTCCCAGGTCGCCGGAAAACACGAGCTTTTTGCTTTGCCGGGCGCCCTGTAAGGTCATCTCCACAATGGCAGACCCCAGAATATGGCCGGCATCCCGGAAGATAACCTGCACTTGGTCAGTTACTTGCAAGGTCTGATTATAGGGCGCAGATTCCAGCAGCGCGAGCACTTGCTCGGCATCGGCTACGGTATAGAGGGGCTCCGCAGGATGGTGCTTCGAATAGCCTTCCGCGTTGGCAAAAGCCGCTTCTTCCTCTTGCAGCTTGGCCGAGTCGAGTAGCAAAATCCTGAGCAGGTCGGCCGTGGCATCGGTGCAGAAAATAGGGCCCTGAAAACCGTCTTTTACCAGCTTGGGCAAGTAGCCGCTGTGGTCGATGTGGGCGTGGGTGAGCACTACCGCCTCCAGGTCGGCCGCGACCAGCGGGAGCGGTTCGTGGTTGCGCTGTCGCAGTTCTTGCAGGCCCTGAAACAGCCCACAATCAACAAGTAGCTGTTGCCGGTTGCGGCCACGGTCCAGCGTCAGAACATATTTTGAGCCCGTTACGCAGTGTGCCGCCCCCAAAAAGGTCAGGCTTACGTCGAGGGGAAGCGGCTCGGCGGTTGCCCATTCTACCGCGATCGGCTGTGCGGTGGCCGCGGCCGGACGCGTTGTGGATTGGGCAGAGGATTTAGGCAGCCAGACGAAAGGAAATGGTACAGAGGGAAGGCGAACAATTCGATTCATGGCGAAAGGCAGAAAAGCGTGGGTCGTCGACCAAAGTGCGGATGCCCGGCGCGAGCTACATAGGCCGGAAAGGACAAGTATAGAGCATATTCCCAGCCCGTAACATGATATATGTCATTGGCAAAGAGGATATTACTTCTTTCCGGAACTGTCGCTTTATGCCGAGAAAACGCTGCTTTCTGCTTTAGGCGCCAATCCTCGGCTACGAATGCGCCGGGGCCAGATTAGCGGGCTGGGGCTCGAAATGCGCATCGGTGGAAAGGCCCATGCGCTCGGCGCAGCGCTCGCAGCAGGTGACGTTGGCCTGGCGCGGGGTCTGGCGCAGCACGAGCACCGGAATCTGGGTATGGTAGGCGCGCGTTTTGGTGTAGCACACGTCAAAATAGCGCAGCAATTGGTCTTTGCTGGCCGGCGCAATGATGAGCAGTTGCGCTTGGGTGCGGGCACAAAACTCACTGATGCCTTCCAAGGGCTCGTCGTCTTCCAGCAGTTGCGTGCTGCTCACGGGCCAGGTAAGCTGCGACGCGGCTTTTTCGGCCGCTTTTTTCAGAACTAGCCGCAGTCCCCGCTCGGCGGGGGCGTAAAACTGCACCAAATCCAGTTGGGCCGGAAAGGCTGCTTGCAGGGCCGAAAGCCGCGGTAACGCGTTGAGGTCGAGCGTGTTGAAATCAGCCGAAAAAACCATGCGCGTAGGCAGTGATCGCCGGCCGGGCGGCACCACCAGCACCGGGCACGTCACTAGCTCCGTGATGGACGCCGCGTGGTTGCCCGGCGTTTCTACCCGGCCGCAGTCGATGTGCTCCAGGCCCATTACTACCAAGTCGGCCGCACATTGAGCCGCTTCATCGCGGATGTGGTCGTGCAGGCAACCGGCCAGCACGCGGTAGCGGTACAGAATCCGGCGCCCATCTTGGCGAGTAAGCTGCTGGTAGCGAAGGCGTTCGGCCAGGCTACGCAGCCGATGCTCCTGTGCCAAGGCTTCGGCCTCGGTTAGCGTGGCGCCGAAGTGGCAATACAGCAGCACAATTTCGGCCGGCCAGCGTACGGCCAGCTTGTTGGCATAGGCCAGCGTGGCTTCGGCCGAAGCGGTGAGGTCGATGGGTACGAGGATGGTTTTCATGATTGGGGCTGGAGGAAAGGCGGAGAGAAGCAGAAAATGAGTAGGCGGCTACTGACAGTAGTGTATGGTAAGCGGCTGTTTAGCAAGAATTTGCGTGGATGCGGTGCTGAGCTGTGGGCTCAGGTAAGGAATACCCAGCCCCAGCCCACGCAGGATGAACAGCACGGCCATCAGGGAGGCAACGTACGGCACCGCTTGCCGCATGCGCACGCGCCACACCAGCGGCACCAGCCGGCCCGTGAGCGATAGCCCAAACATCAGCGGCAAGGTGCCCAGGCCAAAGCATGCCATGTAGGCGGCCGAGCCGCCCACGCCCGGCACGCTCAGTGAGCCGGCCAAGGCGAGGTACACCAACCCGCAGGGCAACAGGCCGTTGAGAAGCCCCGTGATGTACAAAGCGCGCAAAGAGGGCTGCTGAAAGAAGTACGCCAACGCGGTCTTGATGCGGACCAGCAGGCGGTCGAAGCCGAGCGCGGCGGCTAGGCGTCCGGTGTAGCGTTCGGGCACTACCACCAGCAGCAAAATCAGCAAGCCCGAGCCAATAGACAGGCTTTGCTGCACTCCGGCTAGGCGCAGGGTTTGGCCGACCAATCCGGCGCCGGCGCCCAGGGCGCTGTAAGTCGTGACGCGGCCCAGGTTATAAAGCAACCGGCCGCCCACGTAGCGCAGGCCCGGCGTGGCCGCGTCCACGCGCCCGGGCAAGGCCAGGGCAATGGCGCCGCACATGCCCACGCAGTGAAAGCTGCCCAGTACGCCAAACAGAAAGCCCGCCCAGATCATGAAACTACTTGATTACTAAAGGTTTTTCGACAAAGTATGCCTGCTCGCCCGCCGTGAAATCGAGGCGTACACGCCAGTAGCCCGGCTGCATTTTGGCCGTGCTGAACTGCTGTTGCAGCTCGGCGTTGGCTTGCAACGGCAAGGTGAAGTCCAGCTTCAGATCCGAAGGGCGGAAGAAGTGTACCGTACCGGCCAAGGGCTGCCCAGCCAGCGAGGCGGGCAACTGCAAGGTGAGCTTGCGGGCAGCAGCGTCGTGGAGCACCGTTACGGGGGCGGGCAGGGTGGCCGTGCGGGCCACCGATTCCATGCGCTTTTGGTAGGCTAGCTCCTGCTGGTAATAATCGGTGCTGATCAGGTCGACGCTGGTTTTCATCGTCTGCCGCACCAGAAAGCCGATGTAGCCGCCAAACAGCACGAACACGGCAATGATGGCGTAAGGCCAGAGCGTGCGCGTAGGTTTTTGTATCGTATTGTTAGTCATGATGTTATGATTTTGCTTTCTGGCTTCCCCGCTTTGCTCGCCTTCCAGTAATGGGGGGTTCGCGGCCAAACGTGCTTAGCGAGCCGGCGCCAGAAACTTTGTTTTCTCCTCCGTAATCAACTTGCCCTGGCTGTAGACGCCGATGCGGATCTTGTTACTGGTCAAGTGCAGCGCTTTGGCCGGCAGCTCCGCGAAAAACACGCCTTCCGTGATGCCCTGGGCCGGCAGCGTCAGCCCGTCGGTGCCCACGAGGGCAATGGTCCCCCCGGCGGGTTCGAGCAGCTTGAGGGTGATTGGGTAGGGGTGGTTGGTCTTGTTGATGACCGAGATGTTGTAGAGGTTGGTGATGGTGCCGTGGTCGGTTTTCTGAAACAGCTGCCCCGGCGTGCGCAGCACCGTCGCCTCCACGTTGGAACGCGTGGCCAGCAGCGCCACCAGAATGCCCGCCAAGACCACCAGCACGCCCGAATACGCCTTGATGCGGCCCGTTACGTGAAACTTCGTGTTGGCCGCGATGTGGCTTTCCGAGTCGTAGCGGATCAGGCCGTGGGGCTTGTTGATCAGGTCCATGATGTTGTTGCAGGCGTCGATGCAGGCTGTGCAATTGATGCATTCCATCTGCTGGGCGCCGTTGCGGATGTCGATGCCCGTGGGGCACACCTGCACGCACTGTTTGCAGTCGATGCAGTCGCCGGCTTTGCGCTCCTGGTTTTTGCGCAGCTTCTCGCGCGGCTCGCCCCGGTTGTAGTCGTAGGCCACCACAATGCTTTCCTTGTCGAGCATCACGCCTTGCAAGCGGCCATAGGGGCAGGCAATGGTGCACACCTGCTCGCGAAAACGAGCAAAAACGGCATAAAAAACTCCCGTAAACAGCACCAGGCTGGCCAGTCCGCCGAGGTGCTGGTCGGGCGAATCGGTGACGAGCTTCACCAAGGCATCGCTGCCAATGATATAGGCCAGAAACGTGTTGGCAATCAGAAACGAGATGACCAAGAACACCGTGTGCTTGCCGGTTTTGCGCCACGTTTTGTTCCAGTCCCAGTCGGCTTTGGCGAGGGCTTTTTGCTGGGCCGAGTCGCCTTCAAAAAAGTACTCGATCCGGCGAAAGACCATCTCCATGAAGATGGTCTGGGGGCAAACCCAACCGCAGAAAACGCGCCCGTACACCACCGTGAACAGGATCACGAACACAATAAACGTGAGCGAGGCCAGCAGCAGAATGAAGAAGTCCTGGGGCCAGAAGATTTGGCCGAAGATGATAAACTTCCGGGCCGGGATGTTGAGCATCAGCACAGGCAAGTCGTTGATGCGCAGCCACGGACCCGCAAACAGCAGCGTCAGCAGCCCGTAGCTCACCCACTTGCGGTAGTTGTATAGCGGGCCCTGGGGCTTCTTCGGAAACAACCACACGCGCTTGCCCGCCGCGTCAACGGTGGAAATGGAATCGCGGAAGGTTTCGTCGTTTTGGGTAATCATTGTCATCGCATTGGTGCTGTGCTCTCTGCCTTGCCATCGGCTGCTAGCTATCGTTTTGCTTTATTGTATAAATACTTGATTATCAATAATTTATGATTAAGCACGCCCAGTCCGACGCGGGCTGCATCGGACTGTGGTTAGCGCATCGCGATTTTGGTGGCCGTTGGGTCTTTTTCGCCCTGGGGCTCTTTGGCGTTGGCCGGTTTCGAGCCTTGCAGCGTCAGGATGTAGGACGAAACCTGCAAAATCTGCTTGCTGGAAAGCTTTCCTTTCCAGGCCACCATGCCTTTGCCTTGCACCCCGAATTTTACCGTCTTGTACACGTGGTTTACTTCGCCGCCGTGCAGCCAGTATTCGTCGGTGAGGTTGGGGCCAACTTTGCCTTCGGCCGCGGCTCCGTGGCAGGGCGCGCAGTTGGTGGCGAAGAGGGATTTGCCGGCGCCAATGTCGGCGGCAGCCGTCAGGGGCTGAAAATCAGTCAGCTTGTTCGGGTCGTCGGAGCCTACTGAAACGAGCAGGGCCGCTTGTTTCATCTCGGTTTCGTACTCCGCTTGGCTCAGTTGGCCGGCATCGGCTACGTGGAAGTAAAACAGATAAACCGCGGCAAACGCGATGGTGCCGTAAAAGCCCATTTTCCACCACGGCGGCAGGTCGTTGTCGAACTCGTGGATGCCGTCGTAGTCGTGCCCGCTCATGATTTCGTCGCGCACCCGGCCTTGCAGCAGCACGGGGTCGCCCACAAACAGGCCGAGAACCTTGCCGCTCCAGGAGGGACGCACGGTGGGCATTTCGTACACCTTGCGTAGCTGTGGCCGTAGCTGCACCACAATCAGGATGCCGGTGAGCACCAACGCCAGCACAAGCACTCCCAGCAGGCTTACCAAAACCCAGAACAGCATCTCCTGGCCGCTCATGCCCGCGGGTGTGGCGGCCGCTTCCGGCGCTTGCGCCTGTGCCGAAAAGCTCAGCAGCAAAGCAGCAGCGGATAGGCGCCAAGAGCGATTTTTTAATGTTGTTGCCATAAAGCTCTTCCTATTCGGCGGTGGTAGATTGCGGATGAAGTATGGTGGGCTCCGCGTCCTGCTCAGGGTCCAGGTGGGGCCGCAGCTGCACGGTTATCATGGCACTGGCCAGCAGCACGACCAACAGCACCAACCCCAGGATGCCGACCACAAACCAGAACAGCATGCCCTGCGTGGAGCTGGCTGCCGAAGCAGAGGTGGCGGGCGTTTGGGCCGCCGCCACGTAGCCGGTCAGCAGGCCCGTGGCTGTCAGCAAAAAAGTGCGCCAGGTTAGCATAGGTTTCCTTGTTCGATGTGGGCTTCCATCTCGTCGTCGTTGAGCAGGGGTAATTCGCTCATCGTGCTGATATGCTGACGGTTAACGACTGCCACGTAGGTAAGCAGCGCCAGGAAAAAGAGAAAGAAGATGGCCAGCGAAATCAGCGGATATATCTCGACGCCGGCGATGGATTGTAAGACGTTCTTGTCCATGATGTTGTAGCGTATTTCTTGGGAAGTGGCTCTGGTTGGCCGGCACTGCCCGCCAACCGGAGGTTACTGGGCGCCAGCGGTAGCGGTCGTAGCTTGTTCGGGCTTCACCTTGATGTCGGTGCCGAGGCGCTGGAGGTAGGCAATCAGGGCCACGATTTCCTTGTCGGATTTCACCTCGATCTCTTCCTTCTTCAGCTCGTTGGCAATTCCCTCGGCTTGGCGCTGCGCATCGGCCACTGCTTGCTGATCGTAGCCCACAGGGTAAGGCGTGCCTAGCTTTTGCAACACCCGGATTTTAGCGCCGGTGTTGGAGTAATCGATCTGGTTTTCAAACAGCCACGGATAAGGCGGCATGATCGAGCCGGGCGACATGCTGGTGGGGTCCATCATGTGGTTGTAGTGCCAGGAGTGCGGATACTTGCCGCCCACGCGGTGCAGATCCGGGCCAGTGCGCTTGGAGCCCCACAGGAAGGGCCGGTCGTACACAAACTCACCGGCTTTGCTGTATTCGCCGTAGCGCTCGGTTTCGGAGCGGAAGGGGCGCACCATCTGGGTGTGGCAGTTCGAGCAGCCTTCCTTGATGTAGATGTCGCGGCCTTCGAGCTCCAGCGAAGTATAAGGCTTCACCGAGGCGATGGTGGGCACGTTGGACTTCACCAGGAACGTCGGAATCATTTCGATAGCGCCGCCGATCAGAATGGCGATGGTAGCGCCGATGCTGAGCTGCACGGGGCGACGCTCAATCCAACGGTGCCAGTGGCCGCCGGTGGCGTGCGGATCTTGGGCAACGGGCAGCAGGGCAGGGGCTTGCGCTTTTTCGTTGGCGAGCAACGAGCCGGATTGGGCGGTTTTGATGAGGTTGAACATCATCAGGAACACGCCGCTGAGGTAGAGCACCCCGCCGATGCCGCGCAGGTAATACATCGGCACGATTTGCAGAACGGTTTCAAGGAAGTTGGGGTACTGCAACATGCCCTCGCCGTTGAACTGCTTCCACATCAGGCCCTGCGTGAGACCGGCCCAGTACATCGGGATGGCGTAGAACAGGATGCCCAGCGTGCCCAGCCAGAAGTGCGTGTTAGCCAAGCGTTTAGAGTAAAGCTCGGTTTTGTAGAGGCGGGGCCACAGCCAGTAGAGCATGGCGAAAGTCAGGAAGCCGTTCCAGCCGAGCGCGCCGACGTGTACGTGGGCTACAATCCAGTCGGTGAAGTGAGCGATAGCGTTCACATTTTTCAGCGACAGCATCGGCCCTTCGAACGTAGCCATGCCGTAGGCCGTCACGGCCACCACCATAAACTTCAGCACGGGCTCTTCGCGCACTTTATCCCAGGCGCCGCGCAATGTGAGCAGGCCGTTGATCATGCCGCCCCAGCTAGGCGCGATCAGCATCACCGAGAAGGCTACGCCCAGGCTCTGGGCCCAGTCGGGCAGGGCAGTGTAAAGTAAGTGGTGCGGCCCGGCCCAGATATAGATAAAGATCAGCGACCAGAAGTGAATGATACTCAGGCGATAAGAGTACACGGGCCGACCAGCCGCTTTGGGCAGGAAGTAGTACATCAGGCCCAGGTAAGGCGTAGTCAGGAAGAAGGCCACCGCGTTGTGGCCGTACCACCACTGCACCAGTGCGTCCTGCACGCCGGCATACAGCGAGTAGCTTTTCATGAAGCTCACCGGCACCTCCATCGAGTTGACGATGTGCAGCACGGCCACGGTCAGGAAGGTGGCGATGTAGAACCAAATGCCCACGTATAAGTGGCGCTCGCGGCGCTTGGCGATGGTGCCAAACATGTTCCAGCCAAACACCACCCAGATCAGCGTGATGGCAATGTCGATGGGCCACTCCAGCTCGGCGTATTCCTTGCTGGTAGTGAAGCCCAGCGGAAGGGTAATCACCGCTGAGACAATGATCAATTGCCAGCCCCAGAAGTGGATTTTGCTGAGCAAATCGGAGTACATCCGCGTTTTGCACAGGCGCTGCAACGAGTAGTAGACGCCCGTGAAAATGCCGTTTCCAACGAAGGCAAAGATGACGGCGTTAGTGTGCAGCGGCCGGATGCGCCCGAAGGTGGTGTAGGGCGTGCCCATGTTGACTTCGGGGCGGGCCAGCTGGAAGGCAATGATCACCCCGATTAGCATTCCGGCAATACCCCAGAATACGGTGGCGATGCCGAAGTTGCGGACGATCTTGTTGTCGTAGAAAAATGTGTCGACCGCCTTCACGGCGTTCTTCAGGACCTGGGGCGGCTGAGGCGCAACTACCGGCGGTTGTGGATCGACTTGCATAGCGTGGAGAGTGTATGATTAACTTCTCCAAAGGTCTTCCGGCGGCTGCAGCTAAAAGATGACGAAAGTCAGATGGGGCGGTGATTGATGTCAGCCCACCGAGCGGAAGCTTACGGCGTCGGGTCCGTGGGCTCGTCCTCAAATAGCATCCGCACGGAGGGCGTGTAGTCGTCTTCGTACTGGCCGGTGCGTACCGCCCACAAGAAGGCTCCCAGGAATATTAAGGCGACAGAAAGACTGATGCCGATGAGCAGAAAGATGATGGTCATGGGAGTGGATTTAGGCAAGGAGTTGATGCCGGCTGAAAAAAGCGCCGGAATAACTATTTATCAAGTTTGTATATACAAATGTTGCTGATAGTTTTGCGGCCATACTCTTCTGCACGCCGTGGCTACTGATTCGCGCTATTGTAACTGTCTGTTTTTCTCGGCTAACGCCGTCGCCCGCTTGCTCACGAGCATGGCCGAGGAAGAATTTGCCGTTACGGGCCTCTCGCCCTCTCATGCGTTCGTGCTCATGACCGTGTGCCACAAGCCGGGGCTGCAAGCCGGGGAAATCAGCCGGGAAATGCAGCTGACGCCTTCTACCGTCACGCGGCTGGTGGAGAAACTGGAGCAGCGTAAGCTGCTGGAACGCGAGTCGGTGGGGCGGAGCACCCGCGTGACGCCCACCGCGGCGGCCACTGAGTTGCTGCCCGATGTGAAAGCCGCTTGGCGCCGCCTCTATGCCCGTTACACCACGTTGCTGGGGTCGGAAGCCGCCGCGCAATTGACCGCTGCCACGTACGAGGCCACAAAAAAACTCGAGCCGAAAGGCTAGTTTTTTTGCCTTGTAATTATTGTATGTACAAGCAAATGAATTGATTTTCCACTCACTTTTTACCTCTCTCTTTCTATGAACATTGGAATTTTGGGCACGGGCAGCGTCGGCCAGACGCTGGGTGCCAAACTGCTGGAAATGGGCCACAGCGTATTGCTCGGGTCGCGCACAGCTGGCAACGAAAAGGCCGTAGCTTGGGTGCAGCAGCACGGCGGAGCCGCCCGCGAAGGCTCGTTTGCCGACGCCGCTCAATTCGGCGATCTCGTGATTGTGGCCACCTTGGGCACTGCTACCGTAGAGGCGGTGCAGCAGGCCGGCGCGGCCCACTTTGCCGGCAAAACGGTCATTGACCTGACTAATCCGCTGGACTTCTCCCAAGGCATGCCGCCCACGCTCTTCGTAGGGCTCACCGACTCGCTGGGCGAGCAAGTGCAGCGGGCTTTGCCGCAGGCGCACGTCGTGAAAACCCTGAACATGGTCAGCGTGCAGCAGATGATAAACCCAGCCTCGACCGGCGGGGAGCCCGATATGTTTGTGTGTGGCAACGATGCCGGCGCCAAGGAGCAGACCACTCAGCTGCTGCGTGAGCTGGGGTGGCAGCGCGTCACCGACCTGGGCGGCATCGAAGAAGCCCGGGCGACCGAGCCCTTTGTGCTGCTGTGGGTGCGCTACGGCCTGAAGCACAACACCTGGAGCCACGCCATCCAGTTTGTGCACGCCTAAGCCCATCCCAAAGCCCCCAAATTTATTCCGCAGAACCCCACCGAAGCGCACAGCGCTTTTCAGTGGGGTTCTTTGCGTGGGGGCGGGTGGCGAGGAGGAGGAAGCCATGAGCTGACTGGTTAAAACCGGCGCCGCCAAGCCGCATAGCGCACCAGCAGCGTGGCAAACAGCATCACGCTGAGCGAGCTGATGGGCATCAGAATAGCCGACACGATGGGCGTAAACCGGCCCTGTACGGCCAGCCCCAAGCCGATGCCATTGTAGCAAAACGACAAAACAAAGGTGGCCAGCACAATCTGGAGGCAGTCCTTAGAAAAGCGCAGGAACGTGGCGAGCTGGCCGAAGCTGCTCGCATCCAGGATGGCGTCGCAGGCGGGCGAGAAGTTGCTGAGCGTATCGGTGAGGGCGATGCCGGCGTTGGCTTGCTGCAAAGCACCGGCATCGTTGAGGCCGTCGCCGACCATGATGACCGTGCGGCCCTGCCGGCGCAGCTCGGCGACGTATTCCAGCTTATCCAGCGGCGACTGTTGAAAGCGTAGCTCTGCTTTCGGCCCGAATAACTCGCGCAGCCGAGGGCGCTCCGAACTGTTGTCGCCGGAGAGCACGGCCAAGCGGTAGCGCTTGCCCAACTCCGTCAGGATAGGTGCGAGGTTGTCGCGGTAGACATTATGAAACACGAAGCAGCCGACCGGTACACCATTCAGGGCCACGTACACCCGCGATTGCCGTTGCGCGTCGGCTTCTGCAACGTCGGCTGACCGTTGGGCCCCGGTGAAGGCCGCCGAGCCTACCTGCACGCATACCCCGTTGACGACTCCACTCAGGCCCTGTCCAGGTGTTTCTTGTAACTTATTTATAGTCAATGCATTATAAATAAGCTCTTTGGATAGCCGTTGGCTAAGCGGGTGCGTCGATTGCTGAACCAACGTAGCCACGAGCTGCTTTTCTTCAATGGTCAAGGGGCGACCCTCGTAGCTGACCTCTGAGCGATGCGTGTCGGTGAGCGTGCCGGTTTTGTCGAATACAATCGTGTCGGCGCGGCCCAGCGTTTCGACCACGGCCGAGTTTTTCAGGTAAAACTTCTTCTGCCCAAACACCCGCACGGCGGCGCCCATCGCAAACGGCGTGGCCAACGACAACGCGCACGGACAGGCAATGACCAGCACCGACGTAAACGCCCGCAGGGCCATGTGCGGATCCTGCGGGTACCAATACAGAATCGCGCCTAGTGCCAGCGTGAGGGTCAGGGCCACGAAGTAGCGACCGACTTTGTTGGCGTAGGTTTCCAGCGTTTGCTTGTCGCCTTTTTGGAATGCGGGGTTGTTCCAAAGCTGCGTCAGGTAGCCCTGCGACACCTCGCGCACTACCTCCAATTCCACGGCTTGGCCCACCTGCCGGCCGCCGGCGTACACCAGCTCGCCGGCCCCTTTGGCCACGGGCACGCTTTCGCCCGACACAAAGCTGTAATCGATCTGGCCAGTGCCGCGCATGAGCATGGCGTCGGCCGGAATCACCTCTTGGTGGCGCACCAAGATGCGGTTGCCCACCTGTAACTCCTTCACCGACACCGATTTATCACCGTCTTTGGTGAGCAGCGTCACGGCCACCGGGAAGTAGGAGGTGAAGTCGCGATCGAAGCGCAGGGCGTCGTAGGTGCGTTGCTGCACCCATTTGCCGATGAGCATGAAAAACACGAGGCCCGTAAACGAGTCGAGGTAACCCGGCCCGCGGTGGGTCAAAATATCAAACAAGCTGGTCAGCATCAGGGCCGTAAGGCCAAGGCTGATCGGAAAATCGAGGTTGATGTAGCGCTGCCGCAGTCCCTGCCAGGCCGATTCGTAGAAGCCCCGCGCACTCACCAGCAACACGGGCAGCGAGAGGATAATGCTCAGATAACCAAAGAATTGGCCGAATTCAGCCTGAAGCTGTTCCGTAAAGGAAAAGTACTCCGGAAAGGCCAGCAGCATCACGTTGCCGAAGCAAAACCCCGCCAACCCCAGCTTGTAATACAGCATCCGGCTGCCGTGGTGGGGCTGGGCACCGAGTTCGGCCAGCGTAATCTGGGGCTCGTAGCCAATGGCCGCCAGCAGCGTTACAACTTCCTTAAGGTTGGTTTCGCTGGGTAAGTAACTAATGGTTAATTCTTTACGCAAAAAATTGACCCGCGATTCCGACACGCCCGGATTGAGCTTGTACAGGTTTTCGAGCAGCCAGATGCACGAGGCGCAGTGCATCTGCGGGATGGTGAGCGTGAGTTTGGCCAGCGTGTCGCTGCGGAAAGCCAGCAGCTGCACCTGCACCGATTCTTGGTCGAGGTAGTCGAAGCGGCCGGGCAGCTCTACGTCCTTTACTTTCTGGCCGGGGCGCTCGTCGAGGCGGTAGTAGGTGCACAGGTTGCTGGCCGCCAACAGCTCGTACACGGCTTTGCAGCCTTGGCAGCAAAAGGGCTGACTATCAAGGAGAACGGGCTCGTCGGGGCACGCGTCGCCGCAGTGGGTGCAGGCAACGTGGGTATGGATTTCGGCAGGGGCAGGGATCACGGCAGAGCAGATCAGAGGAAAGCCAAAGCTCCGACTTGCCGCCTGCCCAACAGATGACGAATGTCAGCCCAGGGGCTGATTCATTTCAGTCAAACGGCTCTCATACACGGCGTTTCCTCGCCCCGGCTACCAGTTTGAGCGCCGCAGCTTTTCGGGCTGCAACACCCGAATGCCTTTGGTCGACATCTCGATCAGGCCGCTTTGCTTGAACTCGCTCAGGGTGCGGATCAGCGACTCGGGGGCGGTGCCTACCACGGCGGCCATGTCGTCGCGGGAAAGCTGAATCAGTGCGTCGGGCTCCGGACCGGCTTGCTCCTGCATGCGCAGCAGCGTATCGGCCACGCGCCGCCGGATGGAGTTGTAGGCCATGCCCAGCAACAGTTGTTCGCGCTCGGCCACGTGGCCGGCCAGCAGCCGGATAAAGTGCTGACTAACATCGGGGTTGCGTAGCACCAGCTGCATGAAGTCGGCCTTCGGAATGTAGACCAGCGCCGAATCGTCCACGGCCACGGCCGAATCGGTGTATTTCGTGTGTTCCAGCAGCGGTAGGTAGCCAAAAAACTCGCCGGCTTGGTAAATGCCCGTAATGAGCTCTTTGCCCGCAGAAGTGGTCTTGATGGTTTTGACGCGCCCCGATTTTACGAAGTATAGCCGCGTCGGCTCGTCGTCCTCGGCGTAGATTTCCTGCTTTTTGCGCACGGTTTGCACCTTGCGGTCGGCCGAAAGGCTTTCCAGGTTGCCCACGGAGCGGGCGTCGTCGAGAAACTCGTTGAGGCCTTCGCCTTGCAGATCGTAGTCGGGCTTGAGGTGCTGAAAGCGGTTGAGCCGGCCGGTAATGGCGCTCAGCAGCTCGGTTTCGTCGAAGGGCTTAGTCAGGTAGTCGTCGGCGCCCAGTTCCATGCCGCGGCGCAGGTCGGTGCGCTCGGTTTTGGCCGTCAGGAAGATGAAGGGCACGCCCGCCAGCTGCGGGTTCTGGTTGAAAATGTGCAGCACCCCGTAGCCGTCGAGCACGGGCATCATGATGTCGCAGATCACCAGATCCGGTTTGGTGGCCAGGGCCTGCTCGACGCCGATCTTGCCGTTTTCGGCCGTGTGTACCGCGTAGCCCGCCAATTCCAGAATTTCGGCGGTGTTTTCACGGATGAAGTCGTTGTCCTCAATCAGCAGGATGGTTTTCATAAGGGATGGTGATGGTGACGGTGGTGCCCACGTTCAGCTCGCTGTGGAGGGCAATGTCGCCCCCCATCAGCTCAAGATATTTGGCAATAATATAAAGTCCTAAGCCCGTGCCGGGTACCGTCGTGACGTTGCGCGCCCGGAAGAAGCGCTCGAACAGGTGCTCCTGATCTTCCCGGGAAATGCCTACGCCTTGGTCCTGCACCGTCAAGGTAAATTGATTCTGCTCGCAAAGCGTACGAACGGTTACCACCGACCCGGCGCCGGAATACTTGATGGCGTTGGACAGCAGGTTGACCAGAATCTTGCGCAGCAACGACGGATCAAGCCGAACGGGATCCGAGCACAACACCTCTTTCTCGATGCGCTGGCCGGGCTTAAACATACCCTGCATGCTGGCCACCGTATCAGTGAGCAGGCCGGCAATGTCCAGCTCGATAGGGTGCGCTTCTATCTTGCCTTCCTCTATTTTGCCCACCGACAGAAACTCTTCTAAGATGTCGTTCAGGTTGTTGACCGACGAGCGGATGCGCTGCAAGTGCTTGAGCCGCTGGGGCTGCTGGTCGCCGCCGGCGTACTTTTCAATCAGGGCAGCCGACGTGAGCACGGTAGTTAGCGGCGTGCGAAACTCGTGCGACGCCATCGATACAAACCGCGATTTCATTTCGCCCAATTCCTGCTCGGCGGCCAAGGCTTTGGCCAGCTCGTCCTGGCGCTGCTCCAGCTGCTCGAGCGTGTGCATGAGGGCGTGCGTGCGGTCAACGACCTTTTGCTCCAACTCGGCATTCAGCCGCTCGACGCGTTCGCGCTGGGCAATCAGTTCGCGCTCGGTGTTCTTTTTATAGGTGATGTCGACGATGTAGGACACCACGTACAGCTGCTCGTCGAGGTGAAAATAGCTCAGGCTGACTT
The DNA here is from genome assembly GCF_014349165.1 of Hymenobacter sp. BT491. Classification (NCBI taxonomy): domain Bacteria; kingdom Pseudomonadati; phylum Bacteroidota; class Cytophagia; order Cytophagales; family Hymenobacteraceae; genus Hymenobacter; species Hymenobacter sp. BT491. The sequence continues at coordinate 257,595 of NZ_JACSJJ010000003.1, read as the reverse complement.
CCACCGGAAACACCGAGCCGTCCTTGCGCCGCGCCTGCAAGTCGCCGCGGTGCGCGCCCATCGACCGCACGGCCGGCGCCTCGTTGAACGACTCCCGGAACCGTTCGTGCTGGCTGCCCACGGCGTCGGGTACCAGCACTTCAATGAGCTCACCAATTAATTTATCGTCTTGATAACCAAATAGTTGGTGGGAAGTACGGTTGGCCGAAATGATTTGCCCCTGTCGGTCGCAGACAATGATGCCGATGGTGGCATTGGCCACGACTGCCTCGAAACGGCCCACGCTCTGGGCCAACTCGCGCCGGGCCTGCTGAAGCCGGCTTTGCTCGGTGAGGCGAACTAAGAAAAAGGGCCGATCTTCCATCTGAAAGGCCGTCAGCTCGAGGCGTGCCCAAAACGGGTCGCCGGTCTGGCGGCGTATTTCGGCTTCCAGCTCCTGCCTCTTTTCGCGCATGACCTGCTCCTGTAGCGCTTGCCAGGCTTCGTCCGATAACCCCGAAGTGAGGAGCGAGCGCTTGGGGTCCTCGAAAAACGCCTCCTCCGACGGGTAGCCCAGCAGCTGAATGCCCGCCGGATTCACATGCGTAAACCAGCCCAATTTCACGTCGTAAAGGCCAACAAACTCCTTAGCCTGCGTAAAAAGAATATCGACCAGAGTCGTGATATACGGTGAAATAGGCATATGAAAACGCAAATACGGCGGCAACGAGGCCGGGATGAAGGACGCTAAAGTTGCGGATAAATTTTCTGGTGATAAAAGTCAGCTAAAACCCTGACCGTCGTCAGGGGGCAAGCTCAGCGGGGGAAGTACTTTTACGAAAGCAAAATTATTTTACCCGGCGATGACTTCCTCTCAACCCCAACCGCAGCTTTCCGAAACCGATTCGGCGGTCTTGCTGGTCTTGCTGCCAACGGCTACCGGCAATGGCGTGCAGCAGGCCGCCACCAACGCGTCGCTGGCCACCTTGCAGGGGCGCCTCGGTGCGGCCATCCGCGTGCTCAAGGTCGACGAAGCCAGCCATCCGGCCGTGGTGCGCAGCTTCCACGCCACCGAATTGCCGTCGTTCGTGCTGGTGCGGCAAGGCATTGAGCTTTGGCGCCAGCAGGGCCTGCCGGAAGGAGAAGTCACCGCTACCCTGCTGCTGAGTAAAGTAGATTAATAGAGCATAAGTAATTGATTATGAATTACTTATGCTCTATGCTTTAATAGCGCTTACGCCTTGCCGGGCAAGGATTTTACAGGTTACGTGCGGGATAATATTTTGTAGCTTACTGCCCCCTGGCTACCGCGGGGTTTATCTATTCGTATTATTCCGTCCCGAATGGCTTCATTTCGCACGATTTTCTTCCGCAGCGGCCTGTTGGCCAGCACTTGTTGTCTGCTGTGGGCCGGCCAGAAACCGCAGCCCGCGGCGGCTCCCTACGATCTGGTGATTTCGCACGTCAACGTGATCGACGTGGCCACGGGCCAGATCCGGCCCGACCAAATGGTGGCCCTGCGCGGCGACGCGATTGCGGTAGTCGAAAAGGCCGGCGCAAAATCGTATGCGGCCAAGCGTACGCTCGACGGCCGGGGCAAATACCTGCTGCCAGGCCTCTGGGACATGCACGTGCATTTTCGTGGGGGCGACAGCCTGATACAGGCCAACCAAAACCTATTGCCGCTTTTCCTGGCCCACGGCATCACGGCGGTGCGCGATGCGGGCGGCGACATGACGCCGGCCGTGATGAGCTGGCGGCGCCAGATTGGGGCGGGTACGTTGGCCGGGCCGCGCATCTTTACCTCCGGCCCCAAAATCGACGGGCCACACGCCTACTGGCCGGGCTCGCTGGAAGTCGAAACGCCGGCCCAGATCAATAAGGCGCTGGATTCGCTGCAGAAGCTGCACGTCGATTACGTCAAGATTTACGACAGCAACATCAGCCGCGATGCCTACCTGAACGTCATTTCCGAAGCCGAAAAGCGCGGCCTGAAAACCACGGGCCACATGCCGTATTCCGTGAAGCTGGGCGAGGCCGTCGACCGCGGGCTGGACGCCTCCGAGCATCTGTATTACGTGTTTAAAGCGTGCTCCAGCAAGGAAGACAGCCTCACGAACCTCGTGCGCCAAAGCCTGACCACTGCGCACCCCTTGGGCCTGTTTGCCATGCTGCCGGCCGTGGAAGCCACATATTCGCCGGCCGCCGCGACGCGCATTTTTCAACAGATGGCCGCGCATCATACGGCCGTGGTGCCTACGCTTTTCATCAGCAAAACCCTGGCCGACTTGCCCACCACCGACCACACCCGCGATACCATGCTGGCCTACATCGACCCCAAGATTCAGGCTACCTACACCCGCCGCCTGAGCAGCGCGAAGGGGCAGTCGGCGGAAGCGGCGCAGTTCCGCAAGAAGCTGGAGGTACGGTTCAGCGGCTTGGTGCCCAAGCTGCAAGCAGCCGGCGTAACCGTGCTTGCCGGCTCCGACAGCGGGGCGTTCAACTCCTTCACCTATCCGGGCGCTTCGCTGATTGGCGAGCTGGAAATGCTGGTGCAGGCCGGCCTGACGCCTGCCCAAGCGCTACGGGCCGCTACCCTCAACGGGGCGCGGTTTATGGGCGTCGAAAAAACTGCGGGTACGGTGGCAGTGGGCAAAAACGCCGATCTGCTGCTACTAGCCCAGAATCCGCTAACCGACATCCGAAACGTGCGCACTATCAACACCGTAATTGCCCGCGGCAAGCCCTATTCGCGGCAGGCCTTGGGCGCGATGCTGCAAGCCGTGAAACAGAAGTAATCCGGCACCGGCAGCGGTTAAAGCCACGCAAGCCCACACGTATTGCCGTGTGGTAAATTTCTGTTTATCAATAAGTTAAATTTTTTTAAGTATGTCTGATTCAACGTCTTCTTTGACAGCTCCCGCATCTTCGATCGTCGAGCGTTTGGCACAGCAGCTTAGTACGGTCGTCTCGGCCCAGACGCTGTACGGTACGCCCGTCGAGCGCGACGGAGTCACGGTGATTCCGGTCGCGCGGGCCCAATACGGCTTTGGTGGGGGCGGGGGCACCGATGGCTCGCGGGCCGGCGGCTCTGGTGGTGGCGCGGGCGTAAACCTGACGCCGGTGGGCTACATCGAACTCAAACAGGGCAACGCACGCTTTCGGCCTATTCGGGGCTCGGTGGTGCCGCTGGTAGCCGTCAGCGGTTTGGTGGCCTTGTTGCTGCTACGCAGCGTTCCGAAGCTCCTGCGAAAGCGTTAGCAGAAGTCTGAATGTTGCGGCGCAAGTAATTGTATACCAACAAGTTAAATTGCGCAAGGGTAGCGCGACGCCAACCACGCTATAAAGCCTTAGTGCAAACTTGAGGTGCTGCGCAAATAGGCGCTGCCCAAAGCCAGTATTGCAAGCAGCAGAAGCGGAAAAAGGAGGGAAGGAATAACCATGACGCCGGGGAATTAAGGGCTTGCAAAAGCCCAGGGTGAGGTGGGATGCTTCTCTAAAAGTCGGTTTTTACACTCCGTAATGCTTTGATAAACATTGGGTTGGCGTATGACTTTTGTCATGGCTGCTCTGCCTGAGGCCAGCCCTAAGAAAAGAACGCCCAGCAGCGCAAAATGGCCCGTGTTTTTTGTTGCGGATATAACAGCGCGGCAACGTCCAGCGGCTGCCTCGTTGCTTCTGTTCTGCCACCCGCTGAAATTTTCGTTGCTGGTTATGCCGACTTCCGCCCAACTTCTCGCTCCTGCCACGTCCGCTGCGCGGTCTGAACGCCGTTTTCTGTCGGGGCCGCGCAGCCGCCCCAGCGAGCTGCGGTTTCTGTGGGATGTACTGCGCGAATTTCTGCGCGGCTTTCGGGTGCTGCACTTTGTGGGGCCATGCGTGTCGGTGTTTGGCTCGGCGCGGGTAGTCGAAGGCTCACCGTTTTACCTGTTGGCGCGGCAGTTGGGTGCCGGGCTGAGCCGGCAAGGATTCACGGTGCTCACGGGCGGCGGGCCGGGCATTATGGAAGCCGCCAACCGAGGCGCCCGCGATGCCGGCGGCCCTTCTGTGGGCTGCAACATCGAGCTGCCCCAGGAGCAAAACCCCAACCCATACCTGGATAAGTGGCTGACCTGCCGGTATTTCTTCGTGCGCAAAGTGCTGCTGGTCAAGTATTCCTATGCCTTCGTGATTATGCCCGGCGGCATCGGTACGCTGGATGAACTGTTTGAAGCCCTGACGCTGATCCAGAACAAAAAAATTCTGGACTTCCCCATCGTGGTCGTCGGGCGCGAGTATTGGCAACCGTTGCTGGCGCTGCTCGCGCACATGGAAGCCCAGGGCATGGTGGCCCCCGTCGATTTGCAGCTGCTCACCTACACCGATTCGGTGGAAGAAGCCCTCGCCCACATCGAGCGCTACGCGGTGGTGAAGTTCAAGCTGCTCAGCGAGCATCGGCCGCGGCGTCGGTGGTGGTTTGGGGAATAAACGCTTGCTAAAAGGGCTGCAGGGGGCCGTAGCTCAACTCCTGCACGATGAAATGGGCATAGGGCTGGCGCTTACCATCTGCAACCCAAGCGCCTTCCAGCACGGTGGGCACGCGCACGCCTTGTATTTCACGGTATTGGGCCGAGCGCCCTATCCATGGCAGTAATTTCTGGTCGCCTTGGTAGCGCTGGGTTTCGCATTGCTCGATTTCGTTTTGCTCGTTGAAGCGCACCAGATACGCGACCGTTTGGCCTTCGTGCGTAAACGTCAGCCGGGCCGACTGGTCATCGACGGCGGCCCAACTGACGCGCTCGCTGGGCAGCAGATTGGTCGGGAGCCACGTGCTTTCGCCCAGCCAGCGCAGCAGTTCGCCCTGATCGTAATGTGGGCCGGCGCCGCGCATGATGGGCACCGCTCCGAGTAGGCGCACCGTGAGGCTGCCACGCCCGCCTACGTATTCGTCGCGGGCGATAAACTGCCGGGTGGTGCCTTGCCAGATAAATCCGGGCGGGTCGGCTACCAGGTATTCTTCCCCTTTGATGTCGACCCAGTCGCCTTCCAGCTCCGTTTTGAACTGCCCACCGTGGCGCAGGCGCAGGCCGCGTAAGTACGGCTGGCCATCGCGCAGCACGTGGCGGAAGTAGCGCTGCACCGGCGCGGGCAGCCCTTCGAGCTGGGATTCGTGGTAGATGCGGGTGGAAACGTCCGTCGATTGGGCAAAAAGCCGCTCCACATCCCGGCGTAGTCGCCGGGCTGCTGCCTTCCGGCCCAGCACAATACCCGCCACGGAAGTAGCCAGCGCCGCGGAAACCAGCAACCAAGTGGCTTTCTTTTTCATGATTATATAAGTGATTGGTATAGAACAAGTTATGTGAAAGCGCCGCGTAGCTTTTACAGCGAAGCACAGCGCAAAGGTGCACCAGCCCTCAAGCATCGGCCATGACGAAAGTCAGGCGGTAACCCAGTATACTTCATGGACTTACCTCGGGCGGAGTTTGCCAAACCGCTCGATAGGGGACGCTCGTCGGGGCCCGACGGGAGAAAGAAAATCCCGTACATTCAGCCACCAACCAGATGCCGTTGCTTATGAGCCTTCGCATTCCCTACATGCAACTCCAGCAGGAGCTGAAGCGCGTGTTGCTCTCACTTTCTTTTTCGGAAACCAAAGCCGAGCATTGCGCTACGGTGTTTGCGCAAAACAGCCGCGACGGCGTGTATACCCACGGGCTCAACCGCTTCCCGACGTTTGTGCACGCCATCCGAAACGGCTGGGTGCAACCCGCAGCCGACCCGACCTGCATCGAACAAAACGGCGCGCTTGAGCGCTGGGATGGCCACCTGGCGCCCGGCGTGTATAGCGCCAGCCTGTGCATGGAACGGGCCATCGCGCTGGCCCAAACCCACGGAATTGGCTGCGTAGCCCTGCGCAACACCAACCACTGGATGCGCGGCGGCACTTACGGCTGGCAGGCCGCCGACGCTGGCTGCATCGGTATTTGCTTTACCAACACCATTGCCAACGTGACGCCGTGGGGTGGTACCGGGCCGCGGCTGGGCAACAACCCGCTGGTAATTGCCGTGCCCCGCGGCTCGGAGCCGCCTGTGGTGCTGGATATGGCTCTGTCGCAGTATTCGTTTGGCAAGCTCAGCACCTACGCCAGCCGGCAGGAGCCGCTGCCCGTGCCGGGCGGCTACGACCAAGACGGCAACTTGAGCACCGACGCGGCCGAAATTATGGCATCGCAGCGTGGGCTGCCCATTGGCTTCTGGAAAGGCTCGGGACTGTCGCTGGTGCTGGATGTGCTGCTGACGGCCCTGAGCGGCGGGCGCTCCACGGCCGCCATTACGCAGTCCGGTGCGGAGTACGGGGTGTCGCAGTGCTTCATCGCAATTCGGCAGCCCGAACTACATACCTCGCTGATTGAAGAAATTCTGCGCTACACCAAATCGGACGGCGAAGGGCAACCCAGCGGCAAAGTATTCTATCCCGGCGAGCAATCGCTGGCCACCCGCCACGACAACCTTTTGCACGGCATTCCGGTGCAGGAAGATATCTGGCAGCAGGTATTGGAAATGTAGCGGTGCGCCAAGCGCTATGATATGCTCAGCCAGCGCGGCGCTTTTCGTCCTCGGCGCTGCCGGTGCGTTTGCGAGCAGGCGTTACGGTATCGCTGCCGAAGCGGTAGCTAAACGAAAGCGTCGCCACCCGTGTGTCGAGCCGCTGATACAGCGATTCTACGTAGTTGTCGTAGGTGGAAGTAGCGTGCAGCGTGGCGGTATAAAACAAGTCGGTGGCGTTGAGCTTGAGTGTGCCCTTGCGGTTCCATACGGCTTTTTGCAGGCCAAGGCCTACCTGCCCATTTGGCCTAGTATCCAAGAAGCCGTACTGCTCGCGCGACTGGTAGCGGCCGTTGAGCTCGGCCGACCAGCCCTGGCCGAAGGTCAAGGTGCTGGTGCTGCTCAGGTTGAAGGCCGGGCGGCCTTTGTCTAGGGCCGTGCCGGCCAGGTGGCCCACGAAGCGGCTGTAGTAGAACACGCCGTTGTTGTAGACGCTCCACCACTTGGCAAGCTCGACGGGCGCCGTCAGCGTCAGGGCGTAATAATACTGTTTGCCCAGGTTCGCGCTGGTTACCACCACCTTATTGCCTGCTTCCGGCTGCACCACCCCCACGATGGGGTTGCTGGTGATGCTGTAGCTCAGGCCGGTGCTGAATTTTTGCTTGTAAGTGTGGGTCAGCTCCAGGTTGTAGCTGGTTTGGGGCCGCAGGTTGGGGTTGCCAGCTCCCGAAGTGGTGGGATCGCTGTAAATGCGGAAGGGGTTGAGCTGCCCATAAGAAGGCCGGTCGATGCGCCGACTTAAGGATAGCGATACTTCGTGCTTATCGTTGATCGTTTGCTTGGCGGCGGCACTCGGGAAAAGCTGGGCGTAATTGCGTCTAAAACCTACATTGCCAACTACTTGGTTGCCAATGGCTTGCGTTTGTTCGGCGCGTAGGCCGGCTTGCAACGTCAGGCGGGCGTAGGTATGCGTCAGATCGAGGTAGCCTGCATAAATGTTTTCGGTGTAACGGAAATGGTTGGTTTGCCCCACGTCCACCGAGTCGCGGCCGTCGCGGGTTATCAAAAAGACCACGTCGTTGTCTGATGATACCCTGCTGGCCTTGCCGCCCGCTTCCAGCACAAATTCTTTCGAAACCGGATGCGTGTAATCCACCTTCACCGACTGGATGGTGAGCGCACCGGCCTGCGTCACGCGCAGCAACGAAGGCGAAGCAACCGGTACTTCATAAAAGGTGTTCAGGTGCTGCTGCCGATCGGTGGTGTAGCGCGCGTAATCGACGTCGGCACTCAGCTCGCGCTTGCCACTTGCGGCCGCAAACGTGTGGCGAAAATTGAGGTTGGCCGCGCCGTTGGGCGAGTGAAAGTCGCGCGTTTTGTCGGTGCGGTTTTGGGCCAGCAACGACTGGTCGGCCCGAAAGAGTTGGGTAGTATTGTAGCCTGCCTGCTCCAAATGACTCCTCAATCCGCTCACCACGGCCCCAATTACTGTGCGCTCGGAGAGGGTATAATCGAGGCCCGCTTTCCAGGTGTGCGTGTGGGTGTGATTGACGATTTTATTGAACAGATCGCTGCGGCTGGTCACCACTTCGGCCACCGAAAAATCGCGGTGGTTGGTGATTTTCACGAAATCCTGCCGGTTGGCGTAGTTGTAGGAGCCAAAGAGGTTGAGTTTTTGGTGGCGGTGGTTGAGGGAAAGGCCGCCGGTAAACTTGCCGTACTGGCCGCGGCCGTAGGCGGCGTTGGCGCTGCCGTTGGTGCCCTGGCGCTGGTCTTTCTTCAGGTTGATGGCAATGATGCCGGCCCCGCCCTGCGCGTCGTACTTGGCCGGCGGGTTGGTGATCAGCTCGATGCTCTGCAGCTGCTCGGCTGGCAGGGCCCGCAGGTACTCGGCCAGCTCGCTGCCGCTCAGCGGCTGGCGCTTGCCGTCGATGAGCACGAGTAGGCCTTGTTTGCCGCGCAGGGCCAGGTTGTCGTTGCCGTCCACGGTCACGCCCGGGGCCCGGGCCAGCACGTCGAGCGTGGTGTTGCCGGCGGCCAGCGTGGAGCCGGCCACGTTGACGACGGTGCGGTCGGCCTGGTGCTCGAACAGGGGCTTTTGGCCCACCACCGTCACTTCCTTCAGCTGCGTAGCCCCGCTGGCAGATAGTACCAATGCAGGTATATCTACTTCATGGCCAGTTACTTCTGTTGGTGCGCTCCAACGGCGCACAAAACCCACTTGCGAAGCCGAGACCAAGTAGCGTCCCGGCCGCACCTGATCGAAGCGAAACCGGCCTTGGGCATCGCTAAACTCGTTTTTGACCACCGCCGAATCGGTAGTGCGGTGTAGCGTAATCGTGGCTAGTTCGAGGCCCGCGGCAGCAGGGGTTTGCACTAGGCCGGTGATCGCGCCGAGGCCCTGTGCCCGGCTGGTGGGAGCAGTCAAAGCCAACAAAACCGTGACTCCTATCGGTAAACCAAGCCGCTTGAAGAGGGGAGAGGAGAAAAGAAGCATAGGCCAGCGCGTGAAGGGTTTGGAGAAGGGACAACCCTTTCTCGCGCAGGCTGCAACACCCGGGCAAAAGTTAGCCGCGATCTTACTCTATTTCACGAGCTTACGGAAATTATACCGCTTTCTGTAGTTTGAGCATCAAAATGCATCTATTTGATAATCAAACAGATGCATTTTGATACTGATTTCGCCATTAGTACCTATTCCTCCGTGCTTTGGCCTTTACTACGTTCGGCGTCGAGGAAATATGCCCCCTGGCGGACTAAGTGCGTGGTATCGGGCAGGGATTCGAGCGGCACTACGGCCACGTCGCCGTGGGCGGTGGCGCCGGGGCGCACCTTCACGCGCCGGAAGGTGGCGGTGCTGTCGGTGGCCGCCGTCCGGACGTAGACGTAGCTCAACTCACCAGCCTGAATTACAGCCTCTTCGGGCAGAGTGCGGGCTTGGGCGCCAGCCGTCTGGAGGCGGGCCGCTACATACTGACCGGGGAGCAGATTGGCAGCTTCGGTGCCTTCGAGGTGGGCGTGCACAGCGATGGTGCGAGCGTCGTTGTCGAACGCTTTGCCTACCAGAAACACGCGGGCGTGCAGCACCTCGCCCGGCGTTCGGCGGCTGGGCACCGTGAACAGAATGGGCTGGCCTACCCGCACTCGGGCAATGTCTTTCTCAAACACCTTGAGTTGCAGGTGCAAATCGGAGCGATCGACCACTTCCAATAGCACGTCCTGGGGGTTTACAAACTGGCCGGGATTGATGTTGATGGTCGTGACGTAGCCTCCCAGCGGCGTTATGAGATTTACCGTGGGCTGGATGTGGCCGGTAGCTGCGAGGCGGGTTGGTGAAATATTGAGTTGGGCCAGTTGGGCCGCGAGGCTGCGCACGGCGGCCTGCTCGGTGGCGTAGTCGGCTTGGGCTTGCTGAAGCTTGCGTTTGGCTCCCACATCTTCTACGTCCAGAATACGTTGGCGCTCAAGTTCTTGGGTAAGAAACCGCACATGGGCGCGGCTTTGCAAATAGTCCTGTTGCAGCTTGAGGTAATCGGGGTGGCGCAACACGGCCACTACGGCGCCTTTGGCCACATGCTGACCGGGCAGCACCTTCACCTGCTGCACGTAGCCGCCCAACACGGCCGAAATGGACACGATGTTTTGGGGCGGCACATCGATAACGCCGTTGGCCAGCACTTCGGAAGCCATGCTCTGGCGCATAAAGCTGCCCAGGCCGATGCCCGCCGCCTGCATTTGCGCCGCCGAAATCGTCACCTGATCGGGGTTGGCCGGGGCAGCGGGCGGGGCGGGCGGCGTCGCGCCCTCGGCTTCCGAAGAAGCGCCCCCGTGGCAGGACGCAAGCACCCCAACCAATAAGGGCAACGGCAGCAGACGAAGCGCAGAAAGCAAATAGTTCATGGCAAGTAGGTCAACGGCAAGTACTGGCTTAGTCGGTGCCGGCCAGGGCTTGTAGGCTGAGAATGAAATCGTTGTATTGGCGCACCTGATCGAGGTAGGCCTGCTGAATCTGCCAGGCGGGCTCGGTGTTCACCACATACGTCACGTAGTCGATGTCGCCGGCCCGGAAGCTTTTTTCGGCCGTAGTCAGAATAAGCTGCGCCTGCGGCAGGCCATACTGCTCGTAATAATCGAGCGAAGCCCGCGCCCGACGCAGGTGCTGGCGGAGCGCACCTAGTTGGCCCGTAAGCTGAGTGGTCGCGTATGCTAATTCGTTGTCGGCCAACTGTTCACCTAAGCGGGCGGCGGCCACGCGGGCGCGTTGTGCCCCACCCAGCAACGGCACCGACAGGCCCGCTTGCGCCACTTGGTAGCCATTGGTTTTGTTGATGCTCTGGTTGAAATAGCCCAGCCGCACATCGGGCAGGCGCCGCAGCTGCTCCACGCGGGTTTGCTGCCTGCTGACGGTAGCCTGCTGGCGAAGCAGCCCCAACGTAGGGTTGGTTTCGGGCGAAAGAGCCGCCGTATCCGCGGCCGCCAGCGGAGCCACGAAGCTTTCCGTCGTGTCGATGTGCGCGTTGGGGCCTACACCGAGCAGAACGCCCAATTGCTGGCGCTGCACGATCAGGTCGGTGGCCGTGCTGGCCAAGCGGTTTTGCAGCTCCCGCGCGCGGGCTTCGGCCGATACCTGTTCCAGTCGGTTGGTTTCGCCCACTTGGTACCGGATGCGGGCCGCGCGGGCCGCCCGCCGATACAGGCTATCCTGACGGCGGAGCAGGGCCGCCCGGCGGTGGGTAAGTAGCAACTGGTAGTAGCTGCTGCGGATGGAAAGGGCCAATTCGCGGCGCTGTACGCGGGCGCGCTGCTCGGCCGTGAGCGTTTGGCTTTCCAGCAAGCGGCGCTGCGCTGCGTACACGCCCGGCAGCGACGCCTGCTGAATCACGTTGAAGCTTTGGTCGACGATTGGCCCCGAAATCTGGCCGCGCTGGTAGTCCAGCACCGTGCGCGGCAGGTCGTAGCCGGTGCGGGTAAGCGCGCGCTGTTGCTCCACTTGCAACGCAGCCGATTGCAACGAGAGGTTTTGCTTCAAGCCCGTCTGCAATGCCTGTTGTAAGGTAAGTACTTGATTATTAAATATTTGTGTTTGCGTGTTCTGCGCTCGTCCCGCAAGTGGCAAAACCAATAGCGCCACAACAATAGCAACTGCAACCGGACTCGCCGGGCCGGAAGGTGTGGGCGTGGAAGCTGGCTCGCTTTCGGGGGTGCCGGGTGCGGGATCGTCTTTGGTGAAGAGCGTGTAGAGCACTGGCAGCACCAGCAGCGTAAGCAAAGTAGCCGTAATTAATCCGCCGATCACCACCGTGGCCAGTGGCTTTTGCACTTCAGCCCCGGCAGAAGTCGAGAGGGCCATCGGCAGAAAGCCCAGGGAAGCCACCGAGGCCGTCAGGAGCACCGGCCGGAACCGTTCGGCGGTGGCCCGCAGCACCCGTTCCTGCACGTGATGCACTCCGGCTTCTGCTAGTTCGTTGAGGCTGGCTACCAGCACGATGCCGTTCAGCACGGCCACCCCAAACAAGGCAATAAAGCCCACGCCCGCCGAAATGCTAAACGGCATACCGCGCAGCCACAAAGCCAGCACGCCACCGATGGTCGCCAGCGGAATGCCGGTAAAAATGAGCAAGGCCTGCTTCACCGAATTAAACGACAAGTAGAGCAGTAAGAAGATGAGTAGCAACGAGATAGGCACCACAATGCTCAGGCGGGCTTTGGCGCGTTGCAGGTTTTCGAAAGCCCCGCCGTACTGAATGGTGTAGCCCGACGGCAGCTTCAGGCTTGCGTTGAGCTTCTGCTGAATGTCCTGAACCAGACTCTGCACGTCGCGGCCGCGCACGTTTACGCCAATGTTAATGCGGCGGCGGGCGTCGTCGCGCGAAATCTGGGCGGGCGCGTTGCGGAAGCGCACTTGCGCCACTTCGTCAAGGGGCACTTTCTGGCCGCCGGGCACATCCACGTACAGGCTGCGGATGTCGTCGAGGCTACGGCGCTGGGTCGAGTCGAGGCGCAGCACGAGGTCGTAGCGGCGTTCGCCTTCATAGACTTGGCCCGCCACTTCGCCCGCAAATGAGGCCCGCAGCAGCGTATTCAGGTCCGATACGCGCAGGCCGTATTGAGCAAGCTTCTGACGGTCGTAGGTCACGCGCAGCTGGGGCAGGGCCGCAATCTGCTCCACTTTCAGGTCGCCCACCCCGGCCAGCGGGCGAATGAGGGAAGCCGCCTGATTGGCCTTCTCGAAAAGGATGCCCAAGTCGTCGCCGTAAATCTTGATGCTGATGTCGGATTTGGCACCCGAAATCAGCTCGTTGAAGCGCATTTGAATGGGCTGCTGAAACTCCAGATTGATGCCCGGCACGTCGGCCAGCGCGTGCTGCATCCGGCCGGCCAGCTCCTCACGTGAGTGCGCCGAGGTCCAGTCTTGTTGATCTTTCAGAATCACCATCTGGTCAGAGTCTTCCAACGACATGGGGTCGGTGGGAATTTCGGAAGTGCCGATTTTGCCCACAATTTGTTCGATTTCCGGAAAGTTCTTGAGCAAGATCTGCTGAATGCGGGTGGTGGTAGCAATGCTCTGGGCCAGCGACGAACCCGGAGCCAGTGTCACGTTCACGGCAAAATCGCCCTCGTCGAGCTGCGGAATAAACTCGCCGCCCATGCGCGTAAACAGCCAGCCTGCTACCGCCAGCAAGCCCACGGCGACGGCAACCACCACCGCCCGCCAGCGCAGCGCGCCTTTGATAAGAGGCGAGTAGCCGCGGTGCAATGCCTTCATGATGCGGTCGGCAAGGGTACCTTCCTCCTTGATGTCTTTGCGCAGCGCCCACGCCGATACGGCTGGTACGTAGGTCAGGCACAGCAACATAGCGCCCACAATGGCAAAGCTCACGGTCAGGGCCATCGGCCGGAACATCTTGCCCTCGATGCCGGTCAAGGCCAGGATGGGAAAGTACACAATCAGGATAATGAGCTGTCCAAACAGCGCCGAGCGCATCATGCGCGTGGCGGCGGCTTCGGCCACCTGGTCCATGGTTTCGCCCTCGGCCCGCTCGCGGAAATGCACGAGGTGAAATATCATGGCCTCAACGATGATCACGGCCCCATCCACGATCAGCCCAAAATCCAGGGCGCCCAAGCTCATCAGGTTGGCCGACACGCCGAACAGGCGCATCATGCCCAGCGCAAAGAGCATGCACAGCGGAATCATGCTGGCCACCACCAAGCCCGCCCGGAAATTGCCCAGCAGCACCAGCAGCACAATAATGACGATGACGCCGCCTTCCAGCAAGTTTTTAGTAACGGTATGTATGGCCTTGTCGATGAGCTTGGTACGATCCAGAAAAGGCAGGATTTCCAGGCCGGGCGGCAGCGTTTTCTGGATTTCGGCTACCCGCTCTTTCACGCCCTTGATGGTTTGCTCGGAACTGGCGCCTTTGAGCATGAGCACGATGCCGCCCACCGTTTCGCCGCTGCCGTTGCGCGTCATGGCGCCGTAGCGCACCGAGTGGCCAAAGCGCACGTCGGCCACGTCGCGCACCAGCAAAGGAGCGTTTTGCGAGGCTTGCTTAACTACCAGTGAACCAACATCTTGTAAGGACGTCACGCGGCCTTCGCCCCGGATGAAGTAGGCATTGGGGCCGCGTTCCAAATACGAGCCGCCCGTGTTGGCGTTGTTGTCCTGCAAGGCCGCCAGTAGCTCGGGCATGGTCACGTTGGCCGCATTGAGGCGGTCGGGACTTACGCTCACTTCGTATTGGCGCACGTAGCCGCCAAAGCTGCTCACGTCCACTACGCCGGGCACGCCGGCCAGTTGGCGCTTCACCAGCCAGTCCTGCACGTCGCGCAGCTTAGCCAGCGAATATTGCTTCTCAAAGCCGGGCTTCACACGCAGCGAATACTGAAAAATCTCGCCCAGTCCGGTCGTGATTGGGGCCATAACGGGCGTGCCGGCCCCGCTTCCCAAATCGGCCTGAGCGCTGGTGAGCTTCTCGGCTACCAGTTGGCGGGTGCGGTAAGTATCGATGTTGTCTTCGAAAACCACTGTAATCACCGACAGCCCAAAGCGGGAAATCGAGCGGATTTCGGTGACGCCCGGCACCGTGCGCAGCTGCAATTCCAGCGGCACGGTCAGCAGTTGCTCGACCTCCTGCGCGGCCAACGCCGGCGACTGCGTAATTACCTGCACCTGGTTGTTGGTAACATCCGGAATGGCATCCAAGGGCAGGTGCAGCGCCGAGTAGCCGCCCCAGGCCACGAGCCCCACCACCAGCAACAGAATCATGAGCTTGTTGCGAATGCTGGCGGCTATGATTTTAGAAAGCATTGAATAGCAGATAGTTCGATTCGGGGCCGCGAGGCAGTTGGAGGCGCAATATGCATCGCGGAAAGGGAAGCACTCGCCAAAAAACGGATGGGTGCCTTATAAACTCCTTAAAGCCGCCTTAAGATTTTCTTAAAATGCACCCCGGTGCTGGCCGGGCAGCATCTTCGTCCGATTATTGTCGTTAGGGCCGCAGGGCCACGGCGGGTAATCGGCAAGTGGGGCAGGGCCCGGCTCCCTGTCTGCTTGCTAGCTGCCCCAACTTTTCACGCTACGAGCCTCCGTTATGCGCATTCTGGTAATCGAAGACGAGCCCGGCATTGCCCGCTTTCTGAAGCAAGGCCTGGAGGAAGAAGGCTACACCATCGACGTGGCAGACACCGGCGATACCGGCTTGGCCCAAGCCGTGGCTCAGCCCTACGACCTACTGCTGGTCGACTGGATGCTGCCTGGTCTGACGGGTTTGCAGGTGTGCCGGCAGCTACGGGCCCAGCACATTGCCACGCCCCTGATTTTTCTGACGGCCAAAGACACGGTGCAAGACACGATTGCCGGCTTGCAAGCCGGTGCCAACGACTACATCAAAAAGCCTTTCCATTTCGAAGAATTGCTGGAACGCATTCGGGTGCAGCTACGCCCCGCAGCAGGGTTGGCCGAGCGGTTTTTCGTCGGCCCGATTGTGCTGGACGTGGCAACGCATCAGGTGTACAAGAACGAAGAAGAAATTGCGCTGACACAGAAGGAATTTGCGCTGCTCGAATACCTACTGCGCCACAAAGGAAAGGTATGCCGGCGCCAGAAAATCATTGAAAACGTGTGGGATATCCACTTCGAGTACAACACCGGCGTGATTGACGTGTACATGAACGCGCTGCGCAAAAAGCTGCGCCTGAGCAAAGACGAAGACTACCTGCAAACCATCCGCGGCATTGGCTATGTCGCCCGCGACTAAATGAATCTGGCTTTCAAGGATCGTATTGCGTGGCACTACATGCTGGCCACCGCCGCCCTGATTGCGGTGGTGTACGCGGTGGTGTTCCTGGTGGTGCAGCAGCAGGTATATGCCGACCTCGACCGCAGCCTGCGCTACGAAGCCGCCAAGCACCAGCAGGAGCTGACGATTGTAGGCGGAAAAATTCTCTTTTCGCACAAAGGCGAGTGGCAGGAACGCGAGCACCGCGAAGTCCAGGTCGATCCGGTATTTATTCAGATCAACGATTTGCAGGGCCGGCTCATGGACCGCTCGCCCAATCTCAAAGCCGACCGGCTGCTGTTCGCGGTCCGCACCGATGGAATGTCCCTGCTCAACTCGGAGCTGCGCGGCAAGGCCATTCGGCAGGTGCAAGAGCCAATTGTGCGAGAAGGGCGCCCAGTCGGCTACCTCGTGGCGGCCATCTCATCAGAAGCCGCTCAGCACGTACTCGACAGCTTGGGCATGGTGCTACTGCTCTCGTTTCCGGTGGTGCTGGTGGTGCTTTTTGGCATGGCTCGCCGCTTGGCCGGGCGCAGCATTGCGCCCATCACTGAGATCACGGCCACTACTAATCGCATCACTCAGAGTAACTTAGCCGAGCGCATCGCCCTGCCGCCGCGGCCCGACGAGCTGCACACGCTGGCCAGCGCCATCAACGGATTGCTGCACCGCGTAGAGCGGGCCGTGGAGCGCGAAAAGCAGTTTACCGCCGATGCTTCGCACGAGCTGCGTACGCCGCTGGCAGTGCTGAAAGGCACGCTGGAAGTTCTGATCCGTAAGCCGCGCACGAGCGCCGAGTACGTGGAAAACATCGCCTTGGGCATTGGCGAAATCGATCGTCTGACGCACCTAGTGGATCAGTTGCTCTTGCTGGCTCGTTTTGAAAACCACGCTAAGAGTCTAAATCGGCAGGAGCTGACCGTCCTTGCTTGCGTACACGACGTGTTGTATCGACTGCGTAATACCCTCAACACCAAGCATATACGAGTAGATGTGCAAGATGGTGATACCGAGCCCATTGTCTCCGATCCGTTTCTGGTCGATTTGATTCTGGAGAACCTGCTCACCAACGCCGTCAAGTATTCGCCGGCCGGCTCTACTATTACCGTCGTGCTGAGTTCCGGCGCCGACCGCCTCACCTGCACGATTATTGACCAAGGCATCGGCATCCGGCCCGATGAGCTAGGCCGCATTTTCGACCCCCTGTATCGCTCCGACGCGCTGGCACACAAGGAGATAGGCGGCACCGGACTTGGGCTCTCCATCGTAGCCAAAGCCTGCGCCTTGCTGCACATTAAGCTGGATGTGCAAAGTGAGTTAGGCCAGGGCACCACGTTTACGCTTGAGTTTCCACGCGGCGCTTAGGTTGTAAGTGATTTGTAATCAACAAATTGATTATAAATAACAAAGCCCCCGTACCGTATTCATTGGCGCGGGGGCTTTGTTGCTTAGTCGATCAGCCTTACACTTTCGGCTCCGACATCATCTCACGGCTCCAAAAGCGACCGATGGCTAGGTTAGCCACAAACGCGTCGGCGCCGTCGCCGATGCTCACGCCATCGCCCTGCAAGATGTCGTCGGCCCCGCCGTAGGCGGCGGCTTTCAGCAACGCCTTGCCAGCGCTGGCCGCGCCAACGGGTTTGCAATGTCGGTACGCTTCGTTTATAAAATTCACAGCATCAGGCTGTTGGGCTAGTGCCTGGACGCTTTTGTCGCCGCCGGCTACGTACACTCCGTCAAACATCACGGAGGCAGTAGTTTGCAGGCTGAAGTCAATCCTGATGGTTTCGCCGGCGCCGGTGCGTAGCTTGCCCAGGTGCGGTGCCACCAGCTTAGCCTGCGCGCCGCCGGCTTCCAGAGCTTTTTTCATAGCGGTGATGGAATCTCCATCGGCCCCGTCGGCGGCCAGAATGGCTACCTGCTTGGTTTTGATATTCTTATCGGCGTTCAGCGGGGTATTTTCGATGCTCAAGGCATCCGACTTTCCTTCTTTTCCCGTGAGCGGACGCGACTGATACTCAGCCGGATCAGCATCGGCAGGGACGCCTAAATTGAGCTGCACGCCTTCCGCCGAGGGAATTTCCAGACCCAAGCCCTTCGCAACGCGGGTGGCCAGCTCGTCGGCAACTTGGGCAAGCTGAATCAGCATGCGCTCGCGCACCGATTCTTCCTCTACTTTACCCAGTTCAAATTGCAACGCTTTCACAATGTGCACCTTTTCCCAGTCGGCCTGGCTGTTCCAGAACAGGCGGGCCTGGCTGTAGTGGTCGCGGAAGCTCTTGCTGCGGGCCCGCACTTTGTTGCCGTCCACGCGCTCCTGGTAGCTGGCAAAGCCGCCTTCCGACTGCTTGGCCTGCTTAGGCGTGTTTTCGTTGAGCAGGTTGGGGCTGTAGCTGGTTTTGCCCACGTTGATTTGCTGGCGCATATGGCCGTCGCGCTGGCCGTTGTGCACGGTCACCACCGGGCGATTGATCGGAATTTCGTGGAAATTCGGGCCGCCCAGGCGCTTAAGCTGGGTATCGGTATACGAAAACAAGCGGCCTTGCAGCAGGGGGTCATTGCTGAAATCGATGCCGGGCACTACGTGGCCCAAATGAAAGGCAACTTGCTCAGTTTCAGCAAAATAATTGTCGGGGTTGCGGTTGAGCACCATCTTGCCGAGCTTCGTTACCGGCACCAGTTCTTCGGGAATAATCTTGGTCGGATCGAGCAGGTCGAAATCGAACTTCATTTCGTCCGCTTCCTCCACAATCTGCACACCCAACTCCCACTCGGGGTAGTTGCCGTCTTCGATGGCCTGCCACAGGTCGCGGCGGTGGAAGTCGGGGTCTTTGCCTGAAATCTGCAATGCTTCGTCCCACATTACCGAGTGCACGCCCAGCTTGGGCTTCCAGTGAAACTTCACGAAGCGGGCTGTGCCTTGCGCGTCGATCAGCCGGAAGGTATGTACGCCAAAGCCCTCCATCATGCGCAGGTTGCGCGGAATGGCACGATCCGACATCACCCACATAATCATGTGCATTGATTCGGGCGTGATGGAAATGAAGTCCCAGAACGTGTTGTGTGCCGATGCCGCCTGCGGAATCTCGTTGTGCGGCTCGGGCTTTACCGCGTGCACAAAATCCGGAAACTTGATGGCGTCCTGGATGAAGAACACCGGCATGTTGTTGCCCACTAGGTCAAAATTACCTTCTTCCGTATAGAATTTTACGGCAAAGCCGCGCACGTCGCGGGCTAAGTCCGAGGAGCCGCGCGAACCGGCCACCGTGGAAAAACGCGTAAACACCGGCGTTTTGGTGCCGGCCTTCAGAAAGTCGGCCTTGGAATACTGCGCACCCGTGTCGTAGGCCTCGAAGTAGCCATGCGCCGCCACGCCGCGGGCATGCACCACGCGCTCCGGAATGCGCTCGTGGTCAAAATGGGTGATTTTTTCGCGCAGAATGAAGTCTTCCAGCAACGTCGGGCCGCGGTCGCCGGCCTTCAGCGAGTTCTGGTCGTCGTTGACGCGCAAGCCTTGGTTGGTCGTCAGAAACTTACCCGTGCTGTCTTCCCGGTTCTGCTCCAGCTCACTTAGCTTGGCGTTGTGGTTCTTTTCTGATTTTTGCTTGCTCATAGAAATTGAAAGAAGGTATAAGGTAGAAGAAGTGGGCCCGGTAGCAAAAGCGAAGCCGCAGCCCGCTTTCTGTTACGGAACTCGGCCTACTTCTATCTTATATTCAACTTAAAATTGCCTTAAAATCGGTGGGCGGCTGCCTGCAACGAGGTGCCCGACAACGGGTTAGTTTTGCCAAAACGGTTGTTTAACAGGCCCCAATGCCATGAGCACAATCCACAACGAGCGGTTTGCAGCGGCAATCCGGAAGTTTGACGAAGCCAACAGCGCCGACCCGCACGTGGAGGATGCCGAGGGACGCCGCTACCCCAAAGAGTTGCTCTACGCGCAGCGCATGAGCGATTGCCTGGATCGGGTGACGCCACAGGCCA
The DNA here is from genome assembly GCF_014349165.1 of Hymenobacter sp. BT491. Lineage (NCBI taxonomy): Bacteria > Pseudomonadati > Bacteroidota > Cytophagia > Cytophagales > Hymenobacteraceae > Hymenobacter > Hymenobacter sp. BT491. The sequence continues at coordinate 237,823 of NZ_JACSJJ010000003.1, read as the reverse complement.
GCGAAGCCCTGCGCTTGGCGGTGCGGTGTCAGCACATCCGGCGGTGGGAGATTCCGCGCCACGACTTCCCCATGGACCGGCCGGGGTACCACCAGTGGCGCAACCGCCTGAAAAAATTCCATGCCGAGCTTGCAGGTCGTATTTTGCAAGATGTTGGCTATGAGGAAGATATAATCGGACGTGTGCAGGCCTTGGTACAGAAACAGCAACTACAGCTCGACCCCGAAGTGCAGTTGCTGGAAGACGTTATCTGCCTCGTGTTTCTGGAATACTACCTGCCCGATTTTGCGGCCCAGCACCCCGAGGAAAAGGTGATCGACATCGTGCAGAAAACGTGGCGCAAAATGACGCCGCAGGGCCACGAATGGGCGCTGGCGCTACAGCTGCCGCCAGCCGCGCAGGACATAGTAGCCAAAGCGCTGGCCGGCTAAACGGCGTCGCTTTACAAAGCCGGCGTCAGCACCGACGGCACGGCCACAAACTCATTCTGCGGTGCCTCGCAGGTGGGGCAACGGTACCCGACAAGCGTCGCGAACGGCGTGCCCGGCGCGACTTGGCTGGCTTCGTCGCCGTAGGTTTCGTCGTACACAGTCAGGCAGTTTTGGCACTGATAAATGGCGGGCAGCGATGCTAGAGGTGGCTCTGCTACGGGCGGTTCTTCCAGGTATAAAGAGTTGAGAACCTGAGCTGTTTCGCTCTGCAACTCATAGAATTGGTTGCAAAGTTGGATCAAATACCAACTCAGGCTTTCCCGGTTTACCTTCTTCCGGAAGCTGACAAAATCCTTCGAATTTGGGTTGAAATCGCGGGTGCGTAGAATTTCAAATTGCTCCTCGCGCAGGCCCAGCGCCTCAGGTTGTTGGGCGCGGATGACGATGGAGCCAAACCCGCCGGTTTTGGGCTTGGTTTTGATCGCAAAGCAGAGATGATACGTCCGGACGTCCTCTTCGTTAAACTGGCGTACTAGGTCGTTTTTCAGGGTTAGGCCGTAGTCGCAGAGGTCTTCTACTTGCCAGTTCAGCTCGTTGGCGGCGTAGCGCACGTTGAGGCGGTGCTTGCACAGTACGGTGTCCCACAGGTTGCGGTCGGCCATTTCTATCCCTTTCACAATCAATGATTTCCAGGGCGTGGAATACAGTCCGCCGATGCGCGTTTTGAGGCAAACTTGGCACACATCCTTCAGGAAAGCGACCGGAAACCGCTCGTCGCGACGGTAAATACCCAGCCACAGCTTCGTGCCGTAAAGGTTGAAGCCTTCGTAGTAGGGGAGGGTGAAAGCTGGCGGGGGCAAGTCGGGGGCCGGCGGGGCCAGTGCGGCCGTTGGGCGGGTCGTGATTAGGCTCAGCAGCCGCAAGCCGTCAAGGACAGGCTGGTCGTAGAAAAGCTCTTTGTGGGCAAAAATGACTTGCTCCAACGTTTGGCACAACTCCGGACCCTAATTGTAGTAGGAGAGGTAGTGGCCCTGGGGCATTCTATCCCGTCATTCGAAGGTCCTCAAGCCGCGAGCTGGAGGTAAGAAAAGCCTTACGCTTTGTCGAGGGCGAGGCGTGATTCTTCGAGATCCAGCTCGTTCTCGATCTTGCGCAGCATTTCTTCGCTGGTTTGCTCTTCTTTGCGCAGCTGTTCCAACACGCTCCGCTCAAACCGGATGATGGCTTCTTGCAATTGCTGAAACTGCGTGATGGGTTTCTCATCGAGGCGGCTGGCCCGCACGCCGGCCAGCCGGTTATGAAGCCGCTCCATCCGGATTTCGTAGCGGCTTTGCATGCGCGCCAGCACGTCGGGAGGCGCGTGGTCGGCGCCGGCGGGGCTGTTGAGGTAGGCCACCGTTTGATTGGCCAAGTGCAGCCGCAGGTTAATTTCCTCGCGCTCGACGCTTCCGTCGGGCCGAATGCCGAGCCAGCGAATCAGCGGCACCAAGCTCAGGCCTTGCCCCACGAGCGTGCAGAAAATCACGACGAAGGTGATGAACAAGATTAGGTTGCGGTGCGGAAAGGGTGTGCCGGGGCTCAGCGTCATGGGCAACGCCAGCGCCGCCGCCAGCGACACGACGCCGCGCATGCCAGTCCAGGCCACCACCGTAACCAACGGCAGCGATGGCCGCGGCTCGCGCTCGCGAATGGAGCGGCTCAGCCAGCGCGGCAAATACGTGCCCGGATACACCCAGAGCAGCCGACCTATAATAACGATCAGGCTAATGAGCAGGCCATAGCCCAATGCCCGCCAAGCCGATACTTCCTGCATGTCATCCAGAATGGTTGGCAAGGCCAATCCGATAAGGATGAATACCAAGCCATTGAGCAGCAACACAACGGTATTCCAGACGGCGTAGGTCTGCAGGCGGGCTTGGTGGGCAAATAGCTGGGCAGCCCGTCGGGTCAGAAATAAGCCCGCTGCCACCACCGCCAACACCCCCGACACATGCACGGCTTCGGCCGCCAGGTAGGCAAGGTAAGGCGTCAGAAAAGTGAGGCTCGTGGCTACTACCGCGTTGCGGGAAAAGCGATGCAGCCAAAACGCGGCCCACCCAATTGCCAATCCAATGCCGGTGCCGGCCACCGCTACCCACACCAATTGCAAGCTCGCTTGCCAGAATACAAACTGTCCTGTTAGTACCGCTGCCAGGGCATACCGATAGGCAATTAGTCCGGTTGCGTCGTTTACCAAGCTCTCGCCTTCCAAGATCGTCACCACTTGGCGGGGCAGCTCCAGCCCTTTGGTGGCACTGGCCGCTGCCACGGCGTCGGGAGGGGAAAGGATGGCGCCCAAGACGAACGCCACCGGCCAACTAAACCCCGGCAGTAGCCAATGCGCCGCCACGGCTACCAGACACGTAGTAAACAGCACGCAGCCCAACGCAAGCAACCCAATGGGTCGGCGCGCCGCTTTGAAGTCGGGCCACGAGGTACTCCAGGCGGCCGCATACAGCAACGGCGGCAGAAAAAGCAGAAACACCAAGTCGGGAGCGAGGGCCACTCGCGGCAAACCCGGCACCATACCCAATCCCATGCCGGCCAGCACGAGCAAGATCGGATAAGGAAGCTTGAGGCGATCGGCTACTTCGGCCAGCACGGTAACCGCCGCCAGCAACGCAAGAATCAGTTCGAGGTGAGGCATAGAAGACAGAAGCAGCAGCTAGTCAGGCGCAACCGCCCGGAAGGCAGTGTCTAGCCACGCCTCCAGGCGATAGTAAGAAACTATTTTTTAACGACTTATTAAGCGCATCCGCCCCGGCCCGCCGCCGTAGGTGTCGGGCAGAAACTATAATAAGGTTATTTTATCATAAGTAATTGACAGTAAATAAATTATGAATAAGCATCAAATTTGTCCCCAGCCCTTGACAGTGGCCCCGCCGAAGATGCTACGGTTTACCGCCGGCGAAAAAATGCCGTAGGGAAAAGCCGGGTCGAGGGCGCTACTTTCGTCCAGCGTGCGCAGGTGTTCGGGCGTAAGGTGCAGTTCGAGCGAAGCCAGATTGTCGTGCAGCTGCTCCAGCTTACTGGCCCCCAAGATGAGCGATGTAATGCCAGGCTGGGCAGCCGCCCACGCTAAAGCTACCTGCGCCAAGGGCCGATCAAGCGACGTGGCTACGGTGCGTAAGGCATTGAGTACGCCCCAGTTGCGGTCGGTAAACTTGCTGTTGCCAAACGGATTGCTGCCGCTGAGTCGGCCCTGGCCGGTGGCGCCGGAACCATCTTGCTCGTATTTGCCAGCCAGAAAGCCAGCTGCCAACGGACTCCACGGCGTAATGCCGAGTCCGCATTCACGGGCTGCGTGCACATGCTCGCGCTCGATGCTGCGCTCCACCAACGAGTATTCGACCTGCATGGCAATCGGGCCGGGCAAGGCGTGCGCCGCGGCCAGCGTGGCGGCTTTGGTGGCGTACCAGGCGGGCATGTCCGAAAAGCCGAAATAGCGAATTTTGCCGGCCCGCACCAGATCGCCCAACGATTGCAGTACTTCCTCGACCGGCGTTACCAAGTCCCAGGCGTGCATCCAGTACAGGTCGATGTAGTCGGTGCGGAGGCGCTTAAGCGAGCCCTCCAGCGCCCGGTGCATGTTCTTACGCCCGTTGCCGCCGGCATTGGGATTGCCGGGTTGGGCGTTGAATGTGAATTTGGTAGCCAGTACGAGTCGGTCGCGCAGGCTGCGGCTGGCAATGTAGCCGCCTACCAATTCTTCGCTTCGGCCACCCGCATAGACATCGGCTGTATCGATGAAATTGCCGCCCGCATCGGTGTAGGCGTTGAAAATAGCTTCGGATACTTCGTCGGGCGAGCCCCAACGCGGCGTGCCAAAAGTCATGGTGCCCAAGGCATGGGGGCTAACCACTAAGCCCGAGCGACCAAGTGTGCGGTAGGCGGTAAGGTCCATAATGTCAGGTGGTTAGTGTGCTGAAATTCGAAAAGCGGCGGGCGTCAGGCCCGTTTTGCTTTTGAACAGGCGGGTGAAATATTGCGGGTATTCAAATCCCAGTTGAAAGGCCGTTTCGTTGATGGAAAGTGAGGTGGTCAGCAGCAGGCGCTTGGCTTTTTCGATCAGGCCTTGGTGCAAATGCTGCTGCGTATTCTGGCCCGTCAGGGAGCGCAGCATATCGCTCAGGTAAGCCGGCGACACCCGCAATTCGTCGGCGAAATGCTGCACAGTGGGCAGCGGCTGTTCGCCGTCTTGGGCAAAATAAGCCGTTAGTAGCGTTTCAAAACGGCTTACCAAATCGTGTTCGGTAGTACGGCGCGTCAGGAACTGTCTGTGGTAGAAGCGGTTGGCGTAGCTGAGCAATACTTCGAGCTGCGAAATCAGCACGTCTTGGCTGAAGGCATCAATAGGCTGCTCGTATTCGCCCTGAATGCTATGCAGCAAGCTATCGAGCACTTTCTCCTCCCGGTCGGAGAGGTGCAGGGCTTCGTGCAAGGCATAGGAGAAGAAGCCATAGCTGGCTATTTTCTTGCCTAACGGATACTTCAATAGCAGGTCGGGGTGGAAGACCAGCATCCAGCCGCTAACCTCCGAGGTATCAAGGCTTTCGCTGACCGCAAATACCTGGCCCGGCCCCACAAAAACCAGTAGGCCTTCGCTAAAGTCGTACGACTGATGCCCGTAGTGCAGCAGCCCCTTGAGGTTGCGCTTTAGCGACACGGTATACAGTTGCTGCACAACCGGCGTAGTCACGCGCGGCAGGTCTCGGCAGGCAGCCAAATCGATGAGCGTGAGCAACGGATGCGCCGGCGCCGGCAGTCCAAAAAACCGGGTATAGTCGGTTACGGTAGACAGAACACGAAACTCTTTTGCGGGATTTTTCATAGATAGGAGGCGCTAACGGGCCTTTGTACGCAAAGGCCTGTTAATCTTGGCTTTAGCTAAATTCTTTAAAAGCCAGCCGGATACGCGGCACCCGTGGCGCTGCCTACCGGCATGATGGCGTCCAGCTCATTCAACTCCTGCTGGCTTAAGGAAATACTGGCGGCTGCCACGTTGGCTTCCAAGTATTTACGGCGCTTGGTGCCCGGAATGACGACTACATCCTGCGCCAAGACCCACGCCAGTGCCAATTGCGCGGCCGTTACGCCTTTCGTATCGGCTAGGGCTTTTAGCTTTTCAACCAGCGCCAGGTTTTTGTAAAAATTCTCGCCTTGGTAGCGCGGGAAAAAGCGGCGCGAATCGTTGGCTTCGAAGTCGTCGGGCGTTTTGATGTCACCCGACAAAAAGCCCCGCCCAAGTGGCGAATACGCCACAAACCCAATGCCCATTTCGCGGGCTACTTCCAGAATGCCCTCTTCCTCTACCCGGCGGTCGAAAAGTGAATACTCGGTTTCGAGCGCCGAAATGGGGTGTACCGCGTGCCCACGGCGCAGGATATCTGCCGGCACTTCCGACAGGCCCAGGTAGCGCACTTTGCCTTCCTCCACAAGGCGACTCATGGCGCCTACCGTGTCCTCAATAGGCGTTTCTGGGTCGAGGCGATGCAGGTAATACAGGTCGATGTAGTCGGTGCGGAGGTTGCGCAGGGAGCGTTCCACGGACTTGCGTACGTATTCGGGGCGGCCGTTGTATTTGCCGGTCCAGGTTTCGTTGTCGTCTATTTCGAAGCCAAACTTCGTGGCCACGATAAACTGCTCGCGCTTGCCCGCGATGGCTTTGCCAACCAAGCGCTCGTTCAGCATCGGGCCGTACAGATCGGCCGTGTCGAGCATGTTGACGCCCAACTCCAGCGCTCGGTGCAGGGTGGCAAGGCTTTCTTTCTCGTCGGCCTCGCCGTACACGCTCATGCCGTTGATGCCGCCCGTCATGCCCATGCAGCCCAATCCTTCGACGGGTACTTCCAACCCTTGGCTGCCTATCGCTACTTTTTTGAGAATATTCATACGGAATGGATAAGGGTAAACGCGAAGTGAATGTTTTTACCCTGCAAAGATCCAAGCGTGGGCTACAGCCGGAGCTACACAAAATCCAGTTTCTACGACACAAAACGGCGCTAGTACGGGCGAGGGAGTGCGTACCAGACGGCATTTTATGTCACAGAAATCCTAGTAGAAAAGAAAATAGACTCAATTTGTATCTAATTGACAATGAATTGATTGTATGTGCTTTTGTAAGCCCTTGTCCGGTTTCAGCAAGAGCGAACCTGCTGATAGCAGAATTTCAACTGGCCGTGAGCGCGGAGCGGAGTAAGAGTATAAGGATGTATATGTATAAAAGAAGAAAGGAGGATAAAATGACCGTTAGCGGGTCGGATCTGTCCGGCCTAAAGGGAAACGGCAAGGTCCAAGTGCATTTATAGTATTATATGAATACGATACAGGTGAATTCTATAGAAAGAGAATATGGCTCATTATTTAAATAGTATTGATTTTATATAATTATTTCTTCTGTAAAGTATGGTTTTTCAATGGCTTCGGCTATTGGCTGTTAGGCAAAAAGGTGACTTTGATACTCGCCTTATCTATAAGCTAATACTTAGTCTTTTTGGAAGTTATGGCTAGAAAAAATGTTTTTTAATTTGGTTTAAATGACTTTAGCAACATGCGTTTGTACATGTATGACTTATCATAGTTTGGAAAACGGTTTTATCACAAATTTCTTGACATCCATTTACTCAGTAAACCCTGCTATCTTTACAATAGGATCTAGCATACTCATCTTGCAAGGACACACACAGGATGTGACAAACCAGCCCGGTTGGTTGTGAAAAAATCACCCCTAAAATCCAATGTCAAGGCTGGAATTTTGTTAGGTTTGGAAAATCATAAACCCTTTTCACTCACTTAAAAGCCACAAAACAACACTTCACTCACATGAAAAAACTGTTTCTATTGTTCAACCTTTTGCTCTTTACAGCCCTGTTGCAGCAGGTTGTGGCGCAAAATCGCTCCATTTCTGGGCGAGTAACTGACCGGGCTTCCGGCCAGGGACTGCCAGGAGTAACCGTTGTTGTGAAAGGCACAACGGTAGGAGCTTCTACCAATTCGGATGGAACGTATGCGTTGAGCGTGCCTGCTTCGGCTACCGCTCTTACCTTCAGCTCCATTGGTTACATTGCAGTAGAAAAGACTCTTGGTGATGCTTCTACTTATGATGTAGCCCTGGCTACCGATTCCAAGCAGTTGGGCGAAGTAGTCGTAACGGGTGCACTGGGTATCCAGCGTCAGCAACAGCAAGTAGGTTATGCTACGGCTTCGCTGGATAGCAAAGAGTTGACCCAAGCCCGCGTTACTAACGTTGCCAACGGCCTCGCTGGTAAAGTGTCGGGTCTGCAGATTCAGACTCTGAACAACGGTGTTAACCCAAGCCCACGCGTAACGCTGCGCGGTAGCCGCTCCTTGACCGGTAACAACGAAGCCCTTATCGTACTGGACGGTGTTATCACCACGAACGATGTGTTGGGAGCTCTTAACCCCGACGATATCGCTTCTATCGACGTGCTGAAAGGTGCTAACGCAGCAGCTTTGTACGGTTCGCAAGCTTCTAACGGTGCCTTGATCATCACCACCAAAAAAGGCAAAGCCGGTACTTCGCAGGTTACTTTCTCGCACACTTCGCAGTTCGAGTCGATCTCGTTCCTGCCTAAGTTCCAGAAAGAATTTGGTCCTGGCTCACCTGACTGGTACAACAACTCAGACAACGCCAAAGCTGGCGTGTTCTTCAAACCCGACAATACCCCTGATACAGGCTACGGCTACCAGTACCAAGGCTTCGAAAACCAGCAGTACGGTCCTCGTTTCGACGGTTCAGTTCGTCCTTTCGGTCAGGCTTTGGCTAACGGAGACGTACAGCAACTCACGTATGAGGCCCGCCCAGATGAGAAGCGTAAGTTTTTCAACACTGGCTATCAGATGCAGAACGGCGTAACGTTCTCGGGTGGAAATGACAAAACGAAGTTCTTCGCTTCTTACCAGAACCTGCGCAACAATGGCATCGTGCCGAAAGACGTATTTGACCGGAACGCCTTCCGCTTCAATGCTTCGCACGAAATTGGTCGTTTGACGGCTGGTTTCAACATTTCGTACACGCAGCAAAAGGCTAATGTTACCTCGAACCTGGACCGTAACACCTCTGTGTACTGGAACGTGTTCAATACGTCGGTAATGGCTCCGCTCACGTCGTACAAAGACTACCAAAACGACAAATACTCCGATCCAAGCTTCGGCTATTACAACGCCTACTACTTCAACCCGTACTTCATCATCGATGCTAACCGCACGACTGATCGTCGGAATACAGTACAGGGTAACATTGACTTGTCTTACAAGCTAACTGATTGGTTGCGTGTGCAATACCGTTTGGGTACCACCACTACTGCCCAATCGAACGAGAACACGCAAAACAAGTTCACACTCGCACCAGGTTCTCCTAAGCAAATCGCCAGCTACACTGGTTTTGTACAAGACCTGAGCAGCAACTTGACGCGCATCAACTCGGATTTGTTCGCCAGCATGGACAAAACCTTTGGCGATTTCAGCGTGCAGGCCATCCTGGGTAACAACGTTCAGCAGCTGGACAGCCGTTATGACTATGTAGCTTCAACTGCTTTGGCTGTGCCGGTTACGGATGCAGCAGGTGTATTCAACCTGCAAAACCGCATCGGTAACTTAGATGGCCGTGCAGCTCGCGCTCAAACCCGCTTGTACGCCTTCTACGGAGACCTGACCCTCGGTTACAAAGACTTCTTCTACCTGCACGGTTCAGGTCGTAACGACAACATTTCTATCCTGGATGCTGGCAATCGCAGCTTCTTCTACCCTGCGGTAGATGCATCTTTTGTTGTTACCAACGCTGTTCAGTCTTTGAAAGACCTTTCTTTCTTGGATTATGCTAAGATCCGTGGCGGTATCTCTAAGGTGAGCCAAGTAAACTTGTCAGGTGCAACCGTCAACGGTGTGTACAACACGGGTGGTGCTTACCAGACTGCTGCTACCTATCCCTTAGCACTAGGTTTCCCCTTCCCTTCGCGGGCATCCTTCACCGCAGCTGGCCAACTGGTTCAGCCCGGTCTCAAGCCTGAAGATACCCGCTCGATCGAAACAGGTATCGAACTCAGCTTCTTGCAGCGTCGCATCGCGGCCGCTGCTACTTACTACGCTCAGCGCAGCACCAACCAAACGGTTAACACAACTATCTCTGGTGCATCGGGTTACCAAACTCTTCTGCTGAACGCAGGTGAAGTGCAAAACCAAGGTGTTGAACTTGACCTGAATCTGACTCCCATTCGCTTAGAGAATGGCTTGAGCGTGACGGTTGGTGGTAACTTCAACTACAACAACAACAAGGTAATTTCGCTTCCAGGCGATTTGCCACAGCTCGTGCTTGCTGGTAGCGGTGCCGCTGGCCAAACTACCAACGCAGACTTGTACGCTATCAAAGGCAAGCCTTTCCCTTCTTTGGTGGGTACCTATTATCAGCGCACCGACGATGGCCGGGTGAAAATGGCAAAAGTGAGTGATCCGAATGATCCGACCCTGCAGCGCTACGTTCCGCTGATTGCTACGGACACCAAGAATTTCGGTAACACTCAGCCGAAGTACAAGTATGGCTTCAATGCCAACATCACTTACAAAGGGTTGACGCTGTCTGGCCAAGGTGAACTCCGCACGGGCTATGTTGTGTACAACACCATTGGCGAAAACCTCGACTTCACGGGTGGTGGCCAACGCAGTGTACAGTTCGGTCGTCAGGATTTCGTATATCCTAACTCGGCTATTCCTCAGACGGATGCCGCTGGCAATGTCACCTATGTGCCTAACACAACGGCACTGACGCCTGGTGGTTCGGAGTTCTGGGCTAACACGCCAACTTGGAACACGGGCGTAGCTGAAAACTACGTTACCTCAGGTAAATTCTTCAAGATCCGGGAAGTATCGCTGAGCTATGCGTTGCCGACTGCTATGGTATCAAAAATTGGCTTGGTGAAGGGTGCTTCGGTGAATCTTTTTGGCCGGAATATCTTTACGTGGGTACCGAAATCAAACATCTATACGGACCCCGAATTCAGTAACACCGCTATCGGCAGTAATGCCATTGGTATCAACACTGTTTTGCAAACGCCTCCTACCAAATTCTACGGGGCAACGCTTAACGTAACCTTCTAATCTGATTTATTCATGAAAGCACTTTTTAGAGTCCTGCTCGCTGCAGCGCTTACCTCTACAGCGACAGGTTGCGAGAATTTTCTCGATATAAACAAGAACCCCAATACTGCTACCTCAGTAACTCCCGATGCACTTTTGGCTAACGCTCTTGTTACCACTGCTGCTATTTACACGGGCGGTATATCTGCGGGCAGTAACTATAACACCTATGCCAGCTTTGCTGCTGGTTATTGGGGTAAGTCGGGTACGGTAAGTGGCTTTTCGCAAGAGCGTACTTACACGTATTCCACTACTTATTACCAAGCGCTTTGGAACAACACCTATGACAACCTGAATGACTACAACCTCATTCAGCAGCAAGGTGCGACTACTTACCCCAACCATGCGGCTATTGCCCGCATTATGAAGGTGTATGATTTCCTGTTGCTGGTAGATGAGTACGGTGATATTCCTTACACCAGCGCATTGAAGGGACTTGGAAACACGACTCCTACCTATGACAAGGCAGCTGACATCTACAAGGATTTGGTAGTGCAGCTAAAAGGAGCAGTGGCTGATATCAATGCAGCACCTGCTTCGGCTCCTGTTGTAGGCAACGAAGACGTCGTATTTGGTGGCGGCGCTGCTGGTATGACTCGTTGGAAGAAGTTTGCCAACAGCCTGCGTCTGCGTATTTTGTTGCGTGAGTCGTCGACCAACGACGCCGCACTGAATTCTTATGTAGCCACAGAAATGGCTGCTTTGCAGACTGCTGCCGACGGCTTCATTGACCGCGACGTAGCAGTACAGCCAACTTACACGGCTAATACCAACCAGCAAAACCCGTTCTATGACCGTTACGGATTTGCTGCAGGTGCTACCCGTGCACAGTCGGAGTACAGCTATATCCTGCCTACGAACTACATCATCCGGCAGTACGAGAGCAACAGCGATAACCGTATCACTCAGCTCTACCGTGTTGGCCAGATTAATATCGCAGGCACAACAACTGCCAAAGCTGGGTACGCCGGAACCGACCTAGGTGAAGCAGTGCCTCCGCAGTTTGACCCTACAGATGGTGCTACCGTTGGCTCGCGTTTCCTGCAAGGCGGAACTTTCTTGCGCAGCGCTACTGCTCCAACCATACTGATGCTCCTGTCTGAGCACCTCTTCTCGAAGTCTGAAGCCGAAGCGCGTAATTTGATTACCAACGGTGATGCCAAGCAGGATTACCTGGACGGCATCAAAGCTTCGTTCGTGACCACTTACCGTGACGGTAACACTGTACCTACTACGTTGGCTGCCTCCGCTTCTGCTCCGGGCACCACGCAGTATGCAGCCTACCTGACTGCTAATGCTGCCAATGGTTTGGTAGATTGGGACGCCGCTACTACAACTGTGCCTGAAGGAACAGCTGCTTCCACTGCTCCGCTCACTACTCCGCGTGCCGTAAGCAAGACTGATAAAATTCTCTATCAGAAGTACTTAGCTGAAAACACGATTGCTAGCGTTGAAGCATGGGATGACTTCCGTCGTACTGGCCAGCCTAAATTTAAGCCGGCTCTAACTGCAAATCCGATTCCGAAGCGTTTGTTTTACCCACAAACGGAGGTTAGCACCAACCAAGCTAACATCCCAGCTGGCGTAAATCAAAACACGCGAATCTTCTGGGACGTGGTAGACTAACCGAGTCCACCTCCAGAATACAAAAAAGGGCTGCCCAATTGGGCAGCCCTTTTTATTTAGCACGTTGGCAAAAGCAAACAGTTAGTTCTGCATCAAAAAACCTTTGATGTACTCATCGAGGTCACCATCCAGCACATTCTGCACGTCAGTGCGCTCGATGCCGGTACGCAGGTCCTTAATGAGCTTGTAAGGATGCAGCACGTAATTGCGAATCTGCGAGCCAAAATCGATGCGTTTCTTAGTGGCTTCCACCTTATCACGCTCGGCGTGGCGCTTGTCCATCTCGATCTGATAAAGACGCGATTTGAGCATGCGCAGCGCGTGTTCCTTATTCATGAGTTGGCTACGCTCAATCTGGACGGCGATGATGATGCCCGAAGGGGCGTGGGTAAGCCGCACGGCAGTTTCCACCTTGTTCACGTTCTGACCACCCGCGCCGCCCGCCCGAAACGTATCCCAGGTAATATCGGCAGGGTTGATCTCGATGTTGATGGTATCGTCGATAACCGGGTAGGCAAATACCGAAGCAAACGACGTGTGGCGCCGCCCGCTGCTATCGAAGGGCGAGATGCGAACCAGCCGATGCACCCCGATTTCGCTTTTGAGGTAGCCGTACGCGAAGTCTCCGTCGATCTCAAGGGAGGCCGACTTGATGCCTGCGCCCTCGCCGGGCTGGTAGCTGATCTGCCGGACGCCAAACCCGTGGCTTTCCGCCCACATAATGTACATGCGCATGAGCATTTCGGCCCAGTCCTGGCTTTCGGTGCCGCCGGCGCCGGGGTTGATGTCGATGATGGCCGAGAGCTGGTCTTCCTCATCAGAAAGCATGCGCTTGAATTCGAGTGCTTCGACGGCTTTTAGGGCCTTATCGAATTCCTGCTGCATTTCCTGCTCGGTTGCTTCGCCTTCTTTGTAAAAATCAAAGAGTACCTCCACGTCGCCCACGGTTTGCTCTACTGCTTCGTAATCGGTGGTCCATACCTTTTGGCCCTTGATTTCTTTCAGTATGGCCTCAGCCTTTTTGGAGTCGTCCCAAAAGTCGGGGGCGGTAGTCTGCTTCTCGATTTCGTCTACTTGGGCCTTGCGCGTATCGTAGTCAAAGGTACCTCCTCAGGGCCTCAGCGCGGCCCTTCAGTTCCTTAACCTGGTCTTGGGTCATGGGAATCTTAAAAGTGAAATGTTAGGACTGGAATGCACTAAAGGTCTCAAAAAATAAAGCGGCTAGCTCTAAAAAGAGCCAACCGCTTTATAAAATATTGATTATCAGATGTTTATGCAGAAAGGTAGTTTGGTCTTAAACCTGTACCATCCAGCCGTGGGTATCAGGAGCAGCGCCCGTGCGGATGGCCGTCAATGCGTCGGATACACGCCGGGAAAAGGCCTGTGGACCGGTCGTGGGCAACGTATGGTCTTGGCCTTGGTACCCGATTACGGCAATGGGCGCAATGGTGGCCGCAGTGCCAACGCCGAAGGCTTCCTCTAGCGTACCCGCCGCCAAAGCATCCAGAACTTCAACGGCCGAGACTTTGCGTTCTTCGACGGTCATGCCCCAATCGCGGGCTAGTTGAAGCACGCTGCGGCGCGTAATACCATCCAGAATGGAAGTGCTCAGCGCCGGGGTAATGAGTTTGCCTCCAATGACAAATGCCACGTTCATCGTGCCCGATTCCTCGATGTAGCGGTGTTCCGAAGCGTCGGTCCAGAGCAGCTGGTTGTAGCCTTCCTGCTGAGCCAGCTTGGTTGGGTACATCGACGCGCCGTAGTTGCCGGCATTTTTAGCGTAGCCTGCGCCGCCTTCGGCCGAGCGCACGTACTTTTCTTCGAAACGCACCCGCAATGCTTTGTTATAAAACGCGCCTACGGGGCAGGTAATGATCATGAAGCGATACGTATCCGAAGGACGTACGCCCAGCATGCCGTCGGTGGCAAACATGAACGGCCGAATGTACAGCGAAGTCCCTTGGGTGTTCGGCACCCATTCGGCGTCCAGCTTGATGAGTTGCAGCAGGCCTTGCATAAACAGCTCTTCGGGCACGGCAGGCATGCACATGCGCTCGGCCGAGGCGTTGAGGCGCCGCAGGTTATCTTCCGGACGAAAAACAGCAATATCGCCTTGCTCGTTTTTGTAGGCTTTCATGCCCTCAAAAATGGCCTGACCATAATGCAAAGCCGAGTTAGCAGGACTTACTGTGATGTCGCCGTAGGGCACAATCTGAGGCTCTTGCCATTCGCCATCGCAGTAGTCCACCACAAACATGTGGTCGGTGAAGGTTTTCCCGAACTCGAGGTTTTCGGGGTCCAAGAGCGCCAGGCGCGAAGCCGTGGTGCGTTGGGTCCGGATGGTTAGGGTTTCGAGCATAAAAGTGGGGGTGGGTGGAAATGTGTGTTGAAGGAAGGGTGGGTGGTATTCTTAAAACGGGATTCCGGAGTAGCAGTTGCCGGGTGGGGGGTTCGGCAACGGGTACGTTACAGGCGCGGTTTCCAAGTAACCTCTTCCGCGCCCAAATCGTGCGCCATCTGGCGACTAAGCACGAACAGATAATCAGATAAACGGTTTAGATATACAATCACCAAATCGGCCACGAACGCATCTTCGTGGAGCGCAATTGCCAGGCGCTCGGCGCGTCGGCATACGCAGCGCGCCACATGCGCGTACGACACCGAGGCGTGTCCGCCGGGCAGGATAAATTCCCGCAATTCCGGCAGGTGCTCGTTCATCTGATCGATTTCGCGCTCCAGCAGCAAAACGTCGCCGTCGTGCAGATCCGGAATTTTCATCTTCGACTTTTCAGGGTCTGATGCCAGGGAAGCGCCAATGGTGAAAAGCCGGTCCTGAATTTCTTTGAGCATCTCACGGCGCGGGCCGTTTACGTCTTGGTCGCGCACCAAGCCGATGTAAGAATTCAGCTCATCGACGGTTCCGTAGCAATCAATTCGCAGGCTCGATTTCGGGACGCGCGTACCGCCAATTAAGGAAGTGAGGCCTGTGTCGCCCGTCTTGGTGTAAATTTTCATTCAGCAATTGTCATTTGCCAAGCAACAGTCGGCCAGCCAGTATGGATAAGTATACTTTGTAAGTAACTGATAATCAAGTATTTATAATTCGTATAGTTGTAATGGGAGCGATAAGCTTGTCTAACCCGGCACCGTCAGATGGTCGTGCCGGGCAACATCAGTGTTTACGGCATCCGACTCGACCAAGCCATCGCGCAGGCGCACAATGCGGTGGGCATACCGCGCAATATCCTCTTCGTGCGTTACCATGATAATGGTATTGCCTTTGGCATACAGCGCCTCAAACAGGTCCATGATCTCGTAACTCGTCTTACTGTCGAGGTTACCCGTTGGTTCGTCGGCCAGGATGATGCTGGGGTCGTTAACTAGTGCGCGGGCAATGGCCACGCGTTGGCGCTGACCACCTGATAGCTCGTTGGGGCGGTGTTTGGCCCGGGTTTCCAGGCCTACGCTTTTGAGGGCTTGCATGGCCTTTTCTTCGCGGTCGCTTTTGCTAAAACCTGCATAAATGAGCGGTAGCGCAACGTTATCGAGTGAAGTAGCGCGCGGCAGCAGGTTGAAGGTTTGGAAAACGAATCCGATTTCCTTGTTCCGAACTTCGGCCAGCTGGTTATCGGTCATGCGGCTAACATCCTGACCATTAAGTATATAACGTCCGCTGGTTGGAGTATCCAGGCAGCCCACAATGTTCATGAGGGTAGACTTGCCCGATCCCGAAGGACCCATGAAAGCGACGTATTCGCCCCGTTGGATGGTGATGGTGACGGACCGCAACGCGTGGATGCGTTCGGTACCCATCTGGTACATTTTGGAAATATCGGTTGTTTCGATAACGGGGTGCAGCATAACCAAGCCAAGAGGTTAGTTCCAGGGGGCAGTAGCCGCAGCCTGCGCGGCGCGGCGCGCGTCGTACTGAGAACGAAAGGTAGCGTATTCCAGGGGGGAAAGCAACGAGCGCAATTTCTCCAAAGAGGCCTCCGCATATTCCGTCAAACCAGCCGGAATAGCTGCCAAAGCGTATCCTTTCAACAGCTGCGGCGAATCTGCATTGTATTCCAAGCTGCGCAGTAGCACGTCGTAAGCAGCGGCGAAGTCGCGTCGGTGCGCATAAAAGTTAGCGGCGGCCAGCACTCCTTCTTCCACGTAAGGGGCCTGATTGGCAAGCTGTTGGTAAAGCTGGGCCGCCTGTGTGGGGTTGTTGCTTAGCTCGGCCGCTACTGCGCGGTAATAGAGGCGGTAAGGCTGGTGCAAAGGCTCGAAATACGCGGTACGAGCAAATTGCTGCAATGCTGCCAGCTGTTTGCCACGCACTAACAGATTACCTCTCAAGATATTCCACTCAGAAGTTTGCGGCGACTTGGTGGTAGCCTGCGGGGCAAACTCCTCGATGACTGCCTGCACATCTGCTAGCTGGTTGCTGACCAACGCGCGCCGCGCTTGCGCCAGCATGGCGACTTGCCGGGCCGGCGCAGCACGAATAGCTTTCGGAGCAGACAATTGCTCTGATGGGGGCAACTCAGCACCGCGCAAAACGATGTATTGTGCCCGAACCGAATCAGTGGCCTGCCCGAAGTCGGTGGGGTAGCGGAGTTGCAACACTTGCACCAATTGCCGGGCAGCCTGAGCCTGGCTGGCATCGGGAATGCGCGTTGCCCGCACGGCGGCGACGCGTGCCGAATCAGGTTGGTTGCTCAGTGCCAAAGCGTATGCTCGTGGCAAATGCGCATCGGCATAGCCATTGGTTGCGGCTTCCGTGAAACGCGCTGCTGCTGAAGCGTTTGCGCCTTCCTCCAAAAGCCACAGACCTTGCAGATGTTGGTAGTACGCCACACCGGGCGAATTGCCAGTGGTCAAAGGAAGCAGGGTGGCTTGGGCCGTAACGGGCCGGTCTCCGTACTGCTGCGTAAGCGCCACCAAGAACGTCAACTGATCGAAATATGCGCTGTTGCCTTGCCGTTTTACCAACTTGGTCAGCGCTGGCAGCAACGTAGTGTCATGGGCAACGGCGCGACGCAAGGCATCGTGATAAAGGCGCGAAAACTCTGGCAAGGTCAGGTCCTGATCAGAAGCCAAAACCTTCACCTTCGGAGCCAGCTTGCCCGTAAGTTGGGCCAAAAGCAATGCGTTGCTCTGAATAACGGGTTGACTATCAGGTGATTTTGTTTCTTCGGTTAGCTTCTGGGCTTCAGCCAATTGCTGTTGCTGCACCAGAAATGCAATGCGATTGGCGCGAATTACTGGGTTTTCAGGCGCCAGCGCCTCGGCCCGGTGCAAGTAAAACTCAACCGAATCGGTAATGGTCGAACGGGTGTAAAGCTGTGCCATGTCGTTGGCGAGCGCTGCACTCTTCGGCGCACTTTTGAGGCCTTGACGCAACACCTGCAAGCGATCGAAGAAGTCGTTGGGCTCGTTGTAGAGCGAGGCCAGGCGCAGCGAAATCTTCTCTGAAGGCCGCCGACTCAAGGCCCTGCGCAGCGCATTGATCTCGTTTTGGCGTTGGGCACGAAAGTGATACAACGCCGCCCGCCCAAGGCTGGCCTTGTGGTTGAAGCGATCGAGGACGTCGCTCTCGGCGTAGTAGCGCTCGGCCAGCAGCGCCAGCGCATCAACTGTTGGCTGTTGTTCGCTCTGGAGGCGGGTCAGGTCGCCTAGGTTATTGAAGTAACCGGCCTGCACCTGGTCGCGCAGAAAAAAGTTGTTTCGTGCCTGCACCGCGACAATGCCCGCAATGCCCAGCAAATACACCACGTACAGCGGAAAGCGGCGCGGGTTATACACCACGCGATACACGCGCAGGCGCTGCCGAATAAGCTGCGCGAAGTTGATGAGGATATACAGCAAAAATGCGCCCCCGCAGGTAAGAAAGGCCAGCGCCACGAAATCACGACCCGCCGTCAGCAACGGGTCGTTGGCTGTAGCAAACGCGTACCCCACAAAGCCTAATGCTAACACGCAGAACGTCAAATAGTTATACCTGGCGCCGGGCGCATACGGCAGCCATTCGCCATAAGAGGTAGCGCGGCGCTGCAACCCAAACCAGCCGATAACCATGGCCGGCAGCAGCAATACGTACGGATCGAGGTGAACGCCCGGCAGAATCAGTAGCTCGCCATCGTTGAGGTAGTACATGAGCAAAATGCCCAAATACAGGCCGCTAGCCAACAAGAAAGGCAGCAGCCCAAAACGGCTGGACGCATTTTCGGCCTGCGTATTAAACCACAGCAAGCCGTGAATATTCTCGAAGGCCACCCACAGAACGAGTAACCCCACCGCGATTGCACCGGAGGTAGTAGCGTAACTGGCTAAATGTAAAGCAGTTGTGTTGGCGGGGTAATCGCTGCGCAGAAAGAGCAGCGCCGACAATCCGGCAAGTAAACCCGCAAACAACAGGATGCGCTGCCACAACGGTACATCCGTCCAGAAGGCATGAAAAGTATAGGCCGGCACACCCAACGCCAGCAGCGCCAGCATCAGAAAGTACTGCTTCTGCGCGTCGAAAATGCCCAGCAAGTCGGCATTGAACGACATGAGCAGGAAAATCACGAAGGCCATGCCTGCCACAAAAGCCGGGCGGGCGAGCGTACTAATCGCCGCTAGCGCATAAGCCAAGGCAATCGCTACGAGCACCAACAGTGCAGCGGCCGCTTCCGGGCGGACGTAAGGGCCCGCCATGTCGTAGGTTTGGGTAATCAGGTAACCATTGACGCGCATTGGCAGCGCCGCCAAGCCCACCTGTACCTGGTGTAGTACCAGCGGTACGGGCTTGAGCTGCGGTACGGGCAGCAGCGGAAACGTCTGGTCGTTGCCGGTGACATAGTGGTAGCAGGCTAGGCCAAAGGCCAGCAACACCAAAAGGCCCAGCCCCAGAAGCGGGCTGCGCCAAAGCGACCGAGATTGCGAAACTGAAGAAATCGGCACCCGAAGTTAGTCCAGTACTTTCGGTACGCGGAAATAATCCGAGTCTTTGCGCGGCGCGTTGCGCAGCCCGTCTTGGTGACTGACAGTGTTGCGCGGCTCATCGGGACGAAGCACGTTGATCTCTTGCGATAGGTGCACCAGCGGCTCGATGTTGCTGGTGTCGAGCTGGCGCAGTTGATCTACCCAGTCCAGAATCTTGTTCAGGTCGCCGAGCATTTCCTGCTCTTTGGTAGCATCAAATTCCAGACGGGCCAGATGTGCCAGATTGCGGAGCGTGTTTAGATCGGTACTCAAGGGATATGGAAATAAGAAGGTCAGAATTAAGAATTAGGCAGGCTTAGCTCGGCTTTGCCGTCAGCAGCAACCGCATCTTGCACAGGATCAGAAGATTGTGCTTTAGGCGCTGCCTGAGCTGCTGCGTCAGTCAGCCGCCACGAGGAGACCTCCGGGATGCCCGCCGCTTCGGGCCGAAATTCGCTGGCAATGATGGCGTACGCTTGGTCTTTCAGAGCGGTAACGTCGGCTAAGGTCAGGGTTTTTGTCGGGATGGGCTCATGAATCACCACGCGTAACGGCGAATAGCGCACCCGCAGCGTGCCGCTCACGTCGGGCATGAAGCGATGATTCAGGGGCATCGTGATGGGCACTATCGGTACACCGGCTGCAATGGCGAGCTGAAAAGCTCCTTCCTTGAACGGCACCATCTCTTCGCCGGGCTTGGGCGAAATCGTGCCTTCCGGAAAAATAACCACCGATCGGCCCGCTTCTAGGCTTTTGCGCGCCTGCACAATGGAGCGGCCCCGGCTTACGGCACTGTCGCGGTTCACGGTGATATACGCCCGGCCAAACAGTGGTCCCCAAAGCGGAACTTTGGCCAAACCGCTCTTGCCCACGATGTTAAGAAACCCCGGAATGGCCTTGAACAGCAGCGGAATGTCGATGTAGGAACTGTGGTTGGCCACATACACGCACGGCTGACCGGCGGGCAAGGGTTTCTTACGGATTACCTCCACCGGCATTCCCCACATCCGGATGGCGAAAATGGACCAGCCGCGGTTGATGGTGTGCAAGTGGCGGTACCACGCGGGTCGCTGCGCCAAAAGCCATTGCGCAGGATACGTCACCACGAAGGGCAGCACAAACCAAAAGGTGCTCCAAGTAGTGTAAAGTCGGTGGCCGAGGAATTGCAACAAACGACGCATACCGCAAATTTAAGGGTTTGAAAGTTTAGGCGTTT
This sequence comes from Hymenobacter sp. BT491, assembly GCF_014349165.1. Lineage (NCBI taxonomy): Bacteria > Pseudomonadati > Bacteroidota > Cytophagia > Cytophagales > Hymenobacteraceae > Hymenobacter > Hymenobacter sp. BT491. The sequence continues at coordinate 217,405 of NZ_JACSJJ010000003.1, read as the reverse complement.
TCTAAACCAGTAGTTTAACCTTCCGAACGTGAAGGCGGTATGAATCGGAGTATTCAATCCAAGTTTATAAAATATTGATTATCAATAGTTTATGTATTTTGCTTTCGGGCCTGTAATGTTCTTTCTGCTTTCAGCAACCCGATTACGCTGATGGCGTCGGTGATGCGGTTGTCCATGGCCATTTGCACGGCTTCGGCCAGCGGAAGTTTCCACAGGCGGAGCTCTTCGGTTTCCTCCGGCTCTACATCGCCGTGCTCCAGTTCTTCAGCTAGAAACACGAAGCCTTCTTCGTCGGTGACGGAATTGGACGTGTGCAAGCGGGCAATGTTGGTCCAGCGGCGGGCCGTCATGCCGGTTTCTTCCCGCAGCTCGCGCTGCGCCGATTCCAGAATATCATGCTCGACCAAGCCGCCGCCCATCGGAATCTCCCAACTGTATTCATTCAAGGGGTAGCGGTATTGGCCCACCAGCCACGTATTGCCGTCAGCATCGACAGGCACAATGCCGAGGGCCTTGTTTTTCATCGACACCACGCCGTAGATGCCCGGACCGCCAGCGGGGTTGATAACTTGGTCCTCACGAACGCTAATCCAGGGATTATTATATTTTATCTCGGTTCTGACTACTTGCCACGGATTGCGAGTTTCGTCAAATGCGTGGTCTGGAACGTGATGCATAGCTTGGGGTAAGCAAAATGGAATAAGGCAAAGGTACAATCTGCGGAGAAAGTAAGCTCAACCGTACAAACGTCTACCGAGCGGGAAGGCGGCTTTACCGCGTGGAGGGGGACTTTGGTCAAAAAGATTCGTCGCAAAGGGCTGACGCATAATAGCTTTGTGTAACAAAAGTACCAGCGCTGGTAGGGAATATGGAAAGGAAGGACCTTCCAGCGTGGCGTCGGGTGGAAGTTAGGAGTAGGGTGGATGAATAATCAACCCCGACGCACAGAAAAAGGCCGTTGTGTAAAACAACGGCTTTTTTGTTTGTATGCACTAACGCACTGACGGCCAACAGGTGAGCAAGTAAAGGCCAAGGTTTTGTTCCAACCCCAATCTTATCGCTGCCGTAACATTCTCTTAACCGGCTGCTCACTTCCCGGCCGGTTCGGAATATTCTATGGCAAACCAACCAAAAAAACAGTCCGCTCCACAGCAACCCGGCGATCCGCTTTTCAACCTCAAGCACGCGCAGGCCGAAGCCGAGCTGCAAGCCAAAACCGGTGGCCTCGGCCCAATCACCAATGTGTACACTACGTCTGACGAGGAAGACGAAATAGACCGCGGACAAGGCCCCCTTGACAAGCAAGGCCAGCGTCGCGGCGCCAATGACCCAACCGACCTGAGTGGCAGCACTGCAGGAAGCCACAAATAGAAACTGCGTTCCAAATCGGAACATCTTTTAAATCAATACGATAACGGCCGTCCCGGTAGCCTGCCTTGCTACCGGGACGGCCGTTCCGCGTTTCGGCTTACGGCATAGTCGGGCGCGAGCGGTATTTTTGGGGCCATGCTACTTTCTTCTTACACCGGCCAAGCGCTGGAGGCTGGCATTGACGAGGCGGGGCGCGGCTGCCTAGCCGGACCCGTATTTGCGGCAGCTGTCATTTTGCCCCCCGATTTTGCGCCCGCCTACCTCAACGATTCCAAACAGATGACGGCCAAGCGACGCGAACATATGCGCGGCGAAGTCTGCCGGGAGGCCATTGCTTGGGCCGTCGCCGAAGCATCGCCCGACGAAATCGCCAGCATCAACATTGCGCAGGCCAGCTACTTAGCAATGCACCGCGCCGTGGCGGCTTTGCCGGTCGTGCCCACTCATTTGCTGGTCGATGGCAACCGGTTTAAGCCGTACGCGGGCATCGAACACACGTGTATGATTGGCGGCGATGGCCGCTTTCGCCACATTGCTGCGGCCTCCGTGTTGGCCAAAACCTTCCGCGACGAACGTATGCGGGAGCTAGCCGCCGAGTATCCGCAGTACCATTGGGAGCAGAACGCCGGCTACCCGACGGCGCAGCACCGCGACGCTATCCGTAAGCACGGCCCCACAGAACATCACCGGATAGGTTTTCGGCTGCTATAGATTAACTAAGTGATTATGGAATAGTTGCCTTTTGACTAGCAGCTAATTCTTCAGTTGCAGCAAGTCCAGGAAAAGACTAAACCCATCGACTGTAGTAGCGCCTTCGCCAAACTTGTCGAAGCTAAGCGGCTTAATGATGTAGCCGCTCACAGCCAACTCCTGCGCTTTCATGCGCTCGGTTTCAAGGTCGGAGGTGGTCATGATAAATACATTCAGACCCACAAACTCGGGGTCGGAGCGCAGGGTTTCGAGCAGCTCAAGCCCGTTCATACGGGGCATGTTAATGTCCAGCATGACCACGCTGGGCTTGGTGATTTTGTCTTGGCCCGCTTCGCCACGCAGCAAATTGAGGGCGTCGCGGCCGTTGCGAGCGATGTGTAGCGGTACGGCGATGTCATGCTTGCGCAACTCACGCTGCACGTTCATAATGTCCATTTGGTCGTCTTCGACGAGCAAAATGCTGGGTTGAGAAACGTCGGTTGCCATGAGTGAAAGGAAAAACGAAGGCGGCCGGAATAGGATACGCTTTTGGCCTATACGGCTTTTGGCCGGGTTAGGCTGCGGACAACGGCTGTTGGGGCCGCAGATCTAGGGCGCCGCCGTGTTCTTTAGCCCAGGTAAAAGTGAAGGTGGCGCCCTGTCCTTCCGCCGATTCAACCCGAATGGTGCCCCCGTGCTGCTCCACAATCTTCTTGACGATGGTCAGCCCAATGCCCGTGCTTTCGAAAGTGTCGCGTTCCGTTAGGGTCTGAAAAATGACGAAAATGCGGTCGTGATACTCAGGGGCAATGCCAGGGCCGTTGTCCGAAACCGAGAATACATACTGCTGCCGATCTTCCCGACATTTGATGCGCACCACGCCGGTTTCGGGGCGCTCGTGGTACTTGATGGCGTTGCTGATAAGGTTGGTGAACACCTGCTGAAGCTGCACGCGCGTGGTCGAAAGCGTGGGCAGGTAGGAGGGAAGCATTATTTGAAAGCCCTCGGGCGGCGCCAGCGAATCGATGATTTCGTGCAGCAATTCCCGCACATTTACCCGCTCCGCAACCTGCGTGACGCGCCCCACGCGAGCCAGCTCCAGAATTCCGCTGATCAGGTGCTCCATCCGCTGCACGCGCACGCGCATCAGCTTCAAAAACTCCTGAATCGCTTCCGGCACGTCGCTGCCCATGTCTTCTTCAATCCAGCGCGAAGCACTCTCAATGCCGCGCAGCGGTGCTTTTAAGTCGTGCGACACAACGTAGGCAAACTGGTCCAGCTCCTTATTGCGCTGCTCCAATTGGTTGATGGTGCGTCCGATGGTGCGCGACATCGTGTTCAGCGACAGCGTTAGGGCACTGAGCTCGTCTTCTTCCGAATCGTGCATGCGGGTAGTGTACTCGCCATCGGCAATGCGCGTGGCCAGTGCCACCATGGTGTCGATGCGCCGGGAAATAAGCCGGACAATATAGATAGCCCACGTTAATCCTAATACTGTGGTAATCAAGGTTATAACAATTGAGATATAACGAGTTTGCTGAATGCTGGACGCCAGCTTTGCGCGCTGTTTGTCGCGTGAGGTCAGCTCTTCGCGGTCGAAAGCATTGAAAAGCACCCGAATCTGATCGATAAGGCGTTTGCCTGTTAGGTCTTCCGCCAGGTTGCGGTGCTCCAGGCCGTCCATGGCGATCTGGTTTTTGTCGCGAAACCGCGCCTCCCGTTTTTCGCTGATGAGCAGGTGGGAGTACGCTGTCCATTGCTGGTACAGGTGCTGCGCCCGCACGATGCGCGCGTACTGCGGGTCTTCTTTGTCGAGCAGGCTGCGCAAGTGATTGAAGCTGGTCAGCAGGGTGCGTTCGCCCTCGTAATAAGGCACCAGCACCGCTTCGTTGCCGATCAGCAGGTAGCCCCGAAAGCCCGATTCCATATCGACGATGCTGCGCAGGAGCGTAGTGGCTTCCGCCGTCACGTTCTGCGACTGCGCCACCCGCTGCGAGTTGCGCAGCACCTGCCGCGAAAGCTGGTAATTGATGGCCACAACCGCCGTAAACAGCACCGAAATGGCTAAAAAGCCAGCAAAAAGTTTGGTAGAAAGCTTGAGCTTCATGCAGCAACTACAACGGCGCGGCGCAACAAGGGTTACTACGCCTGCGCGAGTTTTTGCTGCATCAGGCGCAACAAATCCGTCAGTTGGTCAGCCAGTGCATCTACTTCCAGCAAGCCATCAATGGCCTGCTCGGTTTGGCCTTGCAAGCGCAGATCCATGAGGCGGTTGGCCACGCGATGAATTTCACGGTGCACCCGATCGAGCTGGCGGCTTTCCGGCAAATGACTGTATTTTATAAGTGCCTCATTATGAATCCATTGGCCGAAAGCGCAAATCTCCGGGCTGCGGATGGGCTCCTCGTCAATGTTGGCGCCATATAGGAAAGAGCGCAGCTTCGATTTGAACAGTAAATGCTTAACCGATACTGTGCGAAATTCTTGTTGTAACTCTTCGTTCATAGTAGCTACGAAGCTATACGGAGCAACCGGCGAAACGATCCGGCAAAAGATCTAGTCCACGGGAAGCAATGCTTATTCGTAAAAAGGGTGGCGTCGCACACCCGGTTTTATTGGCTAATTTCGCCCTTCTTGAATGGCCAGTCACAAACCGAAACCTAGGCGCAAAGGTAGAGATCTACTGCCCGGCGGCCGGCCATAATTTCTCACCAACCCTTAGTCCCACCCATGGCCGAAGAACTCAAAACTGTTACCCTCAACGATTTGCACCAGCAATTGGGCGCCAAAATGGTGCCGTTTGCGGGGTATAACATGCCCGTGCGGTATTCCTCCGACCTCGACGAGCACCACACGGTGCGCCGGGCGGTAGGCATTTTTGACGTGTCGCACATGGGCGAGTTTCGGGTGCGCGGCCCGCAGGCGCTGGACCTGATTCAGCGCGTGACCAGCAACGACGCCAGCAAGCTCACCGACGGCAAGGCCCAGTATTCGTGTCTGCCCAACAACGAGGGCGGCATCGTCGACGACTTGTTGGTGTACCGACTGGCCGAAAACGATTACCTGCTGGTCGTCAACGCCTCGAACATTGAAAAGGACTGGAACTGGATCAGCCAACACAACACGCAAGGTGCCGAAATGGAAAACATTTCAGACCAGATCAGCCTGTTTGCGGTGCAAGGCCCGAAAGCAATTGACGCCCTTCAAAGCCTCACCGATGTTGACCTGAAGAGCATTCCGTATTACTCCTTCGTGCAAGGCACCTTTGCCGGTGCCGAAGACGTAATCATTTCAGCTACAGGCTATACTGGTGCCGGTGGCTTTGAGCTGTACGTGCCCAACAAATCGGCGCGTGAGGTGTGGGATAAAGTAATGCTGGCTGGTAAAAAGTTCGGTATCAAGCCGATAGGTTTGGGCGCCCGCGACACCTTGCGTCTGGAAATGGGGTATTGCCTCTACGGCAACGACATCGACGATACCACGTCGCCGCTGGAAGGCGGCTTGGGCTGGATCACGAAGTTCACCAAAGAATTTACCAATTCGGCCGCCATCAAACAGCAGAAGGAACAGGGCGTTAGCCGCAAACTGGTTGGTTTTCTGATGGACTCCGGCGGCATTCCACGCAGCCATTATCCGTTGGTCAACGAGGCCGGCGAGCCGATTGGCGAGGTAACTTCCGGCACCCAATCGCCTTCCCTAAGCAAAGGCGTAGGCTTAGGCTATGTAAAAACTGAGTACAGCCAACCCGGTAGCCAGATTTTTGTGCAGGTACGCGGCAAAAACCTGCCTGCCACTGTCACCAAGCTGCCTTTTGTAAAAGGCACGGAATAACCAAAATCATAAGGGTGCAGCTGTTGTACCAAGTCCGTCATCCGGAGCGTGAGCGAAGGACTTCTATACACGCAGTATTCACTGCAATAGAGGTCTTTGGCTCACGCTCCGGATGACGGACATTTTTATAGACTCATCTCTTGATACCCCAGATGCCTTCTCTTGATATTTGCTTCACGCCGGAGCTATTGCCGCTCTATGACTTGCGCGGTCGCGTAGCGGTAGTCGTTGATATTCTGCGCGCTACCTCTTCTATGGTTACGGCGTTTGCGGCGGGCGTGACGCACATTGTGCCGGTCAGCGAGCTGGACGATTGCCGGCGCCTCGGCTTGGAGCAAGGCCACCTCACCGCTGCGGAGCGCGACGGCCGGCAGGCGGAAGGCTTTGATTTGGGCAACTCGCCCTTTGGCTATCTAGACGGCGTGGTGGCAGTGCGGGGGCGCGCCGTGGCCATTACCACCACCAATGGCACCACGGCCATTCACCGCTCACTCAGCGCTGATGCCGTCATTCTGGGCGCTTTTCTGAATCTGGAAGCCGTTGCGGCGTTTTTGCGGCGCACCGGAAAGGATGCTGTGGTCGTGTGCGCGGGCTGGAAGGGAAAATTTAACCTGGAGGATACCGTTTTTGGCGGTGCCCTGGCCGAATTGCTACAAGCCGACTTCGACGTAACAAGCAGCGACGCGACGCTGGCGGCGCACCACCTCTGGCAACAAGCAAAGCCCGATCTGGCGGGGTATCTGCTCCAGTCGTCCCACGTCCGCCGCCTCAACAGTCTGGAAGCCAATCAAGACATGGAATTTTGCGTCCGGCTGAACGAATACAACCTTGTCCCAATCTGGCATGACGGGCGCTTGGTGGTGGCCGAAAAATAAGCGCCTAAGCTGGGTAGAGGCTGGTTTAGCCTTCCGCGCTTTTGAGCTTGTCGTTGTTGCGGTGGCGGTCGGCGTCACGGATGGTTTTCTTGGCAAGGTTGCGTTCGAGCGCCTCCGTCAGATCCACTCCGGTTTGGTTGGCCAGACAAATCACCACGAACAGCACGTCGGCCAACTCATCGCCCAGAACCCGATCGCGGTCAGAGGCCTTAAACGACTGCTCGCCGTACTGCCGGGAAATGATGCGCGCCACTTCGCCCACTTCTTCCGTGAGAATAGCCATGTTGGTAAGCTCGTTGAAATAACGAACTCCAGTGGTCGTAATCCACTGATCGACAGTCTGTTGAGCTTCTTGGATGGTCATAAAACCTGTATTGGTAAATACTTGATTATCAATATGTTGTATGCTAAATCTCAAGCTGATGGCGAGTCCAGTACAATGGTCACGGGCCCGTCGTTGAGCAAGCTCACCTTCATGTCGGCGCCAAACTCGCCGGTCGGTACTGGTTGACCCAGCAAGGTTTCCAGCATCTGCACAAACTGCTGATAGAGCGGAATGGCCACCGGCGGCGGCGCAGCCCCGATGTAGCTGGGGCGGTTGCCCTTGCGGGCGTCGGCCAGCAGCGTAAACTGGCTGACTACCAGCACCTGGCCGCCCACATCCTGCACGCTGCGGTTCATTTTGCCTTCCGCATCCCCGAAGATGCGGAGTTGCACCAGCTTGCGGGCAATCCAGTCGAGGGAGCGGGTGTCGTCGTCGGGAGAAAAGCCGGCCAGAACCAGCAGCCCCGGGCCAATATGGCCCGTGATGCGGCCTTCAACGGTGACACTTGCTTCGCTGACGCGTTGAATAACGACTCGCATACAGGATATTTGGAGGGAAGAAGCACGCGTCGGCTCTGCAACGCGTGAGTGGGACAGCTCTTTTTATACTTCGCAACGCCTTACAAGCGGGCAAAATAGCAATGCAGGCCGCGGGAAACGACAAACTAACAACAAACTCCTTGTTCTGGCTCTGGACGGCGCTGCTCCTGGTCATGGTCGTGCGCCTGTACAAGCTGCCGCAGGCATCGTTGCCCGACTACGATTCGGTGCGTAACTGGCAGATTGTCCATGAGATAGCGCAAGGCCGACTCCAGAACTTGTTTCACCACGCCAGCCCCGGATTTTTCATCGTGTTTGCGCCGGTGGCGGCTCTGCACCCCGATTTTCATTGGTTCCAGTACCTCAACGTGCTGATTTCGGTGCTGGCAGTTGGCTGGCTGGTAGCATTTATCGGGCGCGAACTGGACTTGCAAGGACCCGATTTGGCCCTGATGGCGCTGCTTGTGGGCACGGCGGTATTCCCCACTTTTTCATCCCGCGACTTTACCATGGGCTCCCTGAGTCTATTGGTATTTGTAGGCTTGCTGCGTACTTACTATCAACGATTTACAGAGCCTTCGCAAAGTGCGTTGCTCAAAGCCGGCGTCTGGCTGGCACTCGGGTTGTGCGTGAACTATAAATTCCTGCTGACGCTGCCGATTTTGGCGGTTTTGGAGCTGCTGTGCAACGATAAGCTGCTGTTGCGGCAGAAAAACCTGTGGCGGCTGTTGTTGATCCTGGCCTCGCCTTACCTGGTGCTGGGTTTGCTGGGCTGGGCCGCTGGGCTACCCATATACCGTTGGCCAGCAACGTATTATGCTGTTCTGTTCCCGTCGGCCATCAACGCGGCGGGGCGTACAGGCAACGTGCGGCTGGACCTGCTCTACTACTTCTGGTTCCTAATCGACTTTGAGCTGCCGTTGCTGCTCGGGATTGTGTTTTTCCCGTTGGTGTTCGGGCGCGAGATCTGGACGGGCCTGCGCCGCCCCAATCTGCTGGTTTACTTGGCCGTGTGGGCGTACTGCCTGTTGGGCGGGATGTCGTTGCTGTTGAAGGCGCCGCGGGGGCTGCTGTTTGCGTACGGCCTCTTTGCCGTGCTGGCGTATCTATGTTTATTGCGTCTTACTCGCACGCGGTTGGTGATCAAACTGGTGGCTGTTCTGCTAGCTGTGGCGCTTAACCTCTTTCGTATTCAGCGCGAAGTATATGCCTATACACCAAGCAATTACCCAAAAGCGGCGGCTTGGCTGAAGGCACATAAAGCCGAAGGACTTGTCAGCACGGTCGGCCAACAGATTGTCCCGTACGTAGCGCCCGACTCTGTAATCGTCATCACGCATGAGCGGCAAGTGGCGCCCCTGTACAAGCGCGGCTACCGCTACGTGCTGCTCGATGCGTATTGGCGCGTCGCTGGTATCCGGCACTTCCAAGGCCTTCGCAAGCAAAAGCCGGTCGCGGCTTGGTCAGAGCCCATCTTAACCTCGCCCTTGCTTTTTTTGGAGCACTCCGAGTTCACGGGCTTAGGCTACGAAGAAACCCTCGCCATCCAGCGAGCCGCCAAGCAGGATTCGCTACAACTGCGGCTGTTGCAGCTCTGAGCACACAACATATTGATTATCAATATGTTGTGTGTTATCGTTTGATCTTCAAACTGTCCAGCATGTGCTGATATTTCCTCGCATTCTGCTTGTGAATGGCGAAAGTTTCGGCGAAGTCGGAAAAGCCGCTGTGGTCGGGGCGGGCGCAGAAGAAAAAGTATTTGTGCGCCGTTGGCTTAAGCACCGCGTCGAGGCTCTGGCGGTTGGCCGACGTGATGGGCCCCGGCGGTAATCCCTTGTTTTTGTAGGTGTTATAGGGCGAATCGACCAGCTTGTCCTTGTTCAGCACACGTTTCACGCCGAAGTTGCCGATGGCCCAAAGCAACGTTGGGTCGGCTTGCAAACGCATGCCCGTGCGCAGCCGATTGAGGTACACGCCCGCGATTAGCGGTTTGTCTTCGGGCTTGGCGGTTTCGCGCTGCACAATGCTGGCCAATACATGCACTTGAGTAGGCGAAAGCCCCAGCGAGTCGGCACGTTGGCGCCGTAAAGGCGTCCAGAAGCGCCGGTGCATGGCCGCCGCCGAATCGAGAAACTGCCGCGCCGACGTATTCCAGACTAGTTTGTAAGCGCCTGGTAGAAAGAGCGTTAATATAGTCGTAGTGTCCAGCTGATACCGTTGCTGTAGAAAGGTATTGTCTTGCAGCAGCTGGCGCAAGCTCCCCGAATCGGTTTCGAGTTGTCGTGCGATCTGGCGAGCCAGTTGGGGCTTGTATTTGAACGCATCCAGCGTAAAATCAACGGTATCCTGCTGACCAGCCAGAAGTTTACTGACTAAGTCAGAATTGCTCTCTTCGAAGTTCAGCAAATAACGGCCCGGCCGAACGTGCTGCGGGTAATCGCGTTGTTGCGCCAGCCAGAAAAATGTTTCGGGTTCAAGCAATAAGTCTTGGCGCTCAATGGATTGCATGACGTCGTCAAACGAAGCGCCGGTGCGGATGTACAGGTACGCCGGCCCGAACGGAGAAGGCGTTACATTGGGTTTCCACAGCACGCGCCATGCCCCATACAGCGCAATCGCGCCCACGAGCAGCACCACCAGCAACAGCGCTTTGATAACACGGCGACGCAGGCGAGCAGAAGACGATTTGGGGCGCAAAACTTGAGGCATTCCCTGAAATTTGAGTCGGCAAAAAAGCGGTTGGCGGCGTTAATCGCCGTTTACCAAAGCCGCGACAGCTTCTTCCAGTTCCAACTGTCGCTCTTGGCGCTCTATTTCAACAGGCGGCGCCGAGCGCACTTCGCAGTCGGGAATGGGGCAGCGCTCGCAGGTTTCGTTCACTACTTTCAGCGGAATGGCCGGATCACTGATGAACTTAACCTTCTGACGCAGAGCGTCATCGCACAGCAAGCCAACAGTCACGCTTACGGCTGGTTCGGTGGCGGTGCGAGCGCGGGCCAGGGTAAGGCAGAGGTATTCGTTATTGGTGCCGTAATAGCGCGAATGCTGGGCGCCCAGCGCAATGTTGGGGCCGGTAGTAGCCGGCTGTTGGCGCAGCTCCTGAATCAGGCGCAGCGAAATCCAGCGGCGGCAATAATGCTCGTGGAGTTCGTTGCCGTGCGGATTGTGCAAGCGTGAAATGTGCAGCTCCTTGGTCAGCACGAAATCGTTGGCGGCCGTTGCTTGGTCGAAACGCAGAAAAAACATGCTTTGCAACCCAAAATGCCGCGGCAGCAGGTTGGTGACGCGCTGCATAAACATCTCCGGCGACACATCATACTTAGTAATCAAATCCAGCAGCTGCGTGGGCGCCCATTTTTTGTTGGCGAAAAACTTCTGCAAGTCCCGCACCAGCGTTTCTTCCTCCATCAGCAACGCGCCGGCGAAATAGGAAGCCTTGAAGTTATTGAGCACTTCGTCGAAGGAGCGAATGGGAAAGTTGGCGTTTACATAAGGCCGCTCCTTGAGGTTCAAGTAGTTAAACGCCACCTCGCGGCCCAACACAAACGCTTGCTGCGTACCCGAAAGGCCCGGCCTGAGCAGTAGGCATCTGGTTTTGGGCTGGTATACCGAGCGCAAACGCCCCAGATTGGTGTATTGCCCCAGTGTTTCGCGGTCCAGCTTATAGCCGTACTTTTCTACCAGCACCCGTTCCAACTGTGTGGTGTCGAAAGGGGCAGTGGTCGTGATGTTTTGCTCGACGGTGAAGGTGCGCACGTCCTGCTCCAGCTCCTCAAAATAGTTGTCGCACATCTCCTGGTACGAGCGCAGCGCTGCCAGAAAGAAGTTTTCCTGCCGCATTTCGTAGTTGCGGGCGATCTCAAAAAGGGTGCTGATGAAGGCATTCATCTTGGCCGGCGCGTCGGCAATCAGCTCCACGATGCGTGTGGGGTCGAGCCCAAACATCTCCAGCGGAAACTCCTTCAGCAAATCCGACTGGAGCAATTCAGAGATAGGCGCTAGGCGACGGCTTAGGGTCAGTGAGGTAAGCTGATCATACGTCACACCCAGCACCTTGCTGAGGCTCAGGATCTTATCGGCTTTGGGGTATTTTTTTCCTTTCTCAATCTCGTTGAGATACGAAACCGAAACATCGCAGGCGCGAGCCAGCTCGGCCGGCGTAAAACCACGTTCCTGGCGCAGTTCGCGCAGTTTTAGTCCAAATATTAACCGGACAACCTGACCGTGACTTAGCATATGCAGCAATAGAAAGGGCGAAGCATGAGGAAGTCCACAAAGAACTAGGATTTCGTCAAGTCAACACGAAAGACGGATAAAAAATCCTGCAAATCTACGTTGAAACAGCGATTAATAATTATTAGCGAAAATTCGCTTGTTAATAAATATTCGCTGTTATATATTTGGTTATACAGCTTCTATCACCCTAACCCTCAGCGCTATGAAGTTTGCCGAACCCCACACGCTAGTTCCAAAGCCCAAATACCTTACGCCTGATCGGGTGAAAGTGCTGGGTGAGTTCACTTCCGAGTTTGCGGAGATTCTGACGCCCTCGGCGCTCGCTTTTATTGCCGAGCTGCACCGACGTTTTGATGGTACGCGCAAGCAGCTGTTGGCACGGCGTACGTTGCGGCAGCAGCAATTTGAAGCCGGCGTGCTGCCTGATTTCCTGCCTGAAACTCAGCTGATTCGAGATAAGGAATGGACTGTATCGCCCGTGCCGAAAGACTTGCTGGACCGGCGGGTAGAAATTACGGGCCCTACGGACCGCAAGATGATCATCAACGCGATGAACTCGGGCGCCAAAGTATTCATGGCCGATCTGGAGGATTCTAACTGCCCCACGTGGAGCAATGTGATCGAAGGGCAGCGCAACCTGCGCGATGCTGTCCGGCGCACGATCTCGCTCAGCACGCCCACCAAAGAATATAAGCTCAACGACGAAACCGCCGTGCTGATGGTGCGGCCGCGTGGCTGGCATCTGCTTGAGCGTCATGTGCTTGTGGATGGCGAGCCCATTAGCGCTTCGCTGTTTGATTTTGGCCTTTACTTTTTCCATAACGCCCACGAGTTGTGCGCTCGCGGTAGCGGACCTTACTATTACCTGCCCAAAATCGAGAGCCACCTCGAAGCGCGGCTCTGGAACGACGTGTTTGGCTTCGCGCAGTGGTCGCTGAAAATGCCGAAATGCGTAATCAAAGCCACGGTGCTAATCGAGACGTTGCCGGCGGCGTTTGAACTCAATGAGATCCTATATGAGCTGCGCGAACATTCCGCGGGCCTGAACTGCGGCCGTTGGGATTATATTTTCTCCTACATCAAGCGGCTTGGTGCGAAGCCGGAGTTTCGCTTGCCCAACCGCGCCGACGTCACCATGACGGTGCCCTTTATGGCGGCTTACTCACAGCTCGTCATTCAGACTTGCCACCGCCGCGGCGTGCACGCCATCGGGGGCATGGCCGCTCAAATTCCCATCAAAGATAACCCTGAAGCCAACGAAGCCGCGCTGGAAAAAGTCAGGCAGGACAAGGTGCGCGAGGCCCAAAACGGCCACGACGGCACCTGGGTCGCACATCCGGGGTTGGTGCCGGTGGCGCTGGGCGTGTTTAATGAGCTGATGACCAGCGCCAACCAAATTGATCGCAAGCGCGAAGACGTGCATGTAACCGCTGCCGATCTGGTGCGGGCACCCGAAGGCCGCATCACCGAAGAAGGCCTGAAGCTCAACATTGATGTGGCCATCCAGTACCTCGAAGCGTGGTTGGGCGGCAACGGCTGCGTACCCATCTACAACCTGATGGAAGACGCCGCAACGGCCGAAATCTCGCGGGCGCAGGTGTGGCAATGGATTCATACACCTAATACGAGGCTCGCCGACGGCCGCCCCGTAACGGTGGAGCTGTACCGTTCGCTTGTGCCCGGTCAGCTGCACAAAATCCGCGATCTGGTAGGGGAGGCCCGCTACGATATGGGCCATTACGAGCAAGCCGCCCGGCTGTTCGACCAGTTGGTGGTCAATCCGCAGTTCACGGAATTCCTGACGCTGCCGGCCTACGAGCAACTAGGGTAAGCCGCATTCGGAGGCATCTTCCGGTCATGTTTTTCCGGCTTTTTTCTGACAGGCTTTATGTCTAACGGTCGACTATTGTCTTTGATTTAGATACGTTATTTAATATAAATAATTGATTGTGAAATATTTGTGATTTACAACTAAATCAACCTCAACTTCATTTCCTCATGAACAAGCACGAACGAATCGCCGCTATTGCGCACGACTGGTCCCATAATCCACGCTGGTCTGGAATTGAGCGGCCATACGCTCCCGAAGACGTAGTGAAGCTGCAAGGCTCTGTCAGGATTGAGTATTCGCTGGCCCGCCAAGGAGCCGAGCGGCTGTGGCGATTACTGCATTCGGAGCCGTATGTGGCTGGGTTAGGGGCCCTGACCGGCAATCAGGCGGTGCAGGAAGTGCAGGCCGGCCTCAACGCCATCTACCTCAGTGGCTGGCAGGTAGCGGCCGACGCCAACCTCGCCGGCCAGATGTACCCAGATCAAAGCCTGTATCCTTCGGACAGCGTACCCAACGTGGTGCGGCGCATCAACAACGCCCTGCTCCGCGCCGATCAGATCCAGACCCTGACCGGCGACGGCAATGTGCATTGGTTGGTGCCCATTGTGGCCGATGCGGAAGCGGGCTTTGGAGGCAATCTCAACGCGTTTGAGTTGATGAAAATGATGATCGAAGCCGGGGCCGCGGGCGTGCATTTTGAAGATCAGCTTTCGTCGGCCAAAAAATGCGGCCACCTCGGCGGCAAAGTGCTAGTGCCTACGCAAGAGGCTGTAAATAAATTGATTGCGGCCCGCTTGGCTGCCGATGTACTGGACGTCCCCACGCTCATCGTAGCCCGCACCGATGCCGACGCCGCCGACCTCCTGACTTCGGACATCGACGAGCGCGATCTGCCTTTTGTCATCGACGCTACCCGCACCAGCGAAGGTTTCTACCGCGTTCGGCCGGGCGTCGAAGCCTGCATTGCGCGGGGGCTGGCTTACGCACCCTACGCCGACCTGATCTGGATGGAAACGTCGCACCCCGATTTGCAGCAGGCACGCGAATTTGCCGAAGGCATTCACGCCAAATATCCCGGTAAGTTGCTGGCTTACAATTGCTCACCGTCTTTCAATTGGGCGTCAAAGCTGAGCAAAGAGCAAATGGAAACCTTCCGGGAAGAGCTAGCCGCAATGGGCTACAAATTTCAATTTATCACGTTGGCAGGCTTTCATGCGCTCAATACGAGCATGTTCGAGTTGGCACAGGCTTACCGCGACCGCGGTATGGCGGGCTATTCCGAGCTTCAGGAACGGGAGTTTGCTCTGCAAAAGCACGGTTTCAAAGCCGTAAAGCACCAGGCATTTGTCGGTACGGGCTATTTCGATGCCGTTCAGCATGTAGTTTCAGCCGGCAAAGCCAGCACTGCCGCGTTGGTTGGCTCTACGGAAGAAGCACAATTTTCTACCTGAACCGCGGCTTGGGGCGGGGGAGTTGGATTTCACGGATTTTGTGGACGTTTTGGGTTCTTCGCTCATGTCCTTTGATAAGACTTGAACAGCAAAAAAGCCCGCTGCATATACAGCGGGCTTTTTATAAATATATGGTTATCAAGCGCTTATAGAATGAGCCGAATCTTCTGCAAGATCCGTGAAACCCGGCTCCTCGGCCCCAAGCCGTGGTTCAAACAAACGGATCTGCCAACGAACCATAATCTAGGTTGTGGCGCTCGGCGGTTTCGCGCAGAATGGTTTTCTGCCACGGCCGCAACACTTGCTCGGCACCCAACTCGATGATATCGGCCACCAAGCGGTTGGAAAGCACTAAGTTGGCTACGTAGCCGTTTATGTCGTTGGTAATGTGCGTCTTCAGCGTAAGCAGAAGTTGCTCGCGGGCATCGGCCCGAGCCGCTTTGTCGCCGTTGAGGCGTCGGCGGAACGGAAAACGGCGCTGCTCGGCAGGCGGGGTGGGCTCGGGAACCGCAACGAAATTATCGGGCGAAAGCGCCGCCAGTTGGTCGAGGTAGGGCATGCGCTTCAGCTCCGGGTGCAAGCCGCGGGCGGCCTTCCAATCGTTGGCGCTGCGGGGCGTATCGCGCACCAGCTCCGACAAGCGGTCGTTGGCAAAAACCATATAGGGCGGCCTGTCCAGCTCCTTAGCCAACTGATCGCGAAGCAGATACAAATCGCGGAACAACGGTAGCTCGTTGGGCTGAATGCGGTATTTGCCCGCAATCCGCAGGTATGGGCGTTCGTCGCGAGTATAACGAACGTCTTCGAGCGCTGCATTTTCTTCGTTGGCCCACTGCGTGCGGCCCAGGGCAGCTAGCTTTTCGCTGAGGCGGTCGGCTAGCTCAAACAAATACAGCACGTCGTTGGCTGCATACAGCTTCTGTGCTTCGGTAAGCGGGCGCTTCAGCCAGTTGGATTTCTGTTCGCCCTTATCTACTTCAATTCCTAACTCGCTCTGTATTAGGCGGCCCAGGGAAATGTTGTTGTCCGATTCGCCCAGTAAGGTATACTGCACGCTGGTATCGGTAATGGTGCGCACATGCACGCCGAATAGCTCATCGAGCAGCAGAATGTCGGATTTGCAGCTGTGAAATACCTTCTCGATAGCCGGGTTGCGCAACAAAGCCCAAATTGGCTCCAGCTCGTGGGCCGGGTTGGTAAGCGGAATAGGATCGAGAAGGTAAACTTCAGTGCCGTCGAAAATCTGAATTAAAGCCAAGTTGCGCCCGTAGCGGTGGCGCATGTCGTCGAACTCTAAATCAACTCCTAAACGCGGTTTAGAGCCTAAAATTCCGGCAACGTGCTCAATAGCAGCGGGCGTCGTTAGGTATTGAATATTAGCCATTAAATAAGAGGAACTGCAGAAAAAAGGCTGTTGAAAGCGGCTGGACGCAGAAGGTTCTGTGAGGGTAAAGGTATGCAGTTACGGCGGGAGAATGCAATCGGGTTCGTGTTGCATCCCATTAAGCCATGGGCTGAGTACAAATGGAGCCCGCGCAGTCACTTATTTAAGTAGCTCAACCCTCTGCAAACCGCTCCTTGAATTTACAGCTACACGGTTGCTGACCGTGCCGGATTTGCTTGGATGCAAGCTAATTCAGCATCAGCGCATAGCTATAAGCGATTATTCAAGAAACGTTTGCACTGGATTTTACGGCCAGATGAGCCTTCGATTTGAAATAAATTATTTCCCTGTTTTGTCTAAAGTATTGTTGTTGAAAAAGTGCCTTTCTGTTGCATAAGGCTGCTTTTCGACTATTTGTAACTAGTGAAACCTCCTATTTAACCTTAGTTATATCTTATTTTATTTAGCTAGGTTAAACCATCAAACCTGCTTTTAATTTAATTTGTAGTCGGCCAGTTGCAGCTTTAGGCCGACACTCTCTTGTTTTACCGGTCAGGATGCAAAACATTCATTCTGTTTTGTATTAAAATCTCAGTCCGGCATTTTTCACTCTAACCGGCCCAGTGGGTCAACCTCTAATGAAACAAAAATTTCTACTCACCCTTGTGTGGTTCCTGTTGCTGGCGACAGCGGCGTGGGCCCAGACCAGGACAGTAAGTGGTCACGTAACCGGAGCCGATGGTTCTGGACTGCCTGGGGTAACAGTGCTGGAGAAAGGCACTACCAACGGCGCCAGCACCAACGCTAGCGGCGAGTTTTCGCTCACTGTTCAGCCTAATGCAACCTTAGTAGTAAGCTCAATTGGGTACACTACCCAAAACGTTGTGGTCGGCAATCGTTCGACCGTCGACATTACTTTAAAGACCAACGACGTACTGCTCAGCGAAGCAGTCGTGGTAGGTTATGGTACCCAATCGAAAGCTGACTTGACGGGTGCTATCACGCAAGTGTCGGGACGTGAGGTGCAGAACGCACCCGTACCGAGCTTCGAGCAAGCCATCCAGGGCAAAGCAGCCGGCGTTTTTATCGAAAATAGCAGCGGCAAGCTGGGCCAAGGCATCAAAGTGCGGGTGCGCGGAACAAGCTCCGTGAGCGGTGGCACGCAGCCGCTGTACGTTGTAGACGGCATTCCGATCATTTCGGAAAACCAATCGGGTACTTCTGCTGCAACCAACCCGATTGCCGACCTGAACCCAAACGATATTGAGAGCATCAGCATTCTGAAAGATGCCTCAGCCTCAGCTATTTACGGTTCGCGGGCATCTAACGGTGTTGTGCTGATTACCACCAAGCGTGGTAAGGCCGGTGGAACAAACTTCACTTTAGGCTACCAAACAGGCCTAAGTGAGCCTACCCACCTCAAGGATTTCTTGAATGCCCAAGAATACGTAGAGCTCATCCGTGAGGCCGGTGCAAACCGCAGCGCTTCGTACCTAGCTAACACCGTTGAGGCTCGCCTACGCCGTTACTCGGCTGGCAACGACGACTACAAAACCGGTGCTGTCAACGTTGATTGGCAGAAAGAAGCTTTCCAGCGTGCTCCCTTCAGCCAGTACGACCTGAGCACGAGCGGTGGCAATGATAAGACTCGCTACTTCGTGTCTGGTCTTTACAGCGACCAGAAAGGCATTATTATCGGCAACAAGTTTGAGAAGATCAGTGCTCGGGTAAACCTCGACCATAAGGCAACTGAACGCCTGACCATGGGCTTGAACTTTGGCTTGAGCCGTACGCGCAACAACCGTATTTCGAACGACAACGCTTTCAGCACACCTATTCAGATAGTGGCGCTGTCGCCCATCACGCCGCTGATCGACCCACGTACTGGCCTAGCCAGCGGCGCTCTCGATCTGGCTACCGGCTTGCCCAACATCAACTATCCGGTTTACTACAACCCGATCCTGAGCTACATCGGCCAGAGCTACGTAGCTACTACGTACCGCAGCCTAGGCAACGCATTTGCCCAATACGAATTTGTACCTGGCTTGACATTCCGCAGCGAACTAGGAATCGACCTGTTGAACCAGGATGAGGATGCCTATTATGGCCGGATCACGTACCGCAACAGCGGCCCCAACAACGGCGATGCTTTCAACCGTCGCGTAATCAACGGCCGCTATACGACCAACAACTACCTCACTTACCGCAAGACTTTCGCCGAGAATCACTCGCTCGAAGTCGTTGGTGGTATGGCTTACGAAGAGCGTAAGCTTAAGACAAGCAGCGTATCGGGTCAGCAGTTTCCCAGCGATGCCTACACCAAGATCTCAGGTGCGGCCATTATTAATGCCGGCTCTACGAACGAAACAAGCAGCGCTTTGCTGTCTTACTTCGGCCGCGTAAACTATGCTTTTGCCAACAAGTACTTGGTTAGCGCAAGCTTCCGCGCCGATGGTTCGTCGCGTTTTGGGGTGAACAAGCGCTATGGCTATTTCCCAGCTGCTTCAGTAGGTTGGGTGATCACGGAGGAAGACTTTATGAAAGACCAAACTATCCTGTCTTTCCTGAAGCCTCGCGTCAGCTACGGCATCACGGGTAACCAAGACTTCGGTGACTTTGTGTCGCGCAACCTGTATGGCCCAGCTGCCTACGCCGGAGTCCCCGGTCAGGCTCCTACGCAGATCGGTAACCCTGATCTGAAATGGGAAACCACTGCTCAGGCGGACGCCGGTCTGGAATTTGGCTTCTTGGGTGGCCGCATCAGCGGTGAGGTAGATATCTACCAGAAGAAAACGAAAGATTTGGCCCTGTTCGTAAACGTGCCTGCTACCAGCGGTTTTACGCGTCAGTTCCGCAACGTTGGTAACCTGAATAACAAAGGCGCTGAATTCGTAGTGAACACGCGCAACCTAGAAGGTGCTTTCACTTGGAATACCAGCATCAACGCTTCTACTAACCGCAACAAAATCACCAACTTACAAGGACAGGTGATTGAGGGCGGCTTCCTAAACCGTGCTGTTGAAGGCCAGCCTATCGGTGTATTCTTCGGTAAGGAATATGCCGGCGTAGATCCTGCTAACGGTGACGCCCTGTTTTATCTGAACACCCCGAATGCCGATGGCAGCCTCGACCGCACCAAGACCAACGATTACGACGCCGCTCAGCGCGTAATCATCGGTAACCCTAACCCCAAGTGGACGGGTGGTGTAACCAACACCTTCGGCTTTAAGGGCATCGACTTCAGCTTTACCTTCCAAGGTGTATTCGGCAACGACATCTACGATGGCGGTGGCAAATTCCAGTCGGCTAACGCCAGCAACGGCTACGACAACCAGACCAAGGATCAGTTGAAGCGTTGGCGGAAGCCTGGTGATATCACCAACGTGCCCAAGCCCGTATTCTTTGACCCCAACGGTACGGCGGGGGTAGGCGAATCGTCGCGTTACATCTCTGACGGCTCCTACGTTCGCCTCAAGACCGTGACGCTGGGCTACAATCTGCCTTCTTCGCTTGTTAAGGCCGCGCACCTCCAGTCTACTCGCATTTACGTGAGCGGTGTGAACCTGCTGACGTTTACGGATTACAAAGGCTGGGACCCCGAAGTGAATGCCGACTATCTGGCTGGCAACATTTCGCAAGGAAACGATTTCTACTCGGCTCCGCAGGCCAAAACTTACACGATTGGCGTCAACATTGGTTTCTAAAAGTCCGTCGGACTTTTGCCAGAAATCAACGTGTTCTGACACTTTCTACTTCGAATCGATAACATGAAGAAGATATTTCATTCTCTAGCGGTAGCCTCGCTGCTGCTAACGGTACCGCTGGCCAGCTGCGACAAAAAGCTGGACATCAACCCCAAGGACTCCATAGACGCTGCCAATGCCCTCAATACATCCGCCGATGTGGAAGCAGCATTGGTAGGCGCTTACGACGGCCTCAGCGACAATGATTTGTACGTGGGCAACATCCCCTTCATTTCGGAATTGCTGGCCGATAACGGCGAAATTGACTTTGTGGGCACGTACGTGCAGCCGCGTCAGTTCTTCCAGAAATCGGTGTTGGTCAACAATTCGTTTGTGGCCGGCGTTTGGAACAATGCTTACAACACCATCAACATTGCCAACAACGTGTTGGCTAATCTTGACAAGGTTACTGCTTCACGTAAAGACCGCGTAGAAGGCGAAGCCAAGTTCCTGCGCGCAGCCATGCACTTTGAGCTGGTTCGTTTGTTTGGCAAAGACTGGAACGATGGCAGTCCACAGTCTAACCTAGGTGTGCCGTTGGTACTGACTCCAACCAAGCAGCTTGACGCTTCTGTGCAGGTGCCACGCAATACGGTGGCCGAAGTCTATGCTCAGGTAATAAAGGACTTTCAGGATGCCGAAGCTAAAATTCCGGCTTCCAACGGCTTCTTTGCTACCAAAGCTTCCGCCGCTGGTATGCTGGCTCGCGTGTATTTGCAGCAAAGCCGCTTCGCCGATGCTGCCGCTGCTGCTAACCGCGTCATTGCTTCGGGACGTTACTCGCTGGTAAGCTCCTATGCCGATGAGTTTACCACGACGACCAACACCTCGGAAGACGTTTTCGCAATGCAGGTAACCTCGCAGGACAACACCACCGACAACCTGAACTCGTACTTCTCGGGCTCGCAGCGCGGTGATATCGAGGTGCTGCAACCGCACCTCGACCTGTACGGACCAACGGACGAGCGCGGCGAGTTTTTCGACGCGCCTTACTCCCTGAAATTCGATCAGCAATACGGTAACGTTAAAGTGATGCGTTTGGCAGAAATGTACCTCGTGCGCGCCGAAGGCAACTTCCGCGCGGGTGGGACGCCCGTAGGTGCTACGCCGCTGGCCGATGTAAATACGGTTCGCGCTCGCGCCGGCGCTACCCTGCTGACTGCGGTAACGCTTCCGCAAATCCTGCTGGAGCGCCGCAGAGAGCTGGCCTTCGAGGGCTTCCGCCTCCACGACGTAAAGCGCAACAAGGAAAACGTTGGCACGCTTCCCTATAACTCGCCACAATTGGTGCTGCCGATTCCGCAGCGCGAATTGGACGTAAACCCCAATCTGAAGCAAAACCCAGGCTACTAAGCCCGGCCATTTTACCAACAAAAAAAGGCCACCGCGAGCATCGCGGTGGCCTTTTTTATATATGGTTGATAGTCAATTATTTATCCGAGAGCAGCACTTGCGGAGTGGAACGTCCGCCTCCCATGATGATGACTTTGCTGTTGGGGGAGGTGGCAATCTCTTTGTTGGCTTTGATCATTTCGTATTGCAGCAGTTTGTCGCTGAGTTCCGCATTGAGGATCTTCTGGTAATCGGCGATGCCTTGGGCCTCGATGCGCTTGCGGTCGGCTTCCTGACGCTCTTTCTGCAACACAAACTGCATTTTCTGCGCGTCCTGTTCGGCGGAGATCTTGCTTTCGATGCTGCGCTTCACCGATGCCGGCAGCTGAATGTTACGAATAAGCAACTGGTTGAGCTGTAGCCCGTTCTTGCGAAAATCCTTCTCGATGGTATTGTAAATGCGCGTCTGAAATTCATCGCGGCGGGTCGAGTACAGGGCTACTGCATCGTAGTACACCGCGTTGTCGCGGATGCGGGTGCGCGTGATCGGCCGCACGATTTTATCCTGATAATCTTCGCCGATGGTGGCCAGTATTTGCGGCGTCCGGTCGGGCACAGCGTGGTAGAGCACCGTGAGGTCGATGACAACCTCCAGCCCATCGGCCGAGAGCACCCGGATGGCATCGTCGCCGGACTGCTGGCCCTCGCCATGCTGCGCCGACATGGTATAGTTCTGGGTGCGGGTGTCGAAACGCGTGACTTCCGTCAGCGGGTTGATCAGGTTAAGGCCGCTGGGCAACACCTGCGGCTGTACTTTTCCAAAGAGCGTCTGGACGCCCACTTGGCCCGCATCTATCTGTACGACAGTGCTCAAGGCCAGTCCTAATACAATTAAGGTAAGCCCGGCAAACAGAAGCGTACCCCGAAACCGCTCGAAGTTGTAAGAGATTTTGCCGGCGTTGAAGCCCAGAATGAGCAGTACAAAGCCAAAAAACAAGAGGGTCATATCCCTGAATAAAAGGTAAACCGATACGGTCGGCGGTCGGGCTAACCGGGCGTCAGGCTTGCGTGAACAAGGGCTGAAAACGCCGAAAAGGTAGTGGTTTAGCTTTCATTCTGAAGCTCTGGGCCGCAACTTGGCGTTGCGGCCGGGCTAGCCTAGTCTTCGTCTTCTTCCTCGCGCGTAAAATCCAGCTCTTGGGCCACCGCCAGTGCATCCTCAATTACTTCATCCATAGCAGGTTGCGTATCGGCGTCGAGGGTGCGCTCGAAAAGGTGGAGCACTTGCTCGCCATCTTCGTTCACGTAAAGATTTGTGAAAAGGCGCTCAAACAGCTTGGCATCGCGCGTGATGATGTTGTCGATCTCGGCAGCCGAACGGGCACCCAGCGCGCGGTGCAGCAAATCGAGAACATGGCGACTTTCTTCGTGGTCGCCGAGGTCGGCCAGCATCTTCATAAGTGCCATCGCAACACCCAAGCGCACTCGCTCAAAACGGAAAGGCCGCTCCGTGCCGCTCGCTTTGGTAAAAGTAATGTAGGCTGCTTTTTCGGCGTCGGTGAGGTAGTACGCCGCTTCAGCCTCCGTTGAGAAAGCAATTTGCAACAACTCCTTGTAATGTAAGTTGCTCATAATTAATTAGTTATGATTATTGCGCGAGTCGCTTAGTTTCAGCGAGGCTCAGCAAAAAAGTCGAATGGGCGGGCAAAAACGTAACCCCAAGTGGCAAAGGTACGATTGGAAAGGATGAGGAAGCGTGCGCATTTGCGAAAGCCTAAGGCTTCGGCGACCTTCTCTATTGCTGCGTACCATACATTGTTGAGCTTAAATCCACATTCCTATGACACACAAAACCAAATGGTTAGCTTTTGCCCCCAGCGGCTTGGTAGTGATTGGCTTCGGTGCCTGCCTGATTCAGTGGGCCACTAGGTTGAAAGAGAAAGGTGCGCCCACGGGCGAATGGGTCGCCGCTGGCACACTGGCCTTGGGCGTCTTCAATTCGGGTATTTCGTTGTTTGGCCGCGGCGTGGCGGAAAGCGTACTCTACCAGATTCGTGAAAAGGATAAAGAACCAATCAAATAACATAAGTAATTGATTAATAGGCTTTTATAAAAAGCCCGTCGGTATTGTCGACGGGCTTTTTCGTGGACGCAGGTCATGATGTGATTTAGGAAGGTTTATAGGAGCAAAAGCAGTTTGATTTGGAGGATAGATTGGTGCACCGCAAAGGGCGTTTGTGAGAATTAATGCGGCGTAGTGCGGGTATTGCGGCGAGCGTTGCGTTATTTCAGCTTTTACAATGTCTTCTTTACCCTTTACTTTCTTCTGATGACGAAACCATTTCCTTTCTGGCAGGCTTCTCGTCGCGTTCTGACATCCGGTAGCTTTTGGCTTGTCGGGTTGCTGATGCTGTGTTGGGCCTCCACTTCTTACGGTCAGAATACGGCGGCCAGCGACGCGGGAGCGCTGCAAACGCCCGATCAGTTTTTGGGCTACAAATTAGGTAGCCGCTTTACCACGCATGCCGATTTGCTGCGCTACGTAGACCACGTAGTCCAGCATTCGCCTGGCCGCATGAAATTGCAGCGCTACGGCCAGACCTACGAAAATCGTCGGTTGGAGATTGTGCAGGTTGCCACCCCCGACAACATGACGCATCTGGAGGACATTCGGCGCAACAACCTGCGCCTAGCCGGCCTGGAAGGTGGCTCGCCGCTGCGCCAACAGCCGCCGGTGGTATGGCTGAGCTACAATGTGCACGGCAACGAGTCGGTTTCATCCGAGGCCGTGATGCAGGTGCTCTACGACTTGGCCAACCCGCAAGACCAGCAGATGCAGCAGTGGCTGCAAAATGCCATCGTTATTATCGATCCGTGCGTCAATCCCGACGGCCGCGATCGGTATGCGATGTGGTACAACCGGGTGCACAACCAGATGCCGAATGCTTCGCCGTATTCTTGGGAGCACCACGAGCCGTGGCCCGGCGGGCGCTACAACCACTACTACTTCGACCTAAACCGTGACTGGGCCTGGCAAACGCAGCAAGAAACCCAGCAGCGCATTGTGCTCTACAACCAATGGCTGCCGCAGGTGCACGCGGATTTTCACGAGATGGGGCCCAACAACTCCTACTACTTTTCGCCCGCGGCCAAACCGTTTCACGCCGACCTGACGGCTTTTCAACGCAAGTTTCAGAATGTAATTGGCGACTACAACCGTCAGGCTTTCGACAAGAACAACTGGCTCTATTTCACGCGCGAAACCTACGATCTGTTTGCCCCGACTTATGGTGACACGTGGCCTTCTTTCAACGGAGCCATTGGCATGACCTATGAGCAGGGCGGTGGCGGCCCGGCCGGCATCGCGTACGCCCGCAACGACGGCGATACGCTCACGCTCGCCCAGCGCATTGCGCACCACCACGCTGCCAGCCGCGCCACCATTCAGGCTACGGTCGAGCACCGCGACGAGATTATCCGGGAGTTCCAGAAGTACTACGAGCAGGCGCGCACCAAGCCTCAGGGCGAATACAAATCATTTGTGCTATCGGGCGCCAGCGATCCGGGGCAAGTTAAGGCCTTGACGCAATACCTTGACAGACAGCAAATTAAATATGGGTATGCGCCAAAACGTGTGAAAACCCGTGGTTTCAATTACACATCGGGCAAAACCGAAAGCGTGCAGATCGAGCCGCGCGACGTGGTGGTGAGCATGTACCAACCCAAATCGACACTGGTGAAGGTGCTGTTTGAGCCTCGGGCGGCCCTTGAAGACTCGCTTACTTACGACATCACGGCGTGGTCGCTGCCCTATGCCTTTGGCCTAAAAGCCTATGCGTTACGCGATAAGCTGGACGCTTCGGGCAAAGCGCCTTCCGCTGCTACGGTGAAAGGCAGCGGCGCCAGCAGCGACAAGCCGTATGCTTACCTGGCCCGCTGGAATGGCTTGCAGGACGTGCGCTTCCTGGGGCATCTGCTGTCGCAAAAGGTAAAAGTCCGGGTGGCGGAAGAAGCATTTGAGTCGGAAGGGCAAAAGTATATGCCTGGTACCCTGATTATTACGCGTACCGGCAACGAAAGCCTGGGCGCTCGTTTCGATCAGTTGGTTCGTGCCCAGGCCGATTCGGCGGGCGTAGTGGTACAGGCCATAAAATCGGGCTTTTCTACCACGGGCGGCGATTTGGGCTCGGGCTCGGTACACTTTGTCAAGCAGCCCAACGTAGCCGTGGTGAGCGGGCAAGGCGTCGATCCGACGGCATTTGGCGAAGTATGGCACTTTTTCGAGCAGCAGATTGGCTACCCGATCACGGTGCTGGGCTCCGATTATCTGAGCACGGTGCCGCTGCAAAAATTCGACGTGCTGATTCTGCCCGATGGCGACTACTCCGACATTTATCCCGAACGCAATCTTGAAACCCTGAAGGCGTGGGTGCGCGGCGGCGGCAAGCTAATCGCACTGGAAGGCGCTTCACGCTTTCTGGCCAACAAAAAGGATTTCCTACTCAAAACGAAACCTGCGGACTCGGCTGCAACCAAAAAAACCGATCCGTACAAGCTGCTTCGTCGCTACGGCGACGCCGACCGCAGCCGGGCCGAAGATCGGGTGCAAGGCAGTGTGTACCGCTTACAGCTCGACAATACGCACCCGTTGGCCTTTGGCTACGGCGATACGTATTTTGCGCTGCTGCGCGAGCCGCTCAACTATCGCTTTTTGGGCGAAGGCGGCTGGAACGTAGGTGTTCTGAAAAAGAACAGCTACGCGGCTGGATTCACGGGCGTGCTAGCCCGCAAGCAGCTGACCGACACCTTTGTGCTGGGCTCGCAAAGCCTTGGTCGTGGGCAAGTTGTGTACATGGGCGACAACCCCCTGTTCCGGGCTTTCTGGCAAGGCGGCAAGTTGCTGTTTGGCAACGCCGTGTTCTTGGTTGGCCAGTAAAAGCTGTAGACGTTAGGACATAAAAAAAGCCCCGTCAGAATCCTGACGGGGCTTTTTTGCAGCAGAAAGCGGTAAGATACTACAGCTTCTTTGCTTCTTTTTTTACGGCGTTGGCGCCTTTCTTTACGGCGTGGCCTGTCTTTTGGGCCCCTTTCTTCACGACGTGGCCCGTTTTGGTGGCTGCTTCTTCGGTGCCTACTTTGGTGTCGTGCACTACTTCGCCGGCTTTGGTGCGGCCCGTGCGGGATTCCGTTTTCACCGTGCCGTTATCGCGGACGGTGGTAGTAGTTTTGGCACCAGTCGCCGAGTTGGTCTGAGTAGTAGTAGTCTGGGCAAAAGCAGCACTTGAGAAAGCTACTGCAGCGAGGAGCATGATTATTTTTTTCATGATTTCTGATTAATTAGTTGAGTTGTTCTGCAACAACACACCCTTATACGCTACGGAAGAAATAAGTTGTATTGCGAAGCTCAACAGTCGGCTAAAGCGCCGAACATCAAAGCTTAAGGCAACAGCAAAGAGCTGTCTCCGTAGCTCAGAAAACGATAATCGTGGACCAGTGCGTGGTCGTAGAGCTGGCGCCAGTTGGGGCCCACCAAGGCCGCTACCAACAGTAACAGCGTGCTTTCAGGCTGGTGAAAGTTCGTAATCAGGCCCTGCACTACCCGAAAGCGGTATCCCGGCGCAATCAGCAGCTGGGTAGAGGCCTGCAACACATCAGTGCCCGCCCGGTCGAGGTACGCCAAAAGGGCTTGGAGCGCTTCTTGAACGGAGGGCTGCGGGCCGCTTTCGTAAGGCTGCCATTGGTGTACTTGTAGCGCGTTATTTGTAATACCTTGATTATAAAATAGTTGTGATCCAAGCCAATATAAGCTTTCCAGCGAACGCAAGCTGGTAGTGCCTACCGCAATAATTGGCTTGGGTGCGTGTGCCAGCAAATGCAGCAACACTTGCCGTTCGACCGTAATGGGCTCGGCGTGCATGGGGTGCTCGGCCATCCGATCCGCTTTCACAGGTTGAAACGTGCCGGCTCCGACGTGCAGTGTCAGGCGGGCCGTGTCGATGCCACGTTGCGCCAAATCGGCAAATACCTTGTCGGAAAAGTGCAGGCCGGCCGTGGGGGCGGCTACGGCGCCTTCGTGGGCTGCATACACAGTCTGGTAGCGTATCGCATCGGCGTCCGTATCGGTGCGGTTGAGGTAGGGCGGCAACGGCAAATGACCAGCCTGGCGCAACACTTCGGCAAACGGAAGTTCGGCGGGCGTCCAGCTAAAACGAATGAGGGAGTAGCCTTCTACTGCCGCTTGGCGCTCGGCAGTAAGCGTGGCGGGCTGGCCATTGGCTTCAAACTCCAGCAAGACCGGCCCGGTTTTCCAGCGTTTGCCGTTGCCTACGAGGCACTTCCAGACGCAGCTACCCGTCTGTTGCATGGCTGGCTCAATGGCGCGGTGCGGCGCAACGGGCTCTAAGCAAAACAGCTCCACCACGCCGCCAGTAGGCTTATGCGCAAACAGCCGCGCCCGAACGACTTTGGTATCGTTGAACACAAGCAGGGCATCGGGAGGCAGTTCGCTGGGCAAATCTTGGAAACTACGATCGGTAATTTGGCCTGTGCGGTACACCAACAACTTCGATTGGTCGCGGTCGGGGAGGGGCTCTGGAGCGATGCGCTCGGCGGGGAGCTGATACGTGTAATCGTGGATGGAAAGCTGACGCGGATCGGGGAAAACATACATAGCTGCAAAGGTACGGCGAGCCGCGCGCTTGGCCTCATGGCCTGCTGCGGAGGGCATCTGAAATGCAAAAAGCTCCTCTTTCAGCCGAAAGAGGAGCTTCGAAAGCTGGTGGCTGCTATAGGTTTAGCGGCCTTTGCCAAAAAACATCAGGTGTTGCTGGGGCAGCGTTTCCACGCTCTGTTCGAACTTTAGCCCAACAGCTTCCAACTCTTTCCGTGCCTGGGCCACGCTCATTTTGTGTACGCGCTTGATGGGCACTTCCGAGTCCTCAGCACGGTACTCCACCAACGCTACGCGCCCCGTTGGGGTGAGCGATTTGCGAATGGCCTGCATCATCTCCCGCGGGTGATCAAACTCGTGGTAAGCATCCACGATGAGCACCAGATCGACGCCGTTATCGGGCAAATTGGGATTTTGCACGGTGCTCAGTACCGGCTGCACGTTGCTGACTTTGGTACGAGCGGCAGTCTGTTGCAGGGCCGTGATCATCTCGGGCTGAATGTCCACGGCTAGTACTTTGCCTTGAGGTACTAACTGGCTGATTCTGAAAGAGAAGTAGCCCGTGCCCGCCCCGATGTCAGCGACTACGTCGGTGGGTTTTAGATGCAGTTCGTGCAGCAAAAGGTCAGTGCCTTCTTCCTGTTGGCGGTCGGCCCGCTCCAGCCAATCGGCACCTTCGTGGCCCATGACGTGCGCAATCTGGCGGCCGTAATAATACTTGCCGATGCCGTTGGGGTCGGCAGCCGTGTGGTACGAGTAACCCACAGAATCGGCGGCCACACGCACACGCTGGTCGGCAAAAGATACTGAGGAACTCTCGGAAGGCGGCTGGGTGCAAGCCGAAAACAACAGCACGCCGGGCAGAAAGGCGCGTAGCAAAAACACTGGTAAAAAAGCCATTAGCAACGAGCAGGATGATCTTATTCGATCTAACATTCGTGGTAAGTGATGCGTTCGGTTTGGGTGCGGAGAACGCTTTCTGGTTGATATTAGGAATAGGAAAAACTGTATACAAAGGCAATTATTGCTTATAATTCGGTCCGAAAGCCTCTTTTTTCAATTTTCTTCGACTTTTGCCGCTGTCGTTCGTACAGAAATTCGTTCCCAATTCTTTCACCTAACCCTTCCTTTTCCATGAAACACTTGTCCGGACTCCTCAACAAGCTTACTGCTGTAGCTGCCTGCGCCATTGCGCTCAGCAGCTGTAATCGCGCCGAGTATGCCATGCTGCCCAAGACCTCGTCGTACCACGGTACCACGACCGCGCGCGCAGTAGCTGCTACGCCTGCCAATCAGCCTGAGACCCCAGTGGCCGCCGAAGAAGCAGCCGTAGCGGCACCTGAGCCAGCGCCCGCAGTAGCCGCCGCTCCTGCCCCGGCCAAGATGGCTCCGGTAGCCAAAGCAGCTGCCCTGGCTAAGTCGCAGACTGCTGCTCCCAAGCTGAACTTGGTGCAAAAGGCGCTCGTGCAGAAAGCTGTGAAGAAAGCGGACAAAATGATGAGCAAGATGCAGCTGAAGAAGCACTCGGAAGTAGCTTCGGCGGATGATGCTAACGCACTGAACCATAACATCCGGACGGGTATCATCCTGTTGCTGATTGGCTTGCTGTTGTCGCTCTTTACCGGCATCAGTGGCATCTTCGGCGTGTTAGGCGGCATCATCGCCATCATCGGTATCGTGCTGATCATCCTAGGCTTGCTCGACGAAGTATAAGCCAGCTTTAACCAAACAAAAGGGCCCGCCTGATTTATCAGGCGGGCCCTTTTGTTTGGTATTTGGCGTAAATACTTGATTGTAAGATACTTACATAGGGTCAACGTCGGCCACGATACGGGCTTGCTTAAAGTCTTTCTGGTCTTTCACCACATTGATAGCTTCCTGAATCTGGCTTTTGGCGTGCTTCAGCACCGTGTGCTCCCGATCGAGCTTAACGGTGATTTCCTGCAAATAGAAATTTCGGATTCGAAAGATATAAGGCGCCTCCGGGCCCAGCACGGCCTCGCGACCTAGTCGAGCCACTAGCTCCTGGGTAAGCAAAATCGCGGCTTGTTCGGCCACCGGCTGATCTACGTGCTTCACCGTGAGACGAATCACGCGCATAAAAGGCGGAAAGCTGTATTCGCGGCGCTGCGTGATTTCGTACTCGTAGAATTCCAGGTAGTCGTTGCGGATTACCTTATCGAAAATTACCTGCTGCGGATCGGCCGTCTGGATGATCACTTTGCCCTTTTTGCCCTTACGGCCCGCCCGCCCGCTCACCTGCACAAACATCTGGAAAGCCCGCTCGTGCGCCCGGAAATCGGGATAATGAATGATGCTATCGGCGTTGATGATGCCCACCAAACTCACGTTGGCAAAGTCGAGGCCTTTGGTCACCATCTGCGTTCCGACCAACACATTTGTCGCTTGATTCTCAAAATCCGCAATAATCTGCTGATAGGAGTTTTTGGCGCGCGTCGTGTCGAGGTCCATGCGCTGCACGTTGGCTGCGGGCAGCATTACTTTCAGGTCATCTTCAATCTTTTCCGTGCCGAAGCCCACCGTTTTCAGGTTGCGCGAGCCACAGGCCGGGCACTCGACGGGCATGCGGTCGTGGTAGCCGCAGTAGTGGCACCGCAGCTCGTGGGCGTGCTTGTGGTAGCTTAGCGAAACAGCGCAGTTCTTGCACTTCGGAATCCAGCCGCAATCAAGGCACGAAATAAAAGGCGAGTAACCCCTACGGTTCTGAAACAGAATGACTTGCTCCTTTAAAGCCAGCTTCCGCTCAATCTCGCTCAGCAACTCCGGCGTGAAGTGATTGTGCATCTTCTTGGCTTCGCGCTGCTTGCGCGTATCCACCAACTCAATCTCGGGCAAGCCGGCTTCGCCAAAGCGCTTGGTGAGCGTTACCAACCCCCACCGGCCCGCGCGCGTCTGGTAGTAGGTTTCAACCGAAGGCGTAGCAGAGCCCAGTAACGTTTTGGCACCTTGAAAGTTAGCCATCATGAGGGCTACTTCGCGAGCGTTGTAGCGTGGGGCCGGCTCGTATTGCTTGTAGCTGCTCTCGTGCTCCTCATCCACAATGATGAGCGACAGGTTATCGAAAGGCAAAAATACCGCTGAACGCACGCCCACTACTACCTGAAAGCGCCCGGAAAGCACGCCGTTCCAGACCTCAACCCGCTCGTTATCCGAGAATTTGGAGTGATACACGCCTAAGCGCGTCCCGAATACGCGCATCAAACGCGTTACGATCTGGGCCGTTAGTGCAATTTCGGGTAGGAGATACAGTACTTGTCCGCCGCCATCTAAAGCCTTGCGAATCAGGTCGATATAGATTTCGGTTTTGCCCGCGCCCGTAACGCCGTGCAGCAGCACAATATCCTTGTCCCCAAACAGGTTTAACACCGAGTCGCGAGCCGCAGTTTGGGCTTCGCTCAGCGTGAAATTGATCTTCGCTTCGGGCTCATCGTCGAGCGGGAAGCGGGAGACAATCACATCAAACTGCTCCAAAACGCCGTTTTTGATCAGCGTATTAACCGCAGAAGGAGAGAGGTGCGGGCTGCTGGTAAGCGAAGCTTTTTCCAGACCGCGGTGATTGGCATGCACATCCTGGTACACCGGTACGCGCTGCAAGTAGCGCATCAGCACGTCGAGCTGCTTGGGTTTGGTAGCCAGCTTAGCGAAAAGCTCTTCTAAGGCGGCTTCTTCCACAAAGTGATGTGCCAGCCGAACCTTCTTCACCACTTTTGGCGAATACTTGTCGGATAAATGCTCAAACAAAAAGATCACATCTTTCTGCATCAGCGACTTAATGACCTTATGAAAGCTGTTAATCGCCAGTATTTCACCTACGTCGGTGAAAGTCAGAGATTTGCCTTCTTCCAGACTCAGCACTTCTACCAACTTTTGCTCCTGCTCGGAAAGCGGATAAGGATTTTCTTCCGCTGAAAACGCAGGGTGCAACTGAATGCGAGACTCCGAGCTAAGCTTCAGGGCCGCTGGCAGCGCCGCGTTGATCACCTCGCCCAGTGTGCACATGTAATAGTCTGCCATCCAGCGAAATAGCTTCAGCTGAGGCTGCGTCACGACGGGCGCGTCGTCAATGAATTCCAGAATGTATTTGGCCTGATAGAGCTTCGGCGGCGTTTCGTGCACGGCCGCCACGATGCAGCTAAGGGTCTTTTTGGCCCCAAACTGCACAATAACCCGCCCGCCAATCACAACCTGATCGTTCAGCTCAAAAGGCACGCGGTAGGTGTAAAGCTTGGGCAGCGGCAAAGGCAGAATCACGTCCGCAAACAGCGTAACGCGATCGGCCGCAGTCGGCTCCGGCAAAGCAAAATCGAAGGTGAGGCTCAACGGTCAGGGCAAGGCTAAAGGGACGGCAAAGGTACGCCGAATTTGTAGCGCAGAAATCTATATAGCGCCAATACGCTATCGACTTTCGCATGCTTCAACAAGTGTTGAAACAGCCGCTTGAACCCCTTTTCAAGCAATATGCTTAAAGCTTTCGAATGCTAGTTAGTTGATTTAAAGCCTCTTCTGTGGTGTGTACAGGCTGTTGGCAAGCACGGTTGAAACAGACATAAAGCGTAGTCTGATTGCCCTGAGCCGTTCGGTGCCGAAGCAAGGGCAACTCACTAGTTGTAGTAGTTCCGGCTAGTACAGTATTGGGCAGGAAATGCCGGCTTAGTTCATGGCGTCTCGTTTCCGCTTCCGGCCCTACAATAGCGATTTCGGCTGTGGGTTGCAGCAACATAGTGGCCAGACTAGCCCAGTTGGTAAGATGCTGAGGCTCTTTCATGACCAAGTCCTGCACGTGCGCAAGCATAGTTGCGGCCAACTCGGTATAGCTAGACTTCTCCATGTGTAACCCGAGGCGATGCAAGTTATTGGTCATCAAGGAATTGGACCCAGGAATTACATTGTCAAATAGCTCCTTTTTACGGGCAATAAGTTTTTCGCCCGAATCATCGGTGTAGAAGAACTGAGCTTCCACAGGATCGAAAAAGTGATCGAGCACATACTGCATTAGGGTGTCAGCTTCTTGTAGCCATTGCGCATCAAAAGTGACCTCATACAAGCCGATATATGCCTGAATGACCAGTGCATAATCTTCCAAAAAGCCCGAAATCGTGGCGCGGCCGTTCTTGTAGTTGCGGAACAAACGCGGCCCTTCGCGAAGATTGCGCTGGAGAAACGCGGCGTTTTGCAGAGCCAATTGTAGAAATTCGGGCTCGTCGAATGCGCGGTAAGCATCGACCAAACCACTCAACATCAAGGCATTCCAACCGGTCAGAATTTTGTCGTCCAACCCCGGCCGAATGCGTTGGTCACGGGCACGCATAATTTTCTGTTTCCAGCCCTGCACCAACTCTGCTACTACGCCGGGCGTAAGCTCATGCTCCTTAGCAAATGCCGTGTCGGAAGCTCGGCGATGCAGGATGTTGCGCCCATGCTCCCAATTGCCGACGGCTGTGCAGTTGTAGTAATCTGAAAATAGAGGCTCTTCGTCGCCCAGAATTTCGCGCAGCTCGTCTTTCGTGAACACGTAAAACTTGCCCTCTTCGCCTTCGCTATCCGCATCCAACGACGAATAAAAGCCGCCTTCCGAATGCAGAAGCTCGCGCTTTACAAATTGGATAGAATCATATACTACTGTTTTAAATTCCTCATTACCAGATACTTGGTAAGCCTCTGAGTACAAGCTGATAAGCTGACCGTTGTCATAAAGCATTTTCTCGAAATGCGGCGCCAGCCATTCGGCGTCAACAGAATAGCGGGCAAATCCGCCGCCAACTTGGTCGTAAATACCACCCCAAGCCATTTCGCGTAGCGTTAGCAGCGTTTGATCAAGGATATCCTGATTGTTGGTGAGGGTGTAGGCTCGGAGCAAAAAGCGCCAGATGCTAGGCATTGGAAACTTAGGCGCCCGGTTCATGCCACCAAGTTCGCGGTCGAAGCGGACCGCTAGATTATGGAGGAGTTGATCAAATTGCTCGCTAGTAAGCTTCGTTCCAGCCGCTCCAAGGCTATATTTTTCAAGCTCACTGGTACGCAGCACCTTTGCGAATTGCTCTGCCGATTGCTCCAGCTCAGTACGGTGTTCTCCCTGATAGGCTTGGGCGATGCTTTGCAGAAGCTGCACCCAATTGCGGGGCGAAAAGTACGTGCCCCCGTAAAAAGGTTTGGCTTCAGGGGTCAAAAACACATTCAGCGGCCACCCACCTTGTACTCCCATCGCCTGTAGCGCATCCATATACACCTGATCGACATCGGGCCGCTCTTCCCGATCGACTTTAATGCAGATGTAGTGTTGGTTCATGACTTCCGCAATCCGCTCGTTCTCAAACGATTCGCGCTCCATGACATGGCACCAATGGCAGGCGGCATAGCCGATGCTTACCAGAATCGGTTTTTGTTCGTTCTGGGCTCTTTGCAGCGCCTCGGTGCCCCACGGATACCAATCAACTGGGTTGTGGGCATGTTGCAACAAGTAAGGGCTGCTTTCGTGGGCCAACCGATTGGAGTGAGCGGATGCTAGGATTGACATAGGAACGGGCAGGTATTGAAAACAAAACCCGGCGTTACCGGCCGGGTTTTGTTTTACGATTTCTCAGGATTTTCGTCTGCTGCAGGTTTCTTGCGAGGCGGCCGACTTCGGCGTTTCGGCGCCGGTTTTGGAGATGCAGCTTTGGGCAATGCTTCTTCGGGCACAGGCGAAGTACTAGCAGGAAGTTCCGGTGGAGCTACTAGTGGGGTAGAAGGCGCGACGGGTGCAGGAGTTTCGGGAGCCAAACCGGCTAAAAGTGCGCTCAGAGCTGCTTCGGCAGCCCCCGTCTTACTTCTTCCCGTGCGAGCAGGCTTTTTGGCTGCGGCCGGTTTGGGAGCTTTAGTAGCTGATTTGCGCACTGCAGATCGGCCGGTAGTAGCCGTGCGTCCGCCTCTGCTGCGCGTTGGTCGCGCAGGTACCGGCACGGAAGTGATCAACTCAGCGTCCGACGCCTCAACTGGCGATGCTACCTCGGGTGCTGACTCTAGAGCATCAGCATGAGAAACTTCCGCTGGTAGCTGGTCGTGACCTAACTCAATATGAGGAAGCTGATTTGTATCCGTTTGTATATCAAGGGTTTCTGGTTCTTCGTTCTGTGGGATTGCCACCGAAGATGAATCGACACTTTGTTCGAGCAGAAGGGCTGCTTCTTGTGCTGCGCGTTTGCGTGCAGTGCGTTTGGCTCCCCCACGCGACCGCCGCTTTTTCTTTGCAAACGGAGCAAGCTGGGGTTCAGGAGTAGAAATAAACGAGTGTGGTTCATGTACTTCGTATTCCTCCTCTTCCTCCTCGGGCTCGACTTCTGAAAGTGCCGCTACAGGAGTTGCTTCTGATACTGCAGGCAAGACATGTGGCGTGTCGTCAATCTGGCCCACGTCAATGCGTTCCTCGTCATCAAATTCCGGCTCCGGTTCCGACAACGGCTTAGCAGGCAGCGGAAGGGCCGCTATTTGCTTCTGTACTTCCCGGATCTCAGCCCGTAGATCGACTTGTGCAGCAAGCTTTTGAAGGCGGGCGAGCGTACTTTCCAAGAATTGGCGGTGTTCGGGTGCGGCCGGATACAGTGGCCGATGTGCCAAGGCTTGTTGAATACTTTCCCACTCTTTTTTGAAGCGGCCAAATGCACCGTCGAAGTAAGTGCGCGTGAACCGTTCCCAGATATAATCCTCCGCCACCGACGATGGATGAAGCATGTCATCCGCGTAGAAGCGATAATCCCGCAAATCATCCAAAAGCAGCTCGTAAGCCGGAAAATACGACACGTCGGGCAGCAGCTCGCTGAGGTAATGGCAAGCAACGCGCAGCACTGATTTGCTTACGGCATTCAGGGGCAAGGTGTCTTTCAGGTGCCGTACGGGGCTCACGGTCAGTAGGATGCGGAGCTTCGGATTGCGAAGCCGCAGGTAAGCGTGCGTCTCGGCAACCGCTGCTACAATCTCATCAGCCGTTAGTAGTTCCTTATCAAATCGGTCGGCAGGTACCTTATGGCAATTGCTTACGATCTCTTGTGTTTCACGCAAGCGGTAAGCGTACGCAGTTCCTAGGGTAAGTATCAGTAAATCAGATGATTGTATAAAATTGCTAGTTTGCAGCACTACTTGCTGTATGTGCTGAAGAAGCGCAACTGGTGAATCTGCACCGACGGTTGCGTGCAAATCATAGCTTTGCCAGCGTCCACGTGCTTCTACAAGGTGTTGCTGCCAGTCCATTTCTTCCCCTGCGGCCGCCCGAATCAGCTTGCAAGCGGATAGCGGATTGAAAACCGTTCCAAACGGATTGACCAGGGTATGGACTTTCGCGGCCGCCAGACGATTGCCAATGACATCTGAAAAACAAGAGCCCACGGTGATCACCCGCGCACTTAAAGGCAGTTGATTGGGATGAGGCGTAAGAGACAGTTCGGTACGAAACATTAGAAACAGATACGGTCAAAAAACCGGCTAAGGAACAAGCAACCTACTCAACTCCGGCCGTTCGGCCAAAAATCAGCGGTAGTAAGGCCATAAGGCTGCTATGAGCAAGGAAGTCTGGCTGGCTTTTGCAAGTGCCAATACATCAGCTTGTTACAAGCTAACAAAAAAGCCTGACCACTGTTGTGATCAGGCTTTTCTTATCTTGGTAAGCAGCTTACTCAGCTACTACGTTGAAGCGAATCTGGTGCTTCACTTCCTTGTGCAGGTTGATGGTAGCGGTGTACTCACCAGCTGCCGTTGGGTCCTGATCAAAAGAAATGCGCTTGCGATCCACATCAATGCCTTTGGCCTTCAGAGCCTCGGCGAGTTGCAGCGTAGTTACACGGCCGAAAATCTTGCCGCTTTCACCCACTTTAGCGCGGATGTCGAGGGCCACATCACCAATCTGGTTGGCGACTGCCTGAGCGTCGGTTTTGATTTTTTCAGCTTTGTGCGCCGCTTGGCGTACGTTTTCAGCTACAATCTTTTTGTTTGACTTGTCGGCCAGAATAGCCAGACCCTGCGGGAGCAGGTAGTTGCGACCGTAGCCAGGCTTTACAGTTACGATATCGTTCTTGTAGCCCAGGTTCTTTACGTCGTCTTTCAGAATTACTTCCATCTCAGTACTACGGTTGACAGGTTACTTCAGCGAATCGGTTACGTAGGGCATCAGTGCCAAGTGACGGGCTTTGGCCACGGCTTGAGCTACTTTGCGCTGGAATTTCAGGCTTGTGCCGGTAATACGACGGGGCAGAATGCGGCCCTGCTCGTTTACAAATTTCAGCAGGAAGTTCGGATCTTTGTAATCCACGTACTTAATGCCAGCCTTTTTGAAGCGGCAGTATTTGGTACGGGTATCCTGCTTGTGGATTTTCTCGTTGGCTAGGCTCATGGTTTTATTGGGCTACGGCTTCCGATTCTTTTTTGGTTTTCTGCTGGTTCATTTCACCGTTGCGACGACGCTGATTGTATGATACAGCGTGCTTGTCCAGTACAGTGGTCAAGAACCGAATTACACGCTCGTCGCGGCGGAAGGCCAACTCAAGCGTATCTACAATGTTACCGGCACCCGTGAACTCCACGAGGAAATAGTAACCAGTAGATTTTTTCTGAATCGGGTAAGCCAATTTCTTTAGGCCCCAAGCTTCAGTGTTGATGATGTCGGCGCTATTTTCCTTAAGCACCTGCGAGAACTTCTCGACCGTCTCTTGCACTTGGCTCTCGTTCAGAACGGGAGTCAAAATGAAGACCGTCTCGTAATTTCTTACTTCCATTACGACGGGGTTGAAATAAATGGTTGAAATAAAATGAGCTCGCAAAGGTAGCTAAACCACAGAGAATCTGCACTGATTCTCGCTAAATAATTTGCTTTTGTAAGTGGTCTGCCCAAGCTTTGAAGTATACACTTAGGGCTTCATAAGCTCAAATGAGTCAGTACGACATTTACCAGTTAAAAAGCAAAACCTTTGGAGCTTAGAAGCAGTTGGAACCTTGAAGGCCAAGAACATTGCTTGACAGGTTTTGAAATGGAGTTTGGACTTTTACAAGTTCCACTTCACTGTCTATATATATAATAAGGCACAGATGGAGTGGGTTTTTGAAGGCTTTAATCAAGTTGAGCTTTGGCAAAAATTAGAAAAGCCGCTTTTGTTTCCTGCGATTCCCGACCTACATTTGTGGCCTTGAAGCACCCCTGCGTTTCTTTTTCCCAGTCACTTTGTGCTATGAATAGCATCCGACTTCGTCCTCTATCTCACCTCTTTTTTGCTCTCTTTCTAACTTTTGCCGCCGTTGGTAATACATCAGCGCAACAAGTAGGCGCGGCTCCTGCCGTAAGCAAAGAAGGTGTTACCCCAGGCGCTACTGCTGCCGCCGCTCCGGCTGCCGCTGCTGGTGCTACCACTGGTGATGCCGCTGCAATCTCAGCTGGCGATGCCTTATTTAAAGGTAACTGTGCCCAATGCCACGCTGTAAACGAAGTGGTAGTAGGCCCTGCCTTAGGTGGTATCACGAAACGCCGACCAATGTCATGGATTCTGCCTTGGGTAAAGAACTCCAGCAAAGTAGTAGCCAGCGGCGATGAATATGCGGTAAAGCTGTTCAATCAGTACCAGAAGCAGCAAATGCCTAGCTTCCAGCTTTCTGACGCCGAGATTACCTCAATCGTTTCTTACATCACTTCAGAAGAAGGTAAAGGAAGTGCTCAAACTGCGGGAGGAGTTACAACTGATAACCAATCCAAAGTTGATGGTAAAACCGACGGTGGCGGTGCTGATGCAACTGCAGGAGCTGGCCAATACGTTGATATTCTGCTGATTGTATTAGTGGTAGTTCTGATTGTGCTGGTGGTAACGTTGGTTATCATCGCCAACATCATGAAGGACGTACTGCGCGGCCGCAAAGATTTGGACGGTCGCGATGTAGAAGTTCTGGAGCAACGCTTCGATTTTTCTAAACTCTACAAAGCTCCAGCCGTGCGCTGGATTGCCGGAGTTGTTTTCGTACTGGTTGTACTTTATGAATCTGTACAAGGAGTAATGGCCATCGGCTTATCACAAGGTTACCAGCCGACCCAGCCGATCGCTTTTTCGCATAAGCTCCACGCCGGTGAAAACCAGATTAACTGTTCTTACTGCCATACCAGCGTATACAAGAGCAAGAGCGCTAACATTCCTTCGGCCAACATCTGCATGAACTGCCATTCGCAGATCAAGACAGAGTCGCCGGAAATCAAAAAGATCTACCGGGCAATCGAGCGTAAGCAGCCTATTCAATGGGTGCGTATTCACAACTTGCCTGACTTGGCCTATTTCAACCACTCTCAGCACACTCAAGTGGGTGGCAT
The DNA here is from genome assembly GCF_014349165.1 of Hymenobacter sp. BT491. Taxonomy (NCBI): domain Bacteria; kingdom Pseudomonadati; phylum Bacteroidota; class Cytophagia; order Cytophagales; family Hymenobacteraceae; genus Hymenobacter; species Hymenobacter sp. BT491. Next base: position 177,795 of record NZ_JACSJJ010000003.1, on the reverse strand, counting down.
TGAGTGCCAGACCTGCCACGGCCCGATTCAGAACATGGAAGTTGTGTACCAATATTCGGCCCTTACTATGGGTTGGTGCATCAACTGCCACCGTGAAACGCCTCTCAACACGAAGGGCAATGGCTATTACGACAATCTCGTAAAGCTACATAACGCATCAAACAATGGCGTTCCGTTCACAGTGTCGTCGAATGGCGGTACTGAGTGCTCGAAGTGCCACTATTAAGAAAGGTTTTGGGGATGGGGTTTTAGGCTGAAGTCTAAAACCCTTTCTGTGCCCCATATCTCATAAAAACCCCAATACCGAATACCACAATACCCCACACGATGCAAGAGTCGCCTAAGTACTGGAAGGGAATTGAGGAACTGGAGAACTCACCAGAGTTTGTAAAGACCGCGCTTACGGAGTTTGCGGACTTTCTGCCGGTGAAAGAAGCTCATGGCTCTTCCGACGCCACGGTAGCCCCTCGCCGCGACTTCCTTAAGCTAATGGGCTTTGGCCTTGCAGCTGCAACCCTAGCCAGCTGCGAAACGCCCGTAAGAAAAGCTATTCCATACCTAAATAAGCCGGAAGAAGTCGATCCAGGCATTGCAAACTGGTATGCTTCTACTTATTTTAACGGGGCGGATTATAACAGCGTTTTAGTAAAGACTCGCGAGGGCCGTCCTATTAAGTTAGAAGGTAACCCCGAATCTCCTATTACCCGGGGTGGCCTCTCAGCACGGGCCCAAGCTTCGGTGCTGGATCTTTATGATAGTGGCCGCCTGCAGCATTTTGCTATCAATAAGCAAAAGGCTGATACTGATCGTGTCGACCAAGAGATCCGCACAAAGCTTGCTTCCGTGACCGGCCGCATCGCTATTGTGTCTCCGACCATAATTAGCCCTTCCACTAAGAAGGTCATTGCGGAGTTTGCATCACGTTATCCAAACACGGAACATGTGATGTATGATGCCAATTCGAGTTCTGCTTTGTTACAGGCTAATGGCGGCGTATTACCTGCCTATGATTTCAGCAAGGCTGATGTCATTGTTAGCTTGGGTGCTGACTTCCTCGGAACTTGGCTTTCACCAATCGAATTTGCTCCGCAATACATCACTAACCGCAAGGTATCAAGCGAGAAGCGCAGCATGTCGCGCCACTTCCAGTTTGAGCCTTATTTTTCGCTGACGGGCGCCAACGCTGACGTACGCGTTCCGGTTAAGCCTTCTGAGATGGGTGCTGTTGCACTTGCGCTTTATAATGAAGTTGTTGGAGGTGGAGCTACCTCTTCCTTCAACAGCCCTCAGCTGAAGAAGGCAGCCGCGGAGTTGAAAGCCGCGCGTGGCAAAAGCCTAGTGGTCTCAGGTTCCAATGACTTGGCAGTTCAGACGCTTGTAGCAGCTATTAACCAAGCTCTTGGGAACGTAGGGACTAGCATTGATTTGACGAAGCCGTCTTTGGTTCGTCAGGGAGATGACGCCAAGATGCTGCGTCTCATCAACGATATGAACGCTGGAACTGTGGGGGCTGTGATTTTCTATCATGCCAACCCAGCTTACAACCACCCGCTCGCGGACAAAGTCAAAACGGGTATTGCAAAGGTTCCTGTTAGCATTTCTTTCAATGACCGCCTAGATGAAACCGGCTCATTGTGCTACTATGCTTGTCCTGACCACAATTACCTCGAGTCTTGGAATGACTATGAGCCTAAGCGAGGCTATTTAAGCTTAGCTCAACCAGTTATCTCACCTCTTTTTGCCACTCGCCAAGCTCAAGATAGCTTATTGACTTGGGCAGGCAACCCCCAAAGCTACTATAACTACCTGCGTGCTAATTGGCGTGGTGTGTTGAGTGGAGATTTCCAGAAGGCTTGGGACAAAGCTGTTCATGATGGAGTTGCATTAGGTTCAATGTTGCCAGCTGCCGCTGCTCCAACAGCCAATCCTTACAGCGTTGATCAGGCAATCTCAGCGATTACTTCAGCGCCAAAAGGGTCTGGTGTAGAACTGGCTCTGTACGAGAAAGTTAGTGTGGGTACTGGTAGCCGCGCTGATGCCAACAATCCTTGGCTGCAGGAGTTACCTGATCCTATTTCCAAAGCAACGTGGGGTAATTACGTAGCTGTTCCACGAGATATGGCTATTGCCAACAAGTGGGAGCAAGGTGATGTGCTAAAGGTTACAGCTAATGGCAAGTCGATAGAATTGCCGGTGCTTGTTCAACCAGGGCAGCCCAAAGGGTCTGTAAGCATTGCTATTGGCTATGGCCGCGAAAAAGCTGGTCGGGTAGGAGATGGAGTAGGCGCTAACACTTATCCATTAGCGGTAATTCGCAACAATGCGATAGGGTATTTTACCAACGTTACTTTAGAGAAAACCGACGCACGTTCGCCTATTGCTCAAACGCAAACGCACCACACGATCATGGATCGTAAGCCTGTGGTGCAGGAGTCTACGCTGGCCCAATACATTAGGAATCCTAAAGAAGTAACTGAATACGATAAAGTTGCCACTCCAGATGGTTTGGAGAAACCTAATAAGGTTTCCTTGTGGCAAGACTACGAGTATAAGAACCATCATTGGGGAATGGTTATTGACCTCAACTCTTGCATAGGCTGTGGAGCTTGTGTATTGGGCTGCCAGGTTGAAAACAACGTAGCTGTAGTAGGTAAGCAGGAGGTTATTAACCGTCGTGAGATGCACTGGCTGCGTATCGACCGTTACTATAGCTCCGACCACCACAAAGATGAGTTTGAGACCAAAGGTAAGCTAGCAACGTACCGTGCTATGGAAGATCCGTCGGAAAATCCTTCGGTCATCTACCAACCGATGCTATGCCAGCATTGCAATCATGCTCCTTGCGAAACGGTATGTCCTGTACTAGCAACTACTCATAGTTCGGAAGGTCTAAACCAAATGACCTATAACCGTTGTGTGGGTACGCGCTACTGTGCCAACAACTGCCCTTATAAGGTTCGCCGCTTTAATTGGTTCTCTTACTACTCTAATGAGAAGTTCGAGAATGTAAACGGCCACATGTTTACAGACTTGGGACGGATGGTTCTGAATCCAGATGTCACTGTCCGGGCACGAGGTGTAATGGAGAAATGCAGCTTCTGCGTACAGCGTATTCAACTAGGTAAGCTGGAAGCTAAAAAGCAAAAGCGCCGTCCAAAAGATGGTGAGGTTGTAACAGCATGTGCTCAATCCTGCCCAACTCAAGCAATCGTATTTGGTGATTTGCGTGATCCTAACTCGCGGGTCTCGCAGATTACTCGTCGTGAAGATGGTGAGCGTGGGTTCCATGTTTTGGACGCAATAAATGTGCAGCCAAACATCACTTATCTCACCAAAATTCGTAACGTCGAAGAGGTTCGTAACGCTTAGAATCTGAGAATTAGGCGAGGCCGAAATACATTCGGCCTTTCCACCACTCCTTTAAGTTAAAGATTATGCAGCACGTATCACCTGTACGGGAGCCGCTCGTTACCGGGGGGAAAACGTACCATGACATCACGCAAGATGTGTGCCGCCAGGTAGAAGCGAAGCCGAATGTTCGGTGGATGGCAGCCTTAAGCGTGGCGCTCTTCTTCCTCGGTATATTCCTGTATTCTGTTTACCGGACCTTGTGGTTCGGCATCGGAGAATGGGGCTTGAATAAAACAGTAGGATGGGCTTGGGACATCACCAACTTTGTATGGTGGGTAGGTATTGGTCACGCTGGTACGCTGATCTCTGCTGTCTTGCTCTTGTTTCGTCAAAAATGGCGGAGTTCAATCAACCGAGCTGCAGAAGCGATGACCATTTTTGCGGTAATATGTGCGGCAATGTTCCCTGTTCTGCACATGGGGCGTCCTTGGCTAGCCTACTGGGTTTTTCCATTACAGAACACATTCGGCTCATTATGGGTGAATTTCAATTCCCCTCTGCTATGGGACGTATTTGCTATCTCGACATATTTCTCTGTATCGCTAGTTTTCTGGTACATAGGTCTGATTCCTGACTTTGCTACCATTCGCGACCGTGCCAAAGGTCCAATTGCCAAAGTTGCATATGCAATGCTGAGCATGAACTGGCGTGGTTCCGCCAAGGCCTGGTCGCGCTATGAAACAGTTTCGCTGATTCTGGCAGGTGTTTCAACTCCTTTGGTACTTTCGGTGCACACCATTGTATCTATGGATTTTGCTACCTCAGTTGTACCGGGTTGGCATACTACAATCTTCCCGCCATACTTTGTAGCAGGTGCTATTTTCTCAGGTTTTGCAATGGTGCTTACCCTGATGCTTATTACGCGTGTCGTGTTTAAGCTGGAGGACTACATCACATTGGAGCACATTGCTTTGATGAACAAAATCATGATGATCACGGGCTCAATTGTTGGTGTAGCATACATCACAGAGTTTTTCATCGCATGGTATTCGCAGGTTGAGTTCGAGCAATATGCGTTCATCAACCGTGCAACAGGTCCTTATTGGTGGGCTTACTGGTCGATGATGACTTGCAACGTTATCACTCCACAGTTGGTATGGATTCGGCGTGTACGGTATAGCATCCCTCTGACATTCGTATTGTCGATCATTGTGAACATTGGAATGTGGTTCGAGCGCTTCGTGATCATTGTTACCTCTCTTCACCGTGATTATTTGCCGTCTTCATGGGCAATGTTCTCGCCTTCTATCATTGATATTGGTATCTACGTTGGAACGCTAGGCTTATTCTTTACTCTGTTTTTGCTCTTCGCTAAATTCTTCCCAGTTATCAACATGGCAGAGGTTAAAACGATCCGCAAATACACAGTTGACAATGGGCCTACCTACACTGGCCATCACGAGCATCACACCTCGACTCATCAACCTGCCACCATCGGAGTTCCTGCTTCCGCTCCTGTAAATTACAATAAGCATGACTAAGCGCTTCGCCCTCGGCATCTTCGATGACGAAGACGTGCTGTTGCACGCAATTGAAAATATCCGCGCAGCGGGTGTAAAAATTCATGACGTTTTTTCACCCTTCCCTGTCCACGGAATTGATGACGCATTAGGCATTGAGAGGTCGCGTTTGCCCATTGCTGCTTTCTTCTATGGTCTTTGCGGTTTGTCCTTTGCATTGTGGCTTCAGATTTATATGCTAGGCTTCGATTGGCCTATGATTATCGGTGGTAAGCCACACATTGCTTTGCCTGCTTTTATCCCGGTTTCCTTCGAGCTAACTGTTCTGTTCACTTGTCATGGTATGGCCATTACATTCTTCATCATTACGAAGATGTATCCTAAACCCAAAGTGAACGTGATGGATGTGCGCTCTACAGACGATAAGTTTGTAGTAGCCATTGAGTTACAAGATGGCAAAACGGATTTTGGTCAATTGACCCAACTGTTGCGCAGTAATGGCGCATCAGAGGTGAATGAAAAAGAAATGACCCAGAAATAATGACGCATTCGCTGAAATTAGGTCTGCAAGCGTCGGTTATCCTGTTTGCCTCAGTGCTGACTACAGCTTGTAACCATGCTGATGACACCGGCTTGGAATATGCTCCACAGATGTACGAATCAATCCCGTACGAGCCGTTGAGGCAGGTAAATACAAACACTATTAATCCAATGGGTATAAATGAGCGTGTGCCTGTAGTGGGTACCATAGCTCGTGGTAAACTCAATTACTATTCTCACGTTCCCAAAGACAGTGTAGTTATTGCGGAGCGTACTCTAAAGAATCCTTACGCTTATACAAAGGAAAATCTAGAGGAAGGGAAAGTACTTTACACCAGAATCTGTTCTCATTGTCATGGAGAACAAGGTGATGGTCAAGGGCCTGTAGGAATTAAGTTTAAGGGTGTACCGAACTATTCTACAGGGAATTATAAAACCATGAATGACGCGCACATTTATCATGTCATTCAATGGGGACGCAACAGAATGATGCCACATGGCTCGATTGTCAATCCCCAAGAGCGTTGGAAGATTGCCATGTATGTGCGCGTACTTCAGCGTGGAGAGGGGCCAGACGGTCTATCTAAGCTTGTACAAACGAAACAGGATTCGACGCAGCTCACAGATCGGGCTACACAAAAACCTGTACTAAATGCACAGGCTGACAAAGGCTCGGAAACTCCGGGTCAAGGTGACAAAGCAAGAAACGGAACGGCGGAATAATTCCCTATGGCAACTCTGACGCATCACGAAAGCGCCACGGCTGAATATCTTGAGGATTCGCCGAACGCTCGCAAAAAGTTCATATACATCATCGTAGCAGGAGCGATACTGCTTGTATTAGGTCTGATCATGGCCGCGATGGGAATCGGTGCAGAACATCATGCAGCCGGTCATGAAGCCGCTGGTCATGCTGGTGCAGAACATCATGGTAGTCCTATCTGGCTTAAGCGCTTTATAGTGAGCCTATGGCACAACAATGTGTTTTTTACCGGTGTATCGGTGGTTGGCACAGTGTTCATGGCAATTCAATATGTAGCCTACGCTGGTTGGTCCGTCTTAATCAAACGGGTTAATGAAGCACTAAGTGCTTGGGTAATACCAGGAGGCATTCTTATGGTGATAATTTTCTTCATAGGGAATATCAACCATGACCTCTTTCACTGGACGATGCCAGGTATAATGGACCCCAAGTCTGCTAACTATGATGAAATCATTGCCGGTAAGTCAGGTTTTTTGAATATGCCTTTCTATTTGATTCGGATGGTGATATACATTGCTATCTGGGCATATTTTACCAAACGATTGCGCGACTTATCTCTAGCTGAAGATTTGAATGGTGGAACGGAATACTTCCATAAGAGCATCAATGTAGCTGCCCTATTCTTGGTTCTATTCGCAGTTTCATCGTCAATGTCTGCTTGGGACTGGGTAATGTCTGTTGACGTACACTGGTTTTCAACGATGTTTGGCTGGTATGTATTTGCTAGTTGGTGGGTTTCTGGTATCGCAGCTACTACTTTGATAGTGATCTACTTGAAACAGGCTGGTTATCTGCGGTTTATAAATGCAAGCCATCTGCACGACTTAGGCAAATTCATGTTTGGCTTCAGCATCTTCTGGACCTACGTTTGGTTTTCTCAGTTCATGCTGATTTGGTATGCCAACTTGCCTGAAGAGTCAGTTTATTACAACCAACGCTTAGGTGGCTTCAACGGTCAGTACACTTGGATATTCTTCTTCAACTTGATCATCAATTTCGCTTTCCCATTTTTGGTGCTTATGACCCGGGATGCAAAACGGCAAATGATCATGTTGAAGATCGTTAGCATTGCCATCTTAATTGGGCATTGGTCAGACTTTTATTTAATGCTGATGCCTGCAACTATGCAGGAGAACAATGGGTTTATCATTGAGATAGGGACAGCGATGGTTTTCCTAGGAAGCTTTCTGTTACTTCTTACAAAGCGTTTGTCTCAAGCTTCCTTGGTTCCTGTTCATCATCCTTTCTTGGACGAGAGCGTACATCACACGACCTAGTATCACCGTTGTTCGGCCTGACTTTCTAACGTTTTCTCATGATTGCACTTGGTATTCTTCTGGTATTGGTGTTGCTACTGGTCGTTTTTGGCCTGTTGTTCCGCCTCCAGATTCTAACGTCCATATTTTCAGGCAGCTTCACACGTGATATTGGTGTAAGCAACCGTGTGAACGCCATTCTAATGGTTGTCTTTTTGGTAGTAGGGGGCGCTGCTTTTGCTTGGTCTTTTGCTGACAACTTCGGCAAAATGAACCCCCCAATTGCTTCGGTGCATGGACATGAGATGGAGCGATTGTTTTGGACAACAATGATTGTTATTGGCATTGTATTCGTCCTGACGCAAGCGTTGCTGTTCTTATATTCCTACAAATACCAACATAAAGATGGCCGTCGGGCTTTCTTTTTTCCCCACAACAACAAGATTGAGATCATCTGGACAGTTATCCCAGCTATTGTTATGGCTGGTTTGATTTTCGCCGGATGGAAGGAATGGACCAAGATCACCGGTCCTGCACCCAAAGATTCTGTTGTAGTAGAGATAATGGGCAAACAGTTCAACTGGTTGTTGCGCTACCCTGGCCGCGATATGAAGCTAGGTGTAGTAAACTATCGCTTGATTGACGCCACCAATGAGTTTGGGCTTGATTTGAATGATAAGAGCTCACTTGACGACTACGTATTCACATCAGGAGAAATCCATGTGCCGAAGGGGCATCCAGTTTTGCTGAAAATTCGCTCACGCGACGTTTTGCACGCTGTATACATGCCTCATTTTAGAGTACAGATGTATGCAGTTCCAGGGATGCCAACAAAGTTTTGGTTCACACCAACTAAAACTACGGACGAGATGCGGTCTGAACTTGGCAATCCGAAGTTCAATTACGAATTAGCATGTAACCAAATTTGCGGTCGCGGTCATTTTGCAATGAAAATGAACATTGTAGTTGACGAGCCAGAAGATTATGTGGCTTGGTACGCTCAGCAAAAGTCGTTTTCAGAGCAAAATCCTGATGTGCTTGCTAGCTTTAAACAGAAGGCAAACAAACCTGTTAATCAAGAAGCTACTCCAGCCGCAGCAGCTGTAGTCCCCGTTGCTGCTAAGGCTTCGTTGTAATCATATTTTAACGCACGCTCCTTATGGCTGCTAATATTCCAACTAATTCTCAAGTGCAAGGTGGCATTGGGGCAACTGAGCCACATACCGAGCATGATGAGCATCTTCATCACGACGAGCATCACGAGCAAAGTTTCCTGACTAAATATGTGTTCAGTCAGGATCACAAAGTGATCGCTAAACAGTTCCTAATTACCGGTATCTTCTGGGCAATTATTGGCGGTACTCTTTCGAGCTTGTTCCGCGTTCAATTAGGTTGGCCTGAAGCCACAATGGAGTGGTTGACTCCTGTATTAGGTAAATGGGTAGAAGCCGGAAAACTCAACCCCGAGTTTTACCTAGCTCTTGTAACCATGCACGGCACTATTATGGTGTTTTTCGTGCTAACCGCAGGTTTGTCAGGCACCTTCTCTAACTTCCTGATTCCGTTGCAGGTAGGCGCAAGGGATATGGCATCGGGTTTTATGAACATGCTTTCATACTGGTTTTTCTTTATATCCAGCATGATCATGTTTTTATCCCTGTTTTTAGAGACTGGACCTGCATCAGCTGGTTGGACAATTTATCCCCCGCTAAGCGCTTTGCCTCAGGCTATACCTGGCTCGGGAGCTGGTATGACTATGTGGCTGGTAAGTATGGCGTTGTTTATCGTTTCTCAGCTCTTGGGCGGCGTTAACTATATCACTACGGTCATTAACCTGCGTACCCGTGGTATGTCCATGTCGAAGTTGCCTTTAACTATCTGGGCGTTCTTCCTGACAGCAGTACTTGGATTGCTTGCTTTCCCCGTATTGTTTTCGGCTGCACTGCTCCTGATTTTTGACCGTAGCTTCGGTACAAGTTTCTTCCTGTCCGACATATACATTGCTGGACAAGCGCTGAATCATACTGGTGGTAGCCCAATCCTCTTCCAGCATTTATTCTGGTTCTTAGGTCACCCTGAAGTTTATATCGTGATCATGCCGGCAATGGGTATGGTATCAGAGATATTAGCCACCAATGCTCGCAAACCAATCTTTGGCTACCGCGCTATGATTGGCTCTTTGATTGGCATCTCTTTGTTGTCTTTCGTGGTATGGGCTCACCATATGTTTGTGACGGGAATGAACCCTTTTTTAGGATCGGTATTCATGTTCTTAACACTCATTATTGCTGTGCCTTCCGCAGTGAAGACTTTCAACTGGATTGCCACGTTGTGGAGAGGTAATATCCGCTTTACCACGGCTATGCTATTCTCGATTGGCTTTGTTTCTCTGTTTATCTCTGGTGGCTTAACCGGTATTATTCTTGGTAATGCTGCGCTGGATATCCAGATGCACAACACATATTTTGTGGTAGCTCACTTTCACTTAGTGATGGGCAGTTCCGCATTCTTTGGCCTTTTTGCTGGAGTTTACCATTGGTTCCCGAAGATGTTCGGTCGCATGATGGATGAGAAGCTAGGTTATGTACACTTCTGGCTTACTTTCTTGGGTGTTTATTTGGTGTTCTTGCCAATGCACTACGTTGGCATCGCTGGGTTCCCACGGCGCTATTATGCTTGGACGAACTTTGATGCCTTTAGCCAATTTGCTGATCTGAACAAGTTTATCTCAATCTCTGCGATTCTGGCATTCTTTGGTCAGTTTGTATTCATCTTCAACTTCTTCTATAGCATCTTCCGCGGTCGTCGTGCTACTCAAAACCCATGGCGCTCCTCGACTTTGGAGTGGACTACTCCCGTTGTACCTGGGCACGGTAACTGGCCTGGTGCTATTCCTTCAGTATACCGCTGGCCTTACGATTACAGTAAGCCAGGTGCTGCAGAAGATTTTATTCCGCAAAACGTACCATACTCGCAAACGCAGTCATCGAATTTGCCTTACGAGCGTGATATGGAATAAACCGCAACCTGCGGTTTGTTAGCAACAAGAGGCCGCTATGTACATAGCGGCCTCTCAGCTTTTAAGAGACTAAAAGGAAATCTTCTGCTGGCGGTGCCAGACAGGATTTCCTTTTTTTTTGAGCAAATGACTGCTGAAGCTTGTTGTTATACCAGCATGAAGTAACGAACGATAATGGAAAGACATTCATTCGTAAAACGCTTTCGTTTTATTGCAATTGCCACAGTAATAGCAGTTTATGTATTAATACTTGTTGGTGGTGTAGTAAGAAGTACTGGTTCGGGAATGGGATGTCCCGACTGGCCAAAGTGCTTCGGGGCATGGGTGCCGCCTACTCAAATCAGCCAGTTGCCGGCTAATTACAAAGAAGTATATACTGCTAAGCGGGTAGAGAAGAACAAAAAGCTTGCTGCTACCTTGGAGAGGTTAGGCTTCAGGCAGGTAGCAGGTGATATCTTTTCTCACCCCAACCAATACATCGAAACCGATTTCAACCCAATTAAAACTTGGATCGAATATGTTAATCGGCTAGTAGGAGCACTAATTGGTGTACTAGTGTTTCTGACTGTGCTTTTTGCATTGCCCTATTGGCGAATCGACAGAAAAGTATTCTGGCTTTCATTTTGGTCCTTCCTGTTAACTGGTGTCCAAGGCTGGTTGGGTTCATTAGTGGTTTCGACCAATTTGCTGCCTATAATGGTCACCATACATATGGGTTTGGCATTGCTTATTGTTGCCATGCTAATTTATGCTGTCAGCAGGTCGCAGCGAGAATATGTGCAGGACAGCCCTGGTACAGTAACTGCTGGTCTGATGCCTTGGCTATGGCTAGCTACACTGCTAACCTTTCTTCAGATTGTACTCGGAACTCAGGTGCGGGAACAAGTTGATATAGTGTCATTTACGAACAACTATATCAACCGCGAGCACTGGATTGAGGAGTTAGGTAGTATTTTTCGATTCCACCGTACTTTCTCTGCTTTCTTGTTGTTTGTCAATGTATATGTTGCTTACAAGCTCTACTTACAGCCTTCAAAAAAGCTGCATCAATACGCAACCACAGGATTAGCTCTGCTTGGATTAGAGATCGTTGCAGGTGTGACGCTGGCAGCCTTTTCTTTGCCGCCCTTAGTGCAACCTGTTCATCTCACCGTCGCGACGTTGATATTCGGCATCCAGTTTTTAACGATCATCACTTATCGCCAGCAGGTGAAATCGGATGCAAAGAAGACTTATCCGACCGTTGTTGCGTAACTTTGCGGCCCCGTTTGGACCCGATCCTTCGGGAGTTTTGTTTTCCGTATTGATGACTAAAGCGAAGGCTTATTTTCAGTTGCTGAAATTCCGGTTGTCCCTGACTGTCTCTTTTTCGAGTGCAATCGGGTACTTACTAGGAGCACACGAGTTGAATTGGGGCCGGGCCTTATTGGTGTTGTTGGGTGGCCTCGCCGTTACCGGCTCTGCCAATACTATCAACCAGATTCATGAGATCGATCTCGACAAGCTCATGAAGCGCACGGCCAAACGTCCGTTGCCGATGGGAGTTCTCAGTACAACCGAGGCTTGGGTGTATGCCGTTTTGTTGGGCGCGTTTGGTTTACTGCTGCTAGGATACTTTTTTAACCCTCTGACGGCTGCTTTGTCGCTGTTATCGTTAATTCTTTACGGGTTCATTTACACCCCCTTAAAGACCATTTCTCCTGTCTGCGTTGCAGTAGGAGCCATCCCAGGCGGGATGCCTCCCTTGATTGGATGGGTGGCCGCAACAGGAGTGCTGGGAGTAGAGGCCTGGATTCTTTTTGGGATTCAGTTTATGTGGCAATTCCCGCACTTTTGGGCTATCGCGTGGGTTTTAGATGAGGATTATAAGAAGGCTGGCTTCAAAATGCTGCCTACACCTGGCGGGCGCGATTTGCGTACTGCATTCCAGATCATGACGTACACATTGCTGCTAATCCCGCTGAGTTTGTTGCCTTTACAGTTTGGGATGACTGGCAAAACTTCGGCATTGATTGCGGTGGTCTGTGGCGTGTTGTTTTTGATGCAGACTTTCTATTTGATGCGTACCTGCACTAAAAAAGCTGCTATGCGCATCATGTTTGGCTCATTCCTTTACCTGCCGATCGTTCAGATCGCGCTGGTGTTTGATAAACTGTAACTATTCAGTATGAATACACCTGACATTTTGAAAGATAAAGAACCAGCCATTGCCACGCATCCCGCGCGGCTGCTGCTGTTCTTGCTGATGATCAGCATCTTCATGATTTTTGCTGCCTACACCAGCGCCTATATTGTGCGACGTGAAGAAGGAAACTGGCTAGAGTTTGCTCTGCCCAATACCCTGCTACTTAATACTGTCGTAATTATCCTGAGTTCTGTTGCAATGCAATGGGGCTACTTGGCCGCGCGTCGTGATAACATCAAGCAAGTTCAGCTAGGAGTAGGGCTGGCCTTGCTACTGGGTATTGTGTTCCTATACGGGCAGTGGCACGTGTGGGGACAGTTGGTAGAAAACAAGATTTTTTTTGGTGGTGTCGATGCTAATCCTTCGGGCTCCTTCGTATACGTGCTGACGGGCGTACACGCCTTTCACCTTATTACCGGCCTGATTTTCTTATGGATTGTGTTGCGGAAGAGCTTGCGCTTTGAAGTGCATTCCCGGCAAATGCTTTCCATTGGTAACGCCACCATTTACTGGCACTACCTCAGCGCGCTTTGGTTGTACCTGTATTTGTTCCTACTTTTGAACAACTAGATTTCGTTTTTACCTGCACGCTATGTCCACCACTTCCACGACACAGACTGTCCACTCGACCGCTACGCTTGAAAAGCCGCGCACCGGCACATGGGACGGGGGAAACGAACCGTTCAAAGCAAGCTACGGCAAGCTCATGATGTGGTTCTTTCTGCTGTCGGATGCTTTCACGTTCGCAGCATTCCTAACCACTTATGGCCTTATCCGTCACCGCCACATGGCGTTTACAGGTGAGGAAGAAGCATTCAAGTTTTCCAGCGCTTACTGGCCCATTCCGGATAAGGTATTCAATGCTTTTCCTGGGTTCCACGGTGTAAACTTGCCGCTAGCCTTCGTGGCCTTGATGACGATGATCCTCATCTTCAGCTCCGTAACCATGGTACTAGCCGTGGAAGCAGGACACCGCATGGACAAGCGCGATGTGCAGAAATGGTTACTGTGGACCATCCTTTTTGGGGCAACTTTCTTGAGTTCGCAAGCATGGGAGTGGTCGCACTTTATCGGCGGGACAGAAGAAGGTACTCGCATGGCTGATGGTACTGTCTTCCATGGCGCTAACCTAGCCATGAACCAATACGGTCCCGTACTCTTTGCCGACCTTTTCTTCTTTATTACAGGCTTCCATGGTACCCACGTTTTCAGCGGGGTGTGCTTGTTAGTTTGGGCTTTCATCGCCACCACCAATGGTACCTTCGAAAAACGTGGCCACTACGAAATGATCGAGAAAATCGGCCTTTACTGGCACTTTGTAGATCTGGTTTGGGTGTTCGTGTTCACTTTCTTTTACCTCGTTTAATTGTCAGACTGCTTATCAGATAATGGCCTTTTATTAGGTAATTATCTGATAAGCAGCGAGTTGACTTTAGAATATTTTAACCATTCACTAAATGGCTCAGCACGCATCTAATCAGCCCACGCAGGTAGGGGAAATTCCAAAGCCGGTAACAGCTTGGATCTGGAAAACCTTCTTCGTATTGGTCGGTATCACTGCTTTGGAGTTCGTTTTCGTGTTCACGATGCACGCAAGCACCCTCCGCAACAGCATTTTCATCATCCTTACGATTTTTAAAGCCTTCTTCATCGTTGGAGAATTCATGCACTTAAAGCATGAAACCAAAGGGCTTATCTGGACGATTTTGATTCCGATGGCCCTGTTGATCTGGCTGCTTGTTGCCCTGATTACGGAAGGCTCTTACCTCGGTGAGGTAATTCATAACGCATTTCAATAATCGATGAGGCCCAAACAAACGTTGGTTTTGGGCCTCATCCTTTTGGTGCCAGTCTTAGCCTTTCTGTTTCTGAAGAGCTTTGGTTCCAACAGTTTCGCGCTTCGCACTTACCTGCCCGATCGTGTTGATTCAACGCAGATAGGGGAGAAGTGGAAGCGCGATACTGTTTTCCATCAAGTGGCCGACTTTAGCCTGCAATCGCAATCGGGCCGCACGATTACGCAGAAAGACCTGAACGGCAGCCTGTACGTTGCCAGCTTTTTCTACACAACCTGCGCAGGCGCCTGCCCCCAGATGAACAACCAGTTGGCGCGGGTTCAGGAAAAGTTTCGGCACGAACCACGTGTAAAGTTGGTTTCGTACACCGTTGATCCGGCACATGATTCTGCTGCTGTGCTGGAGCGCTACGCAGAGCAGTACGGCGCTATTGCCGGTAAGTGGTATTTTCTTACTGGCAACAAATCAGCGATCTACCAGTTAGCTACGCGAGAGTTTCGCTTGCCGCCTCCCACGGGAGAAGCGCCTGGGCTGGTGCACAGTCAGCAGTTATTCCTCGTAGACCGCGACAAACATGTCCGAGGAATCTATGATGGTACTGACACACGGGAGATCGAGCGGCTCATCACCGAAATCAGCATCCTGCTTTATACCTATGACCACAACAAATCCGGTACTTGATCCGGGCAAGCAGACGAAGTACAAAGTCATCATGGGGGCGCTGGCGGCCGTAATACCGCTTGCAGTAGCTGTCTTGTATTTTTGGCCGGGAGCATTTCGGATTCCGGGCGCTGAAGTTAAAATGCTGCCGGCTGTCAATGCCGTCTTAAATTCGCTGACAGCAGTTTTCCTCCTCTTAGGATATTATTTCATCCGCCGCAAAGAGGTTGCTAAGCACCGTGCGATGATGGGGATTGCCTTCATCTTGGGATCAATTTTTCTGGTTTCCTATGTGGCGTACCACTCCCAAGGCATTGTCACCAAATTCGGTGGGGAAGGCTTCATCAGAACGGTTTATTATTTCATCCTGATTACGCACATTTTGCTTGCTGCTGTCACGGTTGGCTTAGTGTTGTTTACTTTGTATTTTGCTCTAACACAGCAGTTTGCAAAGCACCGCAGGATTGCCCGCTGGACTTTCCCCGTGTGGCTGTATGTATCGGTGACGGGCGTGGTAGTTTACCTGATGATTGCGCCTTACTACGTGTAAGCCCAGGAAACTTTGTTGAATTCAGGCTGTTAGATAAATATGAAAAAGGTTTTTGCATCCGGGTTCTTGCTGCTGTTGTTGAGCATGTTGCTTAGCATGGCACCGATAGCAGCACAAGCGCAATGCACCATGTGCAAGACGCAGGTAGAATCGGCGCGGACCGAAAAAGATGCCGCCGACTACACGGGGTTGAACAAGGGCATCGTTTATCTGATGACCATCCCTTATCTGCTAATGGGTGCAGTGGGTTTCTTCTGGTATCGGCACAGCCACCAGAAGAAGTAGTGGGCTCAAGCCCTCACTCGGCCATCTTAGCCCTCGTGGCGCTGCGGTGTCCAAGATGCCGGCGTGGCCCGTTGTTTCGGTACTCAGTCTGGAACCTTGCCAAGTTCGACGACATGTACGAGACGTGCAGCGTATGCGGCCAGCACTACGAGCCGGAAGTAGGCTTCTATTGGGGCGCAATGTACGTGAGCTATGGCTTCTCAGTAGGCATCGTTGTATTAACGGGCATCGGACTCTATTTCCTGGCAGGCGATCCCCCGGTTTGGGTGTACGTGACCACGGTAGCGGCAGTCGTACTGTTGCTGACCCCAATGATGTTTCGCTATGCCCGCGCAGTGATGCTTTACTTGTTTGGAGGCATCGATTATGATCAATCCCTAGCCAGAGGGCCTTCCTTGGAAGCGCAACGCTTTGGTCGTGAATAGGAAATGCCGCCGAATGGCGGCATTTTTGTTAGAAGCCTATATCTCGGTCCGCTGCGGCGGTGTTGTCTAGCTTAGCTATTCTCCTGTTGAAATCGTATCGCTTTTCCCCACTGCTGTTATTGCTGGCTTCTTTGCTTTGCTTGGTGGGGGCTTACGTGAGTAACCATTACGGCCAAGAGGCCGGCGTGCTTTCACGTGCCGATACAGCCCGTTTGCAGGCTATGCTTATCGATGCTGAGCAAACTGCTGAGGGCGAAGCCGATGTAGTAGCCGAGCAAATACTGCAAAAAAAGCTCCGCTTCAGTACCTTAATCAACCGCACCACCTATCCCTGCTTCGTCTTTAAGGGCGAGAAGTTGCTTTACTGGTCTGACCATACAACCAAACCCGAGGCTGAGAATGTCGGCCAGAATTTCCGCGAAAAGCTTGTGGAAATGAAGTTTGGTAACTTCTTGGTATTGAGGCGATTAGTCGGGCAATACGTTATCCTGACGTATGTTCCGCTGGAGCGCCATTACGGCATCAGCAACCGCTACCTGCGGGAGGGCTCTGAACGCGCCTTGTTTCGCGGCATGGCGGTGAAGCTCATTCCCAATAGTTCCAATCCTCATTTTGCCCGTTTGTACGCCGAGGAAGGCAACTACCTTTTCTCGGTGGAAAGCATGCAGCCCAATCCCGTAACGGGCGAATATCTGCCGTTAGCCCTGCTTCTGATCGGTTTTGGATTCTATTTGGCGGGCTGGATAAAGTTGGCCCAGCACCTCTTTGCCCAGAGCAAAGTACTGCAAGGAGCCTTGGCCGTGGTCGTGCCGCTGGCTGTATTTCGGGGCGGTCTGCTCTACTTTGGACTGCCCTTTTCCTTTATTGAGTTGCCGCTCTTCGACCCTAAAGTCTATGCAGCTTCTCTGCTGTCGCCTTCCCTGGGTGACTTGCTGATCAACGCGGCTCTTTTCGTGGTGGCCGCCTACTACGTGCTTTTGCTGTTTCGCTGGTACGGCGTAATGCGTCTGTTCCGGCGTATAAGTGGCATCGGGCCGCGAGCAATTGTCGGCATGCTCGCCATAGCGGGTTTTTATAGCCTGCTCGAATCACTTTACCACTTTTACGCCAATACCTTCAACAACTCCCAGCTTGTGCTGGATGTCACGCAGGATATCCAGGTTTCCGGATTCAAAATCCTGCTCTGCCTGGCCATCATTCTGCATACCGTTGGGTATCTGATTGGTTTCTACATACTGGCGCAGGTTTTCAGCGCCATCGAACATCCCTCGAGCAAACGAGTTACAGCACTCATTTTGCTGTTGACTGCGTTGGTGCTTCTGCCTACCTGGCTGATTACCGAGCAGTTGCACGCGGCAACCCTGCTGGGCATCACGTTTATTTTCTTCTTCGTGCTGCGCCTCACCGGCATCAAGCAATTGGCTGCCGTGGTGCCATACCAAGTGTACCTGTTTATTTTCATGATGCTGGCCATCAGCTCGGCTGTTGGCAGCTTGGCCTTGTACGAGCACTTCGATCGCCAACTGATTCTAAATAAACAGCGTGTAGCAGGTAACTTATTGGTAGACAACGACTTGCAGGGCGAGTATCTGTTGGCCGAGCGCATGCATAGCATCGCCGAAGACTCTCTGATTATCAAGAAGTTGGGCAGTCCGTTCTCCAATCAGGACATGGTGCGCCAAAAAATCGTGAAGCATTACCTGCGCGATTATTTCGACAAGTACGAAGTCATTGTAACCCTATTCGACCAAGCCGGCCGGCCGGTTGAGCCCGACGATGGCATCGGGTCGCTTAAGCAATTCAGAAACAGGTTGTTGCGTACTGCCGTCTCTACCGACCAGCCCAACCTGTACCTGATTCACAACAGCAACTCGTTTAGCTCGCGGCGCTATGTGGCTTTCCTGCCCGTCCGGACTCTTACGCCCGGAGTTTGCACGATTGTTTTGGAGCTGTCGCTCAAGAAGATAACGGCATACAGCGTGGTGCCGGAGCTGCTGATTGACCAAAAGTTCTTTCAACCCGGCTTAGGACCCGAGTTGAGCTATGCCGGGTATGAAAATAACCGCTTGGTATATAGTGAGGGTGATTTTGATTACGTCAACCGCCTGACCACCACCCAGTTGGCTGATCCGCGGTTGTATACTTCGGGCTTGTCGATTGGGCGGGTGCACCACTTGGCTGTGCGCGGTGCCCAGCACCGAACTGTGGTTGTGACGACTTACACGTATTCGTTTAGCAACTGGCTGGCCAATTTTTCCTTCCTGTTTCTGCTGCACACGTTTTGCTGGCTGCTTTGCGTGGGCTTGTATATGCTGGCCAAAGGACGTTACCTGAACGTCTTCCGCACCAACTTCAGCACCAAGATTCAGCTGTTCCT
The DNA here is from genome assembly GCF_014349165.1 of Hymenobacter sp. BT491. NCBI lineage: Bacteria > Pseudomonadati > Bacteroidota > Cytophagia > Cytophagales > Hymenobacteraceae > Hymenobacter > Hymenobacter sp. BT491. The sequence goes on along the minus strand of NZ_JACSJJ010000003.1, from coordinate 159,068 downwards.
CAACTTCGGAATCTTCATTCCGCTCTTGGTCGTCAGCATTGCCACGGCCAGTCAGGTTACCGATTCCTACAAGCGCGACTTACGGCGCAACTACGAGCGCCGCGGCAAGGCCGTGCAGGAGAACTTGTTGAAAAATAGTGCTTTATTGGCTGATTCGGCCGGCCGCGTTGCCCTCACCGATTTGGCCGACAACGTAGCCAGCCTCACGGAAACCGACCTGAACCTGTACGGTGCCGACGGCAATCTGCTGGTGAGCAGCCAGCCCATCATCTTTGAATCGGGGCTGCTCAGCCCGCTGATGAATGCACAGGCGGTGGCCTCTTTGGCCGAGCGCGGGCAGCCGCGGGTGCTGCTTTCGGAGCAGGCGGGTTCGTTGTCGTTCAACGCGCTGTATCTGCCGTTGCGGGCACCGTCGGCGCAGCCGGGGCGTTCGGGTACCGTGATTGGTTACGTTGGCATTCCCTTCTTCGATTCGGAAAAGGATTTGGACAACAAGCTTATTGAGTTGATTTCCACCATCTTGAACATCTTCACGGTGATGTTCATTCTGTTCCTGTTGCTTACGTTTATTGCTTCCCGCATCCTAACCGAGCCGCTGAAGCTCATTACCGAGAAGCTGCGCCATACCACGCTTACGGGGCAAAACGAGATGCTCTCGTATCAATCGTCGGACGAAATCGGGTTACTGGTGCGCGAGTACAACGCCATGTTGCTGAAGCTAGAAGAGAGCAAACAGGAGTTGGCCACCCAGGAGAAAGAGGCCGCGTGGCGCGAAATGGCCCGCCAAGTAGCGCACGAGATCAAGAATCCGCTTACGCCGATGAAGCTTTCGCTGCAATACCTGCAAAAAGCCATTGCGGAGCGCCGCCCCAATACCGAGGAGTTGATTGGCAAGATTTCGCAAACGCTTATCACTCAGATTGATGTGCTTACGGATATTGCCACATCGTTTAGCACGTTCACCAATTTGCCCGCCATGCGACCCGAGCGCTTGGATATTGTGCCTATTCTGCGGCGCACAGTTGAGTTGCACCAAGGCGGGTTGGTGGGCGGCATTCCGTTGGTGTTGCCCGACGACGCAGAACAGGAACGCTATATCGTTTATGCCGACGAAAATCTGCTGGTACGTACGCTTAACAATTTGTTAATCAATGCGTTGCAGGCGGTGCCTGAGGGGCGTAAATCCAAAATCAAAGCCAAACTAGAGCCGGTAGGCACCGATCGGGTCCGGATTTGCATACAGGACAACGGCACGGGCATTCCGGAGGCGGTACGCGACAAAATATTTGTGCCCAATTTCACCACCAAAGCCTCGGGTTCCGGTATTGGCTTGGCTGTGGCGCGCCGCGGCATCGAGAGCGCCGGCGGCCGGATTTGGTTTGAAACCCAGGAAGGCGTCGGTACTACTTTCTGTGTAGAGCTACCGCTAGCTCCCGAATAAGCTTGATAGTGAAGTGCTTATAATTTTATAAAGCAAATAAGCAGAATATAGCAGCCCATAAGCGGGCAAAGCCACGGCACGAATCTGGCGGCTCCGAGCGTTGTTGAGCTGAAGAAGTATTGGTTATCAGTCCCTTTAATACACCGTATGATTAGCAGCACTACGCACGGCCTCCTGCGCTTTTGCCTGCTGCTCGTCCTGCTGCTGGTGGCTGATGTTGTTGTGGGCCAACAGATTGGGCCGCCCAATACCCGCCGTTGCCAATGGCTTCGGCTCGTGCCGGGCCGCGATTCTACGGCGTTTCGGCTTCCGGATTCGCTTACCGTAGTGCCGTCGTCGGTGACGGCCAATGGGCGCTCCGTATCGTACGATTCGCGCTCCGATCAATACTTTTTTATCCGGGCCCAAAGCCGCTTTCCAGCGCCCGAGCCTGGCCAACCTGACTTGCAATTTCCGGCCGCCGAACCCGATTCCGTTTTGGTCTGCTACCGGGTGTTGCCGCTGCGGCTCACGGCCCCGCGCTACCGTCGCCCGCGCAGCCTGATCGACAGCGTTGGCTTTCCGCGCAGGCCTTTCAGCTACGAAGATTTTGCGGTCAAAGAGCAGATTCTCAGTACGCCGGGTATCAACAAAACGGGCAATTTGGCGCGCGGAATTTCCTTCGGCAATACGCAGAACGTGTTCGTTAACTCAGCGCTTAACCTGCAATTGGAAGGCAAACTGACCGATCAGATCAATCTGATTGCTGCTATTTCGGATCAGAACGTGCCGTTTCAGCCGGAGGGCAACACGCAGCAGCTCCAGCAGTTCGACCGCATTTACATCACGCTCACGCATCCGCGCTGGAACCTGTCGGCCGGCGACGTGGTGTTTCGCAACAAGCCTGACTATTTCCTGCGGTACTACAAAAACGTGCAGGGCGCAGCCGTAGAAGCCAATTTGGTGCAAGGCCCCGGCAGGCGGAGCAGTACCACAGCCGCTGCTGGTGTGGCCAAGGGCAAATTTGCCTCAATTGATATCGCGCCGCTGGAAAACGTGCAGGGACCGTACCGATTGCGCGGGCCTAATGGGGAGCAGTTTATCATCGTGCTTGCCAACTCGGAGCGGGTGTACCTCGATGGCCGGCTGATGACGCGCGGCTTCGATTTCGATTACGTCATCGATTACAACCAAGCCGAGATCACCTTTACGCCCAAGCACCTGATTACTCGCAACTCGCGCATCAAGGTTGATTTTGAGTACTCCGACTTCAACTATGCCCGCTCGCTTTTCCAGCTCAGTCACTACCAGGAGTTGGGCCGGTTGCAAGTGCACGCAAACTATTACCGCGAATCGGATAACCCCGATAACTCACCAAACCTGGAGCTGAAGGAATCGGATCGGGAATTATTGCGCCGCATCCCCGACAACGTGGCGCAGGCCGTTACGCCCGGCGCCGACTCTGTGGCTTATGACCGGCGTCAGGTGCAATACAGCCGGCAGGTTCGGTTAGATCCGGTTACCAATCAGCGCATTGCGTCGTTTTCGTATCCTCCCGATTCTACGCGGGGCGTCTATAACGTTCGGTTTACGGAAGTGGCACAAGGAGAGGGCGATTACGTGCTGAGCAGCCAAAATGCCAATGCCAACGGGCGCGTATTTGAATACGTAGCCCCCGTCAACGGCAAGCGGCAGGGGCGTTACCAGCCGGTGCGCCTGCTCCCGACGCCCCTGCAAAAGCAGATGGTGACGATGGGCGCCAGCTACCGCCTCGATTCGACGGCTATGGTTTTTGTCGATCTTTCTTCTTCGGATCTCGACTTAAACCGCTTTTCGCCACAATCGGATAAGGGGCAAGCCTTTCGCGTCGGGTACGCGGTGCAGGATCGGGAGTTGAACCTGCCCATCCTGAAGAACTACAAGTTCCGCAGTACGCTGGATTACGAATACACCAGCAGCCGATTCTCGCCCGTAGATCGCTACCGCGACATCGAATTTGACCGCAACTGGAGCACAACCAGCACGGTACAGGGCAACGCTACCCGGCGTCCTGCGCGCGAAGACAATATTTTTAACTTCTCGGCGGGGGCAGTAAAAGATCCTAACAACCTGTTCAACTACCGGCTGAGCCGCCGCTACCGCGCGGGCGAAGTCAACGGAGTGCAGAACTGGCTTGATGTGGCGCACCAGTTGGGCGCTGTGGAAATGCGCGGCGGCTTGTTTCTGCTGAGCTCCGAAGCTGGCCGTCGGCAATCGCGCTGGGCGCGAGGCGAGGCAACGGCGCGCTACGTGCGCGGGGCCATCGTGCCGGGGTACGCGTACCGTTTCGACAAAAACCGGGTGGCGCTACCCGGTGGCGATTCGCTTAGCTCGGCCAACTATTACGACGAGCATGCTTTCTTCATCCAAAGCCGCGACAGCGCCAAAACCCGGTTCCGCATCGACTATACCTACCGCCGCGACCGCGACACGCTCAACGATGCCTTGCAGCTGCGCGGCCGCGCTCAGACTTGGCAGGGAATTTTTATTAGTCGTATTGGTAAATATCAGGATATCAATGTATTAGCTACGTATCGTGATTTGGCTGTGCGGGATAGTGCCCGGCAGCGGACCGTATTGGCCAAACTGGACTGGAACGCCTCATTGCTGCAAAACCAGATTCGATCGGAGTTGAGTTACAGCGTCGCGACGGGTCGGGAACTGCGGCGCGATTACTCCTTTTTGCCCGTGCCCAATGGCCAAGGCACGCACTATTACGGTGGCGACGCCAACGGCAACGGTCGGCAGGATAAAGAAGAGTTTTTTGAGGCCCAAACGCCGGATGCACAATACCGGACGCACATCAAGGTGTTTCTGCCGACCAGCGACTATATCTCGGCCTTTACCAATCGGTTCAGCTATCGCCTCACCATGGCAGCCCCGCGCAGCTGGCGCGAAAAGGGTGGTTGGTGGGCAGCAGCGGCCCGTTTTAGCACGCTTACCAGCGTCGCCTTAGACCGTCGCACTACCGACAAGAGCCTAGGTTCGCGGCTGAATCCCTTTGCATTGCAAACCGACGATGCTCTGTTGCTGTCCCTCAATAAGCTGCTGCGTAATACGCTGTATTTCAACCGCTCCAATCCCATCTTCGGGGCAGAGTTTACGGTGCAGCAAACCCAGCAAAAAGTACTGCTCACCAACGGTTCCGACATCCGCAACCTCGCCAGCCAGAGCATTCTGCTGCGGCGCACGCTGGCTCAATCCTTCACCGGCCGGCTTACCACGACGCGTAGTATCCGGCAGAATGTATCGGATTATCAGACACTTATCACGCAGCCCAACCGCAATTATCGGCTGTTGATATACGAAGCCACCCCCGAAATCAGCTACCAACCAACTACGGCCTTACGGTTTACGGGCACTTACGTGCACTCGAATAAGCAAAACACGCAAGGGCCAGAACTCGAGACGCGGGGCGTTTTTGATGAGTTAGGTCTTGAAACCCGGCTTAGCCAGGTCAGCAAACGTACCGTAACGGCCGCGACCCGCTTTGTGCGCGTGGGATTTACGGGAGAACAGGCATCGCTGGTTGGTCTGGAGATCCTGAATGCCTTGCGGCCCGGCAACAACCTGACCTGGAATCTTAACCTCGAACAACGCCTTAGTAACGGCCTGAACCTCACCTTAGCCTACGACGGCCGAAAACCCAACGGGCTTGGCGCCGTACACACCGGCCGCATGCAAGTTTCCGTGCTGTTCTGATTATATTTCCAGCTACGAAGGACGGAACTGCTCAGCTTTCCTGATCATACAAACACATGATTTGGGTATTGCAGGTTACCTTTACCTTCTGATTGCATACATGAAGTCTGGCAATACTCCTACGTTATTAAAGAAAAATACATGAATCTCGACGCTCCTGTATACATCGCAGGCCACCGCGGAATGGTGGGCTCTGCAATCATGCGCCGCATGCAACGCGCGGGGCATACCAACTTTGTGGTTCGTAATTCTGCCGAACTCGACCTGCGCAATCAGGCGGCAGTAGCTGATTTCTTCGAAACGGAAAAGCCCGAATATGTAATCCTGGCTGCTGCCAAAGTAGGAGGCATCTGGGCCAACAACACCTACCGGGCCGAGTTCATCTACGATAACTTAATGATCGAAAGCAACGTCATTCACCAAAGCTATCTGCACGGGGTGAAGAAATTGCTATTTCTGGGTTCATCGTGCATCTATCCCAAAATGGCGCCGCAGCCGCTGAACGAAGATTCGCTCCTGACCGGCCCTCTGGAGGAAACCAACGAACCCTACGCCATCGCCAAAATCGCCGGCATTAAGCTGTGTGATGCGTACCGGAGCCAGTACGGGGTGAACTTCATCTCGGCTATGCCCACCAACCTGTACGGCCCCAACGACAACTACGACCTTAAAAACTCGCACGTGCTGCCTGCGTTGCTGCGTAAGTTTCACGAAGGAAAGCAAAACAACGCGCCGGAAGTTGAGATATGGGGCACGGGCACGCCGCGCCGCGAATTTTTGTACGTCGACGATTTGGCGGATGCCTGCTACTTTCTGCTGGAAAACTTCGACGAGGCTGGCTTGGTCAACATCGGAACCGGCGAGGACGTATCCATCGCTGAGCTGGCTGCGCTTGTCAAATCCGTAACGGGCTACGAAGGAAACGTGGTTTTCAACTCGACTTACCCCGATGGTACGCCGCGCAAGCTCATGGATGTCAGCAAATTGGCAAAACTAGGCTGGCGATATTCCACTTCTCTGGAAGAGGGTGTTAGGAAGGCTTACCAGGACTTTCTGACCAAGGTAGAACAGCCTCAGGCATAGCGCTTTGTAGTTTTAAATGGCTGTTCCTATAGGCCTTTGATTTGGCAGTAAACAGCCCACGCCCATAAAATCTTTTTGTTTAGTGCTCTGGCACATCATGTTGATACAGAGCCTTTTATCAATCAAAAGCATTTCCTCATGAAAGTTGCTCTAATCACGGGTATCACCGGTCAAGACGGATCTTATCTGGCCGAGTTCTTACTAAACAAAGGCTACGAAGTCCACGGCGTAAAGCGTCGTTCGTCGCTTTTCAACACCGACCGCGTAGACCACCTCTACGAAGGCAACGACCCTGATGCCAAGTTTAAGCTGCATTACGGTGACCTGTCGGATACCACCAACCTGATCCGGTTGATTCAGGAAACGCAGCCCGACGAGATCTACAACTTGGGTGCAATGTCGCACGTGAAGGTGTCGTTCGATGCGCCCGAATACACGGCCGATGTGGATGGCGTAGGTACACTGCGTATTCTGGAAGCGGTTCGGATTCTGGGGCTTACGAAGAAGACCAAGATCTACCAGGCCTCGACTTCCGAGCTGTATGGCTTGGTGCAGCAGGTGCCCCAATCGGAAACCACGCCCTTCTACCCACGCTCGCCCTACGCGGTGGCTAAGCTCTATGCTTACTGGATTACGGTCAACTACCGCGAGGCGTACAACATGTTCGCTGTCAACGGTATCCTGTTCAACCACGAGTCGCCGATGCGCGGGGAAACCTTCGTGACGCGCAAAATTACCCGTGGCGTAGCCCAGATCGTGACGGGTCTGCAAGATTGCATCGACCTGGGTAACCTGGACGCAAAGCGCGACTGGGGCCACGCCAAGGATTACGTGGAGGCCATGTGGCTGATTCTGCAACAGGAGGTTCCCGAAGACTTTGTCATCGCCACCGGCGTTACGACCACCGTTCGCGAGTTCATTCGTCTGGCATTCTTAGAAGTGGGCGTTACCGTAAGCTTCAGCGGCGAAGGCGTTGACGAAATCGGAACGGTAACCGAATGCAGCGATCCCGAATACCAACTGCCTATCGGCCAAGTAGTAGTGAAAATCGATCCGGCTTATTTCCGCCCCACGGAAGTAGAACTGCTAATCGGTGACCCTACCAAGTGCAAAGAGAAGCTGGGCTGGGAGCCCCGTTACGATTTAGCTGGCTTGGTGAGCGAAATGGTGAAAGCCGACGTCGACCTGTTCAAGCGCGATAAGTACCTGTTGAAAGGTGGTCACAAAGTATTCACCTACAAAGAATAGGTAAGAAAATTTAGATGTAAATGCTTGATTATCAAGTATTTGTATTCATAAAGTAAAAAGAGCCGCTAAGATCTTAGCGGCTCTTTTTACTTTATGAAGAAGGAGTGGGTTAGCTTGCCAGCAGCTTGCGCAGGCTGTCCACCACAACGAGTTCCGTCTGACCGGCGGGTGCTTTAGCGGCTTCCACTTGCTTCAGCGCAGCGGCTTGCCAGGCTGCCGACGGAACTTCTCCTTTTTCCAGCATACGCAAGCGCTCCAAAGCTAAACCCGATAAGGCACTGAGCCGCACGGACAGGGGAGCATATTCTTGAAGCAAGGGCGAGGCAGCGAGGGTAGGTTGAAGCAGTTTGTCATTGACTTGCCATTGAGCAAGCTGTGCCTGTACCGCGATGAGCGCCGCACGGGCCGAAGCGTCTTTGGGCATTCTACTGCCGGTTTCCGTTGAAATACCTTGTACCAGTTTATCAACTTGGACCCCAAACTGATGGGCTACCTCCGATTCGGGTAGGGCCGCATCTACCAGACGATTCAGGGGTGTGCGAGTCGTATACTTGAAGCCCTGAAAATGCCGCTTGTATTCTTTTACGGGTTCGATTACGCTGGCCAGCGTGCGGAGCGGGGCCACGTCGCGGCCTGCGGCCAATTGCTTTAAGATCTGTTCGGGCGCGCGGCGGTGTTGCAGGCCTAGTAGCTCCATCTCGTCGCTGACTGCTGCCAACCGGCGATACATATCCGGCACGTCGCGTACCGTAGCCGGCGACCACAGCCGCTCTGCAACTGCCGCTGCGCGCGGCCAGATCCGGCTGTCAACAATGGTAGAATCCACAAATTCGCTCCACATGGTGGCTTCACCTCCCAAAATCAGCTTCTTCTGGGCGTCGGTGAGTGGGGCGTCGGCGGGCAAAGGGTCGTTGAGGTAATGGCTGGCGGCGCCGTAGTTCAAATCGATGTAGTAGCCGTTGGAAAGCAGCGTGGCGTGCCCCGCTTTAGCAGCTTCAAAAAGCCCTTTTCGCCCGCGCCAACTCTGGATAACGGCACTTTCAGGAAGGCCTGGCCCCAAAATCTCGTCCCAACCCACCATCGTCTTACCGTATTTGGTCAGCAGGGGCAAGATGCGCCGATTGAAGTGCGTTTGCAGCGCATGGTTGTCGAGCTGGCCATTGGCTTTCACCATGTGGTTTTCGCGCATGAAAGCGGCAATCCGCGGATTGCGTTTCCATTGACGCCCGTCGTTTTCGTCGCCGCCGATGTGGAAATAGGGATCGGGGAACAGCACGGTCATTTCGCCAAAAAGCTTGTCCAGAAACTCGTAGGTGCTTTCCCGGGTTGGGTCGATGGCGATGTTGAGAATGCCCCAGCGGTCCGTCACACCATACGTAGAGTCGTTGCTGGCCAAGGTTGGATTGGCCGCAATCAGGGCCGTGGTGTGGCCGGGCATGTCAAACTCCGGGATCACCCGGATGCCACGGGCCGCCGCATACCGGACAATCTCTTTTACCTCATCTTGGGTATAGTAGTGGCCCTCACCACCTACTTGCTGCAAACGCGGAAATAACTTGCTCTCTACTCTAAAACCCTGATCATCTGATAGATGCCAATGAAGCACGTTGAGTTTCACCGCCGCCATACCGTCTAGGTTGCGCTTGACGACGGAAACCGGCATGAAATGCCGCGCGGCATCCATTAGCAAACCACGCCAGGCAAACCGAGGCTGGTCGGTAATGTCGACTTCGGGAAAATAGAATCCCTTTTTGTCCTGCACCACCAGTTGTTCCAGCGTGGCTAGGCCGCGCAGGGCGCCTATACTCGTTGCCGAGGTAAGCGCGATGCCCATGGGCGTTACGCGCAAGCTGTAGGATTCATCTTCGCTCAGCTTGGCTTGCCCAGCTCGTCCGTAATGAATGGTAAGGCCGGGTGCTTTGCCCGCGTCAACTTGCTTGGTGCGCTGCGCCAAACGGGCTACGAACCGGGCCGAAGCTTCGCGCACAGCCGGATCCGAATCAGTTTCTAGCTGTACACTCAGTTGGCCTTTGATGGACAGGCGGGCGGCTCCCCAATGTGCCTCGGCCGGCACGGGCATCAGGTTGGCCGAACTCACAGACGTTACGGTGGGCGTCTGCGTTTGACAAGCGGCTGGGGTAATTACGCTAGAGAGCGCGGCGGCAAAAAGGAAAAGCGAACGAAGCATACGAGTGGGTTAAGCGACCAAGCCAGCATACGAAAATCGGCAAGGCAAGATAGGTAGTTGCGTGCTGTCTGCTTTGCTGCTCAAATCAACCCGCGGGCTTTGAACTCCAAATACCGATTGAGGGTGTTTACGGTCAGGTGCTCGGGTGCCGTGAGCAGCGCGTGGATTCCGTAGCGTTGCAGCTCGCGCACGATCTGCCGCTTTTCTTGAGCGAACTTTTCGGAAATTGTCTGATTATAAACCTCTTCTGTGGTGCGGGCTGGCGCATCGAGGTAGTGGCGTAGCTCGGTGTTTTCAAAAAACACAACTAGGAGCAAATGGTCTTTGGCCAGGCGCCGCAGGTATGGGAGCTGCCGCTGCATGCCGTTCAGCGTCTCGAAATTGGTGTAAAGAATCAGCAGGCTGCGCTGACGAATTTTGGCTTTGACGTTGGTATACAGCAACTCATAATCCGTTTCTAAGTACTTGGTGCGCTGCTTATAGAGAACCTCTAGGATCTTGAGCATATGGCCGCCGCGACGGTCGGCGGGCAGGAGCGCGCCCAAACGGTCGGAGAACGTAATAAGGCCCGCTTTATCGTGCTTAATAATGGCAATGTTGCTGACGACCAGCGCCGCATTGATGGCATAATCCAGCAGGCTCAGCCCTTGAAATGGCATGCGCATCACCCGGCCTTTGTCAATGAGGGAGTACACTTGCTGCGCGCGTTCGTCCTGGAAGTGGTTGACAATCAAGGTGTCGCCGCTGGCATCGGTGCGGCGCGCCGTGGCTTTCCAGTTGATGGCCCGCGGGTCGTCGCCGGGCACGTAGGGCCGGACCTGCTCAAACTCCAGGCTGTGGCCCACCCGCCGGATACGCTTCACGCCGACTTCGGTAAGCCGGTTGCTAATGGCAAGCAGCTCATATTGGCGCATTTGCAAAAACGACGGATACACCGGTACCATCTGATCTTGCCCGTAGCGGAAGCGCCGCCGCACCAAACCAATGGGCGAGGCAGCAAACACGTTCAAAGCCCCAAATTGGTATTCGCCACGCTTCACCGGCCGCAGTTGGTAACGAATAATGCCTGTTTCGCCAGCCTTCAACGAGCTGCGAAACAGCACATCGCGGCGCTGAAACTGGTGCGGAATCTCATCTATCGTTTCAACGCTCACCGGGAACCGGTAGCTGTTTTCCAGATAGATTGCGAGGTCGTTGTCACTGCCATTGGCCAGCTTGTCGCCCATCACCCGCCGGCCAAATACCTGCCCGGCGCCGTTGCTGCCGGGTGCATACAGCAAGAGCAAATCAAGCAGGGTAAACGTAGTCAGCATGCCCAAAGCCACCCGCATGGGCTGTAGCAGCGAAGGCAGAAAAAACGCCACTACAAATCCTGTCGCTACCAGCGCTAACGCAATAAAAAAACGCTTTGTCAGGTAAAGCGACTTCATTGGATCTGGGAATATTATTTATAAATAATTGATAATCAATATATTATGAGAAAGGAATGCTTTCTTACCGCGGCACTTCAACTTGTTGAATAATCAATTGTACTACTTCGTCGGGGGTGCCGCCTTCCATTTCGCGCTCGGGGGTGAGCAGGATGCGGTGACGCAACACGGAAGGAGCCAAGAACTGGATGTCTTCGGGGGTGACAAAATCGCGGCCCCGGAGGGCAGCGAGCGCTTTAGCGCCGTTGAGCAAGGCCAGCGAGGCCCGCGGCGAAGCGCCCAGATAAAGTGCTTTGTGTGCCCGCGTTTGCCCGACCAGCTGCGCAATGTATTCCAGCAGCTTCGGCTCGACGTGCTGGCGCCGCACCTGCTGGCGTAGCTCTGCAATCTGCGCCGCCGAGAGCACCGGCTGCACCGCATCCAGCGGTATGCCTCCGAAGCCCGAATGATGCCCTTGCAGGATCGCAACTTCTTCCTGCGCCGTCGGGTAACCCACGTTGATTTTGAAGAGGAAACGGTCGAGCTGGGCCTCTGGAAGCCGATAGGTACCTTCTTGTTCCACAGGGTTTTGCGTAGCCAGTACTACAAAGGGCTCCTGCATTTGGTACGTGGTGCCGTCCTGCGTTATGTGACGCTCTTCCATGACCTCAAACAGCGCCGATTGCGTCTTGGCCGGTGCCCGGTTGATTTCGTCGATCAAGATGATGCTGGAGAAAATCGGGCCGGGGCGAAACTCAAATTCGGCTTTGTTGGGCCGAAAAACCGAGGTGCCCAGCACATCCGACGGCATCAGGTCGGGGGTGAACTGGATGCGGCTAAAGGGCACATCCAGCGTGCGGGCTAATAATTTGGCAATGAGAGTTTTGGCTACGCCCGGCACGCCTTCCAGCAGTACGTGGCCATCGGCCAGAATAGCCGTGAGCAGTAACTCTACCAACTGCTGCTGACCAACAATTACTTTACCCAATTCACGCCGCACGGCCTCCGCACTGGCACTCAACCGGCTGAAGTCGGTGCGGGGTACGAAAGCATCGGTGCTGGCGGCTTGAGCGAGGTTAGTTGTACTCGTGTTTTCGGCCGGCTCAGACGAGGACGTAGCTTCCGGTGCAAAGGAATGATTATCGTTTTCCATGAAGTGGCAAAAGGTTCAGGCGGCAAGAAGGGGATAAATAAAGAGAGTGATTTTAAGCACAAGATCTATTTTTGGATAATTCAGAAATATTTACATAGTTAATGGCTATTATTCTCAGTTAATTTGGTGTTACGCTTTTCCAATACAGTTTATCATCTGTATTAGAAAAGTTATAAATTATAAAAATACAATTTATGATACCAGTGCAATTTTCTATTTTGCCTCTTTTCGAAACTCATTGAGCGTTTTGCTGAGCAGGAGCAAATCGCGGTCGGAAACGCTTGGCGCAGTCAGGCTAAAGTTGATGGTGCGTACCAGCGCGTCTATTCTGGCGCGCGGCATACCTGCCTTTTGAGCAATGCGTTCGCGCAGTAGCTCATCGTTCAGATCCAGAGTGGGCTCCTGAAAACGGGTTCGGAGGTACTCCAGAAATAGGCTGATTTTCTTCTCCGCAATAAGCGCGTGGTTGCTTCCCTGTCGGTACAACGAGGCCACGGTACTCGCAAACAGCAGCGTGGTATTGGGCAGCTGCCTAAGAATCGGAATAATACGCTGACGCCGTTTGGCTTCGAAGAGCAGGAAGAGCAGAAGTCCCACACTCCCAAGATAATACGCCGCTCGCAAGGCCTCGTGCTCCAGCAGCACCCGCAGCAGAGACTGCTCTCCTGGCCGGCCTTGTTTCTGGTACTCATCCCACCAGATGGGCCGGGCCGGCAAATACGAAAGAGTAGCAAAAGCAAACCCTTCGGTATGAGGCTGCAACACGAAATAGTTGGTGAACGCGGCGGGTACCGAACTCAGGTAAAAGTTGCCGCGTCCGTGCGGAATCCGCACCAGCACGGCGCGGCCTTGCTCGTCGGTGGCGAGAAGTGTGCCGCGCGTCAGGCTGTCGAGTAGCAAGCGCGAGGTGACGTTTAAAACCGGGTAGCGGAAACGGCTACCCGCTGCGTGCGCCAGCTGCGGATTGAGCAGCCGCAACGTGACGGAGTCAGTAAGCAAATCCGCAGCTGTGCGCGCTTGGTGCTGCTTGTGCCGGCCCAAAAAGGGCGCCGTGTGAAACCCTAGTGTATCGCGGAAATGCGAGTTAAACTGTTCGGCCGCGATGAAAACGTCGTTGCCGCGGGCCACGTAACGCAGCAAGGCTCGGCTATCGGGTTTGCTTATGGTAAATGATTGATTTATAAATAGATAATTGTGCTTGGGAGTGCGTAAGGTAGTCTGCGCCGAGTCTTCGCCAAGTTGGTTATAGACGGGCAGCCGCACTTGCTGAACTCGCTGGCCAAACACCTCGGGCAGCACTTGGTACAGCACGTAAGTGCCATACGGAATCTTGTCTTTGTTGAGGTAAGTCGGCGACCAATCCAGGGGTTTGGGGCGGTAATACTCCACGGCGACGTAGCTGCCAAACAGCGCCAACAACCCCACCAGATACCAGCGAAACGTAGTCATCAGGCGGCGCGGCGGTTAGCCAGTTGAGTCAGAAAATCGAGGCGGGCAGTGCGGGTAACAGCGTAGTGCTCGGCGGTGAGGGCCAGCTCACCGTACCACACGTACTCAAACTGGCGCGTAATTTCCGTAAAAGCCAGCCGAAGTGGGGCAGAGGCCATTTCCTGCACGTAGGCTTGGTTGGTTTTGTCGGGCTGCCACTCGATCAGGTGGTGGTCAGTGAGCTGCTTGAGCACTTGCAAATAACCCAGGCGCACAGCCAGTCGGTAGTTGGCGCTGGCTTCAGCTTCGGCTAATAAGGCGTTGAAATCCAGCGCATGAATGTCTTCCGATTCGGTGTCATAAGCCAAGGCGGCGCGGCGCGGTGAGCGCCCGAAAGCGCCCGTCAGATCGACTTGAAACAGCTTCAGAATCACAAATGCGATGGCACCCAAAAACAGCGCGTAGAACACGTAACGCCAGAAACCCTGGTAGCTGCGGCTGTTCAGCCACTCCGACACTTTGTTCCAGAAACGCATCCAAAACAAGTCCCAGGCACTCATTTCACTCTTGACTTCCACGTACTGAAAATCACGCTGCCGACGGAAGTCGTGGAGGCGACCAGGTGCAGGACGGCGAAGCGTAACAGTCGCAGAGCGATCAGCGGGGAAATGCTGCGGATTTACGGAGCCATTGGGAGAAGCTCCGCGCCCCTGGGCCGCGCCAAAGCGCGGCGCTAAAACGCAGAAGGTGACAATTAACTGTGTGATTAACAGAAAATTAGCGAGCCGCAACTGAAATGTATGCCAAGGAGATTGCAAGCGAATAATCAAAAAAATTGATTAAGTATAACTATTTGATAATCAAGTAATTAATATTCGCCTTCCTCGTCCGGGCGGTAGGCGTAGTCTTCCACGACCGCCGGCTTTTGCCCAATGCTATCAACCAAAGCCCGCAAGCCGATGCCTTCTTTGCGCTCGACCAAGTTGAAGTATTGAAACATAAGGGCAACTATAGTGGGAATGTAAAGCAGACTCGCGCCGACCGTAGCAATACTCTGTGTTATCATCATTGCTATATCGGATACTGGCCAATGCATGACTTTAGCAGCTAAAACAAGGTACTGCGGGATCTGGAAGATGATGTTGAGAAAGCTCTGGATAAGCGTCATAACGAATATCAACCCTAAGGTAGACCACCATTTGCCACTGATCAAAGACAGGCAGCGCCTCAGCGTACGATCGAAGCTGCCGCCTTCCATCACCATGACCACCATAAACAAACTAAGCGGTACTGCTAAGTAAATGCCGGGCACAAACAGCAGCACAAAAGCAATACCCAAAAGAATGCTCACGCCCACCAACGACAAGAGCATCCAGGGCGCTGTGCCGCGAACTTTTTGCCAAACCATCCGCGGTGTAACCTCTTCTTGTACAGAAGATTCCATGCGAAGCAATACATACCCGTAAACCGTAGCTGCCAGCAAAACATACGTCAGGAGCAGGCCGGCCAAACCGACAAAGTAGCCTAGTCCTGTCGGAATAGCGCCGAAAGCAGAAAAATCGCGGTTGGGTTGAGTAAGAGCGCGGTTGAATACCGAAGCCTGAGCCAAGCCTAACGAAATACCAGTTACCAATGCCACCGGCAACACGATGTACACCACGGCCTTGCCCAAGGGCCGCGCATGCGCTGCCAGAAACTCAAACGTCGCGCTGATCTTCATGCCAAAATCGCGTTCCTGGCGGAAATCAGCTTCTTGGGTAAATTTTGATTGCATACGTAAGTATTTGTTAATCAAATAGTTGTTAAACAGGGCCGCCGTCGCCGAACCGGAGCCTGAGTTGACGAGGATACAGGATAAAATACCAACCAATAAAGGCTGCCGAGCCGCCGATGATGGCTACACTCAGCGCAGCAGGCATTTCGGTGTGGCGCGTCACGAAGCCTTCCAGAAAGCCCGCCAAGATGAAAATCGGTACCAAGCCAATGGCAATCTTGACGCCGTCGCGGGCACCGCGCCGGAAGGAGGCCGCGCGCGAATAAGTGCCCGGAAAAAGCAGGCTGTTGCCCATCACAAAGCCCGCGCCGCCGGCCAGCACAATGGCCGAAATCTCGAGCGTACCGTGAATCCAAATGGTGAGCAGCGAGGGCAACAACACGCCCTTCTGGTAGAAAAAGTACTGGAAGGAGCCCAGCATCACGCCGTTTTTGAACAGCATGTATGCCGTGCCCAGCGAAAACGAAACGCCCAGCGCAAACGTCATCAGGGCCACGCGCACGTTGTTGATGGTAATAAACAGGAACATTGGCGCTTCCGACATGCCTTTGTACACGGCCATAGGATCGCCTTTCTCGATGTTGTCGAGCGTGGTGTTGACGTAGTCATCGCCGAGCACCACGCGCACAAACGTGTCGTCGTAAGCTGCCGACAAAGCGCCAAGTGCCGTGAACACCAAAAACACAACCAGCGCCCACCCCAGCGTGCGGTGATGCCTGCCTACTGCCAAAGGCAATTCGTGCTGCCAAAACCGCTTAAACCGCCCCGAAGCCTCCTTTTTGTTTTTATAAATGGCCTGGTGTAGCTTGCCAGTCAGCGCGTTGAGATACTGCGTGGTCGGCGAGTTCGGATAGAAGGTTTGGGCGAAGGCCAAGTCGTCGGTCAGCTCCACGAAACGCGTAGCCAGCTCGTCGGGGCCGGCGGGGGGCTCGGTTTCAAAACGCCGCCATTTGGCCTCGTTCTGACGCAGGAAAACGGCTTCGCGCATAAGGGGGCAACACGTAAAAACGGAGTAAAAAGCGGCAGACGCAGTCTGACAAATATAAAGATTTAGCCTTCGTTCCGGGCCTTATTTGGCCTTTTGTTATGAGCACGATTCGCATTCATACCACCCAAAACGTCACGCTAGAATACGAGGTCGCCAGCCTCGGCGACCGCATCCTGGCCGCCCTGATCGACTATGGCCTGTACCTCGTGTGGTTTCTGCTGTGCGCCGTGCTCAACTCTCAATTTGGCCTGGGATTAGGCCAGGTGGGCGTGTTGTTTATGTTGCTACCGACGATGGTGTACCACTTGGCTTGCGAGGTCTTTTTCAACGGCCAAAGCCTGGGCAAGAAAGCCCGGCACATCAAAGTGATTCGGCTGGATGGCACGCGGCCCAGCTTAGGCAATTACGTGCTGCGCTGGTTGTTACGCCCCATCGAAATCCTGACGTTTGGCGGTGCCATAGCGGCGCTCACCATTTTGCTCAATGGGCGCGGCCAGCGCCTCGGCGACTTGGCCGCGGGCACGGCTGTGATTAGCCTGAAGCCTCGGCCGCAGCATGCCAGCCCCTTGTCAGCCGGCCTCACCTCTTCCGACTACATGGTGGTGTTTCCGCAGGCCGCGCAGCTCAGCGACCACGATGTGGCCGTCGTCCGGCAACTGCTGTTCAAAAGCGTGCAGCGTCAGAATTATCTGCTGCTCAACGAAGTAGCCGTCAAGGTGAAATCTGTTACCGGCATCCGCACCGACTTGCCTGATGAGGCCTTTTTACGCACCATCCTCCGCGATCACGCGCATCTGCTGATGCAGCAGGTATAGGTAGCATTTTGATCGGTACTAAAAGAGGCGCCCCACATCATACGGGGCGCCTCTTTTATTTTTGCAATTGTCTGATTGATAATATGTTACCAAGCAACGTGTTGTCCTTGCCAATTCAGGAAGCTCCCATTTTCTTCGGCGTGAAGCTGATCGGTGAGGCGGATGATGCCGCGGGCCGAGTCGGTGGGGTTAAGGGCCGCGCCGGTGCCGCCCATGTCCGTACGCATCCAGCCCGGATCGACCATAATTGAAATCAGCCCGTAATGGCCGACTTCGGCAGCCACAGTGCGCATGTACATATTCATGGCGGCTTTGCTGGCGCTGTAGTGATACTGGCTGCCCGAGGCCTTAAGCGTAAGCGAACCTAGGCCCGAGGACAAGCTCACGATGCGGCTCTTATTGCCAGCTCGTAGCAGGCCCAAAAACTCTTGGGCAACCAGCAGTGGGCCTACCGCATTGGTGCCGAATACCTGAAGGGCGTCGTCGTAACGCAGATTGCCTAAATACTGGGTGTTGGGGTCGTCGTTGAGGCCAGAACCTGGGTGCCCAGGCAGGATGCCCGCGTTATTGATCAGAATATCAAGGCCATCGGTGACGGCTTCTACGGCTTTGCGGGCCGCTTCCAGCGAAGCCGGATCGGTCACATCAAGGCCAATCACGACCAGCCGATCGGGGTATTGCTCGTGCAGGGTGTTCAAATCGATGGCTGATTCGGGCTGGCGAGTAGCGGCAAAAACCTGGTCGCCGCGCTCCAGGTATTGGCGCGTGAGTTCAAGGCCCAGGCCGCGGTTGGCACCGGTAATAAGGACGCGTTTCATAGGGTGAGTTGGGTTGAGGTAAGCTCTGGTGGTACTTCGGGTTCGCGATCGCAGTTTACGTAATTATCGCGGCCGGATGGGCAATATCAAACTTTGCTAGGTCCAAACAATGCGGCCTACACGGGCCTGTCAAGTAGCTACAGAATGCATAAAAAGTAAAGCCGACAACCCAAACGGGCGCCGGCTTTAACGCAATATGTTGATAATCAGTAAGTTGCTACTTGCGTACGCGAATCACGATGGTTTCGGAGCGCAAGTCGTGCTTGCCCTGCTCACTCTTGAGAAACGAAAAAGCCTCGTAGGGCACGCAGCGCCACATCGTGCGCTTGAAAACCGTCCGAAAATCGGGTTGCGTGCCTGCGTAAGTAACTACCCGCGTGCCGGTTATCATTTTGCCGATGGTGCGCCCAAACACGGTTTCAAAAAACAAGTAATAGACGATCAGGACCAGCACGCCGAATAAGCGGCCGAGCAGCGGGTTGTCTAGCTGGTTTAATGCGGCCTCCATGCCGGCCACCGATAGAATTATCCCGATCTGGAAGGCAAATGCGTAAATAAAAACCAAGTCGAGGAGGTAATTGGTGAAGCGACGGCCCTTGCCGGCAAGCTCCAATTGTTCGGCGGTTTCTTGAGAATCAGTAGAAGTTACTTCCATAAAGTGAAGGGACAGAAAGGGTTAAATAGTCTGTGCAACTTCTAAAATTGGCAAGAAATAACCTAGTACTTTTTCTGGTTCATTATAAATATTCTAAGGAAACAAAAAAGCCGGCTGCTCTAAAAGACAGCCGGCTTTTTACTAGAGGTGTTATACTTTACTCTACGTGGATTTTGCGCTTAGTAGAGCGAGGTGCCCGTTCTTCGCCTTGCGCCAGCAGCTCGTCGTCGCGTTCGGTTTTCTTCACCCAGCTTACCGAATACAAATCTTTCCGGCGGTCGCGAAGGTTGCGCACGGCGCCGCTGGAATTCAGATCCTTGAGCAAATCAAGGTCAAGATCCGCAATGAGCGTCATCTCGGTGTTCGGCGTAGCTTCGGCCACGATGGCATCGTGCGGGAAAGCAAAGTCTGAAGGACTAAATACCGCCGACTGCGAGTACTGAATGTCCATGTTCTCGACGCGCGGCAGGTTGCCCACCGAGCCGGTAATGGCCACGTAGCATTCGTTTTCGATGGCGCGGGCTTGGGCGCAAATGCGCACGCGCTGGTACGCGTTTTTGGTATCCGTCCAGAAGGGTACGAACAGGATTTTCATGCCCTCGTCGGAGAGCATGCGCGCCAGCTCCGGAAACTCCGAATCGTAACACACCAGAATGCCAATCTTACCAAAGTCGGTGTCGAAGCACTTGAGCTTGTCGCCGCCGCGCATGCCCCAATAGCTGGCTTCGTCGGGGGTTACGTGCAGCTTATATTGCTCATCCACAGTGCCATCGCGGCGGCAGAGGTACGAAACGTTGTAGAGCTTGCCATCTTCGTACATGGGCATGGAGCCCGCGATAACGTTGATGTTGTAGCTCACGGCCAGCTCCATGAACTTGGTCTTGATGGGTTCCGTGAACGCCGCCATTGCCCGAATGGCCACCGACGGTGATTCTTCGTTGGTGAGCGCCATGAGCGGCGCATTGAAGAATTCTGGAAACAGCACACAGTCAGCCTTATAGCCGCTTACCGTATCCACAAAAAACTCAATCTGCTGGTAGAAGTCTTCCAAGCTGCGGGTAGCGCGCATCTGCCACTGCACAATTCCGATGCGCACGTTAGACTTCTGGTTACCAATGAGTTTCTCTTCCTCTTCGTAATACACGTTGATCCATTCGAGCAGGGTGGCGAAAGCCTTCGACTCGGAGTCGTAGGGCAGGTAGCCCTTGATAATCTTGCGAACGTGAAACTCGTTACTGAGCTGGAAAGTCAGAATCGGGTCCGTGATTTCCTTGTTGCGCACCATCTCCACGTACTTGGCCGGCGTCATCTCGTTGGCATACGCCGCGTAGCCGGGAATGCGGCCGCCGGCTACCATCGCCCGCAGGTTCAGGTTTTCGCACAACTCCTTGCGCGCATCGTAGAGGCGGCGGCCCAAGCGCAGCGAGCGGTACTCGGGGTCCACGAACACATCGACGCCGTACAGCGTGTCGCCATCGGGGTTGTGGGTGTTAAACTTGCCGTTGCCCGTGATTTTGGCGTAGGTATGTTTGTCGCCGAAGTCGCTGTACTGCACGATGATAGCCAGCGCCGCAGCTACGACCACGCCGTTGTCTTCGATGCAAATCTGGCCTTCGGGAAATTTCTTGATCAGGGCGTAGTACTCATCAGAAGCCCAGGCGCCCTCCATGTTGGAGTACACCTTGTCCATGATGTCTTTCACGGCTTTGAAGTCGTTTCTTTTCAGGGTCCGCAGTACCAGCTTGTGAGCCGGAACAGCGGTGGGCGTCAGCAGCTCGCCAGGGGAGGGCATGCCGGGTAGCGCCTGCTTTTTAGCGTGGCTGCCGCCGGTTTTGCCGCTAGAATTGGTTGCCATAAGTAGGTTGGGGTTTTTACAAAGCTAACGAATGCCGCTGCCGGCCGCCGATAAATCAGCTCGGCCAGGGTGCAGCTTCGTTTGAGGGTACTCCGCTTTACGGGTTAAGGTTTAAGAAGCAATAAGCTTGGCCGCCCGGAAAGAGCTATCCTTCACGGTTTTGCTTTCCGGAATTAACGCAGTCACTTGCGGACGGGTTTGATTTGAAAACCGGTAAGAAAGGAAAGCAAAGCCCCTGTGTTCGTGGTAATAAAGAATATAACTACCAGGTGCCAACATTCGTTTCGGGAGTATTGATGAACTCCCTATCCGCCAGCCCCATGAAAGTAGTGCGTCTTCTCTTCCTGCTTAGTTTCGCTGCCGCCTTCGGCGCGTGCTCGTCCAATTCATCGTCTGACAACGCGAATTCCTCTACTGCCGGACAAACAGGAGCCTCGGAGCCGCCCAAGAATATTTCAGCGGCCTACGATTCGGCTGTCGCTGATAGCTCTACGGCCGTCGTAAATGCCGATTCGGCCAAGCGTGGCAAGGAACCAATCCCGCATAACGTACCGGCCGAGGAGTACGCTGCTCCGGCTCGTAAAACGCCCACGTCGGCCAATCCTGCTCCCGCCAATAAGTAGCAGTAACGCGCATACTGCCTAAAAAGGGCTGCCCGATAACGAGCAGCCCTTTTTTGATTGACGAAGGCAATAGCGTTGCGGTTGCTAGAGAACCATTTCGGGTACCCCTTCTTCCGGAATTACAAGGCGCCCAGCGGTGCCGGCTTTAATCTGGCCTATGGTGACGCCGGGCGCGCGCTCACGCAGCACAAAGCCGTCGGGGGTGATATCAAGCACGGCAAGTTCCGTAACGATTTTCTTGACGCAGCGAATGCCAGTTATTGGTAACGTGCAGTCAGTCAATAACTTACTTGAACCGTCGCGGGCGGTGTGCTGCATGGCCACGATGATGTTTTTGGCGGAAGCCACCAAGTCCATGGCGCCGCCCATGCCTTTTACCATCTTGCCCGGAATTTTCCAGTTGGCAATGTCGCCGCGCTCCGAAACTTCCATCGCGCCCAAAATGGTGAGGTCGACGTGCTCACCGCGAATCATGCCGAAACTATCGGCCGAGCTGAACAGCGACGAACCCGGCAGGGTCGTAACCGTCTGTTTGCCAGCATTAATCAGGTCGGGGTCAACCTCGTCTTCCGTCGGGAAGGGGCCCATGCCCAGCAAACCATTTTCCGATTGCAGTTCTACATTGATGCCCGCCGGAATGTAGTTGGCTACCAGCGTCGGAATGCCAATGCCCAAATTGACGTAGTATCCATCGCGCAACTCCTGCGCTATTCGTTTGGCAATGCCGTGTTTGTCTAACATAATGCGGGTGGGAAAGAAAGAGGGACGAGTTATTTAACCAGGACAGCTTTCGATTCGATGACCGTCTGGCGCACCAGCATCTTGTATTTGTCGGCCAAGTCGCCGTAGCTGTTGGGGTATTTCTGGGTGTAGAGGAGCGCCACGATTTTCTCCTTCGGGTCGACCCAATAGGTAGTGCCGAAGATGCCGCCCCACTCAAAGCTGCCTTCCGAAAGGCCCGACTTGGCCGCACCCTGCGGCGTGACGATGCTGAAACCCAACCCAAACTTATTCAGGCCTTGGTTCACGTCGCCAATCTGGTTTTGCGTCATCAAACGCACCGTCGCCGGTTTGAGCAAACGCCGGCCTTTGTACTGGCCTTCGTTAAGCATCATTTGCAGAAAAATGGCATAGTCGTCGATGGTGGAGGACAGGCCCGCGCCGCCCGAGAAATAGGTGCCGGCCTCCTTGGGGTAATCCGGGATCATGCCATCACGCGGCCCCATCTTGATGGTATTCTTAGCGGCATCTTGCGTGTAAAGCGTCGCCAGACGGGGCTGCTTATTGGCGGGCAGGTAGAAGTAGGTGTCGCGCATGGCCAGCGGTTCGAACAAGCGCGTGCGCAAAAACTGGTCGAGGGGCTGGCCGGAGAGCACCTCGATCAGGTAGCCCAGCACATCTACGCTCAGGCCGTACGTAAAGCGTTCGCCCGGCTGGTGCATCAGCGGCAACGGGCCCAGCGCGTTCATGCGGGTCGCCAGCTTGTCGTTTGGCGTGCCAATGCCGCTGGGAATGTGCGCCTTCGCATAAATCGCTTTTGCTTCTTTGCTGCCAATAACCGGGTAGCTGATGCCCGACGTGTGCGTGAGCAGCTGGCGAATGGTGATTTCGCTGCGGGCCGGAACAGTAGTGTAGGTAGAATCCTGCTCGTTGAATGTAGCCAGCACCTTCGGGTTGCGGAAAGCCGGCAGATACTTCGAAATAGGATCGTCGAGCTGAAACTTACCTTCATCGTAAAGCATCATCACGCCTGCGCTGGTGATGGCTTTCGTCTGAGAAGCTATGCGCACGATGGCATCGGCTTGAAGGGGCGTTTTGGCGTCTACATCGTTCAGACCGAATGCTTTACGATAAATAACGTGACCATCGCGCATGATCAGAGCAATGGCGCCGGGTACCCGATTGGCCTCGGTGTACTCGCGCAGCAGCTGGTCGATGGCAGGCAAGGAGGCCTGGGCGGAAGCCGAGGGTTTGGCCTTGACAGCGGGCCGGGTGGCGACCGGAGCCGCTGTTTGTGCGCTGGTGGTATAGCCGCTGAACAGGAGCAGCAACGCAAGAATCGTAGCCTTTCTCATAGGAATAAAAACTTAGGTTTTAGAGCCAAGCAAAGGGCTCTCTCACTTGCTATACTTGATGCTTGTCGGATGCCGATGCGCTATTTCTGCCGCACGGTGCGCTGCTCAATGCGCTTCTCGTAGTTTTTGCCTTCAAAAATGCGCTGGACGAAAATACCCGGCGTATGAATCTGGTTTGGGTCGAGCTCGCCGGCGGGCACCAGCTCTTCTACTTCCGCAACCGTAATTTTGCCCGCAGTAGCCATCATGGGGTTGAAGTTGCGGGCCGTGCCTTTGTAGATCAGGTTACCGGCTGTGTCGCCTTTCCAAGCTTTCACAAACGCATAATCGGCCCGCAGCCACGTCTCCATCAGGTACATTTTGCTGTTAAACTCGCGGCTTTCCTTGCCTTCGCCTACCTCGGTGCCGTAGCCGGCGGGCGTAAAAAAGGCCGGAATGCCAGCGCCACCGGCCCGAATGCGCTCGGCCAGCGTACCCTGCGGAATCAATTCGACTTCCAGCTCGCCGGAAAGTAGCTGGCGCTCAAACTCAGCGTTTTCGCCCACGTACGACGAAATCATCTTGCGCACCTGCCGCTTCTGGAGCAATAGTCCAATGCCAAAATCGTCGACGCCGGCATTGTTGGAAATGCAGGTCAGGTCGCGCACACCGAGGCGCAGCAGCTCCTGAATGCTGTTTTCGGGTATGCCGCACAGGCCGAAACCGCCGAGCATAAGGGTCATGCCATCGGTGATGCCTTGCAGGGCTGCCTGGGCATCGGCTACAACTTTATTGATCATGGAGAGGAAAAGTGGGTGGGAAAATCAGGAAATAGGGGCTAGTGGAAGCGGCGCATAAAGGAAGGATAAAAATTCATCCATTTTCTGAAATCCCTAAAGTCTCCCTTTGAAAATGGGTAAATCATTGATTGCCCAAATGTTACAAAAGTTCTGTGCAGTCTATTGCCTCAAACGGTTTGGGTGAAATAAGTGATTAGGTAAATAGTTGATTATAAGGCTTTTAAAAAAGGCTTGACTGAATACAGCCAAGCCTTTAATAGCTTAAGTCAAAAAGTAGCTGATGCTTGGCCTTCAGCCGCCGATTAAGTGGTTACGGGCGGCCTCAGCATCCAGAAACAATTGCGCCTTAAGCGCATCTAAGCCGGAGAATTTTTGCTCGTCGCGAAGGCGTGCAACGAACTTAACGGTGAGAAGTTGGTCGTAGAGGTCGCCATCAAAATCGAGCAGGTGGGCCTCAACCGTTTGAGCCAGATTGCCGCCTACCGTAGGCCGCACGCCGATATTGAGCATGGCCGGGTGAACAGTGCCCGCAGCGGTAGTGGCCATCACAGCGTACACGCCGCGGGCTGGCACCAACTTTAGCGGCTCTTCGCAGTGAATATTGGCCGTCGGGAAGCCGATGGTGCGGCCCAGTTGTTGGCCGCGCACGACGGTGCCGGTGAAGGTGTAATCGTAGCCGAGGTAGCGATTGGCCGTGCTGACGTCGCCATTTTCGAGGGCGCGACGAATACGGGTGCTGCTAACAGCCACGGCGTCAATATCTTCACGCGAGATTTCTTCTACTTCAAAGCCGTAGCGACCGGCATTTTGTTGCAGGTACTCAAAGCCACCTTCGCGGTTTTTGCCGAAACGATGGTCGTAGCCAATTACCAGCTTGCGCGTACCTACCATATCGACCAGCAATTGCTGAATGTACTGTTCCGAAGTCAACTCGGAGAATTCGCGCGTGAAAGGTACGATCAGGAGGTAGTCGACGCCGAAGTCAGCTAGCCTTTCAATGCGCTCCTCTAAGGTGCTAAGTAAATGTAAATCAAGGGGTTGTGGATGCGCTACGGGCGGAGCCAACACTAACCGCGGGTGGGGCCAATACGTAATGACAACCGAAGGCCCCTTGCTAAGCTGCGCTTCTTCCAGCAACCGGCTCAAGATTTTCTGGTGACCCACGTGCACGCCATCGAACGTGCCGCTGGTAACAACGGCATTGGTCAGATGCGGAAACTGCGCCGGGTCACGAACGACTTGCATCGGAAGAAGGAGTATCGGGAGAAGGAGCTACGTACGCCTGAATACGGCGCCTGGGGGGCCGACGGTTGGCGTTTTCGCGCGGCGCGCCGGATGTATTTTCCGAGCCTTCCGGCCGGGGCGGCCGCAGGGCTTCGATGGCTTCCATCGTCAGGGCATCGGCCACACGGTACTCGCCGATGCGGGTGCGGGTGAGCTGGGCAAGGTGGGCTCCACAGCCCAAAAGCTGGCCAAAATCGCGGGCGAGGCTCCGGATGTACGTCCCTTTCGAGCAAACCACGCGAAAATCCACTTCCGGCAGCGCGACGCGCGTAAGCTCGAACGTCTTGATTTCGACTTGCTTGGATTTGATTTCGGCCGAGTCGCCGCGGCGGGCTACTTCGTAAGCGCGTTCGCCGTTGATTTTCACCGCGGAATACAGCGGCGGCGTCTGCTGAATGAAGCCCACGAAGCTTTCAGCAGCCGCTTCCAGCGCTTCCAGCGTGATGTGCTCATACGGAAGCTCTTGATCTACTGGCGTTTCCAGATCGAAGGAAGGCGTGGTCTGGCCGAGGCGAAACGTGCCGGTATATTCTTTTTCCTGCGCCTGAATCTCGTCGATGCACTTGGTCATTTTGCCGGTGCACAGAATGAGCAGGCCCGTCGCTAGCGGGTCGAGGGTGCCGGCATGGCCGATTTTCTTGATGCGCAACGTGTTCTTGACCTTCCGGACAACGTCAAAGGAAGTCCAGGTAAGAGGCTTATCGAGGAGCAGGATCTCGCCCGATTCAAAATCAAACGGGCCGTGGCTCATATGAGGTGCAGGTTCACGCCCAGCGAAATCATGATCAAGATCGTGACTCCGAGGATGATACGGTAAAACCCGAAGGCGCGAAAGCCAAAGCGGGAAACAAAATTTACAAACGACTTCACAGCCAGCATCGCCACAAGAAAGGCGATCACGTTGCCAAACAGCAAAAGCTTCAAATCGCCGGGTTGCGGCCCGGTTACTTTGTATACTTTATACAATTGGTAGCCTGTGATCACGACCATGGTGGGCACAGCCAGCAAAAATGAGAAATCGGCCGCCGAACGGCGGTCGAAACCTTGGACCAAGCCACCGACGATGGTAGCGGCCGAACGCGAAACGCCGGGTACCAGCGCCAAACACTGAAACAACCCGATTTTGAAGGCTTTGCTGAGGCTCGGGGTGGTGACTTCCTTGCGCGGACCACTGAACCAATTGTCGACAAAAAGCAGCACGATGCCGCCCACAACCAGCGAAATCGAAACGACTGTCACGCTCTTCAGTAGCTCCTCGATCACGTCCTTCAGCAAAAAACCGAGGATGCCAAACGGCAAAAAAGCCACCGCCAGCTTTACGTAAAAGTCGAAGCTCTGCAAAAAGCGCCGCCAGTAAAGCGCCACCACCGACAGGATAGCGCCAAGCTGAATGGACGTGATGTAGGTTTCGGTAAAAGGTAACTGCCCGATACCGAGCAGGTTAGCCAGAATAATCATGTGTCCGGTGCTGGAAACCGGTAGGAATTCCGTCAGCCCTTCCACGATGGCCAACAGCAGCGCGTGCCAATAACTCATCTAGGGGCGTTTGTAGGTAGGGCGCGCCGGCGCTGTCACGGGAGTGGCAGTTGTGGTGGCCGTTTCGGTGCGGGTGGCGGTGTCGGTAGCGGGCTGGGGTACAGAGCCGGGCCGCGTCATGATGGCCCAAAACTCAATTCCGAAGCCGATAATCAGCAAAATTGGGCCGAGCGTAATACCCAGAAATCCTTCGCCGTAGTCGCTCGAATCGAGCGTCATGGTGATGAAGCCGGCGGCCAAAATAGCCAGTCCTACAAACATCAACTGGTAGTTGCGCCGGCCAAAGGCGAAGCGCGGAGTTTGCTTTTGTTCCATTACGGTTTTTATTCTTCTAAAAGGTTGTTACATAAATAGTTAACTATAAATTAGTTATGTAAGGTGCTTTTTCGTGTTCTAATACAGATCGTCCAGAGACATGCCCAAATACTTACGCACGGCCCGGTACGAGCTCAGAAATCCGATGCCGCAGCCCAGCACAATCATCACGAGCATCAGGCCGCCGATAAGCCGGTCGTCGCGAAGCAAGCGCAACTCATCTACTTGGAGGTAAGCGTATTGCAACAAGGCCAACAGCAGCAGCGCTGCCAGCGCGCCGCTCACGAAACCTTGCCATGTAGCCCGTCGCAGAAACGGCCGCTGGATGAAAAGCGAAGTCGCGCCGACCAACTGCATGCTGCGAATCAGGAAGCGTTGCGAGAACAACGCCAACTTGATGGTATTGTTGATCAGGACCACGACCACGAACGTGAGCACCACGGCAAACCCAAGCAGCACCAAGCTGATGCGGCGCAGGTTCTGGTTGATTTGCGTGATCAGGCTTTCTACGTATTGCACCTCAAACACGCCCGGCTCCGCGCTGATTTCCTGCCGAATGCGGGGCAAGCTTACCGAATCGGCGTATTCCGCGTTGATTTTGAGCAGATACGCGTCGCGTAGCGGGTTGTCGCCCAGAAACTGCTGAAACTCTTCGCCGGTCTGATCAACAAACTGCTTGGCGCCTTCTTCCTTCGACAGAAAACGGACTTGCGGCTGGTTGTCTTTGTAGGCGATGTAGGGCTTGTGGGCAAAATCTTGTTGCAAACGGAGCAACTGCGTTTCGGGCAGGTTACGCTCCAGATACACCTGCATTTCAATGTTCTCCTTCACTAGGTTGGAGAGTTTGTGCGCATGAATCAGCAGGAGTCCGAATAGCCCAATGATCAGCAACGCCAGCGTAATGCTGAACACCACCATGGTGTGCGGGTAGCTGCCAAGTTTTTTCTTACGGGTGGGGCGGGCTTGAGCCATGCGGGCAAAGGTACTACTGGAAATGAAGAAAGCGGAACGAAGAAAGCGGGATGCGAAGTGCGAAATCTGATTCTGGGTCTTCTGTTATAACGAAGTTCGGGGGTCGTCGTCGATGTTCAAGACTTCGCGGGCCCGCCGGGCGTTGGCGTCGCGGCGGCGCAGGTGCTTACGCGCAAACAGCTCCCGGAACGAGTCAAACTGCTCGGTGTGCACCAAGCTGATGCCCGCGCGAGCCTGGTTGGCGTAGGTAGAAGAAGGGTCGGTGGAATTGAGGTTGAAATCGCGCGGCGTGGTCTCGTAGCGCAACCGCGCCCGAAACTTGCCATCCGGCCGCAGGTAGTATTCGAGGCTCAAGTCGCCCAAAAGGGAAGCTTGGGTATTGACCGACCCGGTTGTAGCGGAGCCGGTGCTGTTGCTAAAGCCGCCTTCCCGCGTCACGCGCAGCCGTCCGTTGAGGAAGCTGTAGCTCAGCCGCACCTGCAAAGCCTGCAAATCTTCCGCCGTCAAGCCGTTGAAATTGAAGGAGATCTCCAAGTTGGGGTCGATCTGCGACGTGAGCAGGCCCAACTGCGTTGAGATGATCTGGCCCAGGCTGTTGCCAAACGCGTTGTCGCGCCCACTCAAGGACGTAATCGAAGACAACGAGCCGACTTGCGTTAATTGTTTAAATACAATCAGGCTAAATACCTGACGGTTAAGCTCTTGCTCGTCGTTGCGGATAGCCGAAAAGAACGAGGCTAAATCACCTTCGAGCGACGAAGGAATGTCGTTGAACTCCAGATTGAGCTTAATCAGCGGCAGCAGCAGCGGTCCCGTCAGGTTCATAACCGCCGTTACGGGTACCACCGACGAGTTGGTGCCTTGCGTAACCGGCGCCAACGACGTGCGTTGCGTGTAAGCGGCGGTCACGTTCATTTCGCCCTGCAGCGGGTCACCGTTCCAATTGATGGTGCCACCGGGCCGCACCACAAACTCTTTATTTACAAGGCCTTGCAGCGTGAAGTTATAAGCGCCCCGCACGATTTCCACCTGCCCGTACATGTTAAAGTCGCCGCGGGTGTCGATGTTGAGGCGCAGCTGCCCGTTTGCCGTGCCCCGGATGATGTCGCCGGTGCTTTCGTCGAGCAGAATCTCCACGTAGGCGTCGGGCGTCACTTCCAGGTTCATGTTCAGGCGAATGCCCGACAGCTCTACCTTGCCCTCGGCCGCCGTCGGGATCTGTACTGTGGTCGTGGTATCGGCAATATTGCGGTTGACAAAGCGTATATAATTGGCCTTTTGAGCCTTTGCGGCATTGTCAAGCGGCAGCGACAACCGCGTGCCAGGGTCGCTGCGGGCTGTTACGCGCACGACCAAGTTGTTGGTTGGACCGCGCACTTCGGCCGTGCCGGTCGCGTACGCCGTGCCGAAATACAGGTCGTTGTCTTTGCGAGTGGTGCTAAGCACCTGTAGCTTCCGGAATGTGCCCTTCAAATCGAGGCGCATATCGTGAAAACCCTGGTGAAATATATTGCCGTCAATGACGCCCGAATTACCCAGCGGGTCCGATAGCTTGATGTTATTCAGTGCAATACGGTCTTCGGTAAAGCGAATACGGTCGGCAAAGGAATAGGTCGTGCCCAGGTAAATAAATGTGAGCTTGCCATCCGTCACGTCAATATTGCCGACGAGGTTGGGAGCGGCCAACCGCCCCGTCAGCCGGATGGTGCCGACGGCCGTTCCGCTCATGTCGCGGAACAAGGTATTGAGCAGTGGCTCAGCCAGTTTCACGGGGGCGCTGTTTAGTACGCCGGTCAGGTTAAGTTGCTGTTGCTCTTCGCGCGGCGCGTATGTGCCGCTTACCGTCACGACGCGCTGCTTATCGCGCTCCACATCCAGGTTTACGGCCAGACGACTGTTGGTATTGTCCCAATCGCCGCGGCCTACCACGTTGCCTATCAATACGTTGCCAAATTCCAGCGAATCAACGTTGAGCGTGCTATTGATTACCAGCGGCCCGTACACTCCACTGATGGTGCCTTGTGCATTGGCACGGCCCGTGATCTGTTGGGTAGTAAGCGAGCTTAGCGTTTCCAGCTCCAGATCTTTCACGTTGAGCTTCAGGACTTTGCTGGGATTTGTAGAGATAAACCCTTGGGCACTAACGCTTTGCGCGCCATTAGAGAGCGTTAGGTTTTTGATGTCGAACTCCCGGCCCGCGCCCGAAATAATGACGGAGTTATCCGGGGCAATGGTCCAGTCGCGGCCCAGTAGGTTTACGCCCGACTGCCGCAGCACCACCTGCACCGCATTGGGCAGAAACCCAAGCGAGCCGTTGATGGCGGCCCGGTTGGTGGTGCCAGTTTGGGCAAGCGCCGTGGAAAAATTGATCTTTTCCTGATCCCACACGCCTTCCACGTAAAACTTCTCGGTTTTGCCGAGACCCGGCAGCAGTTGCCGCTCCGAAGTAATGTTGGCCTGCGCCAGTACTTCCGGTTTGTAAGGCAGCTTGGAGGTATTGAATTCAAAATCAGTATTTAACACCCGAACGCTGTCGAACCGGATGCCGTCGAAGTGCCCGCCGAGCGAGAAGATGGACGTCTGGCCGTTGCGGAACGAGCCGTCGATATGCGAGAAATCGGAAACGGTTAGCTGAGGAATGAACAGCTGCAACACGGGGTTGGCCTGTTTCAAATACAGGTTCAGGTCGATGGCGTACTCAGAGATCGGCCCTTGCCGTTTCCGCTGGTAATAGCTAGCGATGGCCGCGTCGTTGCTGGCAAAATTAAGCTCGTACTCGTGCAGCAGCGTTTGCACATCCCGAATGACGGTGGTAAAGTTGAAATTGCCGGCGGCCGTAAGGTTCAGCACCTCCGAGCGTACGGTCAGGCTGCGTTGCCCACGGGCATTCACGCTCACCACGTCGAAGGTGTCGATGGGCACCATTTTGCCGGCGTAGCCAACCTTCGAATTGCGGAGCGAGATGCGGCCCACCAAGTCATCGAGGCGCAAGCCCTGAAAACGCACGTCGGCCGTGGTGGCCACCGTGACGCTCTGCTTCGTAAGCCCAAGCGCCCGCAAATCGGCCTGTTGCACCTTGGCCCGCACGTCGAAAGCCTGGCGGCCTTTGGCCAGGTCGATACTGCCGTCGGCGTGTAGTTTGAGGTTGGGGTCGTTGACGTTGAGGTGACCGGCGAACGACTGGCGGCTGAACTTGCCGTCGGTGTGGATGTTGCGGAAGCGGTAGCCGTTGAGCCAGATACTTTGCACATCTGCTTTGGCTTGTAGCTGAGCACCTTGCGGCGTGAAGCCCACGCCCTGTACCCGGCCGTTCATGGTGATGTCGCGGATGGTGCTTTCATCGCCGAGCAATTTGCCAAGCTGGAACGCGGTGGTCTTGACCTCGCCCTCATAGGAAGAATAACGCGGATCGGTTTTGAACTTGAGGTTGACGTCCGACACCACATCGCCGAGGGCAGTGTGGAACGAGCCGTTGGCCACAAAGTCGTTGTAGAAACCCACAAACTGCCCCTGCAACCGCACCGTGCCGAGGCGCTGCACGTAAGGCCAGCCACTTTTAGGAATGTAGCGCCGAATGTCGCGGCCATCGATCACGGAGGGCTGCAAGCGCATTTCCACGAGGCTTTCCTTAAAATTAGGCAGGCCTTCGACGTGGATGT
This sequence comes from Hymenobacter sp. BT491, assembly GCF_014349165.1. NCBI lineage: Bacteria > Pseudomonadati > Bacteroidota > Cytophagia > Cytophagales > Hymenobacteraceae > Hymenobacter > Hymenobacter sp. BT491. Next base: position 127,250 of record NZ_JACSJJ010000003.1, on the reverse strand, counting down.
TGCCGACCACGTGCGTGTTCTGTCCGTAGCGCACGTCGAGGTTTTTGGTGGCAAAATCGCGCACATATCCTTTAGCCTGCCCCGAAATCAGGACCGTTTCGTTCCACTCCTCTACCTGCGGCGCAAACTTGGCAATGTCGTCGGAATAAACCCGGGAGGGATTCAGCCGGGCTGTTACCTTCACGGAGTCGTTAAACGACGTAAATGCTAGAAAACGCTGATAGTCAAAGCGTAAGTAATCGCTTAATTGGCTGTTCAATACGCGCAGATTCAGCCCCGAAAACTCCCAGAACTTGGGGCTGTACGTCATGTCGGCGGTAAGCTCCCGCAGGCGTGTTTGCGAAGGTGTATCCACCGCCCGCAAGCCTTGTACGAGCGCGTGAATGGTATCGCCTTTAAACCACAGCTGCGAGGCATCGGCGTAGATGCTGTCGATGCGCATGTGGGCGTAGTCCATGGCCTTGCCGTAGGTAGCGGCCCGCTTCACATTTTGCCGATCCAGCACAAACCGCCCGTTGCGCAGCCCAATGGCCGAAATCTTAAAATCGAAAGGCTTGGAAACTTTGGTGGTGTCGGAAGGCCCGATCAGCCGTTTTACGGAAGCTAGGAATTCAGAAAGGTTCGTTGAGTCAGGTGTGCCCTCGTAGGTCACCAGGTCAAAGCGGGGTTCGTCGAGCGTGAGCTTGCCTACATGGAGGTGGCTCGGGTCGAAGACCGAAAACATCTGAATATCGGCGTCGGCCCGGCCGATGTTGAAAAGCTCGTTGCCGCGCCGGTCGAGCACGCGCACGCCCTCGAGCAGCACATGCGAAAACGGCCGCACATCCACCCGCCCGATCAATACTTTGTGGCCCAGCTTCTCGGTGAGGATGCGCGCCGCCCGTTGCGCGATTTGCGTCTGCACGCTCGGCACCCGCAGGGCTATCAGCACGCCGCCCACCGCCAGCGCCAGCAACAGCACTAGAGCCAGGAGAAACTTAAGCGTGATGGATAGAAAACGAGGCACGAGGAGTTTATATAAAAAGCGGCTACTCTACGAAGATGCTGCTTTTTGCTCAACCGCTGCCTGAAACCGGCAACAGAAAAGCAACTGCACAGCAAACGCAGACGGACAGGGCACGGTTGGGATAAAAATACTCACCAGCAGATCAGACAACCCGACTGGACAGAGGTTTACTATTTTAACGACCTTTGTCTTGGTTTCTGGTGCCACAAGCCTAAAAAATACCGAGTAGCACCGATCAGTGATTTCCTCTACTTATATATGCATACTCCTGTCATTCTGGCAATTGAGTCTTCGTGCGATGATACGTCGGCGGCGGTGATGGCCGGCGGCGAAATTCTGGCCAACGTAGTAGCTACCCAGCAAGTGCACGAACAATACGGTGGGGTAGTGCCGGAGTTGGCCTCGCGGGCTCACCAGCAGCACCTTATCCCGGTAGTGCAGGAAGCGCTTCGCCGGGCGAAGGTACAGAAATCCGACCTCGACGCTATTGCTTTTACGCAAGGGCCGGGCCTATTGGGCTCGTTGTTGGTGGGCGGCATGTTTGCCAAAACGTTCGCTTTGGCGTTGGGTAAGCCCCTGATTGCGGTCAATCACATGCGAGCGCATATTCTGGCCCATTTCATTCGCGACCCCAAGCCTGCGTTTCCGTTTCTGTGCCTGACGGTGAGCGGCGGCCACACCCAACTCGTTATCGTGCGCAGTGCCTTGGACATGCAGATCATCGGCCAAACCATCGACGACGCTGCCGGCGAAGCCTTCGACAAAACCGCCAAGCTGCTCGGCTTGCCGTATCCCGGCGGTCCGCACCTCGACCGGCAGGCACGCCAAGGCAACCCGACGCGGTTTCCGTTTCCGGTGGGTGCGATGCCAGGCTACGATTTTTCCTTTAGCGGCCTAAAAACCTCGGTGCTGTATTTCTTGCGCCAGCAAAGTGCTGCTGATCAAGATTTTATCAAGAATAACCTGGCGGATTTGTGTGCCAGTATTCAATACACGATCATCCAAACGTTGCTGCGCCAGCTCCAGCGCGCCGCCGCTGATCATGGCCTGACGCAGGTTGCTTTGGCCGGCGGAGTAGCGGCTAATTCGGGTTTGCGCGAGGCGTTACAAAATCTGGCGGCAGAAAAAGGCTGGCAGGTATTCATTCCTGACTTCGAATTTTGCACCGATAATGCGGCTATGGTCGCCATGGCCGGCCATTTTCAGTACGAAGTCGGCGATTTTGCCACGCAGTTCGTAAGCCCAGATCCGCGCCTGAAACTGACGTAGCTTTCCCTTTCGATGAAGAACCCTTTCCAGTCCGGCGCCGTCAAAACGTATACGCACGTAGTAACGCCGGCTGATTTTGCCGTGCTCGACGGCCGCACGATCCATGAGCTATACAGCACCTTTGCGCTGGGCCGCGACATGGAGTGGACGAGCCGGCAATTCGTGGAGGAAATGCTGGAAGCCGGGGAGGCGGGCATCGGCACAATGGTGCACATCGACCACATAGCCCCCGCTTTTGAAGGCGAAACCGTCGCGTTTTGCGCTACTTTCGAGGCGTTGGAAGGCCGGGAGCTTACCTGCACGCTGGAAGCGCGCGTCGGCCCGCGACTCGTTGCTACGGGTCGTACGGGCCAGCGCATTACTTCGGAAGAAAAGCTGACTGGCCGTTTTGCCGCGCTTCGTAGTGTTGATGTGCCTGTTGATAAATAATTGATTAGTAAGTAGTTATAGCAATGTCTAAAGAAAAAGATTCTACGCCTAAACGCGTCAACATCGTCAACCGCCGAGCTAGCCACGAATATTCTTTTCTGGCGAAGTACGATGCGGGCATGATGCTGCAAGGCACGGAAATAAAAAGCATCCGCGATGGCAACGTGAACATGCAGGACGGCTTCTGCACGTTTCACCCCGACGGTAGCCTGTGGGTGCACAATCTCAGCATCGCGCAATACACGCAAGGCACTTACAACAACCACGAGCCCAAGCGCGAGCGCAAGCTCTTGCTCAACAAGAAAGAGCTGCGTCAGTTGGAGGGCAAAATGCAGGAGCAGGGCGTGACCATCGTACCCATTCGTATGTTTGTGAACGACAGGGGCTTTGCTAAACTGGAAATCGCGTTGGCGAAAGGCAAGAAGCTCTACGACAAGCGCGAAGACATCAAGGCCAAAGACCAGAAGCGCGAAATGGACCGCGCCCGGGAATATTAGAGCCAGCAGCTACGCTTCCGCAACGAAGAAATCCCCAACTTTGCTCCTTCTTTTTCCTCTACTCTAGTACTTCCTTTGGAACACGGAATCTGCGCGTTGAGCGTCGTGCCGGTGCGCGCCGAGCCTACGGACAAGGCCGAAATTGTTACCCAACTCATTTTTGGCGATTGCTACACCATTTTGCTTACGCAGGGCAACTGGCGCCAAGTCTGCATTGCGGCCGATCAGTACATCGGCTGGATTGACTTCAAACAGCATTTGCCCGTTACGGCCGACTATTTCGCGGCGTGGCAAGCCCAGGACCACCCGCGCACGCTGGATATTGTGCAGATGGTGAGCGACACCGCTACGCGCATCCCGGTTTCGTTGGGCAGCCGCTTGCCTTTTTTCGATGGGATGACGTTGCGGTTGGGCGAGCAGCAATTGTTTTACAACGGCGCAGCCACCAACCCCACCAACGGGTCGGCGGAGCGCCGCGCGGCGTTGCTCGTGAAAATGGGGCAAATGTTTCTGAAATCGCCGTACCTGTGGGGCGGCAAAACGCTGTTTGGCATCGACTGCTCGGGCTTGATGCAGCAACTCTACGGCCTGATCGGGGTGCAGCTCCCACGCGATGCCCGCCAGCAGATTGACCACGGCCGGCCGGTGCATTTTGTGTCGCAGACGCAACCCGGCGATCTGGCCTTTTTCGACAATGCCGAGGGCAACATCGTGCACGTGGGCATGCTGATCGAAGACCAGCAGATTCTGCATGCCAGCGGTGAGGTCCGCATCGACCCGCTCGACCACAACGGCATCTTCAACCGCAGCCGCCAGAAATACTCCCACAAACTGCGCCTGATCAAGCGAATTTTGCCCGATTAACCGGCCTGTACGCCGCGCCAAAAACGCTGCTGACGAAAGGAAACTTAACGTCTCAGGTGTTGTTAATGCGCTTAGAATCATCTAGCTTTCGCTGTACCCGATGATTCGAACCACGAGCGTATGGACCAAAAAGTTCTTGTATTGAACGGCGACTACACCGCGATTACGCTGTGCAGTGTGCAAAAGGCCTTCGTGCTGCTTTTTCTCGACAAAGCCGAGATGATAGCCAAGTCCGATCATGGTGCGCTACGCACCATCAGCCATTCCTATCCTAAACCCAGTATTATCCGGTTGCAGCGCTACGTGCGCGTGCCGTACAAGGGCATTGCCCTGAGCCGGCATAACGTGATGAAGCGCGATCATTTTGAGTGCCAATACTGCGGTTCTACCAAAAACCTGACCCTCGATCATGTGTTGCCGCGCTCGCGCGGTGGGGAGTCGTCGTGGAGCAATCTGCTGACGGCCTGTGCCCGTTGCAACCACGCTAAAGGCCATCGCACGCCCGAAGAAGCCGGGTTGGTCATTCGGCAAAAGCCAAAAAAACCAACCTTAGCAGGTTTTCTTAGGCTTAGTGCAGGCAGTATCGACCAGAATTGGCACGCATATCTGAATTGACTTGAAACCGGCATCTCGTGGCAGCCGGTTTTTTTGTGTCGAAACGCAAAACTGGCCGCCATTACAACGCAAGAGGCCTGGCAAAATGCATTGCCAGGCCTTCTGTTGTAATACATTGACTATCAATTGATTATAAACCAGCTTGTGTGCTCGCTTTTCCAGCGAAGGCCAGCAAATCCTGCGACAAGCGGTCTTTGTCGGTGAAGAACAAGCCGTGCGGAGCGCCGCTGTACACAAGGTATTGTGCATGAGGCAGATGCTTGGCCGTTTGAGCACCGCTGGCTTCAATGGGCACTGTTTGGTCGGCGTCGCCGTGCACGATGAGCGTAGGCACTTTGATCGTCGCCAGATCCTGACGGAAATCGGTGGTAGCAAACGAAACGGCGCAGTCGTAAGTGGCTTTGGGCGAAGCCAAAGACGTCACCGTCTGCGACCAGTCCAGCACCGCTTGGCTCACGGGGTGGCTGATCATGCTCACGTTGAAAAACTGCTTGCCGAAACCGGACAAAAAGTCAAACCGGTCTTTCTGGATACCGGCCAGCATCTCATCGAACACTGACTTATCGACGCCGGTTGGGTTGTCGGCAGTTTTTAGCAAATAAGGCGGCACTGCGCTGATAAAGGCCACTTTCGAGACGCGCGCTCCGCCGTGGCGGCTCATGTAGCGGGCCACCTCACCGCCACCCATCGAAAACCCAACCAAGGTCACGTTTTGCAAATCCAACGTGTCGAGCACGGCCTTCAAATCGTCGGCCAGCGTGTCGTAATCGTAGCTTTCCCAAGGCCGCGACGACTTGCCAAAGCCGCGGCGGTCGTAGGCAACTACGCGCAAACCGTGTTTGGGCAGTTCCATCATTTGATGTTCCCACATGGTATGGTCGAGGGGCCAGCCGTGTATCAGCACGACCGGTGCACCTTGGCCCCAGTCTTCATAAAAAAGGTTGATAGCGTTGCCGTTAGCATCTTGCCCAGCTTTGATGTAGCTCATAATCAGCGGATAAATGTGAAGAAAAACAATGTTGCTACATACGCCGGGCAAGCCCAGAAAGATTGTGCTCAGCCGTGCAAGCCAAGATGTTGCACATAAGGGCCTTGCAGTGCGCAAGGGACTCATAGTCAGCCTGCCTGCGCAACCGATGACGGGCTGTTTTGTAATTTTCCTGGGCCGTCTGGTTACTGACGAGCAACTGATTTGAATTAACTCACATCCGTTGAGGTTGTAGCCCCGTACCTTTGTGGGTATCCCATTTTACGGTTGTTCATGTCAGTTCCCAAATTTGCTGCTTCCCGCTCGTTCCATACGGAGCTAAAACGCAGAATCAACGACTACTTCGAAGAAGTAGGCAAATCCACCACCGGTACTTCCAGTCTCTTTGTTAAGGCCGTGGTGCTGTTAGTCGCATTTGTATTTTTATATGTCCACCTGGTATTTTTCACGCCGCCCGTATTGTTGGCTGTGCTTGAATGTATGCTGATGGGCGGCGTAGGGGCAGCGATTGGCTTCAATGTGATGCACGACGGAGCGCACGGCAGCTTCAGCAAATCGAAGTTTGTCAACAGCTTCGCGGCCTTCACGCTCAACGTAATGGGCGGCAACAGCTTCATGTGGAACATGAAGCACAACCTTATTCACCACATGTACACCAACGTCGATGGCGTCGACGACGACATCGATGTGCAGCCTTGGATGCGCATGAGCTCCACGCAGCCGCGCCACAAGCTGCACCGTTTCCAGCACCTCTATTTCTGGTTTCTGTACAGTCTGCTCTACATCGCTTGGATCTTTGTGATGGATTACCAGAAGTATTTCAAAGGCAAAATCGGCTCAATGCCCATCAAGAAGATGTCGTTCAGCGATCAGTCGGTGTTCTGGGGCTTCAAGGTGTTGCACTTGCTGCTGTTCATCGTACTGCCGATTTATATGCTAGGCTTTGTAAGCTGGATGGTCGGCTTTCTGGCGTTTGGCAGCGTGGCTGGCTTTACCCTGAGTCTGGTTTTCCAGTTGGCGCACACCGTAGAGCATGCGGCTTTCCCAATGCCCCACGAAATCACGAATAAGCTAGAAGACGAGTGGGCCATCCACCAGATCAAAACCACCGCTAACTTCGCTACCCATAATAAAGTGATTAGCTGGCTGGTAGGCGGTCTGAACTTCCAGGTTGAGCACCATTTGTTTCCGAAGATCTCGCACGTACACTATCCTGCTATCAGCAAGATTGTCAAGCAGATGTGTGAGGAGTTCAACATTGAGTACCACGAGTACCCGAAGATGCGCTACGCAGTGGCGTCGCACGTATCATTCCTGCGCCAGATGGGTCGGGCGTAACTTGAGCCATATTAACCAGAAAGCCCCGCCTGCTGTAGCAGGCGGGGCTTTCTGTTAGCGCTTCCAGCTCATTACAGGCTCCCAATCTATTAATACCCACTTTCTTCTGCGCTTTTCGCCGAAATACAAATTGGCTTTGCCACCGCCTGGGTCCGTGTAGATAATTTGAAATATTGCTCTGTCGAAATTTCTATTAAATCCCACTCTCGAAAACCTGATGTACGTTTCGCCAGCATCGTGCATGGATTTGGGTTGCAAGTGAAAAGGGGGCATTATTTTGCTCTGCATTACTGTATAGGGGCCCTTCCTTACTACTTTGTTAATAAGGTCTTGTTTGTCCCACATCTGCCTGAGCAAGGGGTGGAAAGCCGGGTCTACCTTGTGAGTTTGTATAATACGAGAGGCTTCCCTTGCCGCTATGCTCTTTAGAGTGTCAACAGAGCAGTCATTACATATGTTGCCCAAAAGAGGTGGGAATCCAAGTTCTTCTATAAGTTCAACATGAAATATTGAGTCTATGTACCAAGCGTAAGTGGTGCTATCATTGCCTATTTCAGGCGCTTCAACAGGTCTGTATCTGTTATCCATTTTGATGGCTTGGTTAAATAGAGCAACCAGCACCGAATCTTCTTGCTGTTTGTAAAAAGCCGAATTAGGTGAATAGTTATCGGGCTGTTGTTTACAGGCTTGAGCGATAGCTGCCACTAATGCTAAAAGCAGTAGGTTCCATGGCTTCACGAATTGAAAGCAGACGACTTTATGTGTACTGATGATCTTCGGAAAGCTCCTTATCATTCTGTATCTTTGCCGCCCCGCCAGGGTGGCGGGCCTGTGTCTGACGCTCAGGAAGTTACTCATAACGCGTTCCGGGTTTTGGCCCTAAACCGGACGTGTATAGCAGGGCCGCAGCAAACATAATGGCAGAAGTAGTAGATAACTTCGATTGGGACAACGTCGGAGCGGCGCAGTTTGGTGGTAACTATACCGCTGAGCAGCGTGCCGAGATGGAAAAAATGTACAGCGACACGCTGACGACCGTCCAGGAAGAAGAAGTGATCAAAGGAACCGTGGTTGGCATCACCGACCGCGACGTGATCTTGAACATTGGCTTCAAATCCGACGGCCTCGTGCCCCTGTCCGAATTCCGCGACTTGGTTGACCTGAAAGTAGGCGATCAAGTAGAGGTGTTCATCGAAGACCAAGAAGACGCTAACGGCCAGCTGATCCTGTCGCGCAAGAAGGCGAAGATCAAGCAGGCATGGAAGTCGATCTACGACGCGCTGGAAAATGATACCATCCTGGAAGGCGTTGTAAAGCGTCGTACCAAAGGTGGTCTGATCATGGACCTGGACGGCGTAGAGGCTTTCCTCCCCGGCTCACAAATTGACGTGAAGCCTATCCGTGACTTCGACATCTATGTAGGTCGTCGCATGGAAGTGAAAGTGGTAAAAATCAACGCCGCTTTCGACAACGTAGTAGTTTCGCACAAAGTCCTGATCGAGAAAGACCTCGAGAAGCAGCGCGAAGCCATCCTCAACAACCTGGAGAAAGGCCAGATCCTCGAAGGCGTTATCAAGAACATGACCAACTTCGGTGTGTTCATCGACCTTGGTGGCGTAGACGGTCTGTTGCACATCACCGACATCTCGTGGGGCCGTATCGCGCACCCGAGCGAAGTGTTGCAGCTCGACCAGAAGCTCAACGTGGTAGTTCTGGACTTCGACGAAGCCAAGAAGCGTATCTCATTGGGTCTGAAGCAGTTGACTCCTCACCCGTGGGATTCGCTGCCCGCCGACATGGGCGTAGGCTCGAAGGTGAAAGGCCGCATCGTGAACGTTGCCGACTACGGTGCGTTCATGGAAATCATCCCGGGCGTGGAAGGTCTCATCCACGTTTCGGAAATGTCGTGGAGCCAGCACTTGCGCAACCCACAGGACTTCATTAAGCAAGGCGACGTAGTTGAAGCGCAGATCCTGACGCTCGACCGCGAAGACCGCAAGATGAGCCTCGGCATCAAGCAATTGACCGAAGATCCATGGACCCGCGCTGACTTCGGTACGAAGTACGCCGTAGGCACCAAGCACAACGGTCTGGTGCGCAACCTGACCAACTTCGGCCTGTTCGTAGAGCTGGAAGAAGGTGTAGACGGCCTCGTGCACGTTTCGGACCTGTCATGGACCAAGAAGATCAAGCATCCTTCGGAAGTAGTGAAGGTGGGCGATCGTCTGGACGTGGTGGTGCTCGAACTCGACGTAGCCAATCGTCGTCTGGCGCTGGGCCACAAGCAGTTGGAAGAAAACCCTTGGGATACGTTCGCTACGGTGTTCACCCCTGGCTCGGTTCACCGTGCTACCATCACCGAGAAGAACGACCGCGGCGCGGTGCTCGAGTTGCCTTACGGCATCGAAGGCTTCGCTTATCCAAAGTCATTGCAGAAAGAGGATGGTTCGCAGGCTGAAAACGGCGAATCGCTCGACTTCCGCGTGGTAGAATTCTCGAAGGATGACCGTCGTATCGTTCTGTCGCATTCGGCTGTTTACAACCAGGCACAGGAAGAAGACACGCGTGCTTCGAAGTTCGCGAAGAAGAAGCCCGCTGCTGGTGCTCCGGCTGCCGGTGCTGCTCAGGGCGATGCCAAAGCCAACGACGCCAAGAAATTGGCTCCGGCTGAAAAGTCGACCCTCGGCGACCTCGATGCATTGTCCGCTCTGCGTGACCGCATGATGGGCAATGAGCGCGATGCTGGTGTGCAAAAGCTGCAGGCCAACGCCGAAGCTAAGGCTCCTAAGTCAGCTGCTAAAGCTGAAGAGGCTCCGGCCGCTGAAGCTCCTGCTGAAGAAGCCCCCGCCGCTGGCGGCATTCTGTCGGCCGTAACCGGCGCTGCTTCGGCGGCTTTCGATAAGGTGAAAGAAGTTGCTGGCGACGCTGTTGAAGCTGCTACGCACTCCGAAGCTTTCGAGAAAGCCAAAGAATTGGCTGGTGACGTAGTTGAGCGTGCTACGGAAGTAGCTGGCGACGTAGTCGACAAGGCGAAAGACCTGATTAGCGGCGACGAAAACGCCGACAAGAAGGACGAAGAGAAAGCCTAAGCTTTTTTCTTAAGCTGATTGGAAAGGTCCCGGAGCAATCCGGGACCTTTTCTTTTGAATAGGAAACCGAAGCACCCAGGTCTTCTCACAGGAGGTCAGCGACTTACAGCGGCAGAAGCTTAAAAACCGCGTAGTGGTTTGGCAAAAGCAATATTATCCTGTAGCTTTGCATCCCATTCAAAAACCAGGTGACGTGACCGAGTGGCTAGGTAGAGGTCTGCAAAACCTCCTACAGCGGTTCGAATCCGCTCGTCACCTCTTTTTCCTAGTTCCTGTTTTCGTTTAGCTCTGTGCCCCAGCCGATTAGCCCCGGCTGGGGTTTTTTGCTTTTATGGCTTTGAGGAAAGTGTATTTTTATTTTGATAAATGTCTTATTATGAGATTGTTATAAATAAATTTAGGTTGAAGCCATTGGGTTCATTACCTTATGATAAGGTGGCAAACAGTCCAAGCGGCCCGTTGTCACAACATCCTTGGCGCAAACTCACTCGTACAACCGCGCACAACTTTCTTCCATCTCCCTTTCCCTATGAAGATCATTGACCTGCGCACGATGCGCGGCCCGAGTTACTTCTCCGTCAAGCACCACAAGCTTATTGTGATGAAGGTTGACTTAGAGGACTTTGCCGACAAGTGGTCGAATGCTGTAGCTGGCTTAGCTGGTCGGTTGACAAAGCTTTTTCCTGAACTGGGCAAATCCCGGGTGGTTTCGGACTCGGTAAAGCAATCGGCCAAAAACCCGCCCCTGACTAAAGAACAACTTGCTGATGGAGAGCCTCTTGGCCATGTAATCCAGCATGTGGCCTTGGAGCTACAACGATTGGCCGGCATGCCGGTATACTGGGGCAAGTCGTATCCGGCGCACGAGGCAGGGGTGGAGTTTGTGGTGTTTGCCTACCAGGAAGAACGTGCTGGCCGCGTAGCTGCCGAAGCGGCAGTAGAAATCGTGGAAAGCCTTTGTCGGAAGCAAAAGACTGATATTAAGGGCATTGTAAATGAGCTGCACGATATTCGCGAGCAGGAATTCTTCGGCCCAAGCACGTACAGCATTGTGGCCGAAGCGGCGTCGCGTGGGATTCCGTATATCCAACTCAAAAACAGCAACATCATCCAGTTGGGGTACGGCGTAAACCAAAAGCGCATCTGGGCGACTACCACTACTTATACCTCGCACGCGGGAGTTGAGATTGCTGGTAACAAGAACCGGACAAAGGCCATGCTGCGTGATGCCGGCGTACCTGTGCCGCGCGGTACTACAGTGTATTCGCCTGAGGGCCTGCGCGATGCGATTGACGAGTTGGGGTTCCCCATTGTGACCAAGCCGCTAGACGGCAACCACGGTAAAGGAGCTACCATCAATATTTCGAACTGGAAAGAAGCCCTTGCGGGGTTCAAAGCTGCGCAGGTGTATTCGCGAGCGGTTATTGTCGAGCAGTTTGTGACAGGGTTTGACTACCGACTACTGGTAGTTAACGGTAAGCTGATCGCGGCTGCCAAGCGCACGCCCGCGGCCGTTGTTGGTGATGGCGTGAGCACTATTCAACAGCTCATCGATAAAGTAAATCGTGATCCACGTCGGGGTGTGGGGCACGAAAAAGTACTGACGGCCATCAAGGCTGACAAGCATACGATGGCAATCCTGAAGGCTAGAGAACTGACGCTCAAGTCGGTGCTGCCCCAAGGTGAGACGCTGTATTTGAAGAGTACTGCCAACATCAGCACCGGTGGCACTGCCAGCGATGTGACTGATCTGGTCGATCCGTACAACGTCTTGTTGGCCGAGCGCGTGGCGGGCATCATAGGGCTCGACATCTGCGGCATCGACCTTCTGACCACAGATATTGCCATCCCGCTAAACGAAACCCGCGGCGCAGTGATCGAAGTAAATGCGGCGCCGGGCTTCCGGATGCACATTTCGCCTACGGAAGGGCTGCCCCGCAACGTGGCTGCTCCAGTGGTCGATATGCTGTTTCCGCCCACAAGCGAGTCACGCATTCCGATCATTGCCATTACGGGTACCAACGGCAAAACCACCACTACCCGCCTGATCGCGCACATTGTAGCAGCACAAGGCTATAAAGTAGGCTTCACCACCACAGATGGCATTTATATTCAGGGCAAACAACTGCAAAAAGGCGACTGTACCGGTGGCCAAAGTGCTGAGTTTGTGCTCAAAGACCCGACCGTCAACTATGCAGTGCTCGAAACCGCGCGCGGGGGCATGTTGCGCTCGGGGCTGGGCTTTACCAGCTGCGATATAGCCGTGGTTACCAACGTCGCAGCCGACCATTTGGGGATGCGCGACATCCATACGGTGGAAGAAATGGCCAACGTGAAAGCGGTGTTGCCGCGGACTGTCAAAAAGGATGGCTGGGCTGTGCTCAACGCCGACGACGAGCTGGTATTCGGTATGTGCCGCCAACTGGATTGCCGCGTGGCTTTGTTCAGCATGAATGAAAACAACCCCCGTATTCTCGATCATGTGGAGAACGGGGGAGTGGCCGCCGTGTACGAAGAAGGCTACATTACCATATACAAAAACAGCTACAAGCTCCGCATTGACCGGGCTGCGGAGTTTCCGATTACGTTCGGCGGCCGCGCGACATTCAACATCGAAAACAGCCTGGCAGCTGCGTTGGCGGCTTATCTGGCGGGCTTTGGCCGCGATGAGATCAAAACGGCGTTGCGCACGTTTGTGCCCTCGGCCACCAAGACTCCGGGCCGGATGAACGTCTACCGATTCCCGGATTTTGAAGTCATTGTAGATTACGCCCATAATACAGCCGGTATCGAGAAATTCGCGGAGTTTCTCGACAACACGCCCGCGACGCATAAAGTAGGCGTGGTATCGGGCCTGGGCGACCGTCGCGAGGAAGATACCATCGGTTTCTCCCGCGTGATCGGCCGTATTTGCGATGAGGTAATTCTACGCCAAGACCGCGATCTGCGCGGCAAAACTGCCGAAGAAATCCGGTCCTTGATGGAGCACGGCCTTCGCCTCGACAAACCCGATCTGCCGATCACCTACATCGAAGACGAAATGCAGGCCATTGACCACATACTCACAACGGCGCAGAAAGGCTCGGTGATCGTCATGCTCACCGAAAATATTTCGGGGACGCTCAAAAAGCTCGATTCGTACGAAGCTTCTCTTATGGAGAAAACGGGGAAGTAGAGAAAAATAACAAGGGTTTATATCTATTTGATAATCGAATAGATATAAAAATGGCCCGCTGCGTTAGCAGCGGGCCATTTTCGTTACTGAATCCAAGCCTAAGTAGAAGCTTACTTCAGCGTGAAGGTGGTTTTACCGATCATCACGCCGCCTGAATAAAGCTCAACAGTGTGCAAACCCGTTTTGTAAGCCGCGCCTTTGGCATAGATGAATTGCACTGGCTGGCGCGTGTTGTCGTACACGATGTCCTGCTTGGCTGTGTAGAAGGCTTCGGAGCCGTCGATCATGAAGGTGCCGCCGCCGGTGCTCAGGTTGTAGAGAGCTGAGCCGTCGGGCTCAATCAGGCGCATCATGATCTCTTTGGTTTCTTTCGGGGCCACGTCGTTGCGAGCCAAATTGAAAGTTACTTTTACCTTTTCTACTCGCTTGGCTTTGAACTCGTTATCGTCGTCGTCTTTCTCCTTGTTACGGGAGTTGATAACGCCCACGCGGATGTTTTCGGCCTGCAACCGCGACGCGATCGCTACCTTCTCCGACAAATCTTGGTTGGTGCGGGCGATGGTGGTGATGGTGTCGGTCAGCTTGTTTTGCCGTTCCTTCAGGGTGGTGGTTTCGGTGTAAAGTGCTTCGTTATCCGACTTCAGCTGAGCGATTTCTTCGTCTTTCTTTCTAAGCTGATTTTCGAAATTGGCGGCGCGCTCTTTAAAGCGGCGCTGCTCTGCAATAGAAAAGCTGCCGGCCCGGAATGAGCGAAGCTTAATCAAATCAGCATTGACGGCCGCAATGCGTGCTTCCAGCGAGTCGTTGGCTTGGCCCATGGCCTGTACCTCTTGGCTTTGGCGTTCAAAATCGGCTTTGATCGCTTCGTACTGCTTGATCTGCTCTTCCAGCTTAATGTCTTTTTCCTTGACCGTGGCGGTAAGCTGCTCGTTTTGCTTTCCCTTTTGCTGATTCATGTAAAACAGAAAGCCGTTGATGCCCAGCAGCACCAGAATCAGTGCCACAATCAGCAGCACTCGGTTGTTGTTCTTTGGCTCGGGGCTTTGGTTTTGTTCCATAGCAGGAGAATTAAGTTAAGCCGGACAATCCGGACGGTAAGTTACCTTTATGCACAAAAATAGAGGGATTGTCCACTCAGGCAAGTTTCACGCATAAATACTAAGTCTGCATGAAATCGGATTTACTATTCGGACAAGAGTATTGGAGCAGCCGCTACGCGACCGGCCGAACCGGATGGGATGCTGGTATTATAACGCCGCCGCTACGGGATTATTTTGCGCAACTGGGCCCACCCACCGCCCTACGTATTCTGATACCCGGCGCCGGCAAAGGGTATGAAGCTGAGTATCTGTATACTATGGGCTGGCCTAACGTGTTTGTGGCCGATTTGGCGCCCGAGGCATTACAGGCATTGCAGGCGCGGGTTCCGGATTTCCCCGCCGATCATTTGTTGCAGGAAGATTTTTTTGCACTAAGCCCAGAGCCGCCCTACGACCTCATTGTGGAGCAAACCTTTTTTTGTGCCATCGACCCGGCCCGCCGCGCCGACTACGCCCGCAAGTGCTCCGAGTTGCTGCGGCCGGGCGGCAAACTGATGGGTGTACTGTTCGACCGGGAGTTTGGCCCGGCTTCTGAGCCACCCTTCGGCGGTACCCGGGAAGAATATCGCGCTTATTTTGCTCCGTACTTCGAGTTCCTGCACTTCGAAACTGCGTATAACTCTCTTAAGCCTCGCCAAGGTCAGGAGCTGTTTATCTGCTTGAAAAACAGACATTAGCAGCAGGTCAAGTAGCGATAAAACACTACTTGACCTGCTGCCTTCCTTTTCTTTGAACCCCAAAATTGTCCTACCGCGCAGCTGTTACAGCTTGTGCTTTATTTCATTCTCATGCTCGAATCCTTAACCAACGTCCTGCCGCATTTCCGCAATACAAATTCTGGTCAGTTCTTTCTGATGGCAGGGCCCTGCGTCATCGAAGGCGAAGACATGGCCCTGCGCATTGCCGAAAAAGTGAAGCACATCACCGACAAGCTCCAGATTCCCTACATTTTCAAGGGTTCGTACCGCAAGGCCAATCGTTCGCGCATCGATTCGTTCACGGGCATCGGCGACGAAACGGCGTTGCGCATTCTGCAGAAAGTCAGTCAGGAAATTGGGGTTCCGACCGTGACCGACATCCACGAATCGGAAGAAGCCGCTTTTGCTGCCGAATACGTGGACGTACTTCAGATTCCGGCATTTCTGTGCCGCCAGACTGACTTGCTGATTGCGGCTGCCAAAACCGGTAAAGTAGTGAATATCAAGAAGGGGCAATTCCTGTCGGGCGAAGCGATGCAATTTGCCGTTGACAAAGTACGGCAGTCGGGTAATCCGCATGTCATCCTCACCGACCGCGGCAATTCCTTTGGCTATTCCGACCTGGTAGTGGATTTTCGCAACCTGCCCGCCATGCGCAGCTTCGACGTGCCCGTGGTAATGGACGTAACGCATTCGCTGCAACGTCCTAACCAAGCCAGCGGCGTAACGGGCGGCCAACCGGCTCTGATTGAGACCATTGCAAAAGCCGCCATTGCCGTGGGCGCCGATGGGCTGTTCATCGAAACGCATCCCACGCCAGCTACCGCCAAGTCGGATGGGGCGAACATGCTGGCGCTCGATCAATTGGAAGCCCTGCTGACGAAGCTAACCCGCATTCGCCAGGCTTTGCAGGACGAAGGCAGCATTGCGCCGATGCCTGCATAAGTATCTGTCTTTTAAATACTTATGCAGAAAACCATTTGGTGCTGTCCAGAAGCTTATCCAATGGATGGCCAAAGCGCAGCGAAAAGTCTTGTTTGGGTTGGTTCTTCCGGAAGAAAACCAAGCCGATAAAGTATAGGTCAACGGTCAGGCGCACTTCTGGGTGCTGCTTGATCGTTTGCCAGGCACGTTCCATTTCCGAAGACCAATGAATGTCGTCGAAAACGAATACGCTGTCGTCGGTACGGCGCGTGAGGCACTGCTCGAAGTAGCGCACAGTAGGCTCGTAGCGGTGGTTCCCGTCGAAAAAAGCGAAGTCTACCGGGCCGGGTAGCGCCGCAAGGGCAGGAGCCAAGGTGTCATCTAAGTTGCCCTCGACGAGTTGTACGTTGTTTAGCTTCAGCTTATTAAACGTCTGGCGAGCGACCGCGGCCGTATTGGGGCAACCCTCAAACGTCACCGTCTGCGCCCACAAGCAGGGCGAGGCCAGATACGCCGTGGTTAGGCCCAGCGAAGTTCCTAGCTCAAGAATAGTATGGGGCTGGAAATGATTGACCAGCCTGAAAAGCAATTGGCCAAACATGCGTGGCTTAGCCGCTGTGCGGGCAATATCCCGGATGCGGCGCTGACGGCCGGCTCCGGTATGCGAGCCCGCGCCGAAATCCCGGACAGCTATCGAATCGGGGGTGTGAAGCAGCTCACGCCGGCGGGCTTCAATGGGCGCAAAAGCTCGGTAGTTGCCGTCGTGGTTGATGACGTGGTTATAGAGCCCAAAAACGAACGGGGAATGCAGACCGTGCGCATTCCCCGAGCGGAGGTAAAATCGTAAGAAGCTGTATGCCTGAAAGATAAGAGGCGGCACGCGTAACGGATATTAATTCAAGCGGTAAGGCACCACAAGGGTAAATTCAGGAATGTCGACGGTAAACTCTTTGCCATCGACGAGGCGCTCCATCTGGTAGGTGCCCCGCATCTTGCCCAAGCCGCTTTTCAAGTTACAGCCCGATACATATTGGTGCGAATCGCCAGGCTCTAACGTGGGCTGCTGGCCCACCACGCCTTCGCCTTCCACTTCACGCGTCACGCCATTGGCATCGTAAATGTACCAGTGACGACGCAGTAGTTTTACGGTGTATTCGCCGTTATTACGAATATCAATCTTGTAGGCAAATACGTAATGCTCCTGGCCGGGGCTGGAATAATCTGGCAAGTAATTGGTCGTGACGGTTACCGTTACGCCCTGCGTCGTCGTCGTATTCATGGCTCCAATGCGATTCTTTTAAGAGGCTAACAGCCGTTTTCGGAATTTGGTTTATCTACGCAGCTTGCCCCAAAAAAGGCTTACTTAACTCGAAAAAAATCCAATCCTACTAT
Source organism: Hymenobacter sp. BT491 (assembly GCF_014349165.1). Classification (NCBI taxonomy): domain Bacteria; kingdom Pseudomonadati; phylum Bacteroidota; class Cytophagia; order Cytophagales; family Hymenobacteraceae; genus Hymenobacter; species Hymenobacter sp. BT491. The sequence goes on along the minus strand of NZ_JACSJJ010000003.1, from coordinate 109,866 downwards.
GACCGTAAAGATAGAAGAAAGCTGGCGCAAGGTGTTGCAGTCGGAGTTTGAAAAACCGTATTTCCAGCAGCTCATCGCCTTTGTGCGCGACGAATACGCCAAAGGCCCTGTTTATCCGCCGGGACCACAAATTTTTCACGCTTTCGACGCCTGCCCTTTCGACAAGGTTAAGGTAGTAATCTTAGGGCAAGATCCATACCACGGGCGCGGGCAGGCGCACGGTTTAGCATTCTCCGTCAACCCGGGTGTGCGCACGCCGCCTTCTCTGCTCAATATCTTCAAAGAGTTGCAGTCTGACCTGCCGGGTACGCCGGCCCCGGCCAACGGCAACCTTGACCGCTGGGCACAACAAGGAGTTTTGTTGCTCAACGCTACCCTTACAGTGCGGGAAAGCGATGCAGGCTCGCACCAGAAAAAAGGCTGGGAACAATTTACCGATGCCGTTATTCAGAAGGTTGCCGAGCAAAAGCAGCACGTCGTGTTCATTCTCTGGGGCGCTTATGCCCAGAAAAAAGGCGACTTTATTGATCAGCGCAAACACTTGATTCTTAAAGCCGCCCATCCTTCGCCTTTCGCCGCCGACCGAGGTTTTTTCGGCTCGCGCCCGTTCAGCAAAACCAACGCGTATTTGCAAGATCACGGTGAACAACCTATTCAGTGGTGATCTGAACTACGGATTGCGTGTCATATTTGTAATGACTTGATAATCAATAAATTATAAATATGATGTAAGCAAACAAAAAAGCCTTGGCAGTCGGCCAAGGCTTTTTTGTTACTGAATTAACCGTCGACGAAGTCCGTGAACTCCGCAAAATCCGCCGCAATCCGTGGTCCGGATTAGTCGATGAAGTTGAACAGACGGTTCCAGCGAATTTTGTGGAAGAAGTCAGCATATGGATCAACCGACAGCCAGATGAGTACTGCCTTTCCCACAACGTGGTCTTCCGGAACGAAGCCCCAATACCGCGAATCCAGCGAATCGTGCCGGTTGTCGCCCATCATGAAGTAGTAATTCTGCTTGAAGGTGTAGCTGGTCATCGGCTTGCCATCTTGCAGGAGCACGCCGTTGGCAACGGTTACACCCTTGTTATGCTCGTAGCGGGTAATGATCTTCAGGTAGATGGGCGTGTTTTGCGGCGTGAGCTGTACCGTCTGGCCTTTCTTGGGGAGCTGCAACGGCCCGTAGTTGTCCATGTTCCACTTCAACGCAACGCTGCTTTCACTGGGAGGCGTGCTAGCCGGATAATCGGGGTTGTTGGGGAAAATAGTTGGATCGGGTTTGCCGGCCGGTACTTTATCCAACACAACTCCCTTTATGTAAGGCTGTTGCTTGAAGAAATTGGCAGAAGCGGGCGTAGCATCTACCATGTAGGCAGGGCCGTAGGGCGTGTATTGCGGTTGCGGTACACCGGTCGCGGCGTTGTTGAAATCCGTAATGCCCTGCTCCTTGAAAATCTTGTCGCGCACTGGCTCATTGACTTGCAGGTAATAACGGTTCTGGCTTTGCGGCGGGTTCTGCGCCGGCTTTCCGTTGATGTACACCTGCATGTCCTTGATCTCCAATACGTCGCCGGCTACGGCAATGCAGCGCTTGATGTAGTTGGTGCGCAAATCGGCCGGAAATTGGTTTTCAAACGGCACATTGAAAACGACCACATCGTTGCGCTTGATTTCCGAGAAACCGGGCAGGCGGTAGGAGGGCAGTTGAATGAGATCGGAGTAGCTTGGCAGGCTCGTCCCCCACAGGGTCTGGTGCGTGAGCGGAACCTGCAAGGGCGTCTGTGGCGTACGGGGCCCGTAGTGTAACTTGCTCACAAACAGATAGTCACCTACTAGCAGCGTATGCTCCATGGAGGGCGTCGGGATGGTATAGGCCTCGAACGTAGCCCACCGAATGAGCGTCGCCGCCACTACCGCGAACAGTATCGCATCGCCCCATTCCCGAAAAAAGCCTTTGGGCTTCTTAGGGGTTGCGGTCTCGGGTTGTTTTTCCCAGAATTTTACGGCCATAGGTAGATAGGCAAACAGAGGTACAGCAATGCCCGGCAAATGCGGACTACAAATGAGAAACGGAATATCCGATTAATTACGCGAATCCGATATTCTGGTGCAGTGTGCAACACGCACAACTTGAAAAGAATCCCGAAAAATAAGGCTTGGTTATAGGCCCAGCATATCCTTCATTCCAAACACGCCTTTGCGGCCCACCAGCCACTCGGCGGCTAATAAGGCGCCCTGCACGAAACCGTCGCGGGTGTGCGCTTCGTGCTTGAGTTCGATGGTATCGGCTTCAGAAGAATACGTAACGATATGCGTGCCCACGACCGAGCCCGTGCGCTCAGAAAGCACCGCCAACTCGTGGTCGGCTTGGGAGGGCTCGTTGCGCCACATGGTTTTGGCAGGGAAGTGCCGGATGATGCCTTCTGCTGCCGTAAGTGCCGTGCCGCTCGGCTGATCGACTTTCTGGGTATGGTGAATTTCGCGTACCTGCACATCGTAGCCGCCAAACTGGTGCATTTTGGCGGCGATGTACTCGTTGAAATGGAAGAATAAGTTGACGCCGACGCTGTAATTCGAGGCGTAAAACAGCGCTCCGCCCGTTTCCTTACATAAGTCTCGGGCTTCGGGAAAGTGGTGCAGCCACCCCGTAGACCCGCACACTACCGGCAAGCCCTGCTGCAGGCAGGCCATTACGTTGGCAAAAGCCGCATCGGGGTGCGTAAATTCGATGGCTGCATCAACAGAGGTCGCATCGAAGTCGGAAATATGAACACCGGGCCGCGAAGGGTCCACAATACCGGCAATTTGGTGGTCGCGTGCAATGGCTTGAGCCTCAATGGCTTTGCCCATTTTGCCGTGACCAATCAGCAACAGCTTCATTTGGTAGAGCGAGTAGATTTTAGGTTCAGCGTAATGGCCACGCCGGGTGCGCTTGGCGCCGTCGGAACGCGCAGCAGCGTTGGGTTCCAGTGCACGCTCAGGTCGTCGCTGACGTCGAAGTCGCGCAAATGAGCATCCACCAGTGCATCCACGATTGTCATGCCGTAAGCCAAGAGCGAATAGGCTATGAATTGGTCGCGGTAGCGCCGGTAAAAAATGATACCGGCGCGCACGTTTTCAGCACTGGTTTCTTGGCTCGACCGTGGGCCGGGGTCAGGCAACCCCTGTTGCCGCGCTCGGAAGCCCGTTACGTATTCTTTGTAGCGACTTTGGTAGAAGAATTCAACGCCCAACGTGCCACCGATAGCTCCGTACACGAGGGGAAGTTTCCAGTATTTGTGATTGTATACCTGGCCGGCACCCGGAATGAAAGCCGCCAGCAACACCGCCTTCGTAGGAGGCGTCACCTTCATGCCCAGTAGGCGAGCCGTCTTACGCAATGAATCGGGCACGGCCGGCGCGTCCACCTGAGTTGAGTCGGGCCCTGCGGTAACCACTTGCGCCTGCGCCGTGCCAAGCACAGAAGTTGCCAATACTAGCAACAGCATGAGTAGCAGAGCGCGCGAAGTGACTAACATACAAGGCGTTACCATACGTGGCAAACAAGGTTAAGAAGAAAGCCGACAGCTAAGCAGGTATGCAGGGCTGTGCAGCAGGCAAACGAAAGGCAGTAAGGTCAAAGTGTACCCAGAATGGCCTTGAACAGCAAAAAGCTTGGCACGCGAAGGCGCTAAGCTTTTTGAAGGCGTTCGCTTGCAAACTGCGCTTAGTCGGGGTGGAGGATGTGCAGGATGCGCTGCATGTCTTCCACCGAATCGAACGCGATCTTGATTTCACCGCGGCCTTGCGGACCGGGCTTTACCTGCACGCGACTGCCGAAGCGATCGGAGAGGTGGCGCTCGGTCCGGCGTAACTCTGCCACTGGAACGTGCATCTGCGCGTCTGCAGGTGGTTGAGCTGCAGGCGCATCCGTAGCCTTAGGCGCCGAAAGACCTCCGCGAACTAGTTGCTCTACGCGACGTACCGAAAGCTCTTCGTTTACAATACGCTGAAAGAGAGCTAGTTGCTGATCGGCGTCATCGATGTTGATCAGAGCCCGGGCGTGGCCCATGGAGATCACGGTGTCGCGCAGACCAATCTGGATATCCGGCGGCAGCTTCAACAGACGCAGATAATTGGTGACCGTCGAGCGGTTTTTGCCTACGCGGTCGCCCAGTTCTTCTTGCTTCAGGTTGCATTCGCTGACGAGGCGCTGGTAGCTCAGGGCAATTTCAATCGCGTTGAGGTTTTCGCGCTGAATGTTCTCGATCAAAGCCATTTCCAGCATCTGCTGGTCGTCGGCTTTGCGGATATAAGCCGGAATAGTGTCGAGGCCCGCTAGCTTAGAAGCCTGCAAACGCCGTTCGCCGCTGATAAGCTGATAGGCGTTGGTGCCCATCTGCCGAACCGTCACGGGCTGGATAATGCCCTGAATCTTAATGGATTCGGCCAGCTCCTGCAAGGCTTCCTGGTCAAAATGCGTGCGCGGCTGGTACGGGTTGGCCTCGATCATGCCCACCTGAATCATGCCCACCGAATTGACCGGATGCGGAACCAGACCCAAGCGTTCGCTTTTCTTCTCGTAGCTGCCTTCAATTAAGGCGTTTAACCCTCGGCCCAAGCCGCCGATTTTACGTTTGGCCGCCGCGGGAGCCGCTGCCGGAGTGGGTTTTTCTTCGTTCTTCTCTGACATACCTGCAATCAGCTTCCGCCCAATACCGAGCGAAAGCAGGATTCAAAAATACACAAACGGCGGGGAAGGGCCGGAAATTTTCTGCGACGGCGTGCCGTATAATGAAAAACGGCAGACCATTTTCGTCTGCCGTTTTCTAAGTGCTTCACACGGAAACCCTTATGCCGCCGTATCTTCTGCGGCTTCCGGGTTGGCTTCGATGCTGTTTTTCTCCACAATCTCGCGGGCCAGGTTCAGGTAGCTGATCGAGCCTTTGCTTTCGGCGTCGTGCAGGATCACCGGAATGCCAAAGCTCGGCGACTCGCTCAATTTTACGTTGCGCGGGATGATGGTATCAAACACAAGCTGTTGGAAGTGCAGTTTCACTTCTTCCACCACTTGGTTGGAAAGCCGCAGGCGCACGTCGTACATCGTGAGCAAGATGCCTTCGATTTCCAGGTTCGTGTTCAGGCGGCTCTGAATTATCTTGATGGTATTCAGCAGCTTCCCCAAGCCTTCCAAGGCGAAATATTCGCACTGAACCGGAATAATTACGGAGTGTGCGGCCGTCAGGGCGTTCACCGTAATCAGGCCCAGCGACGGCGAGCAGTCGATGATGATGAAGTCGTACTGATCGGCAAGTGGCCGCAGCGCTTCTTTCATCTTCTCTTCCCGGTTGGGCAAGTTGATCATCTCCACTTCAGCGCCCACCAGATCGATGTGGGAGGGCATAAGGTCGAGATGCGGTAACACATTGGTAGTCAAGATAATATCTTGGGCGTTAATGCCGTCTACCATGCATTCGTAAATGCTGTTCTCAATATCCTTCGGATCGAAACCTACCCCCGACGTCGCGTTGGCTTGGGGGTCGGCATCTACCAGAAGGGTACGGTATTCCAGAGCGGCTAAACTAGCCGCCAGGTTGATTGACGAAGTGGTTTTGCCCACCCCGCCCTTCTGATTGGCTACCGCGATAATTTTTCCCATTAGTACTTAGTTGTCAGTTGCGGGTTGTCAGTGGAGAGAAGCTAGCCGTGAGCGTTTTGAGCCCATATCCAGTTTCTAACTAACAACTTACAAATCAATTGTTTCGCCGATGCGCATGAGCACCAGTTCTTTACCGGCTTGCGTTGCTTTCGTACGGGCTTCGTCGTGGTCGATTTTGATAGGCGGGAAGGTATCGTAGTGCATGCCCACGATTTTAGTGGTGCCTATCCAGTCGGCCGCAATCAGTGCATCGTCGATGCCCATGGTGAAATTATCGCCAATGGGCAGAATGGCAAAATCCAGCTTGTATTGCTCCCCGATCAGCTTCATGTCGTAGGTGAGGGCAGTATCGCCGGCAAAATAAAAGGTTTTGCCTTCTGCTTCTATCACAAAGCCACCCGCCAAACCGCCATACGAACCGTCGGGCATGGAGCTGGAGTGCAGGGCGGCCACCAGTTTCACGGTGCCGAAAGGCAGCTTGGTTTTGCCGCCGATGTTCATGCCGTAGGTCGCTTTTAGTCCCTTCGGACCGAACCATCCCAGCACTTCAAACATTCCTACTAAGTCGGCGCCCGTGCGCTTCCCAATTTCCTCTGCGTCGGCAACGTGGTCGCCGTGGCCGTGGCTGAGCAGGATGAAATCAGCCTCAATTTTGTCCACGTCCACGTCTTTGGCTAACGCATTGGGACGAATAAAAGGATCGAAAAGCACTTTAGCGCCTCCGATTTCCGCCAGGAAGCAGGAGTGCCCGTAGTAGGTCAGTTTCATGGGTGAGTTGTGCGCGGTGGCCGGCGGGCTGTTCGGTTCAGGAAAGCTAAGCTTGCAATGGCAAAGACAAAGCGGATAGCTAAAAGCTAATTGCGATTAGCTTATTTCGTACAAATATACACTGTTTCGCCTTTCTCATGTTTTCGTTTTCACGTCGTTTTGCAGGTTTGGTTGTGCCAATACTCATAAGCTTGGCAAGTTGCAGCAGCCCTACCCAGTCGACCGACGACCGGCGGGTTTTTCGCTACAACCAGCCCGAATCCCTGACTTCCCTCGACCCGGCTTTTGCCCGCAACCAAGCCAACACCTGGGCGACCACGCAGCTATACAACGGGTTGGTCGAGCTCGACGATCAGCTTAAGCCCGGGCCGTCGATAGCACGTCGTTACGCTATTTCGCCCGATGGTTTGCGCTACACATTCACGCTCCGGCCCGACGTTCGTTTCCACGACAGCGAAGTATTTCCGGGCGGCAAAGGCCGGCCCGTGACAGCACAGGATTTTGTGTACAGCTTCAAACGCCTGCTCGACCCTGCTACCGCCAGCACCGGCGGCTGGATTTTTCGGGGCAAAGTGTTGGAAAATGCTGCCGGTGAGCCAGTGGATACGTGCTTTAAAGCCTTGAACGACAGTACGTTGCGTATTTACCTGAAAGAGCCTTTTATTCCGTTTTTAGGCATCCTGACCATGCCGTACGCGTACGTGGTGCCGCGCGAGGCAGTGCAGCGCTACGGCAAGGATTTTCGGGAGCACCCCGTAGGCACGGGGCCGTTTGTGTTTAAGCTCTGGGACGAAGGCAATGCCATCATTTATCACCGCAACCCGCACTACTGGAAAAAAGATGCGCAGGGCCGGCAGCTGCCGTACCTGGATGCCGTGCAGATCAGCTTCATTCAAGACCGCAAAACCGAATTTCTCACTTTTCAGCAGGGCAAGCTGGATTTTCTGTCGGGTATTCGGGCCGGTTCCCGCGATATGATTATGTATCCAGATGGTACTGTGCGTGAGGACTTTAGGGGTAAATTTCGATTGCAGAAGGTTCCGTATCTCAACACCGAATACCTTGGTATTCAGCAAGACCCGACTAACCTGCGCGGCGACAACAACAATCCGGCCTTGCGCGATAAGCGCGTGCGCCAAGCGCTCAATTATGCCCTAAACAAACCCGAACTTATCGCCTATTTCCTGAATAACGTAGGCCGTCCGGGCAATTCGGGTTTTGTGCCGGCGTCTCTGCCTTCGTTCAGCGAAAAGCTGGTGCCCGGCTACACCTATCAGCCCGATAAAGCGCGCCAACTGCTGCGGGCGGCGGGTTATGGTCCGGGCCATCCGTTGCATTTGCGGTTGAACACCGTAGCCGAGACCAAGGAATACTGCGAGTATTACCAGAAAAAGTGGGCGGAAGTAGGCGTACAGGTCGATATCGATGTAAACCAGGGCGCGGCCCACGGCGAAATGATCGACAACGGCCGGGCCGGCTTTTTTACGCGGTCGTGGCTCGGCGATTATCCGGATGCGGAGAACTATCTGGCCCTGTTCTACAGCAAAAACTTTGCGCCCGCTGGCCCCAACAAAACGCACTTCAAAAACGCCGCCTACGATCGCCTGTACGAGCAAGCCAAGCTAGAGCAGAATACCGAGAAGCGCTACGATCTCTACCGCCAGATGGACCGCATCATCGTGGAAGAATGCCCCGTCATTGCCGCCTACTACGACGAGGTGGTTCGGCTCACGCAAAACAACGTGCAAGGTCTCACGCCCAACCCGATGAATCAACTGGTGCTGGAACGGGTGCGGAAAGAGTAAAATGTTCTTTTGAATAAACCAAAAGCGAACGGCGCTCCAACGAAATGTTGAAGCGCCGTTCGCTTTTGATAAGGAAGGATAAATAATTAGATTTATTGTAATCGGCTGATAGTCAATTACTTGCCTTTTGCCTTCGAAGGGCCTTGCTTTTTGGCTTCGGCTTCACGTTCCTGAGCCGTTTTCATGGCTTCGGCGAGGCGGGCCTGGAAGCCGCCGGGCTTTTTGTCTTTGTTCTTTTCCTTGTTGGCTTCGAGTTGCGCGCGGATCTTGGTGTCGTCGACGAAGCGGCGGGTGAGCGCCTGCTGCGCCAGCGTTACAATGTTCGACACGAAGTAATACCACGTCAGGCCCGCCGCAAAGCTGTTGAGCACGAACAGGAAGATGATCGGCATCAAGTAGCTATAGAACTTCATCGGGCCCTGCATGGCCGTGTTGAGCTGGTTGCTCTGCCACGTCATGAGCAGCGTCGAAGCGGTCATGAGCAGCGTGAACAGGCTGACGTGGTCGCCGTACCACTTCACGTAGAAGGGCAGTTTAATGAACACGTCGTACGTGCTTAAGTCTTTGGCCCACAGGAAGTGCTCTTGCCGCAACTCGATGGCGTTGGGGAAGAACTGGTACATCGCGAACAGAATCGGGATGGTAAGTAGTGTGGGCACGCAACCGCTCAGCGGACTCACGCCCATCGAGGAGTACAGCTTCATGGTCTCGCTCTGCACCTTGGTCTGGTCATCGCCGTACTTTTCCTTGATCTGGTCAAGCTCCGGCTTCAGCACTTTCATGCGTGCCTGCGACACGTAGGTTTTGTAGGTCAAAGGCCACGTAACCAACTTGATAAGCACTACCAGCAGCGCGATGATCAGGCCGTAGGAGCTAATGAATTTCTCCAAAACGTGGAACACCGGAATCACCACAAACTGGTTGACCCAGCGGAACAAACCCCAGCCCAAATACACGTTGCGGTCAAAGCCCGGCGCTACTCCTTGCAGAATATTGAGCGTGTTAGGGCCGAAATAGAAGCGGAATTTGGCACCGCCATTTTCCGCATCGGCCACCGGAATGCCCAGCGTCGTGCTCAGCGACTTGATGTAGGTTGAATCTTCCAGATCGACAGTGGAGTTGAACTTACCGGTGCTGAACTGCTTGTCGGCAATGATGCCGGCCACGAAGAAATCGTGCTTGTGGGCAGCCCACTTCAGCGGCTCCGCAACTTTAACCTCTTCCGGCTTCTCCGAAGCCTCCGCCAGCGCGCCGTGGTCGTCGTTGGCGAGGTAGTGGTTGATGGTAGTGTGGTTGCGGTTTTGCTTCAGGTCCTGCTCCGTTTGGCGCACATTGTCCAGAAAGCTGAACGTGATGGGCTCTTGGGCAACAATGCTATTCAAACCTGTAAAACGCAGATTATAAGCCAGTTCGTAGGAGTCGTTGAACAGCGTATATTCTTGCTCGATGCGGCCGCCCGCAGCCTCGGCCGCAAACGTAAGGCGCTGGCCCTGGCGCTCGCCTTCCGTTACGGATTGCGGCGCGCCGGTAGGCTGGAAATACAAATCGGAGAAGCGAACGGTCTGGCCAGCAGTAGTGCGGAATTGCAAGTCAAGCTTGGCGCTTTTGGCGTCAAACAGGTCGAGCGGCTGGCCGAAAAATGTCTTGTAACCATTCAGGCGAACGGCTTCGATGCGGCCGCCTTTGCTGGAAAACGTAACCGAAATCTTGCCGTTCTGTAATTGTGCCTGCTCAGCCGTGCCTTGAGCCGCCGAAGCGAAGGAGCCCAGCGTGCGTGCAGCGGCTACCGAATCCAGCGGAGCGGCGGAAGCTACCGCGGTATCGGTTCGGGCGGCGGTGCTGGCGGCAGTCGTAGGCTTCTTGGCAGCGTCTGGGTTTTCTTTGGGAGGTTTCGGCTGAAAGAAAAACAGGTAGACGAGAAGCAAGGCCGAAATGATAAAGAGGCCTGTTGCTGAGTTTTTGTCCATTTAAAGAACTGGCTGGAAAGTAGAGAGGCGCAGGGCGCCGCGGAAAACAAATGGGAAAGATCGCCCTTCAAAAATCCGGCGAACTTCAGTAAAGTTCGTTGGTGGCAGGCTTTTTCGTTGAGTACCAGATATTTTGTCAGGGGAAGAGCAGAGAACGTCGGCTGCGCGCACGTCAAAAGGCGCTGCCAGACGTGCAAGTGCGCTTTTTCTAAATCTCGTTTTTATGATGCTGGATGGCCGCCTTCACGAAGCGCACAAACAGCGGATGCGGGGTTTGTACGGTGCTCTTGAGCTCGGGGTGAAACTGGCCGGCTACAAACCACGGATGGCCTTGCAGCTCAATGACTTCCACCAAACCCGTTTCTGGGTTGATGCCAGAAGCCACCATGCCCGCCTCTTCGAACTGCTTGAGATAGTCGTTGTTGAACTCGTAGCGGTGGCGATGGCGCTCGCTGATGTGGTTGCGGCCGTAAGCTTTGGCGGCCTTCGAACCTTTGCGCAGCTCGCAGTCGTAGGCGCCTAGGCGCATGGTGCCACCTTTCTGTGTGATGTTTTTCTGCTCCTCCATCATCGCAATGACGGGGTCGGGTGTGAGCGCGTCCATCTCCGTGGAGCTGGCTTGGGGCAAGCCCAACACGTTGCGGGCAAACTCTACGGCGGCGCATTGCATGCCCAGACAAATGCCGAAGAACGGGATGCCGTTTTCGCGCACGTACCGGATGGCCGTCACCTTGCCCTCAAAGCCACGCTCACCAAAACCGGGGGCCACCAACACGCCATCAACGCCGTGCAGCAGCTGGGTGATGTTTTCCGGCGTGATATGGTCCGATTGGATGCTGCGCACCGTCACTTTGCACTCGTTCTGAGCGCCAGCGTGCACAAACGACTCATTGATAGACTTATACGCGTCGGGTAGCTCTACGTACTTGCCTACCAGCGCGATGGTCACTTCCTCAGTTGGGTTCTTCAGCTTGCCCAGAAAGTCCTTCCACGCTTCAAGGTCGGGTATGGAGGCGCCGCCTACTAGCTTAAGCTTTTTGATAACCCGTTCGTCGAGGTGCTCTTTGAGCATTAGCAACGGCACCGAATAGATGCTGTCGGCATCCAGCGACTCGATAACGGAGTTGATTTTGACGTTGCAAAACAGCGCGATTTTCTTGCGCATCTCCAACGGGATCGGGTACTCGGAGCGACACACCAGAATGTCGGGTTGCAGACCCGCGCTGCGTAAATCGCGCACGGAGTGCTGCGTAGGCTTGGTTTTCAGCTCGCCAGCCGCTTTCAAATAAGGCAGCAGCGTGAGGTGAATTACCAGCGAGTCGTAAGGGGGCAATTCCCAACGCAGCTGGCGCACGGCCTCCACAAACGGCAGCGATTCGATGTCGCCGATGGAGCCGCCAATTTCGGTGATTACCACGTCGAACTCATCGCCTTGGCCGAGCAGCAACATGCGCCGCTTGATCTCGTCGGTGATGTGTGGCACGACCTGCACCGTCTTGCCGAGGTACGCGCCTTCGCGCTCCTTGCGGATGACGTGGTCGTAGATGCGGCCGGTCGTGACGTTGTTGGCCTGCGACGTGGGCGTGTTCAGAAAACGCTCATAATGACCCAGATCCAGATCGGTCTCGGCGCCGTCGTCGGTCACGAAGCACTCCCCGTGTTCGTACGGGTTCAGCGTACCGGGGTCAATGTTGATGTACGGGTCGAACTTTTGGATGGTGACGCGAAAGCCGCGGGCTTGCAGCAGCTTGGCCAAGGAAGCGGATATGATTCCTTTTCCCAGGGAGGAGGTCACCCCGCCCGTTACGAAGATGAACTTGGCGGTATTCACGGTTTGAGGGGCGCGGTCTGGCATAACAAATCGCGCGCAAAGGTAGAGGATTAAGTTGGAGAGGCCGCGGGTCGGCCGGTGATAAGCCGAAATGCCAGCCTTCGCCAGCACCCCCGTGGGCTGAAATGTAAAGGTACGACTTATAAACGTAACTACTTGATAATAAATATATTATAAATATTCGATTTCTCTTAACTCCGCGTTATCACCCTGCAACTCACGGCTTTGAATTACCTGTCCGGTGTATGGTTTAGCTACTATTTTATTCTACGCTTCCGCTTGCGCATCTTGCAAAGCCAAGCGCTACCCTAGATGTCCCTTCGTTTTCTTGTTCTGTTCTTTCTGGCTCTGTTGCCTTTGATGGGCGCAGCCGCACATTCCGATGAAGAAGCGGCCATCGACCGGGGCCACCGCGGCAAAGGTCCCAACTGGCTGGAGCGCATGATGGACAAGTCGGAGGTGCTGGCTAAACACAACGTAGGCGTGTGCATCACCGACGTCGCGACGGGCGAGCAACTATACGGGCTGAATGCCGAGCGCTACTTCACGCCGGCCAGCAACATGAAGCTGTTTAGTTTGTATGCCGGGTTGCATTTGTTGGGCGACTCGCTGCCGAGCCTGCGCTACGTGGTGCGCCACGATTCGCTGGTCTTCTGGGGTACCGGCGACCCTACGTTGCTGCACGGCGACGTACCCAGCCGGCGGCAATTCGATTTCCTGGAAAACCGGCCCGAAAAGCTGTTTTATTGTCAAATACCTTGTGTTGAACCCTTTGCGCCCGGCTGGACTTGGGACGACTACAACTATTATTACCAGCCCGAGCGCGGTCCGTTTCCCATTTATGGGCACACGGTGCGCTTTTACGCCAAAGCCGGGCAGGCCAAGCCGCGCATCGCGCCCCGCGACTTTGCCGCATCTGTGGAGCCGGCACCGCCGGGCTACCGAAGCAGCGACCATGTGCGCCGGGCCGTGCTCGAAAATCGGTTTTTCGTGTTGCCGTTTACCAAAAACTGGATTGACGAAACGCCTTTTCGTACCAGCCCGGAGTTGCTCCTGAAGCTCCTGCAAGACACGCTGCATCGGTCGGTCGGCACTGCGCCGTGGCGCCTGCTTCCGCAGGATTCGGTGCGCACGCTGGCGGGCTTGCCAGTCGATTCGCTGTATCGCCGGATGCTGCAAGTGAGCGACAACTTCCTGGCCGAACAGCTAGTGCTGATGTGCTCCTCGAAACTCGGCCGCGACTCGCTCGATACCAACCGCGTGATTCGGCTGGTAACGAAGCAGTATCTGCAAGACCTGCCCGACGCCCCACAGTGGGTCGATGGCTCCGGGCTTTCGCGCCTCAATCTCGTGACGCCGCGCACACTGGTAGCCTTGCTGCTCAAGCTACACCGAGAAGTGCCCGAGCCGCGCCTGCTGAGCTTATTGGCAGCAGGCGGCGGCCACGGTACGCTGCGCCGCGTGTACCACGATGCTAGCGGCCCGTGGTTTTGGGGCAAAACCGGTACGCTCACCAACAACCACAATGTGTGCGGCTACCTGCGTACTAAAAACGGCAATCTGCTGGCAGTCAGCTTCATGAATAACAACTTTTTGCAGGATACCGGCGACATCCGCAAAGAGATGGAGCGCATTCTAAAGGAAGTGCGCGAGCGAATGTAGCCGCTGGCGCGTGCGCTATTCTGCGCTGGCCGAAGTAGCCTTTTTCCTCTTAAACGTGGCCAGCAGCCACGTAATAAGGCCGCCCAACGCCCCGCCGGTCGTGATGATCCAGCCCTGGTTTTCTTTCCAATACGAAAGCACTCGTTCCGGCTTGGGCACAATTACGGCCTTCACCGGCACCACGCCGTTGTACACCTCCAAATCAATCCATTCGGCCACGTCGCCGTCGTAAACCCGCGCGCTGGCCTTGATGATCAGGTTTTGATTGCCGGCTTTCAGCGGGACAACCGACCATTCCCATTTCGTTTCCGTTGTGTCCTGCAGGTCAACGTATTGCTGGGCGTGCGACAACGGCTCAATGCGGAAGGCGGTACTGTCCATGGCGTACAGTTTGGCCACCATTTGTTTGGAAACCTTGATGCGGTCCAGCGTAATCCGCGAGGTGTCGGGCCGGGCCTCGTGCGCGATCGACGACTCCAGCGATCTTTTAAGCGCGGCAGCAGGCTTGTTTTTGGAAATTACCAACGACACCCGACTCGGCACGTTCACTTTCATCGAGTCGGGTACATAATATCCTAAGTTCCCCTTTTTCAAATAGTTATCCACTAAGTCGCGGGGTGTCTGTGGAGGTGGCGGCCCATCGGCTGAAGTAGGGGGAGGTGGCGGCGGGGGCGGCGGAACTGCGGCCGTATCCTCCGAGTCGCTGCCGGTAGCAGGCGGGGTGGCCCCAACAGCCATCGTATCCAAACTGCCCGATCCATCCGTTACTGCTGTGTCCTGCGTGACGGTTGCGGGGGATTCGGTAGCCGTGTCTTCGGTTTTGGCAGAGTTATTATTACAGCCGAACAAAGCCGCAAACAGCAACACCAGCACAGCCAGCCTCTGAAACACCCCCAGAATGTTTTGCCCGCTATTCATTTCGATCAGCACGTTTGTAGCCTTCGTATGAATATATTAAATTATATTTATAATTAAAATAATTATAATAAATTAGGTTATTGCAGTACATGCTTTGCGAAATCAGAGAACACAGCAAACCGCGCTTCGTAAAGCTTATGAGTTCATAAATTATTGATAAATAATAATTTATGAATAGCTAACGAATAGGTGCATCTAAGAAGAGTATTGAGTCGTCCTGCAAAAACAGCTTAGCCATCGGGGCCATCCGAACTGTCATTTCGACTCGCTTACCCGGCAGGCCAGTCGGTAAGCTGCTCCGACGGGCCAGCACTTCTGCGGTGGCAGGACTCTGTCTGGAAAGCAAATCAGCGAATCCGGTAACGGGTTGCACGGTGGCAACTTGCACGGTAAGCCGTACAAAATCAGGTAATTCGGTTTGCTCCTGAATGTCTTGCACAATGCCCGTCACACGGGAACGGTTTTCAATTATTTGCACCATTTGGGGCTTGGGCGGTTCCATATTCCAAATAACGGACGATGGCATCGGAGATGGGCAGGCTGGCTTCGTTCTGGAAGTAGCTGTAACCGGGGCAGGGGTTGGCTTCGAAGCAGAAAAAATCGCCGCCTTCGGTTTCAAACAGGTCGATGCCACACAGCGGCAGCCGCAGCGTGCTAGCCAGCCGGAAGCACTTTTCGGCCACTTCCTGGGGTAAGTTTACGGGCTGCATGGTGGTGCGGTTGCCGTCGTGGCTGGCGTAGCGGTAGTCCACCGATTCACTGCTGATTCGGGCTGCAAACAGCGCATCGCCCACCACGTGCACCCGCACGTTGTGCCCCTGCAAACACTCCTGAAACTGCGTAGGCAAGCTCCGCAAGTGGTGCAAACGACCTTTTTCGTCGATGGTCAGGGGCTTAACGATGGAGCGCACGCCGCTAATGGATTTGTAAATCAACGGACCGTGAACGTCCTCAAAATCCGCCACCGCTTCCGGCTCGTTGGTCAGCAGGGAAGCCGGAACTTCCAGGCCCGCTTCGCGAATGAACGCCAACTGATAAAGCTTGGAAAAGTTGGAGCCCATGTGGTGCGGGCGATTGAGCACGCGGCACGGCAGCACGTCGGCTAGTTGGGCAAACAGATCATTGACGAAGCGCAGCCGTTGCAGCTTGGGTGCCGGCAGCCGAAACGGCGTGGCCGCGTGGTTTTCGGGCAGCGAGGCCGAGTCCATCATGCGAAAATACACGCCCTGAAGCTGCATCAAATCGATGCGCTGGCCCCCCAGGCGCAGCTCAGCGCGAAGCTGCTGCCCCGAAAAATCGACTTGCAATTCGTAATGCAGGGCGTCGCGCTGGCTGAACACGACGTGCGCAATGCCCAGATTTTCAGCGCTTTCTATTACCCGCGCCACCGGCTCTTCTGACGGGATTCCAGCAATCAGGATCATGCTACAGGCTGTAAGTAAGAAGCCGAAACGGACTGGCGCAAGCGACTTTTGGCGAACTCCACAAAGGCGGCGCATTCTTCGTCGGTAGCCCAGTTGAGCAAGAAGTGATAGCCCACGGCTCGCCACGCGCCACCCGTATTGCGGGCAAACGGCACCGCTACAAAAGGCACATCCAACGACTCCTGCAGGCGCTGCAAAGGCGCAATCAACTCTGGGTCAGGAGCGTGAAAAATGGCCTTGTCCACTGCTACCGCCGTCGTGACATCGGGCAAAAGCGGTTCTTGCAGCCAAGTGCCGGTGCGGTTGGGCCACTCCGGGTGCAGGGCCGAAAACGGAATGTCGGGCAGGCCGGCCCACTGCTGCGGGGCCGTGAGGCAGGCAGTAGCGGGCACCGGCAAGCCCGCGGCGGCCATTTGCTGGAGCCGCAGCCAGCCGTTGGTGGGCGGTTGCGCCAACTGTACCGGCGATACTGGCCCCAGCAACGGCACTTCCGCGTTACGTAGCCAGCCCGTTATCAAGGCTTGCAGCTCCGACGCGGCGTAATTGGTGTCCTCGGGGGCCGCGAAGGCGTAGGGGCTCCACACGCCCAACAACCGACAGTATATGCCCGCCACCGTGAGCGGCGACAACACCGTGCCGTCGGCGAGGCCGATGCGCCACATGGTGCCCGCCGTGCTCGTTTGCACGTGCCAGGCAGGTGCGGCGGCCAACTCAACACCCGTTACGACAATAGTAGGTAAGTCGCGCCGACGGCAGAATTCCGCTAGGCGGAAAGCCGCTACGTCGTCGGGCTGACATAGGATAAGCAGAGATTTCATAGGCCTGTGCGGACGAAAAAGCCGGTGGAAGATGCACGCCGAAAGCGGCGGGGCTGCTACTCAAGCAGCCCCGCCGCCGGGCTACTGCGGCATATCCGGCGCCTTCGTATCCATGCTGCGCTTGGCGTGCGGGCCCAGCTCAGGGTTTTGGGCCGCGGCATCATCTTCCTGCGAATAAGCGCCCGTGCTCAGGTCGGGGCGCAGGGAGCGGCCGATGAAGGGCTCCAGCGTGTTCAGGCGGTGCTCCAGCTGATTGAGCCGGCCTTCGACGCTGGGGTGAAGGCCCCCGCCGCCTTCGCCTAATTTATTGTCACCCAGCTTGTTATCGCCAAGCTTGTGCTCGACCAGCCCTTTCTCACCGGCAACACCCTTCTCATGCACGAGGGACTTGTCGGAAATGACGGTTTTATCGTTCGCCGTCGCTTTGTCGCTGATCAGGGTCTTGTCGGGATGGATGTCCTTGATCGTTTCCTTGACGTCCTTGTGCAGGTCCTTGTTTTCCTTCGCGATTTCTTTGTCCTTAATATCCTTCTCCTTGATTTCCTTTCCGTCTTTAAACTCCTTGACAATCACTTTGCACTTCACCTGCAAGGCGGCCGTCATGGTGGCGCCGGGCGCGCTGATGCTCGTGACGCCCACGCAGGTACTCACGCCCGCATAGGAGTTGGAGTTGGGCGAAGAAGACCCGTTGAAGGTGTGGTTGTTGGCCGAGCCGGGGTAAGGGTCGCCGCCGTCGCCGCGGTTGTGGTTGAGCTCCAGGTCTTTTTTGTTATCTGCCTGAATAAGAGCCACTTGGTAATGCGCTTCGTTGGTGTTGCTGGTGACGGCATCGTCGATGTGCCAGATGAGCAGTCCGCCGGCCGGCAGGTTGTCGTCGAAGCCGGTTTTCTGGCGGTTTTCCACCAGGAAGTATTCGGTGCTGGCCGCGCCGTTTTTCCAGAGCCGGTACACTTTGTACCCCGATTTTACATCCTGAATGCTGACCGTAGCGTTGGTGGTCTGGTTGACGACGCTTACCCAGCCCTGCTTGGCTTTGCACCAGGCCGAAGGGTGGGCCGGGCGGTTGCCGCCGCCGTTCCAGCTGCCGCCCGACATCAGGCACCAGTTGCCGATGCCTTCACTCGAATAATCGCTGTCGTACAGGTCGGGGAAGCCAAACAGCAAGTGGCCCAACTCGTGGGCGCACACGCCGGTGCGGCAGTCTTCGGGCACGGTCAGGTACGCATAAATCGTTTTGCCATCGGCGGCGTAGGGCGAGGGAAGTACCCATTTGTGCGACCAGATGTCGTTGACATTGCCCGTCACTTCGCCGCCCGAGCCGGCATGGATCACAATGTAGGCATCGACGTAGCCGTCGCCATCGTTGTCGTACACACCGAAATTGGTGGTGGGATTGGCGAGCTGAGCCGCTTCCTGCGCCATGGTGCGGGCATTGGGCAGCGTGCCGCCCGTGCCGCTGGCACCGTGGGCGTAGTAGCTCATGGGGTGCGACAGCGTAACCGGCCCCACTACTTCGCCCTGAATATCAATGATGTTGTGGCTCACTTCGCGGTAATACTCGCGCACGCTGCCCGTACCGATGACGCCCAACGAGAAAAACAGATCGCTGAAGTGCTTGGCTGGTTGGCCGATGGCTTTATCGCTGAAATTGACGAGCACAACAATCACGCGTACCACGCCGGTGAGCGGCGCGCGTTCGGCCCCGGCACCTCGCGCAACGCTGGCCGATGTGCCCAGCGGAAACAAGTTGCCGGGGTAAATCAGGCCGTCGTCGAGGCCCACGTGTTCTTCGCGCTTGAAGGTGATGGTGTTAGACATCACGATGTCGCGCTTGCGGAGCTTCTCGAGTTCCTTATTCATTTTTTCTTTGAGCTCCGGAGCAGGCGGAACGGGCATGCAGCCTGCAGCCTGCAGTTTGGCGCGGCCAGCGGGCGTAACCAGCTGAGCGGCCAGTAAATCTTGCTTTGCGGTTTTCATGGTGAATAAAGGGTTAGTAAATAAGGAGTTAGCGCGCAATAGGAAGCGGGAAAGCAGTTTTTAGTAGCGCAAGCCGTGGGCTAGGCACGGGTTCGCTAGCCTTCCACGCGCCTTCCTGTCCTGACTGCAAAAGCACAGGGTGTTCCGCCCAGGCGTAGGCCAGCAGACAAATACCCGGTAACTGGGCACGTCGGAGCGGAGCAATAAGGAGGTGTGTAGAGGCTAGCGCAGGTGCAAGCGGGGCGGTAGCAAAGACGCTGGCCCGGCTAAACGTCCGTCAATCGAAGCAGTCAGGAAAACAGCCAGCCCGGCATTGGCCAGCACACGAAGCTCAGCAACTCAGGTCGCAACAGCTCAAGCGGTTACGGCAGACAAATATGTATATTTTAATACTGTAATATAACACCCAGCGCTCACATAATCATGTGATAGCACCTGAAATATATTTGGCCCAAAACCGCCAAAATGCCGGTGCCTGCCAACAAAAAGCGGCCCTTCGAAACACCGTTTCGAAGGGCCGCTTGAGGCATGGACGCGTCTAGGATTAATACAGCACCCGAAACTTAATGGTGTGCTCGACCTTGCGCAACTCGCCAATCACTTCCTGCTCGTATTCCTTGTCGATATCCGTGATCACGTAGCCGATGTGCTCGTTGGTTTTCAGGTATTGCCCCAGAATATTGACGTGGCGGTTGGCCAGCACGTTGTTGATGCGCGCCAGCACGCCGGGTACGTTAGCGTGAATGTGGATAAGTCTATGTGCTTGTTGCTGAGGCAGTTGGATATTAGGGAAATTGACGCTCTGCTGCGTGTTGCCCGTATTGATGTAGCTCATGATCCGTTCGGGCACAAATTCGGCAATGTTGCGCTGGGCTTCGGCCGTGCTGCCCCCAATGTGGGGCGTAATGAGCACGTTAGGCAGGCCACGCAACTCACTTTCAAATACCTCCTGGTTGGTTTTGGGCTCGTGCGGAAATACATCGACAGCGGCGCCGCCCAAGTGGCCGGAGCGCAGAGCAGCCGCCAAAGCCGGCACGTCCACCACGTGGCCGCGGGCATTGTTGAGGAAGAGCGCGCCGGGTTTCATCAGCGCAAATTCCTTGGCCCCAATGAGGTTGGTGTTGTCCTTGCGGCCATCGACGTGCAGCGTCACCACGTCCACCTGCTGGAGCAGCTCTTGCAGCGTGCGGCACTTCACGGCGTTGCCGAGCTGAAGCTTTTCGGCCACGTCGTAATAGTAAACTTGCATGCCCACGGCTTCGGCCACCACCGAAAGCTGCGAGCCGATGTTGCCGTAGCCCACGATGCCAAGCTTCTTGCCGCGAATCTCAAACGAGCCCTTGGCCGACTTGTCCCATTCGCCCTGGTGCATTTTGGGGTTCTTCTCCGGAATGCGGCGCGCCAACACAATGATCTCACCCAGAGCCAGTTCTACCACCGAGCGCGTGTTAGAGAATGGCGCATTAAATACGGCCACGCCCTTTTGCATGCAGCCCACCAGGTCGATCTGGTTGGTGCCGATGCAGAACGCGCCCACCGCAATGAGGCGGTTGGCTGCTTCGAGCACGCGCGGCGTCACGTTGGTTTTGCTGCGAATGCCCAGGATGCTCACGCCTTCGATGCGCTCCACGAGCTCATCCTCGTCGAGGCCACCGGGCACACTTTCCACTTGGTAGCCTTCGGCGCGAAACAGTTCGGCCGCGCGGGCATCGGGGTTTTCGAGCAACAGTACGCGGATGCGGTTTTTGGGGTAAGAGAGCGTCATGGGAAGCTTGTTCTGGTACAAAAACTCGTCGAAAGTAGGCACAACTTCGTCGGCGCGGGCCACCACGGCGTCGCGGCTGACGTTTTCAGTGAAGGCGTAAAAGCGGTCAGCAAGGCCCGATTCGCGCATCTGGTAATCGGTGTAGCCGTCGCCCATCACGTACACTTTGCCTTGCAGATCGAGGCGGCGGAGCTGCTCGATTTTGCCGCCGTCCTGGCTGAGCACGTTCTCAGGGTCGAAGCCCGTGATGCGGCCGTCGGCATCGTAAGTGAAGGTATTGGCCAGCACATGATCGGCGTCGATGCCAAAATCGGCCACTACCGGCTCAATAAACTCCCGAAATCCGCTGCTAACGATGTACACGCGGCCCCGAAACTGCTCGAAAAAGCCCCGGTTGCGCACAATGCTGTCCGAAACCTTGGTTTTAAGTTGCTCCACGAGCAACGGCAAGTGCTCGCGGCGCGCGCTAAGCAGGCCCAGGCGGCGGCGCAGCGATTCGCTGAACGAGATCGAGCCGTTCATGCCGCTATCGGTGAGGGCGCGGATTTCGCCCACAATGCGTTCGCGATCGGGATGGCCTTGCAGGGCAATGTCGGCCAGTTCGTCGAGGCCTTCTACTTGCGTAAACGTGCTGTCGAAGTCGATGAGGAGGTAGGGGAGTTGCGGGTCGGCCATAGTGCGGGCAATATCGGACGGAATCGCCTGACCGCCGCATTAAAAATTACCGAACAGCCAACTCCCACCCGTAGCAAGAGGCCGTTGCCCCGCTTATCTGGGGTTGAATGGGCGTTTGTTTTCATCCTAAAATGCCAGAGCAAATCCTCTTCCTGACCGGGCGTCTGAAGCAACAATTTAGTAGCAGCGATGCAACTGTAAATCAGTGCTTTGCCGAAGGCTTACTGCTTGTGTTTATGCAGGTTAAGGTTACGTTGCTGGTTGTGCTTCTTTTTGCCGTGGTGGCGCAGGCGGTGTTCGCGGCCGGCCTGTTGTGGGTTGCGCGTCACAACCGCTTGCCCAACCGTTTTCTGGCCCTGCTCATGCTGGCCATTGCACTGTGGCTGCTGGATGGCTTTTTTCGAGTTTCTGGGGTGTACAGCCAAGACCCCAATTGGTATTTCGCGCCCATTTTCTACTCGTTTGCGTTCGGGCCTCTGCTATATTTTTATGCACAAAGACTTGTTAAACAGAGCTTTGTATTTAGGCCTCGACACCTGTGGCATTTTGTGCCCGTGGCCATACAGGCGAGTTTGTACTGGTGGCTCCGGACCGAATCTTACGCGTTTCGCACTTGGTTCTGGCAAACGGTGCACCGGCCGTATACCTACCGGATCGAGTTTATCGGGACGTGGCTCTCGCTGCTGATTTACCTGGGGCTCAGCCTGCGGCTGTTGCGGCAGTACCGGCGTTGGCTGGCCGACAACTTTTCTGAAACCTCTCAGCTGCGGCTGCAATGGCTGCGCGTACTCCTGATTGCCTTGGCCGTCGTGAGCGCGCAGTGGCTGGGAGAAGTGGTGCTGCGCGAATTCTTTGGCCGGTATTACACCTACGACTACTCGACCGAGCTGCTGGGAATAGTGGTGTTTATGATCGGTGTCGTGGGCTTGCGGCAAGCGGATATGCAAGTAGTTGACTTTTCGCCCGCCCCCGAAGAGCCCGAGCCGACGAAGGATGCTGCCGCTTTAGCTACCGCCCCCGAATCGAGAACGGCATTTTCTACCACAACGCGGGCGCAGACGGTGGCCGCGTCGCCTGCCCGCGAACCGGCCACCGTCGATCCGGCGGTGATGGAACGGCTGCGGCGTGCGTTGGAAGACGAGCACTTGTACCGCAATCCCACGCTGACGTTGGCCGAGCTTGCGGCGCATCTCGGCTTGCCGCCGCGGCTGATCTCATCCACCATCAACAACGGCTTCAACCAGTCTTTCAACGACTTAGTTAACAGCTACCGAGTGGCGGAAGTGAAGCGCCGCCTCACCACCACCGACGATGCCGCCCGGCTTACGCTGCTGGGCATTGCGTTTGAGAGCGGCTTCAATTCAAAAACCACTTTCAACCGCATCTTCAAGCAGTTTACGGGCGTGGCGCCCCGCGATTTCAGCCGCACGTAGTCCCACATCATGCATCGGTACGCCCCACATCCGGAAGTGGGGCGCGCGGCCTTCCCGGATCTGCCACATTCGGACCGTATTCATCCTCAACACAATACGGTCATGAAAAACTGCTTTTTGGTGCTGGCGCTGGCACTGTCGGCCAGCGCCTCTTTTGCCCAGTCGGCTTGGTCCGACAAGACCCGCGTGCTGCCTGATAAGCTCCGGCAGGTGCCCGTGGGCATCACGCTTTGGCACACGCCCAACCCCAATTATCCGCAGCCCGATTCGGCCCAAGCCGGTCACTACGTTTGGAAACACCAGACTATGGTGCGCAGCGAAGTAGCTGATCTGCAAGTGGTTGAATGCGGGAGCTTTATCTGGTACGACCAACAGGGATGGAAGGCGAACATGCGAGAAACGCCCGAGGAGTTCGCGCAGCTCTTCCATTGTCCGAAAGCCGAGCTGCGCGCTGGCACCACGTACACGTTTGCCAAAAACTACCGCTACGCCACCAGCGCCAAGAGCCTGTATGGAGGTGATGCCCTATGGTATGTGCTGGCAAAAGATAAAAACGGCAACCTCTACAAAGGCATGGGCCTGGTAGAGACAGAAGCTAACGTAAGATAAATAATTGATAATCAAAAAGTTATGAAACATGTATTTCTTATCGTGTTAGCAGTAGTCTGCCTGGCGTTTCGGCCGGTTGCGAGCACCTACCAAATTCAACCTGCTACGAGCCAACTCACCTGGACGGGCTACGCCGAAGTGGGCACGTGGGCTCCTTCCGGCACGCTAAAGCTGCACAGCGGCACTTTCGAGTATGCGGGCAATGCGCTGCGTCAAGCCCGTTTGGAGTTCGACATGACCTCCGTGGCCCACGCCGACGCCAAGTTGCAGGAACACCTGCGAAGCGCAGATTTCTTTGATGTTCAACGCTTTCCCACCGCCGTTTTTGTGTTGCGCAGCGTGTCGCAGGGGCAGGCCTCGGGGCTACTGACGGTAAAAGGCATCACCCGGCCCGTCCGGTTTCCCATGGCCGTGGTTGCGCAAGCCGACGGTTTGCACGTGCAGGGCACAGCCCTGATTGACCGTACGCAGTTTGGTGTCAACTACAATTCGAGCAGCTTTTTCCAGAACCTCGGCAGCTACGCCGTTCGCAACGAATTTCAGCTGAAATTTGACGTGGTTGGCGTTCCGGTCAGCATGAATAAGTAGTTGATTATCAATTGTATATTTTACTACGTTATGCGCTTGGTAGCGCACGTCAGCACCCAAGTGTCCTCTTCGCAATTGAGGCACGCGTGTTGCGAAGCCGGCTCCAGGCGTTCGACGTGGCCGCAAGTGCTGCACGCGTAGCTGCCGGTTTGCTCGATCGCCTGCTTGGCTCTGGCGATCACCTCAGGAAATACCGGCAGACCGGGCCGCATTTGCTCATCCGGGAAGAAGAACACGCTGATGTCGCCGGTGGCTTCGAGGTAGATTTTGTGCACTTGCCCCAAGTGCTCTACCTGCTGCTGGCGAAGCTCCCCGAAAAGCTCCTTTTGGGTAAGATTCTGACCGTCAAGGGCCTTCTTGACAATAACGCCGTCGGCGAGCAGGCACACCGGCTTGCCTTCCAGCCAGTCGCTGAACTTCGGATATACCTCGGTCAGGCGATTGAACAGCAGATACAGCGCCACCACCACCACAAACACCACCAGAATGTGCAGCAGCGGCACGTCGGGGTAAAACATGGCGTCGCCGGCGGCCGAGCCCAGGGCCAGAATAATGCTTAACTCAAAGAGCGACAGCTGCTTAACCTGTCGCCGCCCTGTGATGCGCATCGTGGCAATGATGAGCAGATAGGTCACGATGCAGCGAAAAGCTACTTCCAGCAGAAAAAGCGGCGGCTCCGTTTCGGACCACCAGATGCGGTGCCAATCGAATGGGGTAGTGAGGTCGTCGGCTTGCATGAATTGCTTGTTGGGAAAAAACGCACAAGGAATTTAACGCATAACGCGGTATCGCTCGTCCCTGTTGAGCTCAAGGAAAAACGAGCCTTTATTATTTGTTATAGTACTGATAAAGAGAATATTATGAAAGTGCGACGCTGATGCAGTTAAGCATAATCTACTGCGAAGGAAGAAACGGAAGCATTGCCAAACGCTTGCCGGCAACTTTCGCCTACGGCATTTGACAAAAGCCAAAAGGCCCGCTGCACATGTGCAGCGGGCCTTTTGGCATTGGGGTAATCACCGTTTTAGGCGCTGGCTTGATTGAGTTGCTCCATATCTTCGGCGGTAAGCTGCAACTCCGTGGCTTTCAGCAACTCGGTCACCTGCTCGGGGCTGGTAGCACTGGCGATGGGCGCTGTGAGGCCGGGGCGCGCCATGATCCAGGCGAGCGCTACCTGGGCCGGCGAAGCATGCAGATGCTCAGCGACTTTGTCAAGCGCCGCCAGAATCTTTAATCCTTTGTCATTCAGATACTTCTGGCCCACCCCGCCACCGCGGGCACTTTTCTTCAAATCTTCCTGCGAGCGGTATTTGCCGGTCAGGAAGCCGGAAGCGAGGCCGTAGTACGGAATCACGCCGACGTTGAATTCCTGGCACAGCGGCAACAGGTCTTTTTCAAACTCGGCGCGGTCGTAGAGGTTGTAGAGCGGCTGCAACGATTCGTAGCGCGGAAACCCGTGCTGCTGGCTGGCTTCCAGCGACTCGCGCAGGCGTGCCGCCGAAAAATTGGACGCCCCGATCACGCGCACTTTGCCCTCCTGCACGAGCTGGGCGTAGGCTTCGAGGGTTTCTTCTACGGGCACCGTGGGGTCGTCTTTGTGCGACTGATACAGGTCGATGTAGTCGGTTTGGAGACGTTTGAGCGAGCCTTCCACGGCGCGCAGAATATAGTTCTTAGCCAATCCTTTGTCCTCGGCGTTCACTTCCCAGCCTACTTTGGTGGCTATTACGAGCTCGTCGCGGCGGCCGTGCTGCCGAAGCCATTTGCCGATGATGGTTTCCGACTCGCCGCCCTGGTGGCCAGGCACCCAGACCGAGTAGCCATCGGCCGTGTCGATGGCATTGCCGCCGCCGGCCACAAACGCGTCGAGGACGCAAAACGACGTAGCTTCGTCGGCCGTCCAGCCAAATACATTGCCGCCCAGCACGAGCGGGGCTATTGAGAGGGAGGAGTTTCCTAATTTACGCTGTTGCATAAGTACTTCTGAAATGAATGTTTGCGGGCCGCAAGGCGGTTGGCACCCTTTGTGGCGCAACCACCAGCCCAAACCCGGGTTATACTACTAGCAACCCGGCAAGTTGTTTTGGACGTGGAGAGCACGAAAACGGATGTTCACGTGTTCCTCATCTGCTAGGCGCTAGCTTTCAGCAAATTAGACCGCTGCCGCAGCGTACGTGCCGGGCAGGCATCTTCTCTCACCCACATTTTCATTTTCCTATGCACACGTCCCTTTTGCTTTTCCTCGGCGACATCGGTGGCAGCGAACTAATCCTGATTCTGGTCGTTTTTCTGATGTTTTTTGGCGCTAACAAAATTCCGGAACTCGCCCGCGGCTTGGGCAAGGGCATTCGCGAATTCAAGGATGCTACCCAGGAAATTCGCAGCGAAATTGAGAATTCTGGCCAGCCGCAACCCACGCACTATCAGGCGCCTCCGGTGCCACAGAGCTATCCGGTGACTCCGCCTGCTCCGGCCTACACGGCTCCTCAAACCGAGCTGCCAACGGTAGAGCCCGTGCTCTCGCCTGCACAAGAGCACAACAAGGACTTTAATCCAACTGTTTGATTATCAAATAGATATAATTACAAGCAAAAGGCCTCTGAGCATGCTCAGAGGCCTTTTGCTTGTAGCGCGGATTCGTACCCGGCGCAAGTAGGTAATTTACGTCCAGCGGCTGAGGAACTGCGTGAAGACTTCTTTGTACTGATCGCTGACGGGAATTGTGACTTCGCCGATCTGCACGGAATTGCGCGTCACGGCGTGGATCTGGTCGAGGGCCACGATAAACGAGCGGTGAATGCGCATGAAGCGCCGGGGCGGCAGTTTTTCTTCCAGTGCTTTGAGGCTGGTAAGCGACAGAATGGGCTTCGGGGCGCTTTGCAGATGCACTTTCACGTAGTCCTTTAGCCCTTCGACGTACAGAATATCGTTGAAAGCCACCCGCACCAGCTGGTATTCAACCTTCAAAAACAGGTATTCGTCTTCGGGCTCCGGAGCCGGAGCAGGGAGCGCCGCCGCTGGCGTAGCGGGCACTTGCAGCAGCCCGGCGTAAGCATGGGCTTTAGTGGCCGCCCGCAAAAACTCCTCATAATTAAAAGGTTTCACGAGGTAATCGAGTGCATCGACGCGGTAGCCTTCTAGGGCAAATTGGTTGAACGCCGTCGTGAAAATAATGCGCGGCCCTGTGCCCGGCCGGCCGCGGTCGAGGACGCGCGCCAGCTCGATGCCGTTGAGGTCGGGCATTTGGATGTCCAGGAAAATCAGGTCGATGGCGCCCAACTCGTGCAAACCCCGGAGCGCTTCTACGGCGCTGGCGTAGCGGCCTACCAGCTCCAGAAACGGCGTTTGTTCGATGAAAGCGCATACCAGTCCGAGGGCCAGCGGCTCGTCGTCGACGGCGATGCAACGGAGCTTGTTCATAGGGTTTGCAGGGTTAAATGCACCAGATACTCTTGTTCGGGCGTCTGTTCGGTGACGGCGAGCTGGTACTGACCGGAGTACAACAAGTCGAGGCGGCGGCGCGTGTTGGTCAGCCCGATGCCGTTGCTTTCGTCCAGCGACAGCCGCTTGTCGGAGAATACGGTATTACGCACTTCCAGCTCCAATGTCGGTCCGAATTGGCGCACCGCCACGTAAATGCGGCTGGGCAGCGTGGCGCTCACGCCGTGCTTAAACGCATTTTCTACGAAAGGCAGCAGCAACATGGGCGCGATGGGCACGTCGTGCATGGGTTCGGGGCGCTCAAAGGAAACGGTTACTTTGTCGGTCAGGCGCAACTGCATCAGGGCGATGTAGTCCTGCAAAAACAACAGCTCCTGGCTGAGCAGCGTAGTGCCCGTTTGGGTTTCGTAGAGCACGTAGCGCATCATGCGCGAGAGCGTGTGCAAGGCCTGCCGGGCCAGCTCCACATTTACCACCGTCAGGGCATAGATGTTGTTGAGCGTATTGAAAAAGAAGTGCGGATTGATCTGGGCTTTTAGAAACGAGAGTTCGGAGGTAACCTTTTGCTGCTCAAGGTCTTGCCTGATCTGGGCGTCTTTTTGCCACTTCTGCACCGCCGTCACGCTGGTACTGATGCCCAGCACCAGCAGCGTAATGAGCAAAGCCCCCATGTCGAACCATGGGCCGCCCCGGCGCATGCCGCGGGGCCGGCCTCCTTCGGGGTGAAAAGCTCGGTACATGAGGTCGGGGAGATGCAGCCACGACTCGACCAAGTTGTTGAGCCCCAAAACGATAACGATCGAAACGCTGATGGCCACGATAAACCATGCCGTATGGCCCCGAAACAGCAGCCGCGGCACCCACACAAACGCATTGACATAAAACAGCCCTACCCACAGGCAAAACAGCACGCCCTGCTTCACCCAGAACTGATCGGGCAGCGTCACGCGCCACGACAAGGGCTGAAACAAGAGCAGCATCAGGCCGAGCACACCCCACGCCAGCACCTGAATGAGCGGGGAGATGTAGCGTCGGATGGAGAAAGAAGCCATTAGCGAGAATATAAGGACCGTAGCAAAAACCAGTCGCTAAACTTACGCCAACCTCCGGATAAGCAGTTTCCTGACCGTTCGCCGGGCCGAATGTGCCGACCGAACGCCGGGTTTTATCTGCCAAATGGCCCGTCGAAGCTGGGCTTTACTAGCGACTCAATTTGATCGGCTGGCGCGCCCAAACCATCGGCGTTTGCGGGGTTGCTGTCTATTAGGCTTCTTTCTTGGGAACGCGAGCAGTTGCTTTGAGTCGTCAATCGCGTATTGCTTCGGTACGGAGCGAACGCAAATCGCTCTTGCTCTGCGAAGTGTAAAAAAACCGATTCTACAAGCCGTTGTTGATATGCCGACGGCGCAACCTGAGCCAGGCAATGCCGTCCCTTGGCGCGTGAATACCAAATCCATGAAGAAGCTTTTATTCCTTTTGACGCTGGCCGGTAGTGGCCAACTAGCGTTTGCCCAAATGCCGCAAGTCGGTAGTCCTGCCGGGCCAGCCCGACCCCAGATGCCCGCCGGCGCCATGCCGGCCGCCGAGGGCAGCGGCCGCATCACCGGCACGGTAGTAGACGCCGGTACGCAAAAGCCGGTGCCTTTTGCCACGGTAGCCCTCATCAATGCGGCCACGGGCAAGCCCATCGACGGCACGGCCGCTGATGACGATGGCAAGTTTATCCTCACCAAGGTGCCGGCCGGTACTTATAAGCTCCAGTACAGTTTCATTGGCTACAAAACCATTGAAAAAGAAGGCATTGTCGTAACCGAAAAAGGCGGTGCCTTTCCGCAGGGTACCATTCAGCTGGCTTCCACGAGCCAGCAGCTCAAAGAAGTAGTGGTGCAAGGTCAGCGCGCGCTGATCACGGAGAAAGTGGACCGCACGGTGTACAACGCCGAAAACGACCAGACCACCCGCGGCGGCGACGCCACCGACGTGCTCAAGCGCGTGCCTGCGCTCTCCGTCGACCTCGACGGCAATGTGAGCCTGCGCGGCAACCAAAACGTGCGGGTGCTCATCAACAACAAGCCTTCGTCCATTGCGGCCAGCAGCATTGCCGACGCCCTGAAGCAGATTCCGGCCGACCAGATCAAGTCAGTGGAGGTAATTACTTCACCATCAGCCAAATATGATGCAGAGGGCTCGGGCGGCATTATCAACATCATCACCAAGAAAGACAACCTACAGGGCAAAAGCCTGGGCGTAGACGTCAGCGGTGGTACCCGCGGTGCCAACCTGGGCCTCAACGGCAGCTACCGGGTGGGCAAAATGGCCTTTTCGCTGGGCGGCTTCGGCCGGGCCGGCTACAACACGCCCGGCAGCTTTTCCAACGACCAGCGCACTTACAGCATCCTGAACAATGACCTAAGCACGCGCACGCTGCGAACGCGCACCACGCAAGAGGCCGATACGCGCCAGAATCAGGTATTTGGCCGCTATAACTTCGGCTGGGACTACGACATCAACAAGTACAACTCCATTTCGGCCTCGGTGCAGTATGGACTGCGAAACTCGGTTAACTACCAGGATAACCTGTTGTCTAACACGTACTTGCAAAACGAAACGCAGGCTGCCAGTGGCAGCAATCGTAATGTGCGGACCAACGACAAGTCGAACAACGTTGACCTGAGCCTGGGCTACACGCACACTTCCGAAACGCCGCAGAAGGAATTTAGCCTGCTGGGCGTGTACAGCCGCAACAACCGCAACAACGACTTCACGAGCAACATCCTCAGCGAGTTTGGCAACGCCAACATCAGCACGCTGGCGGCACCCTATCGGCTTCGAAACCTGAACGATAGCTACAACCAGGAACTAACCCTGCAAGCTGACTATCAGACGCCTATCGGAACCAATCAGCTGCTGGAATTTGGGGGCAAAGACATCATGCGGAAGGTGAACAGCACCTACACCTATCTGCAATCGCCGGGTCTGGATGGAGAATTTGAGCCATTGGCCACCGGCGGCACGCGCGGCATCAACCTGAACAACGAGTTCAACTACAATCAAAACGTGGCCGCGGCCTATGCGGCGTATACGGTTAGCTTCCTGAAGAGCTACACGCTGAAAGCCGGCGCTCGTTACGAATACACGACGATCGACGCGAACTTCCGGACCAACGACACGACTTCTATTCCGTCGTATGGCGTGCTGGTACCCAGCCTGAACCTGTCGCGCAAGCTAGCCAACGGCAACGTGCTAAAGGCCTCGTTCAACCGGCGCATTCAGCGGCCTTCCATTCAGTTCCTGAATCCTAACCTGCAGGCCTCTAACCCCAAGAGTGCTACCAAAGGCGAGCCGCAGCTCCGCCCCGAGTACACCAACAACTACGAGCTCGGCTACAATACCTTCCTGAAGAGCGTTTCGCTTAACATGTCGGCGTTCGTGCGCAACACCACGGGTTCGATTCAACCGGTGCGCCGGCCCGTTACGGCCAATGAAATTCTTGCCTATTCCCTGTCTCCAGACGCCATTCTTACGAGCTATGCCAACATTGGCCAGGAGAATGCCTACGGTGTGAGCCTGTTTGCCAACGTGAACGTGGGCAACAAATTTACCCTCAGCGGTGGCCCCGACATGTATTACGCCACCCTGCGCAACAACGTAAGCGACGTAACTCTGAACGCCCGCAACGAGGGCTGGGTCGTGAGCGGCCGCGCATTTGGTAACTACAACTTCAGCAAGGGCTGGGGCGTGCAGGCCTTCGGGTTTATGCGCGGTCGGCAGGTGCAGCTGCAAGGCTACCAAGGGGCATTCGGCATCTATAGTCTGAGCCTGAAGAAAGATTTTGCCGAGAAAAAAGGCAGCATCGGTTTTGGGGCTGAGAACTTCTTTACGCCCAATACCCGCATTCGCAACGAGGTAAACTCGGCGTTGGTGTCGCAGAACAGCACCAACGTGCTGAACCGCATGAACTTCAAAATCAACATCAACTACCGCATTGGTAAGTTGAGCGTGGCTGACCAACGTCCGCGCCGTAAGAAGTCCGTCAACAACGACGACCTGAAAGAAGGCGGTGACGACGCTTCGGGCGGTGGTCTGCAAGGCGGCGGCGGTGCGCAAGGCGGCGGTGCTCCGGCAGGCGGCGCTCGCCCAAGCGGTGCCCCGAGTGGCGCCGGTGGGCAGCGTACCGGTAGCTATCCGGGCACGGGCGCTCCGAGCGGAGTACGACCCAATGCAGCTCCGGCTTCCGGTACGGTACCCGCTTCCGGTACTGCCCCGGCTTCTAACGTAGCTCCTGCCTCCGATAGCACTGCCGCGCCCGTAGCGGCCCCTGCTACTGATAGCACAGCCACGCCCACTACTACGCCGGCTACGCCCGCTCAGCCAGTGGTAACGCCTACCCAAACCGGCACACCCGTACCGACTTCGGCACCTGCTACCACACCGGCCCCAGTTAGTACTCCAGTTCCAACGAAGCTCCAGCCCTAAAACGGCTGATTAGCTAAAAAACAAAAAGGAGCCATCTCATAGCGAGATGGCTCCTTTTTTGTAAATATCTTATAATCAAATATTTACATAGGAGGCTCGTGCCAGCGCCTGTATTGGGAGAGCTGTAAGCAAAAGCGCTTTCTAGTTTCCCGTTTGCGTCAGCATCACCTGATCGTTCCAGTGCGGGTCGTAGTCAACGCCGCCGAACCAATACAGCATGAGGGCGCGGGAATAACGAAATGCCAGCGGCATCGTCACGACGGAGGCTACTGCCACCGTCAGCACATACACCCACACGGCAGGGTCGCCAGCTAGGTAGTAAAGCAGCACGCCGCTGATGGCAAAGATGGCCACCGAGAAGGCGAAGCTTACGTACATCGCACCCCAATAAAAGCCGGGTTCGGGCTCGTAGCGCTGGCCGCAAACGGGGCAGGCTTCAGGCATTTCGGCAAAACCGGTACTGAATGCCGGCCGCGAAAACAGCGGCCCTTCGTGGCAGCGCGGGCAGCGCAACGCCAACAAAGCCAACGTGGAAGAATCTATTCTAGCCATGAGTTTCAGGTGAGTTAAATCGCGGTCGGTAACGTACTATCCTACGCACCCCGCCGAAAAAGGGCGTGTTGCGTTGCCCATTTTTGCGGTAGCGGGCGCCGTCGTCCCAAGCCGCTGATCACCTTACAAAATTACGCGTGCGTTCGCTGCCGGGCACGGACGACATCCGGGTTTGTACAGGACAAATCACGGATGCAGGCGAAAAGCTTCGGGCGTAAGGCCGGTATGCTTCCGGAAATAGCGGCTGAAGTACGACGTATCCTCAAACCCGAGCGCGTATGCCACTTCTGCCACCGTTTGCGACGAGTACTGAAGCAGGCGCTGCGCCTCCACAATCACGCGCTCCTGAATGAGCGCACTGGCAGTTTTGTTGAGCAGGCGCCGACATACTGCATTCAGGTGGTTGGCCGTAATATGCAGCATATCAGCGTATTCGCTTACCGTGCGCTGGGTGCGAAAATGCTGGTTGAGCAAGCTGCTGAACGCCCTGATTTGCTCCTGTCCGTGCGTGGGCGCGTGGCGCGGCTGGCCTTGGTAGTGTCGGGCCGCTAACTCCAAACTCAGGTACAGATAAGAGCGAAACACCTCTGCTTGGTTGTCGTAGGCGCTGGCGTTTTCTGCAAACATCCGCTCGAACAGCAGCCGAAAATCCGGTTCGTCGGGCGGCAGGTACAGCACCGGCGCGTGCGCATTGTCGAAAAACGGGTACTCGTACAGACGGCTGCCCGGATAGCGGAACAGGTAAAAATCGGCGTCGAAAAATACGATAAAGCCCCGTGCCGCTTCCGACAGCGACCAGTTGTGCACCTGCCCCGGCGTCATGAAGAAAAAGCTGCCCGCGCGCAGCTCGTACGGCACCAAGTCGATGGTGTGCTGCCCGTGCCCAGCCGTAACGTACAGCAGCAGGTAAAAGTCGTGGGCATGCGGCACGCTCACGCCCGGAAACTTCGCCACGTGCGTTTCCAGCCGTTCGATGTAGTAGGGTTTGCGCGGCTTCGGCTGCTGCGGAAACGATTCGAGCGCAAAAATCGGGAGGGCCGGAGCTTTCATCGGGTGGAGTCTGCTGCGAAGGTAGTAGTTGCCGAAAACCCACTCGTCGGTTACTCCAAAAGCCGCTCAAATACGCGATAACTGTGGGCCGGCACCTCAACCGACGTGCCCGGAGTCAGTGAAACCACTGCACCCGTAAAAACATCGCGGTAAGAAGTGTTCGGTAAATCGTTGATAATAAGATGATTATCAGCATCACCCAAATTGACTACTGCCACCACAGCTGCTTCTGCTTTCTCGCGCACAAACGCATACAAGCCCGCATCAGATGGCGTAGCAAGCCTCTGAAACCGGCTGGCCCGATCGCCGTTGAGCAGCGCCGGATGACGCTTTTTCATTTGCAGCAGCGTAGTGTAAAAGGCCTCCAGCGGATAGCCCTTCCAGTCGATGGTGTCCTTGTCGAAAAAGGCTAGCCGCTTTTGCAGCGCCGCTTCCTGGCCACTGTAGACGAGCGGCATGCCCGGCAGCAGCACCGTGAGCACAGCCATCGGCAGCACGTTCGGGCCCAGGCGCTCGTACTCGGTACCGTCCCAGCTGTTCACGTCGTGGTTGCTGGTGAAGTGCATCAAATACACGCTCGGCGGGTAAGCCGCGCGCTCGGCGGCCAGGTACGTATCGATCTCATCAACAGACTGTTTGCCTTCCGCGATATGATCGAGCAGGTAATGCAGGCGCAGCCCAAACGTCATGTCGAAGGCTTGCTCCAATAGGCGCGTATTGGGGTCGAAGTTCTCGAAAGTAAGTCCGCCCGACGGGTACAGCTCGTCCCATTCGGCCAGCATAAACACGGGCTTAATCTGCTCCAGCTCCGGGCGCACGGCATTCCAGAAATCCGTAGGCACCAAGCCGGCCACGTCGCATCGATACCCGTCGATGCCCACTTCGCGCACCCAGTAGCACAGGGCGTCGGTCATGTAGCGACGCAGGGCCGGCTGGCGGTAGTCGAGCGCAATAACATCCTGCCAATCCGGTACGGGGGGCACAAACTGGCCCGTTGCGTCCCGCACGTACCACTCGGGGTGCGCTTGGGCCAGCGGGTTATCCCAACTGGTGTGGTTGGCCACCCAATCGAGCAGCACATACAGGCCCAGCGCGTGCGCCGTCTGCACCAAATGCCGCAAATCGTCGAGCGTCCCAAACTCCGGATTAACGCCGTAGTAATCCTGCACCGCGTATTGACTGCCCAGCGTACCCTTGCGGTGCACTTGCCCAATAGGATGAACCGGCATCAGCCAAACGATGGTAATGCCCATCTTTTGCAAACGCGGCAAATGAGCCTCAAAGGCCCGAAAGGTGCCTTCGGGCGTGTACTGGCGCACGTTTACCTCGTAAATGCTGGCGTTTTGCGCCCAGCTCGGGTGTTTGACCTGAAAAAAAGAATCGTCGGAACGGATGAAATCGGGCACGGTAGGGAAGGCTGAGCAGTGAGGAAACCGAAGCCTGCATACGTGAAAAACCGCCCGATAGCTTATGCGCGCCGGCTGGCTTTTTTTTCAATCGGGTGTAATTTGAAAACAGTTGTCATCCTGAGCAGAGCGAAGGACCTTATCGTGCAGCAACGACTTGTTCTGCTGTGATAGAGTCCTTCGCTCTGCTCAGGATGACAACTGTATATTAGGGTAACAGTGATGTAATATTATGATAATCAAGAATTTACCAAAACAACCCTTGTTTCTTCGGATCGGGGAGACGCTCGTACACGCGATAGCCGTGCGCTGGTACCAGCACCTTCGAGCCTGAGCCCATGCGGTTTACCTGCTCGCTGAACACCTCGCGGTAGGTGCCCGGCCCCAGCGTGCGCAGCGCAACCTCGTGGGGCTGATTGCCAAGATTCACGGCTACCAGCACCGCCGCCAACTCTTTGCGCCGCACAAAGGCGTATACCTCAGGGCTTGAACTGGCCGGCAAGCGCACAAATTCACTGCACGGATCGCCGTTGAGCAGGGCGGGGTTGCGTTTTTTGAGCGTGAGCAGCCGGGTGTAAAAATCCTGCAACGGGTAGCCGTTCCAGTCAATCGTGTCCTTGTCGAAGAAGCGCAGCCGCTTTTTCATAGCCGCTTCTTGGCCGCTGTATACCATTGGCATGCCCGGCAGCGTGGCGGTGAGTACAGCCATCGGCAACGCGTTGGTTTTCAGGCGTTCATATTCGCTGCCGTCCCAGCTGTTGATGTCGTGGCTGGTCGTGAACGTCATCAGGTACACGCTGGGCGGATACAGCTTGCGCTCGGCCGCGAGGTATTTGTCGATGGCGTTGGTGGGCTGCTTACCTTGGGCTACGCTGTCGAGCAAGCCGTGCAGACGCAGGGCGTACGTCATGTCGAAGGCACGCTCCAGCAGGCGCGTGTTGGCGTCGAACTCGCTGCGTTTGAGGAAAGTAGGCGGGTAGAGTTCGTCCCATTCGGCCAACATGAATACGGGTTTGGTCTTTTCCAGTTCCTGGCGGGCTTTGTTCCAGAACGCCGTGGGCACAAGGCCCGCCACGTCGCACCGGAAGCCATCGACGTCGGCCTCGCGCACCCAGTATTGCAGCGACCCAATCATGTACTGCTGCAACTCCGGCTTGCTGTAGTCGAGGTCGATAACATCCTGCCAATCAGGCACCGGCGGGCGAAAATGGCCCGCCTTGTCTTTGGTAAACCATTCGGGGTGCTCGCGCGATAGCTTGCTGTCCCAGCTGGTGTGGTTGGCCACCCAGTCCAGAATCACGTGCATGCCGCGCCGGTGGGCCTCCTGCACCAAATGCCGCAGATCGTCGAGCGTCCCCAACTCCGGGTTCACTGCCCGGTAGTCCTGCACCGAATACTGGCTGCCGAGCGTGCCTTTGCGTTTTTCCTGGCCCACGGGGTTAACGGGCATCAGCCACAAAATGCCCACCCCCATCTTTTGCAAACGCGGCAAGTGGGCTTCAAAGGCCCGAAAGGTGCCTTCGGGCGTGTACTGGCGCACGTTTACCTCGTAAATGCTGGCGTTTTGCGCCCAGCTCGGGTGCTTGACCTGGAACTGCGGCGGAATGTCGGCGCAATGCTGGGTAGTGGGCTGGCAGGCCCCAAGCACAATCAGCGACGCGAAGAGTAGGGCAGAAGCAAGGCGGTGAAGCATGCGGAAAAATACAGGTTTCTGGTAGCAGGCACCCGACCGGAGCGGTGCGTGCCGTAAGAAAGCTTCGGGTGTTCATCAAATACTTACGTCGGAACGCGTCTTTTTGTGGGCGCTTTTCGTCTATCTGTTTCTTTGCCCTCCTCGTCTTCTGTCTGCATGAACAAAGCCTCTTTGCTCGGCCTCTTCCTGAGTGCCGCGGCGCCGTTGTTGCCTAATCTGGCAACGGCCCAAACCACTCCAGCTGCCGCCTCCAATTACGACGCGCACACGTTGTTTTCGCCACTTTTTCTGAACGAGCCCAGCACAGCCACCCGCACCGCCGGGGGCCAACCGGGCGCGGCGTACTGGCAAAACTCGGCCGATTACAAAATCAACGCGACGCTGGATGAAAAGCAGAAGTCCGTGCGCGCCGACGTGGACATTACCTACACCAACCGCAGCCCTGATCGGCTGCCATTTGTGTGGCTCCAACTCGATCAGAATCTGTTTAAAGCCAACTCCCGGGGCTCCGCCGCAACGCCCGTACAAGGCGCTCGCAACGGCTCGCGCTTTGGCAGCTCGGCGGCCGGTTTTCAGGGCGGCGACAGCATCCGGACGGTGAATATTGAGCTGCACGGCAAAAAGACAAAGGCCGATTACCGCATCACCGACACACGCATGCAGATTCGGTTGCCCGAAGCCCTGAAGCCCAACGGCGATCAGTTGCACATTCGCATCGCGTATTCCTTCAACATTCCGGAGTACGGCTCCGACCGCCTGGGCCGCAAGATGACCCAGAACGGCGAGATCTTCGAAGTGGCGCAGTGGTATCCGCGCATGGCCGTCTACGACGACATAGAAGGCTGGAATACACTGCCTTACCTCGGGGCCGGCGAGTTTTACCTCGAATACGGCAACTTCGATTACACCCTCAACGTGCCCGCCAACTTCCTGGTGGGCGGCTCCGGCGAATTAGTAAACCCGGCTGAAGTGCTCACCAGCGAGCAGCAGCGCCGCCTGGCCAAAGCCGCCACCAGCAACCAGACCGTGCTCATTCGCACGCCCGCTGAAGTAATGCAGCGCGAGTCGCGGCCGACGGGCAAAAACGGGCGCCTGACTTGGCATTTTCGCTGCAAACAGGCCCGCGACGTGGCCTGGGGCGCGTCGGCGGCTTTTGTGTGGGACGCGGCCAAAATGAACCTGCCCAGCGGCCGTAAAGCGTTGGCCATGTCGATGTACCCCACGGAAGTAGCCCGCGATACGGCCTGGAATCGCTCGACGGAATACGTCAAGAATAGCATCGAATACAACTCGCGCCAGTGGTACGAATACACCTACCCGGTGGCCACCAACATTGCCGGCATCGTGGGCGGCATGGAGTATCCGGGCATCGTGTTTTGCGGGCAGGACGCCTCGAAAGGCTCGTTGTGGAGCGTAACCGACCACGAGTTTGGCCACAACTGGTTTCCGATGATTGTGGGCTCCAACGAGCGCAAGTACCCGTGGATGGATGAAGGCTTTAATACCTTTATTAACATTCTGTCTACCAAGAACTTCCACCAGGGCGAGTACAAGCCTACCGACGACAAGCCGGCCTACGTGCTCGGCAGCATTCTGAGCCCGACTACCGACGTGCCCTTCACCGTGCCCGACGTGACGCAGGCGCGCAACCTGGGGTTTGCGGCGTATTCCAAGACGGGTTTTGGCCTGTATCTGCTGCGCGAAACCATCCTGGGACCCGACCGCTTCGACTACGCGTTCCGTACCTACATCAAGCGCTGGGCGTTTAAGCACCCGCAGCCGCACGACTTTTTCCGGACGATGAACGAGGCCTCGGGCGAAGACCTGACGTGGTTTTGGCGCGAGTGGTTCTACGAAAACTGGAAGCTCGACCAAGCCGTCCAGACCGTGGAATACGTGAACCAGGACCCCACGAAAGGCGCCCTCATTACCATCGAAAACCGCGAGAAAGCCGCCATGCCCGTGATTGTGGAAGTGCGCGAAACCAACGGCAAAACCAGCCGCACGACCCTGCCCGTGGAAATATGGCAGCGCGGCGGCACCTGGACGTTCCGCTACAATTCTACCTCGCCGCTGGCTTTCGTCATCCTCAACCCCGACAACGCCATGCCCGACGTCAACCTCTACAACAACATCTGGCGTCCGCTCCAACTACCCGACGGTAAATAGCTTTTGTAAGTAGTTTATAATCAATTATTTGCGAAACAGCCTCGGCGCCATAAGCGTCGGGGCTGTTTCGTGTTTAGGCGGGTGATTTAGTGAAATTTCCGCAGTCGATTTTTGCTCAATTCGTAGCTGATAATGGCGGGCACATAGAACGTTACGTCCGCCAGCGCTTTCGCCAGCAAAATGCCTCCCGAGAAACTACCGAGCCAAAGCGGCAAGTAATACATCAGGGCCGGGCGAATGAGAAAACTATCGGCCAGCTCGGCCATGCCAAACTCGACGGCCAGCGCGCGTACGTTCTTCAACAACGTGTTTGTAGTGTACGGCTTGCCCAAGGCAAATCCTTGTTGGTGAGTACGATACACGTCACTTGCCAAAATGTAGCCGAAGTACGCCACGTTGCCGCTCCAAGTGCCCGCCAGCGCCGCTGTTACGCGGCTGCCGGTGCCGTGCCACGCCAGCCACGCGGCCACCAACGTCGCTAGCAGCGAGAGCGCTTCGGCCGGCAGATAGCGTTTGAGCCATTCCTTGATTTTGGGCTTCATCTAAATCGGGGGAGTAGCAAGTGGTTGTTATATGTAAGTATTTGATAATAAGCTATTTATATAAAATAGATTTTTGTGCGCCGTTCCCTCAACAACGCAGAGCTTTTTTACGGCGTACAGAGAACCTCAACCAAACTTCCTACCTCCATGGCCGACCACTCCGAGAACCTCAACGACCACCTGTACGCAACCAACTTAGGCTTGGGCAGCATTCTCAGCAACGATACCTTCGCCCACGATCCGACTACTTTTATTGCTACCATCGACGGCTGGCTGCCCATGCTTCAGAACGCCGACAATGCCAAGTTGAAGGCCGCCGCTGCTGATTTACAGCAGCTTAAAGAGTACATGCGCAACGGCGACAAAACCCAGACCGGCGAGTTGCTTCAGCGCTTGGGCGAACAGGCTTCGCGCGAGGCAAGCCACATTCATACGTGGGCCGGCGATCATCTGCACAACGGCATCGGCGACCAGCTGCGCCACTTGGGCCAGATCCTGATCATGGCTTCCGGCAATCTGAAGGTTTCGTAGGGCGAGCTTATTACCACCGAGCGCCGATAAGATTTTGGCCTTTCGGGCCGAGCCATTTTAACCTGTAACGGACTTTCACGCTTGTCAGCATGCGTCTGGCTGCGCGGTGGCTATGCCCGAAGTTTTTTTGCTGGGGATAATGTCGTTTCGCATCAACAAATAAGCGGATGGGGGGTATAGAAGGAAGTACTTGCTTTCCACCCAAGCCCCTGGCTCTTATGAATTCTTCAACTCCCACCGGCAGCGACCAGCTCGAGGCTACCCTAAGTGCGCTCAGTGGCGGCCTCGACGGCGCCGCTGCCGTGGCAGACAGCAACCTTGATGGCTGGATTCAGATTCTGCAAGATTCTGATAACGTTGCGCTTACCGATATCGCCCACGAGCTGGAAAACCTGCAAGGCTACCTCCGCGGCGGCGATCGCGCCCAGATCAGCAGCTCCCTGCACACCTTAGGTCAGCACACAGCCAACGCCGCCAGTGCCGCCGAAGGCGCGACGGTGGAGAAGCTCCACCAGCTAGGGCAAGCCCTTACCTCAGCGGCTAATCAACTGCGCTTCTAACGAGAAAGGGCCGGTGCTGTACAGCACCGGCCCTTTCTCGTTACATGGCTCATTACAAAGTGCTTATGTAGGAGAACGACATTCGGTTTTCCAAGCGTCTTGTAAGCGCCGACACGTTTTTTAGGTGGTCTTAAGCACCTTTAGACGCCAGAATATCTACCATTTCAATGGTCGGCGGAGCCGAAAATAAGTCGTCGGCGCTGGCCATGAGCGCTGCCGCGACTTTGCCTCCGAGGTGGGCTTTACGGCCTGCTTCATCGGGAAAGGTATCGAAGATGCCGAAAGTGCTGGGTCCGAGCTGGATGCCGTACCACGTAAGCGTAGCGGGCTCATCTTCTACCAACGGCAAGCCGCCGCGCAGAAACTCGGCAACGGCTTGTTCTTTTCCGGGCTTGGCTTCCAGCCGTACTAGCAATCCTACTTTGACCATGATGGTGGGGTTGAGGGTAAATGGTGTAACAAGTAAGCCCGGCAGCTACTGAATTGTTTGTGTAGAGCTAGGCTCCAGCAGCAGGCTACGATAAGCCGCTTGTCGGCTAGTACTGCCCAACTCGATGCACCCATTCAAGCAAAAACGGCACTCCTGCTGAGGAGTGCCGTTTTTGCTTTGCAAACGCTTGATTAGTAGCCTCTTGTGGTGTCGTCGCCGCGGGGGTCGGCTCCTCCTTCGAGATGGCCGTCGGGTAGCACTCTTATTTCTTCCATGCGTCCCCACTTACCGCCCGGATTGATGGTATAGCCGCGCCGGCGAAGCGTATCGGC
Organism: Hymenobacter sp. BT491; assembly: GCF_014349165.1. Lineage (NCBI taxonomy): Bacteria > Pseudomonadati > Bacteroidota > Cytophagia > Cytophagales > Hymenobacteraceae > Hymenobacter > Hymenobacter sp. BT491. The sequence continues at coordinate 68,806 of NZ_JACSJJ010000003.1, read as the reverse complement.
GGCGGCGGGCAACAGCGCCTTTTCCTCCGCGTCAATCTGATCGGGGAGCCACTGATGGTGCAAGCGCGGCGCGGCCACTGCCTGTTGGGCGTTCATGCCGTAGTCCAGGGTATTGATGATGCCTTGCAACACGCTGGTAATGATGGTGCTACCGCCCGGCGTGCCAATGGCCATCTGAAGCTTGCCGTTTTTGGTCAGGAGCGCGGGCGTCATCGAAGACAGCATGCGCTTGCCCGGTGCGATGGCGTTGGCAGCCCCGCCTACCAAGCCATAGGAGTTAGGCGTGCCGGGCTTGGAAGAAAAGTCATCCATCTCATTATTAAGCAAAAAGCCTGCGCCGGCTACCACTACTTTGCTGCCGTATGCGCCGTTGAGCGTAGTCGTGCACGACACGGCATTGCCCTGGGCATCCACCACGTTGTAGTGGGTAGTCTGGTCGCTCTCGTAGCCGGGAAGGCCGGTGCCGGCCGTCACCTCTTTGCTGGGCGTGGCACGGCCATTGGCATGTATAGTGCTCATCCTCTGGCGGTTGTATTTCGGGTCGAGGAGTTGGGCTACCGGCACCCGGCCAAAGTCAGGGTCGCCGAGGTAGGTGGCACGGTCGGCGTACACACGGCGTTCGGCCTCGGTCAGCCAATGCACCGCCTGCGGCGAATGCCAGCCTGCTTTGCCCAAATCGTAAGGCTCCAGCATTTGCAGCATTTGCAGCAGGGCCACGCCGCCACTGCTGGGCGGCGGAAACGTGAGCACGTCGTAGCCACGGTATTGGCCGTGCAGCGGCGTGCGCCATTTGGCCTGATAGCCCTGGAGATCCTGCTTGGTAATCAGTCCGTTGCCGCGCTTCATCTCGGCCACGATCAGCGTAGCGGTTTCGCCTTCGTAAAAGCCCGCCCGGCCTTTGTCGCGGATGCGCTGCAAGGTGCGGGCGAGGTCGGGGTATTGCACCACATCGCCTTCCTGCCATGGGCGGGTTTCACCATCGGCCCGCACGTAAGCCGGTGCCAAGCTGGCGTTGTACTTGACAAACTCGGGACGAACGCGGTTGAAGCCGGCAGCTTCTTTGGCGGTGAGGCGCACGCCCCGCGCAGCCAAGTCGAGCGCGGGCTGCACGAGGTCGGCCCAGGGGAGTTTGCCCAGTTTTTTATGCACGACTTCCATGCCCGCCACAGTGCCGGGGATGCCCACCGCCAGATGGCCAGCGGTGCTACGTCCTTCTACCACATTACCTTGCGCGTCGAGGTACATATCGCGGGTGGCTGCGGCGGGCGCTGTTTCGCGGAAATCAAGCGCCCCCTCAGTGCCATCAGCGCCGCGGTAGAGCAAGAAGCCGCCGCCGCCTAAGTTGCCGGCCACGGGGAAGCACACGGCCAGCGCAAACTGCACGGCCACGGCCGCGTCGTAGGCGTTGCCGCCTTTCTGCAAAATTTCCAGCCCAATTCGCGAAGCCTCAGGATGTGCCGAGATGACCATGGCCTTGGTGGCCGTAACAGGAGCCGCCGCAGTGGGTGGCGTAGCCGCTAGCACGGCCGCGGCCTCGGGCGCAGCTGTGCGCGTAGCCGTAGTACAAGAGAGCAGCGCAGCGAGCGCTACGGGGTAAAAACGAACCTTCATAAGGGTGAAGATAGCCGACAAAGCGGCAATTGCGTTGGAATAGGTCTTACTGATTTCGGTTATACTTTTGATTTGGTTCGTGCAATTTCGCTAACTACGTAGCTTTACCTTCGCTTCAACCTTCAACGCTATGGAACCTACTGTATCTCCTTTCACGCCGGCGCTGGCCCTCGTCGAACAAGACCCGTGGCTGGCGCCTTACGAACCGGTGCTGCTGGCCCGGCAACAGCGCCTCAAGCAGCGCCTCGAAGCCATTGCGCAGGAACATGGTTCACTGGCCAAATTTGCGACCGCCCACCAACGCCTAGGCCTGAACTACGATTCGCGCCGCAAAGGGTATTGGTACCGCGAGTGGGCACCGGCCGCGCAGGCCCTGTCGCTGGTCGGCGACTTCAACGGCTGGGACCGCCAAGCGACGCCGCTCCAAAAAGGCGCCGATGGCGTGTGGGAGGTGTTTTTGCCCGACAAGCAATACCGCGACGTGCTCACCCACGGCAGCCACTACAAAGTGCATGTCGTGACGGCGAAAGGAGCCAAAGATCGCTTGCCGGCCACGTTGCGCCGCGCCGTGCAAAACGACCAAACCAAAGATTTTTCGGGTCAGGTCTGGCGCCCCGAAACACCGTTCATATGGACTGATCAGAAGTTTCGGGTGCAGAACTACGTGCGGGAACCCTTCATCTACGAATGCCACGTCGGCATGGCTACCGAAGAAGCGCGGATCGGCACGTACGTAGAATTCGCCGAAAACGTGCTCCCGCGGGTGCAGGCGCTGGGCTACAACTGCATCCAGCTGATGGCCGTGATGGAGCATCCGTATTACGGGTCGTTTGGGTACCACGTAGCCAACTTTTTCGGGGTGTCGTCGCGGTTCGGTACGCCCGAAGAGCTTAAGCATCTGGTGAACGAGGCACACAACCGCGGCATTGCGGTGCTGCTGGATGTGGTTCATTCTCATGCTGTTAAGAACGAAGCTGAAGGCCTGGCCGACTTCGACGGCTCGGGCGGGCAGTACTTTCACGAAGGGGGTCGGGGAAACCACCCCGGCTGGGATTCCAAGCTGTTTGACTACGGAAAGACCGAGGTGCAGCAGTTTTTGCTCTCCAACCTGCGCTACTGGCTCGAAGAATTTCACTTCGACGGCTTTCGCTTCGACGGTGTCACGTCGATGCTGTACCACCACCACGGCGAGGGCACTGCTTTCTCAAATTACGACCAATACTTTGGCCCTGAAGTAGATGACGATGCCATTCTGTATCTGCAACTGGCCACTACGCTGGTGCACGAGCTGCGCCGCGGGGCGTTGCTCATCGCCGAAGACATGAGCGGTATGCCCGGCTTGTGCCGCCCGGTGGCCGAAGGCGGCGTCGGGTTTGACTACCGGTTGGGCATGGGCATTCCGGATTTCTGGATCAAGCTGCTCAAGCACACCCGCGACGAAAACTGGAACTTGGGCGAACTCTGGTACACGCTCACCAACCGCCGAACCGGTGAAAAAACCGTCGCCTACGCCGAATCGCACGACCAGGCGTTGGTCGGCGATAAAACCTTGTCGCACTGGTTGATAGATGCTGACATCTACACCCACATGCAGCGCAACGACCCCAGCCCGGTGGTGGCGCGGGGCATTGCCTTGCACAAAATGATTCGGTTGGTGACGCTGGCCCTGGGCGGCGAGGCGTACCTGAACTTTATCGGCAACGAATTTGGCCACCCCGAATGGGTCGATTTTCCGCGGGAGGGCAACAACTGGAGCCACCATTACGCCCGGCGGCAGTGGTCGCTGGCCGACAACCCCGACCTGAAATACCAATGCTTGCTCGCCTTCGACAAAGCCATGGTGCTGATGGCGCGGCAGCGGCGCCTGCTCGCGGCCCCTCATGCGCACCAGTTGAACATGGACACCAACAACCAAGTGCTCATTTTCGAGCGCGCCGGCCTGATTTTCATCTTCAACTTCCACGTCGATCGAAGCATTCCGGACTACCGCTTCTTTGTGCCCCACCCCGGCCGCTACCGCATCATCCTCAACTCCGACGACTCGGCCTTCGATGGCTTCAACCGCGTCGACTCTACCCTGACCTACGATACCTTCGTCGAAGACGAGGTCAACAAGCTGAGCCTCTACATTACCAGCCGTACGGCATTGGTGCTCTCCTTGGGGTAACTAATTGATAATAAAGTACTTGCAAAATAAAAGTGGGCGGCTTCCCTTTATTTTAGGGAAGCCGCCCACTTTTATTTTGTAAACTATTTGTAAACCAGAACTTAGCTCAGTTTGCGTCCTTCAGCAACGAGGTTGATCGCCTCTTGGATGCGTTTGAAACGGGCTTCTGGCTTTTTGGCGCGGCTAATCCAGAGGGCGAATTTCTGCCGCTGGTTGTAGGCCAATTGGTCAAACTTGGTGCGCAGACCGGCTTTGTCGAGGGCGCGGGCCAGATCTTCGGGTACTTCGATGGCGCTTTCCTCGGTGTCGGGAGCCAGCACGACGTGCACCGTTTCACCCCAGGTTTTGCCAATTGTGTTGCGGATTTGCTTGCGGATGGTCAGGATGTGCTCGCCGTCGGCGGCAGGAGTGAGGGGCAAGCGAAACGGAAAGCCATCGATGGTGCCGCGTACGTGCAGCAAGCCGCGCTGTCCATACACATCGGGCACGCTAAACGGCACCGTTAAAAACACACCTCCATCCGCGTTGTGCAGTTCGAGAGGCGCGTCAAACGCTTGTTCTTGGGAATCAGACATAAAAGCGAAAAGCAGAAATCAGCTGGCAAGGCAATAAGGCACTTGAGCGCCGAAGGTAACGCCTTTCCGCGGCGTTCGCTGCGCCGTGGGGTGCGCCTAAAAGCCGAGCCAGGGGGTAAGCGCTTGATCCATAATTAGATACCGTTATGCGCTGATGCTCTTTGCAAGATGCCCTGCACCACGCCGCCCAGGTTTTCAGCCGAAATATTGGCGGGTTGCACGCTGATACGTTGTGCCGGCACTGCGTAGCTGTTTTGGAGGCGCTGCGAGATCTCCTCGGTAGCCGCCAGCACAACGTCGGCACGGCGCAACGCAAGGCGCTCGAGAGCCAGCACCCAGCCGCGGTCGTCGTGCGAGTCGCGGTCGAGGGCCAGCGATTGCACGTGCAGCACCAGTGGGCGCCCCGTCAACTGACGGATTTCCAGCGCCGCCAGCCACGACTGCCAGTCTGCCGCGTAGATCACGCCGAAGCTCTGGTTGGTGGCCAAGCGCGTAGCAAACCGGGCGTACTGAATGACTTTGAAATTGAGTCCGGAGCCATCCGAGAGGTCGGAGCGCAGAATGGCCACCGCTTCTTCTGCCGACGCATGCTCAGCCACCGTCAGAATAGACGTTAGCGGCGATGCTACGGTGTCGGTAGCCGGCGGTATGTCGGTTTCGTTCGGAATAACATCCGGGGTGATGTTGTCCTCCGGTTGCGATAAGTCGTTGGCTTCGCCCGCGTCGGGCTCGGCTGGCTGAGCAAATTCATCGCTGTTTTGCAGATCAAGCAGGGCGACGGAGCTAGCTTCGCTGGCTTGAGCAAGATCTTCGGAGCCTGAAGCACTGCTGCCCACATAAGGCGCCGAGGGACTTTGCCAGGCGCCGGCCGTATCGCGAACGGGGAAAAGCTGCAAGGCCTCCAGTTCTGCCATCGACAAGTCGCCGAGGCCAATGACGCGGCCATTTGGCAGCGAGTAACCCGACGCAGGCAGGTGAGGTAATACGAGCGACAGATCGGTTTGGGCGGCCAGGGCTTGCGCCAAGGGGAGAGTAGCCAGATGGGACCGATCTTGGGTCTTCGGCGTATCATCCCAGCCCAACAACAGCACCTTCAGACTTGGCATTTCCATGAGCAGGCGAAACAGAGATAGGGGGATAGGGACAAGGTAGATAAAAAAATGTGTTGCAATGACGCCACAAGGTCTTTTATATCAAGCTCAGCAGCAGGATAAATATTTTCGTCCCAATCGTTTTTACCTTGCGGTCTTAACTGGGCAGTACGAACCGATTTACACCCTTTTAGCCCACCCTTCTCGATAGCATACCCATGGCGGATACAGTCCAGGAACACAATTACATGATCAACGACCTGGCCACCCGGGGGAAGCAGGAGCACTTCCCCGGTCAGGTTTTAACTTGTCAGCAGGATGGCAACACGTTCATTTTCATATGCAATAACGGGGTAAAGCTGAGCTTATCCGTCGTGACGGACAAAATTCTGCGGTTTCGCTACGCCACCGACGGCCGTTTTGCACCCGACTTTAGCTACGCCGTGCCCGCCGACCTGCCGCGGCCGAAAGTAGAATTTCTGGAGTTTCGCGAAAAGCCTGATCACTACCGCATTACCACCGACCGCCTCATCTGCACCATTGCCAAGCAGGATACGCACACCCGCGTGCTCGACCGCTCGGGCAACGTGCTGTGCGAAGACGAAAAAGGCTTTCACTGGGAACACAACGACGACACCGGCAACGACATCGTGAAGATGAGCAAGCAGGTGCAAAGCGGCGTGCATTACTACGGCCTCGGGGATAAGCCCGACAACATGAACCTGCGCGGCAAGCGCTTCACCAACTGGGGCTCCGATACTTACGGCTACGTCAAAGGCTCCGACCCGCTGTACAAGAACATTCCGTTTTATCTGGTTCTGCATCAGAAGATTGCGCACGGCATCTTCTTCGATAACACGTTCAAGTCGTTCTTCGACTTTGCCGCCGAGCGCGCCGATGTGACCAGCTTCTGGGCTCAGGGCGGCGAGATGAACTACTACTTCATCTACGGCCCCGCGCTCACCGAAGTCACCCAGGAATATACGCGCCTGACGTGCCCACCCGAACTGCCCCCGCTGTGGGCGCTGGGCTACCACCAGTGCAAATGGAGCTACTTCCCGGAAAGCACGGTCAAGCAGATTACGAATGGGTTTCGGGAACGCAGCATCCCCTGCGACGCCATCTACCTCGACATCGACTACATGGACGGCTACCGCTGCTTTACGTGGTCGCCGGCACATTTTCCGGAGCCGAAGCGCATGGTGCAGGAGCTGGCGAAGGACGGCTTCAAAACCATCGTCATCATCGATCCGGGCATTAAAATCGACCCGAACTATTCGGTGTACACCGAGGGCTTGGAGAAAGATTATTTCTGTCGCCGCGCCGATGGGCCGCTGATGAAAGGTTCAGTGTGGCCCGGCTTGTGCAACTTCCCCGATTTCACCCGCCCCGATGTGCGCGAATGGTGGGCTGGCCTGTTCAAAGGCCTGGTTGCCGAAGACGGCGTGAAAGGCGTGTGGAACGACATGAACGAACCCGCTGTATTTGAGCGCGGTACCTTCCCCGACGACGTACGTTTCGACTACGACGGCCACCCCAGCTCGCACGCCAAAGCGCACAACATCTACGGCATGCAGATGGCACGCGCCACGGCCGATGGCGTCAAGCGGTTTAGCTATCCCAACCGGCCGTTTACCATCACACGCAGTACCTATTCTGGCGGGCAGCGGTATTCGTCGGCCTGGACTGGCGACAACCTGGCTTCTTGGGAGCATTTGTGGCTGGCCAACATTCAGTGTCAGCGCCTGAGTATCAGCGGGTTCTCGTTTGTGGGCTCCGACGTGGGCGGCTTTATCGACACGCCCGATGCGGAACTGTACGTTCGCTGGATAGCGCTGGCGGCGTTTCATCCGTTCTTCCGCACGCACAGCTCCGGCGACCACGGCGACCAAGAACCTTGGTCGTTTGGCGAGCAAGCTACCGATCTAGCGAAGCGCTTCATTGAGCTGCGCTACCAGCTGCTGCCCTACATCTACACGGCTTTTTGGCAGTACGTGCAGGAAGGTACGCCCATGCTGCGCCCGCTCACATTCATCGACCAGGCCGATACCGAAACGTACCTGCGCATGGCCGAATTTGCCCTCGGCGATCATCTGTTGGTGTGCCCCATCACGCAAGCCGGCGCCGACGGCCGCTGGATGTACCTGCCCCGCGGGGACTGGTATTACTACTGGACCGACGAGCCCAAATCGGGCGGCGCCGAAGTATGGGCCAGCGCGCCCGTCGATCGTATTCCACTGTTCATCAAGGCTGGAGCCGTAATTCCGTTCTACCCGGTGATGCAATTTGTGGGCGAAAAAGTAGTGGAAGAAGTGACTCTGCACGTCTACTACAAAAACGGCGCGGAAAGCAGCGTCCTCTACGACGACGGCGGCGAAGGCTACGGCTACCAGGAAGGCAACAGTACCACCCGGCGCTTCACCGTAACGGGTAATGATAATCAATTGACTGTCAAACAGATAGCAGAGGGTGGATATCAGCCCACATACAAAACCTACAAGCTGATTGTGCACGGACTGCCTTTTGCGCCGGCCACCATCACAGCGGACGGGACGGAAGTGGAAATCACTGAGTTTGCTTCGGAAAGTGGCTTTACGCTACCTCAGGCCGTAATGACAGTGGATTTTAAAGAAGTTATCCTAAGATAATATATTGATAATCAGTGGATTAACAGAAGCCCCGATTCCATTGGAATCGGGGCTTCTGTTTTGCTGCTAGCAGCAGTAAGCAATAAGGGGGCGGCGTTATTGCTATATGTGTTCCTGCAAATACTGATATACCTCGGGGTTTGAGAGCAGCGTGCCGTGATTGAGCTTGGGAAATACCTTGGTAGCAACTTGGTTATCAGCGGGTAAAGCTGGGTTTCCGAAGATGCGACCAATGGCGCTGCCACCGCCCACGAGGCCGTCGCCGAAGTAGTGATCGAGGGCCGAGCCGGCCGTTTTGAGCAGCGAGCCCACCAATACGTGATAATGCACGCCGGGCAGCGGCGGCACCGTGGTGCGCGGCGGAAACAAGTCGTCGGCGTGCGGATTTTGCCAGTCGTCGTCCACCAGAAAAGCGTGGCGCAAGTCCTTGATGCCGCTGCTGCGCTGGTCCATGGCTTTGCTTAGCAGGCGCGTGGGCACAATGTCGATTTTGCGCAGCACTACGGAAGTCAGGTGGCTGTTTTGCTCCAGGAAAGAGCCTTCGTTGGGCACGCCCAGCAAAAATACCGACCGCAGCCGTGCTATCCAGGGCGCGGGTTGTTTTGGCTCGCGGGTGCCGTAGTAACCCGCGCTGCGAATTACCAAGCCTCCCATTGAGTGCCCGATCAGCACTAGCTCGCTAATCAGCTCGGGATAAGTGGTAACTAAACCGGTCAGCAACTCATTTAATAACTGGCCGTTATGCGATATGTGTAAGCCGCTGTTATAGCGCACATACAGACACCGAACTCCAGCTTCGCGTTGTAGCAAAGGGCCGTAGCGGGGCGCGTTGGGGGCTCCTGCCTGCCAGATCTGTTCATCGCCCATTAGGCCGTGTAGAAACACCACCGTTTTTTGCCGTTCACGGCCCAACTGCAACCGGGCCACCGGCACATCGGCGTTGTGCTGGCGGAAGCTCATCTGGATGGCGCGCCGATCGTGGCGCGCCGCCAGCTGGTCGCCGATGGCACCATTGAGAATAGGGAGGGTGAAGTGCTGGTAAGTTTGCCCGGTGCGGTACAAATAATCGAGCCCGTTGAATGGCAAGCTCACGGCGCGCCGGGCGGCAGCCGTAGCGCGGCGCCACCGGGAGGGTTTTCCGGCTCCTTCCGAATCGGGAGCAGAATCGGCGGCGGAATCTTCTTCGGTCACTGAATCAGGAGTTTGCGCGTCAGCGGACCAGCGGGCGTGCTAAGGTGCAGCAGGTACAGACCGGCCGGCTGGCCCCGCAAATCGATGGTGCGGCCGCCGTTGGTGTTAAGCGCGCGCTCTTCTTGCCGCACCACGCGTCCCATGGGATCCGTAACGGTAAAAGGCGCAGTCGCCACGCCCAAAGCCGTGGGAGAGGTCAGCCGAAACTCGCCGGCAGCGCTGGGGTTGGGGTACACACTCAGGGCGGCTTCCAGTTGCGGGTTTTTTGCGGCCGTAACGGTGCCCGTCAGTGTGATGTCGTCTACGAAAAGAGCGGTACCGGCAGTGCGTTTGACTGCCACACCCGACGCAAACGCAATGCGCAGGGTATCAGGAGTATCGGTACGGCGGTAACGGATAGGTAGATCAGTCAGGGAATACGTAGCCGTGGGTTTGAGCAATAAAATAGTGTCGCCCACGATCAGCGGCACGCGGTTTACGGTGCGGGTAAGTACGATGAGCACAAATGCCGAATCGGTGGCGGCCGTGGTACCGGTCAGCTTGTACGAGAATTGAAGCCGAGTCGGGCGAGAGGTGTAAGGCAAGCCCCCAAAACCGTTGATGCTGGCGGCGGCGCTGGCAAGGTTGGTGAACGTGACAGGCTTAAGCTTGGAGCCCAACAGCAAAATACCCGGCACGGGCCCCAGCAAGGCACTTAGGATGGTGGTTTTGGTTTCCAGCTTAGCCGCAAAGCTGCCACCCTGATGATCCGTTGATTTGGAAACAGTACCGGTATTTAGCAGCGACGGAATTCCTGCGGCGGCAAGCGCGTCATCGGTCGTGAGCCAGCTCTGCGGAACGTCGCCGCCGTTGCGCGTTTGCCAGGTTTCCATGGTGCCGTTGGGTACGGCCTGTTGCGCCTGGGCGCTAGGTGCAGCTGCTAATAATATGGTAATCAGAGAAATACAAATGTGTAGAAATGCTTTCATCATCGAACGTGAAATAATGACAGAGAACCAACGGCTGAATAAGGCAGGTTACCAAATGTACCTTATCACATGATAAATAGCATTCTTCAGGCAAAAAGAAATCGTTAAGCCCTTCTGCTACGCAGATATGTCCTGCTTAGGAGGTTTGGGGAGGCCACATAGACTCAACAAGGCGCCTGCGAATAATCCTGTTATCAGTCCCCCTACGTGCGCGGCGTTGTCTGTGTTGGCTTCGAGGCCCGCAACCAAGCTGTTGAGCACCATATACAGCATAAACCACAGCAAGCTCAGCCGCTCCGCGCGGCTCATGGGCACTGCGCGTAGGGCCGCCAGCGCCAGCAGCAGGCCGTATAGCCCAAAAATGGCGCCCGAGGCTCCAACCGAATTGACGCCCTGCGTATGCCACGCCAAGCTGAATAAGCTGCCGCCCACGCCGCTACACACATACACCAGCAATAGGCGCCCGCGCCCAACCAAGGGTTCGCTGAGCAGCCCCAGAAACAGCAACGCGCTCAGGTTCAACAGCAAATGCGCGGGTCCGCCGTGCAGAAAGCAGCTGGTAAGCAGCCGCCAGGGCTGCCCAGGCAGCGTGAGCGGAGAAAAATTGGAGCCCCAAGCCACCAAATCCACGCCAGCAGGGGTGAAGACGTTTACACCGCTCAAGGCCATCAGGGCGAAAACCAGCAGGTTAGTGTCGATCAGCAGCGGCGTGACGAAATATGTTTTGGTGGGCCAAAACACGGTTTGCAACAATTTGCGCGCAAGCTGACCGGTGCTCTCATCGGGTGGGGCAACGGGGGCCAATGCTGGCTTTTCTGCGTCCGGAAGCTCCCGCGGAATCAGCTCGCGGCGCTGAAGCTCCTGCACGGCGGCCTGCACCAGCCCTTGCGGATACCGCTGGGGGTTTTGCACCAAATACAGGAGTTCTGCATCCGATTTTTGCGCAAAGTGCTCGTTGGGAGCCGCCGGTTCAGCCATGGTAAATAGTTGGCTGCGAATTAGTTATAAATCGACGTGTTTCATGATGAGCGCCGTGGTTGTGGTGTCGCGCAGGGCCCGCAGCATGTCGTCGACGGGGGCTACGGCGTCGGCTACTTGCTTGTCCAGCACGGGTTGGCCGTTGAGGTAGTTGGTACGCATGTAGCTTAACGCCGACATACGGCGGTTGGCAACGTCGTGCATTACATCGACGCGGTCTTTCATCACCGGGCCCAGCTTGTGGCTGTAGAGCAGGGCTTTGGTGAGGTAGTGCCACTTTTCGTACACCAGCGCGGCCTGGCCAGGGAAAGCCGAATCGAGCTTGGCGGCGCTAATTTGCTTGAGCAGGTAATCTGACTGATGCTCCGCTGACCAGAAGCGCCGGCTCAGTTCCAGATAGTTTTTCTTAAACGACGGGTTGGCGCGCTCCGCTTTGGGTACATGCCGCAAATCACGCTGAACTTGCTTTTCAGTAAGCGCCTCGAAACCAGGTATTTGGTGCGATTCCACGGTTTCCAACACAATGGGCTTGCTGCTGTACACGACCGGTGGCGGAGAGCGGTGAAAGAGAAAATAGGCCGCCACAGCCACCACCAGAATGCCAATGCCCAGTGCCGGCCCTAGCCACGTCCGGTCGGGCGTTTCTTCCTCCGCGTACTGTGGCACCGGAATCTCGGCTTGCGGCGGGCCCAGCGTCAGAATATTTACGCCGCGGCGCTGGAGCTCGCGGCGGGCGGCGGCAATGATATCGGCGTGGTAATAATCAGGATTGCGCGCCAGAAAAATCAGCTCGTCGGTGGTTTTTTGGCTAAGAGAATCGGACTCGGATTGCATGCTGGAACAAGGAGGAAAAGCGTAATTCTTCGGCTTAAACGAAGTTCCAAGTTGGGCAAAAGAAGCGGCAAAACCACAACCCCAAATCCGAACCGACACGGCGGGGGCGCGTATAGGAGAAGGACTCGTGCGTATTCACCTTACCACCCCGATCATGCAAGACGACGAACCAGTACAAGACGCCCGCGACCAAGAGCAGCCCACTGCTTCTCAATCCAATCAAGCCGGCTTGGCCGACAAGCGCCAGCCCGAAGGACGACAGTTTGCCGGCAGTTCCGAAGCCCTCCGCGGCAACAACGCCGACGACAACTCCGGTAGCGGCGGCACCGAAGGCGGCAAAGAAATCAAAGGCCGCAACGTTGCCCACGGCACCCACTACGAAGCGCCCGGCAACGCCGACGAAGGCGACGTAGGCGGCAGCACTACCAGCAGCGGCACCGGCGTGTCGGGTGGCGAAACGGGGAAAGTCAACCTGTAGGCTTAGTTTTTAATCACTTATTGATAATTCACAAATAATTGATTATCAATAAATTATATAAATGAAAAATCATGGCAGATAATTCGCAGAACAATAGCCAGAGCACGCCCAATGAAGAGGACGAGCAAGCCGTAACCCGCGGTCAGAACGTGGATAGCCAAAACGCCATCAGCAACCAGCGCGGCACGCCTAACCACCCGATCGACACCGAAAGCACCCAGCAACACATGGGCAGCGGAGCCGGCATTCGGGGCGATTACGGCAACAGCAGCGAGACCAATGCCCTGAATTCCAGCGCCGATAAGGACGAGGAAAGCCTAGAGGATGGCGTTAATGACCAACCCAATAGCTAACGGCGTATCGGCCCTCGCTAAGATTTCAGCCTTTTACATCGCGCCGGGAGTGTATCTTCCGGCGCGATGATTTTTTATATCCCTTCCCGACTTGCCGGACTGCTCGCCGCCGCGAGCGTGCTGCTAACCGTGCCCGCACAAGCACAAGTGGGCAGCCCGTTGCGGCGCGTGCTGCGCACCGATACGTCGGCGGTGATGCGCAAAGTGCTGGCCCACCCCGATGCGTATCGGCTACAAGTTTTGTACACCCAAATCGACCGCGATGCGCAGAACCAGCCGCATTTTCGCACCTATAAATACCGTGTGCACCCGCGGCGCTATTTTTATCCGGCCAGCACCGTAAAGCTGCCCGCGGCCGTTCTAGCGCTGGAAAAGCTGCGCGCCCTACGCAGCCAGATTCCAGAGCTCACTCCTGAGTCGCCTCTACGCATCGATTCGGCCTACGAAGGCCAAACGCGAGTAGTGCGCGATACGTCGGCGGCAACGGGGCGCGCCAGCATTGCGCAATACGTGCGTAAAGTCTTGCTGGTCAGCGACAACGATGCGTTTAATAGGCTATATGAGTTTGTAGGACGAAGCCAGTTGCGGTACGGGCTGCGTCGGCGTGGCTACCACAATACCCGATTGTTGCATCGGTTGTCAGTCGGCGATAAGGGGTTTAATGCCTTGCATACCAATCCGTTCGCATTTTACGCCGACACGGCTCTGGAGCGGCCTATTTATGTGCAGCCTGCGGCCGCCGCCAAGGCAGAGGTAATGCAGGAATTGCCGCGCCGGGGCGAGAAAATCGGGAAAGCTTACATGGATGGCGATAAGCTCATTAACGAGCCCATGGACTTCAGCCAAAAGAATTTTGTTTCGCTGGCCGATCAGCAAAATATCCTCAAATCGGTGTTATTTCCCGGCGCGGTACCGGCCAAAAATCGCTTCGCGCTGGCTCCCGACGATTATCAGTTTTTGCGGGGCTACCTATCGATGTTGCCTCGCGAGAGCGATCACCCGCGCTACGACGCGGCCCATTACCCCGACAACTACGCCAAATTCTTGCTGGCAGGCGGCTCTCCCGCGCCGTTGCCGCCCAACGTGCGCATCTTCAACAAGATAGGGCAGGCCTACGGCTTTTTGATTGACAACGCGTATATAGTTGATTATGAGCACAATATAGAATTTATGCTCAGTGCCGTTATCTACGTCAACTCCGATGAAGTACTCAACGACGACCACTACGATTACGACGCCGTTGGCTTCCCGTTTTTGCACGATCTGGGCCACGCCGTGTATCGGCGGGAGCTAGTTCGTACCCGCAAGCACCGGCCCGACTTGCGCGAGTTTCAACTGAAGTATTCGCAGTAGATATTCCGCCTATGCTTGCGCCAAATGCTCATGGGCTGTACGTGCTAAGTTCCACAGCTCATTATCAACAGGAAATCGATGAAAATCCTGATAATGAGTTAGTTGAACTAGTTGCTTATGTGCCCGATTTGGTGCTGGATATCCGTTATGCCACCGCTAATAACGTATTGGCGGAAGCCATATACGATCGGCCGGCTGCTTACCTGCGGCGGCCGGTGGCCGCCGCTTTGCGGGAAGTGCAGGAGGAGCTTCGCAAGCTGGGTATCGGGCTCCAACTCTTCGATGCGTACCGACCCTACAGCGCTACCGTGCGGTTTTACGAGAAAATCGGGGACGAAACGTATGCGGCCCCACCGTGGCGTGGGTCGCGGCACAACCGTGGCTGCTCCGTCGATGTGGCGCTGGTGGAGTTGGCTAACGGCCGCACCCTGCCGATGCCCACTGATTTTGATGATCTGACGCCAGCGGCGCACACCACGTATGAGCCGGTCACGGAGGAAGTTCGACGCAACCGGGCCACGCTGCTGGGTGCCATGACGCAGCATGGGTTTGTCAATTACTCGGGTGAATGGTGGCATTTTGACCATCAGCGGTGGGCCGATTTTACCCTGCTCGACCTGTCGTTTGCGCAGCTGGCCGCCTGCCAATCCGGCCGTTTGGAATAGACGAACGGTACCTCAATGGTGTGGGTATCCGAGGCTAGCCCGCAGATTTCGTAGGACTACAGCGCTGGTAGTGCGTAATTTGCGGCGGTTTTCCCTCTGTTTGTGTGCTGATGCTTCGATTTTCTTCCGCTGGTTACGCTGTCCTATTTTGTCTTCTGTGTTCGCTGTTGTGGGGGCTGCCTCGCACAAGCAACGCGCAGGACGCGCCGCCTAAACGCGAGATGCGGGGCGTCTGGATTGCAACCGTGGAAAACATCGACTGGCCCAGTAGCCGCTCCCTGACGCCCGATCAGCAACGGCGCGAGTACCGGCGTATGCTCGACATACAGAAACGCAACGGCATCAACGCGGTGTTTGTGCAAATTCGGCCCGCGGCGGATGCCTTTTACCAAAGCGACCTGGAGCCGTGGTCGAAGTGGTTGACGGGCCAACAGGGCAAAGGCCCCAATCCGCCCTACGACCCGTTGCCATTTCTGATTGAAGAGGCCCACGCCCGCGGCATGGAATTTCACGCGTGGTTCAACCCGTACCGTGCTACCATGGATTCGGTGACGCGCCGCTTGGCGCCCAACCACCCGTATCGGCAGCATCCCGAGTGGTTTTTCCGCTACGGCGGGCAACTGCTGTTCAACCCCGGCCTGCCCGAAGTGCGCCAATACATCACACAGGTGATTCTGGATGTAGTCGAGCGATACGACATCGACGGCGTGCACTTCGACGACTACTTTTACCCCTATCCGGAGGCTGGCCGTGTCATCCACGACGAACAAGCTTTTCAGCAGTATAATCCTGGTAATCTGAAACTTGCCGATTGGCGTCGCCAAAACGTAAACCTGCTCGTGGAGGGGCTGCATAACTCGATCCGCAAGACGAAGCGCTGGGTGAAGTTTGGCATTTCGCCGTTTGGCGTCTGGATGAACCAATCGGAACACGCCGAAGGCTCGGCTACCAAAGCCTTCCAAGGGTATTCGGGGCTGTATGCCGATGCGCGCGAATGGATGAAGCAGGGCTGGGTTGACTACATTTTGCCCCAGCTTTACTGGAGTTCCAACTTTAAGGCCGCCCCTTATCCCACGTTGGTGGAGTGGTGGTCGCGCAACCACTACGGCCGGCACCTGTACATCGGGCAAGGCACTTACCGAATGCTCGAAAGCACGAAGGCGGATACAACGTGGCGCAACCCGCGCGAACTGCCCCGGCAGGTTCGCGTGAATCGCTCGTACCCGACGGAAGTGGCTGGTAGTGTGTTCTTTAGCTCTAGGTCGGTGATGGCCAACCCCTTGCACACTTCCGATTCGTTGCGCCAAAACCTGTTTCGCTACCCGGCCCTGATCCCAACAATGCCGTGGATGGACGCCGTACCGCCCATGCCGGCCCAAAATCTGGTACTGACGCGGGCCGGCTCGGTGGTAACGCTTAACTGGCAGCCCGGCTCAGTGGCCAAAGACGGGGACTTGGCTCGCTACTTTGTGGTGTATCGTTTTGCCGAAGGCGAAACGCCTTCGCCCGACGATCCCCGCCATATCTTGGCCTTGGTGCCCAAAATGGCGAACCAAGCTTCGGTACTGGTGGATACTTCCGCCCGCGCTGGCACCGAGTATGCCTATTACGTCACGGCCGTCGACCGCCTGCACAACGAAAGCACGCCGATTCGGGTGACGACGCTGGGCCGCCAGGCGGAAGTGATTGTGGCGCAAGCGCCTGAGCCTGAGGTGCCGCCTACGCGCGTGCCTACGGCACCCATGGCTCCGCGCACTTCTTCTCCCATACCGCCCCGACCAAGCGTGCACCGCCCCGAAACAACGACTACCAAGACCAAAATCAAAACCAAGAAGCGCCGCCGCGGTGGCTTCTTCCAGCGGATATTTGGCTGATTCTATTGGCCTAAGGCTGTATTACTGCAACAAAAAAGCCCCGCCCTAAACAGGGCGGGGCTTTTTAATAAACTCAGTGGCTGCTTACAGTGCCTTCACGTCCATCGTCAGCGACACGCCCGAAGTAGTACGGGTGATGCCCGTGACGGTGAAAATTGCATATTGATCGGCATTGCGCAGGCGTGCGATGTACACATCGCCTACCAGCACGCCATCCACTGTAGCTACCTGGGCCGTGGTGGCGGCATTGAGGTAGGTCTGGCGGATGCTGTTCAAGGTAGCGGCGTTGTAGATCGCGGCGGTGGTCTTCACAAATTTCGTTGTGTTCAACGCCTTGATTTGCACGGCGTTGCTGGCAATGCTCGTAATGGCTACGTCCTTTGTATCGACTGGGCTCGCGGCCGCGACTGCGGTGAAGTTAGTCAGGTCGAAAGCCGCTTGGTCGCCGCCGGTAGTGCCGGTAAAGGCAAGCGTAGCCGCGCGCACAGCCGCCAGACTCGTGGTAGTGCCGGGCGTAACCACGGCGCTGGTCGCAGAACTGGCTCGGAAGTTTGGCGTGCCGGCAAAGCGGCTTTTTACCTCAAATCGGAACGAAACGGCCTGGCCGCTGGTGCTTGACGGAATGGTTACGGGGACGTCCAGCGTAGTAGCGGCGCCCGTTTGCGTACCGGCGGTAGGCACCCGTTGCCGCAAGTAGCGGCGCTCGGCTTGCGTGCCTACGGTCACGTAGGTGATCAGACTGTCGATGTCTTTATACAGCGTGCCAGCGGTGGTGAGGCTGGTGGCGCTCGTAATGCCGCCGTTGTTCAGCGTCAGGTTGTAGCGCACCACATCGCCCGGGACGGGGGTGCTGGTACCGGGCGCCGTAACGTTGGTGGCCGAGTTGATGCGCACGGTAGGTGTAGGCTCGGCCAACCGATACGTGAAAGCCCGGACTTTGCTTTGCCCATTCTCCGCCGTTGCAATCGCCGATACGCGCACGTTGGCTTTGTTCACGCCTTGCGGCACCACGTAGGTTACCACCAGCGTGTCGGCATTTTTAGTACGCGAAAAAGTGGAGCGGTACGGCACCGTCTGCACCAGCGTGGAATCGGTGCTCGGTTCGATGCGCTGGTAGATGCGCACGTCTTTGAGCATGGATGTCTGCTGGGCGTATTGCAACTCGAACGTCACGGTTTCGCCGGTGGCGTACTTGGTGGTAGTGCCCAGAGCGTTGGCCAGAAATGTCGGAATCTGTCCGCCTACCTCGGTGTAGTAGGTGTCGATCTCTTTCTCGCAGCCGGCTAGCCCTGCTCCGGCAAGGAGCAGAAGCAGCGAACCGCGAAGTTTTTTATAGTAAGTCATTGAATGTCAAGTATTTATGTGAAGACAGCTTTGGCTAACCCAGGCACTTACTGCTGGTCGAACCACAGCGGGCGCGTGATGTAGTCGGGGTCGTTGCCGCCGATGCGCGCGATCTCGTTGGGGTTGTAAAGTACCTCCGTCGCACCCGGCAACATGCGCCGTGGGAAGCGGTCTTTGTAATTAGGCTTGGTGGCCAGCACCGGGTTTACGTTGTTGGTGGGGTACACCAGATTCACGTAAATAGCCGGGTCAAAGTCCAGACGGCGCATATCCGACCACGTGTCGGGGTTCAGGAACATGGCGATGTACTTCTGCTCCATGATGCGACGCAGGTCGAGTTCATCTTCGCTCTGGGCCACGGCGGCGCTGTTCAGGTAAGCCGTAATCTGGGCCTCTGTAATCGTGGGGAACGTAACGGCCGGGGGCGAAAAAGTGCCGCCCACACCGATCTTGCGCATGTGCGCCCGAATGCCTTCCCGATAGGCGGCCAAAGCCTGTGCTTTTTTGCCGGCCCGGAAGGCAGCTTCCGCCTCGATAAACTTCTGCTCGTGGTAGGTAATCACCTCGAAGTAGCCTAGGTCGCGGGCATACCAGCTGGCATAAAAGTCAGTAACCGTGGTAGAGCCCGGCGTCAGGTTGACGGTTGCCGTCGTGCCCGCACCCGGCTCGATGCCGGTGCTGGTAGTGGGCGCAATGATGCCGAACCGCGGATCAATCACGCCGGGGTACGTCGTGCCGTTGAGGTACTTGATGATGTTGGTCGAGTAGGTAGCCCCACCGAAGTTGGCGCGCGTCGGCCCGAAGATATTGGTTGTGTTGCTCAGAGGCGCCACCGCCGTCTGAAACTGGATCTGGGCGTCGTCGGCCGTGCCGGTAAAGCCTTTGGCACACAGCGCCAACACGGCATTGGGGTCGTAAGAGGACTTCTTGGTCAAATGCTGAAGCTGACGGGCTTTCAAGGCATTTGCCATTTTCACCCAGCGCGATGCGTTGCCTTTGTACAGGATGTCGCCGCTTTCGCTGGGTGAGGTGCTGTACAGGGCGCGGAAGTTTTCGGAAGCCGGCCGGCTCATCTCCACAATGCCTTCGTCGAGCAGTTGGTTGATGGTCGCATAAATCGACTCCTGCGTGTCGTACTTAGGCGTGTAGTTGGCACCGCCCTGGTACGCTTCGGTGTACGGGATGTCGCCGAGCATGTCGGTAGCGTGCGCCAAGATCATGGCTTGCATGATTTTGCCCGCGCCCACGTAGTAGGGCGAACCTTCGTCCTGCGCCGCCTTGATCATGGGCGGAATGTTGCCGCCCGACTGAAAGTAGGAGTAGTTGAACGTGTTGGTACTCTGCGCGTTGGTGAAGTAGTACTGGTCGTTGCCGCCGCTGTTGCGGGTGCGGCTCACCACGTACTGCGTGATGTAAGGCACGCGCAACGACGTGAACATCTGCGTCTGGATGCCGTTGCTGATGATGCCCGGCAGCAGGAAGTTCGGGGTGGAAGTGACAGGGTTGTTAGGGTTGTCGTTTACGTTGAGGTAGTCCTCACACGACGTAAGCGCACCGCCGCCCAGCAGCAGCCCTAACGCCAGAAGATATCTTTTCATTGGAAGAAGCATTGCTATTTATCGAGATGCCAACGCCTTGATTAGCAAGCGGTTATGCAGAAAGCTGATCAAGAATCAAATCTTTGCTAATCAGCGGCTTAACCAGCCAGTGCGTCAGCTATTCAGTTAGAAGTTAACCCGTAGGCCCATGTCGACGCCGCGCGTGGCGGGCACGTTGCCGTAGTCGAAGCCGTTGGAGCCGCCGCCGCGCACACCGGCACCCGCCGCTGCGGTTTCGGGGTCAGCGCCCGAGTATTTGGTCAGCAGCACCAGGTTGCGACCCGTCACGCTCAGCTCCACGCCTTTGATGAATTTGCTGTTGCCCAGCATCGTCGCCGGCAGGGCGTAGCTCAGCGTCACGTAGCGCAGACGGGCCCAGGAAGCGTCTTCCACGAAAGCCGTACCCACGTTCGACAACGTCGACACGAAGTACGATTGGGTTAGCTCCACCGGGCGCGTGTTGGGGGCATAAGTAACGGTGCCGTCGGGGTTAGTAGTGGCCACCACGCCGTCAAACACCACTTGCTTGTAACGGTCGAGGGTACGTTCGGCAGTACCCACGCTCGTTTGGTACAAATCGTTACCGTTCACCACTACGCCGCCCTTGCGGAAGTCGAGCAAGGAGGTCAGGGATAATCCCTTGTACGTGAAGGTGTTGGTGAGCTGCACCGTGTAGCGTGGTGCCCGGTTACCGGCGTATACAAACGTCGGGTTGGCCGAGGGATAACCGTTGGCACCGATGATGATCTTGCCAAAATCCGGGCTGTTGCGGTCCGTTACGCGGTTGAAGTCGGTAGCGGCTACGCCCGTGATCGGCCGGCCAGGAAATGCGCCGCCTTGGTGCACGTTCGTGATAAAAGCGTCGGACTGATACACCACCGTGAGCGGGAAAGGCAGCGACTCGGTGCGGTTGGTGTTGTGGTAGAAGTTGAGCAGCACGTCCCAGGTAAAGCCGCTTGGCGTCTTAACCGGCGTACCATTGATAGCCAATTCTTGGCCTTGGTTGGTCACTACGCCGCCGTTGATGTACTGCAGAATGAAGCCCGTGGCCTGGCTCACGCGGGGTGCGATCAACTGGTCGCGGGTGCGCGTGTAGTAGTAGTTGAAGTCGAGGCCCAGGCGGTTCTTGAGGAACTGCAGGTTGATGCCGCCTTCGTACGAACGGGTATGCTCGGGCTTCAAAATGGGGTTCGAGCCGAAGAAGTCGTTGCGGAAACCACCGCCGATGTAGGTGTTGGTCGTCAGCGGCGACTCTACCCGGTAAGGACCCGTATCCCGACCTACTTCTGCTACCGAGGCCCGCAGCTTGCCGTAGTTCAGGATGGGGTTCTGATCGAGGCCCAGGGTTTTGGTAAACTCATAGCCCAAGCCGAGCGAGCCGTAAGCGAAACCTTTGCCGAAGTTTTTGCCTTCGCTGGGACGGGGAAGCGTCGATGACTGGTCGTAACGGCCCTGCAACTCCACGAACACCTGGTCGAACAGCGTCACGTTGGCGCGGGCAAAATTACCGATCAGCCGCCGGATCGAGTTGCGCTCTAGGGCGCTACGGTTGGCGGTGTTGTTGAGGCCGATGAAATCCTGGTTCTGGAACACCAAACCGATGTAGTCGACAACGTCGCTGCGGTTTTGCTCAATCGTGTTGCCGATTACCAGCGAACCGTTGAAGTTTTCGTTGAACCGATGCGTAAAAGTAGCCAGCGTCGTAGCCGTCAGCAGGCGCGTCTGGTCCACGGTATAAGCCAGGCCGCCGTTTTGGTTGCTGACCTGCGACGTGCCCACGGCCCGCACCGATTGCGAACGCGACGTGTAAAAGTCCGTGCCGATGTTATGGCTCAAGGTCAGCCACTTAAAGGGCGTGAAGCTCAGCTGCGTATTGCCGATGAAACGGTTGATGCGCTCGGTTTGTGGATTTTTCTCCACCGACCAGTACGCGTTGTCGGCGTCGGCGTCGGTGCCGCTGCCCAAGGGCAATAAGCGGCGGCGCGAGCCATCGGGATTGAGGTAGTTGCGGGCGTCGTCGTTGCGGGGCCAGTTGAGCAAGCTCAGCATAAAGCCACCCGACGACGTGCCGGCCGTGGTGAGCAGGCCGGGGCCTTGCAGCGGGCGTTCGGCGCCGGAGTTGATGTACTGCGCCGAGCCAGTCACGGCGACTTTAGGCGAAATCTGGGCGGTGCCGGAGGCGCGCACCGTGGTTTTGTCGAAGTGGCTTTGGGGCGTTACGCCCGATTGCTCCAGGTTGGAAGCCGAAACGAAGAAGCTTGCCTTGTCCGAGCCGCCCGACATGTTCAGGAAGTTCTGGTACGTGTAGCCCTTCTGGAAGAAGTCTTCGAGGTTGTTGTAAATCGTTTGGCCCGGCGCAAAGCGTGGTCCCCACGAGTTGCGCGTGGTCAGGTCGGTGATGCCGCCCGAGCCGCGCTGGTATTGGTCTTGCATTTTGGGCAGGCGATTCACTTCATCTACCGAAAACTGCGTGCGGAAGTTGAGCGTAGTAGCGCCGCTTTTGCCTTTTTTGGTCGTGATAATCACGGCGCCATTGGCTGCGTTCAGGCCGTAGAGGGCCGCGGCGGCCGGACCTTTCAGCACCGTGATGCTGGCAATGTCTTCGGGGTTGATGTCGCCGGCCCGGTTGGAAGCGCCCACCGAGCGACCCAACAAACCATTAAACTGCGAACCACCACCCGGCGCCGTGCTCTCCTGAAACGACGAGTTATCCATGATCATACCATCGATCACGAACAGGGGCTGGTTGTTGCCGTCGAGCGAAGTACCGCCGCGAATCACAATGGCTGCACCTTCGCCGGCTCCACCACCCGAGCTGGTGATGTTTACCCCCGCAACTTTGCCCTGCAAGGCATTTACCACGTTGGTTTGGCGCGAATCGATAATGTCCTTCGCGGCTACAGTCTGCACGCTGGTCACGATTTCGCGCCGGTCCTGGGCAATGTTGTAGCCCGTTACGACTACTTCACTCAGGCTGCGCGTGTCGGTAGCCAAGCTCACGTTGTAGGTGGAGCCATCGTCTATTGCGCGCTCTTGGGGCGTGTAGCCTACAAAGCTGAATACCACCACGTTACCCGTCGAAACGTTCGTGAGTGTGAAGCGGCCTTCAGCATTGGTCTGGGTGCCATTGGTAGTGCCTTTTACCACCACGTTCACCCCCGGGATGGGCGACTTATCAGCAGCACCCGTCACAACCCCCGTAATGGTGCGGGCTGTTTGGGCGTAGCTTCGGGGCGCCAGCAGCACGCCGAGAGCTAAGAAAAACCATAAAAGTTTTTTCATAGGGAAAGAATGGAAATGAAGAAAAGGAAGAAGTTTAGAAATGCGAAAGGCCGAAATTCACTGGATGTGCGCAGTTGAATTCCGGCCAGAGGATGTCCGAAGAAAAAGGTAGCCCAAACAACACAAGCTGTTGATTCTCACAAATAACCAGGCTTACGACTTGCCGAAGAAGAAGGGATTCTGACGCTTAAACAAGGATTTTGGAGCCTTGCAATCTCAAAGGAAAGGTTTTAAAGCTAATACGCTGCAAAAGTCCAGTCAACTATATATGTAATTTAATTCAGGAATACTTAGCTTTTGAATACCGACTGCTGACAGCCGACCTTGCTTTTAAACTATTTCTTGGCAAGCAGAATCTTACATTCGGCGCGGCAAAGCGGCCGCATTCCAGCAAGTTGGCGCAGACTTCCTCTTAACATTCTAAACTCCTCATGCAAACTACCACCCAGGCCGCCGTCGAAACGACGGGTGCAGTGCCGCTGGCCGAAGCCTTCCAGCCCGGCCGGCTGATCTCCTTGGATGTGTTTCGGGGCCTTACCGTGATGGCCATGATTCTGGTGAACAACCCCGGCGACTGGGGCCACATCTACGCGCCTCTGGAGCACGCCGCCTGGAACGGCTGCACGCCCACCGACCTGATTTTTCCATTCTTCCTGTTCATCGTCGGGGTGTCGTTGGTGTACGCCCTTGATACGGCCCGTCGCAATCGTGATCAGCATAATAAATTGATAATCAAAATCTTACGAAGGTCGGCGATTTTGTATGGGTTGGGCTTATTTTCGGCGCTGTTTCCGGCTTTTGACTTCACCACCGTCCGCATTCCGGGGGTGCTGGCGCGCATTGCGCTGGTGTTTCTGATCTGCGGCCTACTCTTTCTCAAAACCACCTGGCGCCAACAGGCCTGGCTGCTAATTGGCATTTTGGTAGGCTACAACCTGCTGATGCAAGTGGTACCCGTACCCGGCGTTGGGCCGGCTAACCTAGAGCCAGCCACCAACTTGGGCGCTTGGCTCGACCGCCTGCTCCTCGGCGAAGCCCACCTCTGGAAGCAAAGCAAAACCTGGGACCCCGAGGGAATTTTGGGAACGCTGCCGGCCGTTGGCACCGGTTTGTTGGGCATGCTTACGGCGCAGTGGTTGCGGCGGCGCACCGTGGACGCGGCCACGAAAGTGGCGTGGCTGTTTGTGGCCGCTGGGGTGGCCATTGTGCTGGGCATGATCTGGAATGGCTGGTTTCCCATCAATAAAGCCCTCTGGACGAGTTCTTACGTGCTCTACGTCGGCGGTATTGCGGCGGCTGGCTTAGCCGCGCTGTATTGGCTGTGCGACGTGCAAGGCTACCGCGGTGCCTGGACCAAGCCGTTTCTGGTGTACGGCGTCAATGCCATTACCGTATTCTTCCTGTCGGGGCTGGTGCCACGCTTACTCAATATGATTAAGCTGCGGGAAGCCAACGGCCAAGAAGTGGGCCTGCGTACCTGGCTGTACGACACGTTGTTCGTCCCGAATTTCAGCCCGATTAATGCCTCCCTGGCCGGTGCTATCGTCTGCGTTCTGATCTGGTTGGGTATTCTGTGGGTGATGTATCAAAAGCGCATCATCATCAAGGTCTGACCGCGGATTGGGATGCATCCACTCAATGGGTGTATAACAATTCACAAGTATCTTATTATTAAATAGTTATAGTAAAGTGCAATCTGCTACGCAAGACGCGCAACAACTTACTGCCGCTACTCCCATAGCCGAAGCTTCCGGCCGCCTGCTTTCGCTCGATGTGTTTCGGGGCATGGCGGTGCTGCTCATGCTGCTGGTGAATAACCCCGGCGACTGGAACCACTACGTCACGCCGTTTAAGCACGTCGCCTGGAACGGCTGCCGTGCCGCCGACTTGGTGTATCCGGCATTCCTGTTCATCGTGGGCGTGTCGTTGGTGTACGCCTTGGATAGCGTCCGGAATCAGCCGGAGCGGCACAACAAAGCCATGCTGCGCGTGGTGCGCCGCGCCGTAACCATTTGCTTGATAGGGCTTTTGATAAGCTTGCTGCCGCATTTTTACTTCACCTCGTTCCGCATTCCAGGCGTGTTGCAGCGCATTGCGGTGGTGTATTTAGTGTGTAGCCTCCTGTTTCTAAAAACGACTTGGCGCACACAGGCTTGGCTGACCGTAGGGATCTTGTTGCTATACAGTGTGTTGCTACAAGTAGTGCCGGTTCCCGGAATTGGTCCCGCTAACCTAGAGCCTTCCACAAACCTCGGGGCTTGGCTTGACCGGCTTGTATTCGGGAAAAGCCACCTATTCGACGACCAAAAGGCTTGGGACCCCGAAGGACTGCTCAGCACCTTGCCGGCCATCGGAACCGGCTTATTGGGCATGCTCACGGCGCGGTGGCTGCGGCGGCGCACCGTGGACGCGGCCACGAAAGTGGCGTGGCTGTTTGTGGCAGGTGGGGCCGGCATCGTGCTGGGTATGGTCTGGAACGGCTGGTTTCCGATCAATAAAAACCTCTGGACCAGCTCGTTTGTGCTCTACGTGGGGGGCATCAGCATTGTGGTGCTGGCGGCGCTGTATTGGCTGTGCGACGTGCAGGGCTACCGCGGTGCCTGGACCAAGATTTTTCTGGTGTGCGGCGTGAACGCGTTGCCGGTTTTCTTCTTCACCGAAGCCCTCGAACGCCTCTGGACGCGCCTGAAAATGCACAACGCCGCTGGCGAAAAGGTGTACCCGCGCGACTGGCTCTACGACACGTTCTTCGTCCCGACTTTCTCGAACCCCTATCATGCCTCGCTGGCGTGGGCACTGCTCTATACAGCAATTTGCGTCGCGATTTTGTGGGTATTGTATCGGCGGCACATCATTATCAAAGTCTGAAGCAAGTAGCCGCCCGCCGCGCCGGACTCCGGTTTTTCTCGTACCTCTGTGGTATGAAGAAGAACCTGCTCGTTCTCGCCGCCAGCTTGTTGCTGGCTGCGCCGGCCGCTCTGGCCCAAACCACCGCGACTCCCGCAGTTTCCGCCACCACGGCCGTTTCGGCCGGTCAGCGCAAAGCTGCGGAAGACCTCCTGACCACCATGAAAGCCGAGGCCAACATCAATTCGGCCGTCGATCAAATGCTGACTATGCAGATTCAGCAGCGGCCCGAAATGAAGGCCGTAGAACCCGAAATGCGCTCTTTTCTTACCAAATACATGAGTTGGCCCGTCATTAAAGACGACATGGTGGCCCTGTACGCCCGCGAATTCACGGAGAAAGAACTGCGCGACATCAACAAATTTTACCAGACACCCGCCGGCCAGAAGTTCGTGTCGAAACAAAGCACGCTCATGCAAGCCGGCATGGAAATCGGGCAGCGCCGGGTACAGGAAAACCTGCCCGAGCTGCAAAAAATGATCGAAACCAAGATGAAGCCCGCCGGGCAGTAGTCCTCTAACCCACGGATTCGGGCGGATTTCGTGTATTTCACGGATTTCGTGTACGATTGGCTATTTTGCCTCTGCCTTGTAAGTGATTATCAATCAAATGATTACAAAAAAGCCTCACTGGACGCCCAGTGAGGCTTTTTTGTAAGGCTTGTTACGGCCTCTATTTCCTGGAAAAGGAAGTGAGCCGTTCACAAAACTCGCGAAATACACGAAATCCGCCCGAATCCGTGGGTTAGAAAGAGTAGTCAGCAAAATCCTGCCGGAGCTTGGTTTTCAGGAGTTTGCCAGTGGCGGTGTGCGGAAGTTGGTCCACAAATTCCACGGCGTTGGGTATCCACCAATGCGCGACTTTGCCTTCGTAAAAGGCCAGCAGTTCTTCCTTGCTCACCTGCGCGTCGGGCTTGCGCACGACTACCAGCAGCGGCCGCTCGCTCCATTTGGGGTGCGGCACGCCAATGACGGCCGCTTCAGCGACGGCGGGATGCGCGATGGCCAGGTTTTCCAAGTCGATGGAGCTGATCCATTCGCCGCCCGATTTGATCACGTCCTTCGAGCGATCGGTAATTTGCATGAAACCGTTGGAGTCGATGGTGGCTACGTCGCCGGTGCGAAACCAGCCGCTTTTGGTCAGCTCGCCGGGGTGCTCGGTGCGGAAGTAGTCGCCGACGATAAACGGACCGCGCACCAGCAAATCGCCAAACGCGACGCCGTCGTGGGGCAGTTCATTGCCAGCATCGTCCACGATCTTCATATCAACGCCGAAGATGGCGCGGCCTTGCTTAGTCTGAATTGCAAATTGCTCATCATCAGATAGTTGCAAATGCAGCGCTTTGAGCGTGCAAACCGTGCCCAACGGGCTGGTTTCGGTCATGCCCCAGGCATGGCGAATCTGGACGCCCAACTCCTCGTCGAACGCTTTCAGCAGCGCCGGTGGGCAGGATGCGCCGCCCACAATCATTTGGCGCAGCGTCGAGAACTGGGCTTTTTGTTGGCGCATAAACGTCAGCAGCCCAAACCAGATGGTAGGCACACCGGCGCTGAAGGTAACCTGCTCTTGTTCAAATAGTTCGTACAGGCTAGCCGCATCCAGACCTGGGCCGGGCAGTACGAGTTTGCACCCGTTCAGGGCAGCCATGTAGGGCGAGCCCCACGCGTTGACGTGAAACATGGGCACGACCGGCAAAATCACGTCGCGGGCTGAGCAGTTGAAGCAATCGGGCAGCGAAGCCGCGTAGCTGTGCAGCAACGTGGAGCGGTGCGAGTACAGCACGCCTTTGGGCTCGTCGGTGGTGCCGGAAGTGTAGCACAGCGAGGAAGCCGTGTTTTCGTCAAATATCGGCCACTCGTAGTCCTCGGACTGAGCGTCAAGCAATTCTTCGTAGCAAAGCAAGCCCGGCAACGACGATTCGGCGGGCATGTGGGCGCGGTCGGTCATAAGCACCCAGCCCAGCACCGTGGGGCAGTGCGGCGCCAGCTTCTCGGCCAGGGGCAGAAAGGTGAGGTCGAGAAAAATGTAGCGGTCTTCGGCGTGGTTGATGATGAACACCAGTTGCTCCGCAAACAGCCGCGGGTTGATGGTATGGCACACTGCGCCCATGCCCGAAATGCCGTAATACAGCTCGAAATGACGGTAATTGTTCCACGCCAGCGTTCCGACGCGGTCGCTCATCTTGATGCCCAGGGCCGTGAGCGCATTAGCGAGCTGCTTCGAGCGCCGGTGCGCGTCGGCGTAGGTGTAGCGGTGGATGCCGCCTTCGGTTTTCCGCGACACAATTTCGGTGTCGCGGTGCCATTTGGCGGCGTGCTCGATCAGCCCTGCGATGCGCAGCGGCTGGTTCATCATCAGACCCAGCATAGGGAGTTGCGTTAGGTGGGAAATGCCCGGTGGAAGGCACTTTCCAAGCTAACAAGAAATACGCGATGATGGATGGGGTATAGCGTTTTTTGCCGCGTGGTAGCGCGTCAAAAAACGCTGTCCCGGCTTGCTTGCCAGGACAGCGGGGAATAAGTTGCCTATTCTTCTTTTGGCACTGTCGACTCGACTTGTGGCCGCTCTGATTTCACGGCATCGATGGCCGTCTGGAGCAGGCGGCTGCGTACGCTCAGGTCGGAAATCTTGTTGTTGCGTCGTGTCGGATTGACGCGGTTGGAGAGCATTACCACCACCAGATCATACTGCGGATCGACCCAGAAATAAGTGCCGGTGTAGCCCGTATGCCCAAAGCTGCGAGGCGAAGCGTCCTTGGCCGAGTTGATGCTGGGGTTGTTGGCCGGGCGGTCGAAGCCGAGGGCGCGGCGGTTGTCGGGGCAAAACTGGCACCGTTCGTACTCGGCCATCGTCTCGGCCTTGATAATCTGCTGTCCGCCGTAGCGGCCGTTCCAAGCGTACATCTGCACCACTTTGGCCAAGTCGTTGGCGTTGCCGAACATGCCCGCGTGGCCCGAGACACCGCCTAGTAAGGATGCGCCTTCGTCGTGCACGGTGCCGTGAAGCTGCGTGTGCCGAAACAGCGAATCGTACTCGGTAGGTGCGATGCGGGCGAGTGGGAAACGGTACGTGGGGTTGTAGCCCATCGTGGTGGCGCCCAAGGGCTTATAGATCGCGTCCTGCACAAACTGGTTGATGGGTTTGCCCGAAGCCGATTTGATAAACGCCGGATACATGATAAACGACAAGTCGGAGTACACATAGCCGGGCTTCTCGTTGAGCGGCGACTCGCCGATTTCTTTGTGAATGCGCTGCGGGAAATCTTTCCGCGCCCAGAGGTCATCGGCTACTTGCAGCGGGAACCGACCCGACGAATCGGGGCGGAAGAAACGACGGCTCATCTCCGAAGGCTGCTTGGCCGAGACCGTTGCGGCTTCGGGGCGCTTGCCAAACAGGCGGTTGAAGAAGCCTTTTGGGCGTGTGTATTCCTGCCAAAACGGAATCCAGGCCTTCAGGCGGGCTTGGTGCGTCAGTACGTCGCGCAGCTTTAGGTCTTGCTTGTTGGTGCCCCCAAACTCCGGAAACAGCTGGCCCATCGTCATATCGGGGTTAAACTTGCCTTCGTCCTGTAGCTTCATCAGCGAAGGCAGCGTCGCCGAGACTTTCGTTACGGAAGCCAAGTCGTATATGTCGGTATTGAGTACCGGGCGGCTGGGTTTGCCGGCTTGGCTCGGCGAATCGGCGAAGCTGTGGGTGCCGTAGCTTTTGCGCAGTACTACCCGGCCTTTGCGGGCCACCAATACTTCGCAACCCGGAAATGCCTTCGCCGCAAGCGCCTGATTCATAAGCGAATCGACGCGCAGCTCGAAGTTGGGGTTCATGCCGGCATCTTCGGGGTAGCCGTAGCTCAGACGAATGCCGCCTTTTGTGGTCAATCCATAACCGTTTGTGTATCTGTCAGTTACTGAAACCGGTAATTTGCCCACCGCCGAGATGCCGCCGAAGATGATTTCGGCCGTTACGTCCTGCGCGTTTTTGCTTTCCTGATAAGCCAGCAACACGGCGTCGGCGCGCTCCAAATCGCGGATTTTAGCCACGGCATACGCGTTGCCAAACACGCTCACGATCACCTTTTGCTTCTGACCCGTGAGCTCGCGAAGCAGGATGTTGGTTTCGGGCGTCACGCCGAAGTTGGTGGCGGGCAGGCGGCCCAAGTTATTAATCCCGATCAGGAGGGTGTTGTACGGCTTCAGCGTTTCACGCATTTGCGTCAGCTCGTTCAGCGTTGCCGTCGCCGACAGCCAATAGTGGTGCACCGTGGCATAGTCGGCGGCCATGCGCTGAAAATCAGTGGTATCGCGCGTGCCAATGGTGAGCGTGGCAATACGCAGGGTATCAAGTCGTTGGAGCGGCAGCAGATCCTTCTGGTTGCGCAGTACCGTTACCGATAGCTCCGAAAGCTTGTGCGTCAGGTAGTTGGCATGCGACGTGTTGAGGTCTTGGTAAAGATTCTTAAGCTCGATGGGCTTGTAGTGATCCAGTCCGGCCCATTGCTTGAGCGCCAGCACTTTGCGGCAGCGCGCGTCGATGTCGGCCTGGCTCAGCTCTTTGCGGTTGATGGCTTCGCGCACCATTTGCAGCGCCAACGGAATGTTCTTGGAGAACTCCAGCACGTCGTTGCCCGCTATCAGGGCCCGCACGTCGGCGTCGCCGGGCGGGTACTTGCTGATCACGCCCTTCATGTTCATGGCATCGGTAAAAACGACGCCTTCAAATCCCATTTTCTGCTTCACCATGCCCGTCACGATGGGTTTGGAAAGGGTAGAAGGCATGCCGGTGCTGTCGAGGGCCGGAATATTGAGGTGCGCGATCATGATGCCACCGAGGCCACGACGCATCAGGTTGCGGAACGGGAAAATCTCGAGCGTGTCGAGGCGGCGCTGATCTACGCGAATCAGGGGCAGCGCCAAGTGCGAATCGGTGTCGGTGTCGCCGTGGCCGGGGAAGTGCTTGGCTACGGCCAGCACGCCCGCATCCTGCATGCCCTTCATGTACTGGTAGCTTTTCGCGGTCACGTTTTCGCGGTTTTCGCCCCACGAGCGGTAGCCGATGACCGGATTGGCGGCGTTGTTGTTCACGTCCACGACCGGCGCAAAATTGACGTGCATGCCGGTGCGCTTAAACTGCCGCGCAATTTCCTGGCCCATGTCGTACAAAAGCTGCGTATCGCGGACGCCGCCCATGCTCATCTGGTACGGAAAGCGCGTGGTGCTGTCGAGGCGCATGCCCAGGCCCCATTCGGCGTCCATGGCGACCAGCAACGGCACTTTTGCCTGGCTTTGGTAGCGGTTCAGTAGCTTCGACTGGCGCACCGGTCCGCCCTGAAAAAAGATCAGGCCGCCGATGCCGTATTGTTGGATCAGCGTCGATACCGAATCCTCGTCGATGCGGGTTTTGTTGGAATACGCGGCTACCATAAACAGCTGCGCCACCCGTTGGTCGGGCGTGAGCGTGGCCATCACCGAATCGACCCAACGCGATTTGGCCAGCTGCGCCGCGAACGGCACCGGGCCGTTCTTCGGCTTGGCCGCCGCAGATTTTGATTTTTTTGTATTTGACTTATAATCAGATACTTGTCTTTTGGATGTTGCCTCCGAAGAATGCCGATGCACAGCGGCATGATGGGCCGCCGTGTGCGTTGTTTTCTTCTTTTTAGGGTGCTTTTTATGCCCTTGTGCCGAGCCAGCGGCCGGATGAAGAAGCAGGATCAAAAGCAGGAACAGCGGAAAATTTCGGAGCGTCAGCAATTTGGAAGGTAGCTTTCAAAGACGAGTGATTTGCGAAAATACGGTAACCGCAGAAGTATTGCCGCAACTTATCTCAGCGGCGGTTTGGGTAGGGCCGTAATCATGGGCCGAAGCGGCTACGGCTCTGCTTTTAGTAAGCCACTTTTACTTACTGAGCCGTCCTATCTTTCCAGCGCTGCAAATGAAAAAAGCCTGTGATGGGCCTGCGCGCGCATGGAAGCTGGCATAATTCTAGTGTCGAGCCGGCCGCGCATCAACCGGGCTGGCTTCTCGACGCGTTTTCGAGGCGAGCCCAAGCAGGATGTTTTCCTGCGGAAACCTGTTCCAGTTGACCGGGTGGAAGCCTAATTTTGTGCGTCCGGCATATGGCCGGGCGACGGTTGCGCGTTATTCTATTCCAGCTATCTCTCTCGACATCAAACCCTTTCGACCTTGAATATCTTCCCTAGCCAATCCAAGATTCAGCACGCGTTTGTCCACCCAGGCAAGCTGCCTGCGGCTTTTTGCCTGGTCGTTCTGCTGTTTGTCGGCCTAAGCCACTCGGCGCAGGCACAGTACCAACTGCACGGCACCGTAATCGACAAAGACACGCAGCAGCCGTTGCCCTTCGCCAGCATCGGCGTGAAAAACACCGGCAACGGCACAGCCAGCAACGAAAACGGCGAGTTTGTACTGAATCTCAAATCGTTGCCCCAAACGCTGATCGTGTCGGAGCTAGCGCACGTCCGCGACACGGTGCGCATCACCAGCGTCGACAAGCCCATCCAGATCGCGCTGGGCACGGCGACCATTGCCTTGCCAGAAGTGAAAGTCGGCAGCTACGCGTTTCAGCTAGTCGATCGGGCCTACCGGCAAATGCAGAAGAATTACGATAAGAAGTTCTACGGCAAGGCTTTTTACCGCCAAGTGACGCGCATCAACGACGAGCCGACCGAGTTGCAGGAAGTAGTCTGGAACGTGAAGTCGAACAACGCCCGCATCGAGGGCACCGACATCGCGCAGGGCCGTTACGCGGCTAAGCCTTCGCTGATGAACTTCAGCAACTTCTCGCTCTACACCAAGTCCTACGGCCTGTATGACGCGCAAGCCGACAGCACCAAATCGTTGGCGCTGCTGAGCCCCAACTTGGTCAAGAATTACTATTTGGAGCTGGTCGGCATCCTGGAGCAAGGCGAGGGCGGCATTGCCGAAATCAAGTTTGAAACGCGCCCCGAACTGACCAAGTACCACGCCGAAGGCACCATCTGGCTCGACGTGGATACTTACAAAGTAGTGCGTTTCAAGATCGCAACGCCCAACTTTACAGCCAACGCCAGCAACCCAGCGTACAAGTTCAAGAACACCAAACTGGAGTTCGACATGGCCTTTCAGAACTCCGAAGAGCCCGCCTCGCCACTCGATTACATCAAGACCAACCTCACTTTCGACATCCTACAGCCCGGCAAGCCGGTAGCGAAAATGAACGTCTCGTCATTCACGTTTTTCTACGAAACCAGCGAAACGCCCGCCGACGTAAGTTACGCCAAGGTAAGCACCCGCGACCGCGACCTCGAAGCCATCAAAAGCACCAAGTACGACCCCGAATTCTGGGCCAATAACTCCGTGGTGAAGCGCACGCCGCTCGAAGACGAAGTAATCGAGTCGTTTGAGCAAAAAGGAGCTTTCGGTACGATGGTGCCGCCCAAAGCCAAGTCTTCTAAGTAACTGATTGATAATGGATTATAGGTAGGCGCACACAGAAAATCAAAGCGCAATAATCTGCGCCCCGGCCCGACGGCACAAGCACTCGGGTCGGGGCACCCGTACTCAGTAGCGCCCGTTCATTTGAAAGATTATTTCAGATGAACGGGCGCTTTTCTTGTTAGAATATTTATGTAAATATCTGATAATCAAATTATTATGGATTGGTTGACCACAGGCCCGCTTCCTTGATAAACACGCGGCGGTTGAGTTTAAGCTGCGCAATGATCAATTCGGCTAAGTCTTCGGTTTGCATCACCTTTTCGGGGTTGCCATCGGTCAGTTTTAGCTCCACGGCCAGCTCTGTCGCAACGGTGCTGGGCGTGAGGGCGCTAACGCGGATGTTGTGTTTGCGCACTTCCTGCATCAGCGATTCGGTGAGGCCCAGCACGGCAAACTTCGAGGCGCTGTAGGCGCTGGTAGCCGCCGCGCCGCGCTGTCCGGCCGTCGAGGAAATGTTGATGATATCGCCGCTCTGCCGCTCAATCATGCCCGGCAACACGGCGCGTGTAGCATAATAGGTGCCCATCAGATTTACCCGGATGATGTTTTCCCACTGGCTGGGCTCCAACTCCAAAAACTTGCCAAACGCCGCCGTCCCGGCGTTGTTGATAAGAATATCGATGGTGCCCAGCTCGGCGCGCACTTGCTCCACGGCCCTGTTAACCGATTCAATATCAGTAATATCGGCGACGGCTACTGCGGCTTTCACGCCCAGCGCTGTTACCTCCGTTGCTACCTCCTGCAACTGGCTTTCGGTGCGGGCCAGCAACCCTACATTTACGCCTTCCTGAGCCAGTGCAAGGGCTACTGCGCGCCCGATTCCTTTGCCGGCACCCGTCACGAGTGCGTTTTTGCCTTTGAGTGATTCCATGTAAAAATGCTCTTTCGAATGTACGAGATGCTATAACCGGAACAGCCGGGCAAGGTTGCAGCTTGCGCTCCTGCGGCGCGTCGGCGGGCCGTTTCGAGCGGGCAGCGTTACCTTTGTCCGGAAGCCTTGGTGTTGTACTGCCGGCGGGCCGGGCTGTGTCTTTGATTCTG
The DNA here is from genome assembly GCF_014349165.1 of Hymenobacter sp. BT491. Lineage (NCBI taxonomy): Bacteria > Pseudomonadati > Bacteroidota > Cytophagia > Cytophagales > Hymenobacteraceae > Hymenobacter > Hymenobacter sp. BT491. Next base: position 34,358 of record NZ_JACSJJ010000003.1, on the reverse strand, counting down.
TCTTATGACTTACTCTCTTCTGCTGTTTGATTACGACGGCACCCTCTGCGATTCGCGCCAAGCCATTCAACACAGCATCCAGCAGTTTTTTCTAGAATCGGCGCTGCCTGTGCCGCCACCGGCTGAGATTCAGCGCATTCTGGAAATGGGGTTTCCCACTTTCTCGACGCTGAAAGCCTTGCAGCCCAACACGCCGCCCGAAACGGTGGCCGGCTGGGTGCCCACCTACCGCGCCATCTACGCCGAGCAGGGCGAGCCGCTTGTGCGGCCGTTTCCAGGCGCGCGCGAGGTGCTGGCCCAAGCTACGGCGCAAGGCGCTGCGGTGGTGGTTCTGAGCAACAAAGGCGCCGCTATTCTCGAAAGTTCGCTCGACCGGCTGGGGTTGTTGCCGTACGTTTCCTTGCTCATCGGCGACGGCAGCTTTCCCGATAAACAGTTGCAAATGAAGCCCAACCCCATGATTTTCCACGAGGTTGTGCAGCCGCGGTATCCGCAGGTTCGGGCTCAGGAAATCCTGATGATCGGCGACACTTCCGCCGACCTGGAGTTTGCGCGCAACAGCGGCATTGATTCGTGCTGGGCTCGGTTTGGCTTTGGGAACGCGGAAGAATGCCTCGCCTTGGACCCAACCCACCAAATTGACGAGTTAAGCGGTGTCCTGACGCTGGTATAGGGGCTGGTGATGTGGGGCCACCTATTTTAGCGCCAAAAAAGCAGCGAATGAACAACGCGCCTACTGAGTGGAGCGAGCTGGAAGTGGCCGAAGTACAAGGCAAATCCCGGCTCATTAGCTGCAAAAACGTCCAGCCCCTCAAGATCCTCAACCCGCGCTCGCCTGCGGCCGGGTGCCACGCGGTGCTGTCGAGCTACGGCGGCGGCATGGTAGCCGGCGACAAAATCTGGCTGCGCCTGACGGGCCACGCCAACTCCCGCCTGTTTCTGGGTTCGCAGGCTAACACCAAGATATTCAAGTCGTTGCAAGGAGCCACTGCCGAGCACGTTATCGAAGGAAAGTTAGGCGCAGGCGCTTTGGCCGTCGTGTTTCCCGACCCCGTAGTGATGCAGGAGCACAGCCAGTACCGCCAAGTTCAGCAGTGGGACCTGCAACCCGATTCGCTGCTGCTGGTGATCGACTGGTTTCATTCCGGCCGCATGGACATCGGCGAGAAGTTCGTATTCACCGCATTCCACTCCGAGCTAAAAGTCGCTGTCAACCAGCGGGTTGTATTGCTGGATCGGTTTGCTTTTGCGCCACAGCACCATATTGCCACGTCGCCCGCCAACTTCGACCAGTACCAGACCATGTTTTCGGCCTATTTGGTTGGCAACCCCACCGACGCCCGTTTTCAGTACCTCGCTGATGCGCTGCTACAGCTAAAAATGAGCGACCGCACCGACCTGCATTTCGCCATAACCAATCCGGAATGCATGATTTCGGTGACCAAAGTGAAACAAGAGGCCTACATCTTGCGCGCAATGGCCCACACCCGAATGGCCCTGCAACCCCTCTGCGATCATCTGTTGCAAGCGTTGAGCGGTGAAGAGTTTTTTGGCTATAATCCCTTGAAACGCAAGTATTAAAGGGTGATCAAGAAAACCGACGCCTGTCATCCTGAGCTTGCGAAGGACCTTATCACGCCTGAGTAGTAGATGTTAGCAACCCTAATAAGGTCCTTCGCAAGCTCAGGATGACAGGCAGGAATTAGATTGGAACCGCTTACCGCCGATCCTCGCGGACCGATTGCAACGCTCGCTCCTTGGCTTTTTCGATGTGATCAATAATCACATCCAGGTTGTAGCCATCCAGCGCGCGGGCAAACACAAACGGACCTTCGCCGCGCATTTTTTTGGAGTCGCGCTCCATTACGCCCAAGTCGGCGCGGACGAGTGCGGCAATGTCTATCTTGTTGATAACCAGTAAGTCAGACTGCGTGATGCCGGGCCCGCCTTTGCGTGGGATTTTGTCGCCGCCCGATACATCAATGACATAAATGGAGTAATCGACTAGCTCGCGGCTGAAATGCGCCGCCAAGTTGTCGCCGCCGCTTTCCACAAACAGGAAATCGATGTTGTAGTCGAAGCGCGTCATGAGCCCTTCCAACGCGTTCATATTCAAGGAGATATCTTCGCGGATTGCTGCGTGCGGGCAGCCGCCCGTTTCGACGCCTACAATGCGGTCTTCGCTCAGGGCACTGTTGCGGATCAGAAATTCGGCGTCCTCGCGGGTGAAAATATCGTTGGTGACCACGCCCAGCTCGTACTGGTTGCGCAGACGCTCGCACAGGGCCTTGAGCAGCGCCGTTTTGCCCGTACCCACCGGCCCGCCGATGCCCACCGTGAAGGCCCGCTTGCGGAAGTTGCGGTAGGAGGGCAGCTTGCGGGTTTCGCGCTCATTGTAGTCGCCTGGTGATTCGTACGCTTCGTGGGTGTGGCCGTGGAGCAACAAAGCCAACTTCTCTACAAATGCCATAATGCGTTAATTCTGAAATAGTTTGGAGTAAACGTCTTCGTGAAAAACCTGGGCCGCGTCCAGCAAAAACGCCGAGCGCGAAGCCTGAAAATACTCCGTCTCGGCGTGGCTGGCCATGAGATTTTCGAAGATGGAATAGAAATCGTGCTGCAACTTATGGCCTTCCATCGGCCCCATAAACCCCAACCGAATGGCCGCGCTGATCTGGTCGCGCAGGGCCATGTGCAGGTACATGGTCTGCACGTCGGGCAATGAAAAGCCCATGCGCTTCAGGCACAGCGCAAAGCCAAGCACGAAGTGCAGCGGAATTTGCTCCTGCACAAACCATTGGTTTACAACGTCTAAGCCTGCCTCCGGATAAAATGATTCGAGCAGCTTGAGCCAATTTTTGCCCTGGGCCACGCTGGCCCGGTGCAGCGTAGGCACCAGCATCATGGCATCGTATTCGGTGGCTATGGTGGCCAATTCTGTATTCAGATCTGGGAGCGCGAGCTTATAGCAGGAATTTATAAAAGGAAATTCCATGCTAACTGCTTGTTGCAGAAATGAATACAAATAATTGCGCAACCCAAACGGCGTCTTCACCAAACCAAACGTGATGCTGCTTTCCAAGCCATACGAATAAGCAAACGACCCCGTAGGGATCGCCGAATCGACAAGGTGCAGCAGCCGAGCGAGTTGAGTCATGGTAGGAAGCTAGAGCTAAGAAATTCCCATGCTTGTTGATGGGAGGGAAGGCCAAAGGTTGGGGTGGTTAGCTAAAGTTAGAAGCTTGGACTAGAAACCTGTCTGTCATGCAGAGCGCAGCGAAGCATCTCTCCCGCTTCGTTGAGATATGTAACCAGTAGAGATGCTGCGCTGCGCTCTGCATGACCGCCTTTCAGAATAACTAGACAACGGCCTTTACCACCCCCAGCCCCTCCTTAAAAAAGGAGGGGAGCTTAGCTCTAGCTCTAATTTCTAAAACAAGTTGTACAGCTGCGCCAGCGGCAGCTTGGTCGCAGGCTCGCAGGTCAGGTGTACGCCGTCGACGGTGACTTTGTAAGTTTCCGGATCTACTTGAATGTTAGGTAGATAGTCGTTCAATGCCATGTCCTTCTTCGAGATGTTACGGCAATTCTTGACGGCTACAATCCGCTTCTGCAAGCCGTAATGCTGTTGCACATGCGCAACCGATGCCTGCGACACAAACGCCATCGACGTTTTGCCAATGGCCGCACCGAAAGAACCAAACATCGGCCTAGAGATAGAGGGCTGCGGCGTCGGGATAGAGGCGTTGGCGTCGCCCATCTGCGATTGCACGATGATGCCGCCTTTGATGATCATTTCGGGTCGAGAACCGAAAAACGCTGGTTTCCAGAGCACTAAATCAGCCAACTTGCCAAGCTCCACCGAACCGATTTCCTCTGAAAAGCCGTGCGCACGGGCCGGATTGATGGTGTATTTGGCGACGTAGCGCTTGGCTCTGAAGTTATCTGTTTGGGTATCAGAGTCTTCTGGAAGCAGGCCGCGTTGCTGTTTCATCTTGTGCGCGGTTTGCCAGGTACGCGTCAGGACTTCGCCCACGCGGCCCATCGCTTGCGAGTCGGAGGAGATGATGCTGAGCGCGCCCAAATCGTGCAGAATGTCCTCAGCAGCAATGGTTTCGCCCCGGATGCGGCTTTCGGCAAAGGCCACGTCTTCAGGAATGTTGCGATCAAGATGGTGGCAAACCATGAGCATGTCGAGGTGCTCGTCGATGGTGTTCACCGTGAAGGGCCGCGTCGGGTTCGTAGACGACGGAATGACGTTCGGTTCCCCGCAGATTTTGATGATGTCGGGGGCGTGACCGCCGCCGGCGCCTTCGGTGTGGTAGGCGTGTATCGTTCTGCTTTTGAACGCGTTGGTGGAAGTTTCGACGAAGCCGCTTTCATTCAGCGTATCGGTATGAATGCACACCTGCACGTCGTATTGGTCGGCGATGGTGAGGCAGTTGTCGATGGCAGCGGGCGTAGTGCCCCAGTCTTCGTGCAGCTTAAACCCTAGAGCGCCAGCCTCGACCTGCTCGATCAGGCCTTCGGGCTTGGAGGAGTTGCCTTTGCCCAGAAAACCGAAATTCAGCGGATACGCTTCGGTCGCCTTCAGCATCATTTCGATGTAGAAAGCACCGGGCGTGCAGGTCGTGGCGGTGGTGCCCGCCGCCGGGCCGGTGCCGCCGCCTACCATCGTGGTCACGCCCGACGCCAAGGCTTCGTTAATCTGCTGAGGGCTAATAAAATGGATGTGGCAATCGATGCCGCCCGCCGTCAAGATCTGGCCTTCACCAGCAATTACTTCCGTGGTCACGCCGACTACCATACCGGGCGTAACGCCGGGCATAATGTGCGGGTTGCCGGCCTTGCCAATCCCAACGATCCGACCGCCTTTAATGCCGATATCGGCCTTGTAAATGCCGGTGTAGTCGATTACTAATGCGTTGGTAATGAGCAAGTCCAGCGCGTCGGCCTGCCCGATGCCGGCGGCTTGGCCCATGCCGTCGCGCAGCACTTTGCCACCGCCAAACTTGCACTCCTCGCCGTAGACGCAGTAGTCCTTTTCGACTTCTACGACTAGGTCGGTATCGCCTAGGCGCACTTTGTCGCCTACTGTGGGGCCGTACATATCGGCGTACGCGCGCCGGTCGATGGGTAGGGACATAGAATATGTTTAATGTGTTGATTCCTGAATCAGTGCTAGAACTCACGCATTACTTCAGCGACAAGTGCCGCTGAATCACTGCTTAACCGTCGGAAGTGACCTTGTAAACCTACATGGGATATTTTCCCCTCTTCATTGATTGAAAGCCTTTTCTCAAAGCCAGGTTTCTGACCAAAGCGGAGGTTGCTCACTATCTCAGTTGATAGATTAAAATCAAATCTTAAACCTGTTCCAGTCCCTAGAGCAACATTTTCAATACAACTCCTAGGAATACGATGTCCTAGCTCAGGGTTCTGCTTTAGTAGCTTAGGGGCCGAAGTGTCCCATAATTCGTTGTTGAACCTGGATATGTTTTGTCCTTTTAGGTACTCTTCAGCGTCAAGAATGCTCGCCACCCGCATTCGGCCAATTATAAATAGTTGGCCATTTTTTATCGACACAGGATGGATGATGTCGCCGACCGTAACTCGGCCTAATGGTGGAACGGACGTATGAGAGCCACCATAAATTGCTTGTAATGGTCCCTGATCATGGGCTTGTGTCAAGCGCTTACACCAATCTGTAGGCCAAAGGATGAAATAGGAATTCATTAGCAGAGCTTAGATTTTGTTCATTGCCGCCTGCTTATTTTCCTCATCCAGCTTCCCATCAATCAACCCATTCCCGCCGTACACAATGCGCTCACCAGCCAGTGCCACCAGCGTCACACGTTTGCGCTCGCCGGGCTCGAAGCGGACGGCCGTGCCGGCCGGGATGTTGAGCCGGAACCCAAAGGCTTTTTCGCGGTCGAATTGCAGGGCGGCGTTGGTTTCGAAGAACGGGTAATGCGAGCCGACCTGCACCGGGCGGTCGCCGAGGTTGGTAACTTCCAGCTCCACCGTAGCGCGGCCTTCGTTTAATATAATGTCTTCATTATGAAGTAGATACTCGCCGGGGTTGGCGCTGAGCAAGTTGTCGGGCGAGGGCGTTTGCGACGCGTTAAGTATGAGTCCGGAACCGTACAAAGCCAGTTCGGGTATGCCATGCTGACGGCAGATGGGTTGGTGCACGGTCACGAGCTTGGTGCCGTCGGGGAAGGTGCCCTCCACCTGCACTTCGGCCACTAACTCGGCCACGCCTTCCATCACATCATCGAGGCCCAGGATCTTTTTGCCTTTGTCCATGAGCGTGGCCACGCGCTCGCCGTCGCGGATAAACTCGAGCAGTTGGGTCGCGATGAGCGCCACGGCTTCGGGGTAGTTGAGGCGCAGGCCGCGGGCGTACCGCTTCTGCGCCACCACGCCCGCGTTGTGCAGCACCAGCTTATCGATGTCTTTGGGAGAAAGATGCATGCGCTAACGCGTTAGAAATGAAGGTTTTCGTAAATCATGCGGCCGCCGTACACGATGCAGATCCCGGAGGATACCACGACGGCACTCAGCCGCAGCGAGCGGTTTATTTTCATGCGCTTCGTGAATGGGATGCTGAACAAGCCGGCCACCGTGAGCATGCCCAGCATCGAGCCGAGCCCAAAAATGAGAATGTAGACTACGCCCCAAACGGGGTCGCTGATGCCGCTCATCACGAACAGCACCAACGCGCCGCTGCCCGCCAAGCCGTGGATCAGCCCAACGGTGTAGGCAAAGCTGTGCTGGTAACGCGGGCTGCGGCTCGTGGTGAAGGTGTCTTTGCCAACCAAGCGGCTGATGCCCATGACTACGAGCATGGCACCTACCGCAGCCTCGAAGTAGCTGGAATTTAGGAAAGTAGCCCGGCTGAAAATAATCACGGAGCCCAGCACGACCAGCGTGGTCGTGTGGCCCAGTCCCCAATACAAGCCGTCTTTGATGGCTAGCAAGGTGCTGTCGCGCTTGGAGATGATGGTGCCGACGGCTAGCAGATGGTCGGCCTCAAACGCGTGGCCCATGCCGGCCACCGAGGCGAATAAGATAGGTAAGAGTGTTTTCATCGGTACGGTGCGGCCCTGCTGCAATGTCGGTAGCTAAATATAGAAGTTATTTATTGTGGTGGAATTAGCCGGTAAGTTGTTCAGATTTGGTTGCTGCCTAGCTTTAGTAAGTATATTTTTAAATGCTTGATAATCAAATACTTATGATTATTAGAATACGAAAACGATTGATATTTTAGCTCATTGATTTAAGCTGAGCTTTAATTGTTGGGGGTAGAGCGGAGCCGAAGCTGTCAGCAAGATCCAAACTCGTGCGGTATGCGGCGAGGCGGGCACGGTACTTGCCATCCGGGCTGCGTACGCTTCAGCTTGACTACAGTACGCGGCTGGCGATTTCCTTTTTTCTTTTCTCCGAAGTTTATGGATCAAGATTTACAACTCAGCTTGGCCAACAATGCAAAGCAGTGGCTGGCGCTGTCATTGTCCATTTCATCGGCGGAAAAAATATCCTTTGACACGATTCACGACCAGTTTTTTGTCACGTACGGGGCCCACTTCATGGCGCATGTGTACCGTACCACGTTCGAACGAGTATTGCAGAACACACCGGATGCCGAGCGTAGCAAGCTGTTGGTGGCGTTTCGGCACGCTCTGGATCAGGCCCTCGACGATCATTATTCCGCTGCCGTAGGCTAAGCAGCAGGAGCAAGCGCTCAAGCTCGCTTTGTGCCTTGCAGTAGCCTACAGGAATGCACACAAGCCCCGGTGCCTTTTCACTGGGGCTTTTTGCGTTGAATAACTTAGACCAAAGCCTGTTTTAGCCGAGGCGCTTTCAAGAGGGGGAGAAGATTTTACGGCTGTTCTATGGGTGCTTTGCCGGCATTGCACCCGGATCTGCTTAGCTTTAAAGCTCCACTTCAACCTCATCTTAAATGAAACAACTAGCACTTGCCGGGATGCTGGCATGTACGCTGATGGGCTGCAACCAGCAGACCAAAACCGAGAGCAACGGCGCTGCTACCAGCGCCACCAGCGAAAGCAACAAAGACCTGACATCGCTTTTCGACAGCTACTGGGAGAAAAACAACAAGCTGTTTCCGCTGGCCGCCACCACGCAAGGCGACAACCGCTACAACGACCAGCTCCCCAACGACCAGACCAAAGCCTTCCGCGATACACTGCAGTCATTCTACACGAATTACCAGACGCGGTTGAAGTCTTTTGATCGTAACGCGCTGTCTGATAACGACAAAATCAGCTACGACATCTTTCAGTATGAGATGAACATGCGGCTGGCCGGCCTGAAGCTGAATACCTGGATGATGCCCTTTCAGCAGTTTTGGGGCCTACCCATCACGATGGGGCAATACGGCTCGGGTGAGGGTATTCAGCCGTTTAAAAATGCGAAGGATTACGACAACTGGTTGGGCCGCGTGAAGGGCTTTACGGTGTGGAGCGACTCGGCCATCGCCAATTTCCGTAAGGGCATGGCGGCCGGTGTAGTGTTGCCGCGCGCGCTGGTGGTAAAAATGATTCCGCAGATGGAAGCGCTAGTCGTGTCGGACCCGACGAAGAGTTTATTTTACGGGCCTGTCAATAAGTTTCCGGAGGGCGTTTCGGCTGACGATCAGAAACGGATCACGGCAGCGTACAAAGACGCGATTGCCAATCAGTTGGTACCGACATATAAGAAGCTGGGGGCATTTTTGAAAAACGAGTATTTGCCCAAAACGCGCTCTACCACAGGTATTTCGGCAATCCCCGGCGGTAAGGAAGACTACACGTATTACGTGAAGTACTGGACTACCACCGACAAGACCCCGGAAGAAATCTACCAGACGGGCTTGAGTGAAGTGAAGCGTATTCGCACGGAAATGGAGCGCGTTAAAACCGAGACGGGTTTCAAAGGTGACTTGCCGGCGTTCTTCGAATACATGAAGTCGAACCCGAAGTTTATGCCTTACAAAACGCCCCAGGACGTACTTGCGGCCTTCGAAGCCATTCACAAGCGCATGGAGCCAAACTTGAAAAAGATGTTTGGCCGCACGCCCAAAACGCCGTTTGAAGTGCGCCAAACGGAGGCTTTCCGGGCAGCTTCGGCTTCGGCTGAGTACAACCAAGGTTCGCCGGATGGCTCGCGTCCGGGCATTTTCTATGTGCCCATTCTGGATGCCACGAAGTACAACACCACGTCGGGCATGGAATCGCTGTTTTTGCACGAAGCCATTCCGGGACACCACTACCAGTTTTCGCTGCAACAGGAAAACGAAGGACTGCCGAAATTCCGGCGCTTTGCTGAGTACGGTGCCATGATCGAAGGGTGGGCTCTCTACACCGAGTCGTTGGGTAAGGAACTCGGTCTCTACACCGATCCGTATCAGTATATGGGCGCGCTGGGCGACGAAATTCACCGCGCCATTCGGTTGGTAGTGGACGTGGGTATGCACACCAAAAACATGACCCGCGAGCAAGCCATCAAGTACATGATGGATAACGAAGCCATCAACGAGCAAGGCGCCACTGCCGAAATTGAGCGCTACATGGCCATTCCGGGGCAGGCGCTGTCGTACAAAGTGGGCGCCCTCAAGATTCGGGAGCTTCGCAGCCGTTACGAGAAGGAGCTAGGCAACAAATTCAAGCTCAGCGACTTCCACGACGAGCTGCTCAAAGACGGCGTCATGCCGCTGGCCGTGCTCGAACAAAAAATGGATGCCTGGGCCGCCAAACAGAAATAGTTGATAAAAAATTGTTAATCAGATATTTATCATAAAGCGATAAAACAAAAAAGCCCGGCGCAACTGCGCCGGGCTTTTTTAATGATGCAAGAATTATCAGGTGGTGCTACCGCCAGTAGTGCCACTCGTTGTGCTACCCGTGGTAGTGCCCGAAGTAGTGGTACCGGTAGTCGTACCGCTAGTCGTCGTGCCCGTGGTCGTGCCGGTCGTAGTACCAGTGGTGGTACCTGTGGTAGTCGTGCCAGTAGTTGTACCAGTTGTGGTAGTACCGGTAGTCGTGCCACTAGTAGTAGTTCCGGTTGTGGTACCAGCGGTGGTTGTGCCGGTGGTAGTACCAGCTGTTGTTGTACCAGTAGTGGTACCGGTAGTGGTACCCGTCGTGGTACCTGTTGTGGTTCCGGTAGTCGTGCCGCTAGTGGTTGTGCCGGTTGTGCCGGTTGTAGTAGTACCAGCGGTTGTGGTGCCAGTCGTAGTGGTGCCGGTAGTGGTACCTGTGGTAGTCGTGCCGGTTGTCGTACCCGTCGTAGTGCCCGTTGTGGTACCGGTAGTGGTCGTACCAGTAGTCGTACCGGTTGTGGTCGTGCCCGTGGTGCCGCTGGTAGTGGTGCCCGCGGTCGTGCCGGAAGTAGTAGTACCTGTAGTTGTTGTACCTGCGGTCGTGCTGGTTGTCGTACCCGTGGTGGTGCCTGCTGTCGTGCCGCTGGTAGTGGTGGTTGGGCCAGTGCCATTGTCATCGTCGTGGCAGCCAGTAAAGGCAAGGGTAGCGCATAACAAGGATCCAGCGATGATAGGAATCCATTTTTTTTTCATGATTAACGGGTTAAGGTGAAAGATCTTAAGGTGTTTATCTCCCGTATTGTACGGCTTTGAGCAGCCCTCTTACCGCCCTGAACGCACTGAAAAAACACTGGATTTTTGTTGCGGCCTGCGGGTTATACTTAAAAATGCCTCCGAAAAATCCTGATTCAGCCTACGATTTTAGGAATAGAACAAGGCTGGGCTAACTACAAACGAGCTGTTTGATAAGCAGGGCGCAGAAATAAATCGTCCGGACGTTCGTCTGCCCCGTTTAAGCTAAGCGCACCCAATTTGGGCGCGGAAAACGCGGTCATGCCCTGAAAAGCAGCCGGTTTCCCTTCATTGTTCTACGAAAACAAGCTTTATGTCACAGCAATTTTGGCAAACCCTAGCCTTGGGTTCGTTGGCCGGTATGCGGAGCATGAGTGCGCCCGCCGCGCTCAGCCACGGCCTTCAGAAAAATCGTTCGGCGGCGTTGGGTAGCTCGCTGCTTCGCTTCATGCAAACGCCTACTGCCGCAACCACTTTGAAAGTAGCGGCCGGCGCCGAAATGATCGGCGACAAACTTCCCGGCATGCCCGACCGCACCGCCCCGGCGATTCTGGGCGGCCGCATTTTGTCGGGCGCTCTGGTTGGGGCAACGGCTTATAAGGCCAAGGGTGCGAACGCGGCGGTAGGAGCCGCGTTGGGGGGCGTAATGGCGGTAGCGGCCACCTTCGGGGCGCTGTTCCTGCGCAAAAGTCTGGACAAAGCCACCGGCTTTCCGGATGTGGTGTGGGGCCTCGCCGAAGATGGCTTGGTGCTGACCAGTGCCCAAGCCATTGCCAAAGACGTGCGTGGTAAAAAGAAAAAGGGAACGAAAGCTAAGAAGATAAAATCTTGATTAATAAATAGTTATAAAATAGTCGGGCCTTAACTAGCGTCCGGCTTTTTTGTATTCAAGCCAATTTTATCCGGCCATCCTATGAAACTCACCACTCCCGAACAGGCTTTCGTGCTGGGCCGCCTGCTGATGGGCGCCAATATGCTGACCCACGGCCTCGTCCGACTGCCCAAAGTGGAAGGGGTGCGCGCCGGCATGGTAAAGATGTTTGAGCCCACGTGGCTGCCGGCCGCGCTGGTTGGTGTTTTTGCGTCGGCACTGCCGTACATCGAGTTCGGAATCGGCCTGCTCCTGATCCTGGGGTTGTTTACACGGTATGCCCTCACGGCCGGCATGCTCCTGATGATGGTGCTTGTCTTCGGAACTTCCTTACGCGAAGACTGGAACACAGTGGGCGTACAGATGGTGTATGGGCTCTTTTTCTTCCTGCTTATTCTGTATTCCAATCACAATCCCTACAGCCTCGATTTTTGGCGCCGGGGACAAATAAAAAGCTGAAAGACGTTGAAAACCAATATGCTAAAGCAAAAAAAAGGCCCGCAACGGAATAGTTGCGTGCCTTTTTTGTAAATCGTTGTATATAAGCCTATTGGGCGCCGGGCTTCACGTTTTGGTTACGGGCCTTCGAATCATTGACGGGCGTGGTTGCCTGCGTGCTGTTCTCGGAAGGCGCTTTCGTGGCATTCTGGTTTTGGCCCTGCACCGTTTTGTTGACAGCAGCTGGCGCGCCCGATGCCGACTGTGGCGTGGTGGCGCTGCTGCCGCCGGGGGCAGAGTTGAGGGCCGCGTCGGTTGAGGTGTTTATGTCAGCTGCGGAGCCTTTGCCGGCCGGCATTTGCACGTTTTGCTCGCCGTTTACACTGTCCTGCTCAGTTTCAATCCGGCGGGCAGGCGGAGCCGTGGAAAAATCGTTCACGTTTTGGCGGTCGGTACCGGGAGAGTTAGCCCGGTCGCAGGCGGCCAGCGACGCCGTAGCACCCAGCAGCAAAGTCAGCGAATAGCGCTGTGTCAGTTTCATAAAAGAGGTGTTTGGAGTAGAAGGAGAAGGTACACGGACGGTATACGCAAGCGGCGTCTACAAGGCCAAATGGAACAGTAGCAGTACTTCGAGCAGCGGGCACCAGATAAACCATGGTGCCCTTTTGGCGCGCTGCCCACGCATGCCAGGTAAGCGCCGCCTATAAATCGTGGATGTCGTACTTCTTGTGCTTTTTGAGGCGTTCGCCATACACGCTGTAGGCCTCGGGTTGCTTCTTTTTACGCAGCAACAAATACCCCAGGCCGCCGGCCAGCGCCGCACCTGCTACCCACCAAGGCAAGCTGGCCGATGTTTCGGGTGGCACCGATACGACGCCGTTTTCGTTGGTCACGGCGGGCTCGCGCACGTAGCGGCCATGCGCCGGGACGGCTTTTTCCTGAAAGTGACTGGCTAGGTCTTGCAGCTGCCGCCGCAGCTCGTCGCCGTGCATCGGGATGCCGTGGCCCGTGGCGGCTACTTGCGGTTGTAGCTCGGCCAGGATCTCCACGGAGCGCCGCGCCTGTTCCCAGTCGGGCGTGAAATAGGCGGGCGGTCCGTGCACCTCTTGGCGCTGCGTCCACACCGCCGTCACCGATTCCTGCTTGACCGTCACGAAGGCATCACCGGCCAGCAGCGTGCGGTCGGAATCGCGGAAAAACGATACGTGCCCGGCCGTATGGCCCGGCGTATGAATCCAGCGCCAGCCGGGCAGGAAGGGCACCGAATGGTCGGCGGGCAGGGGCTGCACGCGGCTGCCCAAATCAATAGGCTTTTTAGGATACAGCACCGACATCGCGGCCATGCCTCCGCCGCCTACCGTGGGGTCGGGTGGCGGATACGACGATTTGCCGGTCAGATAAGGCAGCTCCAGCGGATGCGCGTACACGGGCACGTCCCATTCTTCGGCCAACTTGAGGGCTCCGATGTGGTCGAAGTGCCCGTGAGTCAGAATAATTGCTTCGGGGCGGGCATTAGGCCCAAAAAGGGCTTCTGCGGTGTGGCGCACTTTGCCCGCCGATCCTGGCAAGCCCGCATCGATCAGCACCCACGAGCCCGTCGGGGCTTCGGTGGTGCGCACAAAATAGAGGTTGACGAAGACATTGCGTAGGCCCCAAACTCCGGGCACTACAGCCTGTAGGGCAGGAGTAGTAGCCCGATTAGCGTGATTTGGCATGCTAGATAGCGTTTTGATGGTCGGTTTGTAGACCTCAAACGCAGTTTTCCCGCCAAAGGCTGCTACTGCCCAGCTGCCACTTTGGCCGGCGGTGCAATAGGCGTAGGTACTTCGCACGAGCACAGATTCTCGTGTGTAGGCACTACCGGTTTGTAATCGGGCTGGGTTACCTCTTTCATGTAGATCACATCTAAGTGATTTACAGGTGGATGCGATTTGTCTTCGTTCCAGATGCGCAACAGGTAATTGCAGTAGTAGGGCCGCATATACATGTTGTCGATGAAGAGGTAATTCTCGCTGTATTTGCGCCAGCGGTCGTTCTTAAACAGCCGCATTACCGAACGCGGCTTCTGCTCGGTTGTGGGCCGGCCTTTGCGGTTGAGGTCGATGTGCTGGCCGGTGGGGGTGGTGCCGTCCAGAATGTACCAGCCGTCGTCTTTGAACACGGCCGGCGCAAACATGCCCCAGTGCTGGTCGGTGCGGAACAAATAGCCGAACCATCGCATCCTGTCCGACATCAGCCACTTCTCGTTGGCAATGCTGTCGAGGTTCCACCAGCAGACATACACCAGCAGCACGCTCACAAAGGTGTCGCGTACGTAGCGCAGCAGCTCGCGGCTTTCGTTGGTGTGGTGCACGGTGGCTTCAAAGCGAATCTGTACGGGCAGGCGCCAAGCCGGCAAGTGAGGTCGCAGGCGGGCCAGTCGCGGGCCCAGTCGTTTGGCTCGCGGCAACAGCTTGTCTTCGAGCCAGTTAATCGCCAAGGGCGGCAACAAGCCCAGAATCGAAGCCCAGTTGATCAGGAAAAATAACCCCACAAACAGCGTAAGACTGATGCCGAGGTGGAAGAAGAAAATGACCGTCACGAACAGCAGCCGCCACCACGTCACGCGGAAGGGGATGAACAACGCAAACGGAATCAGCATTTCGGTGTAGTACACGCCCAACGTCATGTACTTCAGTAGCATAGGATAAGGATAAATCAGTTTCCCGCCGGGCATCAACACCTGATCGAGGCTGAGGGCGTAGTAGATGGCAGTGCCGTCTTTGCTCCATTCGGGCGCGCTTTTCAGCAGCGCCGTGCACCAATACACCAGCGCGATCTGCACGATATATGCTACCGTGGCCGGGCTGAAGTAGTTGTAGGTTTCGGGTAAGGGCTTGTCTTTGCTATCGACGGAATACACACGGCCCCACGGCAGAAAGATGCCCCAAAACAGCAGCATTCGCAGCAAATCGTCGCCGCCTTGCCCGATCAGTACGTTGCGATTCTGCACCGACACGAGCATGATCCAAGCCAGGATGGTGGACAGGCGCGTTTTGTAACCCACCAGCAAGGCCACCGCAAACGCTCCCGACAGCAGAAATAATACCGCCTGCACCTGCCACAACCCGCTGATGGTGTGCAGCGAAAACATGTAGGGGTTCCAGACGTGCTCGTACAGCACCTGCAGCGGCAGCACCCCCATGTTGGAGTAATGCGCCTCCAGATCGGTACTGCGGATAACCAGATCAATCAGAATAACGGTTGCAATGCCCGCTCGCAGCATGGCCAGCGCGCGCAGATCAACAACAAAAGGACGACGGATAAAAGCCAGTGCTCGAGGCAGCATAAATGGCTATGGCAGAAGTGGTTATATATGAAAATGGCGGAAAGTACAACTGCTCGCATCCGGAGCAATTGGCCTTTCCGCCTTTCTTACGAGCATTTGCGAAAAATGCTCAACCTAGAATCGGTTGTATTAGCGAGTCGTAGTGCCCGACGTGGTGCCACTGGTCGTGCCCGAAGTCGTGCTGCTAGTGGTCGAGCCCGTGGTGGTGCTAGAAGTGGTCGAACCGGAAGTAGTACCGCTGGTCGTGCTCATCGAGCCCGAAGTAGAAGCGCCCGAAGTAGAAGCGCCGCTTGTGGTACTCATCGAGCCCGAAGTTGAACCTGAGGTTGACCCTGAAGTCGAGCCGCTGGTTGTGCCCATATCAGAGCTGGAAGTGGTGCTTCCGCTGCCTGCTGCCGGCGACGTGCTCGAACAAGAAGACATGGACAAAGTGGTCGACAGAAGCAAAGCAACTAGTGCTGCACCCGACATTGCAAAAGCGTTCTTTTTCATAACATTTTGGAAAGTGGTGGTTGGAAAGGAAAATAAGTCGCGAAGCAACTGACGAGATGGAAGTGGCTTGTCTCTACGCAGAACGTTGAGAAAATGCTGCAAAATGCCGCCTGAAAAAATACGTAATTTTCACTCAGGCAAGTAGTTAGCATTCACTCCAGACGCCGATTTCATGAGAAAACCAGTACGTGTTTATACTGTTTTTTAGCCTGAATCTTCGCTGATCAAAAAGGCGATTACTTCGCTGGTAATCGCCCTTCTGAGTGTGCTTAACGTGTTTGCTTACAGAGGGTTATAAGCCGCCTGTGGTCGTGCCAGCCGTAGAGCCGCCACCTGTGGTTGTGCCAGCAGTTGTGCTGCCGGTTGTCGTGCCGGCTGTTGTAGTGCCCGCCGTCGAGCTACCAGCAGTCGAGCCGGCCGTAGCACCACCAGTAGTTGACCCAGCGGTCGAGCCGGAGGTCGAACTCATGGCATCGGTTGCGCCCGTCGTCGAGCCGCTTGTGCTGCTCATGCTGGAGTCGCTGCTCATAGAGCCGCTCGAATCAGCCGACATGGTAGAAGAGCTGGACTCGGTAGAAGTCTCGCTCGTGCTAGTTTTGTCGCCCCCACAAGAGGTCATTGCGAAGGAGGCGCCTGCAAGTGCGGCGGCCATCAGGGTTACCTGGAATTTTTTCATAACTAAGAAAGAATTGGAAAGAACAGAGAAATTGGTGTTTGGCCATGTATACGGCAGATAATCAAGAAGTAACCCAACACATTGGGGCGAAGAAATACGCATTTTCTGCGATTTATTCGTATTCAGTACTTACGGAACGGCACCGTCTGCTCAGGTTTATCTGCCGTCCTGCAGCCCCTGCACCATGGGTTGCGAGCAGAATACTACAGAATAGCGTTGTTATGTAAAATATTGTATATCAACAGTTTATGCAAAGAAGGGTTGTCCTGATCAAACTCCTTGCCTCAGCGCGCGTACCGCCGATGCGTGTAGACCTTTTGTCGTTACACTTGTTGTATCAAAAAGGCGGTTTGATTTCTATGGCCCAGTCGTCCGGCACTATTCTCTTCGATGGCGTTTGCAACCTCTGCAATGGCTTCGTGCAATTCGTCATTGAGCACGATGCACAGGGGCGGTTTCGCTTTGCCTCGCTGCAATCGGAAGCGGCTCGCGTGCTGCTGAGCGCGCACGGCACTACGGTAGCTGCCACGCCCGAAACCATCGTGCTGGTCGAAGACGGGACCGTGTACACGCACTCCGGCGCTGTGCTGCGCATCTTGCGTCAGATGAGCGGGTTATGGCCTTTGCTGTACGTGGGCATCGTATTGCCTGCTGCCTTCCGCGACGCGATGTACCGCTTCGTGGCGCGCCATCGCTACCAATGGTTTGGCCGTCAAGAAGCCTGTATGCTGCCTACTCCTGAGCTTACCCAGCGCTTCCTGAAATAAAGCTGTGCTGGCGCAGATTTCATGTTCTACTCCCAATCTTCTTATCGCTGCTCAGCAGCCTTTTCTCCTTACACATGAAGGCACTTGTCCTCGATGGCATCAACCAACCGCTGCAACTCCGCGACGTTCCGACTCCCACGCCCGCACCCGGTGAGGTGCTGGTGCAGCTTCGCGCCGCCGCGCTCAACCACCGCGACGTCTGGATTCAGAAGGGGCAATATGCGGGCTTAAAGTTTCCCTGCATTCTTGGGTCCGACGGCGCGGGCATTGTGGCTGAGCTAGGCGAAGGGGTGGATGAAGCGCTACGTGGGCAGGCCGTCATCATCAATGCTGGCCACGATTGGGGCGACAACCCGCGCGCGCAAGGCAAAAGCTTCAAGATTTTGGGCTTGCCCGAACAGGGCACGTTTGCTGAGTACGTGAGCGTGGCTGCACACTACGTGCACCCGAAGCCCGAGCATCTGAGTTTCGAGCAAGCCGCTACCTTGCCTCTGGGGGGCGCGACGGCTTACCGGGCCGCCTTCACGCGCGCTGGCATAGTGGCTGGCGAGCGGGTACTGATAACGGGCGTGGGTGGTGGCGTGGCTTTGCTGGCGCTGCAATTGGCGCTGGCCCGTGGGGCCGAAGTATGGGTGACTTCTAGCTCGGCCGAAAAAATAGCGAGTGCCCAAGCACTCGGCGCAAAAGGAGGCGCTAACTACAAAGATGAAAACTGGGCCGCCACGCTAAGCAAGCAAGCGGGTGGGCCTTTTGACGTAATTATTGATAGCGCGGCTGGTCCTGGCTTCGGGGCGTTGCTTGACGCAGCTGCGCCGGGCGGACGCATTGTGTTTTACGGCGCTACGCAAGGCGACATCCCGCAGGTTGCGGCCCGCAAAATCTTCTGGAAACAGCTTTCCGTGTTGGGCTCAACGATGGGTACCGAGCAAGATTTTGCTGATTTTGTGCGCCTGGTGCAGGAGAGCAAACTGGTACCCGTTGTGGACGAGGTTTTTGCTTTGGCCGACGGTGAAGCGGCCATGCGCCGCATGGACAACGGCCAACAATTCGGCAAGCTTGTGCTGCGGATAACCGAGTAGAAACGCTTATCGTATCGCCGAAATATTTTATTTATTCTGGCAAAAATCGGAATGAAGCCGCGGTAGTTTCTGTTCTATATCCAGCTTGGTTATTGACAGTTGAAACTCCGTTGCTGAAATGAAAAATCCTGCTGAATACCTTGAGGGCCACGTTTTTGAAGCTCGTCGTCCGCGCCGTGAGCTGCAACCTGTGGTAGCCTATGCCGATGCCGTGCAGGCTATTGAGACTGCGCTCGCCGACGCAGAAAAATACAAATACCTGCTTATGCGCGCCTTGCGCCGCCACGCCGACGAGTTGCTGACGCACCCGATTGTTCCGGCCGAGGAGGCTGTCGTACGCCCGATGTATAACGAGATGGCTGCTTAGGAAAAGGCTGCGCATCCACTACTAAAAAGAGAGGGCTCACGTATGTGAGCCCTCTCTTTTTATGTATTTTGCAAGGTGTTGGTTATCAAGTGCTTGTGTAAAATAGCTTAGTGTGCGTGTTCAATGACCATTTTCTGACCGAGGTACTGGGCCAGCGCCACCGCTTGCTCGCGCAGTTCGGGCACCGAAGTTGACTCAAAGTAAGCTGGGCGGCGGCTTGGGCCAAGCGTGAAAAACAACTCCGAGGCTTCGCCCTTCGGGTTGAGCAACGCGCCGTTTTCGTCGGTAAGAATGCCCAGATGCAACGGGTCGGGGACCAAATAGCCTTCTTCGCGCATACTCTTTACCAGTGGATCGGCAATTATGCTGTAGTCGAGCAAGGGACCGGTACACGAAATTACGTGGCGGGCCAGGAGCCACTCCTGCGTTTGGCCTTTTTCCACCAGTACCGCTAGGTCGTCGCCGCGCTCTTCGATCTGCTTGACTCGGCCAGCCTGCATCACTACGGATCCTTTCCCGACCATTTCGCGCACGATGGTCGCGTTCTGTGGCGGGCTCCGATGACGCAGCACGGTCCAGAGCGAAACGAGGTGGCGCAGGAAGCGCTTTTGCTCCTGCAACGGCCAAGCCGCCCAAATCTTGCCGGTGTCGGGCCGGAGCGAGTCGAGTACGGGGCGCCAGTCAATGCCTTGTTCGGCGGCTTCCCGCACGTGTTTTCGCACTACCCGCAGCACTTCCACTACCGTTGTGAGCCCGGCTAACTCTGCTTCGTAAAAGCTTGGGTAGGATACGTCGGCACGCACATGCGCGGCTGGCCAACGCTTATGGCGCGACACCACCTTGATTGGTGCCCGGTGGCCATCGTCGCGCAAGCCCAAGAGAATGTCGACAGCAGTAAGGCCAGAGCCAATGAGCAACACCGAATCCTGGGGGCCGATGTCGCGGAGGGCGCCCGGTGCCCAGGGGTTGCCATGATAGCGCGGATGCACCAGATGCTGATCGCCGTGGCCGGTGGGCGCGATCGGTGGGAAGTTGCCGAGCGCCAGTACCACCATATCGCTGCGCAGCTCACGACCGCTGCTAAAGCGCACTTGAGCCGATTGTCCGTCAGGAGCAACTTTCGCCAAAACACCAGCCTGCGGGTGCCAGCTAAATTGCATGCCGTTGGCAGCCGGCTTCGGCAAAATAGCCGAAACCATTTCCTGCAAATAGCGCCCATAGAGTTGTCGAGGACAAAAATGATCCTCACATACCGCCATGTGATTTTCCTGCAGCCATTCCACAAAGTGGTTTGGCTGATCTGGAAACGGGCTCAGGAACTCCGACTGCACGTTAAGCAAATATTCTGGGCGGCGTGCCGTGTAAGCAAGCCCAGGACCCAGCAGCGGCCGCGGCTCGACTAGGTGTACGTTCCAGTCGTAAGGGCCACCGGGTAGCTGTGCCAGCTGCACTGCTAACATGGAGCCTGAGAAGCCGCCGCCAAGAATAGTTATAGTTCTTCGTTGCACTGTGCTTGTGTAGATAGGTAAGCCAGAGGGGATACGGTAAAACCACTAATTAATATTTATTAATATAAATTCATGGAAATATTATAGAAAGTGCTTTTCTAAAATTGAAGATCAACAATAAAAACCCGACCGCAAGAATACGGTCGGGCTCGATAACAAAAGTGCAATGTGAGGCCTTGGTAGCCTAATATAGGCTAAAACCGCAGGGCGGTCAAGAGGTAGGGCAGAAGGTAACCGAGCGATTACAGGTAGCTTCCTGGCACCAGATAATTGCGTACGTAATCGTTTATGCCGTCCTCCAGGCGCGTAAAGGGCTTGTCGTAGCCAATGTTGCGCAGTTTCTGCATCTCGGCCTGCGTGAAGTATTGATAGGTATCGCGAATGTCCTCCGGGGTGTCTTTGAAGGTGATGTCAGCAGTTCGGTCGAGGGCGGCGAAGGTATTCAGGGTCAGATCCATGAAAGTGCGCGCCTCGCCCGTTCCCAGATTATAGATACCGGAGTTTTTGCGGTTTTGCATCAGGAAGAAACACACTTCCACCACATCTTTTACATAAACAAAATCCCGTTTTTGCTCGCCATCGGCATAATCGGGGTTGTGCGACCGAAACAGCTGCATGGACCCCGTGCGGCGGATTTGCTCAAAGGCATGAAATATTACGGAGGCCATCCGGCCCTTGTGGTACTCGTTGGGGCCGTACACATTAAAAAACTTCAGCCCCGCCCAGAAAAACGGCTTTTCGGGCTGCGCAATTGCCCAGTTGTCGAAATCGTTTTTCGAGTCGCCGTAGGGGTTGAGCGGCCGCAATAGGGGCAGCAGTGCGTCGTCGTCGGAGTAACCGAGTGTGCCCGATCCGTAAGTGGCTGCTGATGAGGCATATACCAAAGGCAACTGATAACGGCAGCAAGCCAGCCACATCTGCTTCGAGTAGTCGAGATTGAGCACATTCAGCACGTCGCGGTTTTGCTCGGTGGTGTCGGTGCGGGCTCCGATATGGAAGATGAACTCGACCTGTTCGTGGTTTTTATCCAGCCACTCAAAAAACTCTTCCCGGTCGACGTATTCCGACAGGCGTTTGCCTTTCAGATTGATGAGCTTGCGCTCAACGGTGAAGTTGTCGACCACCACGATATCATTGAAATTGGCGGCATTGAGGCGGGTAACAAGGCAGCTGGCGATGAAGCCGGCCGCGCCGGTGACGACGATCATAAGGCAGTAATTTTGATCCAAAAGTAGGTAAAAGCTCTGTAGCGTACGTTTGGACTTGCGCGAGCGCCGGCCTTATTGCCCACATTGTTGCAGAAGTCGGACTGGCTGGGGCTGCAAAAGCTTCGGCTACTTCGCCATCTTTGCTGCATGCTCCATTCGTTCCGCCGTTTGCTGCCGTTGCTTGCGCTCTTGATTGCCTGCCATCCCGACCGGAAACCGGCTGCAAAGGCTCCTGCCGCTTCCCAAAAGCTCACCGATGATCTGGGCCGTAGTGTGACGGTGCCCGCGCAGCCGCGACGCATCATGGCGTTGGCAGCTTCCATGACGGAGATGCTGTATGCGGTGGCCGATACGGCTGGTATCATTGCCCGTACGCAAGTCTGCAACTATCCGGCGGCTGTGCTCCGAAAGCCCGTGGTTGGTAGCTACCCGCTCGATATGGAGCGGTTGGTGGCCCTGCATCCCGATGTGGTGTTTACCATAGAAGGCATCACTTCCCTCGACGATGCCGCCCGCCTGCAACAATTGGGCGTGCCCGTATATTATCAACGTTATGAGCGGGTTACGGATATTTTTCGGGGTCTGCGTGATCTGGGGCGCATTCTGCACCGCGAGCCACAAGCCCGCCACCTCACCGATTCGCTGAGTGCGGAATTAGAAAAGATAAAACGCAACCAGCCTGTTACTGGCCCAATTCCGCGGGTGCTGGCCATCACTTGGCAAGACCCGATTTACGTGTATGGGCAAAATACACTGTTCACGGACCGGATTCGGCTGGCAGGCGGTGAGAACGCCGTGACGGAGAAGTTTGCCCAGCCGTATCCGGCGCTCACGCGCGAGTACATTCTTAAGCTCAACCCCGACGTGCTGCTGGGCGGCCGCTTTGGCAAACTGGACAGTACTTTTTTTCGGATGTACCCAGAGCTGCGCCGCATCAAAGCCTACCAGACACGCCGCGTCTTTGCCATTACCGGCGACCTGATGGAACGCCCCAGCCCACGGGTAGTCGAGTCGGTGCGCGAATTGCAGCGGTTGCTCCAGCAGAAACCATGAATCGCTCTGCCGCTCCCTGGATTTTGCTGAGCCTGCTGCTCACGGCTGCTCTCATGGCAGCGGGCCTGCGCATTGGCAGCTTCGACACGAGCTACGCCTTGATCTGGAAGGCTTTAACGCAATACAACTCCGCCGATCCGGCTCAGCTAGTGCTGGTGCAACTGCGGTTGCCGCGTTTGCTTCTGGCCTTTTTGGCCGGTGGTGGGCTGGCATTCAGCGGCTATCTGATGCAGGCCATGGTCAATAATTCGCTGGCCGATCCTTACTTGATCGGGACGGCATCGGGCGCGTCCTTAGGCGCTATTATCTGCTTTTCACTTTTCAATACACTTACGCTGGCGGGCTTTTATCTGCCTCCCGTGGCCGCTTTGGCAGGCGGGCTGGTCACAACGCTGGTAGTAGTCGTGCTCGGAACGCAGCGCGGGCAGCTCATTCCGGCGCAACTGCTACTGGCTGGAGTAGCCGTCAGTTCGCTCACCACGGCCTTGGGCGGCCTGCTGACGTTTCGGTCTACTGCCGAAGGCAAGCTCCGGACGGTCGTATTCTGGGCCATGGGCAGCTTCGAGCGAGCCGGCTGGGATTTGCTGCCCTATCCGGCCGTGGCTTTGGTAGTTGCCTTGGTGCTGTTTCTGTTTTTGCAAAAAGACCTGAGCATCTTGCTGTTAGGCGAAGAACGCGCCCAAGCCTTAGGCGTAAACGTAGCGCGCACCCGATGGCTGCTGGTCATTACGGCCTCGGCGCTTACAGGCTGCGTAGTGGCATTGTGCGGACCGATTGGGTTTGTAGGGCTTACCATTCCGCACGTCACGCGGTGGCTGCTGGGCGTTACCGGACGGGCCAACCTGCTGTTTTGCGCCCTGCTCGGTGGTAATTTTTTGCTCGCTTGCGATCTGTTGGCGCGCTTGCTCTACCCGCCTGCCGGCTTGCCTGTGGGGCTGGTAACGGCCCTGTTCGGCGTACCGTTCTTTGTATATTTGCTGCGGAAAAGGGATTTAAGGACCTAAAGCAAAGAAGTTTTAGGTATAAGCATTTGATAATCAAATGCTTGTGATCTGGCCGAATTTACAGCCAAGTCCTTAATTCCCTCATTGTATAAGACCCCGCACAAATGATTTACGTCAGCCGTCAGGAGCACTTTAACGCCGCTCACAAGCTGCACAACCCCAATTGGTCCGACGAGCGCAACCGCGAGGTGTTTGGCCCCTGCGCCAACGTCAACTGGCACGGGCACAACTACGACCTCATTATTACGGTGAAAGGCCAACCCGACCCCGAAACGGGTTTTGTGGTCGACCTCAAGCAACTCAGCTCGGTGATTCGCGAAAGTATTGTAGATCAGGTAGATCACAAAAATCTCAACCTCGACGTGCCTTTCATGCAGGGCAAACTGGCCAGCACCGAAAACCTGGTAGTGGCTTTTTGGGAAATTCTCTACCGCGAATTGCCGCGCATCACGACCGCGCAGCTGCATTGCATCAAGCTCTACGAAACGCCTCGCAACTTCGTAGAATACTACGGCGAGGCCAATTAAAAATTATGAATTGGAAAGATAGTCCGCGGCAGGTCCGCACTTCGGTTTCCGGCGTTCATAATTCATAATTTTTAGCTCACAGTTCTACGAATGAAATATTATCTGATTGCTGGGGAGCGTTCCGGCGACTTTCACGCCTCGCGCCTGATGCACGAATTGCGTCAGCAAGATCCAGAAGCCGAATTTCGGGGCTGGGGCGGCGATATGATGCAGGCAGAAGGCGGCACGCTCGTTCATCATTACCAGGAAATGGCCATCATGGGCTTCTGGGAGGCTGCTACCAGCGTTTTGAAGTTCCGCGGCTATCTAAAGGAATGCCAGCGCGACATCATGGCCTACCAGCCCGACGTCGTGATTCTGGTCGACTACGCCGGATTTAACCTGCGGGTAGCCAAATTTGCCAAGCAGAAGGGGCTAAAGGTGTTCTATTACATCTCGCCCAAGATCTGGGCCTGGAATCAGGGCCGCGTGCATACCGTGAAAGCCTTGGTAGACAAGATGTTCGTGATTCTGCCTTTCGAGTCGGAGTTCTACAAGCGTTTTGGTTACGATGTCGATTACATCGGCAACCCGACCGTCGATGCCGTGGCAGAACACCAGCCGTCGTCCGATTTTTTTGTGCGGCATCAGCTTGACCCTCAGCGGCCTATCATCGCAGTATTGCCGGGCAGCCGCAAGCAGGAAATCGAAGAGATGCTTTACGAGATGGTAGCCATTCTGCCGCCATTCTTAGACTATCAGTTCGTGATCGCGGCTGTTTCCAACCTCGATCCCAATTATTACCGCAATTTCGAGCGTAACAACGTCCGCATCCTCTTCGACGAAACCTACGACTTGCTGCACCATGCCACAGCCGCCTTGGTCACCAGCGGCACAGCCACGCTCGAAACGGCGCTTTTTGATGTGCCCCAAGTTGTATGTTACCGTACCAGTGCTGTTTCGTACGCTATCGGCAAGGCCGTAATCAAGGTTCCCTACATTTCCCTCGTCAACCTGATTGCAGGCAAAGAAGTCGTGAAAGAGTTGATTCAGAGTGATTTTAACTCCCGAAACTTAGTGCAGGAGCTAAAGCGAATCCTCAACGACGACGATTTCTTGGCCCAGCAAAAAGCCGGTTATGCGGAGTTGCGCGAAAAATTAGGTCGTAGCAACGCCGCTCAAAATGCCGCTAAGCTGATGGTTGGCTATTTGAATAAGTAACCAACCCGCCTCTAACAACAAAAAGGCCAACCGCTTACGGTTGGCCTTTTTGTTGTAATTGATTGATTATAAACTATTTATGCAGCGCGCAATTGCTTTAGAGAAGACTTCTCAAATTTGCTCTGTGCGTAATCCAGGTCAATCACCAATTCGCTGACATCTGGTGCCGAAGGCATCTCGAACATGGCATCCGTCATGATGCTTTCGCAGATCGAGCGTAGGCCACGGGCCCCCAAGCGATATTCATCGGCTTTCACCACGATGTATTCGAGCGCTTCTTCCGAGAAGGTGAGCTGAATGCCTTCCATCTCGAACAAGCGGTTGTATTGCTTCACGATGGAGTTCTTCGGCTCGGTCAGGATTTTGCGCAGTGTAGCGTGATCCAGCGGGTTGAGGTGGGTAAGTACAGGTAAGCGGCCAATCAGTTCGGGAATCAAACCAAACGCTTTCAGATCCTGTGCCGTGATGTAGCGCAGGAAGTTGCCCGTATCGATGTTCTCCTCCAGCATGGTTTTGGAGAAGCCAATTGGCTTGGCGTTCAGGCGGCTCTTGATGATGCGGTCGATGCCCACAAAAGCGCCCCCGCAGATAAACAGGATGTTTTCGGTGTTTACCGTAATCATCTTCTGCTCAGGGTGTTTGCGGCCACCATGCGGCGGTACGTTCACGGTAGTGCCCTCCAGCAGCTTCAGCATAGCCTGCTGTACGCCTTCGCCACTCACGTCGCGGGTGATACTGGGATTGTCGCTTTTGCGTGCGATTTTGTCGATCTCGTCGATGTAAACGATGCCGCGCTCTGCAGCTTCTACGTTGTAGTCAGCTGCTTGCAGCAGGCGTGTCAGAATGCTTTCTACATCTTCGCCTACATAACCGGCTTCGGTGAGCACCGTAGCGTCGGCAATGCAGAAAGGAACCTGCAAGATATTGGCTAACATTCTGGCTAAGAATGTCTTACCGGTGCCAGTTTCGCCTACCATAATGATGTTCGATTTTTCAATCACAACATCGTCCTTGGCAGGTTTTTGCATCAGGCGCTTGTAGTGGTTGTATACGGCCACCGACATCACCTTTTTGGCTTCATCTTGCCCTACCACATACTGATCAAGGTACTCCTTCATCTCGCGAGGTTTCACGAGGTTGAACTTCGGAGTTTTGCTGTTCGAGCGAATCTTGTTCTCCTCGTTCAAAATCTGCTGAGCCTGACCCACGCATCGCTCGCAAATGTGTGCGTTGATGCCGGAAATCATGACTGAGACGTCTTTTTTGCTCTTACCGCAGAAGGAGCACGTAATATCTGCCATTGGTAGAAATATTCTCAGGATAGGGTAGGGGAAACTTACTGCTAGAAAGCTCCGCCCAAAGGTACGAAAAGGCAAACGCCCTTTGCACAGAAAAAAGTTGCTCCGTGCAGAGGCTTCTACTTAAAGATACAAAAGCCCGTTCTTGGTTTTGAGGCCAAAAACGGGCTTGTAACAAAGAGTTTACGCAACTTACTAAAGTTGCATAAGGCAAATTAAAGAGCCGCTTTCCGCTCTAATACTTCGTCGATGAGGCCGTATTCTTTGGCTTCGTCGGCGCGCATCCAGTAATCGCGATCCGAGTTGTCGTGGATTTCCTGGTAGGTTTTGCCGGTGTGCTGAGCCAAGATGTCGTAAAGCTCCTTGCGCAACTTCAGGATTTCGCGGGCCGTGATCTCGATGTCCGAGCTCTGGCCTTGTGCGCCACCAGAAGGCTGGTGAATCATGACCCGGGCATGCGGCAATGCCGAACGCTTGTCTTTGGCGCCACCTGCTAACAGTACCGCACCCATCGAAGCAGCTAGGCCTGTGCAGATAGTTGCTACGTCGGGGCTCACATACTGCATGGTATCATAGATGCCCAAGCCAGCGTACACCGAGCCACCCGGTGAGTTGATGTACAACAGGATATCTTTCTTCGCGTCCGCTGACTCGAGGAAGAGCAGTTGTGCTGTGATGATGTTGGCAATATAATCGTCTACGGGCGTGCCCAGGAACACGATGCGGTCCATGATCAGGCGCGAAAACACGTCGATTTCGGCAAAACGCGTGGGACGTTCCTCAATTACCGAACGCGTCATGCCCGTTATGGAATGGGTCATCTGACCTTCCATATGTTGCAGGTACTGGTCGACACCCAAGCCGCTGAGGCCTTGACCTTTGACGGCGAACTTGCGGAATTCTTGTTTATTCAGCATGATAAAATTTGTGGGAGAAGAAAGAGTCAAAAACAGATTCGGCAGGGCAACAAAAAAGCCCTAACGGCAAGTAAGGGCTTTTTTGTTGGTTAGAAAACCGGGCGCCAACGTTTAGCTGGCAGCCTGATTGCGGAAGTCCTCAGCCGAAATCTCTTTGTCGTTAACAACAACTTTGCCGCGGAGGTTTTCGAGTACTTTCTCTGCCAGAATGGCTTCATACTCGTTTACGTAGTTCTTACCGTTCTCCTGACGCAGGTAGCTGTCAGCAAAAGTGCGCATCTGGCCTTGCATCTCCTCGTCCATATCAGGCATGTTGAACTGGCCCATGAACTTCTGCACCGTACGGTCTACGATTTCGTCGTTCGATACTTTCAGGCCTTGCTCTTCCACCACCTTGTTGCGGATCATTGACCACTTCAGCTCGCGCTCATAGTCAGCATAATGCTCCTCAACTTGCTCGGGGGTAAGCTTGCCTTCGTTAGCGCGTACCAGCCACTTCTTGAAAAACTCCTTCGGAACCTCAATTTTGGTGTTGTCCACCATCTGATTGATAATCTGACGGTTAACCAGATTGTCGGATTCGCGGTCGTAGTTTTCCTGTACCGTAGCACGTACCTTCTCGTCAAACTCTTCTTTTGACGTTACGATGTCTTTGCCGAATACTTTGTCGAACAACTCCTGATCGAATTCAGCTTGCTCCGTACGGTTGATTTTCTCTACCGACAGCATGTAGTCGCCGCTCACTTCGGCAGCTTCGTCCTTCGACAAGCCCGAGAAGTTCGCGATAGCAGAAGCGTCACCTGCGAAAGCATCCTTTAGATCGAAAGTGATCGTGTCACCTGACTTCACACCAACAAACTTGTCAGCGCCATTCTTCACTTTGTTGATTGGCAGCAATACAGTCTTGCCTTCGCCTTCTTCGTCGGCTTTCTTCAGCTTACCGTAGAGGTAATCAGTAGCCTCGGATACTTCGGGGTTGGTGCTCTTGCCAAACTGGCGGCCGAGCTGCTCGTAGGTTTCGCCCAGCGTGTTCTCGTCAACGGCTACCTGATGGCGGTCTACGTTTAACGATTGGTCAGCCGGCAGCTCAAAGTCAGGCAGCAGGCCCAGTTCAAACTGAAAATCAAAATCTTTCTGCGCGTCAAAATCCACACTGGATTCCATCGGAATGGGTTCACCCAGGATTTTGATGTTGTTTTCTTTGATGTAGCCATCGACAGCTTTGCCTAGAATGCTGTTGATTTCTTCGACGAGCAGGCTCTTGCCGTACATCTTCCGCACCAGTGCCGGTGGTACTTTGCCCGGCCGGAACCCTTTAAGCTGCGCCTTCTTGCTGTAATCCTTGATCTTCTCTTCTACGGCCGCGCTGTAGTCAGCTTCGGTGAGGTGAACTGTCAGGATGGCACTCAGCTGGTCGTCTTTCTTGTCGAGGGTAATATCCAAAACGGGTCGTCGGTTAAGGGTAAACGAAATCGAATGTCGTTGAAAAAGAAACCCCCAACGGGTGGGTTGAGGGTTTGGGGTGTTGTTCTTGCTAAAGCAAAAACGAATAAAGTGCGGATGGAGGGACTCGAACCCACACGCCTTGCGGCACCAGATCCTAAGTCTGGCACGTCTACCAATTTCGCCACATCCGCATGCAAGGCCGTTTGCCTTGGGGGCGCAAAGCTAAGCAACGAGGCTTGAAATTCAAACAACAGAAAAAAATGAGCAGCAACCTTATCGGCTGGTTGGCTCCAAACCCAGATCTTTTCTGGCCGCCCGCATGTTATAAACCCAGTAAAGCGCGGCAAAACCTCTCCGTGCTTTCGTACTTTAGCAGATATCACCACGGAGCCCCGGCTCCGATTCGCACCCATGGCAACCCTCATTGATCCCGAAGTAGAGCGTAACGAGATCCTTCGGCAATACCGTCGTCTGCTCCGTACGGCCAAGCCTTACCTGCACGGCAACGACGCCAAACTCATCAAGAAAGCGTTCAACACTTCGTTGGAGGCCCACAAAGACATGCGCCGGAAGTCCGGCGAACCCTACATCCTGCATCCGCTGGCCGTCGCCCAGATTGCGGTGGAGGAAATCGGCTTGGGCACTACCAGCATCGTTTCGGCGCTGCTGCACGATGTAGTCGAAGACACGCCGATGGAGATCTCCGACGTGGAGCGCGAATTCGGGACCAAAGTCGCCCGCATCATCGATGGCCTGACGAAGATTTCGGGCGTTTTTGAATACGGCACTTCCGAGCAAGCCGAAAACTTCCGCAAGATGCTGCTGACGCTTTCGGAAGATGTACGCGTGATCCTGATCAAGATTGCCGACCGCTTGCACAACATGCGCACTCTCGACTCGATGCCGCGCCACAAGCAGCTCAAGATAGCTTCCGAAACCATTTACCTCTATGCGCCCCTAGCACACCGCCTCGGGCTATATGCGATAAAAAGCGAGTTGGAAGATCTTTATCTAAAATACACTGATACAGAGGTTTACAACGAGCTGGTAAATAAGGTCCGGCAGAGCCGTAGTGCGCGTAACCGGTTCATCAAAGAATTTGTCGCGCCCATTGATGAAGAGCTGAAGATGCAAGGCTTCGACTTTGAGATCAAAGGCCGGCCCAAGTCCATCTACTCCATACTGCGCAAAATGCGCAAACAGAACGTCACGTTCGACGAGGTATATGACCTGTTTGCTATTCGGGTAATCTTGGATGTGCCGCAGGAGCAGGAAAAGGCAGCGTGTTGGCAGGTGTATTCCATCGTTACCGATTTTTATCAGCCCAACCCCGATAGGCTGCGCGATTGGGTCAGCACCCCCAAAGCCAATGGCTATGAGAGCCTGCACACTACCGTAATGTCGCGCAGCGGCCAGTGGGTGGAAGTACAGATTCGCTCGCGCCGCATGGACGACATTGCCGAAAAAGGCTACGCTGCCCACTGGAAATACAAGGACACTGGTTCGGTACAGCCCGAATCCAGCTTGGAAGCCTGGATCAACAAGGTGCGCGAGATGCTCGAAACGAACAATTCAAGTGCGCTCGAGTTCATGGATGAATTCCGCCAGAACCTTTTCGTGAAAGAGGTTTACGCCTTTACGCCCAAAGGAAAGCTGGTAATTCTGCCGGATAAGGCTACGGCTTTAGACTTCGCGTTCGAAATTCATACGCATATCGGCCTGCAATGCTTGGGCGCAAAGGTCAACCAAAAGCTGGAGCCGCTAAGCTATCAACTGCGCAACGGCGACCAAGTCGAGATTTTAACCTCGCAAAAACAGCGCCCCACCGAGGAATGGCTGCAATACGTCATCACATCGAAAGCACGTACCCGAATTAAAGATTACCTGCGCGACGACAAACGCACGAAAGCCGAAGATGGCCGCTTTCTTGTCGAGAAGCGGCTGGAACTGCTTGGCGTAGAGTTTACTCCCGATAACCTCAACCGCCTGCTAACCCATTTTAACATTTACAATCCGCAGGACTTTTTTTATCGGTTGGCAGTCGGGCAGATCGACGGGCGCGAAATCAAAGAAAACCTGTTCGACTCAGCCACGGCATCGCCACGGCAGCCGTCTAGGCTTGAGCCCAAGGCATTTGACCAGGAAGTGCAAAAGATCCGTGGGGTGCGGGCTGACATGCTGGTGATCGGAGAGCACACCAACAAGTTCGATTACACCATAGCACCTTGCTGCAACCCGATTCCGGGCGATGATGTATTCGGTTTTGAAACAGAGACGGGCATTGTCATTCACCGGACGTCTTGCCCTAAAGCTGTGCAGCTGATGTCTAATTATGGCAACCGCATTGTGCGCGCCAAATGGACTGATCAATTGGAGCTGGCTTTCTTAGCTGGTATCCGCATCAAAGGTTCGGACCGAGTTGGCTTGGTAAACGACGTTACCAGAATTATCTCCAACAGCCTGAAAGTCAACATGCGCTCCATCACCATCGACTCCAACGACGGCATGTTCGAAGGCCAGATCATGGTATTTGTCAATGACACGGACCATCTCAATAAACTCATTCAGCGCCTGTCTAGGGTGAATGGCGTATTAGGGGTCGAGCGTTTTGATTCTTAAGCCAATAAAAGTCTTAGGTGGTATATAAAGTATGTGAGGGAATAACTTAGTATTAAGAGTATTTATATAAACAGTTGATTATCAGATGTTTATATAAATAATCAAAATAAGTGGTTCCTAGTTACTATCTGACTTATGCTGTTGCAATGCTTACCTTTGCCACTCCTTATATATATGGTGCAAAATGCTTGACCAAGAGAAGTATGAAGAGGTGAAAAAAATCTTCACCGCCTACTTAGAAAATAAAGGTTTGCGAAAAACGTCGGAACGCTACGCTATTCTGGAAGAAATCTATTCGCGTACAGGCCACTTTGATGTCGAGGAGTTGTTTGCCGGCATGAAGGAGCAGGGCTTGCAAGTAAGCCGTGCAACCGTCTATAACACTCTCGATTTGCTAGTAGAGCACGGTTTGGTAAGTAAGCACCAGTTTGGTCGAAACCTTGCCCAATACGAGAAATCTTATGGCTACCGGCAGCACGACCACGTGATCTGCACCGAATGCCATAAGGTAGTCGAGTTCTGCGACCCACGCATTCACGGTATCCAGACGATGGTCGGCGACCTTTTGAATTTCCATATCTTGCACCACTCTTTAAATCTTTACGGCGTGTGCGGCGATTGCCGCGCCAAAGCCGCTGCCCGTTCTCAAGCTGAATGAAAACTGAATCTGCCCTGCAAAATGGCATCCTGTACGTCCGCCTAGCCGGCGACCTGATCGGTAGCCCCGATACCCAACCGCTTCTCCAAACTGTAAATGACCACCTCGGCGACGCTATCACGCTCTGCGCGGTCGATTTGTCAAACGTACGCTTTATCAACAGCACCGGTATTGGCGTCTTGGTTTCGATCCTAACCAAGTTTCGCAACCAAGGAGGGGAGTTAGTGCTGATCAATCCTTCCGAGCATATTCGTAAGCTGCTACTCATCACCAAGCTAAATTCAATTTTCACGATTGCGGACGACGACGTAACGGCCGCTCAACAACTGAAAGCCGTAAGCTAATGCCCGTTGACGTACTTGTTGGATTACAGTGGGGTGACGAAGGAAAAGGCAAAATTGTCGATGTCTTAGCCCCCACTTACGATGTGGTAGCCCGTTTCCAAGGTGGCCCGAATGCTGGACACACGCTTACCTTCGACGGACAAAAACATGTGCTGCACCAAGTGCCCTCCGGCATCTTTCATCCGCACATTATAAATGTTGTTGGCAATGGGGTCGTCTTAGATCCTGTCGTATTCCGAGCTGAATTTCAGAAGCTTACCGATAGAGGGATAGATGCCTCTCGTAATCTTTACGTTTCAAAAAAGGCTCAGCTTATTCTGCCATCGCACCGTGCCCTCGATCGTATCTCGGAAGAAGCTCGTGGCGGCGGTAAAATCGGCTCAACTTTGAAGGGTATCGGACCGACCTATCAAGACAAGATTGGCCGGACTGGTTTGCGAGTAGGAGACATACTGCATCCTAATTTTCGGGAGCGTTACGCAGAGGCCGTCGCCCGCCATGCTAAGCTCGCCGCTTTTCACGGCCGTGAACTAGAAATCGAGGCGTTTGAAGATGATTTCTTTTCGGCCGTTGACTTCCTACGTACGCTTCGTTTAGCCGATACCGAATACTTGCTCAACGATCTTCTTCGGCAAGGCAAACGCATATTAGCTGAGGGAGCTCAAGGCTCACTGTTGGACATTGACTTCGGCACATATCCGTTTGTTACCTCATCCAGCACTGTTGTAGCAGGAGCTTGCACAGGCTTAGGCATTGCTCCTGCTCACATTGATCGTGTGTATGGCATTAGCAAAGCTTATTGCACACGCGTGGGAAGCGGACCATTTCCTACCGAATTACATGATGAAATAGGGGAGCGGATCAGACAAGCAGGCCGTGAGTTTGGTTCTACTACCGGTCGTCCACGCCGCTGCGGCTGGATTGATATACCTTCTCTACGCTATAGCATCATGCTTAACGGAGTCACTGAACTCCACTTGATGAAGGCAGACGTACTCGACGAGTTCGACGAGCTCAAGGTTTGTACGCATTATCTTACTCCTTCGGGAGAAGAAACCACGCAACTCCCAGACCTAAGCTTGCTTGAAACACTCACTCCAGTCTACATAACATTACCCGGCTGGCGTACTGAGTTGCAAAATATTTCAGATCCTGAAATGTTGCCTATAGAGCTTAAGCAGTATTTGCAATTCCTTGAGGGACAGCTACAAGTGCCTATCCGAATTGTGAGTGTAGGTCCTGACCGAGTCAGTACTCTTCATCTGAGCTAGAAAAAAGAATACGGCGAGCCTTGACATCATCAGGACTCGCCGTATCTTTGTCATCCTGTTTTGGCAATCGGCCAACAAAAAGATGCTACTAGTACTCTTAAGAAGTAGATCGAAAAAAAGTCAAGAAAAACTCTTGACAATCATCAATTGATGTTCTAGTTTTGCACTCCCAAATCGAAAGGATGCGGGTAAAAGAAAAGAAATTCTGCTTGCTGTTTTAAACAGCAAAAAGTTTTTTACCTTTGCACCCCAGCTTGCATAAGGGAACAATAATTGAGGGATTAAAAATAAATTCTCCCCTTTATTTGAAAAGTTTAAAAAGGTTTTTACCTTTGCAACCCCGAACGAAAAGACGCTCGGTTAAAAGATTAAAAAAGGGCTAAATAAGTAGCCGCTCTGCTTCTTTAAAAGAAAGAAGCTCATGTTCTTTGAATGTTTGGAATGAACGAATGGTAAGTATACTACCGCTTTTGGGCAACCAGAATGTAGGAATACTAAATAAGACCAAGCGACGCGAATTAAATGACAACGTCAGTAATGAGCAAGATCAGCACTCGACATGGTCTTTGCTTCGGCAAAGGCAGCAAGTAATTTATACAATGGAGAGTTTGATCCTGGCTCAGGATGAACGCTAGCGGCAGGCCTAATACATGCAAGTCGAACGGGCGG